>JBPXJU010000038.1:0-154523 GCA_051715445.1 Bacteroidota bacterium | reverse complement strand
TATAAGTCAGCCACAACACCTGCCAAGGGCTGGCCGCTTTGGCGATTTCGCACAAATACTTCGGTGCTCCCATCCTGGGTGGAGCGATGAATAAAGCTGATGTTCGATACAGACGTGAATGCATAGGCCAGCCCGTTTTTACTTACAGTAAAATCCGGCCGGTGACTGAATACCACCATGTACTCGCCTACAGGCAGTGCATCTAACTTTACTTCCAGGCTGTGTTGTTGATAATCACCGTCATCCGGCAAAATAAACCTGCCCGTTTTTACCGGTGACTTCGCTAAAAAGAATCCGATAAATTTTTCTTCGCTATCCACATCATATTTACGCTCCCACTTTCTGCGTTGGGTTTGTACTTCTTCACGTGTGGTTTTAATAATGCGGTAATGTAAGTCGGTAACATTTTTATAGCGCACCAGCGCCCGAAACAATTCGCCCGGAATATTATTTACTTCAATAACTGCGCTTATCGCTTTTGATTGCAGGTCGCGCTGCAGGTTTTCACATTGAATGGCACCGTCCGAATCGGAAAATCTTTTTTTGGCGGCCCCGGCTATTTCAAATGCTTTTTTTAAATCCCACTTATGGGCTTCGGATTGCAATGGCTTATAAAGCTGACCTTGCTCTACGTACGTTTGAGCTAACAAAAATGTAACGCGGGTTGAAACAGGGTGTGCTAAATACTGTTGTTCTAATTTTTCTAAAGCGATTTGGTACAACTTATCTTTATCGGGTAGCACCAGATTGGTGTGCATAAAAGTAATGCGCGCAATTTCCAGATCAACCAGCGCCTCCGGGTCTTGGTCGTTCAGGTGTAAACGTGTTAACTCCTGAAAGAGCTGCACAGCAAAATATTTCAGGGAAAAAGCATCTTGTGTGGTAATGTCTAAGTCTGCAAATGTTGCGGCATCTGCCAGGTACGCTTCCTGATCTAACACAAAAGCATAAACCGGCTGCGTAATATCTGCCTCACTACCCGATGCAAAGGTGAGAGCACGATGCGCCAGAAAATCAAATAGTGTCGGTCGGTAACTCCGGCCGCGGGCATTACCGGTATGCATTACCGGCTCATAAAAATCTATTCGGGTGTTTTTACTTTTGTCCGAATCCTGTAAAGAAAGTTTGTACTGCTGCAACGTTTCTTCCACAATCTTATTCAAACTCCAGGTTTCAATATCATCTTGTTGCGGAGTAGTTATTTCGCTGCGGTTGTTAAACCGGTAGCGGTTATTCTCATAATATTGCCAATACATTTCGGCAAGCATGGAGTGCAGCAATGGCTTGGCTGGAAATGTGGCCGCGTTGGCTTCGTCTCTCAGGCGATTCAGATTTTTAACAAAGGCATTCTCTTCTTTGTAATCGGTAAATTTTAATTGGTGAATAATTGCTTTTACTAACTGGGGTGCGTTCTGTTCTTTTTTGGCCTCTTCATAAATGGTGTTTACTGTTTTCAGGGCCGACTCCGGTAATCCTTTGTTTTCAAATTCTGCAACCTGTTGCCAGGCTTTTTCATAATCGTAAGGCATTGATGCGTTATTAGTTTGTCCAAAATCTATACTTATTAAAAGGCTTGCTAAAATCACCAAGAACTGCGTTTTCATAAGTTTTGTGGTTACTAAGTGTTTAATTCAACCCGTTTAAATTGGTCACTGCTTTAAGATGCAAAAAAGTTTGTATTCCATAAGATGGATGGAATTTTTCCGGATTACGATATAAATACAAGTAAGTGATTAATAATCAGCCTCAATAAAACGCATCTTCAAAATGCCTGATCTCGGGCCTGCCATGTTTCATACTAATGGCTATTACATCGTAGCGCACATTGCCCTCGTATTTATTTTCGTATGTGTATTGCTCGGCACCATAAACGATGTTTTTTGCTTTTTGATAATCCACAAACTCTTCGGGGTAACCAAAAGCATCGCTTGAGCGCATCTTTACTTCCACAAACACTAACCATCCTGCCTTTCGTACAATCAAATCAATTTCGGATCGTTTATAGCGATAGTTGCGTTCCACAATCTGATAACCCGCCTGTTGCAGAAAAGCAGCCGCAAGGTCTTCACCCTCTTTTCCCTTTTGCTGTTTATCGTTCATGGCTAAATTTTAGTCACGCGCATCGTTTATTTCTATCCAATACCCATCGGGGTCTTTAAAATAAATTTGCTTCACACCATCCACCCGTTTAGTAATTGCACCCTTGCTGCCCATCCAATCTTCAAATTCAATTTTGTGTTTCTGCAACGTTTCTACAAACTGATCTACCGACTGCACACTAAAACACAGGTGGATGTTTTTATCCTGAGCTATTTTTACCCGGGCACCAGCAATCAAATGCAAATGACTTTGAGGGCCTACTTCAAACCAGGTGTGCCTGCCATCGTGAAAGGGTTCCGGAATGGTATCCAACCCAATTATGGTTTCATAAAAGTAGCGGCTGGTTTTCAAATCCTGCACATAAACCGCAATGTGGTTTAAACGAACCTTCTGGTGCTGTGCTATTGCCGCACCTGCGCTTAATATGATAACAAAAAACCCTGTCAGAAACTTTATCATGTTTACCTGGTGTTTTAATCGGGGTAAGCAAGCCGTTCATTTCATCGCTCGATGGAATCTACTTACCTTTGTGCTTAAGTTACGGAAAGAATGAAGAAACTAATAGAAGGTTTTACATTACAGTTGGCCCACGCATTGAAGATCGGGCAATCGGTTGATCTGGTGCGACCGGGTAGCGACATCCGCAACATTCTGATTACGGGCATGGGCGCATCGGGCATCGGGGCTAACCTGGTTGAATCGCTCACCTTTGGGCGCGTGCCTATTCCCATAACGGTTTGCAAGGGTTACAATATTCCACAGTTTGTTAGTCCGCATACGTTGTTCATAGCGTGTTCGTTCAGTGGCGATACCGAAGAAACGCTGGCTGCTGTTCAGAAAGCCATGCTTAAACGGGCACACATAATTTGTATCACTTCGGGCGGTAAAATGCTGGACCTTGCCAAAGAATATAACCTATACTGGATTCAGATTCCGGGCGAATCAAAAAGCCCGCGCGGTAATCTGGGTTATATGATGATCTCGCTGCTGTATGCCTTGTACCACACCAACCTGATTGGCGCTGCTTTTATTAAAGAAACCGAAAATGCTATTGAACATCTTAACCGCTGTGAAAAAGCGGTAGAATCGGAAGCGGAGCTGATTGCGAAAAAACTAAAGGGAAAATTGCCCATTATCTATTGCGATGAACGATTAAAGGCAATGGCCATTCGTTTTCAAAATCAGGTAAACGAGAATGCCAAGCAATTGGCGCATGTAAACACCTTTCCGGAAATGAACCACAACGAAATTGCAGGCTGGCAATTTCCAGAAGCAGTGTTACAGCACGCGCAGGTTATTTATCTGTATTCCGACCATGACCATCAACGTGTAGAAAAACGAATGGAAATATGCCGGCCGGTTTTTGAAAAACGATCGAACACCATAATTGATATTGTGGCCGAAGGCGCATCGTTGTTAGAACAATATTATTACCTGATTCACCTTACCGATTGGATTTCATTTTACCTCGCTAAAGAAAATGGAGTAGAAGCTGGTCCGCTGGAAGCTATCGAACACGTAAAAGAAGAATTGGGGCGAATGAAGTAAGTCATTAATAATTTGAACAGCACACTCAACAAAAAAACTAAATTTCTGGATCTTGGCTTAATGGATTACAAACAAGCCTGGGATTATCAAACCACGTTGTTTCAGTCTATACTGGATGTAAAAACGGCCAATCGCGTTAACAACTCCCACCTGCCAACGCATAACTATTTAATCTTCTGCGAACATCCACACGTATTTACGCTGGGCAAAAGCGGAGAAGAACAAAATTTACTCCTGAAAAAAGATGACCTCCACACCATTGATGCTACCTATTATCACATCAATCGCGGAGGCGACATAACGTATCACGGTCCGGGCCAGCTTGTAGTCTATCCGGTTATTGATCTGGAAAATTTTTTTACCGACATCCATAAGTACATGCGCCTGCTGGAAGAAGCGGTAATCCAGACGTTACAGGAATTTGGAATCAAGAGCGGAAGAATTAATGGGCTTACCGGTGTGTGGCTCGATTCCGAGAACGAAAAACAAGCGCGAAAAATTTGTGCCTTGGGCGTAAAAACCAGCCGGTGGGTAACCATGCATGGGCTTGCCTTTAATGTAAATGCTAACCTGAATTACTTTGCTAATATCGTGCCCTGCGGCATTGCCGATAAAACGGTTACCTCTTTGGAAAAAGAGTTAGGTAAGGCGCAGGACCTTGAATTGGTTAAAACTGTTTTAAAAAAGAAGCTGGCCGATATTTTTGAAATGGAGATTTTTAACTGATGTTACCAAACACGAACTCGAATAAGACTGAGCCGTGTAGAAATCGACACTCTGTTTTAACAAAGTTCAAATGGAAATAATAAGATGAAAAAAGATATTGAAATACCTGAAGTAAAAAATGTAACGTTGGCCGTTACGCGCGAGAAGAACATGCTGAACCAGAATGAATGGAAAGTTTTCCTGATCAACAAGAACCCGTTTCCAATTGAAAACACTTTGGTGGCCAGCAGCGGTTATGGCGAAAAAGAAGGCGAAACCCAACGCACTTCAACCCTGCGCCATTTTCTGGAAACCGTTCCGGCCAACGAAGCTGTGTTGATAGAACCCCTGGACGAAAAGCTATTTCACCTCAACAATGAATATTGGGTGAGTTATTATATCGGCACACAGATTTACGACCGCAGGTTTATTTTTGTGCCCGACTCCATTTGCGAAGCTAATCTTACTTTTGTTAAAGAGTTAGATAAAGAAGGCGTGCTTCATTCCTGAGAGCAGCTTTGGTAATATTCCTGTATCTTTAAGAAGTAAACTTAACGTTATGCATCCCGATCTGAAAGATGTTTTGTTTCTCGATATTGAAACCGTTCGGGTGGTTGATCAGTATGTCAACCTGAACGAGCGACTTAAAACGCAATGGGCGCGCAAAGCAAGTTTCTTCAAACGCGAAGAAGGCCAAACCGATGAAGATTTGTTTCAGGACCGCGCAGGCATTTATGCTGAGTTTGGAAAAATTATTGTGATTGGCATTGGCAAATACACCGAAGAAAACGGCACACTGGGTTTACGCACACGCTACTTTGCCGATCATGACGAAAAAAAACTGCTCTCAGGGTTTAGTGATACACTTGATAAGATGGGGCCAGGAGTAAAATTGTGTGCACATAATGGTAAAGAGTTTGACTTCCCTTATATCTGTCGCAGGGCTTTGGTGAACGGTTTACCCATTCCAGGTGTTTTAAATGTGTCGGGCAAAAAACCATGGGAGGTTAACCACCTTGATACCATGGAAATGTGGAAGTTTGGTGATTATAAACATTATACCTCGCTCGATCTGCTTGCCGCAATTTTTGAAATTCCTACCAGCAAGGGCGTAATGGATGGCTCTATGGTTAGTGAAGTTTATCACCAGCAAGGAAACCTGAATAAAATTGCTGAATACTGTCTGGGCGATGTGGTGGCGGTAGCTCAGTTGTATTTAAGAATGAAAGGATTGCCAATTATCGATCCGGGTTTAATTGTGAATACTTAACCACGGAGCGCACAGAGATGAAAGAGCGGTACTTAACGAAAAAAATATTAAAGATGGACTAAGGCAATCTGTTAACGGATACAAACTCCGCTAACTCATCTGCATTTCTCCGCAACAAAAAAAATGAGTAAAAAGAAATTTAAAGAAAAAAAAGCCAGGCGCGATAAAAAAGAACGAAGTGGCTTGTATTCATCCCTGATTCAGTTTCTGGAAGAATCGAATGGTAAAGCGTATAGTGTTGAACAGTTAATCCGGAAATTCGGACTTAAGAAAAAGTCGCTGATTGAAGATTTATTTAAGTTGTTGGATGTAATGGTTGAGGATGGCACCGTTGAACAACTCAGCAACGGGCATTTCAAAAGCACCAAAACTGCCGGCAGAATTACCGGTGTGGTCGATCATGTAAATCCACGCTTTGCCTACGTTACCACTGGTGAAGAAGGAAAAAAGGATATCTACATCCGTTCAACCGATCTGGCCACCGCTATCCATGGCGATTCCGTTGAGGTAGAAATTTTTAATAAACGTACAGGCGAAAATCCGGAGGGCAAGGTAGTGTCCATTATAAAACGTGGCCGCAACCGGTTTGTTGGTCGCATTGAACTATCGCGCAACTTCGGTTTTGTGGTGCCCGACTTCAAAAAAATCTATCAGGACTTCTTTATCTATCCCGAAAATTTAAATGGCGCCACCGCCAACGACAAAGTATTGTTTGAAGTAGTGAAGTGGGCCGATCGGGATAAAAGTCCGGAAGCTAAAGTGATTGAGATCTTAGGTAAAACCGGTGAGAACGAAGCCGAGATTCATTCCATCATGGCTGAGTTTGAGTTGCCTTTCCGCTTTCCGGAAAACGTACTGCAGGAATCTGAAAAAATCAGCGAAGGCATTACGGCCGATGAGATTAAAAAACGATGGGACTTTCGCGATGTACTTACATTTACAATCGACCCGGAAGATGCCAAAGATTTTGATGATGCCATTTCCTTTCGCACGCTGGAGAATGGTAAATATGAAATAGGTGTGCACATTGCCGATGTAACACATTATGTGCAACCCGGCACAGCATTAGATGAAGATGCCTTCGACCGTGCAACTTCGGTTTATTTGGTGGATCGTACCGTGCCGATGCTACCTGAGCGATTATCAAATGCATTGTGTTCTTTACGGCCTCATGAAGATAAACTCACATTTGCAGCCGTGTTTGAAATGGATGCGAAAGGAAAAATTTACAAAGAATGGTTTGGTCGCACCGTAATTCATTCCAACCATCGGTTTACGTATGAGCAAGCTCAGGAAGTAATTGAAACGGGTGAAGGTACGTTTGCCGAAGAATTAAAAATCCTGAATCAACTGCATCATATTCTTCGTAAAGAAAGATTTAAGAAAGGTGCCGTTAATTTTGAAACCACAGAAGTAAAGTTTAAACTGGACGAAAAAGGAAAGCCGCTTGCCGTGGTGCCTAAGGTAAGGAAAGATGCACACAAACTGATTGAGGAATTTATGCTGCTGGCTAATCGTGCTGTAGCTACCTACGTGTTTAATATGAAAAAGGGTGAGGAGAAAAATACGTTTGTCTATCGTACACACGATTTACCCGACCAGGAGCGAGTGGAGGACTTTGCCCGGTTCGCCAAACAGTTTGGTCATCAGTTGCAACTGGAAAGCAATTCCATTTCGCGCTCGTTAAATAAATTAATGGATACCATTGAAGGTAAACCCGAACAAAATGTGTTGCAATCGCTGGCCGTGCGAGCCATGGCTAAAGCCAAATATACTACCGATGCAAAAGGACACTTTGGGTTGGCGTTCGACCATTATACCCACTTCACTTCGCCCATCCGCAGGTATCCGGATATGATGGTTCACCGTTTGTTGCAATATTATCTTGACAAAGGAAAATCGGTGAACAAAAAACAATACGAAGAGAAATGTGTTCATTCATCAGAGCGGGAGAAGCGGGCAGCTGATGCGGAACGCGCTTCTATTAAATACAAGCAGGTTGAGTTTATGAGCCTGGCTGAAAACAAAGTGTATGATGGTATCATTACCGGAGTTACTGATTTTGGTGTGTTCGTGGAAATTACGGAAACCAAGTGCGAAGGCATGGTGCGCATGGCCGATATGAAAGATGATTTTTACGAATTTGACGAGAAAAACTATCGGGTAATTGGCAGGCGGAGAAAGAAAGTTTACAGGCTGGGCGATAAAGTTCAGGTTCGTATCAAAAAGACAGATGTCGATCGCAGGTTGATTGATTTGAGTTTTGAAACCAAACCATTTTATACAGAAGACGACTTTTAGCATAACAATAATTTCCAATTTCTGATGCCCACCGTTAAGGACACTCTTCAACTCATCGAATCCGAAATCAAAAACCAACAATTTGGTTCGCAACCCAAATCGTTATACGAACCCATTCGCTACATAATGGCGCTGGGCGGAAAACGGATGCGCCCGTTGCTAACCACCCTGGCTTACTCGTTGTATAGAAATGATGTTGAAAAGGTTCTAAAGTATGCAGCAGCGGTAGAAGCTTTTCACAACTTCACCCTGATGCATGATGACATTATGGACAATGCCCCTTTGCGCAGAGGTAAATCTACCGTACACGAAAAATGGAATGTAAACACGGCTATCCTTTCGGGTGATGTGATGTTGGTGAAAGTGTACGGTATGTTTCTGGACCTGGATAAAGATATTTTACCAACTGCTTTAGGTTTGTTCAGCAAATGTGCAGCAGAAGTTTGCGAAGGCCAGCAATGGGACATGGAATTTGAAACCAAAACAAAAGTTACCGAAACCCAATACCTTGAAATGATTCGGTTAAAGACGGCTGTGTTGCTAGGCTTTAGCTTAGAGTTGGGCGCACTTTTAGCAAAAGCTCCGGAAGCCGAGCGTATAGCGTTGCGCGAATTCGGAACCCTGGCAGGAATAGGGTTTCAACTAAAGGATGATTTACTGGATGTGTATGCCGATAAGAAAAAATTCGGCAAGCAAGTAGGTGGCGATATTATCGCCAACAAAAAAACATACCTGCTGATTAAGGCCCGAGAAAAAGCCAGAGGAGCCAATAAGCGTGAACTGGAGTTTTGGCTGAGCGCAAAAAAATTCAACAAGCAGAAAAAAGTAAAAGCCGTTACCGGAATTTATGATGACCTGGGAATTGCTGCGCTTACCGAAACGAAAGTGAACGAATTTTTTTCTCAAGGCTTTGAAAAACTGAATACCTTGCCTGATTCCGCACAAAAGCAAAATCTGATTCAGTTCACTAAAGAATTAATCAATAGGCAGTTGTAAGCTAACGGTTCTGGTGCCTGATCTGCTTTCTTTTATAAAATAGTAACCGCGCACGCTCATGCGTGGTAGATTCACTCATGGTATAATAACCTGAGCCATCGCGGGCCCACGCAATTGCCTCGCCTTGCTTTTCAGGTTTGTATTTTAACTCAATAGGGTTTCGGGCCAGCAAATTGGCAATAGCTTCCGAGCCTTCTCTTTTCCAATAGTAAACATGATCATAATTTTTAAGCAACACTTCGGTGCCATCAACTGAAATGTCTGCTGCTACTGTAAGTTTGTACAGCATTTTTATTTTAAGCTCAGCCGTAAGCGTATCGCCCGATTTCCAGGTATTGGCAAACTGATATAGTCTTACTGAATCTTCGCGCTTGGAAACAATAAACATATCCGATGAAACGGGATCAATCATCAATGCTTCTGAATCGCGGGTTCCATCGGGCAATTGAATAAATAAAGTATCGAAGTGTTCGATTGTCTTGTTTTCAATTGCTGCCGGTTCTTCCAGCCTGTAAATAACCTTGTATGGATACTGCGCATTATTATCTCCAATATCGCCCACATATACATAAGTTTTGCCAGGCTCGGGGCCAGGCCCAAGTGTAATGTCTTCCCAGTCGCGGTTGCGTACTGTACCGAGAGGCATGGTAGCTGCAATATTGGCTTCACTATCAATCAGAAAAAGTTCTGCACCATTACCACTATCGTTGTGGGTCCAGAAATAACCCGGATGTGCAGCACTTGCTACGAGGCCCGATGCTTCTTCTAACTTAAGATCGATAATTCCTTTCTCTTTGGCAGATGAGAACAAATCAGAATTTTCACCTGAACACGCCATCAGGCCTAAAGCCACAATCCACACTTTTTTCATTGCAAGAATAAAATTACTTGACGGGCATTCCGGCATCTTTCCAGGCATTCATGCCGCCTTCCAATTCAAAAACAGTATAGCCTTTATCGCGAAGAATTGTAGCCGCTTTTGCACTACGGCCACCGGCAGCACAATAAACAAAAATTGGTTTTTGTTCTAACGAGCCAAGCTTTTCAGCAAAATCTGCATCGTACACAATATTTGTTGCCCCTTCTATAATGCCGGTGCTCACTTCTTCTTCTGTGCGCACATCCAGCACAACCGCATTTTCAGTTGCCTTCAGTCTGGAATCAAAATCTGCCGGAGATAATAGTGTTTCTGTTTGCTTTTCGCTGCAGGCAACAAAAAGAAAGAGGATCAAAAATCGCTTCATATCATAAATTTTGAAGCACGAAGTTACGAAACTTTAGCGCTTACTTATTTTATTCAGACTGATATTACGCTGGCGGTCGCACTTAAATCTTACCACTTCATTTGACCTTAATTTCTGAAATTTTGTTTTACGGCCATGAACCCGTTTGCGCCATAATCGCCAACTGGAGGGCTTCAGGTTTTTGCGCATCAACTCGATTACCTCCTGCTCTGAAAGTCCGAATTGGTATTTAATCGCTTCAAAAGGAGTACGATCTTCCCAGGCCATTGCAATAATTCTATCGGTTTCTTCTGGTGAAAGCATGAATCTTATAACATCGTTTGTACTTGTTTGTTTTTACCGCATGCGCGGAGTTAAAAAATCTGATTTACCGGTTAAAATCTGTAAAGCGTGTGGCCGCCCCTTTAGCTGGCGAAAGAAGTGGGCAAAAGTTTGGGATGATGTGTTGTATTGCAGTGCCGGTTGTCGTCACCACAAACTTGCCGTTGTCAGTAGTAAATAAGCTACCTTTGCCGGATTGATTTTAATGCTGTGACACACCCGGAAGATTTATTGGAAGATGATGAAGATGGCTTGTTTGAACACCATCGCATAGTGGCAGATGCCGGACAAAGTCTGCTTCGAATTGACAAATTTCTGATGGATCGGTTACCCAATGTAACCCGAACCAAAATTCAGGATGGCATACACGATGGGTTTGTAAAGGTGAACGACAAACCAATCAAACCAAACTATAAAGTTCATCCCAACGATGTAATTACTGTTTCGCTGCCCGAGCCACCCCGCGATACCGATGTGGTAGCTGAAAATATTCCACTCAATATTGTATTTGAAGATGAGCATGTGCTGGTTGTAAACAAACCTGCGGGTATGGTGGTGCATCCGGCTTATCAAAACTGGAGTGGCACCCTGGTGAATGCACTTACTTATCACTTTCAGAATTTACCTGAAATGAAAGGCAATGAAGGGCGGCCAGGGTTGGTACATCGCATCGATAAAGATACTTCCGGGTTGTTGGTGATTGCCAAAACGGAAGTTGCCATGAACTCGCTGGCCAAACAGTTTTTTGATCACAGCATTGAGCGAACGTATCAGGCCATTGTTTGGGGAATTCCTGATCCGCCTCAAAGCACCATTAATGTGCACGTGGGGCGCAGCTTAAAAGACAGGCGGGTAACTACTGCCTTTCCGGAAGGCGATTTCGGCAGACATGCCATTACCCATTACAAATTGCTAAAGGATTTGCGCTACATCTCGTTGATTGAATGCAAACTGGAAACCGGACGCACGCACCAGATACGCGCACACATGCGCTACATCGGGCATCCTATTTTTAACGACTCGATGTATGGCGGTAGTGATATTGTAAAGGGAACGGTGTTTTCGAAATACAAACAGTTTATTGATAACTGTTTTAAAATAATTCCGCGGCAGGCGTTGCACGCTAAAACATTAGGCTTTGTTCATCCGGTAAGCAATCAGTTTATGCAATTCGATTCTGAACTACCCAGCGACTTTGTTGAAGTGATTGAGAAGTGGGAGAATTACGTGAAGTATAATTGATCTGTTGAGGTTGTCTCAAACCTTTAGAGGGAAGAAGTTTCTATCAGATGCGTAAGAGCCATCTGTAGAGCTGCGGGATGCAGAAAGGCTATGCGGCTAACCGCAGTTTCTTTTTGCCTTTCTCCTGGCGCAATGCCTGCCGGATTTCCTTCATCGCTTCCTTCTTGAAGCTCTTGTAATCCGAAGTTCTTTCAGGCTGGTTAAGAATGCCCTTAATGTAATTGAGCACCTCTTCCATTTGCACCTTGTCCATAGCATCCAGACTTTGCAGGATAGCCAGTTTGGGTGATTGTAACATACAATTAGTGGTTGTTGTTAGTACAAATAACGTAAATGAATACCCTGTGGTTCAATAGGTAAGCCGGTTATTAACCTAATGTTGAACTGTCGTTAACAATCAACCTGAAATCTGGCCAAAAACAGCGTTTAGCCCAGATCTTTCAGGGCCGCCACAAACGTATCCAGTTCCTGGGTAGTGGTATAAATGTTAGGTGTAATGCGGCAACCGTGCACTCCGGCCCCATCAATTGCCACCGTGTAGATCTTGTATTTCTTATGTAGCGTATCGGCCAGATCCTGGGGTTTCATTCCCACCACACCCACATTGCCAATACCTGCATGGCGTTTCGGATCTTCTGGTGTATTTACTACAATATGCTTTAGTCCGCGTACTTTGGTTGTCCAATAGCGTTGCAAATAGCGTAAGCGTTCTTCCTTGCGGTCGCGGCCAATTTTTAAGTAATAATCGATAGCGTTTGCGATAGCCAGATCAGTATGTACCGGATGTGTACCCGTCTGGTTTAAACTATAAATATCGTTGGTATCCGATATGGGCGATGCCAGCAACGGCCATACGTTGGCAGCCTTCCCTTTCTTTACGTACAACATCCCTGCGCCCAGCGGCACACTTAACCATTTATGCAAGCTGGAACCATAGTAATCGCAACCCAAATCCGCAATCGAAAAATTAAGATGCGCAAAAGCATGCGCGCCATCAACCATTACCTCCACACCTTTGGCATGTGCCATGTCGCAGATTTTACGAACGGGCAACACATGCCCGGTAATATTAATCATGTGGCACACCATTAGTAATTTTGTTTTGGGTGTGATCGCATTCTCATAAAGTTTTACAATCTCTTCGTCTGATTTAGGATGATTGGGCACCGAGATGATTTTATTTACTATTCCGTGTTTCCTCTCCATCAGTTTAAAATGGTTAAGCATGGAACCATAATCCTGTTCGGCCATTACTGCCTCGTCACCAGCTTGCCAATGTATGCCGCCAATAACCATGTCTAACGATTCGGTTGTATTACGTGTGATGATCAACTCTTCGGGCGAGCATCCGGCCAGTTCGGCAAGCTTCGCAGCCATTTTACGTTTGTTATCCCACTGAACCGTGCGCATGTAATACGAACCCTGGTAGTTTACTTCGCGGATGTGGTTGATGTGGTGCTCCAGAATTTCCTGTGGAAGAAAACAGTAATAACCATTCTCCAGATTAATGTAATCTGGTTTTAGTTTATATCCACCCCTAATTGCAGCCCAGAAATCCTCATCGCTGGCAACTGCTGTTGCAGAAAGATGGGCTGTGTTTTTATTGGCTTCGGCCAGTGCATCCCACATAGGTAAAGCACTTAGCGAAAGTAAACCGAGGTTTTTAAGAAATGCTCGTTTGTTCATAATAAGCGGGATTGATTATCAAAGCTAACCAACATTCTGAAAGGGGAAATTAAAATGTTCGCTAAATCTGTTGCCGTCTTACAGGAAATAACACTTTTGTGAAAGCGCCAGGGATTCGTTTCTTTTGCACCGCTAAAAATCTTAATGAACGATGAAATTCCTGATTCTGCCCCTGTTGCTCAGCACCGTGCTGGTAAATGCGCAATCCAAAAAAGAACTTCTTGCCAAAACCCAGCAACTTACTGCCGAAGTTGAAGCATTGAAAAAACAAATCAACGACAGTAAAACACAAAAGGCCGACCTTACCGATCCGCACAAAAAAGCCAGTTATGCGTTGGGAGTATTGGTTTCAAAAAATTTAAAAATGCAGGGTGGCGATTCGCTCGATTATGAATCGTTAACCATTGGGATGCGCGATGTTTTCAAGGAAGACTCGTTACAACTAGAACCACAGGATGCGGCCATGTATGTGCAGGTGTATATGCAACAAGCTGCAGAAGCAAAATTTGCGAAAGCTAAAGCAGAAGGGGTTGCCTTTCTTGCTGAGAACAAAACCAAGCCGGGCGTAGTGGAAACAGCAAGCGGTTTGCAATACAAAATTGTTAGCACCGGCTCTGGCAAAAAACCACTTGCCACCGATCAGGCTACCGTACATTATACCGGAAAGTTATTGGATGGAACTGTGTTTGATAGTTCGGTGGAGCGTGGCGAACCCGCAACTTTTGGTGTGAATGAAGTTATTGCCGGTTGGACAGAAGCTTTGCAGCTGATGCACGAAGGTGATAAGTGGATACTTTATCTGCCCTCTGAGCTTGCATATGGCGAACAAGGTGCCGGTGGACAAATTCCGCCTAACTCTGTTTTGATTTTTGAAGTGGAGTTGATTAAAGTGAATTGAGTTTTAAGTAGCCGCTGAGACGCGATGGTCCGATTCTGACTATGCGACTCAGCGGCTTGCTTTTAAGAAAGTACTTCAGCAATCTGCACCACTGCCTTCCCAATTACTTTTCGATCCATCAGATCTTGCAAGGCTTGTGCTGCCTCTGTTAACGAATAGGTTTTATAAATCTGCTGATTGATTTTTCTTTCACTATACCATTGAATTAACTGCTGCATGTTAGCGGCATTCCGTAAGGGCTCTTTCTCAGCAAAGCCACTCCAGAAAACACCCACTACCGAAGCTCCCTTCAACAGCGGAACATTTGCAGCAAAATTGGGAATGCTTCCCGAAGCAAAACCCACAACCAGATACCGACCACTCCACGCAATTGTGCGCAAAGCTGTTTCAGCAAGCGCTCCGCCCACAGGATCATAAATTACATCAACACCACCCTGTGTAATTTCTTTTATACCTTCTTTCAAATCGTGTGTGGTATAGTTGATTACAAAATCGGCTCCTTTGATTTTACAGTGTGTTAATTTTTCATCAGCGGAAGCTGCTGCAATAACCGTAGCGCCCATAAGCTTACCCAACTCAACAGCAGCTAACCCAACACCACCCGCTGCCCCCAATACCAGTAATTTTTCACCTGGTTTTACTTGAGCCCGATCTTTTAATGCATGATATGCTGTAGCATAATTATAAAAAGTTGAAGCCGCTTCTTTACGATCTACATGTTGTGGCAACACAAAAACCCGCGTTGCCTTAACAGCAACATATTCGGCAAAGCCGCCCCAACCGCATAAACCTACTACTACATCGCCCGGTTTAATTTGTTTGGTGCTTGCTCCTATGGCAACCACCGTTCCGGCCACTTCGCCTCCGGGCGAAAATGGTAGTGTAGGTTTAAACTGATATTTGTTTTGAATGATGAGTGTATCCGGAAAGTTTACGCCACAGTAGGCAACCTTAACCAATATTTCATCAGGTTGTAGTTGAGGTTGATTTACCTCGGCCACTTCAAGGGTGTGTGGCAATCCGTAAGCGCGGCAAACCAATGCTTTCACGTAGGCTACAGTTTACGCAAAAAAATTACGGTCTATTTTTTGAAAATCTTACTTAGAATCCCTTTAGGTGGTGCATCCAGTTTATCCATAGCCGTGCGCAGGTGAATCAGAAAAGCATCGTTCTTTAAAATATGATCGGCCACCTTTAATTTTTTGGTTTTTGCACGCAGGCTTTCATCATTTAATGCGGTAATATAAATGACGGGCACACCCGAATGTTTTTTACGAATTTCTTTCAGATAGTCCAATCCGGTTTTATCCGGGGCATTGGTAAATAAGTGATCGAGAATAATCAGATAGGGTTTGACTTCCTCCAAAGCTGCAATGCCTTCGGGCCCCGATTGAAACACCCGGGTTTCAAAGGTTGACATCTGTTTAAAGTGTCCCTTCATAAAATTCAGGTACACGGGGTCGTCATCAATAATAAAAACCAACTTTTTCATATAGTAAAGATATTGTCTAACGGGGCATTCTTATAAAATTCAAGAGGTAAAAAAAGGCAACTGTGTACTATTTACCTTAAATTTCAATTTAAATCAATTCTTTGTTATGATACCACGCAGGCGATTTATTCAATTAGCGGGCACCACACTGGCCGCATTACCCGTTTCCGGGATGTTAGCCCAAACGCTTACCGAACAAAAAAAACACTGGGGTATTCAGTTGTTTACTATTCCGCAGATGGTATCCAAAGATTTAAAAGGCACGCTAAAAACCCTTAGCGAAATAGGTTATAAAGAAATTGAATTTTTTGGACCGTATGATTTCAGCGCCACTGAAACCATAGACCGCTGGAAACCAATTTCGGCACAATTGGGCATTGAAGCCAATGCGTTTTATGGCTACTCTGTCAGCGATGTAAAAACCATGCTGAAAGATTTTGGATTAAGTACACCCTCGGTACATCTCGACCTGATTACCATGCGCAAGAATTTAATCCGGGCCATGGAAGCATTAAGTAAATTAGGAACGCAGTATGTGGCCATTCCTGCACTTAACCTGAGTAACACCGATGAACGCTGGACGCTTGATCATTTTAAAAAACTAGCCGATGAGTTTAACCAGATCGGTAAAAAAATGGCCGATTACGGACTCACGTTTGTGTATCACAACCATGGGTATGAACACTGGACCGAGAATGGCCAAACGCCCATGGAGATTTTACTGAAGAACACAGACCCTAAACATGTAGTGTTTGAGTTAGATATTTTCTGGATGACAGCCGGAGGCGCAAACCCTATTGAGTTTATGAAAAGCAATCCTGGTCGCTTTAAGTTATTGCATATAAAAGATGCCAGCGAACCTATTCGTTTTTCTGGCGATGGCAGTACACCCGACCAGTGGATGACGTTGTTCCCTAAAATGGCTGACCCCGGCACTGGAGTATTTGATATAAAAGGAATAATAGCACAAGCTGTAAAATCAGGAGCCGAACATTTTTATCTGGAGCGTGATCTTACTCCAACCCCGATTGAAACATTGAAGAATTCGTTTGAGTTTTTTAAGGGCGTTTAGCATCGGGCTATTGATTAGCCCGAATACATAATTTGGGTATTAACTCAACACACTCATCAGCCAGATCACCAACAAAACAACCACAAGTAAAATGGCTGTCCATCGCATAGAGGCAGCGTAACGCGGAAATTCGTATTGACAGATCGGGCAGATTTTTAAATCAGCCTCAATCTCCATAGCACACGAAGGGCATTCTTTTTTCTTCATCAGGTGTTGAGCCATTTCAAAAACCTACCCACCCAGGTGCGTGGTTTTTGTTCTGTTTTTACGGCAGCCTGTACTTCTTCCGATTCATCATAAATACGGACTGCCTTAACAGGCTGGGTAGTTTTAATCTTATTCAGGTAGTTAATACGCTTGCGCTCTTTCTCTTCTGCCAATGCTCTTTTTCTCTGTTCTTCTTTTTCCCGGGCCTCAGCTTCGCGTTGTTGGGCAACGGGATTGCGCCATTGTTTTTCGGTTCGCTCTACAGGCTTTCTGCGCTTGTCTTTAGTTTCGCGTTTTGGTTTTTGTTCAACCTGGCTGTCATCTTCTGCTTTAGGCTCTTCTTTTTTACGGGGCGTTGGCAATTCTATTTTGCCTAGCACCTTTAATCCGGCCAACTCAACCTTTGGCGCCCGAATGGTTTCGTTCGCATCCACAAACTCAGATTTAGTTTCGGCTACAACTTCCGGTTGCACTTCAATCTGCTCAGCTTCAACTTCAGCTATTACTGTTTCCGGTTCTGGCTGCAACTCAGGTTCAGTTTCCTGCGTTTGTACTGTCATAATTTCATTCAGGCGTTCAGGAGCAAAATGTAGTACAATCTGCTTTACCAGGTCATCTGTTAGTTTGGCGTTTGAACCCTCTTCTAAAAATTGCTGGTGCCTTGCCAGCATGTCAACAATCTGAGAAGGTCTTACCGAAAGTTTTCGGGCTAATTGTCCGAGGCGCATAAATTCAAGCTGATTTCAGGGCGCAAATATAGTTTGTTCTGTCCATATTGGCTGCTGGTGGTGGTTACTGGTTGATAAGAGTAACTGAATAGTTTGTTTTACCCAAAGCCAGTAAACCTACTCCGGTTTTTGGCGCCATTTCTTCTTTTCGGAGTGTTGTTTCTTTGTTTGCAGGCGGGCTTGTTTGGCAGCTTTGCCCGGTTTGGTAGGCTTGCGCACTTTGCGTGGCGCAAAGGCTTTACTCAACAGCTCGTGCAACTTCTGTATGGTGGCTTCTTTGTTTTGCAATTGCGAACGATTTTCCTGAACGGTTATTTGCAACTCACCATCAGCAGTAATGCGCGAATGCAGTTTCTTCAAAATCATTTCTTTCACTTCAGGCGCAAGTGCAGACTCACTCACCAGCCACGAAAGCGTAATACGCGAATTAACCTTGTTCACATTTTGGCCGCCTGGGCCGCTGCTGCGGGAAGCCGTAAATACAAACTCTGGTTTTACCTGATCAATTAATTGCGAAACGTTAACCGGCATACGTGAAAATGTAGATTCAAAAATAACAGAATACCCCTTAACAATCCTTCAATCCATACCAACAGCGCTATATAAAAATTCTGCTTGCGATTCATACATAAAAACCGGACATTCAGAAGATGAAATTCAGGGGGCTTATTGTGTTCATCTTTCTGGCACAGCTAAGTTATGCCAACTCTATTCTCGTGCCTATGGATGAAAGTCAGCGCGACCACCTGAAGGCTTACGGGCTTGCGTTTCATACCCTTTCCATTGGGCAGCCGGTGGATTGGTTGTTGAATTACCGCGGAGGAAGTTTTCTGATTCCCTTTCACCATGAAGTGCTAACCGAGTGCAAGGTGCGCGGTATTTCGTACGAAGTAGTTTCATCGGCAAAAGCAAACTCTATATTAATTGAAATAGCAAGACCCGATGTTAATCTGAATGTAGTGCGGCTGGAAACTGCGCCTCGTGTGGCAGTGTACTCGCCCAAAAATGAATTGATTAATGACGAAACCGATGCCGTAATTCTGGTGCTGGATTATGCCGAGATTCCATACACCATCATTTACGATGAAGAAATTCTGAAAGACGAGCTGGCAAAATTTGATTGGCTGCATTTGCATCATGAAGATTTTACCGGGCAACACGGAAGATTTATGCGCAGGGAATCGGCCATTATTCAGGCTAAAATTCAGGAAGAAACTGCCACCCGATTAGGTTTTGCATCGGTAACCGATATGAAGTTAGCCGTTGCCAAACGCATAAAAGGTTTTACTGCCGGTGGCGGGTATCTGTTTGCCATGTGTTCAGGGGCCGAAACATTTGATATAGCGCTTGCTGCGGAAGGTTCTGGTATTTCGTTTAAAGATTTTAGTGGCGATGATGATGCAAGCCTGGACTATTCCAAAACCCTTGCATTCGAAAATTTTACACTTGAGCCCGCCACCAATCGTAAATTTTCTGATATCAATTCAAGTGGGTTCGATTCTTTTCAAAGCGGATCATCCTACTTTCAATTGTTTCAGTTTTCGGCCAAGTGGGATATTGTGCCCTCATTGCTTACGCAGAACCATGAACATGTTATTAAAGAATTCAATGGACAAACTTCTTCATTCAACTCAACACTTGTAAAACCAAATGCCTGGGTATTGGGCGAAAACCGGGACGCAGGACGCACGCGTTATTTGTATGGCGAATTGGGCCGCGGCCATTGGACATACTACAGCGGGCACGATCCGGAAGGAATGCCCGGCTGGCGCAGAGCCAATACTGATTTGTCCATGCATCCGCATTCACCAGGTTATCGACTTATTCTTAACAATGTGTTGTTCCCCTCAGCCAAAAAGAAAAAGCAAAAGACCTGAAATTACCTCCTCGCATGTTAAGCTTAATTCCTGTTTTTAACCCCGTCAAAACTTTTACAATTGCTCCTGTAGAATAATATGAAAATCTTAAAGTGGATTTTGTTTGCGTTCTTTTCAATTGGTGTGGGTTATATCCTGTTATTTACCTGCTGATAGCGGGGCGCTTTGGATTGCTGGAGTCCAAGTCAGAGGAATTGCTTGCGAGCCAACTTTGGAATATAGCTTTCTATCAACACATCTTTTTTGGTGGCGTTGCTTTGCTTACGGGTTGGTCGCAATTCAGTACTAAACTCAGGCAAAAGTATTTAACCACTCATCGGTTGTTGGGTAAGATTTATGTGGCCGTTTGTTTATTGAGTGGTAGTGCCGCCCTTTACCTTGCTTTTTACGCCACCGGTGGTTGGGTGGCTAGCTTAGGCTTTGGCGGATTAGGTGTTGCCTGGATTTTCACAACCACAAAAGCATTTCTTTCTATCCGGCAGAAACAAATTACTCAACATCAGGCATGGATGATTCGCAGTTATGCACTTACATGGGCCGCGGTAACACTGCGCATTTATTTGCCACTTGGTCAGCTTGCCCAATTTGATTTTATTGAAGCTTACCGTGTAATTGCCTGGCTATGCTGGGTACCAAATTTAGTAGTGGCCGAATGGATTATTTCAAATTTGAAAACTGAAACCCGTGTTACCTGATTCCCATCCCCAATCTTTCCCATCTAATTTTATCTAACCACTTGCCGTCTTTGTTTACCGAGAACCAGATAAACAACGGCTTACCCAGAATATGATCTTCTGGAACCAAACCCCAATAGCGCGAGTCAATTGAGTTATCGCGGCTATCGCCCATCATAAAATAATAGTCTTGTTTGAAAGTATAGTTTCCTACTGGCTTTCCATCGATCTCCAATTGTGTGGTGGAAATTTTTACGTCTTTGTGCCCCTCGTATTTTTCAATAAACTCACCATAGAAATTTAATGTAGAATCGTTAATGGTAATTGTCATCCCTTTTCGCGGAATTGTAAGCGGGCCATAATTGTTTAATGTCCATGTGTCATTCATCCTAGCGGGATAAAGCGGAAAGCCACCTTTATCATCTGAAGCAGGCTCCACCGAAACTTTAAACGGAGCTTCATTCACATCATGCAATTGTTGCCGGGTTAGTAACATGTTGTAAACGGCTTTACCATCGTTCGTCTTGCCCAGCAACCAAAAATCTTCACTATCCAACCCAAGCGATTTAAGCGCACGTGGCTGCAGTTCTTCTTTGGTTATTACCTGATACCTGAACTTCATACCGGGTGGATTAACCATCGCTTCGCCATTGATGTAAACCTGTTGATCTTTAATCTGAACTACATCGCCACCAATAGCTACACAGCGTTTTACCAGATAGGTTTTCAAATCCACCGGCCTTTCGGTTGGATCCAGTAAATCTTTAGGTGTATTAAATACAACCGGCTCACCGCGTTTCACTTTGCGTAAACCCGGCAGGCGATACGAAGGCAATTCAATCCAATCCAGGTAAGAGGGAATTTCAGTGCCCCAGATTTTTTGATGGGTAAGCGGAATCTGTAAAGGCGTGCGCGGGGTGCGCGATCCATAGTGAAGTTTACTTACCCACAGGTAATCGCCTACCAACATGGAGTTTTCCATTGAGCCCGTTGGGATTACAAAAGCTTCGGCCAGCGACCACCTAAACAGTGTGGCCACAACTACAGCAAACACAATGGAATCACGCCATTCCTGTAGTTTGGTTTTTTTAATAGTGGGTTTGGATTGCATCTGGTTAAGAATTTATCTGGTAAATCAAGGTAAGGCGTCTGACGGCTCTCTGCCACAGTTTTCAGTTTTACAGCCGTCTTGACGCCTTAATATCCGTGCGGTTGATGTAATCCAATTAGTAACTCTACTGCTGAGATAATTACACGCAGCAAGAAATGTTTAGCAATTGGGTTTCATTAAATTTTCGTAGGTTTCTCCTATGACTTTCGATTACATCATTGTGGGGGCGGGTTCTGCCGGTTGCGTATTGGCCAACCGGCTTACGGAAAATCCGGCCATCACCGTTTTACTGCTGGAAGCCGGACCCAAGAACACCAAACTGGAAGTAGCCATTCCGGGCGGATATCCAAAACTGCATCACAGTTCGGTTGATTGGAATTGTTACTGGACAGAGCCACAACCGTTCTTAAATAACCGAAAAATTTATCAGCCTCGTGGAAAAGTGTTGGGCGGATGTAGTTCAACCAACGCCATGGCTTATGTGCGCGGGCATGCTGCTGATTATGACCATTGGGCAAACCTGGGAAACAATGGCTGGAGCTATCAGGATGTACTTCCTTACTTTATTAAATCAGAACACAACGAACAATTTCAAAACAGCTATCATGGTAAGGGCGGGCCTTTAAACGTAACGCATGCACTACGCCATAAAACAGAACTTGCCCGGGCTTTTATTGAAGCGTGTGTACAAACGGGAATTCCGCGCAACGATGATTTTAACGGAGCGATACAGGAAGGAGCAGGCCTGATGCAGTTCACCATTAAAAATGCCAAACGTTGCAGCACTGCCGATGCTTTTTTAAAACCAGTTTTATCGCGCGATAATCTTACTGTTTATACCGGTGTGCATGTAAAACAGGTTTTGATTGAGCAGGATGAAGCAAGAGGTGTAGAGTACTTTGTTCGCGACACGTGTTGCGAAAAAGTATTTGCCAACAAGGAAATAATTCTTTGCGGAGGAGCGTTTGCATCGCCACAACTTTTGATGCTTTCGGGTGTTGGTCCGAAAGATGTGTTGGCAAAACATAACATCGAAGTAAAAAAAGAATTACCCGGTGTAGGCCAAAATCTTCAAGATCATTTGTTCTTCGCGGTGAGTAGTTTGTGCAGCAAACCCATTAGCAACAACCATTGGATGCCGTGGCATAAACAAGCTGAAGCATTATTGCAATATGCTTTATTCAAAACCGGGCCGCTTACCTTAGGTCCGCTGGAGGCTTGTGCCTTCACCAAATCAAATGCCGTATTAAGCAAACCCGATCTGCAATTTCAGTTTACGCCAACTAATGCCGGCAACGATTATACCACCAATCTGTTTGATCTGAATACTTTTCCGCATACCGATGGTTATACCATTTTGCCTACGCAGGTCAATCCGAAAAGTCGCGGATATCTTACGCTCGCTTCCGCAGATCCGTTTGCACCTCCGGTTATTGATCCACGATATTTATCGGAAGAGTCAGATCGTGAAACACTGGTGAAGGGAACAAAGATTGCATTAGAAATTTTAGAAGCCGAAGCCTTTTCAGCGTATCGAATCAAAACCCACTGTCCGGCTAAACGCGATTCGGATGATGCATTGCTGGATCATATTCAACGCAGTGCCGAATGTGTGTACCATCCGGTAGGCACATGTAAAATGGGTGCTGATGAAATGGCTGTGGTAAACGATCAACTCCAGGTTTATGGTATTGGCAAACTGCGTGTGGTAGATGCCTCGGTAATGCCCACCTTAACCAGCGGCAATACCAATGCACCTGTTATTATGATTGCCGAGAAGGCAGCCGACATACTTGGTTTATGAGCCTCAACCGTAAGGTTCATTTTCTAAATGTCTTCTATTTTCACATCTGTTGATTTTTTCTTCTTGACAACACCTTTGGTAATTTTTAAATCTTTAAAGTAACCAATCGTACCGATGTCCACATACAATCCTACTCCGCCTATTTTATTCTTGCCTAACATTTTGTCTACGATAAACGAAGAGTATTTCATGTCATTAATAAACATCTCAGCAGTTTCACCATTCACTTCTATTCTCATTTTTATCCATTCATTCAGTGCAACCGGGGCAGAGCCTTCATACGAACCGGGCGGATAACTCTTTCTCAGGGTATCGAACTTGGCGTGCGGATAAGAAATGTATTGAACCGCATGATTTCGATACATCTGGCTACTGGCCCTTCCTACTTTGGGTCTTACATAAATTCCCTCAAAGGCTGAGTCGTCTTCCTTAATTCTAAAATATACTCCAATGAAGCCGGCCACGCCTGGATATGGTGGTGGATCCTGAATCTGACTATACATTTTTACTTCAATAATTCCGTTCTCAAAATCTTCCAGTCCTACAAGCCGTGCATAATGTGGTTCGTCAACAGTTTTCTCAATGTTATTTACATCAAAGGGAAGCGCTTCTAAATCGCGTTCTATTTTCAGTACTTGCTTTCCTTCAAACTGAATAATGGAGCCTTTAACATTGTGCAATTCAAAAGTTTGCTTTTTAAGGGTTAGTCTTTGCTTTTGTCCCGATGCATAAAATGTAATTGATGCAAGAAGGAGGAGAATTTGGATTTTTTTCATTACTCATTGTTAAGGATGAATGTTAGTTGTTCTTAAGCATATTGCTTCAATTCTTCGCGCGTAACCGGTTTCCCCAGCGCTCCGAATTCATGCAGTTCCCCAAACACTTCAATGCGTATTGACTCGCTGATGTTGCCCACACGTACAGGTTCAAAGCCAGCGTCATGAATCAACTCTTCAATGTTTGAATTTATGCTGGTATCATCAGTCGCGTAAAATAAAACCACCTTCGGTTTTTGGAACGCGGCTGTGTTCAACGAGCCCGCACCTAATGTGCCTAATGCCTTCGCCAATTTAGCACCTTGTGGAAGTATTGCCGAGATGATTTGTCCCGCTGATTCTTCGGCTCCGATAATTTTTTTAAATCCTCCCTTACCATCAGGTGCAATTGGATTGGATGGATCAATGATGATTTTACCGTGCAACTCAACCCTATACTTTTTCAATAACTCCTGAATAGTGCTGAACCATACGGCCATCACCACGATATCTGCTTCTTTAATAGCCGCAGGCACTTCTGTTGCTTTCGCCAGGCTTCCTAACTGTTGCGCTAATGCAATGGCCTCTTCCGGTTTGTGGCTGGCAAGAATAACTTCACGATTTCCCTTCACCAGGTTAGCGGCTACTACTTTGCCGATGTTTCCCAGGCCGATAATGGCTACTTTTGATTTGTTTGTTGACATGGGCTTTTTGTTTGATTGATGATACAAAGCAACATTAATCACCAGGCGTGTACCAATGATCTGGTTTAAGAAAAAGTATTGATCTGGTTTAAGGCTTCGACAAGCTCAGCTTACCAAAATTCAGTATAGCACAGGATTGGGGCTTTGGGAACTCTTAGAAAGGTTTGTCACCCTTTGCCATCCGCCCACGAATACGACTCAGAAATTCGGGGGTAACACCCAGGTACGCGGCAATTTGTACTTGCGATAATCGCGTGAGCAAATGCGGATAAGTTTCCAGAAATAATTGGTAACGTTCTTCGGCCGTAGAGCTGAACAGTTGCACCATACGCTGTTGTTGCAACATAAAATGATTTTCGAGCAGCACCCTGAAAATCCGATCGAACTTGGGAGCTTTAAGATACAAGTCAATTAAGTCTGCATGATTGATGCGAAGTACAACTGTATCTTCCAGGGCATCGATATTGAGTGCAGCTGGTTTCATTTTGTGGAAACTGGTCAGATCAAGTATCCAGTAATTTTCAGTTGCAAACTGAAGAATGTGATAAACGCCCTTGTCATCAACGGTATAAAGTCGCAAACACCCACGCACTACAAAATCAAAATGTTCGCACACATGGCCATGCTGTAGGGCAAATTGTTTTTTTAGAAACAGGTGTGGATGAAACTTCGACCGGATCAACTCACGCTCATTCTCATTTAAAGGAATAAGTTTGTTGAAATAATCAATCAAAGGTTGGCATGAAGTTGAAGTGCTATCCATTCTGTAATCTACCTAAGTTAATCCAGTTCCGGCATCCATTCATACATCTGGTAATGATTGCCATTCATGCCCAGCCTTTCATACACATGCTGGGCACGGGTATTGGTTTTATCTACATATAACCGAATACCCCGGTTGCCCGACTGTGGGGTAACCAGTCCCTGAATATGTTTGTACATTAACCCGAATACTCCTTTACCACGACCTTCCGGCACAATGTAAACCGACTGTATCCACAAGACCTGACCACAGCGCCAATCACTCCACTCATAGGTAATCATTAAACTACCTATTACCGTATTGTCTTCGGTGGCCACATAGTACCGGCCTTTGCCGGCATCTTCAAACACGGCATGTACACCTTTGGTTACAGTGTGGTAGTCCAATGCCAGGCCCTCGGTTTCCATGGCCATTTTCAATTGAAAGTCGATGATAAACAGGGCATCATCGGGAATAGCTTCTCGTATAGCAATCATGCTTGCAAGTAAACGGGGATTCGGCATTTAAAAAAGCGGCAGCCACCCATTTATGGGCTGACCCAGAAATTGGCTGTCAAACATAAATTTTCAAGGTCCTAATCGGGGTTAAAGATTTTGTTCTACCTTAAAGTCCCGAATGGTCTATTTGCTTTTTGTACTTGGCTTTGTCTTTCTGATTAAAGGTGCGGATTTGCTGGTGGCAGGAGCCTCAGCAATCGGGCGCAAATATCATATCTCGGAAATGGTTATCGGGCTTACCATTGTTTCGTTTGGCACATCCTTGCCCGAACTACTGGTAACTTCTGTAGCCAGTCTTAACGGCCAGGCTGAATTAGGTCTGGGCAACATACTGGGTAGCAACATTGCCAATGTATTAATCATTCTGGGCATAGCCGCGCTTATCCGGCCATTACCCATTCCGCGCGATACGTATTTTATAGAAATTCCTTTTTCGGTGCTGGCTGCCTTGCTGCTCGGCTTTCTTGCCAACGCCAATATTTTTTATTCGGGCACCAATACCATTGGCCGGCAAGAAGGAGCCATTATGTTGTACTTCTTCTTTCTGTTTATGGTGTACATTGTTGTAGTGGCAAAAAACAAAAGACCAGAAACATCAGAAGCAGCACCATTGATAATCCAACCTATGGCTAAATCCATTTTGCTGATAGCCATCGGTATAGCGGCATTATATTTTGGCGGAGGCTGGGTAGTAGATGGCGCCACGGAATTAGCCCGGTTTTTTGGCATCAGCGAATCGGTAATCGGACTTACCATTGTGGCCATTGGAACTTCATTGCCCGAACTGGTAACTTCCGCGGTAGCGGCTTATAAAAACAATACCGATATGGCGGTAGGTAATGCCATTGGCTCCAACATTTTTAATATCCTTTGGATTATCGGTTTTACTTCTGTGCTAACCCCTATTCCGTTCAGCGATCATAGCAATCAGGATATTTTGATGGTATTGATTTCAACCTCGGCATTAATAATGGCCGTGCTGATTGGTAAACGTCCTACCATTAGCCGCACGGAGGGATTTATCTTTCTGATGATTTATTCGATCTATCTCTACACCCTCATTCAGCGTTAAGCTAAAGCGCCTGCCTGATATCCGCAATCAGATCGGCCGCATCTTCAATACCAACCGAAAGACGCATCAGGTTATCTGAAATACCCACCGATTTGCGCTCGGCTGCGGTAAGTTTTGCATGCGATGTTTTGACAGGCGAAGTAATGGTGGACTCTACACCTCCCAGGCTAATTGCACGCTTGATGTAATGCAGGCGCTTGGTGAATTTATCAGGATTGGTTTTTACTTCGAACGAAAGCATTCCGCCAAAACCACCCGGCATTTGTTTTTTTGCAATGGCATGCCCGGGGTGATTTTTTAAGCCGGGATAAAATACTTTCGCTACGCGCGGTTCGCTTTCGAGATAGCGCGCAATTGCCAACGCGTTTTCATTTTGTTTCTTTACGCGAAGTACAATGGTTTTTAAACTGCGCTCCACCAGAAAACAAGTTTGTGCATCTAAACTTCCGCCAAAATGCAATGCGCTTTGTTTAATCTGCTCGGTAAGTTTTTTTGAAGATACCATTGCCCCGCAGCAAATATCGCTGTGGCCGCCAATGTATTTGGTTCCACTGTGTGTAACAATGTCAATGCCCAGGTCAATCGGGTTTTGATTTACAGGGCTGGCAAATGTGTTGTCAATAATGGTTACAATGCCATGCTTCTTAGCCAGTCTGGCTACGCCCTTCAGATCGGTAATTTTCAGTAAAGGATTTGAAGGCGTTTCTACATAAATCACTTTAGTATTCTTACGAATAGCTTTTTCGAAATTTTTCAAATCCGAAACATCGACCATGGAATATTCCATACCGTATCGTTCCAATTCATGCACTGCGGCATGGTGTGTACCTCCATATAAATCATGCTGAAATAAAATATGATCTCCTGCTTTCAGCATCGCGAAAATGCTTGTCATGATGGCTGCCATACCTGAGCTGAAAATTAAACCGTCCTCACCGTTCTCGAGTGCCACTAACTTTTCAACAACCGCTTTTTGATTGGGCGTGTTATAATAGCGTGGGTACCGAACTTCGGTTTCGTAATCATAAGCTGCTGATGGATAAATGGGCGTAACCACTCCGCCATAAACCGGATCGCCAACCGAGCCCGCGTGAACACTTAAGGTAAGTTTAGATGCAGATTTTTTCATAGGTGAAAAGTAAGGCTGTAAAAATAGAGAATGGTTAAACCATTGCTTAGCCTTCAACAAAAAATTATAGCGAGAAGTTTATGCCCGAATCAGCTCATGCTTTTTGTTTACCGCTCTAAGTTTTTGTAGCTTCATCTTAGCAACCACCTCAGGGTTTCTGCAATGAAAAAAAGGGGGATTTCAAGAAAGAAGCGCAAGACTCAAAAACTAACGTGGGAATACTACGATCATATGGGTAAAAAAATTTCCAATCAGAAAACCATTGAGCGTTGCGATAAACTTGTATTACCGCCCGCCTGGGTTGATGTCTGGATTTCGATTGATGCCAGTGCACACCTGCAGGCTACGGGTAAAGATGTTAAAGGAAGACTGCAATACCGCTATCATGAAAACTGGACGCTGGCCCGCGCAGCTGAAAAGTTTGATAGCATGGTTGGCTTTGCACAACTGTTGCCCACCATCCGCAAAGAAGTAGATCGCGATTTGAAACGACATGGCATGCCGAAAGAAAAAGTTGTAGCCTTGATTATTAAGTTGATTGATCTCTATCATTTTAGGGTGGGTAATGATGAGTATGCCAAACAAAATAATTCGTATGGGCTTACCACACTAAAGGAAGGGCACATGATTATTGATCGTTCAAAAAGTGCAGAAGGAAAAGGTGATGCCGTATTTGAATTTGTGGGTAAATCGGGAAAACTGTGGAAGCGTAGAATCTGGGAAGATGATTTGGTAAAAATTATTCAGGCATCGGGCGAAGTAGGCGGCAAAAAGAAAAATCAGGATTTGTTTCGCTACCACGATACAAATGGAAACGACTATGATGTAAAGGCCAACCACATTAACGAGTATCTGGATGCCATTACGCCAGCCCATGCCGATGTTACCGCAAAAGATTTCAGAACATGGGCAGCTACCTGGAAGGCTGCGTTCCGGCTTTCGCGACAATTAGATCCTGACACCGAGCGTGCACGCAAACGCGTAGCGAATGATGTGGTAAAAACTGTAGCGGCTGATTTAGGCAATACCCCAACCGTGTGCCGATCCAGCTACATTCATCCTAAAATTTTATCCGATTGGACCAATGGTACGTTTCGCCAAAAATGGAATAAAGCCAGTAAGGGTAAAAAACATCGCGGGTTATCACGAGAGGAAACCGTTACCTTAAATTATTTGAATCTCGGTTAGCGCTCCCAGGTACTAACGCTATTTCTTGGGTCAATCCATCAAACTCAATATCCCTTGCTCTTTGGCTTCCAGAACCGTTTGGCCTGTAAGGTATTGATCTACTGCGCGTGCTGCTTCGCGGCCTTCGCTTATAGCCCACACCACTAACGATTGACCTCTGCGCATATCTCCGGCCGCAAAAATACTTTCTACCGATGTCTGGTACTTCACAGCTTTTACATTACCCCGTTCATCTTTATCAACACCCAGTTGCTCTAACAAGCCTACGTGTTGCGGATGCAAAAAACCCATGGCCAGCAATGCCAACTCGCACGGTATTTCTCTTTCTGTTCCGGGTATCTCTACAAATGCCGGAGCTTTACCCGGTTGGTTTTTAATTTCAACCTCGGCAATTTTTAGAGCTCTTAAATTTCCTTGTTCATCGCCTAAAAATTCTTTGGTAACAACAGACCAATTGCGATCGCACCCTTCTTCATGCGAAGTAGATGTTCTTAAAATCATTGGCCAAACTGGCCAAGGCATAGCAACTGTTCTTTCTTTGGGAGGCTTCGCTAATATTTCTATTTGTGTAACGAGCTTTGCCCCGTGGCGGTTGGATGTTCCCACACAATCTGAACCGGTATCACCACCACCAATTACTACAACATTTTTACCCGTAGCCCAGATTTCTTCGGCATTTACTTTCTTACCGCCAACCCTGCGATTTTGTTGCGTTAAGAAATCCATGGCAAAGTGTACACCTTTTAATTCCCTTCCGGGGATTGGTAAGTCGCGCGGAATGGTTGACCCGCCACAAAGTAAAATTGCATCAAACTCTTCCTTCAGCTGTTCTACAGAAACGTTTACCCCTACGTTGGCATTGGTCTGAAACTTCACACCTTCTTCGGTCATTACTTGTACTCTGCGATCAACCACTTGCTTATCCAACTTAAAATCAGGAATCCCATAGCGTAACAACCCGCCTATTTCATCGGCACGCTCAAACACCGTTACGGAATGACCTGCATAATTTAATTGTGCGGCTGCAGCAAGGCCGGCCGGCCCTGAACCAACAATAGCTACTTTTTTATCGGTACGCATTGCCGGAATGCGGGGCTTTACATACCCTTCCACGAATGCTCTTTCAATAATGGACTTTTCAATGTATTCAATTGCAACTGCCGGTTTGTTTATGCCCAGCACACAAGATGCCTCGCATGGAGCCGGACAAATTCTTCCGGTAAACTCAGGGAAGTTGTTGGTTGAAATCAGAATTTCATATGCCAGCTTCCAGTTTTCCTGGTACACGGCATCGTTAAACTCAGGTATGATGTTACCAAGCGGGCAACCGTGATGACAAAACGGAATACCACAGTCCATGCAACGAGAAGCTTGCTTGACGGTAATTTTTTCATCCACAATGGGATCAACTTCGTTGTAATCGTTGATTCGTTTTTTGGGATCGCGCTTGCCGGGTAGTTCACGCTGTTGCTCTAAAAATCCTGTAGGTTTACCCATGTTATTAATTCAAAATTTAAGATTCAGTTATTCATTATTGAATCCGAAATCATTTAGTTCGATGAAAATTTAAAATCTGTATTACCAAATGTGGATTGCGCAGCTGCCGATTTCTTTTCGGCTTTGTTCTTTTCCAACACGGCCTTGTAATCAATAGGCATAACCTTTATAAAGTTTTTAAAGGTGCTTGCCCAATAACCCAGAATGTGTGCTGCCACTTCACTGTTGGTATGTTGCTTATGCTGCTCAATCATGGTGTGAAGCAATTGTTCATCTTCTTCATTTAGGGTGTCCAGCAACACCATTTCCATGTTACAATTCTTCACAAAGGTTTTGTTTACATCCCACACATAGGCCACACCTCCACTCATGCCCGCAGCAAAATTTCTTCCGGTATCGCCCAGTACCACTACAATTCCTCCTGTCATGTATTCGCAGCCATGATCGCCCACGCCCTCTACCACAACCTTTACACCTGAGTTGCGAACCGCAAACCGTTCGCCTGCCATACCTTTAATAAAAGCTTCGCCCGAAGTGCCGCCAAAGAAGGCAACATTACCAACAATAATATTTTTAGAAGGATTGAATGTTGCGGCAGCTGATGGATATAAAATCAATTTACCCCCCGATAACCCCTTTCCGAAGTAATCATTTGCATCGCCTTCCAACTCAAAGGTTACGCCTCTGGTAACAAACGCACCAAAGCTTTGACCTGCTGTACCGGCAAACTTTACGTGAACCGTATCGGCTGGCAAACCAGGGCCGAGATAAATTTTTGAAACCTCATTGCTGAGCATTGCCCCCACAGCTCTATCCTGATTGGTGATTACGAACTCGCCTCGTACAGGTTCGGTTTTCTTCAATGCCGGTTGTGCCAGCTGAATTAACTTTCTGTCCAACACGTTTTCAATTCCGTGATCTTGTTCTTCTTGTTTGAATAGTGCTGTATCTAAACTTATTGGTTCTTTATACAAAAGTGGCGATAGATCCAGACTTTGATATTTCCAGTGCTCATCTTCATCGCGAAATTCAAGGCGATCGGCCTGGCCTACCATTTCGTTTACCGTACGGAAGCCCAACTCAGCCATAATTTCACGAAGTTCTTCAGCTAAGAATGTAAATAGATTAACCACATACTCGGGCTTACCGGTAAAGAGTGCACGCAGTTCTTTGTTTTGCGTAGCCACGCCAACCGGACAAGTATTGAGATGGCACTTGCGCATCATTATACAACCGGTAGTTACCAATGCAGCCGTTGCCACGCCCCACTCTTCTGCGCCAAGCAATGCCGCAATTGCTAAATCGCGACCTGTACGAATTTGTCCATCGGCCTGCAGCACTACGCGGCCACGAAGTTTATTGCGTACCAGCGTTTGATGTGCTTCGGCTAGACCAAGTTCCCAGGGCAAACCGGCATGGCGAATAGAACTGATGGGCGATGCCCCGGTGCCACCATCATGCCCGGCAATTAAAATTACATCGGCATGTGCTTTGGCTACGCCCGATGCAATTGTGCCCACACCTGCTTCGCTTACCAGTTTTACGCTGATGCGCGCTTCACGGTTGGCATTCTTTAAATCGTAAATAAGTTGTGCTAAGTCTTCAATTGAATAAATATCATGATGGGGTGGTGGCGAAATTAATCCCACCCCCGGAGTAGAGTGGCGCACCCGACCAATCCATTCATCTACTTTATGGCCGGGTAACTGCCCGCCCTCACCCGGCTTGGCACCCTGAGCCATTTTAATCTGAAGCTCTTTGGCATTGGTAAGGTAATAACTGGTAACACCAAACCGGCCCGATGCCACTTGCTTAATAGCTGAGTTTTCCCAATCGCCATTTGGGTTGCGCACAAAACGGGATTCGTCCTCACCACCCTCGCCACTGTTACTCTTGCCACCAATCCGATTCATGGCCACGGCTAATGTGCTGTGGGCTTCGTACGAGATAGAACCAAACGACATGGCTCCGGTAGCAAATCGTTTGAAGATACTCTCCTTTGATTCTACTTCGCTTAGCGGAATGGGTTTTCCTTTCTTGAATTTGAGCAGACTTCGCAACGTAATAGCACGTTCGCTCTGATCATTAATCAGGTTAGAATATTTTTTGAATAAGGTGTAGTCATTAACCTTGGTTGATTGCTGCAGTAAGTGTATGGTTTGCGGATTGAAAAGGTGTACTTCTCCTCTTTGCTTCCATTGATATACTCCGCCCACCTCCAGCCTGGGCACTGCATTTGCCGTTGTTGGAAAGGCGAGGGCGTGTTTTGCCAATGCCTCGCGGGCAATGTCGTCCAGCTTCAACCCACCTATGCGCGAAACTGTTCCGGTAAAGTAAGTATCAATCACTTCGGGGTGAATACCCAATGCTTCAAATATCTGTGCGCCATGATACGATTGCAGTGTGGAGATGCCCATCTTGCTCATGATCTTCAGCAACTCGCCCGCCACTGCCTTCCGATAATTGGCTATTGCTTTTTCTTCGGTAAGATCATCTTTCAATACATTGCGTTTCTTCATGTCGTGTATAGTCTGATACACGAGGTATGGATTTACACCCGAAGCTCCATAACCCAACAGCGTGGCATAGTGATGCGTTTCCCACACATCGCCTGCTTCCACCAGCAAGCCAACTTTTCCGCGCAGCCCTTTACGAATCAAATCGTGATGAACAGCCGCAACCGCCAGTAAAGAAGGTATCTGGGTATGGCCGCTATCAAAACTTCTATCGGAAAGAATAATAATGGTGAAGCCATCTTCAATGGCATCGGTAACGTATTGACACACGCGATTTAATCCCTTTTCAAGCGAACCGGGTTTACCATCGGCTTTAAAATATGTGTAGATCGTTTTGGTTTGCAGATGGCGATGATCGATGTAGCGAATTCGCTCCATCTCGTTGTTGGTAAGTACCGGTGTGGGTAACTCTAATGTAATACAATGCTCGGGCGATTCTTCCAGCAGATTTAACGACCCGCCCACGTGCGATACAAGCGACATCACTAAACGCTCGCGAATAGGATCGATAGGCGGATTGGTTACTTGTGCAAAAAGCTGTTTGAAATAACTGCTTAAGTGTTGTGCTTGTTTGGAAAGCACGGCCAACGGAGTATCGTTACCCATTGAGCCCAATGCTTCTTTTCCTGTTTCGCACATTTGCGCTAAGATCATGCGCAAATCTTCAGATGTATAGCCAAAAGAGATTTGCCTTTTCAGAAATGTAACCGGATCGTACTTATGAAAACTTCCGCCCGGTTCAGGCAAATCTTGCAGTCTTACTTTATTATCGCGCAACCATTTGCCGTAAGGCTGACGATTGCAGATTTCTTTTTTCAGCTCATCGTCACTCACAATCCGGCCTTGCTCCAGATCTACCACAAACATTTTACCCGGTTGCAGGCGCCCTTTGGTAACTACCCTGGCGGGATCAACATCCAGCACACCTACTTCCGATGCCATGATTACCATATCATCATCGGTAACCACAAACCGCGATGGGCGAAGTCCATTGCGATCAAGGGTAGCACCTACAATTTTTCCATCGGTAAACGTAATCGATGCAGGACCATCCCAGGGCTCCATCAGGTTAGCATGATACTCGTAGAAATCACGCTTCTCCTGGCTCATGCTTTCGTTACCATCCCAGGCTTCAGGTATCAGCATCATCATAACATGGGGTAACGATCGGCCGGCATGTACCAACAACTCAATGGTGTTATCCAGATTAGAAGAGTCTGATTGCCGGGGATTGCAGATCGGTAAGATCATATCCAGTTCTTCGCGCGAAAAATACTTTGAAGCGAAAAATGCTTCTTTGGAATTAAGCCAGTTGATATTACCACGTACAGTGTTAATCTCGCCATTGTGTGCAATGAAGCGAAACGGTTGAGCCAGGCGCCAAGAGGGAAAGGTATTGGTTGAAAAGCGCGAATGAATTACAGCCAATGCAGTTACTACATCTTCATGCTCCAGATCGGCAAAGTAGGGCCGCAATTGACCTGATGTAACCATGCCTTTGTACGCAATGGTTTTGTACGATAGTGATGAAAAGTAGAATTGATTATCTACACCCTTTACCGACTCGGTAATAATATGAGTGGTATATTTTCTAAGAATGAAAAGCTTGCGCTCAAAATCATCAGGGTTGGAGATTTTATCCGGACGTTTAATAAACACCTGCTCCATTACCGGCTCAGCTTTCAATGCAGTTTCGCCAAGATCTTTGTTGTTAGTGGGCAACACGCGGTAGCCTAACAACGTCATCTTCATTTTTTTGATCTGGCGATCCAAAACTTTGCGACATTCTTCGCGCACTTTGGCATCGCGCGGAAAAAACACAAGCCCTACGCCATAACTTCCAAACTCAGGAAGTTTGAACCCAAGCTTGCGGCATTCGCTGATATAAAATTCGTGTGGTACCTGGATCAGAATGCCGGCACCATCGCCTGTGTTGGGTTCACAACCACACGCCCCGCGGTGTTCCATCCGTTCAAGCATGGTAAGTGCATCGCTAACGATCTGGTGCGACTTATTTCCTTTCATGTTGGCGATGAAACCAACCCCACATGAGTCTTTCTCAAATTCCGGGCGATACAATCCCTGCTGATCAGTCTCCATTTCCAAAGTAGTGGTTTTAAAAAATTAATGTAAAGTGAACTTCCAATTTACAGGTATTGTATTTGGAATTCTTAGGGTTATGCCAATAAAAATTTCGAAACCAGCTAACGCTTAGTAGCGAAAACGGTTGAGATGGATTTTTCTTTGGGGTTGAAATTGATTCTACCCGTTTGCCTGTGTAGGTGATTTGGCAATCATCAGCCTCAAAAAGCAATGTGCTGAATTCAGTATATTTAAATCATTGCCGGTTAAGAAAGAGCCAATTGATCATGAGATTTCTAGTATTATTCTGTTTTACTATTCTTGTTCAAGCTCCTAATGAATATCGATTTGGCTACCATAACAAGAAATTCGTGTTTAACCTGCCCTATTCCAGTTATGAATTGAAAGAGGAAATCTATACAGAAGGAGTTTTCAGGAGGCTCGTATTTACCAATGGAGTATTGCTCTTACATGTAGGGTCTAACGTAAGAAAACCCATCTTTAGATCGAGAGAATACGTTGTTGATCAATCCATAAAAACAAAGTCCGTAACTAAAACTATTGGGCATAAAAGAAAATCTAATCCTCGGTTATACTGGGGTGAAGTCTCAATTATGGATGGTGAAATAACTCTATTATTTGACGGAATAAAGGAAGATGAATTTCGCGTGTTTGAAAATAGTTTGAACTCCTTAAGGGAGGTTAAATAGAAGTCATTCGGCTACATACAGCCACATACTTTCTTTTAGCAGTACTAAATCCCCACACAAACTTGTCGCCACCTTCTTGCAACTTGAGTCTTCTCATGAGTTGTTGAGCACTGAGTGGGTAGTTGCGTTCCGTTACATGGGCTCTGCCTTCGGGTAATAATGCTTTAAGTTGTTTTTCGGTGGGATTGAGTTGCTCAATACGAAAAGTTCGGCCCGGAAAATTCTCCAGCAAGACACCCGATGTGTATAAATGGGTGTGTGGCGCCAGTTTGAACAAATTAAAATGTTGTGCGATTAACTTAAACGCACCGGTTTTCAATATGGCGGCTCCGGGCTCATACAAATAGTGCAATGGTTCGCTGTAAACAGATTGTGCTGCTGTTTCCTGAGCCTGCGTAAATGTAAACTTTGATTTCACATCTCCATTCAAATCGAGATCAACGGCTTCTATTTCTGGTTCTCCGGAAAAATTGCGCTGTGCCAAAAAAAGCAATTCCTTCATTTCATTTTCAACAGATACTGCCAGTACGATTTTGGTTTGTGGAAATTCACGCAAGCCTTGTTGAATGTCGAGTAAAGGTGAAGCTTTGAGTAACACCCATTCGGCCTGTGTAAAAAGTTGATGCAGTCGGGTAATGTCCGGAGTGCAATCGCTCAGTTTAAAAATCTTTCTGGCTTGAGCATCTCTGCGGGCCGGATCGAGGTAAAAAACTCCGGCCTGATGGTCGGTTAAAAGAAATTCTTCGGCCGTTGTGTTTTCGTAGAGAAGGTTGTGCGCCTGAAGTTGCGCGTGATTATGCTTTACCAAAACAAGCAAATCTGTATTGGGTTCTACGTAAGTAACAGACTCAAATTGCTTCGCGAAGAAAAATGAATCCACACCAAAACCTCCCGTAAGGTCGGTGATCGCGGTGTGATTGGTGATTTTTTTGAGCAGTGTGGATTTGAAATGTGCCGTGGCCTGCGATGAAGATTGTTCGAGATTAAGTGTTGGTGGATAAACAATACCTTTTTTTTCGTGCCACAATGGTAGTTTCCTTTTTGCCTTACGCCTTCCTGCAAGTTGTTCGGCTATTAGTTTTGTGGGAAGATCAAAAAGAGTTTTATGCTGAAGAACTAACGTGCGCTCATCTACATGTTCATTTTTGAAAATGAATTCCTGTATCGCATCAGCACAAATTTTTTTCCAGCCCATGGTGCAAGATACTTATTGTGCTGCAACTGCCCGCGTACGTACCGCGAAGTAGATGTTGCGCAGGTAAACCACAAACCCCATACTTTGCGCTACCAGCAGTACCGGGTCGCTGCGCATTATTCCATAGTATACAACCATGAGCGAGGCTATTGCACTTATTACCCAAAAGCCCAAAGGCAAAATTGATTGCTGAGCCTTCTCCGAAAAATACCATTGATACAAGTAGCGAAAATTCAAAAGTAATTGGCCTGCTCCGCCAATCAGCAGAGCCATATCTGTAAAGTTTGTTCTGGCAAACATCTGTTGAAATTGCTGCGGGGCCACAAAACCTGTCCATAGCATAAGTATAAATGGCATTGGAAACAGAATTGACCGAAAGATGCGGTTGAGGTTATTCCAAACCTGTTTCAGTTGCAGGTTGCGGATGTAGATATAAAACGAAATTGTCTGACCAATCAGGATTATTACATCCTGGCGAAGCAATCCATAAATCAGAAATAAGACCGAACCACACAGGCTGAAAATCCAAAACCATACTGGCGACACTACTTTGCCAGCGCGTTCGGATTGTATCCATTGCACTACGGTGCGCGCGCCAAATAATGCCTGGGCAAAAAAGCCCAGTGCATAAATCAAAACATCGGTTATACTTAATTCATTAATGAGAGTCATCCTCCGAATTCTTCAGCATACTTAGCATAGCATATGCACCTTGCGTAACAATGGTAGCATTACCATCAAACCCATCAGGCAAAATTACATGGGTATAACCCATTTCGCTTGTACCTGTTTTTACTTCAACCCAATCAAATTCATTTTGCGATTTCTGAATGAATATATAACTAATGCCTTCATAGCTAACTACGGCTGCTTCGGGTAAAGTAGGTACCGGTGTACTTTCGGTTTCAATTACAGCCGTAAAATACATACCGGGAATGAGTGCAGGATCTTCTTTTTCTAAATGACCATGTACGCGTACGGTTCGTTCCGCTGAAATTTCTTTTCCGATCAGATACACGGTAGCTTCGCGCGGCTCCGTTTCATTGGCCAATGTCAACCTCATCGATTGCCCGATTTTCAGATTCATAACATCTTTTTCAAATACCTGCGCTTCGGCATGTAAGTGTTCCGTATCCACAATTTCAAACATCACATCGGCACTGTTTACATACTTACCCCGGTTAATGTTTACTTCCGTAACATAACCCGAAATAGGAGTTACAATGTTTATGACACTTTTTATTCCTTCTTTCTCCAGTGTTTCGGGCGAAAGGCCAATCATTTTCAATCGGGCGCGCAGCCCCTCTTCTTTTGCTTTTGCAGAAAAATAATTGGTGCGGGCTTGTTGCAGTGCTTTGGCTGAGTTAACATTTTCGCCAGCAAGTTCTTGCTGGCGTTTGTATTCAAGCTCCGAAAATTCAAATTGTGTTTTGCTATCCAGATAGTCTTGCTGCAACTGAATGTAATCCTGATGCTCGAGCGTAGCAATTACCTGGCCTTGCTTTACGCGCATGCCCTGCAATAATTCTGTGTTTTTTACAAAACCACCCATAGGCGCAGCAATGGTTACCAGGTTTTGTGGCGGAACATCCAACATGCCATTTACACGAATGGGGTTGCTGATTTTTTTGAACTCAATCTTGCCCAATTTAAGTCCAATGGTTTGTAATTGTTCATCGTTAAGTTGAACGGACTCACTATCCGTGTGCACTTCCTGTTCTGCAACTTGTTCGGGTTTTGAACAGGAGCCTATCGTGGCAACCAGTATCAATAAGGTAATTCGGTTTATGATGTTATTCATGATAATTAAAAGCTTCCGGTTAGATAATCTATTTTTAATACCGACAGGTTGTGTTGTTGCAAAGCCTGCAGGTAACTGGTTCTGATTTCAATTGCAGTACGAAGTGCCTGCAGGTACGCTACATAATCTATTTCGCCCGCACTAAAAGCCTTACGTGCTTGCGAAAGTATGAGCGTTGCATTTTGTAAGGCAGAACTTTCATAGAAGGAAAGGCTTGCCTCATTTTTCTTTAATTCCCGTTGTGCCTGTTCATACTCCTGCTTTACCAGCGCATTGGCATAGTCAGAATTTTTTAAGGAGGCCTCATGCTGATAGTACGAAGCTTTTGCCCGGGCTACCTGAGGAGCAAACCAAAGTGGAAAAGATATGCCAACCATAAAACCCTGAAAGCGCCTGCTCTTATCGTAGAATACATCGGTACCCGTTGTATTCTGAAAACCAATTAACGTCTGGTTAAAATAGCCTACTTCCAGGTTGGGCAGAAATTTATTTCGTTCTACACGCAACGCCTGCTTGCTGATATTGGTTTGCTGCACTTCGTACAAGAGGGAGGGGTTGTTTTCAAGCGCTCCGGTTGTAGTTGTTAATTTTACAAAACCATCGGCTGCTGTTATCAAATCTGTTGATTTAACCAACACCTGCAAGCGAGTTTGAAGAATGTAAATGTCTGCTTCGTTTTGCTGAATCTTGTTTTTAACATCCAGCAATTGGCTTTCTGCGGTTGTCTTTTCGAGTAACGTGCCTTCACCTGCTTTGAACCGGGCTGTTGCCGCCCGCGCAAAATCCGTAAACAAACTATCCTGCGAAAGCAGGAGCTGTTGTAGTGATGTATGATATAGTAACCATTCGAAGGCTGTCTTTACTTCATACACAAGGTTATTTTGAGTTACCGCAAGGTTTCGCTCAGCTCCAAGTACCTGCTCTTTGCCCAGCTTAACCTGTGAAGCAAGCGTAACCGGAAAAGGAATGCTTTGTGTTAGTGTAAGATTGTTATCCCTTTCGATGGTGTTGTACTGCCCCCTCATTAGAGTCGCTGAAAAATTTCCTAAATCAGCGTGTGTCTTTTTAAGTTGCCGGGCTTGCTCTGTTTGAAGCTCCGACACCTTAATGCGATCATTATTTTTCAAAGCAGCTTGCACCACTTCTTCCCTACTCATCTTCTGTGCGGTTGCCGAAAGGCTGATCAGGCAAAGTGCAACACTAAAAATTTTTATTCTGTAAATCATACTTCAACAGATTGAGTTTTCTTTTCAAACAACGTGTACAAAACCGGGAGCACCACCAGCGTGAGTAATGTAGCCGTGATTAATCCACCAATAACTACGGTTGCCAGTGGTCGTTGAACCTCAGCACCTGCTCCATTGGATAAAGCCATGGGTAAAAATCCAAGCGAAGCAACAAGTGCTGTCATGAGTACTGGCCGTAAGCGAGTCAGGGCTCCCTGACTAACAACATCATTAAGTGCAAGGCCGGTTTTTTTCAGATTATTAAACTCCGCAATCAACACAATACCATTCAAGACTGCTACACCAAAAAGTGCAATAAATCCAACACCGGCCGAAATACTAAACGGCATGTCGCGCAGCCACAATGCTAACACCCCTCCGATTGCCGACAGCGGAATGGCCGTGAAGATGAGCAGGCTATTGCGAAATGAATGAAAGGTGAAGTAGAGCAATAAGAAAATTAGCACCAGCGCAAGGGGGACTGCCACTGATAACCGCTGCTTGGCTTCTTCCAGATTTTTGAAAGAACCGCCATAGGTAAGGTAATAACCCGGCTCGAATTTTAACTGGCCTGATATCTGTTGGTTTAGCTCTTTCACAATGCTTTCTACATCGCGACCTCTTACATTAAAACCAACTACTATTCTGCGTTTGGCATTATCGCGCTGCAACTGATTAGGTCCAATTACCATCTCAATAGTTGCTAATTGTTCAAACGGAACCTGCGTGCCCAACTGAGTTTGTATGGTGAGCCTCTTCACATCATCAATCTGCGTTCGGTTTTCGCTTGCCAGGCGAATCACAAGGTCAAAACGTTTTTCATTTTCGTAAACCTTTCCAGCCACTTCGCCCGAGAAGCCCGCTCGTAATATCCGGTTGGCTGCATCTATGTTTACACCAAAGCGCGCTAATTTTTCCCGGTTCCACTTCACCAGAATTTGTGGCATACCTCCAATAGGCTCAACATAAATATCTTCAGCGCCATCAATACCAGATGCAAGTGCTCCAATCTGATCTGCATATTTTGCCAGCAACTCAAGATTTTCGCCATAAATTTTTACTACCACATCCTGCCGTGCGCCCGTCATCAGTTCATTAAATCGCATTTGTATGGGTTGTTGAAATCCATATGTTACCCCCGGCATACTTTCGTGTAACTTCTCGGCCATTTTAGTTGCCAACTCATCGCGGGTAGAGGCGGACGTCCACTCTGATTTATCTTTCAACACCACAATCAGATCACTTTCTGTAAGAGGCATCGGATCCGTAGGTATTTCGGATGTCCCGATTTTCCCTACTACCATTTCTACTTCAGGAAAATGATTCAGCAATACACGCGAACTCTTTTGAGTAGTTTCAACCATCTGACCCAACGAACTACCGGTAATAAGTTGTGTTTGCACAGCAAAGTCTCCTTCATCCAACTGTGGAATAAACTCACCTCCCAGACGCGTAAATACATAGCCACTTATTGCCAGCAACACTGCTGCTATAGATACAACCCACGTGCGTTTGTGCAGGGCTGCTTCTATTGTGGGCCGATACACTCTGGTAAAAAAGCCCATCAGTTTATCTGAAATATTTTTCTTGTGTCCTGTTTGTTTACTGAGAATCAAAGAGGATATCATAGGAACATACGTAAGTGAAAGCACCAAGGCCCCCAGAATTGCAAATGACACGGTTTGAGCCATCGGTGTAAACATTTTGCCTTCAATACCCACCAGCGAAAGAATAGGTAAATACACAATTAAAATGATGACCTGACCAAATGCAGCAGACCGCATCATGTTGCTTGCGGCATGCTCTACTTCAACATTCATTTCCTGCTGCGTAAGTTTCCGCACAGTTTTATCAATACCCAGGTGGTGCATGGTGGCTTCAACAATTATTACGGCACCATCTACAATTAGCCCAAAATCAATTGCGCCCAGACTCATCAGGTTTCCGGAGACTCCAAACAAATTCATCATGGCAATGGCAAAAAGCATAGCCAGTGGAATTACCGATGCCACCACCAGGCCTGCCCTGAAATTGCCCAGCATTAACACCAGCACAAAAACTACGATCAAGGCACCTTCAGCCAGATTTTTGCTTACTGTATAGATTGCCTTATTAACCAATTTTGTCCGGTCCAGATAAGGCACAATTTCAACACCTTCGGGCAGACTGGTTTTAATTTGCTCAATACGTTCTTTAACGTTGGCAATTACCGCTGATGAATTGGCTCCCTTTAACATAAGTACAATTGCACCGGCAACTTCGCCTTCGTCATTCAACGTCATGGCGCCATAGCGCGAAGCATTTCCAAGTTTTACTTCCGCTACATCGCGGATTAAAACCGGTAATCCATTTAAATTTTTAACAACAATCTGCTCAATGTCTGATGGCGTTTCTACCAGCCCTTCACTGCGGATATAGTAGGCAAAAGGACTTCGCTCTATATATGCGCCTCCCGTGTTTTGATTGTTTTGCTCAAGGGCATTAAAAACTTCTGTTAGCGTTGTATTTACACTACGCAACCGGTCAGGGTTAATGGCTACTTCATATTGTTTTACGAAACCACCAAAACTGCTGACATCAGCAACTCCTTTGGTATCGATCAGCTGTCTGCGTACAATCCAATCCTGAATAGTACGTAACTCCATCGCATCATATTTCTTTTCGAAGCCGGGCTTAGCGCGGAGCACGTATTGATAAATTTCACTAAGACCCGTGGAGAGCGGACCAATTTCTGGCGAGCCTGCACCAGACGGAATCTGATCCTGGGCTTGATTCAATCGCTCGTTTACTTGTTGACGTGCCCAGTAAATGTCGGTGTCTTCTTCAAATACTATGGTTACCACCGATAATCCGAAACGCGAGATGGAACGCATCTCAACAATTTCGGGGATGGTGGCCATGGTTTGTTCAACCGGAAATGTAACGAGGCGTTCAACTTCCGGGGCGGCCAGTGTAGGCGAAACCGTAATGATTTGCACCTGGTTGTTGGTAATATCAGGAACGGCATCAATAGGCAACTGCTTAAATGAATAGCTGCCCCAAAATATGAGGGCTATGGTAAGCATGCCTATAATGACCTTATTCCTTATTGAAAAGGAGATAATGCCATGAAGCATAAATTGAAACTTTAGAAACTAACTTGTTTTAAGAATGCGAAACCAAAAGTGATTGACACTTAAAGATTAGCTCAGTTGTTTGGGCGGCTGCCAGATCGATTGACTAAAGTCAGACAAATAAGCTGACTCATAGAAATTGCTATAGCTAACAATTAAACTGAAGGATGATTCTATTTGCGGCTGAAAAACCGTTAGCACCATCATGCCGTGCGAAGAGGTACAATCGTGCGATTTAAAGGGAAGCCCTTTGTGTTGCTCATGCTCCTGTTCGTCATGTTGTTCGGCCATTGAGCCATAATGCAGATCAAAAAATTCTGAAATTGAAAAAGAATTGTTTTTGTTTTGGTGCTGCTGAAAATGGTTGATCATGTACGGCACTTTGGAAAGATCGTGCAGATCAAATACTGCCCCCATCAGGAATACAGTCATGAGTATATGTGCAACAGCTCTCTTCACAAATACAAAGTAACTAATAATTCCTGAATAGATTCTGAAGAGACTTATACTGGAGGCTTAAAACAAGGATAAATTACCGCCTTTGCGGAATTTGGTGAGGTCGTAAGGTGGGGCCGAGCGATTTGCAAAATACTTCTTTCTGGAGGCTCTGAATAATTGATGTATAGACTCTGCAATGTTACCCTCGCCTGTCATGCGCCTGCCAAACTGCGAGTCGTTTACGTTGCCCCCATGGAAGGAACAGATCTGGTTCCACACTTTATCAAACCGATCAGGAAAGTTTTTGCGTAACCAGTCTTCAAAAATTTTACCGATCGAACCATTTAACCGAACTACGGTCATGCCACAATTTAATGCACCGTGGTCGGCCGCTGCTTTTAAGATCTGAGGTATTTCATGATGATTTAATCCCGGAATTATTGGTGCATTCATAATACCGGTTGGAACACCGGCTTTCGATAATTCTTCTAAAGTTTTTAATCGTTTGATTGCGCTTGCCGTTCGGGGTTCAAGAATTCGCCTCAGATCTTCATTAAGTGTGGTAATAGAAAGATAAACATGCACAAGATTATCGCTGGCCAGATCTTTCAGTAAATCAATATCGCGCAACACCAGACTGTTTTTGGTAATGATGCCTACCGGGTGCCGGTACCTGGCCAGCACCTTTAACATGCTGCGCGTAATTTCAAACTTGCGTTCCTGGGGTTGATAGCAATCGGTATTGCCACTCAGCATAATGGGAACGGCATTCCAGTTCCGGTTAAGCAAGTTCTTTTCTAACAAAGCAGCTGCGTTTTTCTTTACAATTATTTTGCTTTCAAAATCCAGCCCCGCACTAAAGCCATAATACTCGTGTGTGTTGCGCGCGTAACAATAGATACATCCATGCTCACAACCCTGATACGGATTCATGGAATACATCATGCTCAGATCCTCGCTCTTTACTTCGTTCACAATTTTTTTAGGGCTTTCGATAAAGATTTGTGTGCTTGGCGATTCAAGCAGCGGCTCGTCAAGTCCCTCGATGTGGTCGGTAACATACTGCGTTTTCAGAAACCGGTTTTCGGTTTTTATCTGTGCGCCCCGACCTTTAAAGTACTCCTGCTCCATGGAACAAGAATACTAATTTATTTAGTATTTATTCGATTTTGTAAAATTTTTGATGTTTGCTCTTTATGGTAACTTGTAAAGTGTAAAATGCCAGCGAATTGACTTTACTTGGTTCACGATGGACTTGCAATACACCAAAACCCCTGTTGTGGAGATTTCAACACCTGAAGTTGCTCGGGCCGGAATCAACCTGTTCATCAAGCGCGAAGATCAGAACCATCCACACATTTCGGGTAACAAATGGTGGAAGTTGAAATACAATCTGGAGGCCGCACAACAACAAACGCATACTACGCTGCTCACGTTTGGTGGCGCGTATTCCAACCACATTTATGCAACCGCAGCCGCAGCGCATGAGTTAGGTCTACAATCAATCGGAATAATTCGTGGCGAAGAAACCTTACCGCTTAATGCCACGCTTGCTTTCGCTAAAAGCAGAGGCATGCAGTTGCACTACGTTTCGCGCGAAGCCTATCGAAACAGACACTTACCTGAATTTACTCAATCGCTACACGATCGCTTTGGCGAGTTTTATATAATCCCCGAAGGTGGAACAAATGAATTGGCCATAAAAGGTGTAGCAGAATTTGCACAGCAGCTTCAACAAGAGGCTTCTTTTGATTACTTGTGCGTGCCTGTAGGTACAGGTGGAACTATAGCCGGATTAATTGCCGGATTGGAACAACAAACGCAGGTAGTGGGTATCTCTGTTTTGAAGAATGGTGAATTTCTGATTGATGAAGTAAGGAATCATCTCAAAAATTTTTCTGATCAGGTTTATGGAAACTGGCATATCGAAACATCCTATCATCACGGAGGCTATGCCAAAACCACCCCGCAGTTGTTTGCCTTCATCGATACGATGAAGACAGAACACCAACTGCCCCTCGATCCGGTTTACACCGCCAAACTTATGTGGGGCGTTATGAACATGATCGAAAAAGGAAAATTTATTCCGGGAAGTAAGGTGTTGATTTTACACACTGGCGGGTTGCAGGGTTTGCATGGCTTTCGGTAAACCCGAAAACCGTTTGCTATGAGATTAAGTTTACTCCTCCTTTTTATTTCAGTAGCTGTTTATTCGCAAGACGTTACTACCAGCAGGCGTAGTAGCTACTTCACATTTGTTTATAAACTTACCGACTCCGAAGCCAAAAGGCTTTACGAACACCAGAAACCCACCAAGGAGTATTGCCATACCCTGCAAGCACTATACCCCACCGATTCCACTCAGTTTCAGGATGAGCTACCGGTTGGGCATTATCTGCTGGTAAAAACCATCAGCGACAAACTGCACTATGAACTGGTTTCCGTAAACAACACTTCGTTGCACCTACTCAATAATCAACGTGATTTACTTTTTACTGTTAGCGATCGCTCGGGGCAATCCGTTTCGGATGCTGATATCAAAATTGATAACAGAAAGATTGCATTTAGAAAAAGGGAAAATGCTTACGTTATTCAGAAATCGAATAATCATGGAATCATTGCAATTACACGTGATGATCACACTTCTTTCTTTCCAATCGAAAGAAGTCTTAACAACAGTTTTTTTGTTCGCACCGGCAAAAAAATGTTGGGTACATTTCCAATAAACCACCTTGCTTCAATTGTTATTTATCCTATCCGCACAATTAAAAACCTTGTTCTTGGAAATGGTATTGCTCCACCCGGAATCTATTATAAAGCAAAAAACCTGATTGAACCTAACTACCAAAAGAACTGGACCGGCTACCTGGTCTTTAATAAGCCAATGTATAAACCGGGTGATACCTTAAGGTTAAAAGCATTCATTACTTCCAAAAAAGGAAGGCCAATTAAAAAAAACCTGACAGTTCATCTTTTCAATTATGGTCGGCATGCTGTTAATCTTAAGCTTGGTACTCTTTCGCCATACCGTCCTGGGGCTTACGTCTATGAATTAGTCCTTACGGACAGTCTGAAACTTGCGCTGGATACGAGCCCGAGCATCCAATTGGAACATCGCCACAAAACTGCTCTGTCCAAACCGTTTCTATTTGAACAATATGAATTAAAAGCTAATCAGTTTTTTGCGCGGTCAGAAAATAACCGCAAAGAAAAGGGCGCTGTACTCTATGTAAAAGGAACTGACTCGAACGATATGCCTTTGTATGATGTGCGTACTGAGATCTTGATTCAACCCACTACTATTAATCAAGTATATCAGGATAAACAATTTATTGCTGACACACTCTGGTTTCACCAACAGAAACTTGATGCCGTTGGTGAAACAAAAATTGTGATTCCTGATAGTGTTTTTCCTAATGCTTCATTGAACTACAAAGCAATCATTGCTTTTATAAACGCAGACAACGAACGACAAACAAAAGAACTAAGCCTGCAATTTGATTCCAGGCTTTCGGCTGTACGGTTTGAAGTAAAAAATGATAGTGTCTGGATTTTACCCCAGACTTTAACTGGTAAAGTTGAACTTACTGCTTTAGATCAGGAGGACGATGAAATTTTTACTAAAGAAGTTATTCTGCCGCATCGCGAAAAAATAAACCCTGTGATTAAAGAGTATGAGGCTGGCGTTTCATCCAATTGGCAATTTCTTGAAATGGGAGCCTACGATAAACTAGAAGTTTTATCCAACAGAACTGTTGACTCCATAACCATATTGGTAAACAATCCCCGTAAAATTCCATTTCTGTATCAGGTATTTAATGGCAATCGACAACTCCATCGCGGAAGTGGGTACGAATCAGGAATAATTTTTAAAGATAAGGCCAGCGTGCGCGCGTCATTTACTGTGTCGGTACAATATCTGTGGGCAGGCACTTCGAAAGAAGAAAACTATGCTGTTACTTTTAACGACCGGCTCCTGAATGTTGCTATTTCGCATGAGTCTTTGGTATATCCGGGCCAGACAACCGACTTTGCAATTAACGTAACTGATGTCAACGGTAAGCCTGTTAGTCAGGCTGATATTACCGCATTCGCCATTACCAAAAAATTCAAGCAGGCAACACTTAATCAACCACCAACTTATCCACGCAAACAAAAAGGAAGGTTAATGTTTAATTCCTTTTACCAAGGTGAGTTTGAGGATTTACCTGCTAAAAAATTAGATTGGGCCATCTGGAATAAAACGTTGGGGTTAGACAGTATTTCATTTTATAACTTTTTATACCCTGTTGGCGGCCGGTATATCTTTGAAAAAGCAAGCTCTGATTCAATCACACAGGTTGCTCCGTTCCTGGTAGATAATGGTCAGGTTGTGATGCCCAACATAATCTACATCAACAATACACCTGTGTTTCACTCTTCCGTTAACACCATTCAGCCTTACTCGTTCCGGATTGAAGCTGGATCTCAACAAATCAGAATGCTCATTCAAAACTACGCTATCACCTTTTCAATAGACATCAAGAAAAATCACAAACAAATAGTGTCTATTGATTTGCAAAATTTGCCGGCTGATGTTTTAAAAATTGAATACGATAAAAAGGATTTGGAGCTTGAGCAGCAAAAAATCAGCAAATACTTTATAACTGTTCACCGGTCTGCCGAACAATCGCGGGCTTATCTATGGCAATATGATAATTACTTTCTTTTCAATACATCGGGCGCACGGGGTTTTCCATCTGCGGAAGTGGTAGGGCCGCTGCACCCACAAGCAACAAAATTTATTACAGCCGATTCATCGGAAACCACCTTCAATTATGAACCGTTCTTTTCCTATCAATTTTTGCCCGGCCTTATACGTCAACGCTCACTTACCAAGCCGGTGGTCTCCAACCGAAACCATGGTTTCAATTTTTCCCCTTCGTTTGGCGATAAAGTGATGACCGCAAAGGAAATTGAGAAGCGTTGGTTTTTACCCGAATCCATTAAACGCCCCAACTTTGTTACCTATACATCGCATTACAGTACGGGCAAAGAAACCGGTGGCCTTAAATTTTTTATAAAGACACCATTAACCACACATCAGCATCTGGCTACATTTCTTATTAATCTTGATAACCCCGATCAATATTTTATTTACCCTGCTTCCAATAGCCACTTTCCAAAATTTACAGCCGCACATTATGAATTGATCTTGCTGATGGACGATCAGCAATACCTACGCTCGGGTAAATTCTTTCTAAAGCCCTTTGGCCAAACATATATCAGTCTTCATCCTGATTCTATCCATACCCGCGATGCTTTCTCTGAAAAACTTTATCAAACACTTAAGGCCTGGGATGATAAACATAGTTACGTGGAGCAACTTCGCAGAATTGAAATGAACGAAGTGCGAACTTCCTATTATTCTCAACGAAACGAAAGTTATCCATATTCAGGCAACCTTGTGCGTGGCCGAGTGTTTGCCTCAGAAGACGGTAGTCCGCTACCCGGTGTAAATGTAATTGTAAAGGGAACTGTCTATGGCACTGTTACGGATGTTAATGGCGAGTATTATATCAATATGCCACCCAACAGCAGCCTGGTGTTTTCTTTTATTGGCCTGAGCACAAAAGAGGTCTATGCCGGGAATCACAATCAAGTTGACGTAAATCTGGATGCAGACGTTACCCAACTAAGTGAAGTAGTGGTAGTTGGATTTGGGGCACAAAGAAAAATGAGTTTAACCGCTTCCATCAGTACGGTTCAATCTAATTTGTTGCAAGGCCGCCTGGCCGGTGTTCAGGTAAGTGGAGCACCGGGAGCGAATCAACAAATCTACGTGAGGGGTGTTTCTACAATTAACAGCGGCAACAATCCAATAATCGTATTAGATGGAAAAATAATCGATGCTGCCACATACCAAGATTTAGACCCAAATTTCTTTAGCGCCATTGAGGTACTGAATGGCGAACAAGCCACTGGACTATACGGATCCAGAGCATCGGATGGAGTGATATTGCTTTCCACAAAAAAAGGAACTACCATCCAACAACTACTAAGCTCTCCGTTACCCGAACCTGTAACCGTTGGGGTACCTGATGAAAGTTTGCCCGGTAACAGCATTCGTAAAAATTTTCGTGATTACGCATTCTGGAAACCAAAATTGTTAACCGATGAAAAAGGTAATGCAACTTTTGCAGCCACCTTTCCGGACGATATTACCGGTTGGAAAATTGAGGCGTTGGCCATGACAGCCAAAAAGCAAAGTGGAATGGCAACATCAACCGTTCAATCGTTCAAACCATTGCTTGCTCAAATTGTTGCTCCTCACTTTTTAGTGGAAGGAGATCGTTCGTTGGTTATTGGAAAAATAACAAACTACTCTTCCGACACACTTTCAATTGACAGAACAATACAAATCGGCAATACCAGTAACTCTTTGGAGTTAACCATTACTAACTCGCATATTGATACGCTTGCTTTAAACACTCAACAACTTGATTCCATCGACATTAAATATGCTGTTACGCACAATAAGTACGTTGATGGTGAGATCAGAAAATTGCCGGTTTATAAAAAGGGAGTTAAAGATGCCGATGGTTTTTTTGAAGCTTTACGAAACGACACTTCATTCACAATTCAACCTAAGGAAGGGTTGTTGCATTTACGCGCCCAAACAGATGCCCTGGATGTTCTGCTGGATGAAATTGAAGGCGTAAAGAGTTATCGATATGATTGCAATGAGCAACTCGCGTCTAAACTTCGCGTGCTTCTTGCCGAGAAGAAAATAGCTGCTTTCAGAAAAGAAAAATTCAACCATGGCGATCGCGTAAAGCGCATTATAAAGAAACTAACCGAAAACCAGCACGAAGCTGGTGGTTGGGGTTGGTGGAATAAAAGTGATGGATTGGTGTGGATCACGCTTCACGTAGCTAAGGCATTGGAGTTGGCCGAAGAAGAAAATTATGAGCCTCGTTACGACAAAGAAGGGGTTGTGCGATTCTTGCAGACTTCATTGTCAGGGCTTTCTTTGCGGGAGCAGGTGCTGCCATACCAGTTTTTGATTGCCCACAACATAAAAGTTGACCCTAAGCCACTGTATGACTCGCTCCTTAAAACTGAGTTATCGTTGTACAGCCGTTTACGACTGGTTGAATTGATGCAACAAAAAGGATTGCCTTATAATAAAGACTGGTTGCTCAAAAGCCGGAAGGAAACCTTGAAAGGAAATTATTATTGGGGCGAAGACAACACGCACTTGTTTGACAATGATGCAATGGCTACCCTGATAGCTTATCGCATTCTAAGGAATGAAAAAGCTTCGTCCGAAGAGTTGAAGCGAATTCGGAATTTCTTTTTGGAGAAACGCGGACACTCCTGGGGCAATACCTATCAGTCCGTTTTAATAATAGAAACCGTATTACCCGAGCTTATGGAGGAGGGTAAAAATGCACCCGGTGCAATTAATTTTTCAGGTGCTTTTCAGTTTACACCTAAAACACTACCGCTCGATACTGTGTTGACTTCAACACAGCCAATTACTGTTCATAAAACAGGAATATCACCTGTTTACTTTACTGCATACCGCGAGTTTTGGAATTCAAGCCCAACGCGAAGCGAAAAAGATTTTATGGTTACCACCTACTTTACAGACAGTGTTACAACCCTGACGGCAGGCAAGCCTGCAATTTTAGTTGTTGATGTTGATGTGAAACAAGATGCTGAGTATGTCATGTTGAATGTTCCTATCCCGGCAGGATGCACCTATGAAAACAAAAATCAAAACTGGCGAAACGGAGAGGTACACCGGCAATACGACTATCATCAAACCACAATTTTCTGTAAAGAACTGAAAGCCGGAAAGTATCAATACACCATTTCATTAATACCGCGCTATTCGGGCACCTACACGCTTAATCCGGCAAGAGCCGAGTGGATGTATTTCCCGGTGATGTACGGACAGGAGGGTATTAAACAGCTAACTATTAAATGAAACTAACCCATCAACTCCTCAAACACATCGCGCAACTTGCCAAACGACTTCACTTTGATTTTGGTTTTTGAGAGGTCAAGGGATTTTTTGCTGTATTTCGAAATATAGATCTCTTCAAAACCCAGTTTCTCGGCTTCGGAAATGCGTTGGTCTATCCTGTTAACGGCTCGTAACTCGCCTCCCAAACCAATTTCGGCAGCAAAACAAATTTTATCGCTAACCGATACTTCCTCCATAGATGAAATAATCGAAACACAAAGCGCCAGATCAATAGCCGGATCTTCCACATAAATTCCGCCAGCCATATTTACAAACACGTCTTGCGTGCCCACTCTAAAGCCACACCTTTTTTCCAATACCGCCAACAGCATGTTTAGTCGTTTCTGATCAAACCCATTGGGTGTGCGTTGAGGCGTTCCGTATGATGCCGGGCTTACCAGTGATTGTATCTCAATTAATAATGGCCGGTTGCCTTCAATGGTTGCTCCAATCGTAGCACCCGTAACCTGACCATCCTTTTGCGAAATCAGGATTTCTGAAGGGTTACTTACTTCGCGTAATCCGCTACCCAGCATTTCATAAATGCCAATTTCTGAAGTAGACCCAAAACGATTTTTAGTTGTCCGCAGAATGCGATAAGCAAGGTGGCGATCGCCCTCAAACTGCAACACGGTATCCACCATGTGTTCTAAAACCTTTGGCCCGGCAAGGGAACCATCTTTGGTAATGTGCCCCACCAGAAACACCGGAGTATTTGTTTCTTTGGCAAACTTCATCAATTCAGCTGCACATTGGCGCACCTGCCCTACACTGCCTGCTGCACTATCCAGCATGTGCGAGTGTAACGTTTGTATTGAATCAACAATTAACAGTGCCGGCTCCAGATTCTCAACCGCCTGAAAAATGTTTCGGGTTTCTGTTTCGGCAAGCATGTAAAAATTTTCATAACTGGTTTTTGCCTTACCGGTTAATCGCTCGGCCCGCATTTTGATTTGTTGCTCACTTTCTTCGCCTGATATATACAATACCTTGGCTTTGCTAAGCGAAAGTGCTACTTGTAGCATTAAGGTGGATTTGCCTATCCCGGGTTCACCGCCAATTAGAATTAATGAGCCCGGCACAATTCCGCCACCCAACACACGGTTTAATTCTGCATCGGGCGTGGTAATCCTAACCTCGGACGAAGAAGTAATTTCATTTAATGTTTTTGGCTTGTTGACTTTAGATTTTGAGTTGTCTTGCCGCCAGCTGTTTCGATCGGCTTCCGTTTTTGTAACAACTTCTTCCACAAAACTATTCCAGGCACTACACGAAGGACATTTGCCAATCCACTTGGGTGATTCGTACCCACAACTCTGACAAAAGAATAATGTTTTTGATTTAGCCACAGAATAATTGATTCGAAAGGTAAGAAAAAAGTTATCTGTAGTTGAGCCTCCAGAATTTAGAAATGTTTTTATCTTGTGGAAATTAACCTGATTCCCCATGAAATTGGTGTACTCATTGGTTTTCCTTTTTTGCTTTGCTTATGCTGCAACCGCGCAGAAGGCCCCCATTAAGTTTGGAGAAGTGCCTATGGAAGATCTAAAAATGACTTATTATGATAAAGATTCTTCTGCGGCCGCGGTGGTGCTGGTAGATTATGGTGAAGCCTACATCACGATTATGTCATCCGATGTAAAGATGACCATCGAGCGACATGTTCGAATTAAGATTCTAAGAAAAGAAGGGCTTAAGTGGGGTGATGTGGCTATTCTATTAAGACAATCCGGAAGTTCGGAAGAACGAATTACCACCCTTAAAGCAAACACCTACAACCTGGTGGACGGGAAAATAGCTACCACCAAACTGGAAAAAGAAGGAATCTTTAAGGATAAATATAACCGGAACTTTACTCAGCAAAAATTTACTATGCCCGATGTAAAAGAGGGTTCGGTAATAGAATACACCTACAAGATATCTTCTGACTTTTGGACTTACTTTCCTAACTGGCAATTTCAAAGAACCATTCCTACTCGTTGGAGTGAGTATTGGGCCATGATACCCCGATACTTTCGTTATGAAAAATATATGCAAGGTTATCTGACGGTTACTGTTAATGAAACGAAAGATATGAATTGGGTGGTGTGGAGGTATTAGCCCATCATTGGGTTATTAAGGATGCTCCCGCCTTTAAAGAAGAACCCTTCATGACATCGGAAGAAGATTTTATTTCGAGAATGAACTTTGCATTAGCCTATATCAATTATCCAGGGCAGCCCACTCAGGAAATTATGGGTTCGTGGGCTAAGCTCAATAAAGAACTTACTGAAGATAATGATTTTGGCCGGGTAATTGAGCGGTCTGGATTTTTGAAGGATATCGTTACAACCGTAACAGCCAATTTAACAGACCCGGTTCAAAAAATTGAAGCCATTCATCGGTATGTTAAAGAAAATGTAGAGTGGGATGGCACTGAAGACTATTACCCTGGTGATTTGAAAAAAATTCTGGAGAAAAAGCAAGGAACCTCTGGTGATATAAATGTTCTGTTGGCATCTATGCTGGATAAAGCCGGTATACCTGTGGATATGGTTCTGCTCAGCACCCGCAGTCATGGATTTATTCGGCAAGCTTACCCAATGACCAGACAGTTTAACTACATAATTTGTGCGGCCCGCCTTCAGGATAAGGTATTGTTACTTGATGCCACTGAAAAACATTTGCCTTATACCGTTATACCTGAGCGTTGTCTTAATGGCCAGGGATTAGTGATTTCCAAGACTAATCATGGTTGGATTAATATAGAACCAAAGACAAAGGCAAAAAGTACCATTAGTGTTGACTTAAAAGTTAGTGCCGATGCCGAGATCAACGGTACAATTAACATTTCAGATGATGGTTACAATGCCCTGAGGACCCGAAAAGAGTACCACTCCAAGGGAGAAAAAGGTTTTACCAAAGATCTCCTTGATCAAAAAAGGTGGACAGCAACAAAGTCTGAGTTTGTAAACGTAGCCGATCTTAGTAAACCAATAAGCCAGACACATGATGGTATTTCCATTCAGGACCATGCCTCTTCGGCTGGCAATCTTATTTACCTAAATCCTTTCGTTACTAACCAAATTAAAAGAAAATCCATTTAAACAAGACACGAGAACTTACCCAATTGATTACGGAGCTCCTTCTGAAATAGTTTACATGTGCAAAATCGCTATACCAGAAGGTTATGTGGTTGATGAAATGCCACAAAGCAAAGTAATATCCCTTCCACAAAATGGTGGCCGCTTTTTATACAATATTTCACAAAACAATGGTGTAATAAACTTAACCTGCATTTTTTCAGTCAATCGTACACTTTTTACACAAACCGATTATCCACTACTTCGCGAGTTTTATAGCCAGGTTGTGGCCAAACAAGCCGAACAAATTGTGTTGAAGAAAAATTAAATCAAAAATATAATCATACCTTTTATGCGGCTTGTCGTTGTCCTTTACCTGATCTCCACAGTTTTTGCATCTGCTGCCGATCCAAAATATCCTATTGCTTCAATACCACCGGGATTAAAAGAAGATGCTAATGTGGTTATTCGAAACGAAGAAATGGTTTTCAAAATTTTATCCAAGAGCCGAGCCATCTTTTCGGTAAAATCGGCTTATACCATTTTGAATGAAAAAGGAAGCCGATATGCAGTTGCCGTTGTCCCTTATGATAAGCTTTCAAAAATTAATCGTTTTGAGGCCGCAGCCTATGATGCAACCGGCAAACAAATCAAAAAGCTTAAAAACTCTGAGATTTATGATCAAAGTGCTTTTGATGGATTTAGTTTGTACAGCGACAATCGTCTAAAGGCAGCTAATGTAGAACAAAATGTTTACCCCTATACCGTAGAGTTTGAGTACGAAATTGAATACAAGTATCTTTTCTTTATACCATCCTATACATTACTGCATTCCGAAAATATTTCGCTTGAGAAGTCCTCTTACACCTTAATCTTTCCGAAAGAGCTTGAGCCTCGCTATAAAACTCAAAATGTAAGTAATAAAGTGGTTCAACAAAAAACATCCGAAGGGTTGGAGTCACTTCATTGGCAATTCGAAAATATTACCCCGCTTACTTTCGAATCAAATGGTCCCTTAAGGGAAGAGTTGGTTACAAAAATTTCAGCAGCTCCTTCTGCATTTTCGTACGAGGGATATGAGGGGAACATGAATTCATGGACAGATTTTGGCCGCTGGATAAATTCATTAAATAAGGGTAGAGATGTGTTACCAAATGAAACTATTGAAAAAATAAAACAGCTTACCTCTAACCTTACCACTACCGAAGAAAAAGTAAATGCCGTGTATACGTATATGCAAAACAAAACCCGGTACGTCAGTATACAATTGGGTATTGGTGGGCATCAGCCTTTTGAGGCTTCGGTGGTGGATAACACGGGGTACGGAGATTGTAAGGCTCTCTCCAACTATACCGTTGCTATGTTAGCGGCCATTGGGGTTAAGGCAAATTATGTGCTGATTCGGGCGGGCGAGGACGAAGCTGAAATGAACACCGATTTTCCCAGCTCTCAGTTTAATCATGCAATAGCTGCTGTTCCAAATGGCGCTGATACTTTATGGCTTGAATGTACCAGTCAAACAAACCCTTTCGGATGGACTGGAAGCTTTACCGGAGACCGGTATGCTTTAATGATTACAGATGAAGGCGGAAAGGTAGTCAGAACTCCCTCGTATCCTGCTGATGTGAATACTCAAATAAGAACTGCCAGTGTAACGCTGGATCTGAATGGGAACGCCACGGCTAAAGTAAAGACTGTTTACTCTGGGTTGCAATATGAAAACAATGGATTAGATGCGGTGGTAACCAGACAAGCTGATGATCATAAAAAATGGATTCAAAAAAACACACAAATTCCAAGCTTCGATGTGGGTAAATTCAGTTTTAAAAACCTCAAAGATAAAATTCCTTCCGCGGAAGTAGAGGTGGAGTATAGTCTTAGCCGTTTGGCCACTGTAAATGGAAAGCGGATTTTCCTTACTCCTAATTTAATGAACCGCAACACTTACATTCCCGAAAAACTTGAGAAACGAAATACAGATATTGTAATTCGAACACCCTACATAGATGAGGATGTGATTGAATACACCATTCCGGAAGCCATTTATCCGGAATTTATTCCTGAGGCTTCAATTATAAAATCGCGCTTTGGCGAGTATGAATCCTCGTATAAAGTTGATCAGGGTAAAATTATTTACTCACGAAAAGTAAAAATGAACAAGGGAGAATTTCCGGCTGATTCCTATAATGAATTTTTGGAGTTCTATAAGAGTATCAATAAGGCAGACCATGCCAAGATTGTTCTTTTAAACAAGACGTAGATTACAATGCGTTTAAGTGCTCAAACAAACGCTTAAGTTCCTCGTCATTCGCTTAAACTATTTAATATTCGGCTCCTTCGCCATAGTATCGTACACAAGTTTATCGGCAAGCGAAGGCCACCACTTATTTAACCACACTGCTAACTTTCCTTGAGTCGTTAATATCAGTGTACGTTTGCGTTTCACTACGGCTCTGTAAATATGATTTGCACATTCTTCGGCTGTCATCATCTTCTCTTCAGCACGTGGTGATTCTCCTTGCGAAGTTCCATCTTTCGTTAAAGCCCGCATCCGAATGTTCGATGCCGTAAACCCCGGGCAGGCTGTTAATACATGCACGCCCGTCTTCAATAATTCCGTCCTTAATACTTCCAAAAAACCATTCATCGCAAACTTACTGGCAGAGTAGCCCGTGCGGCCTGGCAATCCGCGAAAACCCGCAATTGATGAGATCCCAACAATAGAGCCTTTGTTTTTCAAAATCTCCGGCAAGCAATACCTTGTTGCGTACAACACTCCATAAAAATTTATATCCATTACTTTTCTCAACACTGCCAGATCTACATCGGCAAAAAAAGCCCGCATGGATATTCCAGCATTGTTAATTAGAATGTCAATTGTGCCATACAGCCGAATAGCTTCTTCCGCCATGGCTTTATTATCTTCCTCTTTACTCACATCGGCCTGGATTGCAGCAACTGTTATTCCATTGGCTTGTAAATTTTTTACCGTCTGGTGAAGGTTATTTGCATCGCGGCCGGTGATCAGAATTTTTGAACCGGCTTTACCAAATCGTTCTGCAAGTGCCAACCCAATACCAGACGATCCCCCCGTTATAATTACTACTTTGTCTTTCATACGCTTCGCAAAAGTAATAAAACATTACCCTATTTTTGTGATCATGTTTTTTCTCAAACTACTTTCGCGGATTCCCCTTTCTATACTTTATCTGTTTTCGGATTTTCTCTTTTTTGGGAGCTACTATTTGGTTGGCTACAGACGAAAACTGGTAAAAAAGAATCTTAAAAAATCGTTCCCCGAAAAATCAGAAAGCGAACGTAAGGTTATCGAAAAAGAGTTTTATAAAAACCTTTGTGACTATGCGGTTGAAACGCTGAAACTACTTACCATATCGGAAGCCGAATTGCGGAAGCGCATGCAGTTCACCAATCTTCCGGCTATTAAGGCGTTGCTTGATACCGAAACTGCTATAATCATGTTTGCATCACACCAATTTAACTGGGAGTGGTTATTAGCTGTAGGCTCTCTGAATCATCCTATCGATTTTGTGTACCAGGAGCAACGAAGCAAACTCTTTAACAAATTTTCGCTTGCGGGCAGAATGCGCTTTGGGGCTTATCCGATTAAACGTGAGCACGTGGCGCGCGAATCTATTTCGCGCAAATCTATTTCCAGAGGGATCGCCATCATGGCCGATCAGTTTCCTGGAAAGAAGCGCGACAAAAAATACTGGACTACTTTTTTGAATCAGGAAACTGCATTTTTTCTGGCAATAAGTCAGTTAACGGTAATGCTGCAAAACCCGGTTGTTTACACTGCCATCCGAAAAAAGAAACGGGGCTACTACGAAGCAGAGTACATTGTGATTGATAACCCGCCCTATGAAAAAGGCTCAAATCAGGTTTTGGATCATTATGTAATGGCCACCGAAAAAATAATTCGCGAAAACCCCGCTGGCTGGTTATGGTCGCATAACCGCTGGAAAAAAAAGCGCCCGGTTAGTTAAGCAGCATTTCAATGTCTTCCCGCGAAAGCGATTTGATTACACTTTCTTCCGACTGAATCAGGTTTTCAGAAAGTTTGAGTTTGTGCTTTTGAAGGGTTAAGATCTTTTCTTCAACCGTATTGCGTGTGATGAATTTATAGCTAAACACTTTTTTCTTCTGCCCAATGCGATGCGCCCTGTCTGTAGCTTGTGCCTCCACAGCCGGGTTCCACCACGGATCCAGTATGAAAACATAATCCGCTTCGGTAAGATTTAAGCCCAGGCCACCCGCTTTAATTGAAATCAGAAACACTTTCAGATTTGCATCCTTATTAAATTTATCAACTTGTTCTTTGCGGTCGGTACTTGACCCATCCAGATACGCAAACGGAATTTTTCGTTCTTTTAATAAGGTCTTTACTATTTCCAGGTGCTTCACAAACTGACTAAACACCAAAACTTTGTGGCCTTCCAGCAATGCGTTTTCTAACATGTGCGAAAAGTCTTCCAGTTTGCCTGAGCCACCTTGATAGCGCATGTCAACCATTTTAGGATGGTTGGAGATTTGACGCAGCTTGGTAAGGCCTTCCAGAATCATCATGCGTGTATTGTTGATTCCTTCCTTATCAATCTGATCAAGAATTTTATGGCGATAGAACGATTTTACTTCTTCATATTTTTGCTCTTGCTCGGTAGTCATGTTGGTGTAATACACATTCTCAACCTTCTCGGGCAAATCGGTAGCCACCTGCGATTTTAATCTGCGCAGAATAAACGGCTTGATAATCGAATTGAGCTTTTTGGTTTTTGCTTCATCCCGCTTTTTCTCAATGGGCTGCTGGTACTCATTCTTGAAAAACGTTTGCCCGCCTAACAAACCGGGGTTAATAAACGTCATTTGCGACCACAGATCAAGCGTGGTGTTTTCGAGTGGTGTGCCCGTAAGTGTAAGTCTATAGCGCGACTTCAATTCCATTACCGCTTTAGCAATGTTTGAGGTAGGGTTTTTAATCACCTGCGACTCATCCAGAATAATGTAATTGAAATAAAACTGTTTTAGCAAGTCAATGTCCAATCGGGTAATACCGTAGCTGGTAAGTACTACATCGTATTTGCTAAATCGTTTTATGTCTTTGTTGCGCAGGGTACCGGTGTACGTAAGTATTTTCAGGTCGGGAGTAAACTTGGAGGCCTCCATCTCCCAGTTATACACCAACGAGGTTGGCATAATCAACAGCGAAGTGCCGGTATTTCCTTTTTCTTTTTCGGCTAACAGCAGCGCAAGTGTTTGCACGGTTTTTCCAAGACCCATGTCATCGGCCAGGCAACCACCTAAGTGAAACTCATTAAGAAACCGCAGCCAGTTATAACCCGCTTTTTGATATGGTCTGAGTGTGCCTTCAAACTTTTCGGGCAACGCATAATCTTTAATACCACTAAACGATTGCAGGTTGCGCAGGCGCTCGCTCATGTGCACCTTGGCCAGATTGCCTTCCTCCAATTCTTTCAACAAGCTGATATGATGTTTCTTTAATACCGGCTTTTCATTATCGCCATGTGTTTCGCTTAAGGCAAATAAATCGCTGTACTTAACCAGCCAGGCTTCTGGAATAATGGCGATCTCCCCGTTCGGTAATTTAAATTCTACTTTCTTCTTAATGATTAGTTTGCGCAACTCTTTAAACGAGATTTCATACTCGCCAAATTTGATTCGCGCATGAATATCAAACCAGTCAATATTCTCTTTTACTTCAAGTTCAATTACCGCCTTGCCTACAAAATATTTTTTGTCGCGGTTTTCAGGTTGGCTCACCTCAAAACCCAGGTTAAGCAGATTTACCCGGTTTTCGTTTAACCATGAAAAGGCATGGGCTTTTTCTACTGCGGTGCGAAAGCCACGCAACGGCAACCCGAGCTTTGTTAAGGTTTGTGCGTATTTCTTTTCTGAATCCAGATCGCGTTTAACGCGATGAAAAACATAATCATTTTCTTTTTTCTCAACCGTTACGCTTACCGGCACAAACGCATCTCCGCGAAAGCGATGTTTGCCATATTTAAATGATAAGTCGAAAACAATCTTACCGGCTTCATCATCGCCCGGACCATCAGGCAAATCGGCACTTCCAAATAGCGAAGGCACACTTTTTTGATTAGCCGGAGGTAGTTCTGAAATGCTGAGCAGCGGATGCGGATCGTATTCGTTCTTGTTGATATCAAAACCATACGCTTCAATATCATCGAAGGCTGCAATAAGCGGCCCGATAAAACGATTGTAGTAAGTCTCTTCCAGTTTTTTCGGAATCTCCACACTCTTCTTTGCAAGAAAGGGTTGAAGTTTTCGGCCATCAACCGGTTTATCAAAACCATATAACTTTCCGCTTACTACCATCCAGGCGGGTTGTTTGCAAATCAGATAGGCGGCCGGGTTAGGAATTTCAACTTTCTTCCCTTCGTACGTTATGGTAGGGTAATAAATGGTACTTGTTTCGCTGCGCTTAAAATGAAACTGAATGCTGGCGCGCTTTTCAAGCACTTCTATTTTGCGCCAGGTGGGCTCACCATCGTTGCCCATCTCAAATAATTGCTTGCCTTTTATTTTCTCCAGCACAGCAGCCCTGCGTTTTTCCATAAAGGCTTCGATCTGCTCTTGCAGAATTTCATCGCCTTTATCTTTTTTAAAAACCTTGCTGAAAAACTCATCGGGTTTCATCACCTTCTTCGAAAAGTGTTTCAGCACGGCATCCTGGCTCATGCCATCCATCATTTCTATCAATTCAAAATCGCGGGTATCAAGACCTTTAGAAAACTCGCGCGCGTTTTTGTGCGAGATGTTTTGATGCTGATAGGTGAGTTTCCCTTTCTCGTCAAGGTGTACAATAAACGATTCGAAAATATAGCCCAGGTACTCATGCTGATACAGCGAGTAGATGATTTGAAAAGGCTGAGCTGCCGATACTTTCATTTCTTTTTGCGAATTGTGCTTTTGAGCAGAAGTAGCCTGAGCAAGCCAAAACGGCCATTTTCAGCTACTTACACACTAAGCAGAATTGCAAATTATGAACTTTGTGGGGATTTTTTACTTTAATTTCCTGTAAAAACATGCCTGCTAATTACATGTTAAAGCTGCTCCAGGGCGTATGATCGGGCCGCCAAACGGGCCGGATAAAATGAAACCAGCGTTGTAATTACAACCATAACCAAAGCAGTGAGCAGAAAATCAGTTAGCCTTATTTTAACCGGATAACTGGAAACAATTGCATTCTCCATACCCATGCCAACCAACCCGTAAGAATCCTGAAGCCAGCAGATTAAGCCGCCCAGCGCTAACCCTAAAAAAGCTCCGGTAAAGGCAATCAACGCCCCTTCGCTTAAGAATATATTCCGGATAAGCCGGGTGTTGCTCCCCATGGCAAACAAAACCGAGATGTCCTTTTTCTTATCAATCACTAACATCATTAATGAAAAAAAGATGTTGATTGAGGCAACCAGAATGAGTAATGTAAGCGCAATGAACGTAAAGAGCTTCTCTATTTTGAGCAGGCGATACAAATCGGCATGCTGTTCCTGGTTGGTAAGCACCGAAAACTCAGGCCCCAGCACTTCGGCTATACCGGCCTGGGTTTCTTTTAAAGGAATTTTGCCGGTAGTTTTTATTTCGAGGCTGGTGCGTTTGTTGCCATAGTTAAGTAAGTCTTGCGCAAAATGTAATGGCACAAAAATGAAATTGTCATCATAATTTTTTTCGATAGAGAATACGCCTCCGGGCTGTATAACTCTACGGGAATAAAGCTGAGAGGGATCTAACCCTGACGATTTCAAATTCTTAATGTAAAACACCTGCAACGGATGAATGCTTTCTGCTACGCTTAAAGAAAGCGCATATTGTACCCCGCGCCCTACCACCGCATAATCAATTTCATTTTTACTCAGTACCAGTTTGCCTTCTACCATGCTGTTATCCAGCCGGTGCTGATTCAGAAAATTATCGCTTACACCCTTTAAGGTTACAACAATATCCGCATCGCGGTAACGCACGTAGGCATAGTCTTCTATTACTTCTGTTATGACTTCAACCCCAACCACCGTTTCCAGCCGTTGAATCATGGTTTGGTCCACTTCAAAAGACTTGCCCTTTTTCAATTCGATTTTAAGTTCAGGATCGAACGAAGTGTACAGGCTACGGAGCAAATCTTCTAATCCATTAAACACCGAAAGCACAATAACCAATGCGGCCGTTGAAATGGCTACACCCAGAATGGAAAGAATAGAAATGATGTTAATGAAGTTTTTCTTCCGACCGGAAAAGAAATAGCGTCTGGCAATAAATAAGGGTAGGTTCAAAACGCTGCCGATTTTTATTCTTTGTCTTCCTTGGGAATGTTCAGGCTCTTAATCAGATCTTCAATTTTTTGTGCATTCTCTTCTACTTCATCAATAAAGAAAACCAAAGCCGGTACAATGCGGGCCTGGTTACGAATGCGATCGCCCAATGCTTTGCGGATTTCACTTTTGTGTAACTCGATGTTGTTCAGCACAGCTTTTTTGTCTTTAGCCAAAGTCATGCTCAGGTAAACCTTGGCCACACTTAAATCCGGACTTATACGCACATCGGCAATGGTTATAAAGGCGTTGCCCAGAATGCCGCGTTTATCTTTCAGAAAGATGTCGCTCAATTCTTTTTGAATCAGTTTGTTGTATTTCTGCTGTCGTACCGTTCCGCTCATGTGCACAAAGATAGCAGTTAACCTGCATAATTAAGATCGGGGTGTAAGGACAACTTTTTGTTTATTTGTGTCCGTTTAAACTGTGCCTTGTGTTACTCCGCTTTTTCCGAATAAACGATCCCTACCGACTGCTTGCCATTTTCATCTTGCTGGCTCTTATTGGCCTTGGTTTTTTTGTTGATCCTGCCGCAACCACCCTCGCTGAACTAAAAGCAATGGTGTTGGGTGAGGCTCTAAACAGCGGTAAAAGCCTCTATAGCGATGTGCACACATCGGTGCCTCCGTTAGCTGCCTGGTTTTACGGGTGGGAAGAGTGGTTGTTTGGCCGCTCGCTTACAGCCCGGCATATCGTGGCGTTTGTGTTGATCTTTTTTCAGGGAGCGTACTTTGCTATTCTGCTTATCAATAACAAAGCACAAAGCGAAAGCACGTACCTGCCCGCATTCCTTTTTGGCGTAGTGTGTTTCTTTTCTTTCGATATGCTTCTGCTATCGCCAGAGTTGTTTGCATCTTCCCTGCTGCTGCTGGCCCTCAATAATTTGTTTAAAGAGGTAGAGTTTCGTGTGCAACGCGATGATACACTCTTGCTGCTCGGTTTTTTTCTCGGGCTGTCCACTTTATTTGTGTTTACCTATATCGTTTTTCTTCCCGGCACAATCATCATCCTTGCCATTTTTACGCGAATATCTATTCGAAAAACTTTGTTGTTGATATTCGGATTTGCCTTGCCTCACTTATTAATTCTGATGGCTTACTTCTACAATGGCAATCTTGAGTTTCTGTGGGATAACTATTACAAGGGCATGGTATGGTTTACGCATAACCGGTTATCGCTTAGCGCGATGCTGTACTTATCGGCAATACCGATTGCCTATTTTCTTTTTTCGTTAGTGATGTTGAATCGCGAAGCACGACTTACCAAATATCAATCGCAGCTGTTGCAGATTATGTTCTTATGGTTGCTGGTTGCCATTGCCGAAATTGCTGTGGCCGGAGAAATGGCTCCGCACCGGGTAATAACTTACGCGCCTCCTCTCGCTTATTTTGTGAGTCATTTCATTTTATTGGTGCGCAGAAAGTGGCTTGCAGAACTTCTGTTGTGGGGATTTGCCGGTGGCATTGTAACCATTGCTTACCTGGCACGCTACGATAAGCTGAACAAGGTTGATTATTCGAAAATGTTTTTCAATAAGGTAGCATCCGCACCTGTAAACAAACGCATCCTGGTTTTGGATGACCAGTGGGGTTACTTTGAAAACAATAAACTTGCAACCGGATTTTACGACTGGAGTGTCTCGAAGGTTTATTTTACCGAAACCGATTATTTTCAAAACGTGGTGTTGATCGATAAAGCATTTGCGCAGGATTTGCCAGAAGTGATCATTGATCCGCACCAGGTAATGGCCAATGTGTTTAAACGAATACCCACGCTCGAGCGGCTGTATTCAAAACAAGGGACAAACTATATCATCAAGCCTGACCAAACAAAATAAAAACTAATCCGTACTAACACCCATGCGCTTAGGTTTTGTCGTAATCTGTTGTTTCTGGGCTACGTTGCTGCTTTCCTGCAAAGAAGTTTCGTTTCCGAAAGCCCAGCCCGCAGGTATTTCCGCATTACAACAATTGCCCAAATCTATTTGTGGCGAATACCTGATACGCGATAAAGCCACTGGCGAAATCAGCGATACGATCATAATTGAAACGTGGGGTTACCATACAAAAGATGTAAACGGAAAAGATTGGCTTGGGGCCGGGCACATTAGCGATACGCTGGTAGTAAAACAGTATGAAAACTATTACTTCATCAACTTTAAAGAGGGCGATCAATGGATTTTACGATTACTAAAAGTAAAAAATCCTAACCGGCTGGAATTGTTGTCGATTAATCTGGAAGACGATGTTGTACGGGAAGCGATTCTTCAAAAGCTCGGTAAAAAATTTAAAGTAAAAAAACAGCAGCAAAACGATTACGAGTTCTACCAGATCAACCCCACACCGGCCCAACTCATGAGCCTGATTAAAGAAGATTACTTTACAGGTGTGGAGTTGATCCGCAAGCGATCAGATTAACTTCCATTCCTTTCTGTAAGGGCGATCCAAAAAGGTATTTGCTTCCTTATCGCCAACAAACTTTTCTTTTTTGGCATTCCATTGCACGCTGCGGTTTAATCGCCACGAGATTAACGCAAGGTGCATGGGCAACGTCATTTCGCGGGCATACGCCAGATTGGATTCCGGCTGCTTGCGCGATTTTACAGCATCAATAAAATTCTGCTGATGACCGGGCGACCGCGGAACGCTTTTCGCTACGGTTGGAAGATCATTTACCGTTTCGCCATTGATGGTAATAGCCATCGTACTGTAGTCGCAAATCAAAGTGCCTTTATCACCTTCAAAGTATGCCCCGATATTTCGTTCGGCTGCACCGGGTACATTGGGTGCCTTTGTTGTCCAGAAAATTTTTAAGTCTTTAAATTCAAACTCGGCATCCAGCCATTTGGGCGCATCGGCCTGGCCATCGGTTTTTTCTCCGCGGGCCGTAACACGCTGCAATCCTTTTGGCTCAATTGCCCACCAAACAATATCAGCAATGTGGCACCAGAAATCGGCAAACACCCCGCCTGAGTAATCCAGAAAATACCGATAGGTAAAATGACACCGTTCCGGAACATAATCCACATAAGGCGCAGGGCCAAGCCACATATCCCAATTTAATCCGGCTGGCGGAGTTTGAACTTTAGCCACACCCAAACCCAGTGAGAAAGAATCTTTCCAAAGCCTTACCGTGTGTACTTTACCAATGGCCCCACTGCGAATAATCTCTACTACACGATGATAATTATCGCCTGCATGTATCTGTGTGCCCAATTGAAACACGCGGTTATACTTTGCCTGATTCACCAACATGGTTTTGCCTTCGCGCACACTATACGAAAGTGGTTTTTCGCCATACACATCTTTACCAGCCTGAAACGCCAGTGTAGCAATTTGTGCATGCCAATGGTCGGGCGTGGCAACGGTTATCGCATCAATATCTTTTCGATCTAATATTTTTCTGAAATCTTCATGTGTGGATGCTTTAGTTCCGGGATTCATTTTTTTAAGCGACTCCAACGTAGCCGCCAAATGATTCTGATCCACATCGCACAAGGCCACTACGTCAGCACCGGGCAGGTTGGCAAACCATTCCATGTGTTGATTGCCCATGCCGCCTAACCCAATGTGGGCAATGCGCACCCGATCATTCACCGAACCCCGACTGATCAGTGAAGGCAAAAAGGTAAGGCCAAGTGTACCCAGTGCGCTCTTCTTAATAAACTCCCGTCTGTTCAGGCTCATGTGTGAATAGGTTTTATAAACGAATCTACTTAAAAATCCTCATACCACTACCTCTTACAAAAAAGTGAAACTGCATGGCCAAAAAATCGATACCTTAGAATTCAATAAACCACAAAGCCATGCGCTGGATTGCTCTTCCACTTTTGTGCTTCCTGTTTCAATGCACCAAACCCGAACAACAAACTGCATCTGCACCCAAAACACTGCTCGCCATCTTTGCCCATCCCGATGATGAAGCTACTGTGGCCCCCGTGTTGGCCAAGTATGCGGCCGAAGGTGTAACGGTTTATCTTGCTATTGCAACTGATGGCCGCTATGGTATTACCGATCATGCCAAAATTCCGGCTGGCGATAGCCTGGCCGCGGTAAGAAGAGAAGAAGCCAAATGTGCTGGCGAACAGCTGGGCATTCAACCTCCCATTCTGTTTGACTTACACGATCAATTAAAAATGGGTGAAGGCATGACACCGCTTAACGATCAACTCAATACCATGCGTGTTAAAATCATGGAGCTGTTTACTTCATTAAAACCCGATGTGGTGATTACGTGGGGCGCATCCGGCTGGACCGGCCACCACGATCACCGGTTGGTGAGTACGGTGGTAACGGAAGTATTTCAAACTCAGAAATGGGATAAACCCGTACAACTCTATTACAGTGCTATTCCCACCGGAAATCTTCCGGCTGATAGCCCGATGCAATTAGCCACCGTGGATTCATCTTTTCTTTCTGTTAAGATTTCCATTTCAGAAACGGATTATGAAAAAGCATTGGCTTCTTGGCATTGCCATAAAAGCCAGTACACGCCCGAAACCATTGAAGGCATGCATCAACTTCTGAAAAGTTCGTTGAACGGCACTGCGTATTTTATGCCCGTAGCCGTTTCATCTGTTGAAAAGAATTCGTTGTTTTAAATTCTATACCCAACCCGACTTATGAAAATCCTAACCTTACTCACTGCCTTCTGCCTAACGCTGAATGTAATCGCGCAAAAAAAACAAGCTGCGCCTTCTATCACCGCTAATAAGAAAGCCATTATCGATAATGTTACCGCGCAGGCTCCAAAACTCATCAGCATCAGCGATAAGATCTGGGCTGCTGAAGAAACGGCTTTCAATGAACATACCTCGGCCAAGCTGCTAGCCGATTATGCCGAGGCCAATGGATTTAAAGTGGAACGGGGTGTAGCGGAAATGCCAACTGCATTTGTGGCTACGTATGGCAGTGGCAGTCCGGTAATTGGAATTTTGGGTGAGTTTGATGCCTTGCCCGGACTCTCACAAAAAACAGTTCCGGTAAAAGATCCTTTGCATGAGGGTGAGCCCGGTCATGGTTGCGGTCATAATCTGTTTGGTACCGCCAGTTTAGGCGCTGCGGTTTCCATCAAACAATTGATTGAGCAAGGCAAACTGAAAGGCACCATTAAATTTTTTGGTACTCCGGCCGAAGAAAAATTCTTTGGTAAACTGTGGATGATACGTGCGGGGTTGTTTAACGGTGTGGATGTGGTGATGGACTGGCACCCCGGTGCGGAAACCAAAGCAGCGGTGCAAACCGGTTTGGCACTGGTTGATTTTATCGTAGAGTTTAACGGTCAGGCGGCACACGCTTCGGGCGACCCGTGGAATGGAAGAAGTGCCAGCGATGCATTGGAGTTATATACCACCGGCATCAACTATCTGCGTGAGCATATAAAGCCCAGTGTACGCATTCATTATCACATACAAGATGGTGGCCAGGTGGTAAACGTAGTTCCGGATTACTCGCGCCTGTGGGTACGCGTGCGCGATGTAAAACGCGATGGTATGAATGAAGTATATGAGCGCGTAAAAAAGATGGCCGAAGGTGCCGCCATTATGGCCAATGTAGAGTATAAGATTTCTCTGGTTTCGGGTATTTACGAAGTGTTGGTTAATCGTACGGGTGCCGATTATGTTACTAAAAATTTTGCGCTGCTTGGTCCTATGACTTATACCGATGAAGAAGTTGCCTTCGCGAAAAAAATTCAGGAGAGCACCGGCAAACCTCAGGTAGGGTTACACACTAAAGTTGAACCGCTGGAAGAAACCAATCCGAACGCGGGTGGTGGTTCAACCGATGTGGGCGATGTGAGTTGGGTTGTGCCAACCATTCGGTTAAGTGTAGCCACTGCACCTATTGGTACTCCGTGGCACTCGTGGGCGGTGGTGGCTTGTGGGGGTATGTCTATCGGGCATAAGGGCATGTTGCATGCCTCTAAAACATTAGCCATGACGATGGTGGATTTATACGAAGACCCCAAAAAGTTAGAAGCCGTTAAAGCCGAGTTTACAAAAGGCAAAGGCGACCATGTGTATAAGGGTTTGATTCCCGATGGCCCGCCACCAGTGGGGAAGAAGTAGTTTACCTTAAGGTATCCATCCGGAAGAGGAATAAAATCTGAAGTTCTACCAAACTTGCGCATCCACCCGGTTGAAGCTGGATGCGCAATTGGTATGCGTATATTTAGGAGTTGTAGGTAATTTTTATGGACAATAGATACTTTTATTTAATAGCCGGATTTCTGATCACCTTGATCGGTTGCAATGGAAAGAAACAGGTTACTGACTACATGCCTGTGACAATGGAAATGTCCGACAATGACAATCCGGTTGACGTCTTTCTTTATTCAAACTATTACTTTTTAGCAAAATATACTGATCCAAACTATGAGCCCTATGGGACTAAGCATTGGTTATCTCTAGACTCAACCTGGACAGATGGGTTATTGAAGATTAAAAGAATTTCAAATTGTAGTGAGGATAGTTTAAACAACGAGCATTTTAACTTCTTCGGCAATTGCATTTTAAGGCAAGAGAACATAATTGACACTGTAATTAACAAAACTATTAAGTTGGTTTTACAGACTGAAAATGAAACGAATAAAGTTGATTTTGACTACGATGACCTTCATAGAATATCACAGATAAGAGACTCGTTATCCAACAAGACTTTTCAATTTGTATACTCGGACACTGAACTGGTCGAAATTCAAGAAATCGACTTGGTTGATGGAGTAACTAAAATTGAGTCGATTATTAAGTTTAGGAGGAAATAAAAACCCCGCGCCCTTGTCGGCATTCTTCTCCACCAAGCCCAAATAAAACTCTCTTCCCCTAACCCATCTTTATCGGCATCTCTCTGTACCGTTTACCCGTGGCGGCAAAAATAGCATTGGCTATGGCCGGGGCTACGGGTGGCACGGGTGGTTCGCCTACGCCTGTTGGTTTTTCATCGCTCTCTACCAAATGCACCTGCAATACTTTGGGTGTATCCAGCATTCTTGCTACTCCATACTTATCGAAATTGGTTTGCATGCTGGCACCATCTTTAAACGAGATGCTGCCTTTTAAGGCTCCGCTTATTGAAAATATAAAACCACCTTCAAACTGATTGATTACCGAATTGCGATTTACAACCTGCCCGCAATCCACCGCATAATGCGCTTCTTCCAGGGTTAGCTTGCCGGCATCATCCACCGATACCTGCACTACACAAGCCACATAGGTTAAAAAACTTTTGTGTGCACAAATGCCCATACCATAACCTTTGGGTAACGATTTACCCCAGCCGGATTTTTCTGCAACCAACTCTATAACCTTTCGAAGGCGTGCAGTCTCCCACGGAAATTTATCTAACGGCTCGCCATAATTTTCAAAACCGGGAATGTATTCGTTAAGCGGAACAGACCGATCGGGGCCCAGTAACTCCAGCAGATTTTTTACCGGATCTACACCCCGGTGTGCGGCAATTTCATCCAGCATACTGCCTGCAGCAAATGCATGTTGAATGTTACTTACCGATCGTAACCAACCAATGCGCGTGCGGGCCGGAGCTTCAATTGCTTCAATAGAAATATTGGGAATGTTATACGGGAAGTCTACCGCGCCCAATCCCAATTCGCCTGTGCTTGGAAAAATTTCCTTTGTATTGGTGGTTCCCCCGATTGGAGGAAACGCACTGCGGTGATTCCAACCGGTAACATTATTCTGTTTATCAAACGCTACACGAATGTATTGCACACTGCAGGCATGATAGAAGTCGTGCGTTAAATCATCTTCGCGCGTCCAGGTAACTTTAATAGGTGTGCCCGGAATTTCTTTGGCAATCAAGGCAGCTTCCACGGCAAAATCAGGTTTTGATTTGCGGCCAAATGCACCGCCCAACAACGTTACATGGATGGTAACATTGGCGGCATCTATGCCCAGGTTTGCGGCTACACTATCGCGAATCCATTGTGGCGATTGCACCGGAGCCCACATTTCTAAGTTACCCTCTTTAAAAAGCGCGGTAGCATTGGGTGGCTCCATGGGGGCATGCGACAAATGCTGTGTAACAAAAGTTGACTCAAGCACTGCAGCCGAATTTTTAATAGCATCCTCTACAGACCCGTTTGTTCTGCGGGCATCGCCTTTCTTCTTTACTTTTTGTGTGAGCTCCACAAGGTATTCATCTGAATCGTAATCAAGATTAACACCATAGTCCCACTCTACCTGTAACGCTTTGCGAGCCGTTAGGGCCGCCCAGGTAGAATCGGCCACTACCACAATTCCACCTTGAGGTGCATCGAAGCCTGCCGGAAAACCGGAGGCTTTCAATTCAAAAATTTTTAGCACGCCTGGTATTTTCAATGCCGCTTCATCAGAGTAGCTGGCGGGTTTACCACCGGCCACCGGGCAACGCAGAATCACTGCGTACTTCATTCCGGGTTTTACTACGTCAATCCCATAAACGGCTTTGCCTTTTATAATGTCGGGAGTATCGTACAGGTTTACTTTTTTGCCAATGTATTTCCAGTCCGCTTTATTCTTCAATACAATTTTATCATCGGCAGGCAGTTCCAGTTTTGAGGCAATCTCTGTTAACTCGCCAAAGCCAATTTTCTTTCCACTCTTGCTAACTACTTCATGATTCCGGGCTTTGCATTCACTTACATCTATTCCCCACTTTTGCGCGGCTGCCTGTTCCAGCATCATACGGGCTGAGGCTCCGGCTTTGCGCATAGGTTCAAAAAACATGCGGATGGAAAATGAGCCATCGGTATTTTGATTGCCATACTTTTTTTCATCGCCCACAGCTTGCTGCAAGGTTACGCGATTCCAGTCAGCCTCTAATTCATCGGCTAAAACCATAGGCAAACCCGTGCGGATACCCGTACCCATTTCCTGCCGGTGCGCAACTATCACTACAGAACCATCGCTGTTGATGGTTAAATAAACATTGGGCGAAAAGGGAACGTTTGGTTTAGCGGGCGAGCATGCCCACTGCAATCCAATTACCAGACCCGAAGCTGTAAGCCCCGTTGTTTTTAGAAAAGTGCGCCTGTCTATTTTCCTGATTTCGGATGTAGTGGTTGTTTCCATGCGATTCATTTTTCAATAAGGTACTTAAACTTTATTGGGTTTGAAAGACTCAATAATCCGAGTGTGCAAAACACCTTTTCAAAATATCAGCCTGAGCTTGTCGAAGTATATTTGGCATCTGAAAAAATGGTTTTCGACAGGCTCAAACTGACAGATGTGTTTTGCTTTATCTCCATTAAAATGTGATTATCGTAGGTTGCCACGTTAGCGGATCGCCCGTAATTCCAGCCCTGTAGTTAATTACTTCAAGGCGCACGGGTTTAACTTTTATCAACACACAATCTTTTTCGCGGTTTGGATAAAACGGATTCCACTCTGGCTTCCAGTGTTCTTTTATTGCAGTTGAATCGCGTACTAATTCTGCTTCTCCATAGAGAGAAACATAACCATTGTCGCCCCGATCGATGTAGTGAAGCACAACATTAGGATTTGCCGTCAGATGTTCAACTTTGCGACTGCGCGGATTGGTAGCCAGCCATACCACAAAATTTTCATCCGGCTCGAGTGGATCCATAACCCGGGCATACGGCATAGCGTTGGCCGATATCGTAACTAATGTGCAGGTTCGGGCATTCATTATTTCGCGTGCTGCCTCCAATGTAGCTATTGTGCCCGGTGCACTTTGTTGTTCGGGTGCGGGTTTGCAGGTTGTTAAAAAGAAAGCAACAGCTAAATAACCAAATACATTTTTCATACAGCTAATGTACAATCATCACAATAATTTCCGGAGTATCCACTACCTTGAGATTATGACGCTAAAAATATGACCGAATCCATAAACTGGCAGGATACCCACATGCGCATCCTTGCCTTACAGCAACGTGATTCAAAAAGTTATACTCAAGCCGGCTATTTTTTGCTTGTTCTGGCTTTAGTACTGCTCTTTATCTTCCCTTTCGGATCATTGATTATACTTGTCATCGCGGTTTACCTTTTCTACAATGCCGTGGTAAATCGAAAAAAACTTTTTGCATACATCATTACTGGTGTGGTTCAAAAAAAGGAGTGCTATTACTATCCGTCCCGCGAGCCTGATGCCTCTGAACCACAAACCCCGGAGCCTTCTTTATTCTTATTTCAGGTAGATAAGATTACCACCCATAAAACTAACCCCGATGGCATTACCGAAGCCCCCATGCAGTGGGCTAGTCCCATAAAAGTAAATTCCCTGATTTACGGTAAGTACAAAACAGGCGACCGTGTTGTATTGATAATGAGCCCGGTGAAAGACCTTATTGGCTTTATTATTCAGAATGAGGTAACCCTATTACTAACGAAGGTCGGTGGTCGCGAATATTCGTTAACTATTCCGCAGACCATCGACCTTCGCGAGGCTATTCTGTATCAGGAGTAATCTTACTGTGCTATCTGTACAATTTTTGCCAATGGTATGGCATTAGCCGCAGAAGTGATTTCACTTTCTGTTGTGTCATCCATCTTCAGCGTAAGCAAGGTATTGTTCATCGGTATCTGCAATTCGTAATTGGTTTTACCTGTGTCTGTATTTACCTGCTTATTAAGAATTGACTTGTATCCCTGCACCCGAATAATTTTCTGATTTTCATCGCGCATCATACCTCCTATTACCGGCATATTTAAAACCGCATTAAGCGAAGTAATCAAAGGTGAGTTGTTGATAATCTCAATTGAAGCTGTTTTTGGATCGGTACCGTAATGGCGATTTACATAGAGGCCAACGTATGCGCCTGAACCCGTTACATTGTCTTCCTTTTCATTTACGGCCAGTGCCCCTACCTTAACGGGAAGTAATTTCAGTACTTCCTTTCCAATGGCCATATCCAGATCGCGTAGCATCTGCTCCATTGCAAAACGTGAATCCTGCAGGTTGCCTGAAGCATAGGCTGAACGGGCTGTAGAAATATTTTTATCAAATTCCTGCGCCAACACAAACTGGCTTATTAACACAAATGCTATTGTTATTCTGATTGCTTTCATACCGATGTTTTTATTGTTCGCCCAGCTCTTTTTTAATTCCATCCAGGTTAAATGTTTCCGCTGCCTTCATCATCTCTGTTTCTGATGCAAAGCTTACGCCTTCAAACACAACAAGCGATGATTGGCCTAATGGCACGCTTAACTTATATCCGCTACCCTGGCTGTATTCAATAATAGCCCGATAACCTTTTAATTTGGTTTGCTTCCAGTTTTGCTCGCCATTGGTTTGTTGTGCATATCCACCCGATGCGAGGTAAGCATTTACGCCCGCCATCCATACCGAGTTATTGGCAACTGTTATTCTAAACTCTTTGTCTTGAGTTGAGTACTCGCGATGAATCGTTAACCCGGCCCAGCCCCAACCGGTGCTGGTTACCTGGTCGGCTTCCGCTTCTTTGTTCAAACCGGCTATACTTTCGGGTAATGACCTTAAAACTTTGTTTCCGATTTCAAGTTCAACTCCAAGCATGGCTTGTTGCACCGCATAGCGCGCTTCGCCATAGCTGTTCTTTTTATAAGCAGCTTCTGCTTCTGTTAAATTTTGATTTACATCGGGTGGTGTAGAGATCAACCCGCCACCATTGTTACCCGGATTGTTACCACCATTATTTGCTCCACCATTGGTATTGGTGTTCCCCTGTCCGGTTTGATTTTTATTCTTTCCGTTAAACAGTTTGTCAATCTCCTGCCCTGCTTTTTGCTCGGCTTTGTTTTCAACACGCTGCTTTAGCCTGTTTAACACCTGTGCTTGCGTAGCCGCGCTAAAAAACAGCAACAGCGCTGCGGTTAGATACTTTGTTCTCATTAGTGTTTATTTTAAACTGGTTATAAACTCAAAAGAATGACCGCTTGCGCGATGCATTGATAAAGGTACAAAAATTCGGCAAGAGCGTTTACGCAAGAATCAAACCAAATGATTCAGTTCCGTATTAAAAAGATAAATTATTAACAACTGATTTTTTCTACCCTGCGATTGTGTCTTCCGCCCTCGAAAGAAGTGGTGAGAAATATGTTCACAATTTTCAATGCCTCATCAACCGAAACAAACCTTGCCGGAATACAAACTATGTTAGCGTTGTTATGTTGGCGGGCAAGCGCTGCCAGTTCGGGCAACCAGCAAATAGCGGCTCTGATACCCTGATGTTTATTGGCTGTTATGGCTACACCATTTGCGCTTCCGCAGATGAGTATGCCCAGGTCTGTTTCTTTTGTTTCAACGCTGGTTGCCGTGGGGTGGGCAAAATCCGGATAATCGACCGACTCAACAGAATGAGTTCCAAAATCTGATACCGTATGTCCCTGTGCTTTTAAGTCGGCTATAAGTTTTTCTTTGTATTCAAAGCCGGCATGGTCAGCTCCTATGGCAATTTTCATTCTGCTATATTTTATGTTGCGGAGTTTTGTAATTCGGCTAATTCGCGTTTCTCCTTTCTGCGTAGTTCCATTGCCGAAATCCAAATACTGATTTCGTAAAGAACGTATAACGGAATAGAGATTAGCGATTGACTGAGCGGATCAGGACTTGGTGTTATAATCGCTCCGGTAATTAAAATTATTACAACAGCGTGTTTGCGATACTGCCTCAAAAATTTGGGGGTTACTATTCCTACCTTAGTAAGAAAAAACATTACTACCGGTAGTTGAAACAACAAGCCACTACCCAATACCAATGCCGTAATGGTTGATACATAGGAGGTGATGTCAAACTCGTTTGCAATTTTATCGCTAATGGTATAGTTAGCCAAAAAGGCAATCGTCATTGGGCTGAGGATAAAATATCCAAACGCAATACCCAACAGAAACAAAAACGAAACATAGAAAACTGCCCCACGCGAACCTTTCTTCTCACGGATGTATAACCCGGGGCTGATAAACCGCCACAGCTCCCAAACCACATAGGGAAACGCTACACACAATCCTATTACAAATGAAGAGGTGAGCTGCATTGTGAATTGCCCCATTAAAAACCTGCTTTGCAGTTTCATCGGGATTTGGGTTACGCATAATCCATCTACTCCGGTAACCTCACCCAGCCGGCACAGCCATTGGAATGTGATAAAGTCCGGTTGGCTTGGTGCAAAAATTATTTCATCGAAAATAAATCCTGTGAAGATGAAAGCCAGGATCATCATTATAAAAATTGCGGCTACCGACCGCACTACATGCCAGCGTAATTCCTCCAGGTGATCGAGAAACGCCATTTCTTTTTCTTCAGCCATCACAAATCGTTACGTATCAAAAAAAATTATTTGTTTTTAAAATCAGGCGTAGAGTGGGAATTTTTTCATCATGCTATTCACCTTGCGTTTTACAGCCTTCAGGTGTTTTTCATCGCTTGGTTTCTGAAGCGCCTCATCTATCAGATCAACCACCTTCACTACATCCTTTTCTTTTAGTCCGCGGGTGGTTATTGCCGGTGTTCCAATACGCATGCCTGATGTTATCATGGGCGATTGTGTATCGAATGGTACCATGTTTTTGTTAATGGTTATGTCTGCTTTAATCAAAGACTCCTCGGCAATTTTTCCGGTTAGGTTTTTGAAACGCAGATCAATCAGCATCAAATGATTGTCGGTACCTCCCGAAATAATTTTATAGCCCTTCTGCACAAACGCATCGGCCATAGCCTTTGCATTTTTTGCAACCTGTACAACGTAGCTTAAATATTCATCGCTTAATGCTTCGCCAAAAGCAATTGCTTTTGCTGCAATTACATGTTCTAACGGCCCACCCTGTGTGCCCGGGAACACGCCTGAATCCAATACCGAGGACATTTTGCGTAATTCTCCCTTTGGGGTTTTTAATCCGAAAGGATTATCAAAATTCTTTCCCAACATTATCAAGCCTCCGCGTGGGCCACGCAATGTTTTATGTGTTGTGGTTGTTACAATATGGCAATGTTCCATCGGATCGTTTAACAAACCACGCGCAATTAATCCGGCCGGATGCGACACATCGGCCAGCAACAAAGCTCCCACAGCATCTGCAGCAGCGCGAAGTTTTGCATAGTCCCAATCGCGGCTATAGGCGGAAGCCCCGCATATGATCATCTTTGGCTTTTCGCGCAAAGCGGTTTCCCGTACTTTATCAAAGTCAATAAGCCCGGTTTCCTGTTCAACACCATAAAATGAAGGCACATACAGTTTGCCTGAAAAGTTTACAGGCGAACCATGTGTAAGGTGGCCACCGTGCGAAAGATCGAAGCCCAGAATTTTATCGCCTGGTTTTAAACAAGCCAGCATTACTGCTGCATTGGCTTGCGCGCCTGAGTGCGGTTGAACATTGGCCCATTCAGCACCAAATAGTTCCTTAATCCTATCAATAGCCAACTGTTCCACCTCATCAACCACTTCGCACCCACCATAGTACCGCTTGCCGGGCAGGCCTTCTGCGTATTTATTGGTTAACACCGAGCCCTGGGCCTTCATTACCTGGGGCGACACAAAATTTTCGGATGCAATCAGTTCAATACCATGTTCCTGTCTCTGTTTTTCTTTTTCAATCAGGTCAAAAACAACTTTATCGCGCTTCATAAGTGGTTGGATGTTGAGGCGTCAAAAATAAGGTAAACTAGGCACCCCTGCACGGGTAGCATTCCAAAAATGCAAGATTTTACAATTTGCCGGTGCAACGATTGTTCCCGAACAGGCGTCTTGGTGTTAATTAACCCAAAATCATAACGAAATGCGTTTTCTGTTTTCCCTGGCCTTGGTTTTTGTTTCCGGATTTGTTTTTGGACAACGGCCTTACATTACTTCTGATGGTGAGATTATTCTTGGTTTTGCCAGTATTACCAACAACGGCACCGAAGACTCGGCCATTCCGCGTTTTACAATGTTCTTTCATGGCCAGTCGCTGGCTCATTTTGATCAGGGCCAGAATTTTGGACTGATAACCGGTATATCATTACGCAACGTAGGTTTTATTACCGACTCGGGGCCCGATGTGCGCACCAAGCATCGCACCTACAACGTAGGCTTGCCCCTTGGCTTTAAAGTTGGCAATATGAACGGCATGTACGTTTATGGCGGCTATGAGTTTGAAATACCTTTTAACTATAAAGAAAAACGTTTTGAGAATGACGAAAAGGTAAGCAAGTTCAATACGTGGTTTAGTCGCAGAACTCCTACCTTTTATCATGCTGTATTTGCGGGCGTTCGCTTTCCGCGAGGCATGAGCCTGCGGTTTAAATATTACGCTACCTCGTTTTTCAATAAAAACTTTACGCTTTCGGATGGAACCCGGCCTTACCAGAACATGGAAGTGAACACTTTTCACATAGCGCTTACCAGTATGATTACAAAGGGTAAAAAAGTGGTTGTGGGTAAACGCTATGAGCAGCTTTAATGAGTGAATAACCGGAGCAGCTTTTGCTGGTTCGGTTCATCAATCACCAACACATTACTGCGCTTCTTCAGATCCAACGTGTGGCCAACTTCATTGCCCCATGTTTTGGCAGCACGAATGCGGCCCGGGTCTGTTACTCCTGTAATCTCTTGAAGTGCGCGCGCCAGTAATAACTCTCGTTCATCGCCCAGCGGATAAATAATCAGGTTATTATCGGGCAAGGGTATCTGAGGTGCAAATCCGTTGGAATAGTTTGATTCTTTCAGGCTGTTAAATGATTTGGTTACAATAGGCTGCATGCCCCAGCTATTACGCGGATCATCCTCATTAAATATTGAAATGGACCCTACATTTTTTCCAACTGTAGTGCTGCCGATTAAGAACACATCCATGTAGGGTAGCAACCCGTTAATTAATAACTCACTTGCAGAAGCGGTGCGCGTGCCGGTAAGTATATACAAGCGGTTATTGATCAATTGATTTCCGATGTTCTGCGATTTAGTAACAAACTCAACATCTAAAAATCCGGCTCCTAAATCCGGATCGCTTTTGATTTCGGTTTCTACTAACGAATTGTATTGGCGAATAGTAAAAACTTTGGTGTCATCTACACCTTTGCCCACTAAACTGGCCAGGTTAACCGTAGCGCTTTCGGCACCACCACTGTTAAAACGCAAATCAATAATCAGATCGGTAATGCCTGCCGATTGAAAGGAGGAAAAGATTTGATTCATTTCTGTATTGTAGGTTGTGCTACCTTGTGTGGGCCCTGTGGAAAAGAGGTTATAAATGTAATAGCCGATCTTCCTATCATTATGTGTAAACACTTTGTTTAAAAAATTGGGGTTTTCGGCATAGACGGTTGTGGTGAGTGATTTTGATTTCTGCTCCGTAAGCAAAACCTGATTTTCTAAATCCAATTCCCGATAGGTTATGGTATGGTCATCGCCTGTTGCACTTAAAAGTGCCTGATAGTTATCGGTTGTAATCTGCTGGCCGTTAATTTGAGTAATTACATCACCGCGTTTCAAACCCGCTGTTTCTGCAGGTGATGCGGGTTTTATGTACACGATCTGTGCAATTACCACATTGTTATCCATGCTTTCGCGATAAAGGGCTAATTCGTAACCAGCCTCTTCACTTACACCTTGCAACGAATTGAGTAACTCCTGGTAATTCTCCTGTATCCAGGAAAACCGATCATCATCACTTAATAAACTCTCAAAAAATTCATCAGGGGCCAGAGTCTTATCGGGTTTGGAAGGAAGATCGGTATTCCAATAATACCAGAAGTCCATATTCACTTCAATCCAGTTGTTTACATATTCGTTAGGATGTTCATCGTCTTCATTGCAGGCCGGCAAACTCACCAACACCACAAACATTAGTGTTGAAAAAGCTAAGCGTGTAAATTTTCTGTAATTCTTCATTCCGCACGGGTTATCGTTACAAATGTAAATACGGATTTTTTAAAACGAGTAACTCTTACAAATCAGAATATGTCGTAGGCCGTAGAAAAAATATCTCGATCTTCGAAACATTGTTCTTGTATTCGGGCATAGCCGAAAGGGTTTTCCATTGGGCATCGTCCACAAAAGCTTTCCAGTGGGCATCGCGCGAAGCCTTATTTTCAAAGGTGGTCATATACATCAGGTTTGGCATATTCGCTCCGCTTAACACTTCACCATAAAACACAGCATTAAACCCAAGTCGCTTAAACAAGCCAACTTCATCGCCAGCATTAAACATTTCTACTTTGTTGCGATAAATCTTTTCGGTATGGCCTTCGTAACTGCGCAACTCATACACGCGCTCATTTACCGGATTTTTTAAGTCGGGCTTTGCGGCTATCGGCATACCTGAAAATGCTTTCAGTAAAATTGTTTGAATGCGTTGATACGGGGCGTTGGTATAAAGTGCATTCAGATAATCATTACCCTGCTCTAAGTAAGCTTTGTCTTTAGCCAGGAAACTTTCCTGCTTATCGAAAGCTTCAAGTGTTTTGTGTGGAATAAGCACATATAGTTTTTTGCCATAGGTTGAATCGGGTTCAACCGGTCTGAACACACCCACTCTTAAATTGCCTTGCCGGTGTAAGGCTGGCAACAAGGCTTTTTCGAGATAGGTTTCGGTTCGTTGCAGTTGCTCGGGTGTTTTAAACGTATAAATCCGAAGTTCATAAAACTCTTGCCCGGGGGCAGCATTTACGGTGCCGGCTATAATGCATGCAAAACAAACGAGTAAAGCCTTCACTATCTTCATAATTCAGAAATTTGAGTCAATCAAAGTTCTAAAATCAATCTCCAAAAACAAAACAAACCATCTGCCACCAGGCCCTTGATACCCGAGTTCTCTTTGTTCATATTGCATGTATGCGCCTGCCAGCATTGTTCTTATTACTTCTTTGTTCCGGCTTTCTTTTTGGTCAGAAGAAGAATGCCGCCTTTCAGTTACCCATCAAGAAAGCCTCATCGCCTATTGTGATTGATGGCGAACTGAATGAGCCCGCCTGGCTTGAAAGTGCCACCGCCTCCGATTTTTTTATGGTGCTGCCGATGGACACCAGCAAGGCGCAGGTAAAAACCGAAGTGAAAATGACATATGATGAAGACAATCTCTACCTTATTGCCATCTGCTATCATGGATTGCCCGGCCCCTACATTGTTGAATCGCTTCGCAGAGATTTTGCTTTCGGAAAGAATGACAACTTCTTGTTGTTTATGGACACGTTCGATGACCAAACCAACGGATTTTCGTTTGGTGCAAATGCAGCCGGTGCACAATGGGATGGATTGATGTTTGAAGGAAGCAAAGTGGATCTTAACTGGGATAACCAGTGGACATCGGTTGTAAAAAATTTCGATGACAAATGGATTTTTGAAGCGGCCATTCCATTTAAAACGATTCGCTTTAAAGAAGGCATTGACACGTGGGGCATCAATTTCAGCCGGTTAGATTTAAAGACAACCGAAAAATCAAGTTGGACACCCGTGCCCAGACAATTTCCTACAGCATCGTTAGCCTTTAGTGGCGTGTTGGTGTGGGATAAGCCACCCAAAAAAACTGGCGCCAATATTTCGGTAATCCCTTACCTGCTGGGAGGCGTAACACAAAATCGCGAAACAATTCGCACTACAACACACCGGGCAGAAGCCGGACTTGATGTAAAGGTTGCGGTTACGTCATCGCTTAATCTTGACCTTACCGTTAACCCGGATTTTTCGCAAGTAGACGTGGACAGGCAGGTAACTAACCTCGATCGGTTCGAATTATTCTTTCCGGAGCGCAGACAATTCTTTCTGGAAAACGGAGACATGTTTAACAATTTTGGCTACAGTACGATCCGCCCATTCTTCTCCAGACGAATTGGTTTAGCGGCACCCATTCAGGCCGGAGCGCGCCTCAGTGGTAAGCTGGATAAAAACTGGCGCATTGCTGCTATGACTATGCAAACCGGCAAGGTTGAGGAGGAGAATCTGCCCGCACAAAACTTTTCAGTTCTCGCACTCCAACGCAAAGTGTTTGCCCGATCGAATGTGGGGCTATTGATGATCAACAAAGAATCGCTGAACTATACCGTGCCTGAAAATTTTACCGGCACAGTTTACACGAAGTTTAATCGCAACCTGGGGGTTGAGTACAACCTGGCATCGGCAAACAACAAATGGTTAGGCAAAGCTTTGTTCTTAAAATCCTTTGCGCCCCAAAAAAATACTGATGATTATGTGTACTCCGGACATTTGCAATACGCAGGGCGTAAGTTTCAGATCAGTAACCAATATGAATACGTGGGCAATGGCTATACAGCCGAAGTAGGTTACGTGCCGCGCACTAACTATGCACGCATTAATCCGCAAGTATTGTACTTGTTTTTCCCGAAAGGGAAACATGTGTTAAGTCATGGTCCGCGGGTAGCAAGCAGTATATTTTTTACTCCCGAATACAAACAAACCGATAGCGAAACTTACCTCGCGTATAATGTCAACTTTCGAAAGCTAAGTTCGCTGGTGCTTTGGGCCGCCTACGATTATGTGAAATTATTTCGTCCGTTTGATCCTACTAATTTTAATCTTGATAGTCTCGCGGCCGGTACAGAACACAGCTGGCGATCAGTAGGTGGTGAGTTTTTTTCAAGGCCGCAAAGTCGCTTTACCTATTCTTTAAGTGCACGCTATGGGGGTTATTATGCAAATGGTACGCGAACATTTTTTAGCAGCGAGCTTGGGTATCGCTTTCAGCCGTATGTGAGCTTTGTTTTGAGTTCGAGTTATAATGATATTCGATTGCCGCAACCCTGGGGCCGCAATACTTTCTGGTTAGTGGGACCAAGATTGGATATCACTTTCACCAATAAAATTTTCTTTACCACGTTTATGCAATACAACGAGCAGCGTAACAATATAAATCTGAATACCCGCTTTCAGTGGCGTTACCGCCCCGCCAGCGATTTGTTTATTGTTTATACTGATAATTATCTACCCAATAATCTGATGGCCAAAAACCATGCATTGGTGTTAAAGTTTACTTATTGGTGGAATATTTAAATGGTTAACCCGCTACGATTTTACCACCAGAAAAACGATAAGATGATCGATTTCCATCAGGACAGTTTGTCTTTCAGCCTCAGAAATGGAGCTTCTAATACCCGGTATGAAATTACAGCCAGAATAATTGAAAGAATTATACCCATGAAAGATATCAATTCACGGCTTGAAATCCATTGCGTAAAATGAGTTTCAACAAAATAATAAACCGGTTTATGATACACGTATAAGCCATAAGAATATTTTCCAAGAAAGACGAGTATCCGATTACTAAAAATAGTTTTTATAATGCCTATTGGCGAAGATGAAACAAGAATCACTAACAAGCCCCCACAAAAAAAATCAATGAGCGTATAGCCAACAGTTTGCAACATCGGATTATTTATATAATAATTTCCTGTAAATATTATTATTGAAAGCACAATGGTGGTTGATAAAATCAGAACCCAGGGTATCCATTTTTCCAGCAACTGTCTGCCGTTTTCTTCCCGTATTAAAATCGCAAGTAGTGCCCCTATTGCTAACCCATCAAGCCGCGTAAATGTAGATTCATAGATTACAATCCAACTAGCCTGCTGAAAATAGAGATACGTTCGGAATATCAGACTACCTATAATTAAAAGTGTGCAGGCCACCTTCAGGCTTCTTCCGGATAAAAAATAAACAACAACCGGCCACACGATGTAAAATTGCTCTTCTATGGCCAGCGACCAAAAGTGACTTATGATATTTATTTCTGGATAATTTTTGTCTGTTACAAATAACCAATTCTGAATATAAGCCCAAAACCAAAGCTGATTTGATCCCAGATAAGCGTAATGTTCCACCTGATTGTGGAGTGATCGCAGTGGAAATCCGATAAAAAAAACTATAAGGAAAAAATAGTAGAGTGGAAAAATTCTGAGTACTCTGCGTATAAGAAAGTTTTTATAATAGCCTGAGTTAGCACGTGTATCGACCAGTATACCTGTGATGAGAAAGCCAGATAATACAAAAAACAAATCTACCCCCATCCAACCAAAGGAGACCCACTTATAATATCTGAATAAATGAACGAGTATGACGAGGAGAATGGCTGTGCCTCGCATACCATCTAATACCGGCAAATGTTGTCCCTTGCGATACTCGAGTTTTACTTGGAACATTTCCGTAATAGTTACCAGCTACCACTACTTCCGCCACCACCAAAACTTCCGCCACCACCCGAAAAGCTGGTGCCGCCACTGCTCCAGCTACTTGAACTTCCAGAGCTCCAACTGCTACTGCTGCTCCAACTTCCACCCGAACCTCCGGAGCCTCCACCTTCTTTAAATTTCTTGGCAATTTTTTTACCCCACGAAGTTTGGTTCACCAACCATTTAATAATGGGGAAACCTACCAGATACGACACACCCGGCACAAACCAGAGATGAGCCGGAAAAACAAATGCCGGAAAAATAGAGAAGAATGGTGTTAAGAATAAATACATAAACCAACCCCATCCACCTTTGATGAACAATCCAAAAAAAGCAAAGATGCCCAGGAAAGCATAGATGCCTAACCCAATAAGGATTCGAGCCGTGGTGGAGAGTTCGCCAATCTCATTACTATCAACAGCTGAGTACTCGCCACCAATTGCTTTGGTTATGGCCGTAATGGCTGCCGTTACGCCACCGTCAAAATCGGCCCTGCGAAAAGCGGGGGCCATTTCATTTCGAATAATTCTGTTTGAAAGAGCATCGGTTAACACGCCCTCCAAACCATGCCCCACTTCAATGCGCATTTTATGATCGTCAACCGCAATCAGTAACAGCACACCATTGTCTTTGTCTTTCTGCCCCAGCTTCCACTTTTCGGCAACGCGCAATGAATACTCTTCAATTGTTTCACCCTCTAACGAAGCGATGGTAAGAATAGCAATCTGATTTGAGGTTGAATCTTCATAGGCTTTTAGCTGCGCTTCCAATGCTTCAACCGTTTCGTGTTTTAGTACATGCGCATCGTCATGCACACGCGTTCCCCACAATTCGGGCACGGGTTTTTGTGCAACCGCCAATCCTGTTACAAACAGAAACAATAAGAAAGCAAACCGCATCATGCAATCAATTCTTTATACTGTGTTTACCACGAATCGCTCGAACCTCCGCCACCGGAAAATCCGCCACCACCAAAATCGCCACCCCACGAATCACCAGATGAACCACGGCCACCACCTAACATCCCGCCCAACATAGCAGCCGTCCAGTAACCACCCATTCCACCACCTCCGCCACGGTTTCTGCGCGACATCAGGAAAATTATCAAAGCAAGAAAAATCAAGGTGCTCCACGAAGATTTTTTTCCACGCTTTCGCGGAGCAGGATTATCATTTTTGTACTCTCCGGCCACTGCTTTTATAATGGCTACTACACCGGCCTGAATGCCGGACTCATAATTGCCTTGCCTGAAGTAGGGAGCTACTTCGTTACGGTTGATACGACTGCTTAGTGCATCGGTTAGTACACCTTCCAAACCATAACCCACTTCAATGCGCATCTGGCGTTCTTGCATGGCTACCAGAAACAATACACCATTGTCTTTTCCCTGCTGTCCCAGTTTCCACTCTTCAAACACACGCACACCATAGCCATCAATATCTTCACCTTCCAGCGAGGGCACAACTAATACGGCAATCTGAGTTGAGGTTGAATCGCGATGAGCCTGCAACATCGCTTCCATTTGTGCTTTGGCAGAGGCCGAAAGAACATTGGCTTCGTCATGCACCCACACGGCATTGTGTGGTGGCACTGCGCGTTGGGCTTGCCCCGCAAACCCCGCAGCTACCAATATCAGGAGACCTAAAAATCGTAATGAAGAAAAACCTACTTTCATGCGAACGTTATTCCAGGCGTAAATCGTCTTTCAACTCGTTCACATCATCAGGCGTGACTACAAATCCTTTTTCCAGAAGCAAATCGCCACAGCGCTTAATGGCTGAAACAATGCCATCGGTAATATGACCCTGCTTCACGTTTTCAATAATTACCTTCACCATACTATCCCACTCTTTTTGCTCCACTACTTTGCTGATGCCCTTATCGGCCATTATAATTACTTCGTGTTCAAAAAATGAAATGAAAATCATAATGCCGGTACGTTGGCGGGTGTTGAATACTTCTTCTTCCAGAAATGCACTTTGCGCCCGCTTGAAGGTGGCCTGATCCATATAGGATTGACTGAGCATTAATCGCTTAACAAACCCCAGGTAATTCGCTTTGATTGCACCAGCTAATCCGCCAATGCAAACCAATGTAAAAATTAAAACCGGATCGTACACCGCAAGGCTCGGCACATACCGATCAAAAATTACGATCAGTGCAAACACCAGCGCTGCACCTATCAGGGCGGCCCTAAAATTTGCAATGGTATAATGACTGCTCTTTTCTACAAACACAGGCACAATCTCGCCTGAGATTTTACTCTCGGCTTCCTTCACTGCATCTTTAATGCGCTGCAGGTCCTGCTGACTAAATCGATCTTGAATTGCCATAGCAATAGTGTTGAGGAAGACAAAGATAGGGGAAAACAAACTTCATCCGGCAGAACGATGTAAATAATCAGTTTGCGCCAATCAGGGTAAAGGCGCCCGGCAATCAGGCTGTGTCTGCCGCAAACAAATCAAAAAGCTAGTTAAAATCACATTATGGGTAAAACAACATGCCTATAAAACTTGTGGCCGTAAAATCGATTTGACTATTTTAGCTGAATGATCAACATCTTACTTTCGCATGGCTGGAAAAAATTGAAATGCCTCTTAGCCCTTAAAAAAGAATTAGTCATCAACATTAAGGTTTAATGTGAAAACTATCTTCGCAATTCTATTTCTGATTTCGTCACTTGTTCAGGCACAAGACTTGTTACGCGCAAGTATTGGTAGGGTGGGCTCCGCAAATGATACCATTACCAAAACCCAAGCCGGATTTGTTTTAGCCGGTGGCGGCAAAGATGTAGATGCCGCCATGAAGTGGTTGCTGACGCGAAGCGGTGGAGGCGATGTGGTCATCATTCGGGCGTCTGGTTCTGTAGGATATAATGATTACTTATATAAACTAGCCCCAGTAAATTCAGTAGAAACTTTACTGATTGATTCCCGCGAAAAAGCAATGCTCCCGGAAACAGTTGAGAAAATCAGAAATGCCGAAGCATTGTTTATTGCCGGGGGCGATCAATGGAATTATGTAAAGTATTGGAAGGACACGGAGGTATCGAAAGCAATTAAGTATCTGATTGAAGAAAAGAAAGTGCCTGTTGGCGGAACAAGTGCGGGTTGTGCCGTTCTGACTGAATTTATTTTTGATGCGCAGTTTGATACAGTGGTTTCTGCCGATGCCCTTGCTAACCCCTATGCTCAGGCGGTGAGTGTTTCAAAGAGTTTTATCATCATACCGTTTTTAAAAAACACCATTGCCGACCAGCATTACACACAACGCAACCGGCAAGGAAGGCATGTAACATTTCTGGCGCGCATGATGCAGGACTTCAAAATCAAAAACCCGAAAGGAATTGCCGCAGATGAACGTACCGCTGTTTGTATTGACGCAGAGGGAAATGCATTCGTGTTCGGATCGGGAAAAGCATTTTTTATCTCCGCAAACAAGAAGCCAGTACAATGCACAGCCAACAAACCACTTAGGTGGGATCAGAAAGATGCATTAGCGGTTTGGGGTTACCAGGCAACAGAACAAGGCACACCTGCATTTAACCTTAACCAATGGCCAACACAAAAACCGAATGCGCATTGGAGTGTAAAGGATGGAGCGTTAATTCAATCACCAACTAAGTAAGATATAATTCTTTAGATCTCCTTTCCTTTCCACTTGCCCGACTTCATATAAAAAAATGCCATCGAAAACATACTGAGCCAGTACACCCACTCGCTTCCCCAACCCCATGCCACCGAAAGATTCAGGTGTTCCAGCACTACATACACATACACCACATAGATTACAATCGTAATTAATTCAATCATCAGGTTTACGCGCGAGTTACCCGTGCCTGTAACAGCATTCAGCCAAATGGTGCCGAACGACATCATGAGCAAGGCAAAGGAAACAATGCGCACAATCGGAACGGCTTCAGCTATGAACTCATCACCCTGACTATAGAAAGATAAAAACCATTCGGGTATCAGGTTAAGAATGATGAAAATGAAAAAGCTGATACCTAAACTCATCCGCACAACTCTTCGGATAAGGGGCATAACTTCTTCCTGTCGGCCCTGACCAATAATATTGCTTACCATCGTATTGGTAGTGGCCGCAAATGCCCAGCAAAAAATTCCAAACAACCCAAAGATATTGCGCATCGTGTTGCTAATGGCCAGTGCGCGCGGGCCGTGGTGTTCTACCAAAATGTAAAAATACTCCCAGCTCATAATGCTGATTGCAAACTGGGCGATTAGCGGAGCAGAAAGCGTGAGGATGAGTTTTATAACCGAAAAATCTATTTTGGTTTGCTCAAAAAAGGCAAACGATTTGTGAATGCCTTTGATGTGAATAACTAAATAAATAACAAGCAAGCCCGATGCCTCTGCAATAATGGAAGCATAGGCGGCTCCGTTAAATCCTATTGCCGGAAATCCGAAGTGACCAAAGATCATGGTGTAATCCAATCCGATATTTACCAAAGCTTCGGCCAATGTACCCCAAATCAGAAACCGGGTTTGGTTGGTGCCCACCAGCAAGGCGTTGCGCATTACATACAAGTAAAGAAAAGGTAGTCCCCAAATGCGGATCAACAAAAAATCAATCACCTGATCGGCAATAGCGGCATCGTGAATAAATGCACGCATAACCATAGGGGCAAACAGATACGTAGCCGCAATTCCCATAGCAGCGATGGCCAAGGCAACCCACACACCATTATAAAACAAGCGCCCGATTTCTTTCGGGAGATTTTGCCCGGCTCTGCGCGCAATCAATGCCTGCAAGCCATTGTTAAGCCCATTACCAATAACTGCAAAGATGAGATAATACACTCCGGTAATGCCGGCACTGGCCAACTCCTGCTCGCCCAGCATACCCAGAAAAATATTGTTGGTAATAAAATTGATCTGTGGCACCAGCATAGCCAACGAGATAGGCAATGCCATGAACAGAATTTGTTTGTACCCGGTATTTAAGCGCAGTTCCATAAAGCGGTGGCGAAAATAATATTAATTTACGCAATAGCGATTACTTGACTGGCTATCTATGATATTAATAAATCATGATTAAAAAAGGAGTATTCTCAAAAAGCCGTTCGAATATTTCGCTTGAAAAGAAGCGGGTTTTATTAACTTCTTTTATCGTAGTGGGGTACTCCGCTGGTCTTTACCTCTTTTTTCTTTTTTGGCGGGAGATGTTGCGATATCAAACGCTAAATGAGTTTGGCGAAATGATGATTCTTTCGCCTGTCGAAAACTACTTCTACAATTTCTTTTTTGCCGGATTGGCTGTCCTTACCGGTCTCTCTTTTGGAGCAGATTCATTTTTTGCAACTCAATTTGGTTTGGCAGGCCGTGCGCGTTTTTCTATAATGAACGACTTTAGTGGCCTGCAATGGTATACTGTTTTCATTATTACAAAGCTTGGTCTTTTCTATGGGATTTTTTGCTGGTCAGGTGAATTACATCAAGGTTTCAGCCTTTACAACGAATACTGGATTTTGTTTCCTTTGATTCTAATTGTACTGGTTCTAAGGCAATGGATAAGTTTTAGACGCTTCTTCAAGAATTCTTTCAAGTTTATGATGCTTTTTATAGTAGGTGCCATCTTGTTCACTGGCATTTTAGCAGCAATTCCTTTCTTCAATTATCAATCATTTAACCATGCCGTCCTTAAACAGACTGTAAACTATAATTATACCATTGATCTACCGCATGCGGAAAGCTCAACAGGACTAGAAAGAAGATATTTAACACAAGACCTGTATCTTGGTTATGCTAAAACAGGTAAAACCGACTCTGCAATAGCAATCGCAGCAAATAATCTGAAGAGGCTGAATAAAGCAGAAATTGTTTCATGGGTCGAAGAATCAAAAAAATCCTTAGAGGATGTTGAGATCAATCAATTTACAATCAGCCTGAAAGCCGATAAAAACTTAAAAATTGGATCAATTCAAAATATTATAGAGATACTCCGGGGGGTTAATGTTCGGCAGCTTTATTTTATGACCACGCAAAGACAAGGCGTAAGAATGAATAGCCCTCCTACTTTTTCGGAGTTTACAAAGGATACCAGTAGCTGGCATCCTTCATATTCTGATTTTCTGGATGACAGAAAGAATCTGAAACTAATTACACTAGGGTTGATCAACAATCAATTCTATTTATCCGACTCAATCGTATCAAAAGCAGAAATTCAGCCATTGCTTGAGGATTTACTGAAAAAAAATCAGGGAAAATATTTAATAGATATTATAGCTGATGATGAATCATCGTATCAGAATTTAATAGTAATCATCGACCAGATACGACTTTCTATTATTCAATTAAGAAAAGAGTTTGCTCATAAGCACTTTTCGAAAGAATATGACTTCCTTAATACCGCTTGGGAAGATCGACCACTCCACGATACGCTTTCACTCATTTACCCTTTTGAGTTTCACTTTCCAAATGAAAAGGAACGAGCTTATCTTAAAAAGAACATTGACTGATTGGAGGACCGGATACCTGCTATGTGACTATTTGGTAAAGGAAATTATTGCCACATAGCATCACGGTTTGCCAAATTCATTGCATTTTCTAAAATTTTCCCTGAAAAAACTTTAGCTTTCAAAAAACAAAAAGTCCATGCGCGCGCTCACTTTAGTTCTATTGCTCATTACGTTTTACTCCTTCGCCCAAACCGAAATGCCCAGCGAAGTGTATCCGCTGATTACCCAGTATGAAGCCGACCGCGGCAGCCTGGAGCGATATTACTTTGTACAAGGAACACAGGAGCGTAGAGATCGCTTCACCACCTTCTACAAAGATTACCTCACGCGCTTGCAGCAACTGCCATTCGAAAGTTTTTCGGTTGGCGGCAAGGTAGATTACATCATGATGAAGCGCATTTTCGAAAATGAACTTGCGTTGATTGCTCAGGAAGAAAAAGAAGCCGGTCAGGTGAGCAAACTAACCGCTTATGCCAACCCGGTTTATGAACTGGAGAAAAAGCGCAGGCGCGGCCTGCATCTGAAAAGCGATGAAGTAGCACAACAGTTAAACGACATAAAGAAGAGCGTGCAAGGCGCCCTGCAAAAACTCCCACAAGAACCGAACATGACCGTTGCCCTGGCTAACCGCGCAGCCGGCATAATTGGTGGCCAGCAAGTAGCGCTTAAAAGCGTATACGATTTTTATGATGGCTACGACCCTCAGTTTACATGGTGGGTTAAGCGACCTTATCAGCAATTAGATAGTACGCTTACCAAATATGCAAGCGCGCTTAAAAGCAAAATTGATCCGGCTACCCGCCCTAAAGATGATGGCAGCGGAATCATTGGCAATCCTATTGGTCGCGATGAATTGTTGCGCTTGCTGCAACTCGAAATGATTCCCTATTCGCCTGAAGAGTTGGTGAACATTGCCAATAAAGAATTTGCGTGGTGCGATGCCGAGCTTTTAAAAGCGAGTCGTGAAATGGGGTTTGGCGACAATTGGAAAGCCGCTCAGGAGAAAGTAAAACAAGCCTTCGTGCCTGAAGGGCAACAACCCGAAGCCATGTTAAAACTTTACGATGAGTCGGTTGCGTTTTTGAAAAAGAATGATCTGCTAACCATTCCGCCTATTGCCGAAGAAACCTGGCGCATGCGCATGATTCCACCTAAACAACAATTAATCAGTCCGTTCTTTTTAGGAGGCGAAGTGTTGCAGATCTCTTATCCAACCGATGCCATGGATCATGAAGCCAAGCTGATGAGTATGCGCGGCAACAATCCGCACTTTTCGCGGGCCACAGTGCATCATGAACTAATAGCAGGCCATCACCTGCAGGGATTTATGAACAACCGGTACAAAGAGTATCGACACTACCGCACGCCCTTCTGGACGGAGGGTTGGGCGCTTTATTGGGAGTTGATTTTATGGGACATGAATTTTCCGCGCGGGCCTGAAGATAAAATCGGGATGTTGTTCTGGCGCATGCACCGCTGCGCACGAATTATCTTCTCACTTAATTATCATTTAGGAAAATGGACGCCACAGCAGTGCATCGATTTTCTGGTTGACCGCGTTGGCTTTGAACGCGCCAATGCCGAAGGCGAAGTGCGCAGAAGCTTTACGGCCAACTACGGGGCACTGTATCAACTGGCATACATGACGGGTGGCTTTCAGTTTTATGCGCTCAAGAAAGAGTTAGTTGACAGTGGCAAGATGACGTATAAACAATTTCACGATGCTGTACTGCGCGAAAACTGTATGCCGGTTGAAATGGTACGCGCCATCTTAACCAACCAACCGCTTACACGCGATTTTAAAACAAGTTGGAAATTTTATAAGTAGAAGTCATCTCAAAAAAAACACTGTGTCAGGTTGTTCAGATGGTGGACCTATTAAGTCTCTACAACTTTGGCGCCAGCCATAAAAATCCAGCAGAAAGCAAAAACAAAATGAAAAACCAAAGCGGAGAAATTCGTTTTTGTTCAACAACGAATGTTTCCTGCTTGGTGTTATCTGCCGACTGATTTGCGCGGTTTAGTGTTTGTAACACCGAACTTTTTACTCCTTGCCATGCACTGTGTTTATGCACATAAAAATTTGTAGAAACAGAATCAACAGTAGCGGTAACCGTATGCCAGCCCGGTTGCGTTGCCCAGAAAGAAGTGCTCCAGTAATTATCAATCACCAAATCTTCCCGCAAAGGAAGGGCAATACTATCTATAACTAAATCGGGCATGGCTTGCGATGAGATCACTTCAATCTCAATTGGTTCGTGCGGGTAAATGGGAAAATCATTTTTAACAATAACTTTTGTTGCCCGGGAAACCGGCCGCGCCAGGGCCTCCAACAAGGGCGTCCATAGTGCACTATAAATTTCAGCCTCGGCTGTTGTCTGTTGCGTGTAGGTTTCCTGTAACAATTGCACCCCTATTTTGCCCACACCCGAAAAATTATAACCACTTAAGGTACGTCTTGCATTTGCGTGCACTGTTATATCTGGATTAATATTAGCTGGTACAGCCGGCAACACAATTTCTTTTTCTTCCACCTGAAGGTGTGCCGTATCAGCTGCAACCAATGAAACTTTAAATCCAAACATAGGGTTTTGCAACTCTTCAGCCGAACACAACCAAAGTAAGCCAAGACCGGATCGGGTTGCTTTTTCCAACACCATCTGATCATTTTTTGTTAGTGTGGTTTCGTTAGCAAGAATCACCAGATCAAACGTATTCAATAATTCTGACGTAATCCGGTTCAGGTTAATCGAAGTGAGATTACCGAATTCTGTTCGGTAGCTTGTTTTAGAAATCTGTGTTCGAATGGCTACACGATGACCTTGCTCAATTAAAAAATTTTTCAAGTATCGGGTTTCGGCTGAAGGATACGATTGAAACATGAGTATCTGAAGCGATCGCATGGGTAAAACTTCCAGAGGTAAAACTTCTTCAAGTTTTGTTGCTGATGCCTTTAGTGAAAATAAAAATTTGCCCGTTTGCTGTGGGGTGAAAGACAATGCAAACGGGTTTGTTCCTGCCACAAGTCTAATCGAATCAAGTGTTCCTCCCGGCCCTTCCAACATCAAGGTGGTTGCGGCCCCATTCCACAAACCGGTAAGTGTGGTTTTACGATTAGCATAAATTTTATCCGGGATGTTGAGGTTAACGATACCCGCTTGTTTGATTCCTCCTAAAAACCTGAATCCGGATTTTGGTAAAGCCCATGCAGGCAAACCATCGCCAGCAATAATCCTAATCTCATCTTTATAGTTTAATACTTCACTAGCTGATATGAGTTGTTGCCCATTTGAATACGGTGCCGCCCCCGGCATCACTAAAAACCGAAAGTCCGGATGCTTTGCGCGTACACTATCCGCTTGCGCGATCTGATAATTTTGAGTCAGCACCATAACCCCGCTTGTTGTTCTTTCACGCTGCACAGCCGGTTGAAGTAAATACAACAGCACACTGAGCACCATAACCATAGCAGCTGTTAGGCGCGCGGTTAAAAATTTAGTGTTGCGTTTCCATTCCAGCCAACCAAACAGCATCATCAATGCAATGCCTGCTGTAGCAATTATCCAAACCGGTACTAATGGTTCAATCTGCATGCTAGCGGTTTACCAGGTTTTGTAAAAATTGTTCGTCCAGCGGATGTGCTGTTCTTCCTTTTTGAATAGGCGTGGCTGGCGACTCCGGTACAATCTGCCAGAAAATTTTTCTCAGCATGAGCCAGGTTTTCCTTTGTTCGGATTCCAGTACTGTTCCTTCGGTTGCTGCTTTGAGTAACGATAGCCCCTCCAGGTATTTTCCGGGTTGCTCCAACACAACAGCCGTTAATTCAGTACCGGCATTCATCAGAATTTTTTTCTGAGCTTCGGTTGGCGCAGTGTTGCTTTCAATAAGTTGCTCCAGTATTTGTTGCGCCTGGCGAATGGCCGGATAAGTCTCTTGCGTAGTTTTGCGGGTGTTGGTGCTGCCCGAATTGATCTCGGACAAATCACCACTTAATCGTTTCTCTTCTTTTAACGGTGGCGGCTCAAAGCCCGTGCGATGCACATAAATGCGCGAGTCGTTGCTGATCTCTTTTAAAAGTTTTAAGGCTGTGTATTGATAGGGTAATGACTTCTCCGGTTCGTACAAACGCAGGTATAGTTCTGCATCCCACATTACAGTAAGTGCCGCTTTAAGTTTGGTGCGCATCGATTCTATAAAGAACGTGGCTACTTCACCATCATCGTGTTGATGTGCAAAAGCAGCCAGCGGATCATCTTCATCTTTCTCCTCGCCATGGTTATGATTGTCTGCTACAGGTTTTTTTTGCTCAACCAGATTGTGTTCATTTTCAGTATCGTGCTGATGACTCATGCGCTTAGCGGTTTCCTCAGCTGTTTCGTTTTCCAATTCTTCGGGTGACACTACTGCTCCGCCAATCTGATCTTCAAACTCTTCGCCCATAAACTGGCCATAGCGTAAGCGCAATACTTTTTGATCGTAGCCTAACTCGTTGCTGGTAGATTTAAATTGTTGTGTTGAGATTTTCTTCTTCTCTTTCAGCAACTTCTCGGTATCAATAATAATCTGGCGCTGACTGCGGAAATATTCTGGCATCAGATCAACGCCAAGTCCATCTTCATCTACCGCCTGATATTGGGTGGTGTCTTGTATGGCAATAAAATAAGTTTCGGTGCGATTATAATTTGAAGCGGGCTGCTGATTGTCGCGCGCTTCAACATAAAAATACAATTCATCGCCCGGTTCAAGACCTAACGTTTGCAGGTTTAACGTAAGCTTTGCATCAATCCGCTTGCCTGAAATAGTTTGTGGGGAGCTGAAGCGCAGTTTCTCTTCCCTGAACTTTACTGACTCACCACTGCCTTTACTTACTGTGGCAATAATCTGAGCATCGGTTAGTCCATAATCATCGCGCAAGTTTGCGGTTACCGGTACGCTCCACGAATCGGTTTGCTTCAGTCTTGTAAATTGCTCGAGGTTGGTGATTTCAATTTGCGGGGCCTGATCGTTTATAACTTCAATCTTAAAAAAATCTGTGTAAACGGGTTTATCAAGTGTATTCCACGCCAGTTGGTAAAATCCGGTTTCGATAATATTTTTTTGCGTTGTGTAAACGCCACCCTGTTCTGTTAACGGAATAGAATCGCGGCCAGAAAAAACCAACCATGCCTGTACAGTGGCCGAAAACTTTGCGCTCCACATAACCTTACTGCCTTCTTGCACATTCAGGTTTGCATTTTCGGATTTACGAGATGCAAGACCGGTATATGCCGGTGGGGTTATGATTATTTGTAACGCGTTGAGTTTAGCTGCCTGCGGATTTGCAGCAGTTGGTTGAACCTGACTAACCAACTCATCGGCTTCTTTTTTTGATGACGACTGAAACGCCATAAGCAACGCACTAACTACAGCACTTCCTAACAAGGTGAGGGAAGCCACGCGCAAGTGATGGGGCAATTTTATTTCCGGGTAAATCTCCTGCAATTGACTTTGTACACGAGCCAATTGAATTTTTTGAATTACACTTAATGTAGATTCTTCAGCCAGCAACAAATCGGCACTTGCCTGCACTTGCGGGTAACGATTGTTGAGATAATGAATTAAGAATGGTGCAGGCGGTGAAAAAATTTTTGCCCGAAATGCTGCCTGAACACCAGCCACCAATGCTGCCACTATGGCCATTGCAATTTGTGATGATTGGCCCCACATCAATCCGGTAATGCTCCACACCAATAAACCCGCAGCCATCGCAAGCAGTACTACCTCCACACCGCGTATTAGAGTGTAACGTGTGCTTAGTTTTTTCAGCAAAGGCGATGTGTGCGTGCTCATTGTTTTCTAACAAATGCCAGGATCCGCTCTGCGGCAAGAAAAAGTAAAAACAAAACCAAAAGCGGAACATTAAACTCCGCATCTACAACCGCTGCAGTTTTAACTTCTGCTTTCTTAAAAAAAGCTTCGGGCAAGGTGCGGTTATCCAGCCGGGAGATTTTGTCGCTATCCCCAACGTCTTCCGTAATTAAATTGGCGAGTTGAATGGTAAAATCGCTTTGAAGCGCTGCATCAACCGTTAGTCGTTTAGTTAATTGCCATTGATTTACGCTGTGCTGCACCAGTAATGGGTTGCCTTGGGTTGGGTATACTGAAATAACCTTTGCAGATGTTTCAGGCTTTACCTTTTCTGAGAGCCAGATCAACCAATCGGTATTGGATTGTAATTCAGATTGGAGTTCAATTGCCACCGGTAATTGCGCTTCAATAGATTTTAGTGCGGCAGAAACAAGACGCGCATCATCTTCAAAATTTTTATCAGCAACTAAACTTACTCGAATAGTTGTTGCTTGCTTCAACGAATCCGGAAACACATTTACCGTATCGGCTACAAAATGGGTTCGCATTGCAGACGAATGCATGGTTCGCAAAAACGTACTTCCTGATTTATCAACAGCATACACATTAACTTTGCGTGCTGAGGGCTCAAACACATGCCAATCGATATGTGGCCCCAGGGGTTGATACTCTCCTGTGAATTCGGTAAGCAATCCACTTGTTAACACAATTGCGTGTTGCAAATGTTGGGCATGCAGTTGTTCAATCAGCTGCCAATTATTTTTTGATGCGGATATTTCAGCTTTGTCTTTCTTTGGAAATCCGGGTTCCAGCCATCGCCATTCAAAATTTTTATTGGTCAGGCTATCGGCCATAGCCATGGCGCGGGTGTTTTGCAAAAGATCGCGATCCACTACAACCCACAATTGCCGGTCAGAATTTTTCCAGAACAAGCCAGCCAGCAGCAACACAAATAACAGGATCAGGATCAATCGCACCGCGAGCAACAAAAGTTCATTCAGTTTTATTCCGCGAAATTGTTGTGAAGTGGTTTCGCGCAAGTGTCGCAAACTGCCTACCGGAATTACGCGGCCCTCTTTACGGCTTAGCAAGTGAATAGCTATGGGCAATGCAAGTGCTGCCAACCCCCAAAGCCATACCGATTGCGTAAACTGGATCATCGGGTTAATCGCTTACGGGTTACTAAAAAATCGCGCAACACTTTTTCTGCGCCTTCTTCCATATTCACAATATGGTAGTTGATTTGTTTTTCCAGCATCCATGCGCGGGTTTGCTGCAGCCATTCTGCTACGCGGGCTGCATACTCCTTTCGCTGCACTTGTGTATTAACCTTTGTGCGGATTTTAGTTTCAAGGTCTTCAAACGTGAGCGACTCTTCATACGCCAGTTCCCTTTCTTGCTGGCCCATCAGGTGAAACACAACCACTTCGTTGCGTGGCGTTTTTAAGCGTGAGATAAAGCGCAGCAGATCGCCATCATCATCGTACATATCGGTAAAAAACACAATCATTTCTTTACCATGATGATCGAACAGTTGCTCTTCGCTGCCGGAGTTTTCCCAACGACCTTCACTTTGCACATTTATCAGCTCTACCAGAAAGCGCATGAATTGTTGCTGTTCAAATCGCGGAAGCAGGGCTTTGATCTGTTTATCATTAACTGCAAACAATCCAAATGTATCGCTCTGCTTACGGGCCAGGTAAGCCAATGCCGCAATCATTACTTTGGCAAGTTGAAGTTTTGTTAATCCTTGTTCGGCATAGGCCATCGAGCGGCTGGCATCCAACATAAACTTTACCGTGATGTTGGTTTCAATCTCTGCCTCCTTAATGTAATAGCGTTCACTACGGGCAAACATTTTCCAATCCAGCTGGCGCAGATCATCGCCCGGTTGGTAATTACGATACTGATTAAACTCCTGCCCCGCGCCCACCGATTGGCTTTTGTTGCTGCCACTCATAAAACCTTCTACAATTACACGCGCCACTAACTCCAATCCGCTTACTGTATTAAGTACCGCTGGATTAAGTAGTTCTTTTATGCGCGCATCAATCATAGCTTATTGAATTTTCTCGGCAGTAATTGTCTCGAGCAAATGTTTTGTTACATCATCAGAAGTGATGCCTTCCGCTTCAGCTTTAAAGTTTACCAACACGCGATGACGCAACACAGGGTAGGCCACATGTTTAATATCATCTTGTGTTACGGCCAGCCTTCCTTGCAATAATGCCCGGGCTTTTGCCGTAAGAATCATAGCCTGGCCTGCACGTGGCCCGGCACCCCAGCGTACCCAATCGCGCACATACTTTACGGTTGTCTCTTTGGGTCGCGTGGCTCGAACCAATTCACTCACCCAACCAATTAAAGCCGCGTTGATGTGTACATCGCGCACAATTTTTTGCGCTTCCAGAATTTGCCTGCCCTCCATGGCTTTTTCAATGGCTGCACCTTTACGTCCTGTAGTGCCCGCTAAAATGGCGCGCTCTTCTTCGGCTGTGGGATAACTTACTTTAATAAATAACAGGAAGCGATCCAATTGTGCTTCGGGAAGCGGAAACGTTCCGGCTTGCTCAATCGGGTTTTGTGTAGCGAGAATAAAGAAAGGTCTGTCAAGCGGATATGTTATGCCTCCATAGGTAACTTCAAACTCCTGCATCGCTTCGAGCAAAGCCGATTGTGTTTTGGGTGAAGTGCGGTTTATCTCATCGGCCAGAATAATGTTGGCGAAGATGGGACCTTTGTTGAATTTAAACACACGCTTGCCCGTGCCGTGATCTTCTTCCAGAATTTCAGTCCCGATGATATCCGTTGGCATTAGGTCGGGCGTAAACTGGATGCGTTTAAATTTCAGATCGATTGCTTCCGACAGCGAGCGGATCATTAAGGTTTTAGCAAGACCGGGTACGCCTTCCAATAATCCATGGCCACCAGCCAGAAACGTGATCAGCAACTGATCAATAATTTCTTCCTGTCCCACAATCGTTTTATGAATCTCTTTTTTCAATCGGGCCAGGCCTTCAATAATTTCCGTAACCGATTTTTCGGCTGTACTTAATTCTGTATTCATTTTTTCTTAGCTCGTTAACGCGTACATGATAATGTTTACACTAAAGCGTGTGTTGTCTATTTTATAAAATCGTTTGTTTCTGAAATCGTAATCCCACTCGCACCCGTAATCTTTGTTACTATACAGTACGCCAATTCTGTTTTTAATTTCTACGGCTTTCAGGTAGTCGTGCACAATATCATCGCCCCAGCCATTTAGCTCTTGTGCAGTAGTGGGCGGTCCATCGAACTTAAAGAATGAGGAATAGAGAACATGATTGTTGGGAATCTTTTTTAAAGCCCCTGTACCAAACGTCCGCACCATTTCTGTTTCGAAAGATTTGGCAAACAAGCCATCGATATCGTGGTTACAATCATCTACAAACACAAAGCCACCATTATCTACATACTTCTTGAAGTTTTCGCGCTCCTGGGCAGTAAATTCCACCAGCTTATGGCCGCTGAGGTAGCAAAACGGGCATCTGAAAATTTCATCGCTGGAAAGCGACACGATGTTTTCGTTGGTATCAATCTTTAGCGTTGTGTACTCGATAAGCGAATTGAGCACATTAACAGGCATACGCTGGTCTACATCCCAATCGCCCGATTCGTATTGAATGCGTGTGAAGAAAAATTTATTTCCTGCCGGTATCATGCCGTATTGCAATCTGCAATTTTGGATTTTATACGGTCAGTTAAGTAACAGGGGCCGATATTTATATAAGCGGAAAAAATGAGCTTTTATATAAAAAAGCAAAACCCCGAAATCGGTTCCGGGGTTTTATCTGGTGTTTTAACCACATAGGGACATAGTCTGTTTAAACCTCTGTGCCTTCTGTTTCTATGGGTTAGGAATTACACCGCATCTGATAAACTGGAGAATGTAAAATCTCTCACTTTCAATGGAGGTAACAAATAGTTCTGATTCGATTCAACACTAACTGTGCGTTCAACTTTACCCAATTCTTCCAGGTTATTGAGCATGATAATCGGGCTCTCATTAAAGCGGAAGTTTTTAATCGGGTATTGAATCTTACCGTTCTCGATATAAAAAGTACCATCGCGGGTAAGGCCGGTTAACAACAAACTTTGCGGATCAACATCGCGGATGTACCACAAGCGCGTTACCAACACGCCCTTTTTTGTTCCGGCTATCAACTCTTCCAATGATTTTGTTCCGCCTTCCATAATGGCAGCATTGGGACCGGGCACAGCTTTCACGCCTTTTTTCTCGGCCCAATATCTTTCGTATGAAAGATTTTTAATGACTCCTTTTTCTATCCACGAAACTTTTTCCTGCGGCCGGCCATCGCCATTCCAGGTACTGGTGGGCAATTCGGGGTTAAGCGGATCGGAATAAATGTTTACGCGTTCGTCAACCAACTTTTCACCCTGGCGGGTACCGCCACCGGCTTTGCTTAAAAAGCTACGGCCTTCATCAGCTTGCCGGGCATCTAATCTGAAAAAGATATTTTCCAATAAAACCGCCACTGCAGCAGGCTCCAGTATTACGGTGTACTTGCCTGGCTCAATAGCACGCGCCTTTACCGACTTGATTGCTTTATCCGTTGCAACCTGCGTTGCCTTTTTTGTATCAAGTTTGGTGATATCATTATAGCCGCGTGTGGCATAGCCGGAGCCGGTACCATCTTTTGTGCGTACCGTAACCGAAAAATTGGTATTGGTTGAAGTATTGTAGGCAAACAATCCTTTGCTGTTCATCATAGCGGCAAAGCCTGTATTGTCTTCAAGAAATCCAGCTGCTTCAGCCCCGGCATCTTTGGCCACTTTAATACTTTGCTCTACTAAATCCGATCTCAGTTTGGGTGTAATGGCCGCTGTGGCGGGAACATACATTTTTGATTCTGCATAAGTCTGCGGCCCCAGAAACGAAACGTATTCCGGATTTTCCGGAGCAAGTTTTGCAAGCTCTTCCGAACGCTCCACTACTTTCTTCAGCGAAGCATCATCAAACTCGTTAATAGTAGCCACGCCTAACTTCTTGCCAAAGGCAGAAGCAACCACCAATTGATGCTGGCTTATTCTTCCGCTTGTACTTACAGCATTGCGTGCATAGCGAATGTTTCCACTGTCGTTACCATTCAGGTTAACTTCGCATTCGTCTGCCTTTGAATAGCTCAGCACTTTCTTTAATAAAGCCTGGGCTTCGTCTTTACTCATGATGGGCATATTATCCTAGGTTTCGTGCGGTGTTAATTACGTTTACTCCATTAAAGCGGGCGGTTGACGACCCGTGCGATACCGCATTGCTTTGTGGTGGCTGACCTTTGCCATCGCCAAATGCACCACCCAACCGATAATCGCGTTCATCGGCAATTGCCGTACATGAATTCCAAAACTCCTGCGAGTTTGCCTGATAAGCTACATCTTTCAACATGCCGGCTATTTTTCCATTTTTGATTTCGTAAAACAACTGCCCGCCAAACTGGAAGTTATAGCGCTGCTGATCGATAGAGAAGGAACCATCGCCAATAATGTAAATGCCTTTCTCTACATCTTTAATCAGATCGTTTACACTCTTGCCATCTTTACCCGGCTGTAACGAGATATTGGGCATGCGCTGAAACTGCACACTGCCCCAGTTATCGGCATAGCAACAACCTTGTGAGGCGTTAAGTCCAAGAATGTGCGCCTGATCACGAATGGTTTGGTAGTTTACCAGAATACCATCTTTGATAATATCCCACTGGCCGCATTGCACCCCTTCATCATCATACCCTACAGCACCCAACGAACCCACCTGGGTTTTATCGGCAACAATATTTACAATCTTGCTTCCGTAATTAAATTTCTTCGATTCCCATTTATCCAGAGTAAGGAAACTTGTTCCGGCAAAGTTGGCTTCGTAACCCAGCACCCGGTCAAGTTCGGTTGGGTGGCCGGTTGATTCGTGAATGGTGAGCCACAGGTGCGATGGATCCAGAATTAAATCATACTTACCCGCCTCAACCGATTTTGCTTTTAGTTTTTCTCCGGCTTGTGCACCGCCTGCTTTCGCATCTTCCAGCATGTCGTAGCGCCCTTTGTAAAGCGTGGTTACACTTTGAATTTTGTCTTGTGGCCGAACGTCCAGGTATTCGTACCCCATGCCCATAGGTGCACTCAATGAATTACGGGTTTCAAATTTTCCGGTAGTAGCATCAATTTTGGTGATGAAGAATGCCGGCCAGATGCGATGAATATCCTGATCGATATACGAACCATCGGTTGACGCAAAATATTTCTGCTCATTAACCATGAACAACAACGAAGTAATGTAGTTGGCTCCGCTTTGCATGGCCGCGCTATTCACGCCCAGCAGCAAATCCACTTTTTCCTTCATCGGAACTTCAAAAGCATTTTTTTGAATGGGCGCTTTCCAACTTACTTCGCCATAACCTTTTTGAGGTGCAAGGCGAACGGGCTCTGTTAACAGTCGTGAATTTTCTTTCGCAATGGCTACGGCTAACTCTGCTGCTTTCGCGATGCTGTCGTTATCCATTTTATCCGTTGCCGCAAAACCCCAACTGCCATTGGCAATTACCCGCACACCCATTCCATACGATTCGGTGTTGACAATGTTCTGCACTTTGTCTTCGCGTGTAACAACAAACTGGTTGAGGTACCGGCCAATGCGCACATCGGTATAGGTTGCGCCTTTGCTTCGGGCCGCATTAAGGGCTACATCGGCCATACGCTTTTTCAGCGTTACATCCACTCGCTCCAGCGCCCTTGCCGGATCGATTGGATTTCCGATTACCGGAATTGCGGGAATCATGGATGCCGCTGCACCCATTCCCGTGAGGTAAATAAAATCTCTGCGTTTCACGTGAGTAAGGTTTACATGATCTGGTTTATGACGAGCGAAGCCTTTAAAAGGTTTTTACTAAATACCGCATTTTGATAATCGGTTCAAAATGAATGTCCGGTTTTGAAACATAAAAAAACCGTCTTCTGGTGAAGACGGTTTTTGTTTTAAGACGCCTGAAAAAATCAACAGGCAGACTTAACTATGCGATGAGATACTATACCGCATCCGACAAACTGGTGAAGGTAAAGTCGCGGATTTTCATGGCTGGTATTAATGCACTGCCACCACCGCCTGGCCCACCGCCACTGGCCACACGCATTTGCTTGCCCAGTGTTTCCAGGTTGTTCAGCATAATAATCGGGCTTTCATTAAAGCGGAAGTTTTTAATCGGATGTTTGATCTTTCCGTTTTCGATATAAAAACTTCCATCGCGGGTAAGGCCTGTGTATAATAATGTTTGCGGATCAACTGCACGGATATACCAGAAGCGGGTTACCAGTACACCTTTCTTCGTGTCTTTAATCATATCTTCAATTGACGCGGTGCCGCCTTCCATAATTCTGTTTCCCGGAAACGGTGTTGGCTCCACTCCTTTTTGTTGTGCCCAGTAACGATCGTAGAAAAGATTTGAAACTACGCCTCCTTTAATCAGATCCATACGCTTGCGTGGCAAACCACCAGCCTGATTGGCTGTAGGTACTTCTTCGTTCCATGGATCGGTATAAATGTTTACGCGTTCATCAACCAATTTTTCGCCCAACTTGGTGCCGCCACCTTTTTTAGAAAGAAAGCTACGGCCTTCATCGGCCTGGCGTGCATTAAAGTTTAACATAAGACTTAACAAATCTGAAGCCGCATTAGGCTCAAGAATTACGGTGTACTTTCCGGGTTCAATTGCTTTTGCATTACGCGATTGTAATGCTTTCTCAATGGCAATCTGCGAAGCTTCGGCTGTGTTAAGTTTATTTACATCGTTGAAGTTACGCGCTACCCAGCCTGAACCGGTGCCATCATTGGTGCGCATGGTAACGGTAAAGTTTACTCCGGTTGCCTGATTGTAAGTAAATAATCCTTTGCTATTCATCTGGGCATTAAAGCCACGGTTGTCTTCGAGATAGCCTGCTGCTGTAATATCTTTTTTAGTTGCCGGATTAATGCTATCGGCTGCAGCCTGCGCCCGATACTCCGGAGTAATCTTCGCGGTAGATTCAATAAACGTTTTGGCTTCGGGGCCATACGTTTGCGGGCCGAGCGGATCCATAAACTCCGGATTTTCAGGAGCAAGTTTGGCAAGTTCTTCTGCGCGTCTTACTACTTTTTCAAGTGAGGCATCATCAAACTCGTTGATGGATGCGGCTCCGGATTTTTTTCCAAAGTTTACCGAAACCGAAAGACTAACGTTACTGTCTTCACCAGCGGTGGATACACTGTTTCGGGCATAGCGTATGTTACCGCTATCACCACCATTCAATCCTGCTTCAATACCATCGGCTTTAGAATAGCCCACTACCTTTTCCAGGATTCTTTTTGCTTCTTCTTTTGAGAGTATAGCCATGTCTATTTTCTATTTACGATTTTAGAATTTCGATTTTTTAAATTGTTCTTCCTGTATTAATCACATTTACACCATTAAAACGCGCAGTGGCCGAGCCGTGCGATACGGAGTTTGATTGACTGGGCTGACCTTTACCATCGCTAAAGGCTCCGTTTAACCGGTAGTCGCGCTCATCGCAAATTGCTACACACGAGTTCCAGAACTCTTGCGTGTTGGCCTGGTAGGCAACGTCTTTCAACATCCCTGCAATTTTTCCGTTCTTGATTTCGAAGAACAACACACCCCCAAACTGGAAGTTATAGCGTTGCTGATCGATAGAGAACGAGCCGTCTTTCACAATGTAAATTCCTTTATCTACACCGCTAATCATCTGCTCAGGCGTAAGTTGTTGTTTGCCTGGCTGCAGCGAAACGTTTGGCATGCGTTGAAACTGCACATCGCTCCAGCTTTGGGAATAGCAGCAGCCGTGCGATTCGTTCTGACCCAGAATGCTAACCTGATCGCGAATAGCCTGATAGTTTACCAGAATTCCATCTTTTATCAAGTCCCACTTTTTACACTTCACGCCTTCATCATCGTACCCTACGGCTCCCAACGAACCAACTTGTGTTTTATCAGCAGCAAAATTTACAATGTCACTGCCAAACTTGAATTTCTTTGATTGCCACTTATCGAAAGTAAGGAAACTGGTGCCCGCAAAGTTTGCTTCATAACCCAACACCCGATCTAACTCAGTGGGGTGGCCAACGGACTCGTGAATAGTAAGCCACATATGTGAGGGCTCAAGCACTAAATCATACTTGCCCGGTTCTACCGATCTGGCGGCAATCATTTCTTTAGCTTGCTCGGCAGCCATCGTAGCATCTTCAATAATATCGTATGATTTATTGTACAGAATGATGCCGCCTGGTCCTTGAATTTTATCTTCTGATTTTCCATCTAAGTACTCGTAGCCCATTCCTACCGGAGCACTGAATGCCGAACGTGTTTTAAACGAACCCGATTGCCGATCTACCATGGAAACTGCAAAGTTTGGCTGAATGCGGAACACATCCTGGTCGATGTATGATCCTTCGCTTGAGGCGAAATACTTTTGTTCGTTAATCAAAAATATCTGGCTGTTTACAAAGCTTGCGCCTTTTTCCATTGCCCTGGCGTTGGCCGCCAGCAACAGATCAACTTTATCTTTTACCGGAACCTCAAATCCATTTTTTACAATGGGTGTTCTCCAACTCACATCTCCATAAGCAGGGTTGGGTGCTAACTTTACCGGTTCTTTCTGAAATTTTGAATTTGCTTTCGCAATAGCAACTGCTTTTTCGGTTGCCTTCTTTATACCTTCTGCGGTAACCAGATTAGTAGCACCAAATCCCCATGTACCATTGGCAATTACGCGCACCCCAACACCAAATGATTCGGTATTGGTTACCCCTTGCACGCGTTTTTCGCGCGTGGTTACAAACTGGTTAAGGTATCGCCCGATGCGAACATCAGCATAACTTGCACCCAGCGACTTTGCTGTGTTGAGGGCAACGTTAGCCAATTGCTTTTTTTGCTGTACATCCATTATGGGCGTGAGCAACTCGGCCAGATCTACTTCGCGGCCAAAGCCGCCTAGTGGCAACATCATGGCACCTGCACTCAATCCAGCCATGTGAATAAAATCCCGTCTCTTCATTTTTTAGCAGTTAGTATTTAGACTGTAATATGAGTTAATATCATAACTTCTTGCTACTTGTGTCTATATCGTTCTGCCTGTATTAATCACATTCACTCCATTAAAACGCGAGGTTGAACTTCCATGCGATACCGCACTTACCTGGGAGGGTTGGCCTTTACCATCGAAGAAAGAACCAAACATGCGGTAATCTTTTTCATCGCAGATTTTAACGCAGCTATTCCAGAACTCCTGTGTGTTGGATTGATATGCCACATCGTTTAACATACCAGCAATCTGCCCGTTCTTAATTTCATAAAACACGGTGCCTCCAAACTGGAAGTTGTACCGTTGCTGATCAATGGAATAAGAACCTCTTCCGGCAATGTAAATTCCCTTCTCCACATCTTTAATCATCTGCTCGGCACTATACGGTTCTTTACCGGGAGCAAGTGACACATTGGGCATGCGTTGAAACTGCACATCATTCCAGCCTTGTGCGTAACAACAGCCGTGCGATTCGTTTTGTCCCAACATATGCACCTGATCGCGAATGGCCTGGAAGTTTACCAGTACACCATCTTTAATCAGGTCCCAACGTTTGCACTTCACTCCTTCATCATCATATCCCACAGCACCAAGTGAACCTGCTTGGGTTTTATCGGCAAAGATGTTTACCTGTTTGCTGCCGTAGTTAAAGTTTCCTGACTTGAGTTTTTCAATAGAAGCAAAACTGGTTCCGGCATAATTGGCTTCGTAACCGAGAATGCGATCAAGCTCCAGCGGGTGGCCAACCGATTCGTGAATGGTTAACCCTAAATGGTTTGGTTCCAGAACAAGATCATATTTTCCTGGTTCTACCGATTTAGCTGAAATCATTTCTTTGGCTTGCCTTGCTGCGGTTGCTGCATCTTCAATAATGTCGTAGCTGTTGCGATACAACATCATACCCATTGGCGTTTTCAGTTTATCTTCCGCTTTGGGGATCATGTATTCATAACCCAAACCCATCGGGGCGCTCATGGCATCGCGCGATTTGAATTTACCGCTGGCACGATCGGTTACGGAAACGGTAAACGTAGGCCAGATGCGATGCACATCCTGATCGATATAGGAGCCATCAGTTGAGGCAAAATATTTTTGTTCGTTAACCTGAAACAGGTTTGAATTAACAAAGGTGGCACCATTACTTAGTGCAGCCGCGTTCGCAGCGAGCAATAAATCGGCCTTTTCAGAAACCGGAACTTCAAATGCGTTTTTTACAATTGGTGTGTTCCACACCACTTCGCCATACGCGGGAACTGGCGCAAGTTTAACCGGCTCTTTCTGAAATTTTGAGTTTGCTTTGGCGATAGCCAACGCTCTTTCGGTGGCTTTCTTAATACCATCGGCCGTAACCTGATTGGTGGCTGCAAAACCCCAGGTACCCTTTGCAATTACCCGAATACCAACGCCAAATGATTCGGTGCTGGTTATTCCCTGCACACGTTTTTCGCGGGTGCTGATAAATTGGTTGAGGTACCGGCCAATGCGCACATCGGCATAGGTTGCTCCGCCCGAGCGGGCCGTGTTAAGGGCTACATCGGCAAGTGATTTCTTGTGAGCCGTAGTAAGCGGTATCTCCAACAAGGCTTCGGCACTTACCGGATTACCAAACAGGGATGCTGGCAACATCAAACCGCCAAATCCCAAACCAGTTAACTGTACAAAATCTCTACGCTTCACAATTCAATAGATTTTAGTGTTTACCTGAAAGTTGAAAAGTATGAAAAAGTGAATTGGGTAACAGAAAAAATATGCGGGCCCGCTAAAAGTTGTTACCAGCGGAAAAAGACCTGTTGTTTGGTTAGCTTTAGGCATTATTTCAGTACCGATTATGAAACCAAGCAACATTGCCATTATAGGTGGCGGAAATTTAGGCGGGGCTATTGCCGAGGGACTTTTAAAAAGTGGTTTTGCGACTCCCGCCCAAATTACAATTACCCGAAGAAATCTGGATCGTTTAACTTCTTTGAAAGATGCGGGAGTAACCATTACCAGCAACAACAAAGAAGCCATTGAAAACAATGATGTGATAATAGTTGCCCTTAAACCGTATAATGTAAAAGAAGTATTGGATGGACTTAAGCAATCCTTTAATCCTGAAAAGCACATTATAATCAGTGTGGTAACGGGTATTTCATTAAAGGATCTTTCGGCCATTTTTACTAATAACACTCCGATTTTCCGGGCAATGCCCAACACCGCTATTGCTATTCAGGAATCGGTAACCTGCTTATGCTCAGTGCATGCTACCAATGCACAGGTTAACTACGTTACCGAGCTTTTCAATCAATTAGGTATTAGTATTTCTATAGATGAAAAACTAATGGATGCCGCTACGGTATTAGGAGCGTGCGGTATAGCCTATGCCCTGCGCTTTATCCGCGCGGCCACACAAGGCGGAATTGAAATTGGTTTCGATGCCAAAACCGCCAGTTTAATTGCCGCGCAAACGGTTAAAGGTGCAGCCGAACTTCTGTTAAAAGGCAACCGCCATCCGGAAGAAGAGATTGATAAAGTGACAACTCCAAAAGGTTGTACCATTGTTGGGCTGAATGAAATGGAGCATCGGGGTTTTAGTTCCTCGCTCATTCGCGGAATTGGTGCTTCCTATAATAAGATTGGAAGCTAAAAGATTGTTCTGATATTGCAGCATGTCTGAAATTTTTACATCCTCGCGAAGAATAATCATTACCTGTAGCAAACGGCTTGCCCCCTATCTTGAACAGGACGTTACCGCGTTAGGCTTTACAACCGAGCGCACATTCATTACCGGTGTAGAACTTAACGGCACCGTTAATGATTGCATCAAACTCAACCTAAATCTTCGCTGCGCCAGCCAGGTGCTCTATTCCTTAAAACAATTCCGGTGCAATGGCCCGGACGATTTGTATGACGAACTGATTCGTTACCCGTGGGAAAATTTACTAACGCCCGATGGTTACTTCTCTGTAACCAGCAACGCCACCCACTTCACCGTTAACAACGACATGTTTGTAAACGTAAAGGTGAAAGATGCTATTGCCGACCGCATGCGCAGAGAAACCATGCGCAGACCAAACTCCGGTTCTGAGCTTTCCGGGGCCGTGTTTCATTTGTATTGGAAAGATGAACAAGCAGAAATATTTCTCGATACCTCGGGTGAAACCTTAGCCAAACATGGCTATCGCAAAATTCCCGGCAAGGCCCCTATGCTGGAAGCACTTGCGGCATCTACGCTAATGGCCACACGGTGGGATCGTCAATCCGTTTTTGTTAATCCCATGTGTGGATCGGGTACGGTTGCTATTGAAGCGGCTATGCTTGCCACTAACCGCAGGCCGGGCTTATATCGGAAAAATTATTCCTTCATGCATGTAACCGGTTATAATGCTTCGTTTTACGAAAACGAAATGAAAAAACTCAAGGCGCAGATAACGAATGTTCCCGGATTACGCATCATTGCTACCGATATCAGCGATGACGCCATAAAAGTATCTAAAGTAAATGCCGGCATTGCCGGAGTAGAGTCGCTGATTGAGTTTAAGCGTTGCGATTTTGAAGAAACCCCTGTGCCGGATACTCCCGGGGTGGTTTTCTTTAATCCTGAATATGGTGAGCGCCTCGGTGAAATTTCAGCTTTGGAAGAAACCTATGCCCGCATGGGCGATTTCATGAAAAAGAAATGTCAGGGGTACCATGGTTATATTTTTACGGGCAATCTTGATCTCGCCAAAAAAATCGGATTAAAGGCCAGTCGCAGAATTGAGTTTTATACCAGTAAAATTGATTGCCGGTTGTTGGAGTATGAGTTGTATGGTGGAAGCCGAAGAGAGCCGAAACAATAAAATTACCATCCGATGAAACACGCCATCTTTGTTCTTCTCACTACGCTCACTTTTTCTTGCTTTATGATTCCGGCAACAGCACAAACAAAAGTAATTGCACACCGTGGCGCCTGGAAAAACACCCACGTGCCCGAAAATTCTATCGCGGCTTTACAACACGCTATTGCGCTTAACTGTTATGGAAGTGAGTTTGATGTGCACCTGAGTGCCGACTCGGTTCCGTTTGTATTGCACGATCATGCTATACAAGGAATTTTTGTCGAAAGGACTACTGCGGCTGAGTTATCAAAAATAAAACTAAGCAATGGCGAGGCGTTACCTACACTGGAATCGTACCTGCTTGCCGGAAAAAATCAAACCCAGACCCGGCTTATACTTGAAATAAAATCTTCGCAGCTTGGTAAAGCACGATCGCTGGCCTTAACCAAAAAATGTGTGGAGTTGGTAAACAAAGTCGGTGTGGCAGCTATTACCGATTACATTGCGTTTGATTTTGATGTGTGCCTGGAAGTAAAAAAACTTGCGCCCCACACACATGTGCAATACCTGAATGGTGATAAAACTCCCGAACAATTATCTGCTGCGGGGTTAGATGGATTTGATTATCACTTTAGTGTGTTACAAAAAAATGAAGGCTGGCTGGCTGATGCCCATCAGCGTAAGCTAAGTACAAACGCCTGGACCGTAAACGATGAAGCTATAATGCAATGGCTGATTGACCGGGGTGTAAACATGATAACCACCAACGAGCCGGAGAAGCTGATTCAGCTCCTGCACAAGTAAAAAGAGGCTGTATTAAAAGTGTAACCTGAAATTTAAGATCAAACTTTTAATACAGCCTTTATAAAATCTCTTCTAGCGTCTCTTCTGAAAATCTTTATCGCTCAGGTTAAATCGCTTCATGGTTGCTTCATAATCGGTATAGTTGGGTCTGCCCACCAGATCGGCAGGAACTACCACTACCCTGAAAACCTGATCCGTTGTCCATTGGCTTTCCAATATTGATAACGGGAAGGTGGCATCTAAGAAAATATTTACATCCACATCCGTAAAGTCGAAATTGTATTGCAGCAGTCCTTCTTCAAAGAAAACCTGCTGGGGTAACAATCGCCAGATGTCTTTGCCATTCTCTGCACCCCATAGTGCATACACCAAGGTTACATCAGACGAAAGCACATTAAATCCGTATGGCTCCAGATGTGCATAGTTGTTTGCTTCTGTAAAATCAACTTCAATTTCAAACGCTTTCGAGACAATTATCTCTCCATCCTCTCCGGCAGGACCCATCGGGCCTTCCGGACCCTGGCAGGCTACACCTACCGCTACAAGTAATAAGAACATTAACTTTTTCATACGTATTTAATTTTAGTAAACATTTCAATCGAAAGGGATGCCAAACTTATTTCTGTAAACGATCAATCGCGCTCTGGTTTGACTTCTGGCATAACTACCACCGACAAATTCGATTCAAATCAGTTTGGCTGTTTTTGCCCACTGGTATAAACCGAATTGATAATGCGGCTAAAGCCAGTGATATTGCTTTATAAAGTTTAAAGCTATGAACCGTCTCTTTCTTGCTAGTGTCATTATTTTCTTCACTTTGGTAACATCTGCCCAGGAGCGGGTACTTCCAGCCGAGTCGGCTATAACCTCCACTGCTTCGGTAACCATTAAAGGCAAAGTTGTTCCCTATAAAGTAACAGCAGGCACACAACCCGTTTGGAATGCTGAAGGCAAACCCAGTGCCGCCTTATTCTACACGTATTACGAACGCACCGATGTTACAGACAAAAGTCGCAGGCCGTTGGTGATCTCCTTCAATGGTGGCCCTGGCTCAGCATCTGTCTGGATGCATGTGGCCTACACGGGTCCAAAAGTTTTGAATATTGATAGCGAAGGTTATCCTGTTCAACCCTACGGTGTAAAAGACAATCCGCACTCTATACTGGATGTAGCTGACATTGTTTACATCGATCCGGTTAATACAGGGTTCTCCCGCATCCTCGATCCAAAGGCCGAGAAGTCAACCTTCTTTGGTGTGAATGCGGATATTAAATACCTGGGCGATTGGCTTGATAATTTTGTTTCGCGCGTAGGCCGCTGGACTTCACCTAAATATTTGATTGGCGAAAGTTATGGCACCACCCGCGTATCGGGTTTGGCGCTCGATCTTCAGAATAATCATTGGATGTATCTGAATGGTGTGATTCTGGTTTCACCTACCGAAATCGGAATTAAGCGCGATGGCCCGGTTAACGATGCTCTTTCTTTACCCTATTACACTGCAGCAGCCTGGTATCACAAAAAACTTCCGGCCGATCTGCAACAAAAAGATTTACTGGATGTACTTACCGAATCTGAAAAGTTTACAATTGACGAATTCATTCCGGCATTGTCCAAAGGTGGATTTATTGATCCGGCCAAACGAAAAGAAATTGCCGGCAAGGCTGCGCGATACTCGGGTTTGAACGAAGACGTGCTTTTGAATCATAACCTTGCCGTACCTACTCAATACTTCTGGAAAGAGTTATTGCGCACCGAAGGTTTTACAGTTGGCCGATTGGATTCGCGTTACAAAGGCATTGATAAAATGGCGGCTGGCAGCAGCCCCGATTTTAATTCTGAACTTACTTCGTGGTTACACTCCTTTACACCGGCAATCAACTACTACTTGCGTGATGTGCTGAAATATAAAACCGATTTGCAATACAACATGTTTGGCCCGGTGCGTCCGTGGGATAATTCCAACGACAATACCGGAGAAAACCTGCGCCTGGCGATGGCTGAGAATCCTTACTTGCATGTGATGATTCAATCTGGCTATTACGATGGCGCTACCACGTACTTCGATGCCAAATATTCCATGTGGCAACTCGACCCCAGTGGCAAAATGAAAGACCGGTTACGGTTTGAGGGTTATCGCAGCGGCCACATGATGTATTTACGGGCTGAAGATCTGGTTACTTCGAATGACCACATTCGCGATTTTATAAAGAAGTCAACTGCAACGGGGGCGGCTAAGTATTGATATTTACTTATGTTTAAGTAAAAAAATGCCTGACTCAAAGTCAGGCATTTTTTTATTTCAATTGTATTAGCAATAAAGTTAAGTGAGCTTTTGCTTTAAAAATTCAGCGGTGTAACTGCCTTTGGCTTTCTTTATCATGTCCTCAGGGGTGCCTTCAAATAACAGTTTGCCGCCATGCTTCTCGCCACCTTCGGGGCCGAGATCAATAATCCAATCGGCACACTTAATGATTTCGAGATTATGTTCAATCACAATCACGGAATGACCCTGATCTACCAGCGCATTAATGGCTTTTAATAATTTAGAAATGTCGTGAAAGTGCAAACCGGTGGTGGGCTCATCAAAAATGAAAAGCATATTTCCGGTTGTATCGGAATTATTCTTGCCTAAGAAGGAAGCGAGTTTTACCCGTTGCGCTTCGCCACCCGAAAGTGAATTGGAAGATTGACCGAGCTTTACATAACCCAACCCCACTTCATATAAAGGAAGGATGCGATCATACACCGGCTTCTTGTCTTTAAAAAATTCAAGGCCCGCCTCCACGGTCATGTCCAGAATGTCGGCTATGTTCTTGCCTTTGTGTTCAACTTCCAGTACTTCCTGCTTAAACCGTTTACCGCCACAACTTTCACATTTCAGAAAAATGTCGGCCATAAACTGCATCTCCACTTTAATCTCACCTTCTCCTTCGCAGGTTTCGCAACGGCCACCCTCTACGTTAAACGAAAAGTGTGACGGTTTATATCCTCGTTGTTTACTCAGCGTTTGATCGGCATAGAGATTTCGAATGGCATCATACGCCTTTACATAACTGATGGGGTTAGAGCGCGATGATTTGCCAATCGGATTCTGATCGACAAATTCTACTTGCGTGATTTTGTTGATATCGCCTTCAAGACGATCGTACCTGCCGGGCGTTTCGGCAACCGAACCACTCACGCGACCCAGGGCGGGATACAAAATCTTTTTTATTAAGGTTGATTTACCAGAACCACTTACTCCGGTTACAACCGTAAGCACACCCAATGGAAATTTTACAGTAAGATTTTTCAGATTGTTCTCGCGCGCTCCTGAAACTATCACCGCATCTTTCCACTTTCTGCGAAGCTTGGGCACTGCAATCTTTTCTGTGCCATTCAGATAATCTACGGTGTGCGATTTAACTTTTCCATTCAGTTCGTGCTGCGAACCCTGAAAGATTAATTCACCACCATGCGAGCCCGCATCGGGCCCGATATCAATGATCTGATCGGCCGCACGCATAATTTCTTCTTCGTGCTCCACCACAATTACGGTGTTGCCCATGTCGCGCAGCGATTTCAATACCTCCACCATGCGCGCAGTATCGCGCGGATGCAACCCAATACTCGGCTCGTCCATAATGTACATGGAGCCTACCAACGCACTGCCTAAAGATGTTGCCAGTTTAATCCGTTGAAACTCGCCACCCGATAAAGTTGCCGTTACCCTGTTTAAGGTTAAGTAACCCAAACCCACTTTATCCATGTATTCCAATCGCGATTTGATTTCGGTAAGAATACGTTCTGAAATTTTTTGTTCGTAGGCCGGTAATTTCAGGTCGTTAAAAAACGCAAGTGTTTCTTCAATCGGCATCAATACCAGGTCGGTAATAGAGGTGTCGGCTATTTTTACATAGGCCGCATCTTTACGCAATTTGGTGCCGCGACAATCGGGACAGGTTGTTCTTCCGCGGTAACGCGAAAGCATTACGCGGTATTGAATTTTATGGGTTTTGGATTCGAGGTATTTAAAGAAGTCGTTAATACCATCAAAGTGTTCGTTCCCTTTCCATAGTAAGTCCCGCTCTTTTTGTGACAACTCGCTGTATGGCCTGTGAATCGGAAAGTCGAACTTGATTCCATTTTTAATCAACGGCTTTGCCCATTCGCTCATTACTTCGCCCCGCCACGGAGCAATAGCACCTTCATAAACAGAAAGTGATTTATCCGGAATTACCAGGTCCTCATCAATACCCAACACTTTACCAAAGCCTTCGCAGGTAGTGCAGGCACCAAACGGGTTATTGAAACTAAACAGGTTGATGGAAGGCTCAGTAAATGTGAGGCCATCTAATTCAAAGCGATCGGAAAAATTAAATTTTTCGCCTTCAATATAAACCACACAATCGCCATGACCTTCGAAGAATGCGGTTTGCACCGAATCGGATAACCGAAAAGTAAGATCTTCATCGGCCGCATTAACTGCTGCGCGGTCTATCAGGATCTCGACCGAATCGGATTCGATTTTTGAGGAGGATTTTTTCTTAGCCTCACCCTTGCCCCTCTCCCGAGGGAGATGGGTGTCCGCAGTACGGGGCGAGGGACTTAAAATCTCTTCTATAAATTTTACCTCACCATTTATCAACACCCGTGCAAAGCCCTTGCTAAGCAACAAGTTCAGCTCATCCGCTAGCTTACGCCCTTTGGTAATTTTAAGTGGGCATACCACCATAACGTGTGTGCCTTCCTTTTGCTTGTTGATGAAATCCACCACATCCGTAACGGAATCGCGTTTTACTTCTTTGCCGCTAACGGGAGAATAGGTTTTGCCAATACGCGCAAACAGCAGTTTCAGGTAATCGTAAATTTCGGTGGTAGTACCAACCGTAGAGCGCGGGTTGCGGGTGTTAACCTTCTGTTCAATAGCAATGGCAGGAGAAACTCCACGGATATAATCCACCTCGGGTTTTTCCATGCGGCCCAGAAACTGACGGGCGTATGAACTCAAACTTTCAACATACATGCGTTGCCCTTCTGCAAACAGCGTATCGAACGCTAACGATGATTTACCCGAACCCGAAAGCCCGGTAACAACCACCAGTTTATTGCGGGGAATGGCCACACTCAGGTTTTTGAGATTGTTAACCCGAGCTCGCTTTATGATGATATACTCTTTGGGATCGAGGTTGTCTAAGTAAGAATCGTTGGAGGCGTGCATGCGAAACGGCAAAAGTAAAAAATCGTTCAGGCTTGTCCTACCCGGAGTGCAAAGTTGGACTAACCTAAAACAAAAACACCACCCGTTTGGCTCAGGTGGTGCTCTTTATTTTTTATTTCGATTAGTTGTCGAAGTCCGGGTCGTAGCTGGCCTCTTTGCCAGAGCCACCACCGTCATCATCAAAATCGTTGCTGTTATCAAATTCATCATCATTATCGGAAGCTGCAGGTGTGCGCAAGTCATCATCTTCGCTATCAAACTCCTGCCTTTCGCCTGACTCCACATCATAACCACCATCGCTGTTTTTGGTGGCCGGAACTTTCACCAGATAAATAGAATCATCCGTTTCCAATGGGAAAACAAAGATGGGTTCTCGTTTAGCATTGGTAATGCGGGTGATGCTACCTTCATATCCGTTAGGATATTGCTCTTTCATTAAGTCCCGGAGGTCATCATTCAAATTCTCCAGACTTTTTATTACACGTTTCTTTGCTACTGCCATTGCGTTTAAAATCGAGGCCAAATAGCATAAGAAACCCATTAGAAGGCAAATTTTTTTTAATTTTTTTTGCTAATTAGAGGAATCTTTCTACTTTTCATTTCTCAAACAATTCCATTTAACCCACATACTATCGAGCGAGACATCTACGTTACCTAAACGCAAAGCAGATGATTGACAGCAGATGCAGCGACAGCCAGTTGGTTTCGCTTTATCAAACCGGTAACGAAGAGGCGTTCGAGATGCTACTTCACAGACACAAGTCCCGTATTTATACGGCCATTTACATGATAGTGAAAGACCGCTACGAAGCAGAAGATCTGCTTCAGGATACCTTTATCAAGGCGGTAAACACAATTAAGAGTGGTCGGTATAACGAAGAGGGTAAATTTTTACCCTGGATTAGTCGTATTGCCCACAACCTGGCCATAGACCGCTTCCGCAGAAACAAGCGCTACCCCGAGGTAGTACTGGAAGATGGCAGCCGTGTTTTCGACTCCATGCAGTTTTCGGAGGAGTCGTACGAGGCCAAGCAGTTGATGCGCGATACCAAATCCAGATTGCGGGATCTGATAAAAGAACTACCTGAAGAACAAAAGCAGGTACTGATTATGCGGCATTATCTGGAAATGAGTTTCCAGGAAATTGCAGACCGCACGGGGGTGAGCATTAACACAGCATTGGGGCGTATGCGGTATGCGTTAATCAACTTAAGGAAGAAAATGATTAAAAACCATATCGCCTATGACAAAGACCTTTACCCAAAACGATCTGATCAGGTTTATATACCGCGAGACCTCGGAAGAGGAGACGAAGGAGATTAACAAAGCCCTTCTTTGCGATAGCGAACTGCAAGCTCAGTACAAAGAGTTGAGTGCCACACACAAGCAATTGAACCAGGCAAAACTGGAACCCGCTTCGGCAAGCATTCAAAACATTTTGAACTACGCCCGCGGTTTGCAGGAGCAAGCCTGAGTCTGAAACATCAAGAGGCTGTATCAAAAAAGTTATTACAAACGTGCCATCAGGGCTACTGACCGTAATAATTTTGGTACAGCCTTTTTTAGTTACACTCCATCGCCCCCATTCAACAACCCGATAGCATTTATTCTGCATAGCTGCACAACACACCTAGTTTAGCAGCATGAATACCGAGAAACTACTTTCGTATATGTTGGTGTTGCACATTGCCGGTGGCACCGTGGCTTTACTTACCGGCCTGGGAGCCATGTTAACCACAAAAGGCAGCAAGCCTCACCGTTTATTTGGAAAAATCTACTTCTGGGGAATGACAGCCGTTTTTGTGGGCGCGTTGTTTACTGCCATTGGGCATGGGCGCGACTTCCTGTTGATGGTTGCTTTTTTCAGTTACTACATGACCGTGCGCGGTTATCGCATTTTATCGCAAAAAAAATTACACCGCGGCCAGAAGGCTGCTCCTGTAGATTGGGCTTTTGCATTGGTGTCGGGGTTGTTTATTGTGGCGCTGATCGGTTGGGGAACATGGGCGCTGGTGAAAGGAGACACCATGGGCGTAGTTGGCATTGTGTTCGGATTAATCGGTTCCAACTTTTTGTTTCAGGATGTGAAGAGCTTTATCCGGCAACCAACAGAAAAAATGCATTGGTGGTATGGACACATTAGCAGTATGGGTGGTAGCTACATTTCGGCTGTTACGGCTTTTGTGGTGGTGAATATTCAGCTACCGCAGTTTCAATGGGTGCTGTGGTTGCTGCCGGGTGTAATTGGTGGAATACTTGTCGGCCGGACAATTAAAATGTACAAAGTGAAGTTTGGGGAAGCGTAGGTTGATTTAAAGAGACTGTGTAAAAATTTAATTCAAATCCTGACAACATAACTACACTATTGAACCCACCCCCTGAACAAGGGTTTGATAACGCACTTATAACTCCGTTATAAAAATATTCTTCCATCTAACTTTCACACCACCGCCATCATGAATCTGCAACGCAATTTTTCCGGTGCGGGAGCCAATCTTTTCATCGGTTAACGTAATCATTTGTTCGCCATTCAGCCAGGTGGTTACCACATTGCCTTTTACTACAATCTTCATTTTGTTCCACTCGCCTTCTTTCAATGCTTTTTCTTTTTCGGCTGCGGGCTGAATAAGCCAGCCTCTTCCATACGATTCGTAGATACCTCCGCTGTGGCTATTGAGTGGCGCCACTTCCGCTTGCCAGCCGCTTATTGTGGTGCCTTCAATCTGGCTATGAAAAAACACCCCGCTGTTGCCATTGCTTTCCTGTTTAAACTCCAGCGTAAGCTCAAAATCTTTGTACTCTTTCTCGGTTGCAAAGTAACCGTATTGTTTATCGGGGCCGCTTTCGCAAACCAATTCACCTTTATCCACATACCATTTTTCGGTGCCATAAATTTTCCAGCCGGTTAAATCTTTGCCGTTGAAAATAGATTGCTGGGCTTGTGCTGAAACAGCCAGTAAACCGAATAGTGCAAAAAGAATTCTTTTCATAAGTAAGGATCTTGAGTTGTCGAAAATAGGGAAAATAAAAACTGGTAAATTGCTGCGCTCCAATAAATTTGATGTCATGCGACCGATTGTCTGTATTTTGATCATCCTGCTGGCCTGGGCCTGCAACCCGAAACCAACCGAAACCACAACCGAAGAAGCTGAATCAACCCCCGTTGAGCTTTCGCCCACGGTATTGGAAGGCGAGTGGCACATGATTACCGAAGTAGATGGCGAATGGGTATTGTATTACCCCTGCGATGCCGACAATACTTTTATTCAACTTAAAGCCGACTCAATTGTAATCGGCTGGGGCCAGGATGCTACTGCCGGCAAAATCGAAAACTGGTCGGCCGATGGCAACAACCTTACGCTTGCCGTTAACAACTCGTACGAAGTAAATACCTACCAGGTAAAAACCGGCCAAAGCGGATACACCGAATGGTGGCTGTGGGAAGACACTGAACAACCTTCGCGCTTTATTCACGCAGCCCATAAATCGCAATACAAAGAAGTACGCCAGCCCTGTAAAGAGTGCTGGGAAGATTGTGAAGATGAATAACCGAAATACTTTTATCTAAACCTCCTTCAACTCGTGCGGTTTTATTTCTTTGCAGCGTGAAAGTGTTACTCCTGCATCAGCATTTTAATACACCCGAAAAAGGTGGTGCTATCCGTTCTTATTATCTCGCCACTGCGCTTGCTGCAAAAGGAATACAGGTTACGGTAATTACAGCCCACAACGAAAAGCTTTACCGGAAAGAAACCCTTGAACAGATTGAGGTGCACTATTTGCCCGTGGCGTACAACAATCGCTTTGGTTTTATTGCCCGCAGCTGGGCGTTTATGAAATATGTGCGCGATGCCCTTAAGCTGGCGCAGCAATTTCGCGATGCCGATTATTGCTATGCGATTTCGGTGCCGCTTACCGTTGGGCTTGCCGCCATGTGGATAAAGCTGCGGTATAAAATTCCATACATTTTTGAAGTGGGCGATTTATGGCCCGAGGCCCCCATTCAACTTGGGTTTATCAACAACGCTGTGTTTGCCCAATCGCTTTATGCGCTAGAGAAAAGAATTTATAAATCGGCCCAAGCCATTGTAGCGCTATCGCCCGCCATTTTAGCTGCTATTGAAAAGAAGGTGCCCGGCAAAACTGTTCATCTTATTCCCAACATGGCCGACTGCGATTTTTATAAGCCCGAAGTAAAAGATCCGGTTCTTGTCAATCAGTTTGGCGTGCAGGGCAAATTGGTTGTTTCGTACATTGGCGCTATTGGAGTTGCCAATGGATTAGATTCTTTTCTGGAATGTGTAAACGCATCGCGCAAAGCACAACTGCCCGTACATTTTTTTATGTGTGGCGATGGTGCTGAGCTGGATCGATTGAAGAATCATGCCCACGCCCTTGGTCTCGTAAATCTTACTTTTCTGGATTTCAGAAACCGTGCCGGGGTTAAAGAGTTGTTGAACATTACCGATGCCACGTTTATCAGTTACAAACCCGTGCCTGTTCTGGAAACAGGTTCGCCCAATAAATTTTTTGATGGCCTGGCTGCCGGTAAACTCATCATCATCAATTTTGGTGGTTGGATAAAGCAAGAGATCGAAACAACTCAATGCGGCTTTTATTACAACCCGCAGCAACCTACGGAGTTTGTAAAAAAACTTTCTGCCTATCTGTACGAAGGCGGACTGCTGGAGCGGGCGCAAATGGCAGCGCGTAAGTTGGGGGAGGAGAAGTTCTCGCGAAAAAGGTTGGGGGCCGAGTTTGTGGGTATTTTCAATTAGAAATTCTTGATTTCTTAAATAGAAATATATGCAATTGCATATATTAGGATGTTGGGCGTCATTGCCAAAAAGACTGATTACCAATTATGAATTTTAATAATTATATCGGAGGAGTATTCGCACTTTTTGCGATAATAACAATGCTTCACTTGACATCATGTGATGAAGATGATTTTTACGTAGCCAACTCATGCTTTGAGATTACCCCAAAATATCCGCTAATTTTTGATATCCTACAAGAAAATACTGGGTACGTTGACTCACTCTATATTTTCAAGAATTGCTCAGATTCAAGCCGCGTAAAATTTAAATGGGACTTTGGTGACGGGACATTCAGTTCTTTGAAAAATCCAACACATGCTTATAATAAACCAGGAGTATATGAAGTAACGTTATCCACTTTTGTAGATAACAAGTTTGCCGATAGCACTAAAACATTATTCAATGTATTTATTGGGCAAAAGGCTTATAAAGTCGATAATGTTACTTATGGTATATCCGTTTCTCCTTCGAATGATTCAGGATTCTATCTATTAGGAGTTTCAGGTAAATCTGGTTCAGCAACAAATGACTGGTTTTTGGCAAAATTTAATTCAGAACTTATACTTGAATGGAGGAAACCTCTGTGGCCGGCTATTAATATTACAACAACAATTAACGGAGAAATCATAGTAACTGGTAAAGCAAATGAGTTAGATAAATTCAGAATAACTAAACTATCTACTGTTGGTGAAATCATTTGGGATAAGGAATATAATGAGACTTCAAACGCGTTTAACACTTACACAACAAGTCTTACTAACGGAAATTATATTAGCATTGGTTATGAAACAATTCCTAACTTATTCAACTCACTGATTGCCGTAAATTCAGAAGGTAATTTTATCTGGAAAAAAGACTTTATAAATGATGATTTTAGTCTCAGCTATAAAGGAGGACAAAAAGTGGTTAACCATGAAGACGGATGTATATTGGCGACAAGTAAGCTAAATAAACTGGTTCTCATTAAAATAGATTTAAATGGAAACATAGTTTGGGAAAAACCTTATGACATTCCCATTTCAAGTGAATCTATAACTCTTAACCTCTCTGACAACTCTATTTATGTTGGCAGTATCAATATGGGATGGAATAAGATTCACAAATTTGACAAGGAAGGAATATTTTCTAAAACGTTTGACCTAGAAAGCGATATACTAAAAGACTTTTTAGTGTTTAATGAAAGCTTGTTCTATGTTGCAGATTACTCATGGGATAGGATTTCATATGGGCGTATAAGTCTCACAAGCAATGACAAGTGGAGAAGACTATTTTACAATTATTGGACTGAAGGCGGCCAGTCTAGCAATTGGGAGGGCCGAGGAAAGTCAATAATTCTGTTACCCAACTCAGAAATTTTAATCATGGGGAACAGGAGGGATAAAAGTGATTACAATCACACTTCAATTTTTTTAGCAAAATTAAATAAGGAAGGGGAAATTAAATAGTTTATCAATGGCAACGAACGCCCAACAAATGTTTATGCAATGCGGGGGTTCAGTGTAGGTATTAAAAGTAATTTCTTAATTTAGTTCGGTGTCGGGGGACAGAAACGTGCAAGTCGGGCTTAACATTCCGCTGCGCTTCATTTTTAGTCCCTCCTATTCCCTGCACTGCGCAAACACTCACGTTCCATCCTTCTACAGCAACCCCTGCTCTTCCAATTTCAATTTCATTTTTTCATGATTAGCCCAGAACTTGCGTTCTACTTCTTTTAACAATGCTTTAAATTCTGGTGAGGCTTCTGTCTCGGTAAGCTCCGGACCTTTATCCATAAACAAAATTACCCAGTATTGAATGTTGTCTTCCTGCGTAAAGAGCCGCATGTGTTCAAGCGCTTTGGCACTATCGTTTATCTGGCAATAATAAACGGCTAATTGAATGTTTTTGTAAGCGGTCTGATCGCGATCCAGATAGCGCTTATAGCGTTCATAAAGTTCTTTTGCTTTTTCTGTTTCGCCCGCCAGTTCATATACTCTGCCTATTAATAAGTTTTCGTGCTCAAACACATCCAGCTTGTTGGCTTCGCGGTACCGGTTAAATCTTTTGTAATACTTATACGCGGTATCATACTCCTCCAGGTAATAACTCACCTTGCCAATGTCTTGCAGAATATCAAACCGGTTGGTGTCTCTCTTAAACTCGGCCTGTAAAAGTGACCGCGTCTTTCTCAAATCGCCTTCTTTCGCATATAAAACAAATGCCCGCACATAACGCGAGAAAGCATTTTCAGGATTATACTCCAACGATTTATCAATGTGTTCAAGTGATTGATCCACAAATCCAGATTGTATCAGCGCATTTCCCAAACGCAAGTGGAAGTAACTAATGGAAACAGAGTCGCCTGAGTTTGCATTTAGCTTTAAGCCCTTCAACGCATACTCCAGGTACTTGCCCGTGTTAGGCTGATACATGTAATAAAAATCCGTCAGCAGTCCCAGAACTTCTGCTGAGTTAGGATTGTATTCCAACGCCCGCTCCAGAAAGGGTAATGCTTCTTTATATTCTTTTCTAGTGAGATAATACATTCCTTTCGTCATTAAACTTTCGGCTAATCTGGAGTCGTGGAACACAGCCTTATCCGCGTAAGCGCCAAGTTTATCTACATACATTTTTTCGGCTTGAAACATATCTAAATAATAACAAGCCATACCTGCGCAGGCATAAGCCAGCGCAAAGGTGTTGTCTTTTGAAATGGCTTGATCAAAAAGCACCAACGATTGTTTCAGATTTTCATCGCCCCCAATTTTCAGCAGATCAACACCTTTCAGAAACAAATCGTATGCTTCCAGATTTTGGGTGGGGATTTTCTGAATGCGGTTTTTTTCATCGGGGGTAATAATGGCTTTTATCTCACCGGCTATGTCGTTAGAAATTTCCTGTTGCAACGCAAAGATGTCTTTCGTTTCGCGTCTGTATTGCCGGCTCCATAAGTGCCGGTCAGTTGTGCCATCTATTAATTGTATGGTTAACACAATACGGTCGCCCATTTTCTGGCCACTGCCTTCCACAAAATAGGCCACGTTCAACTCGCTGGCCATCTCCGGAATTGTTTTGGCGTTGTTCCGGTACTTCTCTACTGACGTGCGGCTGATTACCCGCAGGTCTTTTATCTTCTGAAGATTGTTAAGGGTAGATTCCATCAACCCGTTGATGAGATACACATTGGTGCTGTCGTTACTATCATTTTTAAATGGTAAAACAGCTATCGACTTTTCAACTGCCACTTCTTCTTTGGCGGGCCAGTATGTATAAGCAAACCAACCTATCGCGGCAATCAACAAAGTTGCTCCTGCCAGAATAAATTTCGTGTTGCTGTTGCGGGTAGGGGGTGGCGCTACCGCAACCGGCTCAGTTACCTGCGCACGTTTACCTACTTCGCCTGGCGGATAGCCATAATATTCGCGAAAGCATTTAATAAAATAAGAGGTGCTGCTAAAGCCGGTTTGATGAGCAACTTCCGACACATTGAACGAACCTTTGCGCAACAGTTCCATCCCCTTTTTTAACCGGGCCTGACTAATAAGCTGGCTTACCGAAAGATTGGTTGCCCGCTTCACCTTGCGCAACAGGTTAGAGCGGCTCATGTTCAGCGCATCGGCCAATTCAGTAACCCCAAATTGCTCGTTGGCAAGATTCTGTTCGATTGTTGCCGTGAGCTGATTCAGGAATTCCGTATCGGTAGGCAATAATTCGGGCATGCTCAATTTTAAGTTGAAGGGCGAAATAACAAAAACCTGCTGAGAGTGATTCGTTTAGTTTGCCTTATTCTCCACCTGATTTTGCGTCTTTAAAGCCAATTGCATCAAAAGTTATATCGATGCGTCATTTTTTATGCTGTTTCCCGCAAAATTAATGGTTTTGTGCACAAGACTATTAAGCCGGCCGATGCGGGTTGCCGTTCCTTTGCTGCATAGAAAAACAAAAATTTAAATCAATCCAAAAAACTATGAAAACACTTAGCACTCCCATCTTGCTGCTGATCGTAATCTTTATTGTGGCCGCCTGCACCGCAAAAGAAACCACCAAAAATGAAAGTTCCGTAAAGGCCCCTGATGTAGACCTGCATACGGCTGTAATTACCGAAAACATGGAAGCTGTAAAACAACACATTGCTGCCGGCAGCGATCTGAACATACCCGATCCGTTTGGTGGATCCAGTCCCCTAATAAGCGCAGCTGTTTTTGGAAAACCCGAAATGGCCAAAGTGTTGATTGAGGCCGGAGTTGATCTGAATTTTCAAAATACCGATGGCTCAACGGCTTTACATACTGCCGCTTTCTTTTGCCGGCCGGAGATTGTGCAACTATTGCTTGAAAAGAATGTCGATAGAACAATTAAAAATAAATATGGTGCAACAGCCTATGATAATGTGGTGGGGCCCTTTGAACAAATGAAGGATGCGTACGACATGATGGCCAATGTACTTGGCCCAATGGGTCTTAAACTGGATTATGCCTACATCGAAAAAACCAGACCCGAAATTGCCGAGATGTTGAAGTAAGAACAAGCTTGACAACCTTTTTACTTCCGATAAGAAAAGGTTGTCAACCTTTAAACTTTGAATTTGAGATCGTGATTCGCCATACTTAGAAACACCATCTCGCTACTAAATATAAATACTAACTACGCTTTACTTTTTATGAGACGCTACGATATTGATTGGCTTCGTGTAATTGCCATTGGCTTACTTTTAATTTACCATGTGGCCATTGGCTTTCAATCGTGGGGAACAATGATTGGATTTATTGCCGCGCCAAAAGCCTGGGCTGGTTTATGGACACCCATGGCCATGTTGAATATCTGGCGCATTCCGCTTTTGTTTTTTGTATCGGGCATGGGCGTGTATTTCGCCATGCAGCAACGCACCTGGAAAGAATTGATATACGAACGCACCATGCGCATCTGGTTACCCTTTGTGTTTGGCATGTTTGCCATTGTGCCGCTGCATGTGTTGGTGTGGCGGTATTACTACAACATGGAGCTGCGGTATGTCATTGACCCCGGCCACTTGTGGTTTCTCGCTAACATTTTTGCCTATGTGTTAGTATTGTCGCCCATTTTGTTTTACCTGAAAAAGAATGAGCAGGGAAAAGTGGTGCAACAAATCAAAACCATTTTCAGCACACCCCTGGGATTACTTTTAGTAATAGCAGCCTTTATTGCCGAGGTTATGATTGTGAAGCCGATACCGTACGAGTTGTATGCCATGACGTGGCACGGATTTTTTCTGGGCCTGCTTGCATTTCTTTTCGGATTTTGTTTTGTGTTAAGTGGCCCAACCTTCTGGCAGATGCTGGTGAAATGGCGGTGGGTGTTTTTGATTATTGCCGGCACCTTGTTTGGCTTGCGCTTCTATTACTTCGAAATCAAAACGCCTGGTTATCTCATTGTAGTTGAATCGCAAATGTGGATCTTCAGTGTGCTGGCATTCGGCCATAAATACCTTAACCATACCGGAAAGGTTTTGCAATACTTAAGTCCGGCTGCCTACCCGGTTTATATTCTGCACATGTTCTTTCTGTTCCTTGGCTCGGCTATCATTTTGCCCTTGAGCATTCCGGTACAGGTTCAGTTTGTGCTGGTGCTTTTGTTTACGCTTGGCGGATGTTTGCTTTCGTATGAAATTATCAAACGGATAAAGTGGGTGCGTGTACTGTTTGGTATTAAGTTTTAATGAGAAGATGATTAGGTTGTGAGCCTTTTTCAAGAGTAATACCTAATCTAACGGGCTGAACTCTGAAAAAAGTGTTGTGGTTTCTTCTAGGTTTCCCACCGGGATGTACTCACAAACTTCTTCGTATTCGGCCCACATTTTTTGCACGGTAGCATTTGTATGAGCCGCATCAATTGCTTCTTTAGTTTTCCATCCAAAAATTTCAATTATCACTCCACTTTTAGAAATCATTAGAATTGGTTCTCGGTCAGAAGCCAAGCCTTCTTTGCGTAAGCGTGCTACATGCGTTTTAATTAAATGCTTAAGTGCACCATCTTTACCCGGAAAAGGTTTATAGCCTACCATTACGATTCGCTCCGTGCTCATAATTTCAAATTTTCAATTTTGAAGTTACGGCATTCTAACTACAATCTTAAAGCTGGTTTGGTATTTGAACCTATACTGGCATAAGCGAACAAAAAGCCATGAAAAACAACCCGAATTTTAACACCGGTTTACTGTTTATAACCTACCTGTTGATGTCTTCTGACCAGGAAATCAGCGAAAATGAGCTGGATTACCTCGATTCTGTTCGATTGGATGCCGGCATAAACGAAGAAGAGTTCCGGGCGTTTTACAATTCCGCCTTTGGGAAAAGTGAGCGCGAACTCTACCAGATTGGGATGGAAGCAATAAACAAATGTTCTGATGCCGAGAAGGTACAGATTTTTGTCAGGCTTTACGGAATGGCGTTAGCCGATGAAATGTTGCGTGTAAAAGAAGTGCGCTTTATTCTTTACGCCACCCGCATGGCTGCTGTAAGCATGGAGCGTGTAATTGAAATGGCAAATGAAGTGGGTATCGGAGTAAGTTAACTACAATACTTTTGCGTTAAGCACTACCCGCGACTTTGGTGCAACCTCCAATTGAATTCTGTCGCCTTCTTTTATTTGCACATAAAAGCGTACACCTACACTGAAGTTTTCTTTGCCTATCATGGCTCCAAACCAATAGCGGGAAGAATCAAACTCGGCATCCAATGCCCCATACCGGGTTATTGGTTTACCGGCTTCTTCTTCCTCCGCTCTTTTAGCCATTAGCTGTAACGTGTTGCTGTCGTAATCCAGAGATTGATTGCCTTGCGAAATTTTCTTCTTCTCTACTATTCCTTCTATGCGCTCTTTCATTCCGGCCTGCAAATCATGTTTGGCTTTGCTTCGTTCTCTCATCGACATAACTAAGCCAAACAAAAAGAGCAGCACAAACGGAATTGCGATAGACGGCCAGCTGGCATCCGGTAAAAAAATAAATCCATAACCAATCGCGAGTATTCCAACTCCAATTATGGCCATCAGCATGTAAGCACCGGCCATGCCTCTATTCTGAAACTTAATCAGTTTCTGTTTATCGTTTTCGGTTAGGGCAATCCGGTTCATTAACTCAACACCTGCTCTGAAATTTTACCGGTCTTCTTATTTTTCAGAATAACTTTTTTGGCACCGTAATGTGTTACCTCTTCTTTTACCAGGTAATGATCGGCATCGTATTCTTGCAAATGCGAATCTTTGCTAACTCCCACCCGGCCACGCCAGATGTCCAGCTTAACCGGTTCCCATTGCTTTGTCTTAGCGGATTTATACGCTGCGTCTAACACTGCATTTACTACATAGCCATCGTAAAAGGTTTCTTTGGGTTGTGTGCCGCGCTCCATCGCATTGAACATATCCATAAACATATGGTTGTAGCCCAACTCATTTAGTTCATCGCCCACCGGAAACAACCAGCCTTTATCGCTTTCTGCTTTTTCAGCAACATAGTTGGCGGCCTTGCCGGTTGTAAACATTTCAAAGCCGGTGCGTAAAAAACTATTTACCCAAATGGTGCCTTCGGTACCCATTACTTCATCGCGCAAATCCAATCCGCCACGGAATGTCCAGCTTACTTCAAATTGTGCAATGGCTCCGTTTTCGTATTTCACTAAACCAATGGCATGATCTTCGGCATCGATGGGTTTCACCTGTGTATCGGCCCAACACATTACTTCAATGGGTTTAATGTCTTTCCCAATGTAGCTGCGTGTAATCTCCACACAATGGCAACCTAAATCCAGAATGCAACCACCTCCTGCCTGTTCAATATCCCAAAACCAATCGCTGTGCGGACCCGGGTGTGTCTCGCGCGATTTTGCCCAGAGAATTCTTCCCAGCGCACCGTTCTTCACGCTTTCATGAGCTTTTAAAAATTTTGGTGTGTAAACCAGATCTTCAAGGTAGCCATTAAATATGCCGGCCTTTTCAACCGCCAGTAACATCCGTCTGGCTTCTTCGGCATTTCGCCCAAGCGGTTTTGTGGTAATTACTGCTTTCTTATGCTTGCAACACAAGTTAACGGCTTCTTCGTGCAGGTTGTTGGGCAACGAAATACAAACCACCTCCACTTCGGGTCGGTTAATAGCTTCTTCCATTACCGTTGTGGAGAAGGGTACATCATAATCCTGCGCAAACTTTTTGGCGCTTTCTTCTCTGCGCGAGTAGATGGTTACAATTTTGTCTTTACTTCTGTAGCCTTGAAGTGAGTCTGCATAAAAGCGGCCGATAAAACCTGAGCCGAGCATGGCGATTTTCATTTTCGTATAGGATTTAAGTTTTTTTACTGACTTGATTATGTTTATAGGTGGTCGGTATTCAGTAATCGGTTATCAGTGTAAGCTACCGAATACTGATCACTGATTACCGCTTACCTGACCACTCTTTTGCATTTCTTACGCTGCTTTAATTTCTTTTTTCTCTTTAAAGAACAAAATAAAATATATCAACACCGCCACAGCAATATATGCCGGCACCATCCAGATGGATTGCCATTGAAATGCGCCATCTGCTGAATAATAATCTGCTGTGAACCCGGAGAAGCGGGTTCCGATTACCATACCTACGCCATAGGTAGCAAACGTAAACAATCCCTGTGCAGCATTCTTGATTTTTTCGCCCGCCTTCTTTTCGGTGTACATGTAGCCGGTTACAAAAAAGAAATCGTAACAGATTCCGTGCAGAATAATTCCTGCATATAACATCCACACACTGGTTTCAATATTTCCATACGCAAAGAATACATACCGTAAAATCCAGGCCGTCATCCCCAACAACAACATTTTCTTTACACCAATCTGGTTAAACAAAAATGGAATGGCCAGAATAAACACCGCTTCCGAAATCTGTCCGAACGTCATTTTAAAAGCTACGTTACTCATGCCGGTTTCATTCAGAAATACATTGGCAAAGCCATAATAGAATGACAGCGGAATACAAACCAAAATGGCAGCGATAAAGAAAATCAGATAGGGTTTATCCTTAAATAGCACAAATGCTTCTGTTCCCAGTGCGCTCTCGCTGGTTTTTCCTTTAGGCGGAGTGTTGGGTAAAACAAATGACGAAAGCCCTAACGCAAGTGATGCAATGGCTGCCATCTGAAATGTTAAGGCTGATTTATCTAATCCCAACGAACTGATTAAAACCCCGGCTACAATCCAACCTAATGTACCAAACACTCTTATCCACGGAAATTGTTTTCCCGGATCAGTCATTTGCCCGAATGCGATACTGTTAGACAGTGCAATGGTGGGCATGTATAGTAATGAGTAAACTAAAATGATCCAGTAAAAGGTTGTGTTGTCGTTAACAACTGTTGCCAGGTATAGCAAAGCAGCTCCTACCAGATGCAATACGCCCATAATTTTCTGAGCGGCAAAAAACCGATCAGCTACCATGCCTACAAAAAAGGGCGAAATGATAGTAGCTATTGCGAGCGCACTATATGCAGCGCCAATCTGAGTTCCGCTTGCATCCAAAAACTCAGCCATGTATGTCCCCATCGTTACATACCATGCACCCCAGATAAAATACTCCAGCAGCATCATTACCGATAACTTGGTGAACACAAGAGGCTTCATACTTACTTCAGTTTAAGTGAAGAAAGATAGAAACGCTTTTCATAAAACAGAAAAGCGAAGCCTAAAATTATACAGGTGGGTTAAGGTTCAACCGGCCGGTAGCGCGACTCGTCAAAGATCTGGCGGGCATTCTTGTTGAGCATCAGTTCCTGCAGTGTTACATCTGATTTTCGTTTCGCGTAAGCGTTTACAATTTGCCAGCCTACCCACGTACCAATACGACCCGGAGCCTGATCGGCCACATCAAAAGTTTTGGGCCGTTCAGAAATATACTTCTGCCGGATTTTGGCGCTGGTTGAATAAAAGACTTCATCTTCCACAAGTTTTTTCCAGATCACATCCTGATTAGCCCGCGCTCCGGCTATCTCTTCGGCCGAGTAGCCAATAAACACACTATCGGCCACACAAGGCAACATGTGCTTGGCAAAATAATAGGCTTTGCCATAAGTAATCATTTCGGCCAACACGGTTTTGTCTTGCAGATCGGTTTCGTTTAGGCGCGGGTCAATGCCATAGAGCAACATCACAGAAGGAACGATAAAACTTTTCTCGTATCGCTGTAACATATACTCGTACATATTAGGTCGATACTTTGCGCCTTTACCCAGATAATAATCCAACCCCACTACTATTAAGGTATCGGTAACAAACAAATCGGTTTCCAAACCGGTAATGATGGTTTGAATTTTAGGCGGTTGAAAATCGGGGTAATAATATTTTAGGTTGACGAATGCCTGATTAAACTCCGATTGCAGTTCATTCAAATCGCCAAAGACCCGTTTGGTTTCCATCAGCAACGTATCAAGATGCGGATTGGAAAAACGGGCGTAGAGTTCATTAATAAAAACAGAATCGTTGGGGTACGATTCGCGGGCAAATACAAAATCGCGTAACGTAGTATGCCGCGAAAAGAAATCTACTAATTGTTGTTTGCTGGTAATGGCCGGTAAGGAATCCTGCAACTGTTCAAAAGAATAACTTATGGTAATATCTTTTGTGTCGGGAATAAAGGCGCACTTTTCTTTATCGCTACAGCCGGTTAGCAAAGAGAAAATAAATACAATCGCAATTGTTTTGAGGTGGTGGTTCGTGAGGACCCGAACCACGGGGTTAGATGGCGTTCGAACCACGGGAAATAAAAAAGAAAAGACCTGCTTCAATATGCGCATAAACAAAATTTTCGGTGGCGAATATGGTGGGAATCTGGGTGGGAACAAAAATCATTTTCCTCAAACAACTTGCTCTGATAACTCTGAGTTTATTTTGTCACTAACTGTGGCTGTAGCGAAAGATTGGGCTTATCATCAAAAAGGTTCTGTAATATTAAATAACAAAGCATAGGAGCCCCCAATACTTTCAGATTTAGTATTGATCATCACCTGAGTACTAAAAGTTCCACTAATCAGGTAAGTGGTAGAATATCGGGTATCATCAATAACAAAGTAATTCCAAATGCTGATTCCCGTAAGCGTACTACTTGAAATATCGGGGGAAAAAATGTTTGTATTTTTGACAACTTGGTATTCCTCAGCACAACGATCTTTCAATAGAAACGATGCCTGGAAAAAGTTAAAATCAGTTTGTATCAGCGAATCGGGAGTTAAAAGTGCCCGCTGTTCATTTAAGCTTGAGAATAGGTCACTACTACGAAGTAATGATTTTAATCTAAACTCAAAAAAATCATTTTTATTTACTTCTGTACATTTGTTGTCTTCTAAACATTGATACCAGGATTCGAATCGCTCATCCCGAAAATCATAAAGCTTTCCACGGAATGAAAATTTGAAAAAGCATTCCTGGCAGATAGATGTACTTGTATCCAAAGAAGATTCTTCCGTTGTAATAATAAAATCACAAGGGTCGCGAACCACAGGCATATCTTCATTACAAGATGAAAAGGCAGCAATTACAACAAAAATGATTGCATGGAAACCAAATCTTAACCTTGGGTGAGTTTGTCCTTGACGCATAATCTTTACCTTTTAATTCGACTTCACATATTGCGTGCTGGTGCCATTGAGATAAACCACGTAGTGACCTTGGGGCAACCCGTCTAAAATGCTCTCATTGTCTTCCTCATTCTCAAGCTGTCCTTCCTTCACAACCTTTGAATTAATTAAATCGAAAACAACGAACATATTGTTATCTCCCCCTATCAAAGACGAGTATTTGCAAAAGGTAAAAGTAAGATTACAACTGGCATTATAGGCATTAAACGTTGAACAGCCCGAGCTGATGGAAAAACTCATGTTCTTGCCCCCGTTACTGGTACTCCAACTTGCATTGCCCGATGTTTTTACCCACGTCCATGAGCTTAAGTACATCTCGACCTGATTGGTGCCACCCGACACCGTATTAAATGTGTACAACGGCCCCTGATTCAGAGTACCTGTACAATTGGGCAGCACTTGTACCGACTTAGTTCTGAAGTTCGCATTTGCGTTGCAGCCAGTAAACAAATTGTAAATTACATTAAAATTGCCGGTGACATCTTTGGCTTTCAATGTAACTGACGTGCTTGTCTTGGAAATTTCTTGAAATTGACTTGAATTAAATGACCAGTTAAGAGAGCTTAACTGAAGATAAGACGGCAGTGCCTGCCCGCCATTCGTTAACGTTAGGGTAATATTCTGACCTTGATTTACTTGTGTGCCACCCGAAATAGCGATGTTGGGAATGGCATCGTAGTATTGCTCATCGCCATCGCAGGCTAATGAACCGGCATCGGGGAAAAAGGAAGTTTCCACATCTGGATAATTATCGAATGTAAAGGCAAATCTTCCATCGTTTAACTTTATTACCGAATGCCCGGCTTCTAAAAATGCTACTGCTTTAGCTTGGCTAAGGGAACAAACCCGAATAAAATCCTGATCTTCTATTATGGTTGTTTCAGTATAGGTACCAAAAAAATCTTCCTCTGAAGAAGAAGGAACGCCAGACGCCATGTTCACATAGCCTTTAATTAACGCGGCTCTGGTATATTGATAGCAATTGTAGTCTTTATTGACTGGCTTGGTATGCAAGTATGTTCCCGGGGGATTAAGGCACCTTCTTTTAAAGTTAACATTTGCTGCACTCATGGTTACCATAAGCAACGGTAAAACTGCAAGTACCAGTATAGGAAATTTGACATGCCTCATAGATTAAAGTTAATACTATTTCGCTCAAAAACAATTTCAAATCATACCTATGAAGGTTGAGACACACTGGCTTTAACTAATTGCAATTCTTAATGCTAATCCTAAATTTGCAGCCCTGTCCTGGTTCGTGTCCTCACGAACCAAACATGTATATTAAATTCGTTACCTGTGCATAAACAACCCAAACATATTGCCGTTGCCGGAAACATTGGTTCCGGTAAAACCACACTAGCCGAAAAACTTTCCAAACATTATAACTGGACAGCCCTTTACGAATCGGTTGATCACAACCCTTACCTGCGGGATTTTTATGACGACATGACGCGCTGGGCCTTTCATTTGCAGATTTATTTTTTGAACAGCCGGTTTAACCAGGTGCGGCAAATCCGCGAAAGCGAGAAAACCATTATTCAGGATCGTACCATCTATGAAGATGCTCATATTTTTGCAGCCAACCTGCATAAGAGCGGCCACATAAGCGAGCGCGATTATCAAAGTTATCTCGACATCTTCAACTCGATGGTAAGTTTTGTGCATCCTCCCGATTTGCTGATTTATTTAAAAGCTGACATCCCCAAACTGGTTCAGCAAATACAAAAACGCAACCGCGATTTTGAATTCAACATTAAACTAGATTACCTGCGTACCCTCAACGAACACTACGAAAAATGGATCGGGGATTACAAAAATGGTAAGCTGTTAATTGTAGATGTAAACAACCTAGACTTTGTAGAGAGGGTGGAAGACTTTTCGTTTATCGTAAATAAGATTGAGCTGGAGCTGAATAGTTTGTTCAGTTGAGTTAGTAATGGCGTTCCGCAAAAAAGAATTTTGAGTGGCGGAACTCTGTCAAAGTCTATTTTGGTAAAACCTGATTAGTTTTCGACAAGCTCAAACTGACAGTATGAGTTAATAAAAAAAGCAGTTGGTTACCCAACTGCCTTTTCATTCTTATCTTTTTAAAGATCACTGCACCATAAACACCGCATTCGAGAAAATCATTTTGCTGCTCTCCCAGAAATTGCGGAACAATGGATTATCGACCATGTAAATAATATTGCCCTGGCCTTTCGGTTCAACACCCAATATCAGGCTGTTGCTCATTTTTTTGTTGATGCGGTAACCCGCAAAACCCTGCACCGGTTTGGCATTGCCATTAATTACACCTACGTTCCAGCCGTTTTGCAAATAGCCATAGCGCAATTCATTTGTCTTCAGGGTGTAGTAAGATTCTCTCATACCAAAAGCAAGCGGGTGCGATTTGTCTAACGTTACTTTATAAATAGCGCCCGAGATTGCATCGGATAGTTGTTTGCGTTGTGCATCTTCATAGCGACCCAGCGCTTCATTTTGACGTGCTTCTTTCTCTTTTTTCTCCGCTTCGCTCTTCTCCGCATCATTTGCATAGGCTTTTAAAGCAAAGCCCTTCTTCTCAGCAAATGAAGTAAGTGCATTGGCGATTACAATTAACCGGCCTCCACCCGAAACCCAGTTTGATACGCGATCGAGTGTGCTTTCGTCAAACACGCGATAGCGGCCTTCGGGCACCACTAACACATCGTACTTAGTCAAGTCGATGCTATTAAAATATTCGGTACCGATTTGTGTAATCGGATAATGAAGTTGTTCTTCGAAGAAATGCCAGATTTCGCCTGCGCTTAAAGATGAAGTTTGTTCGCCAAACAGTACGGCTATTTTAGGTGCCTTAAGATAGGTAACTGATGACGATCCGAAATCCTTTCCTCTATCTACAAAGCCTGTAGTGCTGGTGTAAATTTTTCTTTCCTTATCGGCAGCTAATTTTTTAATCAGGTTGTCGAAATCGGCTATGGCCTCGTTGTTTCTGCGCGTTACCACTAAGGTGCCCGGCTCAAAGTTTTGCCCTGCTACCGAGAACGCTTTTTCTGCTGCACGAACTTTTATGTTTTTGTTTAGCAACTCCGCCAGAAATTCCACATCGCGCAAGCTTTCATATTTAAAGATGTAGGCATATGGTTTGGCCAGCGTATTTGCATTATCTACTGCCTTTGGTTGATAGGCCTTACCCACATTGATGCGCTCATTCAGCGCATAGCCTTTCAGATCGTAATTATACATCACGTTCCAGGCAGTAATATCATACGTTGCGGAATCCGGAAGTTTAGAAACCGGTTCGAATAACGTAGTAATAAACCGCGACTTGGGTTGATAAATGTTAATGATCACGTCATCGGTACTTACGTTGGCGGTACCTGTGGTTTGCGTTTGATAATCGAATCCTCTTGTAACCTTACCCGCTGCAGGATGGCCGTATTTAATAGAGTGGCTGTCTAACCATTTTGTAAGCTTGTTAACCTTATCCGCGTTGTTGTCGCCTTTTATAACGAATGTTTTGTATGGCGATGCCGGGTTGTTCAGGTTTTCTTTTGAATACTTTTCAAACTCATCTACCACGCGTGTAGCATTGAGCGAAGTAATTTCTACCGTTGACAAGCCAGAAGTATGATGGTGGGTAAGTCTGTCTTTCAGCGTAAGCGGGTCGCCTTCGCGGGTTGTAATGCTCAATCCTCCAAAACCTCCACCGCCTTGTTCGTATGTCATGCCAATTGCACCACTGTAGGTGGGGTAGGTATCGCCATAACTGGGGTAATACAAATCGAATACTTCTTTTGTAAAATACAACCAGCCTTGTTCATCAAAATACTTTGCGTGATTTTTTCCTATCATGGTTTGGAACTCGCGTTGCCAGGGTGAGATCACTTCATGAAAGGGTTCTACAGCCGGAGCGAAGTAGTAGGGGTTATTGTATCCTTGTTCGTGAAAATCAACATGCACATGCGGAAGCCACTCGTTATAAATTTTTATTCTGGCCCGGGATTCCTTTTGTGTGAGCCATGCCCAATCGCGGTTCAAATCAAAAAGATAGTGATTAGCCCTTCCGCCCGGCCAGGGTTCGCGGTGTTCCTTGGCATCGCCACTTGAGTTATACGGGTTATTACCATACTGATTAAAAAAGTTTGCGTAGCGATCGCGCCCATCGGGGTTGATGCAAGGATCCATAATAACCACCGTGTTTTTTAGCCACTCCTTTGTTTTGGCGTTAGCCGGATTTACCAACTCATACAGTGTTTTCATAGAAGCTTCCAGCGAGCTGGCCTCGTTACCATGCACATTGTAGCTAAGCCATACAATGGCAACTTTGCTTGTGGGCGAACCCTCCAGAACACCGGCACGCTTCAGGTTGTCTTGCCGGATTTGTTCGAGGCTGGCAAAATTTTCGGGCGAAGCAATAACGGCATAAATAAGCGGACGCAACTCATTGGTTTCTCCGTATTGTGTAACCGTTACGTTTGCCGATAGGTTATCGATGTATTTAAAATACTCCACCACCCGGTGGTGACGGGTAAAGCGCGAACCCAGTTCATAACCCAGAAATTGATCGGGGGTTTGAATGGTTTGAGCGGTGGTGATGAAAGAAAGGATTACAAGTGCGAATACTAAAAAGCGTTTCATAAAAAAATGATTGGGTTTGAGCCTCACCCCACCCCTCCACAGGAGAGGGAAGAACAAGAGTAAGTTATTTGGGCAAGGTGTTAAAAATTTAATTCTGCTTCAACAGTCTTTTTATCTGTGGTTGGTGGTGAATGATGTGCTCCGAAAAGAAGCGCGTGGCCTGAACGATATTGAGTTTTCCGGCCACGGGATGTTTGTAAATTTTACGGGTAAGGTGATTGGCGCCAAACCTGCCCAGCACATCTTTTAATTCCTTACGGGTTTGGTTCCAGGCGGATTCTATCTCGGCCACATCTTTAAAGGCCGGAGTATGGTCTACCACCACTTTGGGCGCTTTAAATTTAAACGGCAAGCGCTGCGAAATAATCAGCGCCCACATTTTCAATTCTTCTATCAGGCCCGTGTTGGGCTGTTCATCAATAGCCTGAATTTTTTTTCTGAGGTATTGAACGGACAGTTGCTCGGAAGCAATCAAGTGAGCAAACACCTGACTAAGCGACCATTTGCCGGGTGGGTGCATCTGGAGCTGGTCTGGACCGAGGTGTTTTATTCCTTTTAACAAGGCGAGTCGCTGGCCTTCAAGACGATCAAATAATTCTTTTAATGATGTATTCATCTCTGCAAATTAATCCGCGTAAATGTATTTAAAGTTAGTGTTTTGGCCGGTCGATTGTTTTTTCTACTTTTAGTTAACCTAACCATAAACCAAATCACACATGAACACAAATCACGCAGGATTCTGGCTACGATTCGTGGCAATTATTATTGATGGAATTATAATTGGCGTAGCTCAGTCATTCATTTTTGTTCCCATATTGGCTGCTCTTGGCCTTGGCTTTGCAAATTCCGTTGAAACCATGGACATGTCAGATCCTGATCAGGCTGCAGGGATGATGGCAAGCGTTATGGCCATGATGGGTGGCTACTGGATATTGTCCTTAACCATTCAAGTGTTGTACTCTACTCTTATGGAGTCCTCCAAGTTACAAGCCACCGTTGGCAAACTTGCACTTGGCCTTAAGGTAACAGACTTACAGGGAAACAAACTGGATTTCGTGAAGGCGTTGGTGCGAAATCTTTGCAAGATCCTTTCCAATTTCACTTTGTTTATTGGCTATATCATGGCTGGTTTCACAGAAAAGAAACAAGCGCTGCATGATATGATTGCAAGCACTTTGGTTTTAAGGAAAAACTAACATTTTAAAAACTCAAAAAGAAGGGCGCCTCAGGGTGCCCTTTTCTTTTCACCTCAAAAAAGAAACACCAGCCCGTTTCATCTCAACCATTGCCGGCAAAAAACCAACGTGTTCTCCTTCTGCTTCAATTGCCAGATTATCGGGTGCCGTAATCTCAACCTTATCGGCCACAGCATAATAAACACTTGCATTGGTAACTTTTCGTCTTCGCTTTAGGGTTTGCAAGTAGATCAAAAACTTTAGCAGCGGCACATCGCCCGCTACAAAGAGATTGAACAAGCTGTCATCTTGTTTTGCCTCGGGCGCCAGGTAAATTTTATTACCAAACGATTTTCCATTGGCAATGGCCAACACCCGCACAGCACCACCCCAATTCCAGTTAGCTGTTTTTACTTCTAACCGTTCTGGTTTGTGTGTAAAAAATGTTTTGAGAATGGATACCAGGTAGCGGCCATTAACACCTAACCACGCAGGCGCTTTTTCCATTTGCTTTACCGTGGCCGGACCCATGCCCAGACTACACACATTAATAAAGTATCGGTTAGAATTTTCTCCCGCAGAATCCTTACAGGAGATAAGCCCAACATCCGTTGGTTTACCTCCTTGCTCCAAAAGGTTCAATAGTAAACTTGCATTTGCTGTTACTCCCACGGCTCCGGCAAAATCATTACCCGAACCCAGCGGAACTATGCCTATTGTCGGAAGCTTGTTAAGCTTTGAATCAAGCACACCGTTTACTACCTGATGCAGCGTTCCATCGCCTCCGGCAGAAAGTATTACTTCAAATTTATTTTCTGTTGCCTGTTGGGCTAATCCGCGCGCATGCCCGGCATAGTGTGTTTCGAATACTTCCACCACATGCCTGGCAGACAATGCTGGTAATATGGTTTGATAGAAGAGATTCTTCTTTCTGGAGATTCCGTTAAGGATGATGGCGATGTTCAATTTTCAATCGGCTAATCTATTAATCGGCTAATTGAAAATTACTTGCAGCTTTTCTTAATCACGGCTTTAGCATCGGGCAAACCCATTTCATCGGCACGTTTTAAATCCAGGCACCCATCGTAGTTGTTGTTCATCAAAAGTTTTACGAGCCCACGTTGGTAATACGTTTCCGGATCGCTTGGGTACAATTCAATTGACGCGGTGTAGTCTTCAATAGCCCCGGCATAATTTTCTTTTTCGGTTTTGCTCAACGCCCGGTTGTCGTAGTAAGTGGGGTTGGTGTCATCCAACTCTATGGCCTTGGTATAATCGGCAATGGCGCCATCATACTCTTCCATGGTGTGTTTTAAAACACCGCGCAGGTTATAGGTTTCCGGGTCTTCATTGTCCAACTCAACCGCTTTGTTGTAATCTTCCAGCGCTCCCTTCAAATCTTCTATTGCAGTTTTCGCAAGCGCGCGGTTTTCAAACTTAAATGGATCTTTGGCATCCATGCGGATAGCCTCATTGTAATCGGCAATGGCTTTATCAAAGTTGGTTGTGTTGTAATACGCTACTCCGCGATAGTTATAGAGGTTGGCATCGGTCTTATCGTATTCAATGGCTTTGGTGTAGTCATCTATAGCGCTTACAAATTCGCCCAGCTCTGCTTTTACCAAGCCTCTGTTAAAATATTTGTCGGCATCGGGTGGGCCCAACTCGAGTGCTTTTGAAAAGTCGAAATAAGCTGCTTGTAAATCCTCCACATTATAATAAGCGAAACCGCGGTTGGTATAGGCATCGGCATAGCGGGCATTAAATTTTATGGCCTTATTCAAATCCAGAATTGCGGCTTCATCATCGCCCAGGTTAATTTTAGATTCTCCGCGATAGTTAAGCGCTTCAGCATATGTGCTGTCTATCTCCAGCGCAAAGTTGAAATCGCCAATAGCCGCATAAAAATCATTCAGCCCCATATTGGCCCGACCGCGCAACAAAAAGGCGGTTTTGTTGCGAGAGTTTGTTTCTATAAATTTTGACAGATCTGTTTTTGCTGTGGCAAAATTTCCTGCATCAATTTTTTTGCGGGCCGCTTCCAACACCTCCTGCGACCAGCCCACCAGCGGAAGCAATAGCAGAATAAAAATCAGTTTTTTCATTGTTCATGTCTCTGAACAGGCAAGTTAGCAAGAAATCGCCATTCAAAACGCCTGACCAAAAACCTATTGCACCACATGGGTGGGGTGCGACCAGGTTGGTTGTAGCTTCTGCGCCTGGGTTGTTTTGGCTAACATAACAATCAAAACAAGTGTTATAAATACCGAAAGCGTAATAACCCGTTTCATAAGTCAGCTTTTATATCCCTTCGATTGTTAAAACTGAATTGGGTTTAAACCTTTTAACAAATTTTTTAAGTGTGGTTTAATGTTTGTAGTAAATTGGATGCCTTAAATGCTTTACTTATGAAACGGGTTCTGATTTTTTGTCTTGGATTGATGTGTATGCAGGCCGTGGCCCAGGAAAAGCCACTGGATATGAAAATGGACTTTGAACAATACGACCCGCCTTCAACGCTAAAAGTAGAAGAACACCGGGTAAAGCGGGCTAAGTTTCCGTTTATCGATATTCATAATCATCAGGGGAATATGAACACCAGCGATTTTAAAGACCTGATTGCTAAAATGGATGCGTTGAATATGGGTGTGATGATTAACCTGAGTGGTCGTGGGTTTAGAAGCAGTGGCGATCATCTTGAAAAATCAATCGAAAACATTAACAACCGCTACCCCAATCGGTTTGTTTTGTTCACCAATGTTGATTTTAATGATATTGATAACCCGGAATGGGGTGCGCGCACGTTAAAACAATTAGAGGCCGATGTTAAACGTGGTGCAAAAGGATTAAAGATTTATAAAAACCTCGGAATTCATATTAAAGACAGTAAAGGCAATCGCCTTTCCATAAACGATCCACGCATTGATCCCGTATGGGCAAAGTGTGGTGAGCTTGGCATTCCTGTTTTAATTCACTCGGCCGATCCTAAACCTTTCTGGGATGCCATCGACAATCAAAACGAACGCTGGCTCGAACTTAAGCTTCATCCCGGAAGGCGCTACGATGAAACATTTGCCAGTTGGGAAACCATAATTGCCGAACAACACGATGTGTTTCGCAAGCATCCTAAAACAACATTTATAAATGCCCACCTGGGTTGGTATGGAAACGATCTGAAAAAGTTGGGAGAGTTAATGGATAAATATCCCAACATGCTAACCGAAATAGGAGCTGTAATTGCCGAACTTGGAAGACAACCGCGCGCTGCGAAAGAATTTTTTACCAAGTATCAGGACCGCATTCTGTTTGGTAAAGACAGCTGGGTGCCTGATGAATATGAAACGTACTTCCGTGTGCTGGAAACAGAGGATGAATATTTTCCCTACCATAAGCGCTATCATGCATTCTGGCGCATGTATGGAATCGGGTTACCCGATAGCATCCTGAAAAAGGTTTATTATAAAAATGCGTTGCGCATTTTACCCAATATGGATAAGAGTCAGTTTCCGAAGTAAGCATGAAGTTGTTCCGTAGTTTTGGTTATGCCTTAACAGGAATAGGAAAAGCTATTGCCAGCGAACTTAACATTAAGGTTCAGCTCGCAGCCGGAAGCGCGGCCATTATTCTCGGATTCGTTTTTAAGATTTCTAAAGGTGAGTGGCTTGCTATTGTGTTGTGTCTGGGAACAGTTTTAACAGCAGAATTGCTAAACACGGCCATTGAAAAATTGCTAAATTTTATTCATCCGCAACATCACCCGGAGGTGGGCACCATCAAAGACATCAGTGCGGGTGCGGTTTTTCTTGCGGCAACATGTTCGGTTGTGATTGCGTTAATAGTTTTTGTTCCTTATCTGCTTAAACTATGGACATGACACAACAGAGCCTCTTTAAAAAGAGAATGCCGCTTTTCCTGATTGTAATTCTCTCGTTGCTGTTTTCTGTTTCGCTGATTGCAGCCCGCGTTTACTTTACCGAAAAAGTAACATTTATCTTTCTTGTCTGGAATCTTTTTCTGGCCGTAATTCCTTTCATCATCAGCTCGGTGTTGATTTTGTATCAACACAAGTTAGCGCGCGTGGTTTTGTTTTCGGCCATCATGCTTTGGCTGCTTTTCTTCCCCAATGCCCCTTATATCCTTACCGATCTTTTTCATTTAAAAGAAAGAAGTGGTGTTCCGCTTTGGTTTGATCTGATGGTTATTCTCAGTGCCGCCTGGAACGGGCTGATTCTGGGCTTACTTTCACTTCAGGATATTCAACACGTAATTAGCAAACGGTTTTCTGCTGCATGGAGCTGGGTAGCGGTTATGCTTTCGTTGGTATTGTGTGGATTTGGTATTTATGTTGGCCGCTACTTGCGCTGGAACAGTTGGGATGTGGTAACCAATCCGGTTGGTCTTACAACGGATTTGCTGGAAAGAATTGCCAACCCGTTTACACACCCCCGAACCGTAGGCGTAACCATTCTTTATACCTGCTTTCTGTTGCTTGCTTACTTATTTTTTTCGCAGCTTGCGAAACTTAATTTTAAAGAAGAAAACGGCAACGGATGAACTTCCACACACGCAGATGGGTAAAGCCTGAAGATTTGAACCCTAACGGAACATTGTTTGGAGGCAAACTTTTAAGTTGGATTGATGAGGAGGCGGTTATCTATGCCATGATCCAGCTTGACAACAAGCGCGTGGTAACAAAGTACATGTCCGAGATAAACTTTGTAAGCTCTGCCAAACAAGGAGACATTATTGAGTTGGGGCTTATCCCTACCAACTTCGGGCGCACTTCTATTACCTTGAAATGTGTGGTTCGAAATAAGATGACCCGCAAGACTATTCTGGAGGTTGATAAGATAACCTTTGTAAATCTGGATGCCGAAGGCAAACCTGCTCCACACGGCAAAACAAAAATTGAATACGTAAAAGATCGGTTTGAAGGAAAGATTGAAGGCGAGTTGCCTGCTTGATGGTAATGATGCGTATTGTTCTGGTTCTATTCCTCCTCTTAAAATTTTCCGTTGGCTTTGCGCAAAGCAAACAAGCGTATTCCTTATCTCTTACATCGCAGCAGGCACAAGCGCATATCGATTATGTAGGGTTGACCAACGAACCCTTACGGCTGGTGGCCGAAGTGCGCCCCGATGGTTTCGGGTTTGATAAACCCATTGCGGGTAAGTTGAAAATTTTTGCTTCCGCAGATTCTATCCTTAGCCCGAATGATTTTGTTGTGTTAGACTCAGCCTGCACACTGCCCGATTATTCCTATCAAAGTTTCCCGATTAAACATTCGCTTAAGCCCGGCTCTTATTACCTGCTGGCGCAATTTTCTGCCACAGATACCAACCTGTTCGAACCACAAAGTGCCGTTGTAAAACTATCGGCTGAGTTAATTGAGTTTACGGCTCAGGTAAAGAATTTATGGTTTAGCCACATCAAAACTTCAGAGTACAGTGAAGAAACCAAACTGTTTGCCGAGATCGATCTTACGCTTACCGGTAACACGATTTCAATTGGTTCGTTGCGCAGCGAGTGGGCCATCAGTTTAGCAAAAGGTAAAAAGACAGAAGTGATTAATTCTGTTTATCGTACTGATTCCCTTCACACCGGGCGCACTACTATTGTGCTCGAAGAAAATCTTTTCAATAATCCCGATTTCAAATCCTTTAATCAGGTTTCCGTTAAACTTACTTCCGCTTATTTCTCAGAAGGCTATCTTAAAATTCCCGATGTAAGCTTTACGGTTCCGTTAAAAGTTATTACCGATATCGATCAAATAAATACTTTGAGGCGGAAGCACAATCCTTATCTTACCTATGGAAGCTTCATCTTAAAACAGGAAGCATTTGATTCACTTGCCATTGAAGGGCTTTACACCGAAGCTGAAAAATTCTATTCGATTTATCACGCCTCGTTGCAGGCTGCATCACAAAAACAATTTAAGCAGGCTATTATTCTGGCTGATTCCGCTTTTGCCTTTGTGGGTAATCATCGCGCAAGCAGTTTGCTTTTTGTAGAAGCCGGACTGATCTCCGGATTGTATTCGGGATTGGTAAAGTATCTGGAAGCCGTAAGGCCCCAACAAGAACTGCCTGAACTTAACGATCGCCTGGGTGAAGCCATGAAAATGGAAGACCTGATGACAACCGGATACGCACACTTGCTTAACCGCTTGTTGCCCGATAGTCTTGATCTGTATAACGATATGGAGAAGGGTGGCTTCTTTGATAAACCCGAAATCTTCAGTCAATCTTTAATAACCGACTTTCCTGTTCTTTGGAAAAACCGAAGCGTTCCGGCACTTGAACATTTTATTCGCAGTACCGATTACGAATCGGCCGATATGGTTATCGATCAGGTAAAACGGCATGTAAATCTTCTTAAACCTCTATGGAAAACTGTTCAGTCCGATACGGCCATGAGCCGGCACTTCTCCAGCACAGGCGTTGCCACAACTGAGCAAAATGACATGCTCCGTTTTCTGCAAGCCCGCTTATCTTATTATACGGCTACCGGTTTATACAACGAGGGCGAAGAGGCTGTGGCCGATGCTGTGTTGGCGTGGTTATGCAGTTACCGGTTTAGCCCTGAACAACTTTGGCTAACCGTGGGTAATTTTTTTGAAAGCATGGGTAATTTTAAGGCAGCCGATTCGCTTTATGCATTAAGCGATGTTCAGATCAAGAAAAAATATAAAGACTCGCCCGCTGCAACTTTGTTAGTGAAAGGAAAAAACCGGGCACTGCTTCAGGCGCGTTTAGGCAAACCCATCACGTTAAGTGATTCACTCACACGAATACTGGAAGATGTACGCAAACAAAACTTTTTCGAATATCTCGATTTGTTAAATGACCGAACGCTGGGGCAAAAGCTCGCTTATTTTGGTAATCCTGCTTACAAAAACTTTTATCTCAATCGCATTAAGCAACTTGATTCGCAGGATCAATATTTTGGGGCCAACGAATGGATGAAAGATCTGGCTTTTCTGTTGGGTCGCGAAGGTGAATACAGTCAATCTCTGTTTCTGTATAAAAATCTGTTTTTGTTCGACAACCTGAAGGCCACGGCTTTTCGTCTGGGTTTTTCGGAAGAAGCACAACTTTTCTTTGCACAACGTCAGCACGAAACACTTAGCCGGTACCTGAGTATGATTGCGGAGTTTGGCAAAACCGCATCGCCTGAAGTTTATGACAGCGCATTGCAGGTTGGGCTACAACAGGTGTTGTTTCAACATTCCTTTATCCTTAGAGGTAATTTCCAGTTGCTATACGATGTTTCGCGATCGTCCGATCAGCAAGTGGCAAACAACTTTGTGCTATGGCAAACATTGCGCGAACACCTGAACGAACTCTATGTAAAAGGCGAGCCCGATCAAACCGAGTTGATGGCCTGGAAAAAATACATTCTGGAAACAGAGAAGAAATTAATTCGGGCAGCGCGTGATACGGCCAGCATGAAATTAGATTATGTGCAATCATTGGACTCCATTCGTGCTAAGCTAAAGCCCGATGAAGCCGCCATTGAGATTGTACGCCTGCAACAAAATCATGAAGTTTATTACAGCAACGCGGCAAACTATGCAGCATTGATCATAAAAAAGACTGGCCCGTTGCAGTTTCTGGTCTTTCCCTCAGCCGGTAGTGAAATGGAAGGGAAGTTTTACAAACGTTATCGCAACAGCATTCTCTTTCAACAACCCGATGCAAATTCCTACAGTGTGTTTTGGGAACCTCTCACCAAACACTTAAGCGGTATAAAAACTATTTACTGGGCACCCGATGGCGTGTTTAATCTCATTAACCTGAATACGTTACTTAACCCCACCACGAATCAACACCTGGTTGCTGAATATAAATTTCTTACTGTGCCTACTGTTGCCAATATTCATGTGGTTAAACCCATACAGTTTAAATCGGCAACCGTATTGGGCAATCCAACCTTTAGCGATAAGCCTGCCGTAACTAAGGATACGCTTCGCACTTCGCGTGAATTTCTTACGCGCCAGGCCATTACTTCATTGCCCGGCACCGCAACCGAAGCAGATGCTATCTCCGCTTTGCTGAAAAAGCAAAAGACTGACGTTACCCAGCTCACCAAACAAAATGCAACCAAGCAAGCGTTGTTCAAAAACAGCAACCGCGATGTGCTCCACCTTGCCACGCATGGGTTTTGGCTCGATAGCCCCGGAAGCGGCTCAGCCTACCACAACTTGTTTGCAACGCTGGCGGGCAGCGGCCTGATTCTGGCAGGAGCGCAAAAAGCTAATAGCCCAACTGATTTTACGTTTATGCCGGCCGGCATTTTAACATCTGCTGAAATTCAGGATTTGAATTTATTCAACACCCAGCTGGTGGTACTCTCGGCCTGCGAAACCGGCTTGGGCGAAATTATTCCGGGTGAGGGGTTGTATGGTTTAAAGCGGGCATTGCTACGGGCCGGGGCACAAAATATTATCACTTCTTTGTGGAAAGTAGATGATGAAGCCACCATGCAGTTCATGACTTCGTTCTATACACAACTCGCCATCAGCAAAAATTTACCCGATGCCTTTCAGCAAGCCATGCTACAGTTGAAAGAAAAATACCCGCAGCCTTATTATTGGGGCGCATTTGTGCTTACCCAGAATTAGTAGACAAAAGGGTTTACTCATTATCTTGCAAGAGAATCTCATCTTACCTTTTCTACCATGATTAAAGATTACATCCAATCCAACCAGCAGCGTTTTTTAGATGAACTTTTTGGCTTGTTACGAATACCTTCTGTAAGTGCTGATAGTCGCCATAAAGGCGATGTGCGCAAAGCAGCCGAATACGTAGTTCAAAAACTAAAAGATGCCGGTGCGGATAAAGCCGAACTTTGCGAAACAGCCGGTCACCCGATTGTATATGGCGAAAAGTTAGTTGGCCCCGGGCTGCCCACTGTGTTGGTGTATGGCCACTACGATGTACAACCTCCCGATCCGTTGGATTTATGGACCTCGCCTCCATTTGAGCCTGTGGTAAAAGATGGAAAAATTTATGCGCGCGGTTCGTGCGATGATAAAGGGCAGTTCTACATGCACATCAAAGCCTTTGAAGCCATGATGAAGCTGAACCAACTTACCTGCAACATCAAATTTATGATTGAAGGCGAAGAAGAAGTGGGTTCTGATAATCTCGGCACATTTGTAAAAGAAAATCGTGCAAAACTGAAAGCCGATGTTATTCTGATATCGGATACCTCGCTTATCTCATTGGATACACCTTCTATTACCGTTGGCTTACGCGGATTAAGTTATATGGAGGTGGAGGTTACCGGCCCTAACCGCGATTTACACTCCGGTGTTTATGGTGGTGCGGTGGCAAACCCCATCAACATCTTAAGCAAAATGATTGCTTCGTTGCATGACGAAAATGGTCACATCACCATTCCGGGATTTTATGATAAAGTTGCTGAGTTAACGGCTAGCGAACGGGAAGCATTAAACAAAGCGCATTTTAATCTGGACAACTATAAAAAAGAACTTGGCATTGATGAAATCCGGGGCGAAAAAGGATACACAACCCTGGAGCGCACCGGCATACGCCCAACCTTAGATTGCAATGGTATTTGGGGTGGTTATACCGGTGAAGGCGCAAAAACAGTTTTGCCTTCTAAAGCTTATGCGAAAATATCCATGCGCCTGGTGCCTAACCAAAACAATCATGAGATAACTGAATTGTTTACCAAACATTTTAATTCCATTGCGCCTAAATCTGTTAAGGTAAAAGTAACCGCGCTGCATGGTGGCGAACCAGCCGTAACCCCAACCGACTCGAAAGCCTATGCTGCCGCAAGCAAAGCATTTCAGGAAGTGTGGGGCAAAACACCTATACCTACACGCGATGGAGGAAGTATTCCAATCGTTTCATTGTTCAAAAAGGAGTTGGGATTAGATACCGTGTTAATGGGCTTTGGGTTAGACAGCGATGCTATTCACTCACCCAATGAACACTATGGTATTAAAAACTTTTTGCTGGGCATTGAAACGATCTTTGTGTTCTATAAATATTTTGTAAAGGGCTAATCTCAACTTATTAGAATGACAAAGGGCTGCTTTTAAGCAGCCCTTTGCTTTTTTATGTATTCATGGTTTAGAATTGAAGAGATTGTAAAAGTTTTTTTATTTTTTCTGGTTCCACAGGCGAAGTTGTTGTACCGGTTTTAAACTCTTCTTCTGTTAATACCTTTAGTGGCTGAACAAGTTTATCCCCGGCAATGGTCGAGTTAATCTTTTTCACTTTTTCGTTTTTAATCACTTCAAATTTTTTCTGCAAGTCACCTATCTCCAAAGCAAGATTAGCTAAACGCTCCAATTGAGAAGCCCCTGGTCTTCCCGGATAACTATTTACCTGACCATATAGTTCTGCAACTTGTTCCGTTAGCCTGCGCTCTGTTGCGATGTAGAAATCTCCACCCTTAAAAGCAATAATGCCATTTAATGTTTCAAGCTCTTTGATAAGTGGATTTATTGTTTTGGAATAGCGTGGAAATTTCTGTGCCCGCTCTTTTGCCTGGCCTAACAAATCTGTTTGTGCGGCATAGAAATAAGCCAGCTTTTCGGCTTGTCCAAAGAGCTTTCCGGTTGCTTCTTGTTGTACTTTACGTTCCTCTAAAGTGTAAACAGAATTTTCCGGGTATTGCAATGTAACTGAGCCCCAGTACTCTTCTTTACCCTTAATCACTTTTACTTTGTACGTACCTGCTTGCAAGGCTGGGCCATACAATGCACCCCCTACTGCTTCACGGGTATCGGAGGGTGGAATGCGTGGCCGTTCACGATTCAAAACAAGGTCAACAATGTTGATACCCGCACTTTTACCTGCGGAAATTTCTTTTATCAAAGTTGTGCCATCCAGATCATAAAGTTCTATCGCCATTTTCCCAAAAGTGTGGCGCTTGCTCATATAGTAAACTATTCGCGGAAGAGGATTAGGGTTCTCTCCATAGAACACATCATCGCCAGGCGATGGGTTGCGCGTACTTCCACCGGTTTCACTTAGAATAGTTGGCTTTGTTTCCAAAAAGTGAAATGTTTTTGCTAGCACTTCTGGAGTAATCTGACGCAACGGAGTAATGTCATCAATAATATAAATTCCTCGTCCATGAGTGGCCAAAACCAATGCATCTTCTTTAGGATGAATCACCATGTCATGCACAGCAACTTTTGGCAAATTGCTATCAAAGCGGCTCCACTTCTTCCCTCCATCAATGGAAACATAAAGACCAAATTCGGTTCCAGCAAAAAGTAAACTCGGGTTCTTCAGGTCTTCACGAATTACATAGGCATGTCCCTCTATGTCGGTGGTGGCCAGGGATGTCCATGTTGTGCCCATATCAACGGTTTTATAGATATAGGTTTTCATATCGCCATTGCGATGGTTATCGAATGTAACATACGCTACATTGCGGTCGTGTCGGCTTGGCTCTACATAAGAACACCAATTGCCGGTTGGCAATCCAGTAATGTTTTTTGTTACGTTAATCCATGCGGCTCCTTGATTGGTTGTTACCTGAACCAATCCATCATCGGTACCTACCCAGATTAATTTTTCATCTACCGGAGATTCTGCAACTGCATAAATTGTTGTGTTATTTTCTGCCGAGGAGTTATCTATCGACAACCCACCGGTTTGTTTTTGCCGCTGGCGCTTGGGGTCGTTTGTCGTCAGATCGGGAGAGATTTTTTTCCACGTATCACCTCGATCATCCGACATAAATAAAAACTGACTGCCCGCATAAATGCGATCTGTTTTATTCGGGCTTTGCACCAAAGGCGCATTCCAGTTAAATCTTAGTTCAGGATCGCCCTTACCCGGGAAGGGCTTAATCCCTTTTGTTTGTCCTGTTTTAATATTTACCCGAGCCATTTCTCCGCCCTGATATTCGGAATAGATTATGTCTTTATCGGTAGGGTGACGATGCGAATAAAAACCATCGCCATAAAGCGACATTCTCCAATCAGCATTGGTTACTCCGCCTGCTCCCTGTGAAGGGCCAAACCATGATCCATTATCCTGCAAGCCACCATAAACATTGTATGGGTTCTCGTTATCAACAGAAACATGGTAGAACTGCCCCACGGCCAGATTGTCCCACATTCGGAATGTGTACCCCTGATCAAAGGACTCATACACACCACCATCGGTACCCAGCAAAATGTGATTGGAGTTTTTTGGATCAATCCAGCCAGCATGTACATCAGCATGAGGGCTTCCCATTTGTCTGAATTTTAATCCACCATCTGTGCTGATAATAGGAACGAATGCACATTTCAACACATTCTTTTCATTGGATGGATCAACCGTTAAACGAGAAAAATAAAATGGCCGAACGGTATTACTGAAATCACTATTGATCTTTTTCCATGATGCGCCCGCATCTTCCGATTTGTATAAACCTTTGTTGTCATCTCCTTTGCCCTCCACACTTGCATACAAAACCTGTGCGTTGGTGGGTGCTACAGCAATGCCTATACGTCCCAGCATGGTGTTGGGTAATCCGTTGTGAATTTTATTCCATGTTTTTCCGCCATCTGTTGATTTATAAAGTCCGCTACCACCGGTAAATCCGGAATCAAAAAAGTCTGGGTACCTGCGGTGGCTCCACATGGCCGCATACAATATTTCGGGATTTTTCGGATCAATGTCCATATCGGCACAACCTGTGTTTGCATCTACATATAAAATCTTTGTCCATGTTTTGCCGCCATCTGTGGTTTTAAAAACACCACGTTCTTCATTTGCACTCCAAAGTTGGCCTTGTGCAGCTACATACACTGTGTTGGGATCTTTCGGATGCACAATTATATCGCTGATGTGCTCGGAGTCTTTCAACCCCACAAACTCCCAGTTGGTTCCTCCGTTCATTGACTTGTAAACCCCTGTGCCCACACCTACACTGTTGCGTACCCACGGTTCGCCCGTACCAACCCAAACTGTATCAGGATGATTTTGATCGATGGTAACTTTACCAATCGACATAGTGTAATCATCGAACACCGGCCTTAGGTTGGCTCCGGCACTTATTGATTTCCACAAGCCGCCACCGGCAGTGGCCACGTAAATCAATTCTGGTTTTTTATTAGAGACTTCGATGTCTGAAATCCGGCCGCTCATAATTGCCGGACCAATAGAGCGGGCGCGCAACCCACCTAAAATTGCTTTGCCCGAAAGTTCGGTTTGTGCTGTTGCTGTAATAACAGCAAACAATGATAGCACGAGTGTTACCAGTCTTATCATAATCAAAATTAAAATGGGTAAAAAAGAAATGGGCTGTATTTTCATACAGCCCATTTAAGAAGACTTTTATTTTTTGGGGAATGCGAAAAAAGCATCTTCTACATTCTCATTAAGCAAAATTTTCTGTAGCGTCATTTTTTGAACAGTTTGTCCATTCACTTTTGCTTCGGTGGAGAATGGAATCATTAGCCCGTTCACCTCCTGATAATCGCTTAAATACGTCTTTATCTCTTGTCCTTTTAATGGTCCCGAGCGCGAATATGTTATAGTCATAATCGGCACAAAGTTTTCAGCATCAAAAAAGTGAATCTCGGTTATGTCTTCCTTATCGTTATGCTTGTTCTTTATCAATTCTATTTTAAAACAGGTTGTTCCCTCAACCTCTTCTTTGCCGAGCAGTTTTACTTCGTGACCTTTCTTTTTATAATCGATAAACTTATCTTCCATTTCTTGCTCAGTCATTTCCTTTGCCTGATCCTCTGGTATTTTCACAGGCTCCTTTCCACCCGCCAGCGGGTTTAGCATCCAGGCATCTACACCATCGTAAGCCTGAATAATTTCCTGACCCTGCACTTTAATAACCATATGCATTTTGTTAGGCACTTTGCTGATCATATCAAAATCCAGATCCATACCTTGCATACTCATCTTGCCCGTTGCCTTCATGGTCTTGAGGGCCTTCCATTTCTGCACTCCACCTGTAACCTCTAAATATTTGCTTAGAATTTCATCCGCTGTTTGGGCTTGTGTGGAAAGGCCTGCAAAAAGGATAAACAATAACAGTAATACTCGTTTCATAAAATTGTTTTTTTTAGGTTGTTTTTGGTGTGACACGTTCTTTCAAAGCAATTAGTTGCTTCATTATTCCTAAAATTACTGGAATTTGTTGTGTTAAAATCGCGTTAATGTGCAGTATTTGTATTCTGCCAACGCAAGGCCTTTTTAAGTTTGCGAATTCTTATGAAAAAACTGCTTTTTTTCCTTTTTGTAGCCTCCTTTTCCTGCTCTAATGCCCAGATTCTGCAACCCGCCAAATGGAGTTACTCCGCCTCGGTACCCGAAGCCAATGTGGGCGATGAGGTAGAACTGATCTTTAAAGCTATTATCGACAATAACTGGTACCTCTATTCTTCCGAATTTAATTGTGAAGATGGCCCGATAAAAACGTCATTCAACTTTGTGCCCCATGCCAGTTATCAATTGGTTGGTAATCTGATGCCTGTTAATCCTATCGATAAGCATGATGAGATTTTTGAATGCGATGTGAAAATCTTTAAGAAGACCGGAGAGTTCCGTCAGAAAATAAAAATTCTGGCCGCACCCGTAAACCTTACCGGGGAATCCGATTATCAGGTGTGTTCGGACATAACGGGTCAATGCATTTCGGGTGCGGATGATTTTTCGTTTGATATTAAGGTGAGTAGCGGTGGTGCTGGCTCTGTTCAAAATGAGGATTCACTTCAGCAACCTTTTGATTTAACCACACCCGTGCAGGAAGCGAAAGGACCAATTCTGGATTCTGCTTTGGTACAAGACAGTGCCCAAAGCAAATCACTTTGGGGATTTTTATTAATCTCTTTTCTTGCCGGGCTCGCGGCATTACTTACGCCTTGTGTGTTTCCCATGATTCCTATGACGGTAAGTTTTTTTACCGGTAGGGGCACAAAATTTCAGGCGTTGATGTACGGTTTCTTCATCATTTTAATTTACACGTTAATTGGTGCTGCTTTAGCTCCGCTTATGGGGCCCGAAACGGCCAATCACTTATCAACCGAGTGGATTCCTAATCTTATCTTCTTTGCCGTGTTTATTGTATTCGGACTATCCTTTCTCGGTTTGTTCGATATAACCTTACCCGGAACATTGATTAACAAAGTAGATCAACAAGCAGAAAAGGGCGGGTTGATTGGTGTGTTCTTCATGGCGTTTACATTGGTGTTGGTATCGTTCAGTTGTACCGGGCCTCTTGTGGGCAGTATACTGGTATCCTCGGCCGGTGGTGAGTTTGTAAAACCTATTCTGGGCATGTTTGCGTTTGCGGCTGCCTTTGCTATTCCGTTTACGGTGTTTGCATTCTTTCCGGGTTGGTTAAAATCCTTACCCAAATCGGGCGGCTGGTTGAATACCGTAAAAGTGGTGTTGGGTTTTGTAGAAATAGCGCTTGCATTTAAGTTCTTGAGCATTGCCGATCAGGCTTTTCATTGGGGAATTCTCGACCGCGACATAAACATTGCCATCTGGATTGTGATTTCTATTTTGATTGGTGTGTACCTGATGAAAGGCTTCCGCATGCCGGGCGATAC
>JBPXJU010000037.1:0-64548 GCA_051715445.1 Bacteroidota bacterium | reverse complement strand
GCTCCGCAAACAGGGTCGGTTATTACGGATATTGTAACCAACATTACCAATGCAGATCAGGTTGTTCAATATACAGTAACACCAACCAGTAGCGCAGGTTGTGTCGGTGCACCCTTTACAGTTGGCGTAACCGTTCGGCCTGAGCCCAGAGGATTTAATGACAATGCACCTGTTATTTGTAGTGATGCAACGGTTAACTACAACCTGGCTGCCAATATTGGTAACACCGGTGCAGGTGGCAACAACCTCGTTACCGGTACAACCTATAGCTGGATTGCTGCATCCAATGTTAGTGTAGCTGGCGAAAGTACCACAGCTCAAACAGGTTCCATTATAACTGATGCGCTTAATAACATTACTAACAGTAATCAGGTTGTAACCTATACGATTACACCTACCAGTGCTCAGGGTTGTGCAGGAATTCCGTTTACAGTATCTGTTACTGTGCGCCCGGAACCACGAGGCTTTAATGATGCAACACCACTTATCTGTAGTGATGCAACTGTCAATTACAATCTCGAAGCTAATATTTTAAATACGGGTTTGGGTGGCAATGGTTTGATCAGCGGAACCACTTACTCATGGGTTGCAGCTGCCAATCCAGATGTAACCGGTGAAGGAAGCGGGGTAACCTCTACTATTACCGATGTTCTTAACAATATTACGGCCGTCAATCAGGTTGTGGTTTACACCGTTACCCCTACCAGTTCGAATGGCTGCGTGGGCGATCCGTTTACGGTTTCGGTTACCGTACGACCAGAGCCAAAAGGTTTTGACGATGCAATAATTATTTGTAGCGATGCTACCGTTAATTATGTGTTGAGTACCAATATTGCGAATACCGTTGCAGGTGGTAATAACCTTACTGCGGGCACTACTTACAGTTGGGTTGCGGCATCCAATATTAATGTTGCCGGGGAGAGTACAACCGCGCAGGCTGGTGGAACAATAACAGATGTGTTGAATAACATTACCAACTCCAATCAGGTGGTGGTGTATACGGTTACACCAACCAGTTCGAATGGTTGTATCGGAAATCCCTTCAGTGTATCGGTTACAGTACAACCAGAACCCAAAGGCTATAACGATGCAACTCCGGTTACTTGTAGTGACGTAGCTCTGGCATACGATCTGAGCGCCAACGTAGCAAACCTTGGTTTAGGAGGTAATAACCTGATAACGGGTACAACTTACAGCTGGGTAGCTGCGGCAAGTGCAACTGTTTCTGGCGAGAGCACCGCGCCACAGGCAGGTGGTATTATTAACGATGTACTTAACAATATTACCAATGCCAACCAGGTGGTTGTTTATACGGTTACGCCAACCAGTACAGATGGTTGTGTGGGTAATCCTTTCACGATTTCTGTTACTGTGCGACCTGAACCTCGCGGCTTTAATGATTCAAGTCCAATAGTTTGTAGCGATGCATCAGTCAATTATAACCTGATTTCAAACATCACTAACACCGGTGCTGGCGGAAACAACCTCGCTATTGGAACAACCTATAGTTGGATTGCTACCGATAATGCTTCTGTTACCGGTGAAAGTCTAACTACGCAAACCGGTAGTACAATTTCTGATGTGGTGAACAATATAACTACCGCCAATCAGGTGGTAGACTATACCGTTACGCCTACCAGTGGTGATGGTTGTGTGGGTGATCCATTTACAGTTTCAATAACCATCAGACCGGAACCAAGAGGATTTAACGATGTAGCAACCATCTGCAGTGATGATGCAGTTGCTTACGACCTTGCTGCCAATATTGCGAATACCGGAGCCGGTGGAAATAACCTGGTTACAGGTACTACTTATAGCTGGATTGCAACCAGTAATGTAAGTGTAAGTGGTGAAAGTTTATTGCCTCAGACAGGCGCAACCATTACCGATGTATTAAACAATGTTACCAATGCCAATCAAACTGTAACCTATACGGTAACACCAACCAGTCAGAACGGCTGTGTGGGTAATGCTTTCACGGTTGCTGTAACCGTTCAACCGGAACCCCGTGGCTTTAATGATGCTACGCCATTCATTTGTAGTGATGCCAATGTGAACTATGACCTGAGTGCCAACATAGCCAATACAGGTGCGGGTGGTAATAACCTGATTGGGGGTACAACCTACGATTGGATTGCAACAAGTAATACCAATGTTTCAGGCGAGAGTACAACAACCCAAACCGGAAGTGTAATTAATGATGTATTGAATAACATCACAAACGCAACTCAGGTAGTTGTTTACACAGTAACACCTACCAGTGCAGCGGGCTGTGTGGGTAATCCCTTTACGGTTTCAATCAACGTTCGTCCTGAACCGAAAGGTTTTGATGATAATAGCCCGATTGCTTGTAGTGATGTGGCGATGAGTTACGATCTGGTAGCCAATATCTCGAATGTTGGACTTGGCGGTAATAGCCTTGTGGTAGGAACAACTTATAGTTGGATTGCTGCCGATAATGCATTTGTTACCGGAGAAAGTACCTCGGCTCAAACCGGAAATACAATCAACAACACCATTACCAACACCACCAATGTAAATCAGCAAGTTGTCTACACCGTTACTCCAACCAGTGCCAATGGTTGCGTAGGCGATCCGTTTACAGTAACCGTAACCGTAAGACCTGAACCTCAAGGGTTTAATGATAATACACCATTGATCTGTAGTGATCAATCCGTGAATTATGATTTGAGCGCCAATGTTGCTAATACCGGAGCGGGTGGCAATAACCTGATCGCAGGAACAACCTACAGCTGGATAGCAGCATCCAACGCCAGTGTAGGAGGAGAAAGTACTACACCTCAGGTTGGGGCAACTATTACTGACGTGCTGAACAATATAACAAATGCCAATCAGGTAGTTACCTATACAGTAACTCCTACCAGTGGTAATGGTTGCGCAGGTAATCCATTCACTGTTTCAGTAACAGTTAGACCTGAACCCCAAGGTTATAACGATGCGAAAACTATTTGCAGCGATGCAACAGTTAGTTACGACCTGATGTTAAACGTAGGCAATACAGGTTTGGGTGGAAATAACCTGATTACAGGTACTACTTATAGCTGGATAGCTGCCAGCAACGCAAACGTAACTGGCGAAAGTACAGTTGCACAAGCTGGAGCTAATATTACCGATGCACTTAATAATATTACTAACTCGAACCAGGTAGTGGTGTACACTATTACCCCGACAAGTGCCGATGGTTGTGCCGGAAATCCGTTTACCCTGACAGTAACAGTTAGACCTGAACCTCGAGGCTTTAACGATATGAACCCCGTTGTTTGCAGTGATGTAGCTATAAATTACAATCTGGTAAATAACATTGCCAACACTGGAGCAGGTGGGAACAATCTGGTAACCGGAACCGCTTTCAGTTGGATTGCTGCTGATAATCCAAGTGTAACAGGCGAAACAACTATCATAGCCGGAACTACCTCTACGATTACAGATGTAGTTAATAATATTACCGATATTGATCAGGTTGTTGTTTACACCATTACACCAACAAGTTCAGATGGTTGCGTAGGTGATCCATTTACGGTTTCAGTAACAGTTCGTCCGGAACCCAAAGGCTTTAATGATCCTTCACCAATTGCTTGTAGCGATGTGGCATTTAACTATGACTTAGCTGCAAACATTGCTAATACTGGTGCTGGTGGAAATAACCTGACTACCGGAACAACTTACAGTTGGGTGGCAACATCGAATGTATTTGTAACAGGAGAGGGTAGTGGCACGGGTGCCATTATTACAGATGTAATCACCAATATTACCAATGTCAATCAGGTGGTGGTGTATACGGTTACGCCAACAAGCGCAAATGGATGTGTTGGAAATACATTTACCGTTTCAGTAACCGTTCAACCGGAACCACGTGGATTTAATGATGCTACTCCGGTTGTGTGTAGTGATGCTGCGGTGGGATACGTGCTTAATGCCAACATTGCCAACGTTGGTTCGGGTGGAAACAACCTGGTAACAGGCACAACCTATAGCTGGATAGCCACTGATAACCCCAATGTATCAGGAGAAAGCCTTGCAGCCCAGGCAGGAGGTACAATTACCGATGTATTGAATAACATTACGAATACCAACCAAGTGGTGGTATATACCGTAACACCTACCAGTGCTGTTGGATGTGTGGGCAATTCATTCCTCGTATCTGTAACGGTTCGTCCAGAGCCTCGCGGCTTCAACGATGCAAAGTCCATTTGTAGTGATGCAAATGTGAACTATGATATTGCTACGAACATTGCCAACACAGGTCTGGGTGGTAATAACCTGTTGATCGGCACAACCTATAGCTGGATTGCAGCTAATAATATAGATGTTACGGGTGAATCGAATGTAACACCGGGTACATCCATTATTATAAACGATGCATTAAACAATATCACCAACATAGATCAGGTAGTTGTTTATACAGTAACACCAACCAGTAACAATGGTTGCGTGGGCGATCCGTTTACCGTTTCGGTAACGGTGCGTCCGGAGCCCCGTGGGTTTGCAGATAACTCACCCATAATTTGTAGTGATGATGCTGTGGGTTATGATCTGAATCTTAACGTTGCTAATGTGGGTTCAGGTGGAAACAACCTGGTAGCAGGAACAACCTATAGCTGGATTGCTGCATCAAATGTGAATGTGGGTGGCGAAAGCACAACAGCTCAATCGGGCAACATCATTACCGATGTACTGAACAATATTACCAATGTAAATCAGATTGTTAGTTATACGGTAACACCAACCAGTGCACAAGGTTGTGTGGGCGATCCGTTCAACGTTTCGATAACCGTTCGTCCGGAACCCAAAGGTTTCAATGATGTATCTCCGGTTATTTGTAGTAACGCCTCAGTTAATTACACGTTATCAGCCAATATTGCGAACACCGGTTCTGGTGGTAATAATTTGGTGGCAGGAACTACTTACGAATGGCTTGCAGCAGACAATACCAATGTTACCGGTGAAACACTGGTTCTGACCAACACGGCAACTATTACTGACTTACTTGTAAACGTAACCTCAGCTAATCAGGTAGTAGTTTATACCGTTACACCTACCAGCACAGATGGTTGCGTGGGTAATCCATTTACAGTTTCGGTTACTGTTCGGCCGCAGCCAATTGGTGCAGCCGATACTGATGTAGTGTGTAGCGATGAAGCCATTAGTTATAACATTCAAACCCGGAATATCAACCTCTTGGGTAACTCGGTAAATAGCCAGTTTACCTATACGGTTGTTTCGTCCGATCCAGGAAATGTATCAGCTGCGGGTAAAGATCGTGCGGTACCAAGTTCAGCATCAATTACAGATACTTATACCAACACTACCAGCGCTGATGTTCAGATTACGTACACCATTACACCATTTAGCGTAACCGGTACATGTCAGGGCGATCCGTTTGATGTGGTTATTACCATAAATCCTGAACCACTTGGTCCTAATACTACCATTCAGCGATGCAGCGATGATCCTGTAAATTTTGATTTACAAGACGTAATCAATACGGTAGGCACCGGTAATGGCGTACCAAGTAAGTTTAGATACACAGTATCCTCTAATAATGCATTGGCTGTAGCGCCTGGTCCTAATCGCAACACACCTTCACCCGCACCTATTGCAGATGTCTATACCAATACAACTAATGCAGATGTTGAAATTACCTATACGGTAACACCGGTAAGTCTGGCGAATGATTGCGAAGGTGCATCATTCACTTTCAGGGTAACAGTACATCCGGAACCTGTAGGTGCCAATGTGGTAGATCCGATTTGTAGCACAGCTTTGAATTATAACATTCAAACGCAGAACATCAACACATTGGGTAATGCAGTGCCAAGCGTGTTCACCTATACTGTTGCTTCATCCGACCCGGTAGGTGTTCCACCGGCAGCAGATAGGGTAGTGGCTTCAAATGCACCTATTACCGATTCTTATACAAACTCTACGGGTGTTGATGTTACCGTTACATACACTATTACTCCGTTTAGTTCTGCGCATAACTGTGCGGGAACTCCATTTACCTATGCAGTAACCATTAGTTCGAAACCTGTGGGCGCGGATGCGACTAAGGCTGCTACTTGTTCGGATGTGTTGTTTAATTTCAATCCGCAGGTAGATATTACTAATGGGGTAATTGCAACTTTTGCATGGACTGCTACTTATCAGCCTGGTCTTACTGTAGGTGGGGTTGCACCTCCGGCCTCTGGAACGGGTAACATAAGCGGTACCTTGACAAATACTACCAATGGTGTGTTAAATGCAACATATGTGGTAACACCTACAGCTGGTACTTGTGTGGGCGATCCGTTTACTATTACGGTTCCGATCGACCCTGAACCGGTTGTATCGAATACGTTGAATGCAATTGTTTGTAGTCAGGCTCCTTACAATACATTGTTGGATACAGATGGCGTTTCTATTGGTGCAGCCAATTATGATGTTACCGCAGTGGTAGATCCGGGTTTAACCGGAGTGCCTACTACCGGAGCAGGTCTTGCGGCTAACGCCTTAGTAAATGATGCGTTCCAGAACGTGGGAGCTATTCCGTTAAAAGTTACCTATACCATTACTCCTCACGGAACCAATGGCTGTGTAGGAAATCCAAAAGTAGTTGAGCTTACTGTTAATCCGGAGCCTGTGATTAATCCAGGACTGGACAACACGGTATGTAGCCGTGAAGATGCCGGTATCATACTTAGTACGAATGGTGTTTCGGTGGCTGCCAATTCTTATAGATTAGTAAGTGTAACAGTGCCAGGTTCGGTTACGGCCGATCCATTGAATGTTCCTGCAGGTACTGTTGGTAATATCAACCTGATCCGGGCTGATAAATACACCAACACCACCAACGCACCTGTTGTGGTAACATATCAGGTATTGGGTATCAGTCCATCCAATTGCGAAGGACAGCCTCAGGCTATTAACCTAACCATTAACCCGCAACCAATTTTATCTCCTGGTACGGCTAACTTATGTAGCGATGTGCCATCAGGAATTATTGTAGGTCCGGCAGCGGGCTCAACTCCAATTACTGATTTCGAATTAAAGAGTATTGTAAAAGCTCCTGCATTGGTAGCGGGTGGAAGCAATGCAGGGTTAGGTAATTATGTAGCTAACTTACCGGGTGGTCAGTCTGACTTTCTGGCAAATGATACATTTACCAATACTACCAATGGACCGCTGCTGGTAACCTACACCGTAGTTCCGATTGCCAGCGGTTGTCGTGGGGCAGACTTTACAGTAGTATTTACCGTTAACCCTGCACCTGCGGTGGAGGATAACCTCAACAGAACAGTTTGCTCGGATGAGGCAACCGGTATCTTATTGGCTACTGAAATTTCTCCGTTAAGTGTAGCGGCTGCTTCTTACAATATTGTATCCATAACAGTGCAGGCTGGTTTGGTTCGCACAGCGGGTAGCGCAGTTGTACCTCGCAACGGTGTAACTGCTAACGACATCCAGGCTGATCAGTTCCGTAACCCTACGGATAATCCTTTAACAGTAACCTATGGAGTACAGGCGGTTTCAGGAGCAACATGTCTTGGTCCGATAAGAAATGTTGTATTAACAGTTGAGCCCGAAGTAATAGCCGCTCCGGTTAACAATGCCCCGGTAATTTGTAGCAATGGAACAACCGATATCGATTTGATTTCTCCTACTAATCCAACAGCTGGTGTAATAACATTTAACTATACAGCGGTATCTTCAGTAGGAGGTCAGCTAAGTGGTTTTGTACCTGTGTTGAGCAATTTGCCTGAGAACTATAAAATAACCGATGCACTTGTTAACAACTCTGATGCACCGGCAACGGTTACGTATTCTATTACTGCTGTCGCCAACGGTGCGAAAAACGGTGGTGGTTGTTCAAGTTTACCGCCTCCTGTACAGGTAGTGGTAACTGTTGAACCTAAACCTAAATTGGTTGCCTCTCCGCTTATTCAAACCCGTTGCGAAGGCTTAGCCACTAATGTTACATTAAATAGTGCAACTGTACCTTCAGTGGGAACTACGGAGTTTCAATTGCTGAGTGCTGTTGCAACGGGTGGTGTAACAGGTATGTCGCCCGACAATACAATCTTCACTCCAGGTTCAACGCTGGCTGATGTGTTGGATAATCCAACCACAACCACACAAACTGTAACCTATACCTTCCGACCTCAAACGGCTGGTGGATTGGGTTGCCAGGGTGATAATGTGGTTGTAACAATTTCGGTTAATCCATTGCCAACCGTTTCAGCAAGTGCGCAACCTGACATTTGTAGTGGTGAGTTTATCAACATTACGCTAACGCCTGATGTGGCCAATACGGTTGCAGTGTGGACGGTTTCAGCGCCTCCGGGTGTAGCGGGTGCAAGTAATGGTGCTGGTAATCTCATCTTCCAGACATTATTCAATAACAATAATTCGGCATCGGTAGTTACGTATACGGTAACTCCTCGCGTAAATGGTTGTGATGGTCCAGCCATCATAATACCGGTTGTGGTGAATCCTAAACCTGTGCTCACATTACCGCCTCCGGTAACAGTTTGCCATGGTAATACCCTCAACGTTCCTTTAGTGAGTAATGTGGTCGGAACCACATTTGCCTGGACGGTAGATGATCCAAGTGGTCTTGGGGTACCTTTAACAGGTTCTGGTAACACCATTAATCAGTTGTTGAACAATACAACAGGTTCGCAGGCCTCCTTAACCTACACCATTACACCAACGGGTCCGGGTAACTGCTTAGGTGATCCTAAGATTTTGATAGTTACAGTTTCTCCGCAAATGGGTGCCCAGTTTGTAAATACAAATTCAAGTATCTGTAGAGGAAGTACCGAATTCCTGATTATACAATTAGATGGTCAGGCTCCGTTTGACTTTGTGTACAACGATGGTACATCGAACATCGCGGTAACTAATGCGGGTAACTTTAAAGTGATTCCGGTTACGCCTAATGCAACAACAACCTATACACTTGTATCGGTTGAAGACGCACTCAACTGTCCGTTTACACCGGTTGGTCAGAGTGTGACAGTTACAGTTGGTGAAACCGATGCCAACTTCACGATCGTTGGGCCAGCCTCTTCATGCGGACCGTACACGGCTACCTTCCAGTTTAATCAGGTGGCAGGTACGGAATATACCTGGCAATGGTTTGATGGTTCACCGGATGATGTGTTCCTGGCGGGAGTTTCAATTCCGAACAATACCATTACACACACATTCTCAAATCCTAACCCGAATGCACCTATTACGTACAAGGTAACATTGCGTACGCAATTGCCTGCTCCGTTCCCAGGATGTTTCAAATCGTTGCAACAGAACATAACTATTTTCCCTTCTATAATAACCAATGCCTTCCCGGACAGAACGGAAATTTGTAGTGGAGAGAATGTTCAATTCTTCAACCAGAGTTTTGGAGCAACTTCGCACCGTTGGTTCTACCGCGTGCAGGGTACAGCAACTGAAATTGATATTCGGAATACACCCACCGTTAACTACAATCTGGTGAATACATCAACCACCAATCCGATAGTTTACGAAGTAGTGTATCAGGCCAACAACGGATTTTGTCCGGCAGCAGATGTGGTTATGCCAATTACGGTGTACCGGGATATTGTGGCCGGATTTGATGAAGGTACCGTACCTCCATTTATTGGAGGTAATGCAACGGTTAACTTCACCAATACATCAACCCCGATTGATCCTGGCCAATTCAGATACGAATGGAACTTCGGTTTGAATGCAACTCCAGCCACTGCAAATGGAGCGGGTCCATTCTCAGTAGACTATAGCACACCTGGGCCGCGCGATATTAGTTTACGGGTAGTAAATATTGCTGCGGAAACTGCTGGCTTAGGTTGCGAAAGCACCTTCAGCAAAACGATTAACATTCAGTTATTGCCTTTGGTGGCGGCTTTTGAAGCTAATCCGGTGCGCGCATGTTTCCCGGCTGATATTGAGGTAACTGAGAATACCTCAACGGGTGATCTGATGGAATGGCGAGTAGTGGATAGCAATGGAAGAGTTTCGGCTACCTCTAATGCTCCCCTTCCAATTTTCCGCATTACCAGCCCGGGCGTGTATTCTGTATTCCTGACAACCAGAAATTCTATTACCGGTCAGGTAGCCAATACGCAGCGCGATAATTTTGAAATCTTTGATAATCCATTGGCTTCATTTGATCTGCGCCCTAATGTGGTATTCGTACCCGATACTGAACTGACCACCTTCAATTTTAGTACCGGAGCAACCGATTATGCATGGGATTTTGGTGATGGTGGTACTTCGGATGAAGTTGAGCCGGTTTATGTGTACCGGGTGGAGGGTGTTTATGATGTACGACTCGTAGCCATTAACGATCATGGTGGTGGCTTACTCTGTACCGATACACTAACAAGGCAGGTTACGGCTAAACAAGGCGGTGTAACTAAAGTACCAAATGCCTTTACACCGAATCCTGGAGGACCAGGTGCTGGTGGTGTTGGTGGGGGAGGAACTGGTGGTAATGGATCCTTCAACGATGTGTTCTTACCTATTGTGAAAGGAGCCGAAGAGTTTAACATGCAGATATTTGACCGTTGGGGTAACCTGATTTTTGAAAGTAACAGTGCTAACATTGGTTGGGATGGTTATGATAAAAACGGCAGAATATTACCGGCTGGTGTGTATGTGTATAAACTCACCATCAGGTTGAGCGATGGTCAGCGCTCTACACAGATAGGGGATGTAACAATGATCAGATAAACCGATAATGCTATAACTGAAAAGGCATGAAGAAGATTTTATTGATTGTGTTTGGTTTAATGATAGGAGTGGAATTAGTGGCACAAGATCCGCAGTTCTCGCAATACTATCAGGCACCTTTGTATCTGAATCCAGGTTTTACCGGAATAACCCCTCAACAAAGGGTGGCCATCAACCACCGCATTCAATGGCCCAATCTGCCGCAGGCATTTTCAACCTATTCCGCCAGCTACGATATTTTTGTAGATGAACTTCGAAGTGGTTTTGGTATTCTGGCAACTACTGATAAAATGGGATCAGCCGGATGGCGTACCACAACCGTAGGATTGAATTATAGCTACAAAATTCGTTTAACCAATAAAATTGTTTTCTCTCCCGGTCTGTATTTTGGGTATGGAATTAATGGTTTGGATCGAAGCAGATTAAAGCTGGGTGATGGGTTGGAGTATGATGGTATATCGCTTGATCCGGAATTAAATAAGTTGGGCAATCAACAATATTTTGATTTCGGATCCGGTTTCCTTTTTTATAGCCGCAGTTTGTGGTTAGGTGCTTCCTTTACTCACATGAACACCCCTAACGTTTCAATTCTAGGAGATGTAAGCCGTATACCCATGAAAACAACTATTCACGGTGGTGCCCGCATTACTTTGCTGGATGGTCCGCGCGAATCCGATCGGGCTTCTTACTTTACACCTTCATTTATTTATCGCAAACAAGGCCCAATCAGTCAGTTGGATTTTGGCGTGAATTACCACATCGATCCGGTGTCCATCGGAGCCTGGTATCGTGGTAAGCCATTTGAGAAAAATGTAATCGGCACGGTAAATCAGGATGCCTTGATTCTTACACTTGGCCTTTATCTGAAGGATATTGTGGTGGGCTATAGCTACGATTTCTCAATTTCAGAATTGTCCACCAATTCTGGCGGGGCGCACGAAATTTCTATTGTGTATGAGTTTGTGGCAAAGCCGTTACACCGCGGGGTTAAGAAGCGAAATCGCTTGATTCCTTGCCCAACCTTCAACACCAAGAAGTCGTTCTGGAGTAATTAAAAGCTTCGGGTAACTTCCATTTATCGTTGCCGGATAGTAATTAATCGGTTGTAATGACCGGACAAAGGTGTTTTGTGTTTTTGCTAACAACCAATTTATTCAATTTGTATTAAACGAAGTCTGTTAGTGGCTTTAGATCGGGTTTTATCGGTTTAAAGCATGATGCGTAAGGTTACTTTTTTAGGATTATTACTGCTTATTTTTTCTAAGACTGCGTTGGCTCAATGCGGTGGAATTATGGAACCGGGCTTTGCATTTCTTACCAGCAGCCGGGGTTGTGCACCGTTTACGGTTAATATTCAAACTCTTTATTTAAGTTCGGTACCAGGCACACAATACTTCATTAACTGGGGCGATGGAACACCCGAGCAAGTAATTACGCAAGTAAATCCCACTGGTGTAACGATTGCCCACACGTATCCTAATACTTCTGTTAATTGTGGTTACGATTTGGTGATTGATGCCGCAAATGCCTGTAACCCTCGCGGGAGTGTGGTGCCTATTAACACGCAGGTTATTGTTTGGACTAACGATGTGATTTCGATTAACCCAGCCACCTATCGGGTGTGCCAGGGATATGCGGCCAGTGTTCAATTTACCGATGATAGCGATTGGAATTGTTTTCCACGAGCCACGCGCGAGAATAATGAACCGCGGTGGATACAATGGATGTATGGAACAGGCCCTTTGGCCAACCAGATTCCAGGCGTACAGGTAAATGGCTTAACTCCCGGTGGTTTTCCCTATTTAAATCCTGCACCCGCTACTAATCCGATTTATCCGGTATTAGCACCAGGCCAGGTTAGTTTACCTATACAGGTACCTGTAACAACTCCTGCCGACTTAGGTCGAGAGTTTGTAATCACACTTAAAAACTGGAATCAATGCAATGCGTATGATAATGTACTTACTGATTTAAATCCATTCAATCCTGTTAGTGGAAATCTGGTTAACGGTGACAATGCCCCACAAGTAACTACAGCCCGGATTGTGGTTGTTCCCGCTCCGGAACCAGATTACCTTACACGTTTAGGTGGTAGTGCAGGCCCCATTCAAACCATATTTTGTGTTGGCGACAATATCTATTTTGATAACGAAACGCCTAACATTGCGGGGGCTTCGTTTGTATATACATGGGAGTTTTATGATAACAACACCGGTGTTAGCGCCCCGCTTTCTACTGCAACAAACCGAAATCCTACTTTTGCATATCCAACTTCCGGGCAGAAGTTGATCCGACTATCCGTACGTGATCAGAACGCTGCCGGTAATTGCGTTGCAATTGTTGAGAAGGTAATCACAATCTCACCTTCTCTGGTGGCACAGATTCAGGTTACCGACTTAAGTAACAATGTTATCACCCCAGATTTTTGCCAGAATGCGTTAGCTCCTTTTACTACTTTTCCGGTAAGATTTACTGATGTATCGGTTGGAAGTTTAACGCCTACCACGCAATGGCGCTGGGAGTTTTACGATGCTACCAATACACTGGTTCGACAAGAACCTTCAACTGGATTTTCTGCCGTGCCACTTGGTCCATTTGATGAGTCTTATCTCGGCCGAGGAATATATCGGGTAAGGCTTATTGTACGCGATAATGTTACCTCATGCGAAACGGTAGATGAAGTGCAAGTGCGTGTGTTTGAAAAGCCTTTGCCCGTGTTTACGGCCACCCAGGTTTGTGCCGGGCAATCAACGGATTTTACAGATGCGTCTACACTTCAATCCATAAATGGAGAATCGATTGTACTGCGCGAATGGGATTTTAATTTTACCGGTGTTTTTACAAAAGACCCGGCTTTTGATAATCAAACTACATTTAACAGGGTGCTTGGTGCGGCTGGTACCTATCAGGTTGCATTGCGTGTAACCACCGATCAGGCTGCATGTTCGGAGACGGTAATCATTCCGGTAGTTGTTGATCCGTTACCGGTTGCCACCTTTACACCCGATGTTACTTCAGGTTGTAGTATTCTAACCGTTACGTTCAACAATACCGGGGCAGCCATTCAACCCACAGCAATTGGCAGTTATGTTTGGGAAGTGGACGAACTAACCGGACTTGGGTTTCAACCTATCGGGACACAAATACCTACTGACCCAACATTCTCTCCGTTTTTTGTGCATGATTTTGAAAACATTGGATTGGTTAACAAAACCTTTGAAGTTCGCTTACGGGTAATTACCGTTGGAGGCTGCGAAGCAATTTCACCTTCACAAACTATTACAGTCTTTCCAGGTACACGTTCGGGATTTATATCCACCAACTACTCTCCGTTTAATGATAACTGCTCGCCTCAAACCATTAACTTTTCAGTTGATCTGGAAACCCAATCACTTAATCCAACGGAATACCGATGGCAAATCAGTGACAACACCGGATTGATTGATGACATCAGCACGGGTACAACCCCAACGTTTAGTTATGTCTTCACAAATACAACACAGGCCATAAAAAACTTTTCGGTACAACTTCGCACCACTTTAACTACTGGCTGTTTTGGTGATTCCATCCGAACCATTCGTATCAGCCCGGTACCCATCTCGCAGTTTACACTGGATACGCTTGTTTTTGACTGCAACATTATGACTGTGCGGCTTGACGCTGTTCAGAAAGGACTTACCAGTTACCATTGGGTGATTAATGAAAACGGAATTCCAATTGTGGATCAAACTTCGGGTGCGGATTTTATTGAACATACCTTTAACAGACCACCCGCAGCTTCGCCCGCGTTAACGGTAGGTTTTAACCTCGATACCCAGAACTTTGCAAATTGTGTTAGTCCGCTCACCAGTCAATCGATAACGGTACCGAGTCGTGATAATATGAATGCCGGTTTTACGGCCACACCCATAAGTCAGTCACTACCGGCCTCTACCGTAACTATCACCAATACCACTAATCCAGGTCCGTGGACTTACTTATGGGATTTTGGTGATGGCACTACTTCAACCAGCGCAACGGTCACTTCGCACACCTATGCAACGTATGGTGTTTATACCATTCGGTTAACAGTTACCAATAACGTGTGTATCGAAACGCAAGCGCAGCAAGTTGAAATCTTAGCCATTCCGCCAATAGTAGATTTCACATACGATCCACCAGAAGGGTGTATGCCACTAACGGTTACTTTCACTAACCTCTCGCAATTTGCTGATCCGAATTCATACTTATGGGATTTTGGTGATGGCGCCACTTCTACTATGGCCAACCCGACACACACGTATTTTCAACCTGGGTTGTATTCGGTTTCATTATCTGCAACAAACATAACCGGACAAACCGTAACGGAGGGTAAGGCTGGTATTATTGAAGTGTTTCCATTGCCTCGCGCTGACTTTGAGATAAAACCACTTTTGATTTATATACCGGGTGGAATTATGTACACGGATAACCGGAGTTTTGATGCGAGTACTTACCTCTGGGAATTTGGTGATGGTAATACATCAACTGCTTTTGAGCCTGAACACAAATACGTAGATGAGGGGATTTATAGTATTAAGCTAACAGCCTTCAATCAGTTCAATTGTTCAGATTCAACCGTGCGTGAAAATGCTGTGCGGGTGTTAAAGGGTGGTCAGGTACTTATTCCAAACGCATTCTCGCCTAATCTGTCTTCCACCGGTGGTGGCGGAGGAAATAGTGATGGCACGAATGATATTTTCTTGCCCGTAATGCGAGGTGTTACTGAATTTGAATTACTGATTTTTAATCGCTGGGGTGAGTTGTTATTTGAAAGTCGTGATCCTGAGCGTGGATGGGATGGAACCTACCAGGGTAAGTTGTGTCAGCAAGATGTTTATATCTACAAAGTAGCCGCTTCGTTTGGTAATGGTGAGCGGGTAGTGCGTGTAGGCGATGTTAATTTGATCCGATGAGAAAACTTTATTTCATATTGATTTTTTGTTCGGCAAAACTGGTTGCGCAAGACCCGCAGTTTTCGCAATACTATGCCGCACCCTTGTATCTTAATCCTGCATTTACCGGTACATCTGAAGATCATCGGTTTATAGCTAATTATCGCAATCAATGGCCCAACGCAGCCCGGGGTTTTGTTACGTATGCTTTCTCGTACGATGTTAACCTGAATCACTATAATAGCGGTGTTGGTTTTTTGGCAACGGTCGATCAGGCCGGCACGGCAGGGATGCGGTCTTCGCAACTTAATTTTTTGTACTCGTATAAGTGGAATATTTCAAGCAAATGGGTTGTTTCTGCAGGATTAAATTTTGGATATGCATTCCGGTCTATTGACTTAAACCGACTGATATTTGGCGATCAACTTCAATTTGATTCGGATGGTAATGTGCCAACAGATGATCAGGCACTTTTTAATCTGGGTAACACTCAATATTTTGATTTTAATTCGGGTGTGCTGGCGTATAACAAAAATTTCTGGTTTGGATTTTCAGCCAGTCACATCAATACTCCCAATCGCTCCTTAATCGATCAGGAAGCAGAAGTGCCGTTGAAAACCAGTTTTCATGGCGGAGTTCGGATTCCGCTTTACGGTGGGCCTTTCAAGAAAGAACACATTTCTGTGTTAGCACCTTCATTCGTTTATAAGAAGCAGGGACATTTTGATCAACTGGATATAGGTGTACATTTTTTATACGACCCGATTATGATGGGTGTTTGGTATCGCGGTATTCCACTTCAACAAAATGTAAGAGACAATATTAGCCAGGATGCAATGGTGGTAATTCTGGGTTTTCAATTTGAGAAAATTGAGTTGGGTTATAGTTATGACTTTACTGTTTCAGAGCTTGGCCCAATTTCGGGTGGCGCACACGAAGTTGCTGTAAAATATAAACTGGACATGGCCGCTCAGGTAAAAACAAAACGGAAGGATAAGTTCATTCCTTGCCCCACCTTTATCAAAAAATAGATGGCAGATCTTTCAGGGCTTTAATACCAAGCTTAAAAGACCTGAAAAGTCTAACGATACAGATTCCTGTTAATCTATTACCTTTGACCTCATTTTGATGAGGTTACATGAACTTTAAAGCACATCTCGACTCGGATTTGGTTTTTGGGGAAGTTGCTGCGGCTGCAGGCCAGTTGAACATGCCTGCTTTTGTGGTAGGTGGGTATGTGCGCGATTTGATTTTAAATCGCCCCAACAAAGATCTTGATTTTGTCTGCCTGGGGAATGGAATAGAATTGGCTCAGGCAGTAGCCGCGCGATTGGGCAACTTGCCCGTTACGGTGTTTAAAAACTTTGGTACGGCCATGATTAAATGGCACGACTGCGAGTTGGAGTTTGTGGGGGCACGAAAGGAATCGTATCGCAAGGAATCACGCAAGCCAATAGTAGAAAACGGAACATTGGAGGAAGACCAGCAACGCAGGGACTTCACCATTAATGCCATGGCCATTAGTTTAAACGCTTTGAGCTATGGCGCTTTGATTGATCCTTTTGGAGGGCTTCAACATCTCGAAGAGAAACTCATCAAAACTCCACTTGATCCAACTATTACTTTTTCAGATGACCCCTTGCGAATGATGCGAGCCGTACGGTTTGCGTCACAATTATCGTTTGATATTGAACCGGATACCTACGAGGCGATTACGCAGAATATTGATAGGTTGGGTATTGTTTCCATGGAGCGCATCACCACCGAATTAAATAAAATCATTGAATCGAAAGTGCCTTCGTACGGATTCAAGTTACTTTTTCATAGCGGTCTACTAAAGAAGTTTTTCCCTGAAATGGTGGCTTTGCATGGCGTGGAGTATCAGGACAACAAAGCACATAAGGATAACTTTTTTCATACGCTACAAGTGCTGGATAATGTAGCAAAAGTTTCGGATGATTTATGGCTGCGCTGGGCGGCTATCCTGCACGACATCGCCAAGCCGGCCACTAAACGATTCGATAAAGAAGTAGGGTGGACGTTTCATGGACATGAAGATAAAGGAGCCCGCATGGTGCCGGGTATTTTTCGCAGGCTTAAGCTGCCTATGAACGAAAAGATGATCTTCGTGCAGAAGCTTGTGCGTTTGCACTTGCGTCCCATCGCGCTTGTAAAAGAAGTAAGTGATTCGGCCGTACGCAGATTACTTTTTGAAGCCGGTGAAGATGCTGATGCACTGATGACCTTGTGCCGGGCTGATATAACTTCAAAAAATAACGATAAGGTGGCGCGCTATCTCCGGAATTTCGATGCAGTTCAACAAAAAATGATAGACCTGGAAGCGCGCGATCATATCCGGCAATTTCAACCCCCGGTTTCGGGCGATGAGATTATTAAACTGTTCAACATTCCGGCTGGCCCGATAATTGGAGAGATTAAAGAAGCAATCAAAGAGGCTATACTGGAAGGCGCCATCCGTAATTCACGCGAAGAAGCTTATGAATTGATGATAAAACTGGCAGCCGACCGCGGCTTGTATGTAAATGAGGAATCAAAAAAGTAACTTGCCAATCGATTAATTTTTAAACAATGAAAAAAATAGCAGTCCTTTTACTAGTAAGTGTATCACTAAATGCCTGGGCCCAAAAGCAACCAGCTAAAACTGAACAACCCAAAACACAACCACAAACCCAGACTCAGGCCCAGCCTCAAACGCAACAAGGTGGTGTAAGTGCGCTTACGGAACACTTCTACAAGAAATATGTAACCGCTGTTAAATGGAACGATTTTGAAGTGGCCAAAAGTGCACTGTATGATTTGATTGTTGAAAATCCACAAAACGACTCGCTGATCCTGAGTCTGGCCTATCACTATTATGAAAATCAGCAGCATGTGCCGGCCGTGTTGGTGTCGCAACAGTTGCTAACCCGTAATCCTAAAAATGCAGCCGCGCTTGAGATTGGTGCAATAGGCTATGAGGCTATGGGTGTTAACGACCGCGCGCTGCAGAATTATGAAAGTCTTTACCTGTTAAGCAACAATGTAAACATACTTTATAAAATGGCTTTTCTGCAGCATGATTTGAAACGCAATACGGAAGCTATCGCATCCATAGATATTCTGCTGGCTAATAAGGAAGTAGAAACATTGAAAGTAGTTTTTAACGATGCAGAGAATAAACCAAAGGAATATCCCATGGCGGTGGCTTTGCTAAACCTGAAAGGGCTTGCAGTTTTGGAGCATCTGGGTGATAAGGCTGCTGCGAAAAAACTGTTTGATCAGGCGTTGGCTCTGGCGCCCGATTTTGTGCTGGCAAAGCAAAATCTGAATAAAGTTAAGTAAAAGGGTGCAACCTTTGTGTTGGTTATCTGGTCATTTAGTACCAGTACTGTTTTTGGTTGGACGCCCAGGCCATACATATACATAGCGATTTGATTGACCGTTGCCGCCAGGGCGACAGGGACGCATATTACCAATTGTACAAGTTGTATAGCCGCAGCATGTACAATGTGGGATTTCGGATTGTGAACAATACTGAAGAGGCTGAGGACGTGTTGCAGGAGGCCTTTATAAGTGCATTTCGCAACCTGAACCATTATCGGGGTGATTCAACTTTTGGTGCCTGGTTAAAACGGATAGTAATTAATAAAGCGATTAACTACCTGCATAAAAGGAAGGCCGAAAGAATGCCGGAAAATGAACAATGGGATGTAGCGGAAACGGAGGTGGAGAATATTCTGGAAGGTTTTCCGTTCTCGGTGGAGGAGGTGCGTGTTGCGATTGAGCGCCTGCCGGATGGATACCGGTCGGTGCTTTCTTTGTACCTTTTGGAGGGATATGACCATGCCGAGATAGGTGAGATTATGGGCATAACCGAATCCACTTCTAAATCGCAGTTTAACAGGGCAAAAAAGAAACTTAAAGACCTTTTGGAGGAGGGAAAAATATGAAATGAGCATAAAGCGCACCATGCCTGGCGAAAATGTTAACTCCACTAATCTACCTGGTAGTACGACTCTTTGTATGCGAATTCCATGTGCCCTTAGAAAATAAAATATTAACACATGAAAGACTCTTTAAAGGATTTTGTTGATAAAAATCGCGAAGCTTTTGATAATCGCCAGCCATCGGATAAGGTGTGGCAGGGGATTCAAACTCAGCTTCCCAAAACTTCCATCTGGAATAACGTAACCATTTGGCGGGCAGCTGCGATCATTCTGTTTGGTGTTTCGGGGTGGTTATTCTTTGCGGATAAGCCGGTTGAAAGCCGTAATCAAAAAGAAACGGCCCAGCTTCAGGGCGAATTCACCAACCTGGAAAAATTCTACACCGATCAGATTGCAGAGAAGGTAGAGTGGATAAGCTATACCCGCGACACCTTTGCAGACGATCAGTTTGCCAACGACTTTGCAAAATTAGATGCGATGTATCAGGTACTGCGCGAACAAATGAAAACCAATCCGACAGAACAAGTTAAGGATGCATTGGTATTGAATATGCTGGTGCGGATAGATTTACTCAATCAGCAAATTCATAAACTGGAAGAATCGAAGCGGGCAGCAAGAGCGGATAAGGATACTGAGATTTAAAAGTCTTCCTCGCTCTTTAACTCAAACTTATCTTTGTTGCTATCCAGTAATTTTCCGTCTTCGCATTTTAGTACCCTTGCCGGAAAGCGTTTGATTAATCCGTAGCTATGGGTGGCCATTAAAATAGCCGTGCCGCTTTTATTAATCTGTTGAAAGATTTTCAGAATACCCTGTGCCACTTCGGGATCTAAGTTTCCGGTGGGTTCGTCCGCAATCAGAATGAGCGGTTCATTGATCAACGCGCGTGCAATAACTACCCGTTGTTGCTCGCCACCCGAAAGTTGGTGGGGCATTTTCTTTTCTACCGATCCCAATCCAACCTGCATCAATACTTCGGCCAACCGGTTTTTCATACGGGCACTGTCTTTCCAGCCGGTAGCTTTCATTACAAAGTTCAGATTTTCACCTACCGTACGATCAGGAAACAATTGAAAATCCTGAAAGATGATACCCACTTTGCGCCTTAACATTGGCACCTGGCTGGATTTAATATCACGAATGTTGAAGCCGGCCACGTTTATATCTCCCAACCTGAGTGGAAGATCGGCATATAAGGTTTTAAGTAATGAACTTTTACCCGAACCGGTGCGCCCGATAAGAAATGTAAACTCACCCTTATCTATTTCGAAGCTGATTTCATTAAGTACAGTATTGTGGTCTTGAAAGATGCTGGCTTCTTTAACACGAACAACGGGGTCGGTTGAAAACATAGCTTTAATTCAAAATTGAAAATTCAAGATTTAAAACCTGAATTTGAAACGCTTATGCGTTAGCTTTCTTATGGTCGGCTAAAAATTTGGCTAAGCCCGAATCGGTTAGTGGATGATTGAGCAAAGCAGTAATTACGCTTAGCGGACAAGTAACTACATCGGCTCCGATTTCGGCACACTTTATTACGTGCATGGAATGACGAATGCTGGCGGCCAGAATTTCAGTGCCATAGCCATAGTTATCGTAAATCAACCGTACCTGTGCAATAAATTCTAAACCATCCTGCGAAATATCGTCTAACCGGCCAATAAAAGGCGAGAGGTAACTGGCACCTGCTTTGGCAGCCAGAATAGCCTGGCCGGGTGAAAACACCAGGGTGCAATTGGTGCGAATACCTTCGCTTGTAAATTTTTTAATGGCTTTAATTCCATCTTTAATCATGGGTACTTTCACCACAATCTTATCATCAATCTTAGCCAGCTCTTTTCCTTCTTTGATAATGCCTTCAAAGTCGGTAGCAATCACTTCAGCACTTACGTTGTTATCCACAATATTGCAAATGGCTTTATAGTGTGCCTTTACTTTTTCGTGTCCGGCTATACCTTCTTTTGCCATTAGTGATGGGTTGGTAGTTACTCCATCCAAAACACCTAAATCGTAGGCTTCTTTTATTTCGTTAAGATTAGCAGTGTCAATAAAGAATTTCATGGCATTAGGTTAATGATTGAGGTTATAAAGTTAGTGGAATAAGAAAATCCACAGGTAAAGAAGTGATTAAAAAGTGGCAAACCGAACATCGCACCGCTACAACCGCCTACCCTTGCTGCCTTCCGGCCCTGGGGGAGTTCAGCAGGAGCTGGTCGTGCCGATTTGCCGGTGCAAAACTAATAAAATACCCGACATAACGATAACTCTTATTCCATCAATCCCGCTAGATAAAGGTTGAATTCCATCGGGTTAACTTCAGCAAAGCCATCTACTTTAAGGTCTTCAAAAATTTCGGTATCAAAATCAAGATTTCGCATTTCGGTACCAGTTGGGCTAACCCAGATCTCAGTTCCCTTAAACAGAATCGGGTTTACCCGCAAAAGAATTTTGCCATCGGGCATTTCTTTTTTGAAGTATTGATGAACTATATTATTTTCTTTGGCCATTGAGTAAAGGTATGGTTATTCCGGAACGTGTTGAAACACAACGCCTCATTTTGGGCCGTCTCCAGCTTACGGATGCGGAGGAAATCTTTTATACTTATGCCAGCAAGCCGGAAAGCACCCGTTTTGTAAGTTGGTCCATGCATGAATCATTGCAGGCTACGCGGCAGTTTCTGCTTTATGCAAGGCAGGCATGGGCACAAAGTCTTGACTTTTCATTTGCCATCCGGCTTAAGGGCACTAATCGCCTTATTGGTGCTTGTGGATTTTTGAATGATGGTGGCAGAACTCAAATTGGTTATGTGCTGGGGCCGTTACATTGGGGAAGAGGTTATGCAACCGAGGCCACCCACAAACTGGTGCAACTTTTACTTATGCAACCAGATGTTATTAGGATCGGTTCTTTTGTAGATGCTGATAATCTGGCCTCAGTCAGGGTGTTACAAAAGTGTGGTTTTGTGGAGGAAGCCGTGCTGAAGGAGTGGTGGAAATTCCCCAATCAAAACTTTCAAGCTAAAGATTGCATCCTGTTTAAGTACCCGATGGCTAAACCAAACTTACCTTAAATTCCGGTAATGTAATTTTGTTGAGGAGTTCATTCTCCAGACATGTGGCCCAGGTTTGCAGATATAAAACAACATCTTGCTTTACATTGTGTTTCGGATTTTGCCGGTTAGAGGGCATGTGCCGGAGTATCTCGGGGTCGGCAAGGCGCTCCAGATTCTGGAGGTTTTCTCGCTTAAAGCCAGTATTCAACAATTCCGTAATAAGGTCATCCATAGGTAAGCCGCTGGTGGGGCAGTAGTCGTTTAATTGTTCAGACCAGTCGCCCGGTTTTAGCATAGCCCTGGAGTGAATTTCGGATTTAGTGAGTGCAGTAATTTGCTGGGCCAGAAAACCACAATTGCATAAGCCCATATGGCCCCATTGGTAGTCGTTGCTTTGTTCTAACTTCACGGCTGCCCTGCGAAGGGCCTCAATCATAATTGGGTTTGACATACCTGCTTTATTTATGTTCATCTAAAGTTAACTCAAACTTTACCGATTTGTTCAGGCAAATGCCCGGGATTTAATATCGATTTTGATAGAAAGAGATTAGAAAATTTTGTGGTAAAAGAACCCTTTGCTATAATTGCCACTCTAAATATTTAATTTTAATGGGAAGAGGAGATAAAAAAACAAGAAAAGGCAAACGTACGGCAGGTTCGTTCGGGGTTTCCCGTAGCCGCAAAAAAATCAAAGCTCGATTAAAACGTGCTGCTTCTAAGAAAACAACAACTGCGGTAGCAGAAGCCAAGCCGAAAAAGCCAAGCCGCAAAAAAGCTGAGTAATTATGCTGAAGTCTGTACATAATGCATGGTGGTGGCACAAGTCGAAATTCGATTGGTGAGCAGCCCTGCTATGTAAAATTCAATATGCCGAAGGCCCGCTGTTCACAGTGGGCCTTCTTATTTTAAAACCTTTTCAAAATGAATTTCAAGACTAATACCCGCCAATTACTTGCTGATACCATAACACCGGTAAATATCTACCTGAAATTACGCGATGTGTTTGCAGCCAGTGTATTGTTGGAAAGTTCGGACTATCACGGAAATGAAAACAGTTTATCGTTTATCTGTTGTGAACCAATTGCTACTTTCAAAGTTGCTGGCGGTCATGCAGAGATTACCTTGCCGGATACGGAAACCCGGCAGGTCAGCGTAACCAACGGTCAGGTAGCAGCACTTTTTGAAGAGTTCAAAAACTCGTTTCAGGTTGAAGCGGTACCTACACGTTACCCCCATGCCGGATTGTTCGGTTATATGGCCTATGATTCAGTTCGGTATTTTGAAGATTTAACCTTGCAACATACCGGGCCGGAGATTCCGGATATGATGTATTCACTTTACCGGTACGTAATTGTGGTAGATCATTTTCATAATGAGATGACGTTGTTTGAACATCAGCCCGCCACAGCAAATTCTGGTAGTACACTGGATCGACTTGAGCAACTGATTAACAACAATCGTGTAACAACATTTAAATTTAATCGCACACAGCAAGAGCAATCCAATTATTCTGACGAGCAGTTTCTGGAAATAATAAACAAAGGCAAACAACATTGCTTTCGGGGCGATGTGTTTCAGATTGTGCTTTCGCGAAGGTTTGCAACGGGCTTTCAGGGCGATGAATTTAATGTTTACAGGGCGCTGCGATCCATTAATCCATCGCCTTATCTTTTCTATTTCGATTATGGTAATTTTAAATTGTTTGGATCTTCACCCGAAGCCCAGATACAGATCAAGAATGGAAAGGCGCACATCTATCCGATAGCCGGAACATTTCGCAGATCGGGTAACGACCAGGAAGATGCACAATTAGCCGAACGCCTTTCGGCAGATGAAAAGGAAAATGCCGAACACATAATGTTGGTAGATCTGGCGCGAAACGATATGAGCCGCAATGCCGAAGCGGTGCATGTAGAAGTGTTTAAAGAAATTCAATACTATTCGCATGTAATTCACCTGGTATCAAAAATTACCGGAACAATCCGATCTGATTCATCGGTCGTGCAAATGGCAGCGGATACCTTTCCGGCCGGCACACTTTCAGGAGCACCCAAGCACATGGCCATGAAGCTGATTGACCAATACGAAAATGTAAATCGTGGTTTTTATGGTGGTGCCATCGGCTTTCTCGGTTTCGATAATTCCTTCAATCATGCTATTATGATTCGCACGTTTTTGAGTAAGGATAATGAATTGATTTACCAGGCGGGTGCAGGTGTGGTTTCAAAATCAAAAGCCGAAAGTGAATTGCAGGAAGTTAATAACAAACTGGAGGCCTTACGCAAAGCGGTTTTACTGGCCGAAAAAATTTAACGGTTTATGAAGATACTGGTTCTCGATAATTACGATTCGTTTACGTACAATCTGGTGCACATCATTCGGGTGTTGGGTTATTTGCCCGATGTTTACCGAAACGATAAAATAAGTTTGGATGCTGTGGCGGTCTATGATAAAATTCTGCTTTCGCCCGGCCCGGGTATTCCGGATGAGGCGGGTATTATGAAAGCCCTTATCAAAACGTACGGTTCATCAAAAAGTATTTTGGGAATTTGCCTCGGTCATCAGGGTATTGCTGAAGTTTATGGGGCTGAGTTGTTCAACATTCCGCAGGTATTGCATGGGGTAACCTCAACTGGTGTGGTGCAGGACGATCAGGAGTATTTGTTTAAAGGTGTGAATACAAAATTTCAGGCCACACATTATCACTCGTGGGCGGTAAAGCCAGATACGTTAACCAAGTCGTTGAAGGTAACAGCCTTGAATGAAGCTGGTTTAATTATGGGTTTACGGCATATTGAGTTTGATGTGCGAGGCTTACAATTTCATCCGGAATCAATTATGACTCCGGAAGGTCCTCGAATGATTGAAAACTGGTTAACACATACCCGCTAAGGTGAATAATAATGAAATCGCCAATTAAATACTTTACACCCAAAAGGATGATGGTTCAGGCGATTCCATGTGTCCACTAAAAAGCAATTATTAACACATGAAACAGATTTTAACAGAATTGATCGAGCATAGAAGTCTTACGAAAGAAACCGCGCACCGGGTGCTGGTGGATTTAGCGCAAGGTAAATTTAACCTGAGCCAGACCGCAGCGTTTATGACGGTGTATATGATGCGCAGCATTACGGTAGATGAATTACAAGGTTTTCGCGATGCGATGCTGGAACTTTGTGTGGCGGCACGTTTCGATCAACCGGTAATGGATGTGTGTGGTACCGGTGGCGATGGTAAGAATACCATCAATCTTTCTACGCTTTCATCTTTTGTGGTGGCCGCAGCCGGGCAGCCGGTTGCCAAGCATGGTAATTACGGGGTGTCATCCGCATGTGGTTCTTCCAATCTGTTGGAATACTTTGGCTATACATTTACAAACGATCATGATGAACTGAAACGGAGCTTAGATCGCAGTAATATTTGTTTCATGCATGCACCCTTGTTTCATCCGGCTATGAAAAATGTAGCCCCCATTCGCAAAGAGCTTGGTGTGAAAACTTTCTTTAACATGTTGGGCCCAATGGTTAACCCGGCATTTCCTACCCGTCAATTGGTGGGTGTGTTTAGTCTGGAACTCGCCCGGCAGTACGCATATTTATATCAGCAAAGCGGGAAAGATTTTTTAATACTGCATTCGCTGGATGGTTACGATGAAGTTTCGCTTACCAGTGCATTTAAGTTTTTCTATAACGGAGGCGAACGATTGACTAACCCGGTTGATCTGGGTCTACCCAAATTAAAATATGAAGAGATTAAAGGCGGAACTACGGTGGAGGAATCGGCCAGAATTTTTATGAACGTACTGGAGGGCAATGGAACCACGGCTCAGCAATCGGCTGTAATTGCCAATGCCGCCATGGCTTTATACTGTGCTGATACAAAACAAGGTTTGGGGCAGGCAGTTACCCGGGCAACCGAAGCATTAAAATCGGGCAAGGCATTACAGGCTTTTAAAAAACTAATGACGAAGTAGCATGGATATTCTGGAAGAAATTATTGCAACCAAATACAAAGAGGTAGAAGAGCGGAAAGCGTTGTATCCGGTTAAGTTGCTGGAGAAGAGCATTTACTTTGATGGCCCAACGGTATCCTTGAAGAAGTACGTAACACGGCCTGATAAATCAGGAATAATCGCAGAGATTAAACGTAAGTCGCCATCGAAAGGGGTTATTAATCCATATGTGTCTGTAGAGCGCACTTCAATTGGATACATGCAAGCCGGGGCTTCGGCACTTTCGGTGCTTACCGATTCAAAATATTTTGGAGGAAGCAGTGAAGATCTAATCATAGCCCGAAAGTTTAACTTTTGCCCAATTCTGCGAAAGGATTTTACGGTTGATGAATACCAGATTATTGAAGCGAAATCAATCGGTGCAGATGCTGTTTTACTGATAGCCGCTGCGCTTGAGCCTGTAAGACTAAAACAACTGGCCGGGTTTGCACACTCGCTAAAGCTTGAGGTTTTGTTGGAAGTTCACAACCGGAAAGAACTCGAGGCGAATCTGGAGGCCGGTGCTGACTTGATAGGCGTAAACAATCGTAACCTTAAAACTTTTGTTACGGATGTTACCTTGTCCGCACAGTTGGCTGAGTTTATCCCCAGTCAATTTGTAAAAATTTCGGAGAGTGGCATTGAAAATCCGCAAACTATAATCGAGCTAAAACGGCATGGCTATCAGGGTTTTTTAATGGGGCAGAATTTCATGCAACAAAGCAGACCCGAACAAGCTTGTTATGAATTTATTCGCGAGTTAAAAAAATTAGAGCAAAAAGCATTGTGAAAGAAGTTAACTCCATAATGTGTAAAGTGTGCGGGATGCGGGAAGCCATTAACATAGTTGCCGTTGCTGAGGCACAACCACAGTTTATGGGTTTTATCTTCTATAAGAATTCACCCCGGTATGTGGGCGATGCGTTTTTGATTCCGGAAAATTTTCCAACAAACACTAAACGGGTGGGTGTTTTTGTAAACGAAGTTCCTGAAACTCTTCTTGATCTTGTTCACAAGCACAGGCTGGATTACGTTCAACTTCATGGCGATGAAACACCGGCATACGTTCAAAATCTGAAAGCAAACGGTGTAGCGGTCATAAAGGTTTTTAGAGTGGATGTGGATTTTGATTTTGAAGTAACAGAAAAATTTGAAGCAGTGTCGGATTTTTTTCTTTTCGATACAAAAGGCAAGCAGTATGGGGGTAACGCCATAAAGTTCGATTGGAATTTACTTCAACACTATAAGGGCTCGGTTCCTTTTTTCTTGAGTGGTGGTATATCAGAAGATGATGTGAGTCTGCTAAAAGAGTATCATCATCCGCAATGGTATGGAATTGATGTGAATAGCGGTGTTGAAACAGCACCAGGTTTAAAAAATAGTTCAAAAGTAAAAAAGCTGATTAAGTTGTTAACTGAATCAAACCTTAACCAATAAAGTTATGCAGTACGATGTAGATGTGCGGGGTTATTATGGAAATTTTGGAGGCGCATACATTCCGGAAATGTTGTATCCCAACGTAGAGGAATTACGCACTCACTATCTGGAAATTATGCAACAACCAGATTTTCAGAAAGAGTTTGCTGATCTGCTTCATAATTATGTGGGTCGCCCTACGCCACTTTATTATGCTTCGCGACTTTCTGAAAAGTATAATGCTAAAATTTATTTGAAGCGCGAAGATCTTTGTCATACAGGAGCCCACAAAATCAATAACACCATTGGTCAGATTTTATTAGCGAAGCGTCTTGGTAAACAAAAGATAATAGCCGAAACCGGGGCGGGACAACATGGTGTGGCAACCGCTACGGTGTGCGCGCTAATGGGCATGGACTGCATTGTCTATATGGGTAAGTTAGATATGGAGCGCCAACGGCCTAATGTTGAACGCATGCGCATTCTCGGTACAAAGGTTGTTCCGGCATTATCGGGCAACATGACGCTAAAGGATGCTACCAACGAAGCCATGCGCCATTGGATAAACCATCCGACCGACACGCATTATATAATCGGTTCGGTGGTGGGTCCACATCCTTATCCACACATGGTTACCTTGTTTCAATCTGTAATCAGCGAAGAGATAAAGAAGCAATTAGTAACTGAAATAGGTCAGCCCAATCCCGACTATGTAGTGGCCTGTGTGGGTGGAGGCAGTAATGCAGCCGGAGCGTTTTATCATTACCTGAATGAAGAACATGTAAACCTGGTGGGGGTAGAAGCTGCAGGCCTGGGCGTGGATAGTGGCGAATCGGCTGCTACTACGGCATTGGGAAAACCGGGTGTGTTACACGGTAGCAAAACGTTATTAATGCAAACCAGCGATGGTCAGGTTGTTGAACCTTATTCTATTTCTGCAGGTTTGGATTATCCCGGCATTGGCCCCTTGCATGCGCATTTATTTGAAACTGGAAGAGTACAGTTTGTAAACGCTACCGATGATGAGGCCATGAATGCCGGTATTGAGCTGGCGCGGATGGAAGGGATTATACCTGCCATTGAATCGGCACATGCTATAGCCGCACTTTCAAAAGTAGAACTTACAAAAGAAGATGTGGTAGTGGTTAACCTTTCGGGAAGGGGCGATAAAGATTTGGAAACCTACATCCGCTGGGGAAAATATTGAAGTTAAAAAGGTATGAAAAACAGAATAACAGAACTTTTGGCTAATACAACGAAACCCGTGCTGTCGGTTTTTTATACCGCAGGATTTCCAAACCTGAACGACACGGAAGCAATTGCGGTAGCATTGGAAGCTGCAGGTGCTGACTTAATTGAAATCGGAATCCCATTTTCCGATCCGGTTGCCGATGGCCCAACTATTCAGGCCAGTAATAAGCAAGCGTTAGATAATGGGATGACGTTAACCTTGTTATTGAAACAGGTTGCTTCCATTCGAAAGCAGGTTAAGCTCCCGATTGTTTTAATGGGTTACCTGAATCCGGTTATGCAATATGGTATTGAACGATTTCTTAACGATGCTGCAGCAGTGGGAGTAGATGGATTGATTTTGCCGGATTTGCCATTAGATGAATTTTCGCAATATGAAACATTAACAACTTCGCTGAACCTGAGTGTTTCCTTTCTGATTTCACCAACCACAAGCGAGGCGCGGATCAGAAAAATTGATGCCCTTAGTACAGGTTTTATTTATGCCGTGTCAGCGTCCAGCACTACAGGCGCGAAGGAAGAATTCAGTTCTGAGCAATTGGCATACTTTCAAAAGTTAAAGTCGCTTAAACTTAGAAATCCATTCTTAATCGGTTTTGGAATCTCAAACTCAAAAACCTACAGGCAAGCGTGTATGCATGCAGCCGGAGCCATTGTGGGTAGTTCGTTCATTAACCAAATCAGCGCAAGCAAAAATCTTAACGCTGATGTTCTTCAATTTGTAAAGTCGTTAACAAAATGATTATCGAATTAAAGCCAAAGATCAGTCAAGAGGTAAAAGTATCTATTATTGAGAAAGTAGCTGCTCTGGGTTACAAATCCATGGAAGTCAATACGCAGCGAAGTCAATACCTGGTGGCCATAGGAAAAAAAGAGTTTGATATCCGAACCATCGGACACATGGCCGGTATTGCCGATATTCATCAGGTATCAGATGAGTATAAACTGGTTTCAAAGAAATGGAAAGTTTCGCCTACGGTAATTGATCTGGGCGATGGCGTAACAATTGGTGGTAGCGGTCTGGCCATTATGGCCGGGCCATGTTCTATTGAAAGTGAGAAGCAGATTGAGCAAACCATTCAACATCTGGTTGATAACCAGGTGCGCATTATGCGGGGCGGTGTGTTTAAGCCGCGCAGTTCGCCTTATGCCTTTCGGGGATTGGGAATTGATGGATTGAAATTGTGGTATGCGTTAGCCCGGAAGAATGGAATAAAAATTATCAGCGAGGTAATGCAGGTAAGCCAGATTGAGCCCATGCTGCCCTATGTGGATGTGTTTCAGGTAGGCGCGCGCAACACGCAGAATTTTAATTTACTGGATGAGTTGGGTAAGGTGGATAAACCGGTAATGATTAAACGCGGTATCTCCGGAACAATTGATGAATTGTTGTCATCAGCCGAGTATGTTTTCTCGGCCGGGAATGAAAAACTGATTTTGTGTGAACGGGGTATCCGCACCTATGAAAAGGCCAGTCGCAATACGATGGATATTAATGCTATTCCAATTCTGAAGGCGAAATCGCATTTGCCGGTGGTAGCCGATCCATCGCATGGAATTGGCATTCGGGAGTTTGTACCGCCAGTAGCATTGGCGGCCACTGTTGCCGGAGCAGATGGTATAATCTATGAGACCCATCAAAAGCCTGAGGAGGCATTTAGCGATGGTCAACAAACATTAGACTTTACTGAATCTGCCCGCTTGATTGAAAGACTTCGGGCGGCATACAAACTTAGTGCTGCTTAAATCACTGGAAAGGAAAATCAGCTTGCTTCTGTTTTTGGTTTTCATTTTCAAGTTTAATCCAGTTGTAGGCAGTTTCGAAGGTTTCGAAGAAACTAAACTGCACCGGGTAAGCATTGGTTAATGCTTGCTTTTTAGATTCAAAACCTTCAGCACTATAATCAGCAGGATTAACAACAACGGCTATCCGTTTTACGCCCGCTTTAACGTATTCGTTTCTATGCCGGGCTCTGATCTGATTTAGCTCAAGTTCATCCCGATAGGGAACCTTACGCACATCCGAAATCCAGTTAGGAGTTCGATACGTTTTAAGAAAATCCAATGACAGAACAAGGGTGTTCTCAAAATCTTCATTGGAATGCGCAGCCTTCCAGATGGTACACAATGAATCAATAGAAGCGTTGTAGTAAATTTTCACTACATCATTATCCAGAAGTAGTTGTTCATTTACATCTTCTGTTAATTTGAATTTAACAAGAAAGGTTGTGCCTTTATCAACTTCGCTTATTACCTCAATATGGCCACCCAGTGTTTCGGTTTGTAGCTTAACCAGAAACAACCCAAGCCCTTTGCCTTCAGTATGGGTGTGAAACCTGCGGTATAAACTAAAGAGTTTATCGCCAAAGCGTTTCATGTCTATACCCATACCATTATCTGTAACCTCCAGTTGAATATGGTTTTTGATTTTAGTAGTGCGCACCTGTATGATACAAGGTCTTTCGGGGTTTCGATATTTAATGGCGTTACTTACAAGATTATACAAGATGCTTTGCACCATAGGTTTAACCGAAAAGATTTCAGGGGCATCCTCAAAAGAGGTTAGCAGGGTTACTTTATTATCCTCAATATCTTTTGATAATTGTATTCTGATATTTTCCATTAAACCTTCCCATCCAATTGACTGACGGAGTCGTGTTATCCGGTTCCGGGTATCAATAATATTACCCAGATCCCGAATGGTTGACTCGAGCGCATTAATCGAGGTTTTAAAATGAGTAAGAAGTGGCTTATTCGATTTACCCACTTCACTTTCATTAACCAAAGCCAATAGCCCGGTTATGCTAGCCAATGGCCCACGCAGATTATGTGAAATAGTATAGCTGAATTGCTGCAGATCGTTGTTGTGATTAATTAACTCAGCATTGGTTTCAAGGAGTTGTTGGTTTTTAGCAACCAGTTCGCGGTTTAGATTCAGATTTTCTTCGCTTAGTAACTCTTGTTGTTTTTGAATAAGCGAATTTGCCTGAAGCAATTCATTGCGTTTGGTTTTAAGTTCTTCAATAAGGGCTTCATTTGCTGCTTCTGATTTTTCAAAGCTTAGTTTTAGAAAATAGGTAGTTAGCGCAATCACAAAAAATGCGGACAACGTCATGAAGGTCAGAAAGAAATAATTTGGTCCTGTAAATCCTTTCTGATAATAGCCTACACCAAACCAATTGTGAAAAGGGTCGTACAATAAAATGCAAAGAAAATTTACACCAAGAGCAATTGCCCAGAACCGGACCTCCTTTAATCTGAATAGAATGAATGGAAATAATGTTGCCGTTAGTAGGGTTAGCCGAAATTCAAAGTATTGAAATTCTTCCAATTGGAAATAGTCGAACTTATCTACTATGGAAACAACTATTGAAGCCAGACTAACAATGGTAGATAAAAAAACACGGCCAAGCGTAATAAATCCAAGCCTGTTAAGAATGAGGGGAAAAAGAAAAAGCAGCGTGAAACCTAAGGCTAATTGCGAACTATAAATCCAACCGAAGGCTGTGGTAGAGAGTATGCATAGCATGAAAGTGAAGGCTGCAATCAGCAGACTGATGCGATTGGTAAGTATAATATTTCTGCGGTGCTGAAAGGGGTGCGAAGGGTTTGTTCCCCAATGACTGAGCCTACTCCAGAATTCTTCTAAATCACGTTTCATATTCAATGGTGAAATGTACCTTGGTTTGTGTTTCCGCACAAGTATTTTTAGGGTTACCAGCCGTAATAAATTATTTATATTGGCACCTCTTTCAACCGATTGAAGATGGCAAGAACTGAGACAAAAACGCTGCCGGGTAAGTCAACAATTACACCAGAAATACTGAAGCAGGCATATAAGTTAATGAAAACTGCTGAGCGGATGTCGCGTTTGTATGATGAACAACGTGAAATTTGCGCTAAATATGTTCATAGTACATCGCGTGGCCATGAGGCAATTCAGTTGGCTGTTGGCTTGCAACTTAAAGCCTATGACTATGCATCGCTTTATTACCGCGATGAATCAGTTTTGTTGGGCTTAGGCTTACAGCCCTACGAACTCATGTTGCAGCTAATGGCTAAAGCCGATGATCCTTTTAGCGGAGGTAGAAGTTACTATGGACATCCTAACCTGAAGCGCGAGGGATTTCCAATAATTCCTCATCAGAGTTCGGCTACGGGTATGCAGGCAATACCAGCTACAGGTATGGCCCATGCTATCTCATATCTGCAATCATCCAAACAACTTAAGGGCAACAAGCCCATTGTTCTGTGTTCGCTGGGCGATGGTTCTGTTACCGAGGGCGAAGTGGCTGAGGCTTTTCAGATGGCAGTTTTAAAATCATTGCCCATTTTTTATCTCGTGCAGGATAATGAGTGGGGTATTTCTGCCACAGGTAGAGAAATGCGAACCATGAATGCCTATGAATATGCGGCCGGCTTTAAAGGCATGTATCGCATGCAGGTTGATGGCGCAGATTTCAGGGCAAGTTATGCAGCAGTGGAAGAGGCGATTGCTTACGTAAGAAAAAACCAGGCTCCGGTTTTACTGCATGCCACGTGTCCGTTATTAGGGCATCATACTTCAGGGGTGCGCAAAGAATGGTATCGGGGCGAGGACCTTGCGATTCATGCACAACGCGATCCTATTAAAATTCTCGAAAAGCAATTGATTGAATCAGGAATCAGTAAGTCTGAACTGGAAGTTATAAAAACGAAAGTGGATCAACATGTACTTTCTGATTTCGAAAAAGCAGTTGCTGCACAAGATGCTGATCCGGATGATTTTGATTCGCATGAGTTTGCACCTACACCAATTACAGAAGAGAAGGGTAACCGAAGTCCGAAAAAGGCAACCAAAGTAATTATGGTAGATGCTGCATTGCATGCAGTTGATGAGATTTTGAAAAGTGAACCCACTGCAATCTTTTATGGACAGGATGTGGGCGGCAGGTTAGGGGGGGTATTTCGCGAGGCGGCCACATTAGCACAAAAGTATGGCGATGATCGGGTGTTTAATACACCCATACAAGAAGCGTACATCATTGGTTCAACGGCAGGCATGGCTGCGGTGGGTGTAAAGCCCATTGTTGAAATTCAGTTTGCCGATTACATCTGGCCGGGTCTTAATCAATTGGTTGAAGAGCTTTCCAAAAGTTGCTATTTATCGAAAGGTAAGTTTCCGGTTCAGGCATTAATACGTGTTCCGATTGGTGCTTATGGTGGAGGTGGTCCGTATCATTCCGGAAGTATTGAATCTACCTTGCTAACCATTCGCGGAATTAAAGTAGTGTATCCTTCCAATGCTGCCGATATGAAGGGATTGATGAAAGCTTCCTTCTATGATCCTAATCCTGTAATTATGCTGGAGCATAAAGGTTTGTATTGGAGCAAGCTTCCCGGTACGGCTGATGCTAAAACCATTGAACCCGATGAACATTATGTGCTGCCGTTAGGCAAAGGCAAAATTGTGTTACAAGCTTCTGATGAAAAAATTGCAGCATCGGATACTGCCTTGGTTATTACCTACGGAATGGGTGTGTATTGGGCACGCGAAGCAGCTCTTGAATTTCCGGGACAGGTAGAGATTGTAGATTTACGTACACTTAATCCAATCGATTGGGATTTAATTACAGCTTGCGTAAAGCAACATGGACGGGTGTTGGTGCTTACCGAAGAGCCGGTTCTCAATTCATTTGCTGAATCACTGGCCGGAAGAATCTCTCAACACTGCTTTGCTGATCTCGATGCGCCCGTTTCTGTTGTTGGGGCCGCTAACCTTCCGGCTGTGCCGCTTAATATGGCATTGGAAAAAATGATGTTACCAAATGCAGGTAAAGTAGCTTCTGCGTTAGCTAAGTTGTTGAAGTGGTAACGGCTCTGGCATCAGGCGAAGACGGCTGCGCCTCTTGTTTAAAATCAGGTGGTAAGTATCAAAATGGGTACCCGATACCGATATTAAAAATCACAGGCTCGCGGTCTACACCAAACGGACTAAAGAATTTCATTTTGTTCAACACGAAACGCTCGCCTTCTGGTCTTCCCGGATCAAGTACTTTCATGCCTAAGTCCAGTCGTAGTACCAGGAAAGAAAAATCAAACCGGAACCCAAATCCGGTGCCCACACCCAATTGCTTATAAAAGTTGCCATCAATTCTGGACGAACCATTCCACGAGGCTACATTAGAACCTTCGCGGATAATTTGCAGTTGCCGGAACGACCACACATTTCCGGCATCAATAAAAATTGCACCATTTACAAAGCCAAATAATTTTTTGCGTAATTCAATGCTGCCCTCCAGCAATACCTCTCCTGGTTTTTCAAAACTATAATCAAACAGACCATCTTTATCAGCATCGGCACTCAGGTTTGGAGGTACTGTTCCAATACCTAATCTTCGGGGTAACCACGCGCGCACACTGTTACTACCTCCTGCAAAAAAGTATTTTTCATAGGGTAATACTTTGTTATTACTGTATGCGTATCCGACACCGGTATTAACACGATAAGCCAGCACAGTGGATTTATTGATGACAACACTTTTGCGAAAGTCAAAATTAAAGCGCACAAATTGATAAAGTTCTAAACCTTGCCTTGTAATGTAACCCGGCTCGGCAAAGTTGAATAACGTTCCACCGGTTTCGGCTTGCGCACGCATAAAGAAAGAACTCTTCTCGGTGTTTCCGTAGTTGTTGGGATTCCAGGTGATGCCAAAAATAACACTGCTTACGAATGATGGATTAAAGGAATTTTTAAGGTTGTTGCCCTGGTTAGTTTGCAAATCAGTAAGCAGCTTATTAAAGGCCGAGTCTAACCTGGATCGGATAATGTTCAGGTTGATAAGGGTAAGTGAGAGTTGAGTGGTTTGTCTGTTTTGCCAGGTGTAGGTATTGGAAACTGTGGTGATAGATCGGGTATATTCCGGGCGTTCGGTAAATGTATAACCAGCCAAAAGACGGGTACGCGGATTGTATTTCGCCATTCGCGTTGCAGCTTTTTCACTAAACGGAAAAAGAAATTGCGGAAAAGTGATGCTTCCATTTAAACTGGCTTCGGTGCTGCGGTAAAAGTTACTGCGATCAGTAGCAGAAGCAACACCTTCAAACCCAAAGCGACCATTAATCTCCAGAATCTCAAGCCCGCGGAAGAGATTGCGCATTTTGAAGTTGGTACTGAAATAGGGTCCTGGAAAACCTTGCGTTACCGTTACACCGGCTTCGTTAGACCAGGAGTAACGATCCAGCGGACTGCAAAAAATGTGGCCCACAAACTTACCCGAGGTGGAATCACTTCCGTTGTTTACCTCTTCGTAGTTTACATTTATAAACTTAAAAATATCAAGGTTGGCCAACTGGCGTTGGCTATTAAACGTGTTACTGCGACTGTACAAACTGTCTTTGTGAATAAAAACCCTTCGCGAAAGCAACTTTTTGTTGTACTGATTCTTAAAGTAATTGAAGGTAATGGAGTTGTATTCTTCTGAGGTTCGCTTCAACGTATCGCGCGTGTTTACGGCTGCATCGGTGGTAAACAAAACCGAGTCAACCCGAAACAATTTGTGCGAATTTCTGCGTGGTGGGTTGGTAATTTCAATCCGCACGGCAACTTGTCGCGACCCGCGGTAGGCGGTATCAATCGAGAACTCTATGAACTGCCGCGTAAAGTTAAAGTAGCCCTTGTCTTTCAGCAGCAAGTCAATTCGTTCCCGTTCTTTATTCAGCGTTTCTTGTTTGTACCGGTCGTTTTTACGGATCAGGCTTTGGTTTCGTGTTTTTTGAATAATTTTTCTAATGCTCGAATCGGCAATCTGATAAAAGAGGGTGTCAAAAAAATAAGCTTTGCCCGGTTTAACCTGATAGGTAACGTTTACTCTTTTTTTGTACTCTTTAATGGTTGATGTAACCTCGTTTTGAAAATAGCCTTCATTAAACAGGTAATCATTCATCTTTTCTTCGGTAGCCACTACATTAGCAGAATCAAATACTGCAGCCGGTTCGCCCCATTGCATAAACAGATTACCTTCTTCAATCTTTTTGTTCAGTTCATCAACCTGGTTTTGTTTGCGATACTGGTAGTTGGCCATGCGTTTTGCATTTTGGGTGCCTGCTATTTTCTTATCGAAGCGGGCTTCTACCTTTGCTTTTTTATCGATGAACTTCTGCTGGTTATATTGCTTTACGCCCTCGTGGTGCATCCACACCAGGCTGTTGATGGGCAGCCCTAAAAATCTGCGGTTGGCTTTTTGTACATATAAATCGGCAAGCCCGGTTTTATTAATACCTTTTGGAGCCTCAATACTTTGTTTATCGAGTAACTTTTGGTTTTCTTGGAGATATCGGGTACCCCGGCAGCTACCCAGCAACAGGATAAATGATGAATAGAGAAGTATTTTTTTTGAACCGTTCACTATGATTTCGAAGGCTAAAGTTAAGCATATCAAAGCACTGCAAGTAAAAAAATACCGAAAAGAGCAACAATGCTTTGTGGTAGAGGGTGCTAAAAGTGTGGTGGAGTTATTGAACTCTGACTTTGAAGTGCTTTGGGTGGCGGCCACTGATCCTTTTATCGTGGCAGAACAAAAGCTATTAGCCAAACGCGGAGTGGAAGTAGTGCCTGCTACCGGGGCCGAACTGGTAGCGGCTGGCTCGTTTCAGACCAACGATGGTGCGCTGGCCATTGCCCGCATCAAACCCAATAGTGCGCCCGTGCTAAAACCGTATGAGTTGGCACTGGTGCTGGACGATATCCGCGATCCGGGTAACCTCGGCACCATTATCCGCACCGCAGATTGGTATGGTGTTACCCATATTATCGCTTCCGCGGAAACGGCCGATTTGTACAATTCAAAAGTGATAACGGCAACCATGGGTTCGTTTAGCAGGGTGGAAGTTTTTTATACAAACCTGGTCGATTTTTTAGCCTCGTACACCGGCAAGGTTTATGGTGCCTTTATGGATGGGGTAGATGTACATCAGATAAATTTTTCTACGGGTGGGTTACTGGTAATTGGTAATGAAGCAAACGGAATCTCGGAGGCTGTTACACAACGGATAACCCACCGCATTACTATTCCCCGCACTGGCAAAGCCGAATCGCTTAATGCTGCCATAGCCACTGGAATAATACTGGACGTGAGCAGACAGGGTTAGGTTAAGTTGTTGATAAACTGAACTTCTTCCACCAAAGTAATTTCAGAAAGATAGCGCAGAAAATTATGTTGAATGCGCAATCGTGTTGGCAATTGCGTATTTTGTATTGTTACTGATTTTGAGATATTTAGGAGATGTGTTTTTAAAATGGCGATTATAAAGTTGCGTATATTTATGAGTTATAGCCAATTATGAAAAACCGACACGAAAGGAGAGCACTAATATTCACAATATCAATTTTCTGTCTCTTTAGTTGCGGATCAGACAACAAAAACAAAGATAAAAATCCATCTGAAGAGAAAAGCCAAAAAACAACTTCAACTATGACACTACTCGACCATGTAAATCTTGCAATTAACCCAAAGTATCAAGATTGGGTCTTATTCGAAAATGGAACCTATATAATATTTGACAACGCTGACACTATTGCTGACATAAAAGAAGAATCAATTAAGTTAATGAAAGAGTATGGACCAGTTTACTCTGGAAGTTCTGCTGGTGACTTTAGCGTGACGCATTTAAATAAGACAGGTGGCTGGATTGTATCTGGTCATTGCTATGGAATGTACACATATGTTAATCCTGAGGAGCTTGAGACAAAAAGTCCAGACGATGTTAAGATTGGATTATTTGGACGAACCAAAAGAGAAAAAGACGGTAAGGAACTACAAATAGTGCATGTCAACAGAAAGAAATAACTGGCTATAACACGGGTTTTGCGTCAGGCGGGCTGACGTGCAAACCTGAGGTTTTGTGCTTCTAATGAACTATAGTAATAAATTGAAACTTTGAGCTCCGAAACCCGCCCGAACGCAAAGCCCGAAAACGTTATGGGCAAGGCTATGACGACACAACCCGACAGACAAAATCGGGTTCTTTTTGATATTTTGTATTTAAGTAATTGCTTAAATAAACAAATTGACTATCTTTGCACTATGGACAACATTTCGTGTATAAGACAACAAGCGGACATTAAGCAAATCAACCGCTGTAAAGACCGAGTATTAGAACTGAACGGTTCGTTTGACTATTTATCCAACGGACTTGAATTGGCGGGTAACAACGTAAGACTGAAAATCCTGTTTCTGCTTTACGAAGAGCAACAACTTTGCGTTTGCGACCTTAGTGACATTCTCGGAATGACCATTTCGGCAATTTCACAACATCTGCGAAAACTCAAAGACCGAAAACTAATTGAAACGGAAAGGCAAGCACAAACCATTTTTTACTCACTGACAAAAGAGTATGAAAAAATGCTCAAACCTTTTTTCAAAATACTTCACGAAAACAAAATTTTGGAAACAATATGAAAACAGACAAAAAATTAATCGGTGCAGGACTTTTGACAGCAATTGCAGCCTCACTTTGTTGCATCACACCTGTATTGGCTCTTGTCGCAGGGACAAGCGGACTTGCTTCAACTTTTTCTTGGCTTGAACCTTTCCGACCTTATTTTATAGGTTTGACAATTTTGGTTCTTGGTTTTGCTTGGTATCAAAAGTTGAAACCTAAAAAACAAATTGACTGCAATTGTGAGACAGAAGAAAAACCAAAATTCATTCAATCCAAAATGTTTTTAGGAATTGTAACAGCATTTGCAATAGTAATGCTTGCCTTTCCTTACTATGCTCACATATTTTATCCAAAGACAGAAAAACAAATCATAGTAGTTGACAAATCAAATGTTCAAACAGTTGAGTTTTCCATTAGCGGTATGACTTGTGCAGGTTGTGAAGAACACGTAAACCACGAAGTGAATAAGCTTTCGGGAATAATAAAATCAACTGTTTCATACGAAAACGGAAATGCAATTGTAGAATTTGATAACTCAAAAACGAACATTGCCGAAATTGAGAAAGCAATAAACGGAACAGGATATTCAGTAACAGACAAAAAGGAAAAATAAAATGGAAATCATACTACAATCAACAATCACTTGCCCAAATTGCGGACATAAAAAGGAAGAAACAATGCCGACAGACGCTTGCCAATATTTTTACGAATGTGATAATTGCAAGACCGTTTTAAAACCACATCAAGGCGACTGTTGTGTTTATTGCAGTTACGGAAGTGTAAAATGTCCGCCAATTCAACAAGACAAGAAATGTTGCTGACAAAAGACGAAAAAGCCCAGCCCATAACAGCGGTTTGGCGTAATGGCGGGTTCGGTGCTTCGTATGACAGTTTTGTGGTAGGTTCAAGTGCAGTGCTTCGATTGAACTTTTGTGCTAAAAATCCGCCACTACGCCAAGCCGCAAACCGTTAGCAGCAATAATACAACGACAGTATCGTGATAAAGAACTTACCGACACATACCGACTTTGAAAATGTTTCAAAACAATGTTTGACACAGGCGTTTAATCTGTTATACAAGGTTTATGAAAACTACAATGAATATGATGATGATACAATTAGATCGGAAGTTTCTTTAGAGCAAATTTGGGAGCACAATTCGGGGACAATTAGAACATCGCTAATACTTCTTCATCAAGGTATAGAAACTTACATGAAGTCTGCAATCTGCAAGACAACTCCACTTTTACTAATTGAGAAAACTCGGACAGACTGGCCAACACTCCCTTCTAGGACTGACAAGGAATTCGACAGTCTATATACTATTTCTGGCGAAGCCTTATTGACAACATTTTGTGCTGTTCCGACAGACATTAAAGTAGATGAAGACTTCATTAAATTCATAGAAGCTGTTAGACAAAAAAGAAATGAAGCAATTCACGGTGCAAACAAAGTGACAATTTCAGCAGCAGATCTTCTTGACAGCATTTTAAAAGCTTACACTTTATGTTTTGGCAAAGACGCTTGGTTCTTAGAAACTTGGCACTTCAATTTTACAAATCCACTTTTTGGTTATTTTGACTGGGACTTTGAGGATGCTGTTTCATATCGTTATTTAGACTTTGCCTTAGACATTTTAGGCAAAAAGAAACTTAACAAACATCTCAAAGCGGACATCCTTGGTAGAGGGTATTTTTGCCCAGAATGTAAGCGAACTATTGACCGTGAATATGGAAAATTAGATAGCAGGTGGGCATTTTTAAAACCGAATAAACCAACCACAAAAGTTATTCATTGTGTCAACTGTGACGTTGAATTTAATGTAATGCGTAAAGACTGCTTAGAAGATGACTGTAAGGGAAATGTAATACACGACTACGATGGAGAAGAAACTTGTTTAACCTGCTTTGCATACCAAGAGAATGAATAGAATTACTGCTGCTAACACGGGTTTTGCGTCAGGCGGGCTGACGTGCAAACTTGGAGCTTTGTGCTTCTATTAAACTTTAGTAATAAATTGAAACTTTGTGCTCCGAAACCCGCCCGACCGCAAAGCCCGAAACCGTTGGTGGCCATTTGCATATTATGAAAAGACCAAGGACAAAATTTAAGGAAAAGTATTTAGACTCCGCGATAATAAGCATCGCTCAATTTACAAATGTGTTTTCGGTTAATTCTACAAACGTATTTTTAGTGCTTACTGACATATGTAATAATAAATTCTATACCACCGACATAGATAAACTAGTTGAGCGATTAAAAAATAATTTAAAGACAAACAAGTTTAATGAGGTCCACGGACTTAGTGATGATTCATACAGGTCTATTGGACTAAGTGAAAAATACTTAGGAGAAGTTCAAGCAACCTTTTTTGAGTATTATATATCATCGCTTGTTGACGAACTAATTGCGTTTGATTTCGACAAAGGACAACATGATAAAATCATAAAGTCAACTTTCACTTACTGGTTCAATGAAAATCAACCGCATTCAAAAACATACAAGTTTAAAGGTGTGTTTGGACATATGAATGAAGTTTCATCTAAAGGCTCACTATACAGAATAATCCACAAAAAAAGAATTGACAAATTATATGACGACATCGATACAATGAATTGGGTTAAGGGTTATATAGAAAATATTATCAATACCAAGCCATTCAAATTCGGACATATTGAACAGTGGTATTTAAATATGGCACTGACAATTAAGGACGACTTAGCCTCGTTATTTAAGGGTGAGTTTCGAGCAAATGTAAAGATGTATTGGGGACTACTCGGACATTTTGAAGGAGAACTTGATGCGGATGAACTTGGGAAATATATAAGGGATAAAAATACTCCTAAGACCGCAACAGACAGTCATTTGCATGAGCCACACCCCTAAACATATAGCCGACTGGCTTAGAATGGACACATCTCTAAAGAACATTCTTCAATTCACAGAGAAATTTCTTAGAGACACTCAAGACAAGAAAATTGATTTTGAGCACCAGAGAATCTTACACAATTTCATCCAACGTTTCCATCTTAACCTGACAACGATTTATAGTTCATGGAGAAGCTTTCTGAAGAACTCCAAATTCAAATATCCATTTTTCTTATTACTCAGGTCATTAGTTTCGGATTTCATTATTATGTTATACCTTCTTGATGGACTGAAAATAAACAAAAAACAAAGGACAATTGATGAAACTGAATTTAAGCAAAGATTCATTGAGCTATCCAATAGCTACTTTTCAAAAATGCAAAGGGAGCTTCAAAAATTAGTAGCTGCCAAAAAGATTTCAGCTAAAAGAATGGAGAAATTTCTAAGCCATGAAAAGACTTATTATCCGGAGCAATTTGACCAAGGACAAAAAATAAATGTCAAAAAAATCGCGGACTTGACAGTAGGAGAAATGGTAAAGCGACTTCAACTAACAAAAATGAAAAAGTTCACGACCATTTATTTAAAGTACGTTTATTTTTCGCAATACGAACACTTCACGGCCAAGACAGAAGACTTGGTTCGAAATAAGAGAGAAGACGAGTTTAAAATTCTAACGGAAACCATTGACTATTTATTAATTGGGCTGACAATGAACATGATGAAAATCGATTTAAGTAAAGAGTACGTTGAAGAATTGGATAAAATACATGACGACTTCAAACATAAATTCGCCAAGTAAACGGCCGCCAACACAAACGTTACCAGTAATTTTATGACGACCATAATAAACATAGACAGACTTAAGATTTATCGCAATTATGGTGGCGACATAGACGGACTTTTGAGAATGGGGAAGAAATCCGACTTGGACGTTTTCGGTTCTGACCTTGATGACATATGGGGAAAAATTACAAGTTTTATTCAAGACGTAGAGTTACTTGAAAAAGGACTTGTTTCGAAAGAATATGCCGACAAATCTATAGAAGCAATTAAATCTGGAACGAAGCAGCGTTTGACGTGTTGACCAAAACTATTTCAAGGACACCTTCGCCAAGCCCCAAACCGTTTGTGGGAACTCAAACAGACACCGCGCAAACCGACAACTGACAGCAAAAGGACGACTATTTGCCGAACATTTTTTTTCTGTGTTTACTTCCCCAGGTTTGTAGTTCTGACATTATTCCTGTCAGCGTTTGGCCATAAGAAGTTAAAGAATATTCAATCACGACAGGATAATCATCATAGACAGTTCGTTTTATAAGTTGGTTTTGCTCTAAATGTTTCAATTCTTTTGCAAGAACTTTGGGCGTAATTTTCGGAACACTGTTTTGAATATCTGTAAACCGTTTGTTTCCGAGCATTAAAGAAACAATTATCAAAAGTTTCCATTTGCCATTGATAACGTCCAGCGCATCCTGAATAGGAAGCATTTGCTTCATACATTCTTCAAATCTTTTATCTTCTTTCTTCATTGTTCAGGCATTTTTCTCACTTTCCCTTAGGAAAGGACTTTCTTTTGGAAAGTAAAAGTAATTAATTTTGCAACCTCAATATTCGTAGCCTGGGGAAGATTAAAGAAGCACCAATTCAATCAAAAAAAGTAAAGCAGTAAGATGAAAACAATTTTAATAACAGGTGGAACACAAGGCATTGGAAAGGGTATCGCAATGAGCCAGTTAAACCACGGAAATCGTGTAATCGTAGTAAGTCATTCACAAGAAAGTGGTAACACTTTTATAAGCGAAGCAAAAAAGGAGCGATTAGCCGAAAATGCGTTTTTTATTCAAGCTGATTTAAGCTTAGTAAAAGAAAATAATCGCATCATAGACTTAATAAAAAAAGATTTTCCAGTGTTGGACACACTCATTTTTTGCGCTGCAAAACACAACAAAGAATACATAGAAACTGCGGAAGGTTTTGAGTTTACATTCGCGTTAGCTTATTTAAGCAGGTTTATTTTAAGTTACGGACTCAAAGAAGTTTTGGAAAAATCAAACCATCCGGTTATTCTGAATATTTGCGGAACAGGAATGAACGGAAAAGTAAATTGGGAAGACTTGCAACACAAAAACAGTTTTGTTCCAATGAAAGTGATGATGCATGGCAGTAGGTTGAATGATTTATTAGCGGTTGAGTTTTCAAAAAATGACTCCGCTAACAAAATAAAATATGTGTTATACAATCCTATGGCTGTAAAGACCCCGGGAATGGCCAATAGTGGTGGTGGTTTTTTAATGAAAACGATTTTTAATCTCATTGCGAAACCCATTGACAAAGCAATTATTCCTATAACAGACTTACTTAACAATCTTCCGACACAACAACTGATTTCATACACACAGCGCAAAGAAAACAGTTTGACAAAACCAACTTTTGACAAAGCCAATGCTCAAAAGCTTTACGGAATTACGAACAAACTGTTGGCGGAAATGAAGAACTGATACGAACGACAAATGGGCAGCCACTAACAACGGGTTTGCGTCAGGCGGGGTGAAGTGCTTCGTTTGACGCTTTTTGCTATATTTGAGTTTGCGGTTTCGTATCAAGTTCTGTGTTAAAAATCCCGCCCGAATGCAAAGCCCTTCACGTTGTTTGTAAGTGTAGAACAAAAACCGTTTAACTTTTAAAATTCAATAAAATGAAAACAAAATCGAAAATTGAAAGGCTTTTGACGACAATATTAATAGCCTTATTTGTAATTACAGTTGGCTCAAAATCAATAGCACAGGAAAAAATCTCAGCTAACTTGAAAGAATTTAGAATCACAATTGAAAGGACTGACAACGGACTTAAATTGCAAAGTGATAACGGAAGTGCTTGGATTGATTTAAGTTTTAGTCTTTCTAAAAACAATCCACAATCAATTGACGAATATGGACTGACTCAATTGGGGAAAGTATCAACCATTAAAGACCCTAAACTTGCTGACTATTTATTCGCTATTACCGAGACAAATGAAGGGATTACGTTAACGGGTGTCGAAGGAACTGCTTGGAAAGAATTAAGTTTCTCACTTGAGCAGAATGGCAGGCAATCAATTAACCAATTCGGAATGACAAATTGATAAAAAATACCTACACACAACACGTTTTTTTTTGCTTCTATTCAAGTTCAGTGTGAGTTGACAGTTTGTACTCCAAACCCCGCCCGAACGCAAAGTCTGAAAGCGTTAGTTGTAATTATTACAAATGAATGCAATAGATAATATTACCAAAAAAGAATATAGAGAAGTTGTGGAAATTTGGGAAGCCTCAGTTCGGGCAACACACCATTTTCTAAAAGAGGAAGATATTGAATATTTTAAACCACTAATCTTAAACACCTATTTAGATGCAGTTGAATTAAAATGTTTTAGGAATAATGACGGAAAAATAGTTGGTTTTCTTGGAGTAGCTGACCAAAACCTGGAAATGTTATTTATCCATCCTGACTTTAGAGGTAAAGGAGTAGGAAAAGCACTTTTAGACTATTCAATTCAAAAATTAGATGTAACAAAAGTTGACGTAAATGAACAGAACGAAGAAGCGGTCGGGTTTTACAAGCATTTTGGGTTTGAAGTTATTAAACGTTCTGAATTGGATTCTTCTGGAAAACCTTATCCAACTTTACACATGCAACTAAAAAAATAACTACAGTCAGCATAAACTATTAAACTTTAGTGCTAAAAAATCCGCCATATCGCCAGCCGTTAAACCGTTATCAAAAAAACGATTTGCTTCCCTCAGCGGCTTCATCCGAGATTTTAGAAGCCTGCGCTTTGCCGAGGTAGTTATCGATAAGATAATGGCCCAGGTAAATTAGCGGTGTGAGTAAAATGGCAATCAGAAATTTGTAGATGTAGTTGGTAATACCAATGGCAATAATCTGCTGGTTGGGAAAAATGCCATAGAAAGCAATGTAGAGTACTACAAAACTATCCAGCAACTGGGAGACCAGCGTTGAGCCTGTGGCCCGCAGCCATAATTTTTTGGGGCCAGTAATTTTTCTCAGTTTCTGAAATACAAACACATCTACCAATTGCCCCAGCAAAAAGGCGGTAAGCGAACCGATAATGATGCGCAGGCCTTGCCCCATAATTTTACTAAAGGCAAAATTGATGTTGAAATAATTTCCGGCTGTGTCCCGGGCATTGGCCTCGAGCCACCATTGGGCGGGTGGTAACTCAATGGTAAGAAAGATAACGATAAACGAGTAGGCAATTAAGATGGCGGCCAGGTAGCTGATGCGTTTTACACCGGGCTTACCAAAGTATTCGTTAATCAGATCGGAAGTAATAAACACAATGGGCCAGATTATGACTCCGGCCGTCAGGTTAAAATCCATTACAAAGCCGAGTATGTTCAGGTTAGCAGGCTGCAAGCCCAGTGTGGTTTCGGCCGAGAAAATTTTACCACCAATTATTTCAGCTACAATAGCATTGGTAAGGAAAATTCCCATCAACACCAGGAAGAGCGTATGTTTTTTTTGCTCGGGTGTTTTACTCATGCGGAAAGTTCGAAAGTATTTCCTTCAATCGCTAATTCGGTGTTGGCAAATACTGTGCGTGCTTCGGCCAGCACGGGTTCCAGTTCGCGGTAGCGCGCAGAGAAATGGCCAATCAATAATTTACCAGCCTGCGTTTGCCGGGCCATGCGGGCGGCATCCAGTGTGGTGCTGTGTTTGGTTTCAAAGGCTTTGTCGCGCTCATCGTCCATAAACGTAGCTTCATGGTAAAGCAGGGTTACCTGTTGCAATTGAGAAATCATGCGTTCGTTCCAGGCGGTGTCCGAACAATAGGCGTAGGAGTAAGCAGGAGTGGGGGGCAATGTAAAATCCGAATTGCGGTACAGCAGATGCTGATGGTCGTCATACACATCGGCTCCGGTTTTCAGCAAGGCCATGTGTTGCAGCTTCATATCCGGCAGTAACTTCTGTTTATCCAGCCGAAAGGGTTTCGGCTTTTCGCGAAACAGAAATCCCGCACACGGAAGTTTATGAATGAGCGGAATGGTTTCTACCGTTAAGGCCTCATCTTCAAACAACACTACGGGTTGGTCGGGTTCAAAAAGATGAAACTGAATGGTATAGTGTAAGGTAGATTTGGAATACTTCAGGTGCAGCAGGATAATTTCATCCAAACCTTTCTGCCCATAAAGGTGCAGGTCGGCTGTGCGTTTCTGCAGGTGCATGGAAAACAACAGGCCCATCAGCCCGAGGTAATGATCGCCATGCAAATGGCTGATAAAAATATGATTGATGCGATGAACCGGAATTTGATATTTCATCAATTGCATCTGGGCGCCTTCGCCACAGTCAATGAGGAAATGCCGGTTTTGAATGGTTAAGTGTTGCGAAGAGGGAAACCGGCCATAGGCTGGCAGTGCTCCGCTTGATCCCAGTATAGTTAGTGCAAAACTCAAAGCTCAATTTGAAAATTGGTTAATTTGAGAATTTGAAAATTGTTAGTTCTGGTTTACGATAATAATTCAGTTGGCTGAATTTCATTTTCAAATGATCAAATCTTCAAATTGACTAAAGGATTAATCCTCATCCTTCATGTCTTTCTCAATTTCGTGCATAAACACGGCATCAATACCTTCTTCTACCGTTGGCAGAATGTTGAGGACGCTATCCAGTTGAGAGATTTTGATCAGCTTATGGGTATGATCGGACAATTTGGTGAGTACAAAAATTCCGTTGTCTTCCTGCAGAATCCGGTTGCCTACCAGCAAGGCACTGAGGCCCGATGAATCGGTATATTTTACTTCCGAAAGATCAAGAATAATGTTACGAACACCTTCGGCATGCAAGGTTACCATTTCTGATTTTAACTGTGGCGCAATGCTGGAGTCCAGTTTCTCTTCGTTGAGGCGAAGCAGGGTATATTTTTCTTGCTTGTCGATAGAATACTTCATACGGATATGATTAAGGGCTAAAAATAGTTAATTTATTGATTTAACGATACTCTGTTCAATTCGTTCCAAAATAGAATGGTAGCTGATGGGGGCCAGTGTTTCGCCTGTAACCTGCTGGTATAATTCCTGATAGCGCTCGGAAATAGATTTAACAATGGCGGGGGTCATCTCCGGAATTTTTTGACCGTCTTTACCCTGAAAACCATTTTCAATTAACCACAGGCGTACAAACTCTTTGGACAGTTGTTTCTGGGGTTCGTTACGTTCCTGTCGCTGGGCATAACCTTCGCTATAAAAATACCGCGATGAGTCGGGCGTATGCACTTCGTCAATCAGGTAAATAGTCCCGTCATTTGCCGGATGTTTCCCGAATTCGTATTTGGTATCTACCAGAATTAAACCGCGGGTAGCGGCCATTTCGCAGCCCTTCTTGTAAAGCTTAAGGGTATAGTCTTCCAGTTGTTCGTAATCTTTTTGGGTTACGAGTCCGCGCTTCAGAATTTCTTCGCGAGAAATATCTTCATCGTGCCCCACTTTGGCTTTGGTGGTTGGGGTAATAATGGGTGCGGGCAGTTTATCATTTTCTTTCAAGCCATCGGGCAAGGCCACACCACATAAGGTTCTTTTGCCGGCTTTGTATTCGCGGGCGGCATGCCCGGCCAGATAACCGCGCACCACCATCTCTACCGGAAAGGGTTCGCATTTAAACCCGATGGTTACGTTGGGGTCGGGCGTGCTGAGTACCCAGTTGGGTACCAGACTTTTGGTGGCTTCCAGATTTTTAGCAGCGATCTGGTTAAGCACCCGGCCCTTGTCGGGAATGGCTTCGGGCAGAATAACATCAAAAGCCGAAATGCGGTCGGTGGCCACCATAGCCATGGTGTCGCCAAAGTAATACACATCGCGTACTTTGCCGCGGTAAAATCCGGTTTGGCCCTTAAAGGTAAAGTGAGTTTCTTTTATGGATTGCATTAAGCTATTATTTTACGAAAGCCAATTTTTTACCCGCAAGTTGCGAATTGGTGTGTAATGTTTTTCGTTGTTGGTGATTAAAATTAGATCATTTTCTATGGCGACTCCAGCAATGAGCAAATCGGAAGTACCAATGGTAACACCGGATTTTCTTAAGTCAGCATAAATTCCGGCAGAGATCCTGGCTGATTCTTCCGTAAGATGAATAATCGAATTTGAAGTGGCGAACTCCTCAAACTGTTGCAGTTGCTTCTTCGCTTCTTTGAAGGTTAGTCCAGCCAGAATTTCGTAATAGGTGATAATCGAAATGTTAATCTGATTAAACTCAGCGAGGTACTGATCGAATTTGTTTCGTAAACCCACATCTCCTCTAAAGTAGAATGATAAAATATCCGTGTCGATGAGAACCTCACTCACAGTTGTTCCAATGATCTGTCGATACTTCTGTTTTGGTGAAGGTTTGAAGTGAAATCCTGAAAGATGTCTTCACTTAGGTTACTCCAACTTCCGGCCAATGCTAGTGTAGCTTCCCGATTGGTCTTGCTTTCAGAAGAAGAAATTTGCTTAGACAATTCTTTCAACTTTTCAATAGAAAGTTTCTGAATCTTGCGGATTAGATTATTACGGAGTTTGCTTTGCGAATTCATGCATTAAAAATACTCAAAATTCTTATTTCTCCTCAACTAAAATCCCGGCCCGGAAAACATAAGTTTTAACTACGTTGCCCTGTTCGTCAAATTCTTTCCACTCTTTGTGTTTTTTGTTGGCCACGTATTCGCCTTGTTCTTTCATTTTTCCGTTAGGATAATAACTGGTGTACAAGCCATGCTGCCGGCTGCCGCGGTATAAACACTCCGATAGCAGCTTCCCATCTTCGTAATAATTTTTAACCACTCCGGTTAACAAATTAAACTTCCAGGTTTCCTCTGTTGATTTTTGTCCGGAAGCGTAATACAACGTACGCAAACCATGCAGCTGGCCGGCTTCATAATTTTCTTTCAGCTTTAAATTCTTTCCATCTTCGGCATAAAAATTCCAGGTGCCATGCGGTTTTCCCTGGCGGAATGATTTTTCGTAAATGGTTATTCCTTCGGTTGTGTATTCGGTTAGCTTGCTATCAACACCGTTGGCAGCAAACTGCTCTTTAGCTTTGATTTTACCATTGGGATAGTAATCAAAATTGGTTCCGACCTTGCTGCCATCTTTAAACTGATATTTGTGCCGCACGGTACCATCGGCATAATACCCGATATTTTCTCCATGCAGGCGGGCATTCATGAAATGGCCTTCCAACAGTTTTTTTCCTTGCTGATCGTAATGCAGAAAGTCGCCAATCTTTTCTCCTTCTTTGATGGTGTACACCAGTTCCAGTTGGGCATTGGGATAGTAGAGTTTATAGAAACCCGAAATAAATCCATCGCGATAATTGGTTTCGCTCTCCAACACACCGGTTTCATAATACGTTTTGGTAACGCCATTTGGTTTTTGATTGGCATACATGATTTCTTTCTGCAACTTACCGGACGGATAATATTCTTTCACCAGGCCATCGGGTTTGCCCTTCACAAAAACGCCTTCTTGCTTCAGCACGCCATTGGCAAAGAATGACTTAATGCTATCGACCAGTTTATTATTTTGATAATAGGCGGTTTGAATGCTGCGGCCGTGTTCGTCATACACTTCAACCGATCCATGACGTAGTCCGTCTTCGTAATCAATTTTTCGGATCAACGTTCCGTTAGGATGATACTCGTAGAAAGTACCCCAGCGCACTCCGTTTTTAAAATTGCCTTCAATGGAGAGTTTGCCATTCGGAAAATATCTTCGGTACCGGCCTTCCATGGTTTTGCCATCGGCAGCGGAAACCGTCATTTCCTCATCAACCTTAAGTTGCATGGGGTCGTGGTAAGTTTTGATAACCTTTTGAGCCGCAGCCGGAACCGCGCAGAAAAGTCCAATGATCAACACGAAACGAAGCATAGGTAAGGAGTTATTGAATCTCAAACGTCCGGTTAGTCCGGATGTTGTTTTTACAAACGCTCAATTACAATAGCCGAAGCGCCACCACCACCGTTACAAATTCCGGCCACACCAATGGAAGCATTGTTTTGTTTCAACACATTGGCCAGCGTAATGGTAATACGGGCACCCGAGGCCCCCAGCGGATGGCCCAATGCCACCGCACCACCATTTACATTTACAATGGATTCATCCAGACCGAGTTTACTGTTATTAGCCAACGCTACGGCTGAGAAGGCTTCATTGATTTCGTAGAAGCCAACATCTTTGGCATTTACTCCGGCAACTTTCAACGCTTTCGGAATGGCCAATGATGGCGTGGTTGTAAACCACATAGGGTCTTGCGATGCATCTGCAAAGCCTCTGATTTTAGCGATAGGGGTAAGCCCCATTTCTTTTGCTTTTTCTTTGCTTACCAGAATAACCGCAGCGGCACCATCATTAATGGTAGAGGCATTGGCGGCTGTTACGGTACCTTCTTTGGTGAACACCGGTTTTAATCCGGGTATCTTATCAAAGTTTACATTCTTGTATTCTTCATCTTCAGCAAATACGGTTACTTCACCTTTACGTCCGGTAATTTCAACCGGAATAATTTCATCTTTAAACTTGCCCGCAGCCCACGCGGCAGCGGCACGTTTGTACGAGTTAATGGCGTAGGCATCCTGGCTTGCACGGCTGATGTTCATTTCTTTGGCCGTGTTATCGGCACAAACACCCATCGCACAACGATTGTACACATCGGTAAGGCCATCAAAAGTTAAACCATCCAGCACTTCGCCATGGCCATACTTATAACCGTAACGGGCTTTGGTTAAGTAGTAGGGGATGTTCGACATACTTTCGGCACCGGCCGCAACAACTACATCGTTATGGCCTAACATAATAGACTGTGCGCCCAGCATGATGGCTTTCATACCGGAAGCACAAACCTTATTTACCAGAGTACATGGAATCTCGTATCCTAAACCGGCACCAACTGCAACCTGTGTGGCAGGCGCCTGCCCTAATGCCGAAGAAATTACATTGCCAAAAAATACTTCCTGTATCTGTTTAGGATCGAGGTTTATTTTTTGAATCGCTCCCTTCACCGCCAGCGAACCAAGTTGCGTGGCCGACAACCCGGCCAGTGTTCCGCCAAAACTTCCAATGGGTGTACGAACAGCCGATACGATGTATACTTCTTTCATTTTTCTGATTTGTTTGAATCTGTTGAATTTCTTTTTGTAAGTGCCAACAGGCAAAAGCGTGTTGTGGTAGCTATTGGCTTCCTACCAATCCGGTTTATTTCTGTCCTTCGGTTTAGTGGCCTTGCGTTTATTCTGTTGCAGGTATTGAATCTCCTGGTTTTTCATGGCTTCCAGAATCATCTGGGCTTTTTCTTCACTCATTTCCATTTCCTTCAGTTTGTCTTTTACTGACTGCGGAGTTTCTTTTTTATCCTGATCTTTTTTCTCCTCATTCTGCTGTTGCTCCTGCTGCTTCTTTTCCTCTTCTTTCTTTTGCTGATCCTGCTGCTCTTTGTTTTGCTGATCTTGTTTGTCCTGCTGTTCTTTCTTATCCTTTTGATCTTTATTCTGTTCTTTGTTTTGCTCCTGCTTGTCTTTGTTTTCTTCTTTCTGGTTAGGATCGTTTTTCTTTTGTTCTTCTTCTTTCTTCTTCTGCTCTTCTAATTTCTTCTTCACCATCTCATAATTGTAGCGGGCATCTTCATTGGTGGGGTCGGCCTTCAGCGCTTGTTTAAAGTTGGCCAATGCTTCTTCATACTTATTCTCGCGGTTAGCGAGTACGCCCAATTGCTGGTGTGCGATAGACCGTATTTTTGAATTGCTGCTCTGCGTAAGCGGCTGGTAACTCATGGCGGTGTTGGCCGTATCTTTCGCTTCGAAATATGCATTGGCCAGGTTAAGCCTTACTTCATCTTCGGTTACGCCCAGCGAATCAACCAGTGTACGGTATTTTGAAATAGCTGTAGTGAAATCGCCCTTCAGGTATGCAGTCTTGGCCTGAGATTTAAGCGAATTGATTTGCCCGATCTTTCCCGGATCAATCAACAAGGCCATTACAATCAGAATCCCAACTTTCATTTTTGTTTATCTAATATCTGTTTGCCTGCTACTGGCTTCTAGTTTCTGGTTTATTCTCACTAAAACTACTCAAACCGGGTTACCGAATACTGATCACTGATCACTGATCACATAACCCCAAATGCCTAATACCTGATACCCAATTTAAATTCTCACCGTTCTCACACTCACCAGCACATCAATCACCAGCAAAATCAATGCAGCTAACAAAAAGTAAAAATAACGATTAGAAGAAACATCTACCAACCGCGCATCGCGCATCTGGCCTTCAATTTTGTTGATTGCATTAATTAGTCGGTTAACGTCATTTCTGGATTCATTTATCTCAAAATACTGGCCATCGGTTTTGTTGGCTAATTCTTTGAGTGAGGCCGGGTTTAACTTCGATACTACCACATTTCCTTTCTGGTCAGTCTTAAAACCTTTCGAGGCTGCTATCTGGCTACCTTTCTCAGTTCCAACGCCCAAGGCAAATAATCTTATTCCATCATCTTCTACCTGGCGGGCAATCTCGTCTGTTTCTTCACCAAAATCTTCTCCATCGCTGATCAAGACAATTACTTTCGATTTTTGATCTCCGGAACTTTCATCGGTCATTTTAGAAAGTGCCATTTTAAGGGGTGGCCCGAAATCTGTACCGCTGGCCGGCACCAGGCTGGTGTTCATTGTTTCAATAAACAGATTCAAAGCGTTCTGATCGTAGGTAAGCGGACATTGCATAAAGGCTTCCGAAGAGAATATGACTAACCCCAACCGATCGGAATTAAAAGCCGCCACAATTTTTTTGAGTTCGAATTTTATTTTTTCGAGTCGGGTGGGTTGAATATCAAACGCGTCCATCGATTTCGACAAATCCACACACATCATAATATCCTTGCCAACCGATTTTATTTCTTTTTTGGAATCGCCATACGTAGGGCCAAGTATGGCTATAATAATCAGGGTAATGGCAAGTGTGCGCAAAACCAGTTTAAAGAAAATGGTGGATGCAGGGGAGTGCAACGTGCGGCTTATCCGAATGATGCGCCAGAGATAAAGAATGTATCCGATAGTGAATAATACCATCAGTGTCGCCTCAACCCAACCGAAGTTTCTAATCATTGAATCAGAAATTAAACCGCAAATTACTAAATCATACGATTTTGAGATGCCGGGGTTATCCGAACGGTTACAGTAGGCTTGCCGCTTCCTGATCTAACATAACCCAGGCTTGGGGAATGCGGTGCACAATGCTTACCGGTATTTGTTCTGTTGCATCGCCCTTCAAGGCTTTTGCCAGTATGGCCGCTTTGCGCGAACCATTGGCCATAACAATTGGCAACCTGGCTTGCCGCAGATGTTTGAGCCCTAGCGTAATACCCTGCGAAAGCGCAGTGGCGGTGGTAAAGTACTTCTGGCCAACAGCTTTCGTTTCTTCGGCCAGCTCGCTTACATGGGCCAACGACTCAAACGAAGTGCCGGGTTCATTCATGCCAATGTGCCCGTTGGTACCCACGCCCACCAGCATAATATCAAGTCCACCATTTTTGGTAATCAAATCATTTATGCGGTCGCACTCTTTATTCAGGTCGGGAGCCTGAACATTGAAGTAATACATTTGTTCCGGTTTAAGTTGAAGCGGTATAAAACAATCGCGTTGCAGCATAGCCAAACACGAACCCGAATCGGAAGGATCAATGCCTAACCATTCGTCCAGGCTTAAAAAAGTACAGCGGTTTAAGCTTACTTTCTTTTGCTCAATGGCCTGCTTTAATTTCTTAAAAACACCAATGGGTGTATGGCCCGAAGCAATACAAATTAAAGCGTCTGGCTTTTGATTAATATATTGAATAAGCAGATCGGCTGTGTGTGCCGATAGTGTTTCGTAATCGGGATAAACGTTTAAGTGCATACCGGCAGAAGGTTGTATTTTCCGGCTGGCAATATAGAGCATACCGGTATCTGTTTTATGATTAATTTCATCGCCCTGAAAGAAGGTTTATTTTTTTGCTGAAGTTTTTCGGTATACCGGTTTTGTAGTGGGAATAAATTATTTTGCGTTTTCTTAAACTGACTAAATATGCTGAAGATTAAGTTGTGTGTTGTGGGCCTTTTGCTGGTGTGCGTTACAGCCACACATGCACAAACACGCTGGTCTGAAAAACAAGCCAACGATTGGTATGCCAGACAAGGTTGGATTACGGGTTCTAATTTTCAACCCAGCACCGCTATTAATCAACTCGAAATGTTTCAGAAAGAAACTTTCGATCTGGCCACGATTGATCGGGAATTGGGTTGGGCCGAAGGTCTTGGCTTTACCACCATGCGGGTTTACCTGCACCATATTTTATGGACAACCGATAAGGAAGGATTTAAGAAACGATTAAACGAATACCTCGCAGTTTCCAGCATGCATAAAATCAAAACCATTTTTGTGTTCTTTGATGATTGCTGGAACGATACCTATGCTCCGGGCAAACAACCCGATCCTAAACCGGGTATTCACAACAGTGGTTGGGTACGCGATCCGGGCACAATGATTTACGCTCATCCTGATACGATGAAAGTATTGGAGGCGTATGTGAAAGATGTAATGACAACTTTTGCAAAAGATGACCGCGTATTGTTGTGGGATCTGTACAACGAACCGGGCAACAGCGGCCAACTTAACAAGAGCATGCCGTTATTAAAAAATGTGTTTGCCTGGGCCCGGCAGGTAAATCCTTTGCAACCTGTTTCGGTTGGAGTTTGGCATGGCGGCAAAGAGTTTGCCGAGCTGAATAAATTTCAATTGGATAATTCGGATGTAATTACCTATCACCAATATCAATACATCGACAAGCATCGGGCAACCATCGACTCGCTGGAAAAACGCAACCGGCCCTTGATCTGTACCGAGTATATGGCCAGAACCAATGGAAGTGTATTTCAAACTATTCTGCCCTTGTTAAAAGAGAAAAAAGTAGGTGCCATTAACTGGGGTTTTGTATCGGGCAAAACAAATACTATTTACGCCTGGAATACACCTATACCTTCTGGTGCCGAACCGGAGTTGTGGTTCCATGATATCTTCAGAAAAGACGGAACTCCATTCAGTCATGATGAGGTAACCGTAATCAAAAAACTTACCGGTAAAACTAAATAAGATCATTTCTTTTGAAACAGTTAGTTATGAGTCAATCTGTTAGAGAGAAATTTGAAGCACTCTATCATGTTGATCCCCTGTTGATACATGCACCGGGTCGTATAAATCTGATTGGTGAACACACCGATTACAACGAAGGTTTTGTAATGCCGGCTGCTATACACATGGGCGTTCAGTTTGCATTTGCCAAGACAGACCAAAGCACATCTATTCATTCGTTAAAGTATAACCATTCATACACGCCCGATCTGGCCAACCCGGTTAAGGTGGCCGAACCGGCCTGGGTTAATTATTTTCTCGGAATCATCCACCAGCTAAATGGTCGTGGGTTGAAACTGGGTAATTTTAATTGTGTGTTTGATGGCGATTTACCAACAGGAGCGGGGCTCTCTTCATCGGCTGCTATGGAGTGCGGTTTTGTTTTTGGTTTAAATGAATTGTTTCAGTTGGGGTTAACGCAACTGGAAATGATTCATATGGCGCAGTGGTCGGAACATAATTATGCCGGTGTAAAGTGCGGGATTATGGATCAGTTCAGCAGCATGATGGGTAAGGACAAACATGCGTTTATGCTGGATTGCCGATCGTTGGAGTATGAATACCTGCCGCTCGATCTGGGTGATTATACGTTGTTGTTGTGCGATACCAATGTGAAACATTCTCTTTCATCATCGGAATACAACACCAGGCGCCAGGAGTGCCAGCAGGGTGTGGATAGTATCAGTCAGGAATTTCCCGAAGTGAAATCGTTGCGTGATGTTACGCTTGCCATGCTTGAAGCATGTAAAGAAAAATTACCTGTGGTAATTTATAACCGATGCAAATTTGTGGTAGAGGAAAACGACAGGGTAGTAGCGGCTGGTCGTGATTTAAAACGGGGCGACCTGACTGCATTTGGCAAAAAGATGTATGCCGCTCACGAGGGACTTTCAAAATTATATGCGGTGAGTTGTGCCGAACTGGATTATCTGGTTGAACTGGCGAAAGCCGAGCCTGAAATTTTAGGGGCGCGTATGATTGGTGGTGGTTTTGGTGGTTGTACGCTCAATCTGATTCGTCAGAATAACGTTGATCGCTTTCTTGCTTCGGCAAAAGCAGCCTATTACAACAAGTTTGGAATTGAAATGAACGCATACATGGTTAAGCCCGGTAAGGGTACTTCAGTAGTTTCTGCAGCATAGTCTTTTCATTCAGGATAAAAAACGATTAAAAACGTCTTTAAAAAGTGTATTTGACCGTTATATTTGCACTCCCTTTGCAGAAAAGGTAAGGAGAGGTGGGTGAGAGGCTTAAACCAGCAGTTTGCTAAACTGTCGTACGGGTTAAACCGTACCGGGGGTTCGAATCCCCCCCCCTCCGCTTAACTGCCAAACGAAGCCATAAGAAGGCATGGCGTAGTTAGGTCTCATAGCTCAACTGGATAGAGCAGCTGCCTTCTAAGCAGCAGGTTGCTGGTTCGACTCCAGCTGGGATCACAAAAGAAAGTTGGGGGTTAAGATTGTTTTTATATCTTCGCGCCTCAATTAAAGGATCGGGGCGTAGCGTAGCCCGGTATCGCGCCTGGTTTGGGACCAGGAGGTCGTCAGTTCGAATCTGGCCGCCCCGACAAAAAGCTCCACGAAAGTGGAGCTTTTTTGTTTTGCATCCGCTCCACCAAAAATTTATTTTGATTTGAGAAGGGCTCCGGTTAAGGCAGCAAAGCCGCCAACCAGTGCGCCAACAAGAGCAGTTAAGATGAAAGTATTCAGGGGCAGCAGTTCATTTATTTTAGTTGTCAGGATTGAGTCTGTTTTAATATCTAAATAAAATGCAAAGACACTCCATAATAGTCCGATGGCAACAAACCCGGCTAAAAAGGAAATGAAACTTTTGTTACTGCTAAAACAGGCAACACCAAACGCACCAATCGCAATACTCCACCAGGGTAAAAACAATTGCAGCATAACACATACTACAATTGTAGCAATCACTTGAATAAAAAACTTCATGGGGTAACAGGTTTTAGGGTGAGTGTAGCCAAAGGTGCTTTAAGGTTGGAATCGGAATTAAATTGGAATGGATAATGATTTCCACTGGCCCAGGTGTTAAGCATGTTGTTATAAAACGGGCTACCCGGATTGCCCGATTGCCCGCCCGGATAAACACCCCAGGCACGAACACCCGTCTTCTCCAGGCTTACCACCATGCGCCAGCTGGGTCCGTGCCTGCGCGAAGATGCATTTACAATATCATGATTACCTCCATGCTGAACATGATAACTGAAGGCCGGCAAGCCTTGAAGTAAATGCCCGATAAAAGTGTCCTTGAAATCGGCCCAGCGCGGTTCTTTCTTGGAATCCAGTTTCCATTTCTCAATAGCTTCAACCCCGGTTATAAAAGCTTGCTGAACTACTTCGCGCGCTGTTTCTTTTTCGGGAGTATCTGCTATATCAAAAAAGGATAGCGTTGGTTCTTCTTTAATGAGTTTGATGGTAGTGTACGTAGTGGGGTAGTCTAATGCTACTTTAGCGTTTTTTATCTCATCCCATATTAATGGGAACAAGGCATCCCACCAGGCCTCGTAGTACGAAGCGCCTTCTGAGTCGGCATTATTTTCGTAGTCCCAGGCTTTCAGAATAGTGTAGGCACTTTTTTGTGCTTGTGTAAATTGAGTGGTGTCTAAGTAATTCAGAAAGGTGGGCAAACTTTCTTCAGCTTTCAGGTTGTAATTATCAAACTGTAGTTCCATCATATCGCGCGGAGTTATGTCGGTCATTTCACTCAGCAGTTTGTTAATTCTTCGGTTGCGATAAGCTTCGTAGCTGGTTGCATTAATATAATAAGGGTAGGTGGAATCGGCCGGATATTGATTGGCGGAACTCACAAATCCCCGAACAGGATTTTTATGCATTACATTTTGCTCGTTCGGAATAAAGGCCTGCCACTCCGTACGGGTAAGGGTTCCATCCAGAATGTATTTACCTTCTTCTTTTCTTCTTACCGGAAATCTTCCCTGAATGCGCATGGCTATATCTCCGCTTACACTGGCAAACACAAAATTTTGAGCAGGCGAGGCGTAGTGGTCTAATGCATCCATATACCCGGCATGATTCTTTGCCCGATTCAGTTTAAAAAAGGTGATGATCTCTTCAGAAGGATCGTGCGCAATCCAACGCAACGAGAAGTGTTTCATCTCATTATCGCCTTTAAAACTTTCGTCATACAAAACCGGACCGTGGTGTGTATAGGTAACAGTATCGTAAAAATCGGGTTTGCCCTTTATCTTAAATGTTTCAACTACCTGCCGGGTGGGTTTCCACACATCATCGCTTCTATACTCGCGCTTCGACTTGTCTTTAAATTCAATTTTGTACCAGTCCACCAGGTCGCGTTGTGCGTTGGTTACGCCCCAGGCAATAGAATCGTTAAAGCCACTGATTACTGCAGGAGAACCCGGCAACGAGGCCCCCATTACATTTACGCCCGGTGCCTGCAGGTGAATGGCATACCAGATAGAAGGTAACGAAAGACTGAGGTGCGGATCGTTACTTAAAATGGGGCCGCCATGGTGTGTTCTGGCTCCACTTACTGCCCAGTTATTGCTGCCAACATCGGGTGGCGATTTCTCTAAAGGCGTAACATCAATTAATTCATCGGGCAAGGCCATGGGCCAGTCGTCCATTTTAAGAGGTGTGAAATTCCAGTTGCCCGTGTTGTCAACTATCGGGTCGCCCACATTTTCATTATCGGGCCAGAGTAAATCAACAATTTGTTTGTCGAACAACTTCAGCGCATTGGTCATTTCCAGATCTTTATCGCCACTGTTCAGCGTAAGCGCCATATTTTTTAGTAACAGGCCGCATTTCAGGTTTGTCCAAAGCTCGGGCTCATAACCGAGCAACTTGTACTCAAGGGGTAAATCTTTATAGTGAAGGGATTGAATATACTGATTGATTCCCTGCGTGTAGCTGCTCACCATACTGGCTGCAATCGGGTCGGCCTCCATCGCTTTCAATGCATTTTCGGCAGCGTAAATCATTCCGCGCCTGCGTTGGGTACGGTCATAGTCCAAGGCTGCATCGCCTATAATTTCTGATATTCTTCCAGCCGCGGCATGCGTCTGAAACTCCATCTGCCACAGGCGGTTACGTGCAGTTATGTAGCCTTGAGCCAGATACAGGTCTTCATCGTTCTGAGCAACGATGTGGGGGATGAGCAGACTATCATACCGGATGATAACCTCTGCTTTGAGCCCGGCCAGGTTCAGGGTTTCGTCCGGGATTTTTTTGGTTTCAGCATTTTGCCAGAATCCCCCGAAAGGGTCCAGGAATTTACCCAGTGGCGGAATAGGTGAACCAAAATTCCAACTTCTGTTTAAGGCGTAGATCAAACTGATGGTGATGATGAAGGCGACACCGGATTTCAGATACTTCATAGTGCGAGGGTTCAGGCGGTTAACTGGGTTGCTAAAACTTGCTGTTATCGTGTGCGATAAATTTCCTAATTTTAGACTTTTATTGAGAATTTTCGCAGCAAATGGCGGTAAAAGAAGTGCTTGGCAAGTACAGCAAAGAGCAGATTAAGAAGGCGGCCCAGATAAAGGCCCTTTTTTTTGATGTGGATGGCGTACTTACCGATGGGGGGATCATCTATGATGATGCCGGTCGCGAAACCAAGCGTTTCAATGTAAAAGATGGTTACATTATCAGCCAACTGAAGCGGGCCGGAATTCTGGTTGGGATTATTACCGGCCGGGATTCAAAGATTGTAAGCAATCGTGCGGCTGAATTGAAACTGGATTTTTGCCATCAGGGCATTATGGATAAGTATAGTGTATTTGAAAAGCTGGTGGAGTTTTACAAACTAAAGCGTAAACAGGTAGCCTACATTGGCGATGACATCAACGATTTGAAGGTGATGCAAAATTGCGGACTTTCTGCTTGCCCTGCCGATGCGCTTAGTTATGTAAAAACCAGAGTTGATATAGTAACCGAAACCCGTGGAGGTGAAGGCGTTGCCCGCGAAGTGAGCGACCTGATTATGGCAGCGCAGGGGTTGCTGGATAAGTTGTTGAGGTAGGAATTGGACAGGGGTCGATCAAAAGCTGAAATAAATTTCTAACTAGTTTTTATTTAAGTATTGTGAGTGAAATAAAATTTGCTGTAGTTGGATTTGGCCATATTGGAAAACGACATGCAACTATTATAAATGATTTTTCTGGTGCCAGATTAGGGGCAATTATTGATCCGGATACATCATTAAAAGAACATCCACTTTACCCAAAAGGAGTCCCGTATTTCCATTCGATTCAAGATTTCTTCAAGGCAAATATTCCTGTTGATGTAGTTTGCATTTGTACCCCCAACGGAATGCATGTTGAACATGCATTAATTGCACTGGAAAACAAATGCCATGTGGTGATTGAAAAACCGATGGGACTAACCCGACAGTCCTGTGAACAGGTAGTTGAAAAGTCACTGCAGGTTGCCCGCCATGTTTTTGTGGTGAAGCAAAATCGGTACAGTCCACCCAGTAAATGGTTAAAGCAAATTGTTTCAGACGGAACATTAGGTGATATTTTGATGGTTCAAGTAAATTGTTACTGGAACCGTGATGAACGCTATTACAAGAAGGGTGGGTGGAAAGGAACGATGGCATTGGATGGTGGAACTCTGTTTACTCAATTCAGCCATTTTATCGATATCATGTTTTGGATTTTTGGAGATGTAAGAAACATTCATGCCACATTGAAAGATTTTAATCATAATCACACAACGGAGTTTGAAGATTCGGGAAATGTGAATTTTGAATTTGTTAGAGGGGGCTTGGGCTGTATCAATTTTTCTACATCAGTTTGGGACACCAACATGGAGAGCTCCATTTCAGTGGTTGGAACAAAAGGTTCAGTAAAAATAGGTGGACAGTACATGAATGAGATAGAATACTGTCATGTTAAGGATTATGCCAAACCAGAATTACCGGCAACAAATCCACCGAATGATTATGGACCATTCAAAGGAAGTGCTGCCAATCATCATTTTGTTTTTGAAAATGTAGTCAATACGTTAAAAGGTATCGATACCATTACGGCAAATGCCCTGGAAGGAATGAAGGTTGTGGATATTATTGAGCGGATATATCAATTCAGAAAATAATGGTTGCAGAATACTTTGTTCACCCCACGGCAATAATTGATGAAGGCTGTAAGATTGGTAAAGGGTCTAAAATCTGGCACTTTTCACATATTATGTCCAATTGTACTATTGGTGAAAATTGCAACCTTGGTCAGAATGTAGTGGTGTCTCCGGATGTGAAGTTGGGAAATAATGTTAAGGTTCAGAATAATGTTTCTATTTATACAGGCGTAATTTGTGAGGAGGATGTTTTTCTTGGACCCTCTATGGTATTTACCAATGTAATTAACCCACGAAGTGCTGTAAATCGTAAATCTGAGTACAAGAAAACCTATGTGAGAAGGGGAGCCTCCATAGGAGCAAATGCAACTATTATCTGTGGTATCGAAATAGGAGCTTTTGCGTTTATAGCTGCGGGTGCTGTAGTTACTAAGGATGTTCTACCGTATGCCTTAGTTGTAGGAAACCCAGCCCGGCAAAAGGGATGGATGAGTGAATATGGACAGAAGCTAATATTTGATGCCGATGGTTTTGCCATTTGCCCGGAGAGTAAAGAACGATATCAAATTAGAGAAGGCTTAGTCAGTAAAGTTAGTCATGGATAAAATTCAAATGGTGGATTTGCTGGGGCAATACCGGCATATTGAAAACGAAATAAACGATGCCATGCTTCAGGTAATTGAAAGCACAGCATTCATCAACGGCCCGGCCGTAAAATCGTTCGAGCAGGAACTGGGACAATATCTGGGTTCAAAACATGCGATTGGTTGTGCCAACGGAACGGATGCAATTCAGATTGCTCTTATGGCATTGGATCTTCCGGCCGATACTGAAGTGATTGTTCCAGCCTTCAATTATGTTGCTGCGGCTGAGGTAGTTTCCTTGTTGAAATATAAGCTTGTTTTTTGCGATGTAGACGAACGCCTGTTTACGCTCAATATTGAAGATGTAAAACGTAAGATCACTAAAAAGACCAAAGTAATCATTGCGGTTCACCTGTTTGGGCAAGGGGCTCCTATGGAACAATTAATGGCACTTGCGGAAGATCATAACCTTTATGTCATTGAAGACAATGCGCAAGCTATCGGGGCCGATTATATTTTTAGTAATGGAAAGCGGAAGAAACTAGGTACAATTGGGCACATTGGTACAACTTCCTTCTTCCCAAGTAAAAACCTGGGCGGCTATGGCGATGGTGGTGCCATTACCACAAATGACGAAAACCTGGCAAGGATCATGCGAAGTATTGCAGGTCATGGTCAATCAAAAAAATATTTTTATGAGCGTGTGGGTGTGAATTCCCGGTTGGATACACTTCAAGCGGCCATACTAAATGTGAAATTAAAGTATCTTGATCAGTATATAGTTAACCGTCAACATGCAGCAGCATATTATGACAAGCATTTAGGTGGTATGCCCTGGCTTTCAACCCCTGCCCGCGCATCTTATAGTTCTCATGTATTTCATCAGTATACAATTTTAATAAAGAATAGGAGTAGGGATGAAATTAGCAGGAAACTGATTGAAGCCGGAATACCATGCATGATTTACTATCCGGTTCCATTACATCAGACTAATGCCTATGAATATGCGAACGCTACGAATTTACAGATTTCTGAATCACTCGCTACGCAAGTGCTTTCCCTGCCTATGCACACCGAACTAAAAGTAGATCAGTTGAA
>JBPXJU010000036.1:0-58699 GCA_051715445.1 Bacteroidota bacterium | reverse complement strand
TCCTCATTGCAATTTCAAAATCATCTCACATTCCTCAACTTTCTCCTTCCCTATTCCCTTCCCCTTCGTATTTTTGTGCTTACGCTCACCACTATGATCGTCTTCTTTCGTCCCGCTGGGGCAACCCTCTATGCCGTAGGCACTTCACAACCATTTGGTTCTCAGGATTATGAAAAACTGATCTGGTTATTTGGCGGAGGTAAACCCCTTACCGAGACCGCGCTTACCGGCTATTTTATCGGGCCGCGCAAAGAAATGATTACCCCCTGGAGCACCAATGCCGTGGAGATTACCCAAACCATGGGCATTGCCGGTATCGAGCGGATTGAAGAGTTTACCCTAGCCAGCGCCAACACCCCACACGACAGGATGTTGCAACGCCTGTACCATGGGCTCGATCAGGATTTATTCACCATCCACCACACACCCGAACCCATTCTGGAAATTGACAACATCAAAACTTTTAATGAAAAAGAAGGGTTAGCCTTAAGCCAGGAAGAAATCGATTACCTGAACGATGTAAGCTGGAAACTGGGCCGCAAACTTACCGACAGTGAAGTATTCGGCTTCTCGCAGGTAAATAGCGAACACTGCCGCCATAAAATTTTCAACGGCACCTTTATTATTGATGGCGAAGAAAAAGAAGCCACGCTTTTTCAACTCATCAAAAAAACCTCGAAAGAAAATCCCAACTACATTGTATCGGCTTACAAAGACAACGTTGCCTTTATTAAAGGCCCGCGCGTAGAACAGTTTGCACCTGCCTCTGGCGATAAGCCCGATTTTTTTCAGATAGAAGATTTTGATTCTGTTATTTCGCTTAAAGCTGAAACACACAACTTCCCTACCACGGTTGAACCCTTTAACGGGGCCGCTACCGGTGGCGGTGGCGAAATTCGTGATCGTCTGGCCGGAGGCAAAGGTTCTATTCCTTTGTCGGGAACGGCCGTATACATTACTTCCTACCCGAGGTTGGAGAACGGTCGTGCCTGGGAGAAAAAGTTTGAAGCGCGCAAGTGGTTGTATCATAATCCGGCTGAGATTTTAATCAAAGCCTCGGATGGTGCGAGTGATTTTGGAAACAAGTTTGGCCAACCGTTAATTGGTGGCAGTGTGTTAACGTTCGAACACATTGAACACAACAAAAAATTAGGGTTCGATAAAGTGATTATGCTGGCCGGTGGTGTGGGCTACGGCAAAGCAGCCGACAGCAAAAAGGAATCGTTGCAGGCGGGCGATAAAATTATTCTGCTGGGTGGCGATAACTATCGCATTGGTATGGGTGGTGCTGCGGTATCTTCTGTTATAACAGGCGAGTTTGCCAATGCCCTTGAACTGAATGCCGTGCAGCGCTCCAATCCGGAAATGCAGAAGCGGGTAATGAATGCCATCCGTGCGTTGGTGGAATCCAAAAACAATCCTATTGTTTCCATTCACGATCATGGTGCTGGCGGGCACTTGAATTGTTTCTCAGAATTATTGGAAGAAACGGGTGGCACGATTGAAATTGATCAGCTTCCGGTGGGCGACCCGACATTATCGGATAAAGAAATCATCAGCAACGAATCGCAGGAGCGCATGGGCGTGGCCATGCACGCCAAAGATGTAGACACCTTAAAGCGCGCAGCAGAGCGCGAGCGTGCTCCCCTGTATGTAGTGGGTACCGCCACGGGCGATAAGCAGTTTACATTTGTAGATAACAATAAAAAAACCAAACCGGTGGAGTTGGCACTTCATCATTTGTTTGGTTCGTCACCCAAAACAATTCTGCAGGATAAAACCACTACCCTTGCTTACGCGGAAGTAGTGTACGATTCAAAACAACTTAACTTCTACCTGGAACAAGTACTGCAACTGGAAGCGGTTGCTTGTAAAGATTGGTTAACCAACAAAGTAGATCGTTCCGTAACCGGGCGTGTAGCTACACAACAAACCTGCGGACAAATTCAGTTGCCGTTAAATAACGTTTCGGTAATGGCACTTGATTTCACCAGTAATAAAGGAATTGCAACGGGCATCGGTCATGCTCCGGGTGCAGCTTTGATTAATCCGGCTGCCGGAAGTAAACTGGCTATTGCCGAATCGTTATTGAATATTATCTGGGCTCCGTTAACGTATGGTTTAAAAGGCGTTTCGCTTAGCGCTAACTGGATGTGGCCTGCTAAAAACGAAGGTGAGAACGCGCGGTTGTATGCTGCTGTTGCTGCCGTGAGTGATTTTGCCTGCAAACTGGGTATCAATATTCCTACCGGAAAAGATTCACTTTCCATGACGCAGAAGTACCCGAATGGTGAAGTGGTCTATTCACCGGGCACGGTCATTATCTCTGCTGTTGCTGAAGTAAGCGACATTCGCAAAACCATATCGCCAGCCTTGCAACCCATTACGGGGTCAAAACTTATTTACATTGATTTCTCAAAGGATAGTTATCAATTAGGCGGAAGCAGCTTTGCGCAGATTGTAAATCAATTGGGCACTACTGCACCGGTTGTAACCGATGAAAATTATTTTGCCGCAGCATTTGAAGCCGTGCAGGAAATAATCAAACAGGATTTAGTGTTAGCCGGCCACGACATCTCTGCCGGTGGCTTAGTTACCACCTTACTCGAAATGTGTTTCCCTACTCCGGGTGCAGGCATGACTATCAGCGTAAGCAGATTAGGAAACGATATTATTAAAGTACTCTTTGCGGAGAACCCCGGCATTGTGTTGCAGGTTGAGAATACCGAAGCTGTAGAAAAAGCACTAACCAGCAGAGGAATTAAAGCTGTAGTACTGGGTGAAGTAACAACCACCAGAAATTTGACAATCGATAATCAACACCTGGCAATTGATGCCCTGCGGGAGAAGTGGTTTCATACTTCTTACTTATTGGATTCGATGCAGCGCACCAAAGGCCATGCAGAACAAAGAAGAGATAACATCTTTAATCAACCCCTGCACTATAAATTTCCAGACAACTTTAAAGGAAGTTTCAAATCGTTCAACATCGATCCGAAACGCAGACAACCAAGCGGCATAAAAGCGGCTATTATTCGCGAGAAGGGTGTGAATGGCGATCGGGAAATGGCGTATGCGCTCTACCTCGCTGGCTTCGATGTAAAAGATGTACACATGACCGACCTGATGACGGGTCGTGAAGATTTAAGTGAAGTAAATCTGATTGTGTTTGTAGGCGGTTTCTCAAACTCGGATGTGCTGGGTTCGGCCAAAGGCTGGGCCGGTGCCTTCTTATACAATCCAAAAGCGAAAGCAGCGCTGGATAATTTCTACAATCGCAAAGACACCCTGAGTCTGGGTGTTTGTAATGGTTGTCAGTTAATGATGGAGCTTGGATTAATCAACCGGGATGTGGAGATGAGCGCGCATCCTAAAATGCACCACAATGGGTCGGGTAAGTTTGAATCCACTTTCGTGAACATCAGCATCCCGAAAAATAATTCGGTGATGTTAAGCAGTTACGAGGGTAGTACATTAGGTGTTTGGGTGGCCCATGGCGAAGGTCGCTTCGATTTGAAGAAGCATAGTAATTATCCGGTTGCTGCTACTTATTCCTATGCACAATATCCCGGCAACCCGAACGACTCGGATAATGCTGTTGCCGCGTTATGTTCAACAGATGGACGCCACTTAGCCATTATGCCACACATTGAACGCACGTTGTTCCCGTGGAACTGGGGCTACTACCCTGCCAACCGTAAACAAGACGAAGTTGGTCCGTGGATCGAGGCGTTTGTGAATGCGAGAGAATGGGTGAAGAAGGTTTCCAACCTTTAAACTTTCAGCCAAAAAGGTTTCCAACCTTTTTGGCAACCAATAACCTCACTTCACCTCCAGCACCACCACCGAATGTTTCGGTAACGTTACTTTCAATACGCCATCCTTTAACGAGGCTGCCTTAAAAGTTGCGGGTTTGATTTGTTCAGGTTTTTGAAATGAGTTATAGTCTTGCAGATTTGCACTGGTTAAAATTTTTCCGGTAACGGACGTAAATTTTCCGCCTCGCAAGTCAATGGATATTTCCTGCTGAGCTTTGGCATCAATATTCACCAATGAAATATGAACCACACCCGCAGCATCTTTTGAAGCAGAAGCTGAAAGTGCCGGAAGTTGTTCGCCATCCAATGCATACGATCCTGTAGAAATATCCAACGGCAGGTAGGTGGCATCCTGATGCACATTATACATTTCCATTACATGATAGGTTGGCGTAAGGATCATCTTCTCTTCATCGGTAAGGATAACAGCCTGCAACACATTTACTGTTTGTGCCAGGTTTGCCATGCGCACCCGGTCGCTATGCTTATGAAAAATATTTAATGTGGCTCCGGCCAGTACCGCATCGCGGATGGTATTCTGTTGAAATAAGAATCCAGGGTTAGTACCAGGTTCTACATCGTACCAACCACCCCACTCGTCCACAACCAGCGCTACTTTTTTAGCAGGATCATACTTATCCATAATCGTGCTATGGCGTTTAATTGCCTCATCCATAAACAAGGCACGCTGCATAGTTTTAAAATATTGCTTTTCACTAAAAGTTGTAGAGGGGCCTTTGTTGCTCCAATCAATTACCGAATAATGATGCAGTGCAATTCCTTCCAGCATGTTGTGCGGAATGTCGCGCATCAATACTTCTGTCCAATGGAAATCATCGGAATTTGCCCCCGATGCAATCTTGAAAAGTTTTCCCCCCATAAACGTGGCGTACTGCCGATAGATGTTGGTGTAATACTCAACGGTCATGTTTCCGCCACAACCCCATGCTTCATTACCTACACCCCAGTATTTCACATTCCAGGGTTTCTCACGTCCATTTTCTTTTCTCCAGTTCGACATTGGGCTAACGCCATCAAAATTTACGTACTGCACCCACTCGGTTAATTCCTGCACGGTACCACTACCCACATTTGCCGCCAGGTAAGGCTCGGCACCAATTAACTCACACATGTTTAAAAAATCGTGTGTGCCAAAACTATTGTCTTCGGTAACACCACCCCACCAGGTGTTTACGATAGTAGGACGTTTGGCTTTAGGTCCCACACCATCTTTCCAATGATAAGTGTCAGCAAAACAACCGCCCGGCCAGCGCAGGTTGGGAACTTTTAGTTTTTTAAGTGCATCCACTACATCGTTGCGTACACCAGCCGTATGTGGAACTTTTGTATTGTTCTCGCCCACGTAAAATCCGCCATAAATACAACGGCCCAGATGTTCTGAAAAATGACCGTAGATATGACGATCAATTTTTATTTTACCCTGATCGACATGCACGATAGCTTTGTTCTGTGCAACTACAGAACCCGACAGGGCAGTTAACAGTAGTATGATGTGAAGTTTCATAAATTGAAATGCTTTGCAGTTGTAATTTGTAAACCGGGTAATGTTAAGCCGAATTACGGGCGGCATTAATAATTCCAAACATGCAACGGATAATCAGCTTACGATACCGTTGCTCGTATACTTTGTTTGAATCCGTAAGATTGCGAATATTCATCAGAGCAAACTGTTGTATAGCAATTAGCGGAAGTACAATGCGCTCGCGCAAACGTACTGAATCGCGGATGCTCGGATTGTTTGCCATCAGTTCCTGCAAGCCCGACACTTCAAGTATCCGATGCAATGAAAGTTCGTACTCCGCGAACATTTTTTTCCAGAATTCTCCAAACTCCGCATCGGTACTCAAATAAGTTGTTGCTTTGTAATATGATTTTGTCAGAGACATCATGCTGTTGCCCAACAAAGTGCGGAAGAATAAAGAATCCTGATAAAAAGTTTTTAATTTCTGAGTACCATGTTTGGCAGCGATTGCCGTTAGCGCAGAACCTACTCCATAAAAACCCGGAATATTTTGTTTCATCATAGCCCATGAACCCACAAACGGGATGGCCCGCAGATCTTCAAACTTCAAACCTTCAGAGGCACTTCGTTTAACCGGCCGCGAACCAATATTCGTATCGCCAAAGAAAGATAGTGGGGTAACTTTTTCCAGGTACGGAACAAATTTTTCGTGGTGCTTTAAACTGAGATACGCCTTGTAACCTTCTTCAGCCAGGTCGTCCAGGATTTGCTTTTGTTCATCCGATAGTTGACTTTCATCGCGTTTAAACACATCGCCTTCTAACCCGGCCGAAATCAATTGCTCCAGATTGTATTTACAAGAACCTATCTTACCAAAATTTGAACTGATGGTTTGCCCCTGAATTGTAATCTGAACTTCTTCGTTTTCGATGGTATCGCCCAACGAGGCATAGAAATCGTGAGTGTTGCCACCACCACGTGCAGGCGGCCCACCGCGACCATCAAAGAATAATGCTTTCAGATCGTACTTGCGCGAAATTGCCGTAAGATTTTCTTTCGCACGAAAGATAGACCAGTTGGCACGCAGGTAGCCACCATCTTTGGTACCATCTGAAAATCCAAGCATAATGGTTTGATGCGATTTGCGTTTAGCAAGATGTTGGCGATATGGCGTAATCTGATATAAGGTATCCATAATTTGTGGTGCTCGGGCCAGGTCATCGATCGTTTCAAATAACGGCACCACATCCAGTTCCAACCCTGAATCAGTTCCCAATAACAACCTGCCCAACACAAACACCTCAATAATATGCAAAGCACTCTGGCAATTACTAATTACATACCGATGGCTTCCGGTGGTGCCATTGTCTTTCTGGATTTCACCGATTACCCGAATGCTGTTTAATGTTTCTTTAACAAAGTCATCAGTAAGTTCAAGTTGATTCAAATCGAGCTTAAGCCCAAGCAGGTAGTTGATTTGTTCGGGTTGCGAAAGTTTTAAAAACTCCGGGCCCGAAATTGTCTTGCCCGACTTTGCACCACAATCTAAAATATGATTCCAGACAAAATCATGTCTGCGACTATCTTGCCGAACATCCAAACTGGCAAAATAAAATCCGAATAATTTTACTTTGATAATAAAGGCATCAAGTAAATCCAGAAACAAACCATCGTGATCTTCCGCCAGCCTCTTTCGTACCAGGTTTAAATCTGTAATCAGGTCTTCCGCGCGATTATAACCCCGTTGCGATCCATACGTCCAGTTATAAATTTTGCGTTCAATTTCAGTTACTAATTTATCAACACCTCTAAAGGTAAGTCTTCTTCGCAGTGCCCGTAAATCGCGGGCATAACATTTCAAAATGCTATCCTGAAGTCTGGCGGCTACCTTGCGTGTAATCTCGCTGGTTACAAAGGGGTTTCCATCCCGATCGCCACCTGGCCAAAAACCAATCACTACTAACCTGTCATTCTTCCATTCAGATAATGGCAGGTTTAATCCGGCACAAAGCAATTGAATGATTTCAGGAATGGATTGATAAAACACATTTTCAAGGAACCAGCATAAACTCACGGCCTCATCGTAAGGTGTGGGCTTATCCTGATTGATGAAACCGGTTTTACCTAATTGCTGCAATAACAAATTAATGTGTTGCAGGTTGCTGTCGCGGATTGATTTTTCCAGATCGGTAAGAATACCCAACACATAGCCCGGATAAAATTGTGTAGGGTGCGCGGTAAGTACCGGGCGAAGACTAAAACTTTCGAGCTTCGCAATCAGTTCTTTTTCTTTCCGATCAAACCGGGTGCGCTGTAAAAGTGAAGCGATGGTTCCCTTTCCCGTAATATCATTAATCTGTTCAAAGGCAGAGTCCTCCACCGAATCGAACAGAGCTACCTGCCGCTCAACATATTGAATAAATTTAAAGAGTAATGCGAACTGCTCTTCGGGTTTTGCATTTGGTACAAGATCAGAAAAGAACTGACTCAAAATTTCGGTGGCGGGTTTACCTTGTTCAAAGGCCTCCTCGCAATACTGCTGCAAAAAAGGAAGCAGTGTACCCGTTCTCTGAATATCCTGAAAAGGTAAATTCAAAAACAGGCTATTATAAATGTGGTATCTGGCACCAACCGTCTGTTCGTATTTGGAAGTCATCCGTTTTTGGTAAGCGAAAAATTTCCTGAAAATAATGCCAAATGGCCTATTGTTTCAATTTCCGGATGCATTTCATTCGTTTTAGCTAAACATTTCTGTTAAAGAATTTATCCCGCTTGCTTCAACCTGTAAAATGATTTACCTTTTCTTATCTAAATCAAACACCTATGAGGAAGATTTACCTGCTCGTGTTGTTGCCAGTCCTGTTGGGTTCGTGCCTGGGGTATAAGGAGTTGCCGGTAGAGTACGATTACAGCTATAGAGGAAACTTTAAAAAATATCGAAGCTTTGATATTATGCGCCCGATGGGCCTGAATGATTCTACCATGATTAATGAGATCGTAGAAAAGTCGATTGTGTCGCGCATGAAGTTTTTAGGGTATCGGCAAACCGAATCAAAGCCACACCTGATTATCGGCTTTAAAATGTATGCCGATAGTCTTCGTTTTAACGGGTACGATCAACCCGATATTGAAGAATGGGTACGGGCTCAAAATGAAGACGAGAAGTACGATTCTAAAAAGATTGACCTGAAAACCGGCACGTTGCTGATCCAGTTTTTTGACAGGCGCCAGAACCGCTCTATCTGGCAGGGCTACGCCACCACCCTTTATGGCAGCATTAACTTTAATAACGAGCGCCACCTGCGCAATGCGGTAATCTCCATTCTGGATAAATACCGGTTTATGGCTGAGGGATTTGTGGAAGGAAATCCGGCTGCCGCGGAAGTTGAGGACCTGAATCCTTAAGTCTTATTTAATACCTCAAAAAACACTGAATTTCGGGTTTTCAGTTCTCGAAATTGTTCCTACATTTGCACCTCAAATTTTTGATTTGAAGGCACTGTCCTATGGTGTAACGGTAACACAGCAGATTTTGATTCTGCTTTTCTAGGTTCGAATCCTAGTAGGACAACTCAAAATCCTGGGAAACCAGGATTTAATTTTTGAAGGATGGCTGTTAAAATCTTTTCCGGCAGGGCAACTACTTATTTGGCTGACAAAATTGCTCATGCCTATGGCGAGCCTTTGGGCCGGGTGGATTATCAGCAGTTTAGCGATGGCGAAATGTCGCCCTTTATCGGGGAGTCGGTTCGCGGGCATGATGTGTTCATTGTGCAGTCCACCTTCGCACCAGCCGAAAACTTTATGGAACTCTTGCTGATGATTGATGCAGCAAAAAGAGCCAGTGCTTCGAATGTAAATGTGATTATTCCTTACTTCGGATACGCCCGCCAGGATCGTAAAGACAAGCCAAGAGTAGCCATAGCCGCCAAATTGATTGCCAACCTGCTTTCCGCAGCTGGCGCACACCGCATTATGACATGCGATTTGCATGCTGATCAGATTCAGGGCTTTTTTGATATTCCGGTAGATCACCTGGACGGCAATTACATCTTTGTTCCTTACCTCAAATCGCTCAATCTGGAAAACATCATGTTTGCTTCACCCGATGTGGGTGGAATAAAACGGGCCCGTAGTTTTGCGAAATTTTTTAATGCCGATCTGGCCGTGTGCGATAAGTACCGGAAAGAAGCCAATAAGATTGAATCTATGCGCCTGATTGGCGATGTGGAAGGCAAAGACGTAGTACTGGTGGATGATCTGGTAGATACTGCCGGCACCATCTGCAAAGCAGCCGGCCTGTTAAAAGAAAAAGGTGCAACTACCGTAAGAGCAATTTGTACTCACCCGGTTTTATCGGGTAATGCATACGATAATATTCAAAATTCTGCCTTGGAGGAATTGGTTGTAACCGACACCATCCCGTTAAAGCAAAAGACTAGTAAAATAAAAGTATTGAGCGTATCCGATCTGTTTGCGAAAGCCATTCGCAAGATTCACGATCATGAGTCGATCAGTTCATTATTTATCCGTTTGTAATTTCTTATTCACAATAAATCAATTAAACCAAAACAATCATGAAAACCATCGAGATTATAGGGTATCGAAGAGCAAATCTCGGCAAGAATGATGCTCAAAAAATCCGCCAGGAAGGCAACGTACCGTGTGTACTTTACGGAGGAAACGAACAAGTGCATTTTTATGCACCGGTTATTTTGTTCCGCGACTTAGTGTACACTAACGAAGCTCACTTTGTACACCTGAACATTGAAGGTGAAGAGTGCCAGGCCATTATGCAAGAAGTTCAGTTTCACCCGGTAAGTGAAATTATTTTGCACGTAGACTTCCTTCGCATTAGCGAAGACAGAAAAATTAAAATGGACATCCCAACCCGTTTGGTGGGTTCATCTCCAGGGGTTGCCAAAGGTGGTGCCCTGGTACGCAAGCGTGCCTCTTTAAAGGTATATGCTTTCGCGAAAGACATGCCAGATCATATTGACGTAGACTGTTCTGAACTTGATTTCCATCACTCTGTGAAGGTTGGAGATCTTAAGTTTGCTGGTCTTGAGTTCTTAGATCCAAAGCAGGCTTCTATTGCTGTAGTTGAAGTGCCACGTGCTGCTAAACTTGCTGAAGAAACAGCTGCTGCCACTCCGGCCGCAGGTGCTGCTCCGGCTGCAGCTGCTGCTCCGGCTGCCGATGCCAAGAAGGGCGAGGCTCCTAAGAAAGACGAGAAGAAGAAATAATCTTTTCAGCACTTAATCTGTCCCGCCCGGCCAACACCGGGCGGGATTTTTATTTAATTCGCTTATGAAATACCTGATTGCCGGCCTGGGGAACCCCGGAGCCGAGTACGAGCTTACCCGACACAACATTGGATTTCTGGTTTTAGATAGATTGGCCGATGTTCAAAAAGCTGAGTTTGCGACCGGGCGATTGGCCGATAAGGCCGAAGTAAAATATAAGGGCCGCCAACTTCACTTGATTAAGCCCAATACATTTATGAACCTGAGCGGAAAAGCTATTGCCTACTGGCTTCAGGAGTTAAAAATCCCGAAAGAAAATCTGTTGGTAATAGTTGATGATCTGGCTTTACCCTTTGGAACCCTACGCCTTCGCACCAAAGGAAGTTCGGCCGGGCATAATGGATTAAAAAATATTGAACAGCTCTTGAACACCCAGGATTATTCACGCCTGCGCTTTGGTATTGGAAATGATTTTCCCAAAGGACAACAAGTTGATTATGTGTTAAGCAATTTTTCGCAACCCGAATTTGAAGCCTTACCAGCATTTATGGACAAAGCTGGTGAAATGATTTTTTCATTTTGTACCGCTGGGGCTGAGCGCACCATGGCTCAGTTCAATCAATAATTGGATTTAAAAATCTGAACAAATTTTGATTTTCAAGTCAAAATCTTACAAGTGGTTTTGTTTATAAAACTTCTTTTTTGATCAAAAAAGTCAATTTCTATTTAGAGATAGTTTGAAATTGTTCCTCAATAGCACATTGCCCCAACTTTGCTTTACTGATGTAGGTTTTGAAACTCTTTCAGTAGAAATAAGAACCAGGGTTGTGCCACATTTGAATCATTAAACTGAGCTCATATGGCTACGAGGGGATTGTCGAATATCAGTATAAACACGCGCATGAAACAGTTGTTGTTACTTATTGCGCTTATCATGGTTGGAATTTTAGTTGCAATGATTTCTTCTGATGGCGAGCCATCGGTTAAGATCGATTCGCTGAAAGGCGATGTCCGGTCTTCCAGAAGTTAAGGCACTGAATAAAGATAGGGTGTTTGGTAAAGCCTCTGCGGGAAACCGTGGGGGTTTTCCTTTTTTTGGAGCAAGCCATTTTCGTGTAGCTTTGCTTGCATGGATTTTTCGCACGATGTATTTCTACACCGGTTGGCACAAACATCGGCTAACCCCTTTCTGATTTCGATTGAGCGGGCCGAAGGTGTTTATATGTTTGCGCCCGATGGCAAGGCTTATATGGATATGATTTCCGGTATTGGTGTGAGCGCGATCGGGCATCGGCATCCGCATGTGGTGAATGCCATCAAAACCCAGGTAGACAAACACCTGCACGTAATGGTGTATGGGGAATATATTCAATCCACCTCAAATCAACTCGCTGCAAAGCTTGCTTCGCTCCTGCCCGCAAAACTCAATTGCGCCTACTTTGTTAATTCGGGTACCGAAGCAAATGAAGCCGCGCTTAAACTGGCCAAGCGCGTAACCGGTCGTACTGAAATTATTTCATTTCGAAAATCTTATCATGGCAGCACACACGGTTCGTTAAGTGTGTCGGGTAATGAAATAAAGAAACAAGCATTCAGACCGTTGCTGCCCGATGTGCGTTTTTTAAACTTCAATAATCCGAATGAACTGAACCAGATTACAACCCGCACGGCTTGTGTAATCATGGAAACCATACAAGGCGATGCCGGAGTGCGCATACCCGATAAAAGCTACCTGCAGGCTTTGCGCAAACGATGCACTGAAGTTGGTGCCCTCTTAATTTTAGATGAGATTCAATGCGGAATGGGGCGCACCGGAAAGTGGTTTGCCTTTGAACATTTTGATATTGTGCCCGACATCTTAACCATCGCGAAAGCTTTTGGCGGTGGGTTGCCGATTGGCGCATTTATTTCTTCGGAAGAAAATATGCGAGAGTTGACACACAACCCAATGCTTGGCCACATTACTACCTTTGGCGGTAACCCCGTTTGCTGCGCTTCGGCTCTTGCCACGCTGCAGGTAATTGAAAACGAAAAATTAATTGATCAGGTAGAGGCTAAAGGAAAATTAATTGAATCATTAATCCGGCATCCGAAAATAAAAGCAGTACGTAGAATAGGATTACTCTTTGCCTTTGATTTTGAAAGTGACGAGATTGTAAACCGGATTGTTAACTTTTCTAAAGAGAAGGGGGTAATCTGTTACTGGTTTCTTTCGCATCCTTACAGCTTTAGAATTGCACCCCCGCTTACCATTACCGAATCTGAAATCAGAAAAGCCTGTCAGGTAATCTGGGAGGCAATAGACCAAGCTTAATTACTATGAAATCTGAACATCGCAAATTAGACCGGCTGGATTACACCTTTAAACTACTGGTAGTAATAGCATTAATTATTACGGCTACCATTCTGGCCAGGGATATTGTAATTCCGATCCTGATCTCCGGAATTTTTGCAGTTGTTCTTTTACCTGTGATTAAGAGACTTGAAAAAAGAATGTCGCCTGTATTGGCCATCCTGCTTGCATTGGTTTGTGCGTTTTTGATTTTCTCGGCTCTTACGTGGATAACGGTCAATCAAATGAGTTCGCTTGTAAAAGACCTACCCAATCTGGAATTAAAATTCAACACGCTGGTAGATCAGGTGAGTTCCGCTTTGCAAGATACTTTTGATATGAGTGCGCGGGAACAGAATCAGTTACTAAAAAATAGTCTTGCCAATCTGGGTAGTTACGCAACGGATTTATTTACAGCAACAACAAATATTATCTCGTTGCTGATTCAGGTGCCTATTTATGTCTTTCTGTTTCTGATTTACCGCGACAAATTCAAAGCATTTATACTGGCCTATTTAACCGGTGAAGATGATATTACCTGGAAAGGAGAAGTAGAGGGTGTGATACAGGGTTATATTTCCGGCCTGTTGTTAGTAACCGCTATTATTGCTGTGCTCAATAGTGTTGGATTGCTTATTCTGGGTATTGATCACGCCATCTTCTTTGGTGTACTTTCTGGTATACTTACCATTATTCCGTATGTAGGAATTTTTATTGGTGCAACATTACCCGTGCTGATGGCTTTGTTAACCAAAGACAGCTTGTGGTATGCGGTGGGCGTGGTAATCATCTTTTCAATTGTTCAGTTTCTGGAAGGCAACTTTATTACTCCACGCATCACCGGATCGAAAGTAAGTATTAACGCGTTGGCCGCTATTGTTGCCTTATTGATTGGTGGAAAAATTCTGGGCATTGCAGGAATGATTCTGGCTATACCATCACTGGGTGTATTGAAAATCATTCTATCGAACACCCGCCACCTGAAACCATTTGTAATACTTATTGAAGATACCCCAATTGCAGCTGAACCGGAGGACTCACCCGAAAAAGCAGATCTTAATTAATAGCAGCCATCCCAAAAATCAAATTCTCTACAAACTCTCGATCACCAGGTTATGATTGGTGTAAATGCAAATATCCGCTGCAATGTTCAGGCTTTCGCGAACCATCTCTTCGGCTGTAAGGTGCGGAGCATGTTTTTTTAATGCCAACGCAGCAGATTGCGCATACATAGCACCAGAACCAATAGCCGCCACCTGATTGTCGGGCTCCAACACATCACCTGTTCCGGAAATAATCAATATCTCCTCTTTATTTATGGCAATAAGCATGGCTTCAAGTCTGCGCAGGTACCGATCCATACGCCAGTCTTTGGCCAATTCAATAGATGCTCGTTTCATGTTGCCACCATAGGCATTCAACTTTTCTTCAAACCGATCGAGCAAAGTGAAGGCATCGGCTGTAGAGCCAGCAAAACCGGTAATCACTTTACCCTCATACAACTTCCGAATCTTTTTCACATTGCTCTTGGCAATGGTATTACCCATTGAGGCTTGACCATCAGCTCCAATGGCTACATTACCATTGTGCTTAACAGCAATTACAGTAGTTGATTTTATCTTTTGCATCTGTAACTCATTAAAGTCAGAACGAGCTCGAAAGCTCGTTCTTTAGAAATTTTACAAAAATACTCAGGTGAATTTCAACCTGAGTTCTGGTTCTTAAATCAAAATCCTAACCGGATCTTCCAACAGGCCCTTCAGGGTTTTGAGGAATGCGGCACCACTTGCACCATCCACTACGCGGTGATCGCACGAAAGTGTTACCTTCATAATGTTACCAACAGCCAACTGACCATTTTTTACAATAGCGGTTTCTTTTATTCCGCCCACGGCCAGAATACAGGCATCCGGTGTGTTGATAATGGCGGTAAATTCTTCTACCCCAAACATGCCGAGGTTTGAAATAGTGAACGTGCTTCCCTCCCAATCGGCAGGTTGCAGTTTTTTATCGTGTGCGCGTTGTGCCAGGTCTTTTACTTCGGTAGCAATATGCGAGAGTGATTTATTATCGGCAAAACGAATTACCGGAACAAGTAACCCATCTTTAACGGCAACAGCCACACCAATGTGGATATGATGATTCTTCCTGATTTTATCGCCCAGCCAACTTGAATTAATTTCCGGATGCTGACGCAGAGCCGCAGCTGTAGCCTTCAGCACCATGTCGTTAAAGGAAATTTTAACCGGAGAAATTTCATTGATGCTCTTGCGGGCCTCCACAGCTTTATCCATGTTAATCTCCATGGTAACGTAGAAGTGAGGCGCTGTAAACTTGCTTTCAGAAAGTCTGCGGGCAATGGTTTTGCGCATTTGCGATACCGCCACTTCTTCAAAACTTTCTTTACCCACAACCTGTGGTAACACCACGGGCGCTGCCCCTTTGCTTTCGGTTTTGGTAGCTGGTGCTGATGACGGCTTATACGATTCTACATCGTGTTTGGTAACGCGGCCACCTTCGCCCGAGCCTGGAATTTTTCCAATATCAAAACCAAGATCTTTAGCCATCTTTTTAGCTAATGGCGAAGCCTTTAATCTTCCGTTGGTTGTTGATCCGTTCGTTGAAGATACCTGTGTTTGCTCAACCGGTTTGCTTTCTGTTGCGGCAGTCGCAGTTTTTGCTGGTGCCGTTCCTTTTGCCTGATGAGCCTTCAGCAACGTTTGCCAGTCGGCATTCTTCTCGCCAATAATTGCCAACACACCATTTACAGCTACTGCTTCTTTCTCTTTTGCGCCAATGTATAACAGCGTGCCGGTGTTATACGATTCGTACTCCATTGTAGCTTTATCGGTTTCTACTTCGGCTAACAACTCGCCAGACTTCACGCTATCGCCTACTTTTTTGTGCCAGGCCGCAATCACCCCTTCATTCATGGTGTCGCTCATCTTGGGCATCAATACAATTTCAGCCTTAATTCCTGAAGTGTCTATCGTTTCCGCCACAGCGGTTGTAGTTTCTGTTTTTGATTCTGTTTTTCCACCAGAGGCCGCACTTACCGATTTGGCTCCTTCTGAAAGCAGAGACGCAAAGTCCTCGCCTTTATTTCCAACAATAGCCAGCACATCATTTACCTTAACCGCTTCGCCTTCTTTGGCGCCCAGATACAAAACGGTACCGGTGTTGAACGATTCATAATCCATTGTGGCCTTATCGGTTTCGATTTCGGCCATCAATTCACCAGACTTCACAGTATCTCCTACTTTTTTATGCCATTTCGCGATCACCCCCTCGGTCATCGTGTCGCTCATTTTGGGCATCCGTATTAGTTCTGCCATGTGTATGTTCTTTAAATCGGTTAAAATCTTAGTTGAGGGTCAAAAATACCCCAATTCAGGGGATTTTCAAGCGATGAAACACGATCGTTTTTCCCTAAAAATTGAGTGTTCCAAGCAGTATTTCAAAACGGGTAGCCGCAGGACTGATACCATATGAATACCGGAAGCCGATATCTAGCTGCGGCAACATACGCAGAATGTTAACATCGAATTTTACTTCGGCACCGGTGCTCAGGTAAGAGTCTGTGTCCGGGTTATTATTCCCAACTGTTGTGCTGCCAAAACCATAATCAAGAAAAGCATTCAATCTTACCCGCTGAATGTTTAGCAAAGGGCCAATATTTATGTCGGGATACCACACGGGTAATGTATAGTTAACGGACATGGAATAAAAATCTTCAAAACGTCTTATCCCCAAACCACGAGGTAATGGTATTCGGTTTCGGAATTGATAATTATCAAAGCCTTGTTCGCCCGGGCCAATTTCAACTATTTTTCGCTTTTGATAACCCCAATAGCCCCATAGCGAATGATGCTTGAACAAACCCGGAAAGAACAATTGACTATAAAAAGAAAACTGGCTGCCGGAAAAATCTCCACCATAAGGCGTTCCGTATAAACTTAAAAACAAGGTTTGCCCCCACTTGCTGTTAATGTCGCGCCTGCTTTGCTTTTGTAATCTGTACGCAGAAATATTAAAATGATTATAAATCAAATTACCATTTCCTACATAATTAAAGAACGTGTAATAACCTATTCTTCTTCTGGCCACATCGTTACCATTCTGATTGATGGTATCGTACACAATCAGACCCGGAATCTGACGATCACTATTAACCCCATTAGAAAAATTTGTAACCTGAGTATAACCCACATAGTTGCTGAAACTAACCAAACTCAGAAATCGGCCACTTGTAGCAAGCAAGGGCACGCGGAGGCCGGCCTCCATGCTTTTTTCTTCCCAGGTAAATTTTACATTCCGTATTGAGGTTGTTTTGGTAGTATCATTTTGTTTGTTGATTCGCCATTCGTCCACATTTACATCACCCTCGTTTACAGACCGGTTAGCTCTTAAAAAATTTACATCCACAATAGGATAAGCACCCTGATAACTTAATCCAGCCCGCCAACTTCCGGTGCGTTCATTTATATCGAATAAATAACCCGCATTTAGCGACATCGTACTCAGTACATCGCGCGAAGCTATACCTACATCTACTTGTGTTAACGTGTTATCTACATAGGCACCCCAGCTATAAGGGTTAAGCAGATTTGCAGCCCGCGAATATTTTTTTACTTCATAGGTGGTTTGCGGTACATCGGCCAGCAAATCGGTTCCTTCTTTTTCAAAAGAAACTTCACCCGTATTCCGAACTTCAGGTTGTTTCCAATCAGAGACCGTTAGAGTTGTTCGAACCACATCAAAACCATCGCGGCCTTGTTCGTTATAAATAAGATACTTTCCATCAGCACTTACTTCCGGATTATAAGCTCCGTACCGGCTTTGCGTTACCTGATAGTGATTGCCTGTGGTGCTGTCCCAGGCAAAAATATTATCAATACCATCTAGTGGAGCATTATAGAAAACGTAGTTATCAACAGACACCGGATGCCCGAGGTTTTCATCAGCTGGTTGAGTAAGATTTCTCCGCACCCCGGTAACAACTGCATACTCAATCAATGCTTTTCCACTTTTGTTGGTAGCCAGTGCCACTATCTCTTTTCCGCTCTTGCTCCAACGTGGCATAGCTATAAAATCGTTATCCGGATTATCAAAGGTTTTGATTACTTCACCTGTTTCATAATCCACTACAACCAGCCTGGTTTGGTAGTCGGTGCCCGTTTCAACCGTGGCTATCTGTTGCCCATCGGGCGATAGGGCTGCGGAAGCATACCTGCTCTTAAAGGTTATCTGTTTGCGAAGCTTTGTTTTAAGATCATAGGCCACAATAACCGAATACGTTTTTACACGCCACCGCGGATCAAAGCGGTACTCGTTCCACACCATTCTTCCGTTTGCGGCTGATAGCATTCCGGTTTGATTGTAAGGGCCAAGCGTTAATAATTTCTTTTCAACACCTGCTGTTAGTAAGGTTAATTCTTCTACATCACCAATTCCGGATTTAATAACCACTACTGAGTCTTTACCCACGAGCTGTGGAAACCGATAGTCGGTGTAGGCTGCCGATTTTCGCTGATGAATTTTTTCAAATGCTGTGTGTTGCTGGTTTTGCTGCTTTGCCTGCCATTCCTTTTGCAGATCGCTGGCTAACGAGGCGTACAAATCTTTTACATACAAGCCCGATTCTTTTTTTATTGCACTTGAAAATGTAAATGGCATGAAGGGTACACTCCACGCTCTTCGGGTAATATTATCCCACGACTCTTCACTGCCCGTGCGCTTGCGCAGATAATTTACCATGTGATAACCTAATACATAATGATCGGGGATATAATGTTTATAAGACCGCAGGAATTGTTTGTTATAATTAAAAGTACGACCCTCCTGTAAGTTGGTTCTGAACACCAAATCAAAATAGGGAATGCGGCCGCGACCAGATTTGGTAAACTCTGTTTCCGTTACTACCGCATCGCCCTCCCAAAACCACTGAGGCACGACCACGTAACTCATAGCAGAAAGTGTATTCGCACCAAATAAATAATAAAGTGCTTTATTAAAACCGCGATTGGCCTGATTGAATTGAACAATGTGGCGATACTCATGCGTAGCCAGAAGATCGAGCCAATCCAACGTGCCCTGAAAGTTGTAATTCTGCGAAGGCATTGCAAAAAATTCGGACCTTCGCGGTGTTATAGAAACAAACCCATTACTAACGGACGATTGATTCTGCAACACAATGGAAATTTTACGAGGGGCCCCACCCATTGTTTCTGATTCGGGAATGCGAATGTGTTCTAACGTGTTGGCCATGCGCATGGCCTGCCCTTCAAAACCTGCTGGAAAAATTACCTTAAAGTTTGGGGTTTTAACCTGCTTCCACTTCAGGTTTGGATTGTTCTCCAGCACAGTGGTAGATTGACCGGGAGCCGAAACATAAGCCAGACCAGCAACAACCAGAAGTAATGTTATCCGCATAGTACCATCCAAAATGGAAAGCTACATCACGAAGCGGAATTTTACTACAGGCCTTACCTCAATTCTCGGTTACATCATCCAGGCTGCTAAACTTTCGGCCCAGTTCAGAAACAGCACCCACATTGAAAAAGCCTACTACTTTGCTTCCGTTAGCATTGATACTTCGGATATTGGTTGATACATTGGCCAAAGGAGTTGAAAACAGTTCACTGAAACCACCTGGTCTGTTGGTTTGAATAGCAACCTCATTTAAGAAGTTAAAACCTGCCTCCGTTACGGCATGGATCTGAACAGAAACTGAATCGCCAACCTGATACGGTGATAACAATTGTTCATCCTCATCTGTATCAAACGGATTAATGGATCTGCGAATGGGCGCAATAAATTCCACTCCACTAAAATTACTGCCTTTGGTAAACCCTGCATCGTAGGCCGTAATTATTTCGCTGGGCTTATTTTGCTGAATACCGTTTTTAAAAAACTTAATCCAATATGCATCCCCGTTTTCAACCGGATCTGTAGCCCAGAATTCTGCCAGGTATAAGTCATCCGTGAATTGATTCCCTTCCTCTAAATAAAAAGTTAGGCTGTCCACAACCGGTACACGGCCCATTCGTGATTCCGCCACAAATGTTTCTCCATTAGTTTGAACCGAAAGCGTATAGTTTAAGCCGATTGTTCCGAATACATTGTTTCCGGAAGGAACCCATACATACTCGCCCGGTTTATCTTCAATAAAAGTAAATACGATTCCGTCCTGATCGGTAATAGTAACGGTAGCACCCGAAACCGCTGGCGGCAAACTATTTTGAAAGTACGGTTGTGTGCGCGTTAAAATAACTCTTTGGGAATCGGGTAAATTATTAATCCAGGCATCAATTACTAAAACCGGTTCGGCACTTTCCAACTGTGGATTGATTACATCTTCACAAGAATAGAAGATCGCAGAACCCAGAAACAAAAAATAAATTATGCGCTTCATTCAAATTAAAATTTAAAGTTGTAAGAAACGGACGGGATAACGGTACCGATTATTGCCAGCTGACGTGCTTCACTATTAATCGGGCTGCCCACTGCCACTCGTTCGCTACCCTGTGTGAAATAAATGGAGAATGGATTTCTACGGCCATACAAATTGTATACACCAAAAACCCAGTAATCAGAATTTTTCCGGGGGCTACCATTCCTTCGCACCGTTTTTCCTTCCAGCCGGAAGGAAACATCTAAGCGGTGATAGGCCGGTAAGCGTACATTGTTGCGACTGTCCTCCGCATTATACGGAATAAGAATACCTTGAACATTGTAGCGAGATGTTGGAAAGGTAGCTGGTGTACCACTTACAAAAGTGAAATTTGCGGAAGCTGACCAGCGTTTACTGATATCATAAAATCCGCTAAGCTTAAGATTATGGGTTTGATCGTAGCGCGCAGCATACCATTCGCCTTTATTTATTCCATCCACTTTTAATTCGGTTCGGGCAAGGGTATAAGCAGCCCATCCTGTAAACTTACCCACCTTTTTTTGCAAGTGAAACTCCAGGCCATACGCACGACCAATACCGGTTAATAAATCACCTTCCAAAAATTCGTTTATAAGTAAATCTGCACCATCGATATAATCAATCTGATTTTCAGTAGTTCGATAATATGCCTCAACCGAAAATTCAAACATGTTATCCTTACCGAAATCACGGAAATAACCAAGCGCACATTGATTACCCAGTTCGGGTTTAATATTGTTGGTACTCGGTGTCCATACATCTAGAGGATTGGAAGCCGTGGTGTTGGAAATGAGATGAACATACTGCGCCATGCGGTTGTAGCTGGCTTTGATGGAGCTTTGATCATTTAATTCTGCCTTAATTGAAAAGCGTGGTTCAAAATTCTGATAGGTAATCATTTTTTGGCCACGCGAAAAAGTGCGCTCGTCAATTGGTGTTCTTCTTAAACCCGGAATCGTGTCATTATAAGTAAACTGAGTACCCGCACCCAAACCCACAAAGTGCGAGTAACGAATGCCATACTCTACGGCTATTGTCTGCGACAACTTTTGGTTATTGCCAACATAAAAAGCTGTTTCAAGATTATATTTTTCCGGAAGACTTATATCAATACGATTGCCGTTGGATGTACCATAAGCATTAGCGGGTTCGAAAGAATAGTAATTGGCTTCTGCTCCGAAAGAAAGTTCATTATTAGCATTGATGAAGTAACTGAAAGCCGGTTTAAACGTGAGGTTGCGCACAGAAGATTTCCATCGAAAGTTGTCGCGTTCGTTTTCGCCAAACTGCAATGAATAATCATACTTGCTGAAAACTCCGGAAAAGTTGGCAAACAGCCGATCATTAAAAATTTTGTTCCAGCGTACCGTGCCGGTATTATTTCCCCATGAAAAACCCTGGTTCTTATCAAAGAAAAATTTATCACGACCGGTATAACCGGAAATGTAAATGCGGTTACGCTCATTAATATTATAATTGGCCTTACCGGTTAAGTCGTAAAAATTCAGAGCGGCTCCATCATTCAGAATGTCAACAAATGGTCGGGCCAAAATATCAGCATACGATCTACGGCCTGCGACAATAAAAGAACCTTTACTATCAAACAACGGACCTTCAACCGCGGCCCGACTAAAAATGGTACCCACACCTCCACTTACTTCATGCTTCTTATTGTTACCCTCTTTCATACGCACATCTAATAAAGAAGCCAGGCGGCCACCAAACTGAGCCGGCACTGCGCCCTTATACAACTTGGTATCCCTCACGGCATCGGGATTAAATACCGAGAAAAAACCCAACAAGTGCGAGGAGTTGTAAACTGTAGCCTCATCTAATAAAATCAGGTTTTGCCCTACACTTCCGCCCCGCACGTTAAAACCTGAAGCTCCTTCGCCCACAGTAGAAACGCCTGGTAATTGTTGTAAACTTTTTATCAGGTCGGGTTCACCCAGAAAAGCCGGAATGCGGGTAATTGTTTTAATGTCTAACCGGTTCACACTCATCTCAAGCGATTTTACACCTTGCTCTTCGCGCTCAGAGCTAACGACCACTTCTTCCAGTTGGGTACCCTCCGGAAGCAGTTCAAGATCAAGGCGAACATTGTCGGTAAGCGAAACTGTTTTTATCTGGGTAGCATAACCAATGTAACTAAATGCTACTTCGTAATCGCCCGGGTCAAGCGTAAGCGAATAAAACCCGTAAACGTTTGTGGTGGCCCCGGTACTTAATGATTTGATGTAGATGGTAGCGCCAATTAAAGCTTCACCATTGGAAGAATCTTTCAGATAACCACTAAGGGTAGCCTTGTTCTGTGCCAATAAACCAACCGGAACCAGTAATATAAAAAGTAAAATCCGCATAGATAAAAATGAATTCAGCTTATAAACAGAATTAACAGGTTAAGTGTTGCAAAAAATATAAGTATTAATTTCTGTAGGTGATGGGCCGTGTGGGTTACAACCCTACCATCATAATACCTCCATTTTTGGTAACTTGCCTGGCAAGGATGAAAAAGTTAATAGAACTATACAAACGTTATAAAGCCTACGTTCGGGTTGATCTGGTTATGTATGCCGTAATGATTTTGCTGATTATCCTGTACTTTATTTACACAGTCTTGTCTGAGTAAGGCGGCAACAGAATTTCGCGCACGTTTTGGGTTATTTTTTCGGCAAGTTCATCGGTTGGTAAGTCATTAATATCTGTACCAAACGGGTCTTCAATTTCTTCCGCAATCAATTCAACACTTAATAATACAAACGTTACCAGTGTTACAATTGGCACCGTTAAATACCCGGAGGTAGTAACGAAAGCAAAAGGAAGTGTAATCAGATAAATGAAAATGAACTGCTTAATATACATACTGTAGTTGTAAGGGATTGGAGTGTTGCGGATTCGCTCGCATGCACCCAGAATATCGGCAAACTCCTTTAACTCCTTATCTACCAAAAATAACTGATCGCCTGAAAGTTCGCCCCGCTTATACATTCCGTTAATGCGCGTATACATCATAGACGAAAGTCGGTTCGGGATGTGTTTTACGCTCCGCAGGTTCTCCAAAAAGTCAGGACTAACTACTTCAAGTTCAGATAATTTGGTTCCCTTACGCAAATGTTCCTTGGTGGCATAAACAAAATTGGGAATCATTGATGCAAACCATTTTCTGTTTTCCATGTCGGTTTCGGGCAACATGGCATTTAGTTTATGCGAAAGGTTGCGCGTGTTGTTCACCATACTTCCCCAAAGTTTGCGGCCCTCCCACCAGCGGTCGTACGATGAATTGGTACGGAACACCAGGAACAAACCGAGCACAATACCCAACAGCGAGTGCATGGAGATGGTGGTGTGAAAATCGTTTTCGTGAAACCGCATCACATCCAACAGCAGGTAGCATAACCCGGCTGCAAAAAATGTCATAAAAATGAGGGCGGGCGTAAGGGTACGCATCACACCACGGCTATAAGCATGGAAAATGAGCGAAAACCACTGTTTGGGGTTATAGTTTACCATAGGTTGGAAAAGGCCCACAATAAACTGATTCAAAAAAAGATTTCAAAATCGTAACCCGTGAATGGATTTTCCGTTACTTTTATCAAAGTAATATCATTTTAATATCAAATCTATGAATATCGAAAAATCCTACTCCCCGGTTTCCGGCTACCTGATGGTGCTGGTTGTATTGGTTTTCATTTTGGCCGGCAGCGTTGGCGTGCTGGTTGCCCGAAACTTTCACTTGTTTTGGTTTTTAGGTCTTGGGCTGTTCCTCACGTTCGGATTTTTCTTTGTTAATCCAAACGATTCTGTTGTACTGGTGCTGTTTGGTGATTACAAAGGCACGGTAAAAGAAAACGGTTTCTATTGGGTAAACCCTTTCTTTAGCAGAAAGAAAATTTCGTTGCGTGCCCGCAACTTCGATAGCGAAAAGATAAAAGTAAACGACAAAGTGGGTAACCCCATTCAGATTGGTGTAATTCTGGTTTGGCAGGTGAAGGATACGTTTAAGGCTGCGTTTGAAGTTGATAATTACGAAAACTTTGTGCGCATTCAGAGCGACTCGGCTGTGCGAACACTGGCAGGCTCTTATCCTTACGATAACTTTGATCACGAAAGTGAAGTTACCCTGCGCTCAGGCCACAACGAAGTAAACAACGCATTGGAAGAGTACCTTAAAAACAGATTGGAAATTGCCGGCATTCATGTTATTGAAGCCCGTATAGGCTATCTGGCTTATGCCTCTGAAATTGCCGGGGCCATGTTGCGCAGACAACAGGCTGCTGCGGTGGTGGCTGCCCGCTACAAAATTGTTGAAGGTGCCGTAAGTATGGTGCAAATGGCGCTTGATCATCTGGCAAAAGACAACGTTATTCAATTAGACGAAGAGCGTAAAGCAGCTATGGTGAGTAACCTGATGGTAGTGCTGTGTGGCGACAAAGACGTAAGCCCTGTGGTAAACACCGGAACGTTACATCAGTAAACCTGAATGGTATGATAGCGATATATCAGAAAGGCACCTATGTACTGCAGGATAACCATGGTCATGAACATGGCCGACTGGTGAATCAGGGTGTGTTTACATGCACGGCTCAAATTCAAACGAATGAGGAACAACTGGACTTTGTTAAAGACGGGTTGTTCTCGGCCACTAAAATAACGCGTAACGGCCGCGAAATTGGTGAAGTAAAGTCAGATTGGAATTCGCTTCTAATCAAGCTCGATATGGGAAGTCGCATTTATAAGTACCGGTTATGCCGCAAGAATTTCTGGAAATCAACTTTCAAGCTCATCAATGAATATAAAGAAGAGTTGATCCAGATACAGCCGCAGTTCAAGTGGTTCGGCATAAACCACAACTATAAAATTGACGTGTTAAAAACATCGCGCGTCAATGAGGCATCGCTCGTGTTGCTGGCTGTGTATGGTGTGCGGAAATTGCTGGAACGTGAGTATGTTGCCTCGTAATTGCTATGTCCCAAAAGAAACCATTTGTATTACGTCTTGATCCTGAACTGTTGAAGGCCGTGGAAAAATGGGCTGCCGATGAATTTCGCAGCACCAATGGCCAATTGGAGTGGATTATCAGCAAAGCGCTAAAAGAGGCCGGACGGGTAAAGCAAAAATAACGCTTGTCCGTCATCTGGTTATTGTCTTATTTGGCAACTCTAAATATAGCCTGCCATGTTAAGGACTTTGTTGATAGTGATGGTGCTTCCGGTTGCCGCTTTTGCACAAACTGATTACGTAATTACTGCTAAAGCGGATACCCTGCGTGGTGAAGTACGCTTGCTTACCTACGATAATATCGATCGCCTTCAGATCACCATTGGTAAGAAGAAAGAGATACTGACTGCTTTGCAGGTACTAAGCGTTTATCACGAAGAAAATTTCTACAAACCCATTCAATACGACAACCGTGTGGTGCTGATGCAGCAATTAAAAACCGGTTACCTCAGCCTGTATGCCTTTCGGATGCAGAACCAAACCACGTTTGATGGCCGCTACCTATACCGCCTGGATGGTAAACACCTGGAGGTACCCAACCTCGCTTTCAAAAAAATGGTGGCTACTTACCTTGAAGGTTGCCCGGAAGTAAGTGATAAGGTTAAGTCTGGAGAATTGGGCAAAAAAGACATTGAAAAAATTTTGGACGAGTACAACGCTTGTATGACTTCGGCCAAACCTGTTCTGGCTGAACAGGTCGAACCTAAGCCCGTTGTTAACGAACTGGTAACGGCTATTCAAAAACTGAAACAAAAAATTTCTGATCAGGATTTTAGCAGTAAGAAAGATGCGGTAGACTTGCTGGCCGATCTTGAAAAGAAAGCGGGCCGTAACGAGGTAATTCCCAACTACCTGCTGGAGGGTTTAAAATCTTACCTCGCACCGGTTGCCTCTGTGCAAACAGAATTAGAAACCGTTTTGCGGTTAGCGAAAAAATAAGGGCAACCATCGTTGCAGAGATGCCGGAATAGTTTTTCTGCTGGTCCAGAAAATATAGGCCGCGCATACCAACACAATTGCTGCATAACTAAAAAGCCGGCCGCCATCGCCCTGCACTTCAATGCCCAGCAAAGTAATGTGCATGCCAATGGCACCAGCCATAAGACCAATGGCCAGCGCGGCACCCAACCACACCAAAGCCGGAATAAATAACAATATTGAAGCCACCAACTCCAATACACCAATCAACCACCTGCCCCAAGGCTCCATACCTACTGTAGTGAAAATAAACACAGACTCCGGTGATGCTGTAAACTTATAATAAAGCGTCTGAAGCATCAGAAATGCTGCCACTATCCGCGCAAGCCAAAAAAGAATTCGTGTTGGTTTCATAGCTATTTGATCACAGCACAATGTACGGCTATCGTCCACATAAAGTTGTCAACTGCACGACAAGCCTCAAAGTCTTTCTTCTTGTTTTGAAAATCTGACTGAATTTGATGTTCAAATTAATCTTAAAGAATTTATAAAATTTTAGCGATTGTTAGAAGGTTTAAGCATTTCAAAAACCTCTTGATCGGTAAATATCACTACTAACATCACTGCCATTACTGCAATCATAAAAAAAACATTGGAGACTATGTAAAGCAAGAGGCCTTTAAAAAAAGCTTTCCAGAATTTCTGGTAGTCCATAAATACCGCATAACCATAGCAGAAATAAAAGACAATCAGCAGGCCTAAGAAAACAGGTGAGATAAATGAGCCTGTTATTGAAAAAAGTATTACACTGAGAATGTTTAACCAATTGGTATGGCCTTGCATGTAAAACGGCAACACCATATTTTCTATAAAATTATACCCGCTTTTTCTAAAAAAAATATACCGCGCACTGAAAGCCTGAAACGGAATTATTGCAAAACTCAGGAGTTTCATGTTATCGCTCATTTTCTGCAGTAAATATTGCATATACTTTTCCTGACCACTGCCGGGCTTCGGTGCCTCCTGCAGGCCCACATCGCTCGATGCCCGCAGGTATTCAATCATCTCCACATTGAGAAGACTTGCAACCAGATACAGAAGTGTAATGACGAAGAAAAAATATCCTACAGGGGCATAATACTTTACCCGATTGCCAGCCAGATAATTTCGGGATACAACTCCCGGCCGGATGGTGAGGTCGCGCAGTGTGCGGGGAAACATACCATCAAAACCATAAATGCGGGCCCAGAAATCATTCCAGCCTTCACGAAAAGATAAGCGCTTTACGGTAGATCGTTGGCCGCAATTGGCACAATAGGTACCGGTAACTTCGGCACCACAGTTGACACATGACATAGGTTAGGTTTGTAAGCCAATGGAAATATCGAAGTTAGTTTCTACTTATCCAACCAGTCCTTAAATTCTTGCACCCGTTCGCGGGCCACTATTATATCATTGTCATCGCTGGTTTTGAGAACCAGTTTAATCCGGCTGTTGGTATGGCTGACCATATCTTTAATTGCATCAACCCGCACCAGGTACTTGCGGTTAATGCGGAAATACCGGGCCGGATCAAGCAGACCATCCAGTTGGTCCAGCGTGAAATCCAGAATATGCTTTCTACCGTCAGTGGTTTGTGCAAAAGTTGTTTTTTCTAAACTGAAGAAGAATAAAATTTCACCTACTTCAATGGATTTTAAATGCTCGCCCACTTTCACCACAAAACGCTCCTTGTATTTTTTGGTGAGCATCTGCATGGCGTAGGTAATGCTTTCCATCATTTTATCGGGCGAAGGTTTGCCGATGAGGGTTTCATATTTGGTAAATGCCGCCTTCAATTCATCGGCATCAATGGGTTTAAGCAAGTATTCAATGCTGTTGACTTTAAATGCTTTAAGGGCATACTCATTATAAGCCGTGGTAAAAATTACCGGGGTATTTATTGTAACCTGTTCAAAAATCTGAAAACTCAAACCATCGGCAAGTTGAATATCCATGAAGATCAAGTCGGGAGCCGGGTTTTTCTTTAGCCAGTCGACACTGCCGGTTACGGTATCGAGTTGAGCCAATACGGTAACCTGCTTCTGCTGCCGTATCAGTGTTATCAGTCGCTCCGCAGCGTTAGGTTCGTCTTCTATTATTAAAATGTTCATTGACTAATTTGTTAGTAGCGGCACCGATACTTTAAATGAGTTATCTTCTGCTTCAACTTTAACCGGAACAGGACTCAAAAATGCATAGCGCTTCTTAATATTTTCCAGACCTGCTCCGGTTGATTCATCTGAGGGGATAGACTTCTTTTGAAGATTATTTTCTACCACAAGCATAAATCCTTCCCGGTAAATCCGGATGGTTAGCGGTTGTTCATCCGCAATGATATTATGCTTTATAGCATTTTCTACCAGCATCTGCAAAACCAAAGGTGCAACAAGTCCTTCGCCATCAAGTTCAACCTTTAACCTCAATTTTTCACCAAACCGAATTTGTTGAAGAAATAAATAGGAGTGCAAAAACTCCAGTTCTTCAGCTAGCGGCACCAGTTCCTTATCGCGGGTACTCAGCACATAGCGATACACCGTAGAAAGTTGTTTAATAAACTTTACAGCCTTATCCTGATCCTGATAAACCAGATTAGTTAATGCATTCAGACTATTGAATAAAAAATGTGGATTAACCTGGCTGCGCAAACTATTGAACTGAGCCTCCATATTTTCCTTTTTCAAACGCTCAGCTTCTACCGCACTTTCACGCCAACTAAGTAAAAATGCCCGGCCTGTCATGAACATCGTGATTAGCAGCGTAATCAGAATGGTAGAGTAAAATGTTTCATCCAGCTGATTGCCGACATCAAAACCAAATACAAAATGGAATACGTAGATCAGTACGAATACAGCTCCAACAGTATAAACCGTCATTCCAATAAGACCAGCTATTAAACGCTTTACCGGATTTTTATGCCACGAATAAATATTATCTATCCAATCTGACATGAATGCATTGCCTAACCAAAGCACCAGCCATAAGCTAACAGTAAATATGATGATCCAAACAAGCGAGGATATTTTCTCACAGCAGTCGTTCCACATATACCAGCCCATTACAATACCGGCTATGATCATTCCAATAGTAGCATTCCGGTTTTCGCGTAAAAAAGGTATAAGGGCAGGCAACTTGAGCATGGAAACGAGTTATTTGCGAATATAAAAATTAAACAAGAGTACAGGCGATGCGTGGATCAGGAATTCCGTTTGATATTGAGTAAAAGTCTTATTCAAGTGTAAGACCAAGCCTATCGAAGACTATTTCAGCTTTATACTGATTCATCATTTGACGGGCTTGGCCTGATACAGAAGATTGTCAACATCAACTATTCATCACATCAAAAAATTATTTACACTGCTTTAACAATTCACCTGTCATTTCTTTTCCCCAAACCGGAGTAAGTGGGTTGTCGCTCTTAAAAGAATCAAACTGTTCCAATGCCTTTTTTGCCATACCGCAGGCTTCCGCTGTTGATGACCCAAAAAACTGCGCGGTGCCAAATTGCATTTGTGCCATCAGCGCTAACGCACGCGGGTTGTTAGGATTAATGGCCAACGCTTTGCCAAACGACTGCATGGCCATACCTGAATACTGAGGAGCTCGCGTACCCGGATCGACTGTTAAGCGAATCATGTGCACAAAGCCTTCCAATGCAATCAGTTCAGATTCATTAGCCTGAATAGCTTTCCCCTTCTCAATTGAAGCAAGCGCAAGATCAAGATAACTATCCTTCTTAACAGCCTCTGTAGATTGCGTAGCCAGCATCAGATTACCGAAAGCGCTGTAGTAGTATGGTTCCCATTTTGTCTTTTCAGCAAGGGCAATTCGATCTAATGCATTGATCGCGGTTTGAAATTCTTCAACACTTTTAGCAGTATAAACTGCATGAATGTGTTTGCTCATTTGTTCTGTGTACTTGTCGGATGCAGATATGCTTACCGAAATCAGCAAAGCGAAAATGAAGGTTAATGTTTTCATAGTTTGTTAGTTGTTAGTGAATTAAAGATTAGGTAATTGGTTAACCGATTTGTTTTTGGACAAAGTGATAAATACACCCACGAATAAGAATCGATTGGCGGCCTGCCGCACTGCTCTACTTTCGTATTGGCCTTGTGCATTGGTTGCTGCACTGAACTGATAACCGAAAATATTATCGCGGCCAAGCAGGTTGGTACAGGATAGGTATACAATCAGATTATTCTTAGGCAGATAGGCCAGGTTTGCACTCAAATCATGATAAGCCGGGGTGCGATCTTTATGAAACTCTGAGGCCGGACGATTAGGATTATAATAAGGACGACTGCTGCTAAAGCTATAGGTAAAACCCAACTGCGACTTCCACTTGCTGACAAAATGTTTATAAACGCCTGAAAAATTATGAGCCGATGCAAAGGTGGGGGGTGCAGAAATGGGATAATCCAAATACAGACGCCTGGTATCCAGAAAAGAATACGACACCCAATAATCAACATTTCTAATAGTCTTGCTATCGCGCCAGAAAAGTTCAATGCCGCGCGCTTTACCTTTTCCGCTATTAAAAATTTCGGTTGGGTTTGAGGTCTCGAACGTTACGAGGTTACGGTATTCTTTCTGATAGGCTTCCACACGAAATGTTTTACGTTCAGTTACCACCTGATAATTGAGAATAAAGTGTTGCGCAGTTTCTGGCTGCAACTGCGTATTGAACCGCAGGTATTGGTTTTGAGCAGACTGCGTAAACGATCCGTAAGCAAAAGAAAACTGGCCTTGTTTACCAGGCTTGTATGCCAAAGACAACCGTGGACTTAGGGTAGCCGATTGATTCAGGTTGACATATTCAAACCGTCCACCCGCCTTGGCTACAAGTTTGTTGCTGAGAAAATATTCACCTTCGGCAAATGTTGCCGATAACCTTTCAGCAAACGAAAGTTCCTCGCTGCTACTCAGCATCTCGTTGTAGCGCACAGCTTTATAGTGCCGATCAATAATTTCGCTGCCGATTCGAATCTCAAACTCATCCGACACCGAATGCTCAGCCACAATTTTTGTATGGATACCGGTTTCTGTTTCACCTGCCGGTTTATTATCCATGCGTACATCGTTTTGATTGTACGAATACGAAGTTCCGAGCCGAAGGGTCCATGTTGCTCCAATAGCCTGTTGATAAGAAGCATTTCCATACCGATACCGGTTGGTGAGTTCAAACTTTTGTTTGATTGCCGGATTGAGAATATCATGATTGAATAACGAGAAGGAAGATTGATTGAAGTTGCCGAAGAATTTAAACATTCCGCTCTTGCCTACCTGTTGCCGGTAGGCGGCACTACTCTCGAATGATTCTGGTGCTACCTGCCAATCTACCCGTTGATTGATCAACCCAAAGTAGGGCTGAATGTTGGTGTATTGAACCTTACCGGAAACGGAAGCGCGATCCCAAACTTGTGTATGCGCCACATCGGCACCAACCGAAAGAATCCCGATGTCCGTTTGATTCATTTCGGCTTTGTCTTTAGAAATAAGCACCAAAGCCGATGAAAGTGCCTGACCATACTCAGCCGAGTAACCACCGGTACTAAAGCTGGTACCCTTAAACATGAAGGGAAGAAACCTTCCGCGCGAAGGAGTATTGGGTGCTGCTGCACCGTACGCATCCAACACCATCATGCCATCAATAAACGTTCTGGTTTCGGAGCCATCACCACCGCGCACAAACAACCGCCCGCTCTCGCCCACTTTCTGTGTACCGGGCAATGTGTTCAAGGCTCCGGCAATATCGGCTGTAGCACCGGCTGTCATGGCAATGTCAACCGGTTTTAAAATGGTTCTGCGTTTTTCTTCACCAGCTGTAAACGAACCGGCTGAAATTACCACCCCATCCAGTTGGTTGATTTCTTCTATAAGTATTGCTGATATGGTAATGGCTGTACCCGAAAGTTCAACCTGTTGTGTAAACTGTTTATAACCCACAAAGGTGACGATCAACGTTTGGAGACCTTGCTCTTCGGTAACAAAAGAAAATGCTCCATCTAATCCGGAACTTGTTCCATCGTAAGAATCTTTGATCAGCACATTGGCCCCAGGAATGGGTTCACCTGCGGCATCGGTAACATTGCCGGTGATACGGGTTTGGCTGAATGCCGGAATCAGGATAGTGAAAAGAACAAGAGTGGTTAGTGCCTTCATCTTTTTTTGTGCGATTACACGGTAAAGGTGAAGGCAATGGTCGGCATTCAATAAAAGGAGTTACCGAACCGTAGCGTTAGCCGGATGAGCTGTTGAGAGCCGCCAACTGGCAGGTTTGATGGTTTTTGGTTTTATGTGTTATCTTTCCTCTTAACAATTGGTTCTGATTAATTTTTAATAACATTTCCCGATTTAATGCAACAGTCAGCCGCTACCGCCTTGTTTCTTCCAATTGCCCTGGGCATTATTATGCTTGGGCTCGGGCTTCACTTACGTTGGAAGATTTTAAACGTGTTACCAAATATCCCAAAGCCATAACCATTGCTTTGCTATGCCAAATGGTATTGTTGCCGGCATTATGTTTTGGTATTGCCATTTTTAGTGGACTTACTGCTGCGCTGGCAGTGGGGTTAGTACTATTGGCGGCATCACCGGGGGGACCAACGGCAAATTTGTATAGTCATCTTTCCAAAGGCGATGTGGCTTTGAATATTACGCTCACAGCTGTTAACAGTGTACTTACACTTTTCACCCTGCCGTTTGTGGTAAACCTGGGTATGGAATATTTTATGGGGGCAGGACAATACATTCCCTTGCCGTTTTCTAAAGTAATAGAGGTGTTTGTTGTGGTGCTGGTGCCCGTGGCACTAGGCATGCTTATAAAAAGCAAAGCCCCGCAGTTTGCCGAAAAAATGAACAAGCCTGTTAAAATTATTTCGGCTTTACTACTTATCATTATTATAATCTCTGTAACCCTTCGCGAAAAGCAAGTATTGGTTGAGCACTTTGCGCAGTTAGGCATGCCCGTGTTGCTCTTTAATATTATGAGTCTGGCGGTTGGGTATTATGTACCCTTGTTATTTAAAGTGGAGAAGAAACAGGCTATTGCCATTGGTATGGAAATCGGAATTCATAATGGTACACTGGCTATTTATATTGCCTTAAATGTGTTGAACAATTCTACCATGAGCATACCGCCCGCCATTTACAGTTTGCTCATGTTCTTTACCGCAGCCGTGTTTGGGTTTATTGTAAATACGGGCCGCAAGCAAACAACTTGAATTCTGGCTGAACGATAATATTTTTCCTAAATTCAATTATTATTTATTGTTTATCAATAAATAATCATTACGTTTGCACCGTATTCTAAATCATAAATGATTATGAAAAAGATTTCCACCCTCTTTCTGCAGGGCGTTGTGGTGCTTATTGGCATGGTGGTGCTGGTCTTATTAATTCGCATTCCTTCTTTGGAAGGCAGGGCGGTAAACCTGGATTGGTTCAGCATCTACTCCGACCCCTTTATTCTGTATGGCTATGCCACCTCCATCGCATTTTTTGTAGCGCTATATAAAGCGTTCAAATTGCTGGGCTACATCGGGCAAAATCAAGTATTCACCTCACACTCGGTCGGAGCGCTAAAGAGCATAAAGTATTGCGCCCTTGTATTCAGTGTTTTAATAGTACTGGCTGGTATTTACATCAAACTAACGCATCCTGTAGATGACGATCCGGCCGGGTTTCTGGCCATGTGCATCGTGGTTACGTTTGCCGCTGCGGTAGTGGCTACCGCGGCTGCCATCTTTGAAAAGATTTTGCAGAACGCCATCGACATGAAATCAGAAAACGACTTAACCATTTAACGTCATGCCAATCATTGTAAACGTAGATGTGATGATGGCAAAACGAAAGATGTCGCTGAATGAACTTTCAGAAAAAGTGGACCTCACGCTTTCTAATCTATCCATCCTAAAAACAGGAAAAGCAAAAGCCATTCGCTTCAGCACGCTGGAAGCCATCTGCAAAGCGCTGGATTGCCAACCGGGTGACATCCTGGAATACGTGAACGACAAGAAACGGTAAATTAACAACGCCTTAGAATCTCAAAAGCTGCACTCACATAAACAGGTAGTGGCCATCAGCAATTTTTGTTTATGTTTAAGGCATGAAACAATTGATAATCGTTTTTCTTGCCTGTGCCAGCGTAGCCTACGCACAGCCCGTTAACAAACACATTACCGAGGCCAACGTTACCCGCATCATCAAAACGCTGGCTGCCGATGAAATGATGGGCCGCTCGGCTACACGGCCTGAGCACATTGATAAAGCCGCAGCATTTATCGCCAATGAATTTAAGACCATCGGGCTTACACCTCTGCAGGGGCTAAAAACTTTCCGGCAGGAGTTCAAAAAAGATATGATTGCGCCAGCAACATTAGAGGTGATTATTAACGGACAGAAAATCGCACCCGAAAATACGTTGCTGGTAACTGAAAATACTTCTGTCAATCTTTCTAAGAACGTTGGTGTAATTGTTATTCCCTACGATACGGCTATCAAAAACACCCGCCAATATTTATTGAGCAAAGCCTTTAACCTTACCCGCGATACCGCCACTGCTTTTGTGTTGGTAGCGCCTGAGTTCAAAGAAAACTTTAAAGAACTGAAAGGCTTTTTCGGCAAACGATTTACGAGTGGTCGCAAAACCAATAAGATTTTTGTGTTGGGTGTTACCTCGGTGCTTAATTATTCGGTGAAGGCTACTCAAAAAATAGAGCCTATTACCATGAGCAATGTAGTAGGCATGATACCCGGTAAAACCAGGCCCGATGAATACGTGGTGTTCTCCGGCCATTACGATCACATTGGTATTCGGCCTGCCATTGCAGGCGACTCCATATCTAATGGTGCCGATGATGATGCCTCCGGCACCACTGCTGTTATTGAATTAACCCGTTACTTCAAGAAGATCAGAAATAATAACCGCACCTTAATTTTTGTAGCCTTTACGGCAGAAGAAATTGGTGGGTATGGGTCGCGTTATTTTTCTGAACAACTAAATCCTGACAAAGTAGTGGCCATGTTTAATATTGAAATGATTGGCAAGCCATCGAAGTGGGGCCAGAACTCGGCCTTCATTACCGGCTACGAGCGTTCAGATTTTGGCGAAATCCTTCAAAAGAATCTGAAGGGCACTCAGTTTCAATTTCATCCCGATCCCTACCCGCAGCAAAATCTGTTCTATCGTTCAGACAATGCCACGCTGGCACGCTTAGGCGTTCCTGCTCACACTATTTCTACCGATGAGATTGACATCGATAAATTCTATCATACGGTAAACGATGAAGTAGAGACTTTGAACATGGCAAACATTACCAGTACGATTCGTGCGATAGCACTAAGTTCGCAATCTATCGTGGCGGGAACGGATACCCCTAAAAGGATTGATAAAGCGACTGTGCGTTAGACAGAAAAACGTGATAAATGAGGCGCTCTGGTAGCGCCTTTTTTATTGCCAATTGCCTCCGGGCTGTTACTTTTGCAATTCACATTTTACAGAACTGCTCAAAATGGCCGAATACACGAAAGACGAGATAAAGCGCATTGAAGAAAAGTGGCGCAAGACCTGGATTGAAAAGGAAGTTTATAAGGTTTCAAACGATACCACTAAGCCCAAGTGCTATGTGTTGGATATGTTCCCCTACCCCTCCGGAGCGGGGCTGCACGTAGGCCACCCGCTGGGGTACATCGCGTCTGATATTTATGCCCGCTTCAAACGCATAAAAGGTTTTAACGTGTTGCACCCCATGGGCTTTGATGCGTTTGGCCTTCCGGCAGAACAATATGCATTAGAGCATGGCATTCATCCTGCAGTTTCCACAGCCGATAACATCAACAACTTTAAGCGGCAGCTCGGCAATATTGGTTTTTCGTACGACTGGAGTCGCGAGGTGCAAACCTGTGATCCGAAATATTACCGGTGGACACAATGGATCTTCCTGCAGATTTTCGACAGCTGGTTTAATCGCAAAAAACAAAAGGCTGAGCGGATCAGCGAGTTGATTAAAATTTTTGAAGCTGAGGGAAATAAAAATCACCCGGTTCCAAATCCGAAATCTGAAATCCGAAATTTTGAATCCTCTGAATGGAAATCATTCACTGAAAAAGAGCAGCAAAGTATTCTGATGGAATACCGGTTAGCCTACCTCGCTTACACCGATGTAAACTGGTGTGAGGCGTTGGGCACCGTGCTGGCTAATGATGAAGTGATTAATGGTGTAAGTTACCGCGGTGGCTTTCCTGTAGTAAAAAAACAAATGCGCCAATGGAGTTTGCGTATTACCGAATATGCCGATCGTTTGTTGAAAGGATTAGACGAAATCGACTTTAGCGAGTCGATGAAAGAGATCCAGCGCAACTGGATTGGTAAGAGTGTGGGGGCCGAGTTGGAGTTTAGCCTCACCCCCCAACCCCCTCTCCGAGGGAGAGGGGGAGAAAGCTCCGAAAAAGGTTTTCAGACTTCTGAAAAAAAATATTGGAAATACCTGAAAGAATTCTCAAAAGATAACAGGCAAAACCCAACAGCAGAAGAATCAATTTTATGGGAAGAATTGCGAAACAATAAGTTAGGGCATAAAATAAGAAGACAACATGCAATTGGTGTTTTCATAGGAGATTTTGTTTGCCTTGATCGCAGAATGGTTATTGAAATTGATGGTGACTATCATTTAAGCAATAAAGAATTTGATGAGGCTAGAACTGAATTCTTAAACTCAGAAGGTTTTAAGGTAATACGTTTTGCTAATGAAGAAGTAAGGAATAACCTGACAGGTGTTTTAAATAGCATTAAAAATTCTCTGGACAAATCTCCATCCATCAAAGAGTCCTCCCTCTCCTCCGGAGAGGGCCGGGGTGAGGCGATACGTGTATTCACCACTCGCCCCGATACCATCTTTGGAGTGGACTTTATGGTGCTTGCGCCCGAACACGAGCTTGTAAAAAAGATCACTACTCCTGAACAAACCGAAGAGATTGAAAAATACCTGAAGTATGTAGAGAGTCGTTCGGAAGTGGATCGCATGGCCGAAGTAAAAAAGATTACCGGTGCGTTTACCGGTGCGTATGCCATCAATCCATTTAACGGAAAACAAATTCCGGTATGGATTAGCGAATATGTTTTGGCCGGTTATGGAACCGGTGCTATCATGGCTGTGCCGTGTGGCGATGAACGCGATCATAAGTTTGCCAAGCACTTTAACATTCCAATCACCAACATTATTGGTTCACATTATAACGGCAATGAAGCCAATCCAACCAAAGAAGCTGTTCTTGAAAACTCGGGCTTCCTGAATGGTATGGTGATGCACAAAGCTATTGATGCCGCCATTGCTGAGATTGAAAAACTGGGTATTGGTAAACGACAAGTAAACTATAAAATGCGCGATGCGGGTTGGAGCCGCCAACGGTATTGGGGCGAACCCTTCCCGGTTTATTTTAAAGACGATGTGCCCTATGCGATGAACGAAAGTGAGTTGCCATTGGAACTTCCACCTTCCAACAACTTTAAACCTTCTGGCAATGGTGAAGGCCCGTTGGCTAACCTGCCCGACTGGATAAATTTTGCTTCCGATAAAAAACGCGATAGCAACACGATGCCAACCCATGCCGGTGCTGCGTGGTATTTTTTACGCTACATGGATCCGCACAACACTAACGCTTTCGCGGATAAGAAAGCGTTGGACTACTGGAACCAGGTGGATGTATATATTGGTGGATCGGAACATGCTGTTGCTCACTTGTTGTACTCACGCCTGTGGACAAAAGTACTGCACGATTTAGGCTACCTGAATTTTGATGAGCCGTTTAAGAAGTTGATTAATCAAGGAAAGATTACGGGGGATTCGAGGTTTGTTTATCGATTTAAACCTGAGATGAATGCAGATACGGAACACTTAAAAAATCGATTTAATAATCTTTTCATTTCTTATGGCCTCACAAAACTTATACAGAATAACCAAAATGAATTCATTAAAGTATTAGGCAATTCGATCCCGGAGTTAAACCAAATTGAAGATTGGCCATTTAGTGGATACAATTTATCTGAACTACACGTTGACATCAACATTGTGAATGGGTTAGAACTCGATACTGAAGCCTTCAAAAAGTGGAAGCCAGATTTTTCCAATGCTGAATTTATTTTAGAGGATAGCAAATACATCTGCGGAAGCGCCATTGAAAAAATGAGCAAGTCGTACTTCAACGTAGTTAATCCCGATCAGATCATTACCGATTACGGAGCCGACACGCTGCGCATGTACGAAATGTTTCTCGGGCCGTTGGAAGCATCCAAACCCTGGAGCACGCAAGGCATTGATGGCGTGTTCAAATTCCTGAGACGCTTCTGGAATTTATTCCACGATAACACCGGTAAATTAAAAATCACCGATGCCGAACCTACGCGTGAAGAATTAAAAGTACTACACAAAACCTTAAAGAAAGTAGAACAGGATATTGAAAACTTCTCGTTCAATACTTCGGTAAGTGAGTTTATGATTTGTGCCAACGAGTTAACCTCACTTAAATGTAACAAACGTGCCGTGTTGGAGCCACTGGTAATTGCCCTCTCGCCATTTGCACCACACATTGCCGAAGAGTTATGGTCGTTGCTCGGCCATACCGATACCGTATTAAATGCTTCCTTTCCGAAGTATGATGAGCAATACTTAACTGAAAGTTCACACAACTACCCTATTTCCATTAATGGTAAGGTGCGTGCGCAAATGAACTTTGCACTGGATATGCCGAAGGAAGACATCGAAAAGCAGGTGCTCGCTTCGGAGATTGTATTGAAATGGAGCGAAGGCAAACCACCTAAGAAGGTGATTGTGGTGCCCGGTAAGATTGTAAACGTGGTCTTGTAAAATCTGCTACCCGTTTCCGGGCTACCGGAAACGGGCAGAATCTCAAACCTGACTAACACACATTAGGCTTTCCGTAACATTTCCTTAATTTTAAGCGCACTTAACACACTTCTATGCGCTACTCTAAAATTACAGGCCTCGGCCACCATGTGCCCGAAACCGTAATCACCAACGATTTTCTTTCCACTCAAATGGACACCAACAACGAGTGGATAGTAGAACGAACCGGTATAAAAGAAAGGCGGTGGATTGATCCTTCAAAAGATACCGTAGCCAACATGGCTGCCAAAGCTACCCGCATAGCGCTGCAACGGGCCAACTTAACGGAGAAAGACATTGAGTTTATTGTTTTCGCCACCATAACACCCGATTATTTTTTTCCGGGGTCGGGCGTTTTACTTCAGCGTGAATTAGGGTTGGAAAGTATCGGGGCCCTGGATATTCGCAATGCGTGCTCCGGTTTTATTTACGCACTATCCGTGGCTGATCAGTTTATAAAATCGGGCATGTACAAAACCATTTTGGTTGTGGGAGCCGAAATTCAATCTACGGCCATTGATGTAAGTACCCGCGGGCGAAATACGGCTGTAATTTTTGCCGATGGTGCCGGTGCGGCCATTTTACAACCATCGGATAAACCCGGAATTCTTTCAACCCACCTGCATTCCGATGGTCGGTTTGCCGAAGAACTTTATGTGCGCGATCCGGGCAGCAGCCGAAAAAGGGAAGAACGCCAACCCGAACAGATTTTAGATACTACCCATTTTAAGGTGGTCATGAACGGCAACCAGGTATTCAAGCATGCCGTGGTTCGTTTTATGGAAGTAATAAACGAAGCGCTGGCCGCAAACAACCTGAAAAAAGAAGATATTAATCTGCTGGTACCCCACCAGGCCAACTTGCGCATCAGCCAATACATTCAGGAAAAACTTGCCTTGCGCGATGAACAGGTTTATAACAACATTATGCGGTATGGCAATACAACGGCTGCCTCTATACCCATAGCGATGAGCGAGGCCTGGGCAGAAGGAAAGATGAAAGAAAATGACGTAATTTGTTTAGCAGCCTTTGGAAGTGGGTTTACGTGGGCTTCTGCGTTAATCCGTTGGTAAGTTTCAAATCGCGAATTCCAACTTTGCACTTGAAATTTTTTCTGATCAGGCAGTTAACCCGTGAACTCTAAACTTTGAATTTTTGAATCGAACTAATGAAAACAATCTCTTATAACCCCAGCTCACTCGAAGTTGATTTTGCCAACGCTTTATTAATTCTTCAAAAGGAAATTCAGAAACATTTGCAGGACAACGAAATTATTGATGTTGAGCCCAACCTTACCCGCGATAACCCAACCGTACGATTTAACCTGTTGGATAAAGATGGTGACCCACATGAAATCGTAATCCGTATTGTTCAGATTCCGGATAAATTCTAAAATCAGCAGCCATGTCCATACTCATTATAGTAGTATGCATTGCGTTGCTGGTCGTGCTGATCTCCTATTTTAAAGTAAACGCATTCCTCTCTTTCCTCATCGTTTCAATACTGGCAGGTTTACTGCTGGGCATTGAAGTTTCTAAAATCAGCGCCTCTGTACAAAAAGGTGTAGGCGATATGCTCGGCTCGCTGGTGATTGTTGTAATTGCCGGAGCCATGCTGGGTAAGTTAGTTGCCGATAGCGGAGCTGCACAACGCATCTCTTCCGGGTTAACCAAAATCTTTGGTGAAAAAAATTTACAATGGGCATTGATGACCACAGGGTTTGTTATTGGCATTCCGCTTTTTTACAATGTAGGTTTTGTCTTAGTGTTCCCGCTCATTGCATCTATTGTATATCGCTACAAATTACCTGCAGTCTACATCGGCTTGCCCATGATGGCCGCCCTTTCAGTAACTCATGGCTTTTTGCCACCCCACCCATCGCCTACGGCATTGGTTGCACAGTTTAATGCACACATGGGTACAACGTTGTTGTATGGTTTTGCCATTGCAATTCCCACCGTATTAATTGCCGGTTTACTTTATTCGAAAACCTTAAAGGGAATTAATGCCAACCTGATTAAAACTTTTCAATCAGAAGGATTACCTGAAGATAAATTACCAGGCCTGGGCAACAGTTTATTTTCGGCATTACTGCCCGTACTATTTCTTACCACCACCACTTTATTAAATCCTTATATACGTGATAATTCAGCATTTAAACCGGTGCTTACTTTCTTAAGCGATCCCGCCATTGTTATGCTGATTTCTTTGGGCGTAGCCACTTTCTCGCTAGGGGTTTTTCGGGGCACAAAAATTAAACACATCATGGATACCTATGGTGATGCCGTAAAAGATGTGAGTATGATACTGCTGATTATGGGTGGTGCCGGTGGCTTAAAACAAGTATTGCTGGATAGCGGGATTAGCCAGGAAGTTGCTGCCTTGCTGGATGGCATAAATGCGCATCCATTGGTATTGGGTTGGATAATTGCCTGTATTATCCGCTTGTGTGTAGGATCGGCCACTGTGGCTGGCTTAACCGCTGCCGGAATTATGTTGCCATTTATTGGCCGACCCGATGTTGATCCAAACCTGATGGTGCTTTCTATTGGGGCGGGTAGTTTAATGTTTTCGCATGTAAATGATGCCGGCTTCTGGCTATTTAAAGAATACTTCAACCTCAGCATTCGCGATACGGTAAGATCCTGGTCGGTTATGGAAACCATTGTTGCGGTTTGCGGCCTGGCTGGGGTAATGATCATCAATACATTTTTGAATTAACGCTTCATGGAAAATTTTACTCCCGATCAGCGCTTTGCGCAACTTAACCTTACCTTACCACCAGCTCCTACTCCACTTGGAGTTTACAAACCCTTTTTAATTGTTGACAAATTTGTTTACGTCTCCGGTCATGGCACGGTTAAGGAAGACCGCAGTCTGATTATTGGAAAAGTAGGCGTTGACCTCAATGCAGAGGAAGCTAAACTTGCAGCACAACAAGTTGGACTCGCCATTCTGGCAACACTGAAGGCTAATCTTGGCAGCTTCAACAAAATAAAACGGGTGATCAAAGTTTTGGGTATGGTAAACGCCACACCTGAATTTGAACGCCATCCATTTGTGATTAATGGGTGTAGTGAACTCTTCGCCAAAGTGTGGGGCCCCGACAATGGTGTGGGTGTACGAAGTGCCGTAGGCATGGGCTCATTGCCCGATAATATTCCTGTTGAAATTGAAGCCATGTTCGAGCTACTCTAAAACCAAATCCATGGTCAGGTAGTCTTTACCTGTTACCGCTATCGACTATGGATTATTTGACCAAACCGACTATGCACCCGTCTTATCAAATAAAAAACATAAACGAGTTAGACTCTCCTGCTCTTGCAGTATATCCTGATCGTATAAAAGAAAATCTCAAAATCCTGAAACAGTTTGTACCGGATGTAACACAACTGCGGCCGCATGTTAAAACCAACAAGACACCAGAAGTTTGTCAACTGATGATGGACGCAGGTATTAAGAAATTTAAATGTGCCACCATTGCAGAGGGTGAAATGCTGGCTGCCATCGGTGCTCCGGATGTGTTGCTGGCCTATCAACCGGTTGGCCCCCGCGGGGTTAGATTTGTGCAACTCATTAAAAAATTTCCATCTACGCAGTTTGCCTGCTTGCTTGACAACGAAGCAACCGCACAGGAGCTTGCAGCAGTAGCACAGGCTAACAACCTAACTATCCGCATTTTTCTTGATCTGAATGTGGGCATGAGTCGCACGGGTGTGCTTCCGGAAAATGCGCTGCAACTTTTTGTGTTCTGCAAATCCCTGCAGGGTTTGAACCCGGTTGGTTTACATGCATACGATGGACATCATCGCGAAAGTGACCTGCAGGTAAGAACAAAAGGTTGTGATGAAGGTTTTGTGCGGGTTAAAAATCTGCAACAAGCCATTGCTGTGCAAACCGGAATAGAACCAACCATTGTAACCAGTGGTAACACCACTATCTCCATTCATAGCAAGCGAAAAAATATTGAGGTGAGCCCTGGCACGTTCATTTTCTGGGATTATGGTTATCATAAACAATTTGCTGAGCAACCATTTGTATTTGCTGCTTTGTTAATTACCCGTATTATTTCTAAACCCGATAACGAAACAATCTGCATTGATCTTGGCCATAAAGCAGTTGCCTCTGAAAATCCACTACCAAACCGCGTGCATTTTCTGAACGCACCAGAGCTAGAGGCCTATGGCCATAGTGAAGAACACTTAATACTGAAAGCACCCAAAGGCAACACCTATAAAGTTGGCGATGTATTGTACGGTGTTCCGTTTCACATCTGCCCAACAGTTGCGTTACATGAAACACTAGCCGTAGTTGAAAATAATATGGTTACTAAAATGTGGACCGTGGTAGCCCGGAAAAGAAAAATCACTATCTGATGACGACTTTCATTATCGATGCGCACCTGGATCTAAGCATGAATGCGATGGAGTGGAATCGTGATTTACGAAAACCCGTTTCAGAAATCCGCCAACGCGAAAAAAATCTTACCGACAAACCCGATCGCGAAAAAGGTGTGGTTAGCTTTGAAGAACTCCGCAAAGGAAATATTGGTTTGGTTGTGGCTACCCAAATTGCGCGGTATGTAGCACCTGAAAATCCCTTGCCTGGCTGGCACTCACCCGAACAAGCCTGGGCACATACGCAGGCACAGCGTGCATGGTATGCCGAGATGGAACGCGCTGGGGAACTAAAAGCCATTACCGATCTCGCTTCACTTGAAACGCATCTTACAGATTGGTCGCCCGAAAAACCAATCGGGTATATTTTAAGTCTGGAAGGTGCAGACTCATTGGTTACACTCAAGCATCTTGAAGTTGCCTATGCATATGGTTTGCGTGCCATCGGTCCGGCACATTATGGCCCGGGGCGCTATGCACAAGGCACGGATGCAACCGGAGGCATAGGAACCAAAGGCAAAGAGTTGTTGAAAGAGATGGAGCGGCTTAATATTATTCTGGATGCAACACATTTGTGCGATGATTCCTTTTGGGAAGCGATGGATAATTTTAACGGAGCCGTCTGGGCCAGTCATAATAATTGTCGGGTGTTTGTCAATCACAACCGCCAGTTTAGCGATGAACAAATTAAGGAGTTGATAAAAAGAGGTGCGGTAATTGGCGGTGTGCTGGATGCCTGGATGCTGGTACCAAATTGGGTTCGGGGTAAGTCGACACCACAAAGCATGAATTGCACATTGGAAAAGCTGATTGACAATTACGATCACATCTGTCAGTTAGCAGGCAACGCGTTACACGTTGGTATTGGATCCGATTTAGATGGTGCGTTCGGAAAAGAACAATGCCCGACAGACATTGAAACCATTGCCGATCTTCAAAAAATTTCCACACTCCTATCGCAACGGGGCTATAGCCGCCAGGATATTGAAAATGTAATGCACGGAAACTGGTTGCGGTTTTTGAGGCGGGTTTGGGGCAACGCCTGAATTGACTTTTAAATTTCACATAATATTTCAAACCCGCACGGCTGGTTTTCGTACCTTTCATTGTTGAACCGTGTAATTATGAGATTCCGGAATAAAAAATGGGCCCTGGCCGCCCTGATTGTTGGTGGTGCTGTTGCTTTCTCGTTTACCTCGCCTGCTGAGCGCTACTTCGAAATAGCTAAAAACCTTGACATTTTTGCCTCACTATTCAAAGAGGTGAATGCTTTGTATGTGGATGAAATCAATCCCAATAAAACCATTCGCACAGGTATCGATGCCATGCTCGCGTCACTTGATCCTTACACTAATTTTATTTCGGAGGATGAAGTAGAAGACTTCCGCACGTTAAACACCGGCCAGTATGGTGGCATTGGTGCAGTTACCCGCCCCATCGGCAAGCGCACCGTTGTAACTATGGTGTACGAAAATTATCCAGCCTACAAAAGTGGTTTACGCATTGGCGATGAAGTACTGAAAATAAACGGAGTTGAACTGGCTCGCTTAACCGCTGAAGAAGCAAACCACATTATGCGGGGGCAGGTAGGCACTGCGGTTAACCTTACCGTAAAAAGAACCGGTGTAGACAAACCGATTGAATTGGAGTTTAAGCGGGAGAAAATAAAAATCAGCAATGTGCCCTACTTCGGTATGTTATCAACCGATGTTGGATATATCCAATTAACGGAGTTTACACCCGATGCCGGCAAGGAAGTAAAAAATGCGTTGGTAAGTCTCAAAGAAAAGGGAGCTAAGTTTATAATACTTGATCTGCGCAATAACGGTGGTGGTTTACTTCATGAGGCCGTAAACATTTGCAACCTCTTTATCCCGAAAGGAAAAAAAGTGGTTGATACGAAAGGTAAAGTAGAAGAAAATAATATCACGTATGAAACACTCAACCCGCCCGTTGATCTGGAGATTCCGGTAACGGTGTTGATTAATCGTGGAAGTGCATCGGCATCAGAGATTGTTGCCGGAACCTTACAGGATTATGATCGTGCAATAATATTAGGAGAACGCTCTTTTGGCAAAGGTTTGGTACAAGTACCCCGTTTGTTGTCATATAATTCGCAGGTAAAAATTACAACAGCTAAATATTATACGCCCACCGGGCGTTGCATTCAGGTATTGGATTACACCCATCGCAGAGAAGACGGCAGTGTGGCTTCTATTCCCGATTCGTTAAAAAAAGAATTTCGAACCACGCGCGGACGAAAAGTCTATGATGGTGGTGGTATTGATCCGGATATAACGCTTCCCGTTGCTGAGGATGCTACAATTACCAAAGTGGTTTACCTGAACGGTTTTATTTTTGATTATGCAACCCTGTACGCCTCTCAACATTCATCCCTGGCAGAGCCCCGCGCATTTTCCCTTACTGATAAAGAATATACCGATTTTGTAAACTGGATGAAGACCAAAGACTATTCGTTTCAATCGCCTGTAGAAACCGAGTTGGAAGAACTGATTTCAGAAGCCACCAAAGAAAAATCATATCCTGAATTAAAGAGCAACATTGAACAGATACAGACCAAACTGAAAGACTTACGGAAAAATGAATTAGTAAATCATAAAGATGCCATTAAGGCTTTGTTGGAGCGTGAAATTGCAGCGCGCTATTATTTTGAACGCGGAGCTGTTGAAACCGGCTTTAAGAATGATAAAGAGATAAAAGCTGCCATAGACGTTATGCGCAACCCGGCAGAATACAAACGCATTCTTAAAATCTGATGTCTAAAAAGTTTGGTTTACAGAAACTAAAACGGCCACTGATTTTTGTGGCCGTTCTTTTTAGTGGTATTTTTTTTCTGGACTCGTGTATGCAATTCAGAATGAGCAGGCGCGAGATTGATTCTTTTCAAACTGAAAACCCACTTGCAGAATTTAAAAGTTACTACGTTGGCAAACGAAAGCAGACGTATCTCATACATGGCGATTCGCTAAAGCCAGTAGTGATTTTTGTACATGGTTCACCCGGATCGTTAAGTGCGTTTATTGATTTCATGACAGATTCTGCTTTACTTCAAAACGCAAGGTTGATTAGTGTTGACAGGCCCGGTTTTGGTGGTGCTAATTTTGGGTATGCCGAATCTTCGCTGGCACGGCAGGCGGCATTACTGAAACCAGTTCTGGTAGCACACAAAAACAATCAACCGGTTTACCTGATCGGGCACTCGCTTGGTGGGCCATTGATTGCACAAATGGTATTGGATTATCCGGAACTGATTGACGGACTGATTATGGTGGCCCCTTCTATCGCACCTGAGCTTGAACCCCACGAATGGTTTCGGGCACCACTGGCTACTCCTTTTCTGAAATGGATCATGCCGCGCTCATTACGCGCTTCCAACGATGAGATTTATAAACTTAAACCTGAACTGGAGAGTTTAGTACCGAAATGGAAAGACATCCGGGTTCCGGTGATTGTCATTCAAGGAGGTAAAGATTCATTGGTTCATCCCGACAATGCCGCCTTTGCGAAACGAATGATGACCAACACAACGGTTGATGTTCAACTTATTGATGAGATGGATCATTTTGTGCCGTGGAGTCATCCGGAGTTGATCAGAAAGGCGATTCTCAAAATGATCAGCCAATAAAAAAGAGGCTGTCTCAAAAGTGAATTACGTTGTCAGGTTGTCCCGATAACTATCGGGACAGGGCTGACATTTGAAATTAACTTATGAGACAACCTCTTTACTCAACTAAATACTACCTATCGCAAAAACAACAATTCTCTGTATTTCACCAATGGCCAATCTTCATCGTCCACCAGTAACTCTAACTTGTCCACAGCATCGCGAATTTTATCGAAGTATTTTTCTTTGATATCATCGCAATAGCCAAAGGCACGCTTATGGGTATCTGAAATTTTATTGAGGCGTTTGCGCTCCTCCACCATTTCGCGAACGTTTACTTTAATGGTTTCTATGTGGCCTGAGATTTCTTTGATGGTTTGTACCACCGCTGTATTATCCACGCCCAAACCTTTTAAACCATTTGCATTTGTAATCAACTTATTCTGATAAGCAATTGCTGTTGGAATAATGTGGTTCATTGCCAGATCACCAATTACACGGGCTTCAATCTGCACTTTCTTGATGTAGCTTTCCAGCTTAATCTCATTACGCGCTTCCACTTCCTTGTGGCTCATTACACCATGCTTCTCAAATAAGGCTAATGATTTTTTAGAAACATAAGCTTCAATAGCCCGTGGCATAGTCTTGATGTTGTTCAGGCCGCGCTTCTCGGCTTCCTTCACCCATTCCTCTGAATAACCATCGCCTTCAAAGCGAATAGCTTTTGATTCCTTGATGTATTTGCGCAACACATTTACAATGGCCAACCGCTTTTCCTCACCTTTCTCAATTTCCTTTGAAACCGTTTCGAAGAATTGGGTAAGTTGTTCGGCCACAATCAGGTTAAGCGCAGCCATTGGCGTGGCACAATTATCAGAGCCGCCTACCGCGCGGAACTCAAATTTATTTCCGGTAAAGGCAAATGGCGAAGTACGGTTACGATCGGTAGCATCCAGAATAATTTCCGGAATCTGATCGATACCCAACTTCATATACATATTATCACCTTTCTCAATTTTTACATTTCCGTTTTTCTCTAACTCATCCAGTACGGCCGACATCTGCGAACCGATAAATACCGACATGATAGCCGGAGGTGCTTCGTTAGCGCCCAAACGGAAATCGTTACCGGCTGTAGCAATGCTGGCGCGAAGTAAATCGGCATGCTCATGCACCGCTTTTATGGTGGTAACAAAGAAAGTTAAGAAGAGTAAGTTATCGCGGGCTGAGCTGGATGGTGCATACAAGTTCACACCTGTATCGGTAATCAACGACCAGTTGTTGTGCTTACCACTTCCGTTTACACCGGCAAATGGTTTTTCGTGGAATAGGATTTTTAATCCATGCTTCTCGCCTACCCGGCTCATCACATCCATCAACAATTGGTTGTGATCGTTCGCCACGTTTACTTCTTCAAATAAAGGTGCAACCTCAAACTGGCTTGGGGCCACTTCATTGTGGCGGGTGCGCACCGGTATACCTAATTTCCAGGCTTCAATTTCAAACTCGCGCATAAAATCATATACACGGCCCGGTATGGTGCCGAAATAATGATCTTCCAATTGCTGACCACGAGCGGGAGCGTGACCAAATACCGTACGCCCGGCCATTATGAGGTCAGGGCGCGCATCGGCCAATGCCTTATCAACTGCAAAATATTCCTGCTCTGAGCCAAGTGATGCCACTACATGATTGATGTCTTTATCGAACAATTGGCAAACTTGCGTAGCGGCCAGATCAACTGCTTTAAGTGCTTTTAACAATGGCGATTTTGTATCCAGTGTTTCGCCAGTGTAACTCACAAATACCGTTGGGATACTTAATGTTTTACCATATAAGAACATGGGCGAGGTTGGATCCCATGCTGTGTATCCGCGCGCTTCAAACGTGCTGCGAATACCACCACTGGGAAATGATGAAGCGTCTGGTTCCTGCTGTACCAGTTCGCTTCCTTTGAACTTTTCAATTCCCGAAAGGGCATCAAAAAAGGAATCGTGCTTTTCGGCAGTTCCGCCCGTCATGGGTTGGAACCAGTGCGTAAAATGGGTGGCACCTTTGGCAATGGCCCACGATTTGGCAGCAGAAGCAACAGCATCGGCTGTGGCTTCGTCTATCTTTTCGTGGTTTTTAATTGCATGACTAACTTTCTTGAAAACGGCTGGTGCCAGGGTAGCACGCATTTGCTCTACACCAAAAACATTTTCGCCAAAGAATTGCGAAATGTGCGGGGTGGTGGCTTCTACATGTACCTTGGTGCGTTCGTTTAGTTTTTTAAGGGCCTCAAATCGTAATTGTGCCATAGTGTGGTTGTTTTAAGGTAGATGGGAGCCAAAAATATGGTATTTCAATAAATCTAGGGTTGGCTGATACCTTATTTTATAAAAAATATTACCGCACTCGATGGCGATAGGGTAAAATTTAGCCCTAACAGGAATTAGTACTGGTAAATTTCCCTGCCGCACTGAAAAGGGAGCGGGCAGTCTCAAAAGTTTATCTCAAAATGTCAGCCTGTCCCGATAGCTATCGGGACAGGGCACGGACTTACCTGGCTGGCGCTTTTCAACATCTTGCCGGTGAAGTCTGGCGATAGTGCAAACCGTTTCGGGCGAAAGCCCCCAACATTTTTTTGATCCCTGTAAACTAAAACGGTTTTTTTTACGTCTAACGGTCTATATAAAAAGAATCAGATATGATAAACATGGCATTTATCCAACCCAATTTCGGGAATACAAAAGTGGTAGGTTCTTATTTTAAGAACTTTAATCTGGCATTGATTAACTGGGAATTAAACCGAAAGGAAGACCAGACCCACAACAAGAAAAACCGTAAAGGGAGTAAATAAAAAATCGGGCTTAGACCCGATTTTTTTGTTTTGAACAAACCTGATTTTTTAGAGCGCCTTTTTAACTGAACCACCACTGCTTGAATTCGTGTTGGTTTTGGCCGGGCTTCCGCGATAGCGGATACTTCCGCCACTACTGGCCCGCGCTATTAATTCTTTTGAAGCCGACACCTTAGCACTTCCCCCACTACTGGCACTGGCCGATACTGTTTCGCTATCTATCAGGTAGGTATCTATTTCGCCCGCGCTACTTACATCAACATCTAGGGTTTTTGCTTTCCCCTCCAGTAATACATCACCTGCACTGGATGCTTCAACCGTTACGGAAACTGCGTCAATAGTAAGTTCTATAGAAGCTGCACTGGATGTGCTGATTTCTAAGTTTGTTGCCTTAATAGTTCCTTCCGAAAAAATATTGGCTGCTGAACTGGCGTGAATCTTTGTTAAGGAAACGTAGGTTACATAAACCTTTACCGCTTTGTTTCGGTAACGGCCATCGCGCATATGAATGCGGAGGTAGCCGCCAGCCACTTCTGTGATCACATTAGAGGCATCGGTACCGGTAGCCTCTACCCGCACACTTTCTTTATCGCCTTTTTTCAGGTACACATCAATTGCTTCCCCTGCTTTTACCCCATTAAACGAACCTACCGACCGCAAATCACTTTGCTGAGCCATTGCTACCCATCCGCACAGTAACACTAATGAAGTTAATACGAGTTTTTTCATTTCTGCTTGCTTTTAAACCATAGACCACCCGAATGCTAAGAGGTTGCGTTGTTGTGCATTCCTGCCTTCATTTTTTTACGGTTGGTGTAAGAAATAATCAATTTTTACTCTAAATTTCGAATATTGACAGTATACTTTTGCACAAAACTAAAAACTCGTCATGATTAAAGAACAATTGAATGTGCTAATTAACCTTGCTGCCAGCGATCGTACCGTTGGCGAAAAGGAAGCTAAAGTAATTCATCTGATTGGTAAAGCTAATGGTCTGTCAAAAGACGAAATAGAAACCATGATGAAAAACCCTAAACCAATTGGCGATTTAAGTGTGTTTTCTGAAGATCAGAAATTCGAAAACCTGTATCACCTCATTCAGATTATGAAGAGTGATGGCCAGGTATTCAAAAGTGAAATTCACTTTTGCGAGCAGATCGCAGAAAAACTGGGTTATAAAAAAGCCGTGGTGGGCGAACTTTCTACACGCATTTACTCAGACCCAACCATTACAGCCGACAGAAAATTGCTTTTTGAACGTGCACACAAATTTTTGAAGTAGTCGTTCAAGGATTGCAGAAGACCATAAAGGCCCGGATTCCGGGCCTTACTTTTTTTCATACAAAACCTTGCCGCCCAAAATGGTCATGCTTACTTCTGCAGAAAGTATTTCGGCATCGGGCACCGTCATCAGGTCTTTATTAAACACCACAAAATCGGCCAGCTTACCAACCTTGATCGAGCCCTTTATATTTTCTTCGAAAGCACCATAAGCAGCATCGAGGGTATAGGAACGCAAGGCCTGTTGGCGGGTCATTTTCTCTTCCGGTTCAAACCCGCCCTCCGGTTCGCCTTTCAGTGTTTGTCGGGTAACCGAAGCAAAGAAAGAAGCAATCGGATTAATGGGTTCAACCGGTACATCAGTACCATTAACAATTACCGCCCCCGACTTTAATAAGGATTGCCACATGTACGCACCTTCTTTAATACGTTTTTCGCCTAACCTTTCAATAGCCCACGGCCTGTCGGACGATAAGTGGATTGCTTGCATGGCTGGAATTACCCCCATCTTACCAAAGCGCGCAATATCATTTGGATGTAAATGCTGGGCATGTTCAATCCGGTAACGGTGGTTTTTATTAACAGGATTCTCAGCAAACGCAAGTTCATAGCGATCCAGAATTTCTTTGTTGGCCCGATCGCCAATGGCGTGCGAACAAATCTGGAAGCCATACTTCAAACCTTCGCGGGAAATTTTAAGTACGGTATCCATGGAAAGTGTGGCCATGCCACTAAAGTCGGGCCGGTCGGTATAAGGTTCAAGCAACCAGGCACCGCGCGAACCCAGCGCACCATCGCAATTCAATTTTATAGCCCGAATGGTTAACAAATTATCTGAATCTATTTCCGGGCCTTTCTTAAACCACTCATAAAGCAGTTCACTGTCAAAGCCGGTAAGCATTACATATAAACGTGTATTCAGTTTACCGGCTTCTTTAAACTTTCTGAACAACTCAATATTCTCGCGCGATACTCCGGCATCGTGAAAACTGGTAATTCCATTTCTTAAACTTGCTGCAATTGCAAGTTCAAGTGCCTGCTCATCCGTTTCGGTTGTGTTGTCGGGAATGTATTGTGTGATGAGCGATTGCGCCCTTTCATTAAACAAGCCGGTAGGGTTTCCTAATTCATCTAACAGAATTTCTCCGCCCTCGCCCAGGTTTTTACCAAGCGTCTCAACCGAAAGCTGATTAACCCCGGCTATCTGCATGGCTTTAGCATTGGCAAAGCCGGCATGCCCGCTGGCATGACGCAGAAACACCGGATTATCCGGTGAAACTTCACTTAATAATTGATGCGTTTGAAATCCTTTAATCAACTTACCGGGTTTGGTTGTCCATTTATCCTGATGCCAGCCTCTGCCAATTATCCATTGGCCGGGTTGTGCTTTGGCAACGGCTTCTTTCACCTTTTCAACCATCTCCTCGTAGCTGGTAATATTCATCAGGTCGAGGTTCAGTTCATTATAGCCCAAACCCATAAAGTGCCCATGACCTTCTATAAAACCCGGTGTCATGGTTTTACCGGCCAGGTCAATCACTTTGGTTTGTTCACCTTCATATTTTGAAAGTCCGGCCAGACTTCCGGCATAAACAATTGTATCGCCTGTTACAGCAACGGCTTCAACGGTTGAGTTATCCGTTTCCACGGTATAGATGGTTCCGCCTTTTATTATGAGGTCGGCCGGGGTTTTCTTTTCGGAACATTGAATCAATCCGAAACCTAGTATCACTAAAAATGAAATTCGGGCTAAGCGGTTCATATCAAAAACGATTTTCTTAAAGGTACAATGGATTTTGAAAGACTATACAATTGTTTTATTAATGGCTAATTTTTAGAGTTTGCTAACTTGCCGCATAATGAACGAGTTATGAGAAGGATAATACTGATAGCCCTGCTGAGTTTTACTGCGTTAATAACAAAATCGCAAGATGTTGGTTTATCGTTTTCTTATTTTATTCCGCGCAATGGTTACTTCTCTACCCCTATCAGTCCGTTTTCCTTTAGAGGTGTTGGTGTAAATTTAAATCGGTTTGTTGCCTTGGAGACGGGCATTTCGCTCTACCGCATGTCGGGCATGAACATGATTGACCTTCCTTTCAGCACCAAAGATCCGTTGCTTGGCCCCAACTTTACACTTTTTGTTCCAGCGGAGTTAGTGCTGGAGTTTAAAGGCCAACAAGCTGAGTTTGACATTAAAGGCGGAGGCTTTGCCTTTTATGGATTCGATCAAAAACTTAATTCCGGTAACTTCGATCGGGCCATCCGAACCTACGAAGGTTGGGAGGTTGCTAACTCAGACTTAAACTTCGACAACAATCCTGGCTTTGGACTTTTAGTTGGTGTGGAGTTTACCGTTCCGGTAACGAGACAATTTTCCGTTTCGCTTGAAATTAATTACCTGATGGGCAAAGCCAAGTTTCCGCTTAGCGGATCGTACACCGGTGGAACAACTTTGGGTGGTCTGGAAACTGTTGATGTTGACTACCAGGATGGCAAAGTAGATTTTACCGGACTTGAGTTTTCAATTGGAGTTACTTTTGGATCGGGGCGGTAATTCCAAATCTGTTCTGCGCACCACCCGTAATCTGCGTAAGCTGGTATTGCCCACAATGTGTAATAATGCAGCCTGAGCCAATTCATAATCATGAAAAATGCCCAGCATTGGCACCTCACTTTCTTTTACCACTTGTAACCCGTAAAATTTTAGTATTGGGTTTTCCATTACTGTCGAATCTAACATTACATCATCACTCAGCCGGATAGAATAAACCACTGAGTCTGCCATTTGCGATTGTCTGCGTTCTTGAATGTTCACATTATGCTTTGAAAGCAATGCCCGCGAATCTTTTGTAAACAAAGCCATCGCATCGCGCGCTACTTTATCATTTATAAGTACGGTATCGCCTTCAAAATACCGAAGCGGGCGCATGACAAACCCCGTTGACTTTTGTACCCACTCTAACTCATACTCTGAATTCTGGATTGAAGTAGTAGCTACCGAATCTTTCTCAATCTTTTGCAGCTCTACCCAAACCATGGCACCCCCATCGCGGTAACGCGGCCGTTGCCCCGACACAAAATTACCAAGCGAATACACCACCAACTGATCGCGTTCTTTGTTCCACTCCATGGGTTGCAAAACATGCGGGTGTGCACCAATCACCAGCTTGGCACCTTCGCGAAAGCAAAGTTTTGTTAATCGTTTTTGTTCTGCATTGGGCAGGCTTTGATACTCAGCGCCCCAATGCATAAAAACAATTATGGCATCGGTTTTCTGAGCGCGGGCTTTGGCCAGATCAAGCTTGAGCTGCACCGTATCAATCAGGTTTACAATATTGGGTTTGGTTACCGGAATTCCGTTTGTGCCATACGTATAATTCAGCAACGAAAGTCTGAAGTTGTTTTTTTCAAGGATTAGCGGATAGGTGCTGGCCCTGGAAACAGAATCTATAAATGTGCCGGTGTGTAAAAACTGTAATGAGTCCAGCACGCGAATGGTTCGCTCCACACCTTTTCTTCTGCGATCCACACTGTGGTTGTTCGCGGTAACCAACACATCAAAACCGGTTCGCTTCAGTTCAACAGCCAGTGCATCGGGTGCGCTGAATTGCGGATATCCTTTATAGGGAGCACCGGCCAGTGTAAGTTCAAGATTACCGATGGCCAGATCGGCCGAGCGAACAATCGGAGCAACGTATTCAAAGCAAGCTGCGTAATCATACTTCCCGGATACCGGATCGTACGCGGTGGCAATGTTTGAATCATGTTGCATGATGTCGCCCACAAATAATAACGAAAGCCGCGTGGTATCCTGCGCAACTGCACGTGTACCCAGCATCAATGCAAAAACGGTAATTACAAATTTAGTCATGCGGATAAGCGATCACTTTGTTTTCTGCAATTACAAAAATTCTATCGTCTTTTTTGGGTTTAATCCGGGCCGTTCCGGTAAACGAACCAAATGCCGGAAGAATGCCTTGTTGTGCACCAAAATAAAAACACGGTAACGTTACCGATTGCCGGCCCGTGCCACGCAATTGCACTGCCGGATGAATGTGCCCCGAAAGATTGTACACTCCTTGCGGAATTTTTTCCAATGGTTCGTGTGTAAGTAAAAGATTGCCCAGTTTGTATTCATGTACATGCACCAGCATATTATTGCGTTCATACTGCAATGCACTTAAGATGTCGTGATTGCCCAACACTAACTCGAACACACAATTTGAAAAGTGCCTGCGCACCTGGCCCAGCACTTCCCACTCTTCGTTGTAATGACTGTGAAATAAATCGCCCAGAAAGATTACACGCTCGGCTTTTGTTGTTTGTAAAACTGAAATGAGCAGATCGGTATTCTTATCGTTTGCTCTGGGCGGAACCGGAATACCCGACTTGCGAAAATGATTGATCTTGCCAAAATGTAAATCGGCCAGCAAAACGGTGCTTTTGCGTTTAAGCCACATTACTTTTTGCGGCATCAGTTCCACTACTTCATCCAGAATCTCAACTTCCATTTCAGTCCGGCTCAACAAATCGCAAATTGTCATAATTCAGCGTACTAAAAAATGGTAGCGTGGGTTGGACAAAAATTTATTATCCGCTGATAATCATCAATTTGTACACTTTTTAATGACTCAAAAAGCCGCACCCGCTCCTTTTCTTAAATCTAAATTGGTAACATTACCTTAACATTGACCTGTAGGCAACCCTTTACCTTTACCGCATTTCTATTACCCCAGTATGTTCGATTTAGAGCTCTCCTACACCATTCTTCTCATTGTTTGTTTGTTGGCTGCCTGTGGGTTTGAATTTGTAAATGGCTTTCACGATACCGCCAATGCTGTAGCCACTGTAATCTATACCAATTCGCTCAAGCCCTGGGTTGCGGTTATCTGGTCGGGCATTTGTAATGCGGTTGGGGTTTTTCTGGGTGGCATAACCGTGGCCATGGGTATTGTAAATCTGCTGCCGGTTGAATCTTTAGTGGATCAGAACATTGCCCACAGTCTGGCCATGGTAATGGCGCTTTTGCTTAGCGCGATCTTCTGGAATTTACTTACCTGGTATCTTGGTATTCCTTGTTCCAGTTCGCATACATTAATTGGCTCCATATTGGGAGTTGGCCTTGCGTATTCCTTATTGCCCGATGCCAACGAAGCCGCAGTTAACTGGGGCAAAGCGCAAGAGATCGGAGCTTCCTTATTAATCTCGCCCTTGTTTGGGTTCTCGCTCACCATCATCCTCATGTTTTTGTTACGCAACCTTACCAAAAACACCGATGCAGGCGATGGACTTTTCAAAGAACCCAAGAAAAACCAACCGCCACCGTGGTGGATACGCATTATCCTGATTTTAACCTGTACTGCCGTAAGTGGTTTTCATGGTTCGAACGATGGCCAGAAAGGTGTGGGTTTGGTGATGTTGATTTTGATTGGAATTGTTCCGGCATACTTTGCTCTCAATCCTTCCTTTACACCATCACGACTGAGCGACCCTTTAAAGAAAATTGAAGTTACCATTAACGGACTGGACAGCTCACCGCTTGCACAATCTGACAAAGCGAAACTGGATAGTGCCAAAGTGATGACAGCCCGCCTGATCACCCAGGTGAGTGGCCTGGCATCGGTAAGCAGCATTGCATCCAACGATCGGTTTCTGGTGCGTAAGGATGTTATGTTGCTTAATACCAATCTTAAATCGCTTGCCGGCAATGACGAACTTGCCATGAGCGAAGCCGAAAAAAAAATGCTGACCAACAACATGAAGGAGGTTAGAAAGATTACGGACTACTCCCCACAATGGGTAATTGTAATGATTGCTTTATCGCTTGGTTTGGGAACCATGATTGGCTGGAAACGCATTGTAAAAACCATTGGCGAAAAAATTGGCAAAGAACACTTAACCTACGCACAAGGTGCCAGTGCCGAGCTGGTGGCTTCCACTACTATAGGATTATCTACAGCGTTTGGTTTACCGGTAAGTACTACCCATGTATTATCATCGGGTATTGCGGGCTCGATGGTGGCGAGCAAGGGTGTAAAAAATCTGCAACCCGATACCGTGCGCAATATTTTAATTGCGTGGTTGCTTACACTGCCGGTGGTGATGATAATGGCCGGAACACTATTCCTGATTTTCAGATCTGCTTTTTAATAGTTCTTATTTTATCTAAAGGACTTTGAATGGCGCTGAGTTGTGCCTGGCCCACGTGTGCATAGCGTTGTGTTGTTTTAATATCCTGATGCCCCAAAAGTTTTTGTATAAAAACCATGTCGGTTCCCGACTCCAACAAGTGTGTTGCATAACTATGCCTTAAGCCGTGAATGCCAACAGGTTTATTAACCCGGGCCTTCCGCATGGCATCTCTAAAAACAGACTGCACGCTACGAATAGAATATTGACCACCATACTGTCCCTCAAATAAGAAAACATTGGGTTTGAAGGCGCGATAATATTGCCGAAGCAGTTCTAAAACAGAAGCCGGCAAGGGAACATAGCGATCTTTCTTTCCTTTGGCACCTGCTACCAATACCTGCATCCGGTTGCTGTTAATGTCTGTCACTTTCAACTTCACTACCTCGCTTACCCGCAGGCCCATACCGTAACACAACTCCAGCATAAGCCGATGTTTATCATTTTTTACAGAATCAAAGATTCGAATAATTTCTTTTTCGCTTAACACCTTAGGCAAGGTAGATGGTTTTTTAGGCCGGGGAATCTCGGCCATAAATTTAGGTTTATGAAGAACCTGTTCATAATAGAACTTAATAGCATTGAGTCTGCTATGCAATTGATTCTCTGAGATACCCAAATGATTGATACAATATAAAATATAACTGCGCAAGCGTTGGTAGTTAAGAGTATCTACTCTAACATCCTTAAGCAGATACAGCAATTGTGCAAACTCCACAAGATAGGTTTTGATGGTAGCCTGACTATACGCCTTCAGTTGAAGTTCTTCTTTTACGCGATTGAGTTGCTCCACATGAAACGGAGATAGTCTGGCCAATACACTTTTACCCGTTGCCGGAATTTCCATTTCAAATAATTTTCTGAAATGATTGTTGGCCGGCACGTGCCAGCATTTTACCGAATTGCTCCATCTGCCACCCAACGATTTAATGGTTTTGATTTTCTCAGAGTCGTATTTGAATTTTATCCAGATAACAGCGGAGTTCTTGTGATTCCCCGCTTCAAAAGAATAGCCGTTCCAGCGATTAGCAGTCATTAGTGCGTATTTTGTATAAACATTTTCAAATTTATACAAAATGCGCAATACTCCCCAGGATGGCTATTGATTACCCTAACACACAAACTATCAACGATTTGAATTACTCTGTTACGATTATGAATGATTATGGCACTTGCGTATATTTAGGAGTT
>JBPXJU010000035.1:0-2479 GCA_051715445.1 Bacteroidota bacterium | reverse complement strand
TACAAAGTATTTTACTCAGGACTATCGACTCAAGACTAACAACTATTATTTACCAATAAGTTCCTTGTATTGATCTGCGCTCAGCAAACCACTGGTTTCGCCTGCATTGGAAATTTCAACTTTTACCATCCAGCCATCGCCATACGGATCGCTGTTTACTTTTTCGGGGCCACCCTCCAGGGCTTTATTAAATTCAATCACCTTTCCGCTAAGCGGCATAAACAGGTCTGATACGGTTTTAACAGCCTCAACGGTTCCAAAAACATCGTGTTGATTCAGGCTTTGGCCAACCGATGAAATATCTACATACACAATATCGCCCAACTCGCCCTGGGCAAAATCGGTAATGCCCACCGTGGCGATGTTGCCATCAATCTTAATCCATTCGTGGTCTTTGGTGTACTTTAGGTTTGCTGGAATGCTCATTTGTAGTTCGATTTTAGAAGCTCAAAATTAAGACAATTGTCAATTGCTCGATGGCCAAATTGTCAATTATTTATTGAGCCAAATTGAACAAAATCTTGAATCCGGCCCGGGTAGTGCTGCGCCTGAATGAATTGGTTACTAACGGTTCGTTAACGCTGCGCTCCATATACGCCTGTACCCGCAGTTTCTGGTTTACCAGATAGCTTACATTAGGCCGTAACTGAAAATTGATATTGCCATTGGTAACAGTGTTAACCTCTTCAATTTTGCGTTGTATGGTTCGGTTGTTGGTTACACTCATATTCATCTGGAAAGTAATATCGTTTTTTAGTGTAATCACACGCCCTTCGCTCTTAAACGGTAAGCGCATGTTGTTTTTGGTATAGCCAATATCCACCGACCAATCTTTGCTGTTAAGTTCCGTTATCTGTGAGTTGGAGATATTGAGTGCAAGATCGCGCTTGGTTTTATACTCAAACTTGAAATTCAGTTTTTTCTTAGTACGAACATTAATCCCGATCAGAGGTGAAAATTGTTCGCTGATCATGACCTGACTGATAACATAAACCGGAATTAACTCACCATTTGCATTAGTCTTGCTGGCAAATAAACCATTGTTGTAATCTTCAATCGGGTTATTCAAACTTACGTTATTATATTCTAATGAATTAGAATAGTTAACAACCGAGTAAGAAGATGTGTAGGCATGGTTGATGGTAATGGATTGGAAGATGTCTTTGAGATTCCCGATTTTTCCTAACCCGGTATAGTCTACACGCCAGCTTGGTATTGGTAACCGCGGGAAAGGTGAGAGGTTAGTGCGCTCGGCCGATTTTCCGGTATAGGCTGCAAGGAAAGCCGGAATGAGTACATCCTGCGAACGACTTTCATACGAGTTACCGGTAATGGTAGTAAAACGACTTTGCATAATGGCGATGTTTTCTTCAAACTGTTTAAACACGGTTGAAGTTAAACTCTCGTTGTTCCGGAATGCGGTATTAATAGTATTGATGGAGATTTTATAAGAACCAATCCGGCTTGGGCTTAACGATTCATATGCAGTTCCGGTAGAATCTAATCGGAAAATTTCCTGAAAGGCTGTGGTTGAATTTTTCTTGACATCCAGTTTGATGCGCAGTTCTGTTGAGGGTTCCACAGCAGCACTCAAACTCAAATCCTTCATCTGTTTTTGTGTAAAGGGTGTAGTTAACCGTTGGCTTCGTGTAAGCCAACCATTTTCTCCGGCCTTTACCTGAAAGCCTGCTTCCTGTTGTCCTAAAATAAAGCCCCAGCCCGGTGCACCCCAACCTTTATCTAAACCAAACAAATATGGATCGGGTGTAAACCCAGGCAGTATGGTTCCTTGTGTAATGGTGTAAGTACCTGTAACATTTCTTACCGCCATAATCAGGCGCAACACACCTTTCAGCGCTTTTAGATCGGGTGGCCTTTTTACCGTGTCGGGTTGTGCGGGTTTGGTGGTTGGTGTTGTGCCCGGCCGGGTTGGAGTTGGCCGTGGAGGTGTATTTACATTTTTAAGGAAACCGATTTTGTTATACAGTTTAACAAAATCAACCCGGCCACTCAAAGCCTGATCTTGTGTGTTTTGAATAATATTACCCAATCGCAACGATTCATCTTTTTCTAATGGACCGGCTTGCCAGTTGTAACCCACATTGTAGCGATACTCCGCACCCAACCAATTGGTAAGCGGAAGTTTTTCTAATGGCAAGGTATAATTGGCGGTAATGTTCTGATCGAAGTTTTTCATTCGCCCCAGTTTTTTCAGATTGTCGATTACCACCTGAATGGAGTCGCGATTATCCAAATCACCATCCGGCTCATCAATAATGGCGTTTACACGCGATGAATAATCCAGGCCAAGTGCTTTTGTAATGTTCCAGCGTACGTTGTAAAATCTATTGAATACAAAAAATTTCTGGAAGTTGGGGATAGAACTTTCCGCATCACTGCTCGCATTGCGGTAAACCATTTTATTGAACGACCGATCCAACTCGCCCCGCACCGAAATATTAGTGGGCATCGGGTTGAA
>JBPXJU010000034.1:0-150193 GCA_051715445.1 Bacteroidota bacterium | reverse complement strand
AACAACGAATCCACAAATTCATTTTTATCAAACACCTGCAGGTCGTCCACTTTTTCGCCTACACCAATGTAGCGTACCGGTATTTTAAACTCATCGCTTATGCCAATTACTACTCCGCCTTTAGCTGTGCCGTCTAGTTTGGTAATGGCTAAACAGGTTACATCAGTGGCTTTGGTAAACTCGCGTGCCTGCACTACCGCATTCTGACCGGTGCTTCCATCCAAAACCAGCATGACATCATGGGGCGCATCGGGAATTACCTTTTGCATTACACGCTTGATCTTGGAGAGCTCAGCCATCAGGTTAACCTTGGTATGCAAACGCCCGGCTGTATCGATAATAATGACATCGGCATTTTCTTTCATTCCGTATTCCACCGCATCGTATGCCACTGCCGAGGGATCGGTATTCATACCTCTTGCAATTACCGGTACGCCTACACGCTCGCCCCAGAGTTTTAATTGATCCACGGCTGCCGCCCTAAAAGTATCGGCTGCGCCTAACACCACCGATTTTCCACTTTTCTTAAACTGGGCCGAAAGTTTTCCGATGGTAGTGGTTTTGCCAACTCCATTCACGCCCACCACCATCAGCACATAAGGCTTTTTGTCTTGAGGTGTTTCAAATTTTTGATTGGTGTTGGTTTCGGCCAGTAAGCCAGCAATTTCTTCTTTCAGTATTCTGTCTAATTCAGAAGTGCCCAAATACTTATCGCGGGCTACGCGTGCCTGTATGCGTTCAATTATTTTAAGCGTGGTGTTAATGCCTACATCAGACGATACAAGAGTTTCTTCCAGGTTGTCCAGCACCTCATCATCCACAGTGGATTTGCCGGCAATTGCTTTACCCAGTTTTCCAAAAAAACTCTCTTTGGATCGTTCAAGGCCTTTATCGAGGCTTTCTTTGTTTTCTTTAGAAAAAAGGTTGGATAGAAATGACATGCAGTGAAATTAAGAATAAAACAAAAAAGTCCCGCAAAGGGGACTTTTGTTCTCCGTAATAAGAAAGGCAATTACCCTTTCTTAGCCAATGTTTCTTTAACCAGATCAGAAACAACAATTTCTTCTTTGAAAATATACGCACCTGTTTTTTCAGAGCGTACAGCACGAATCACCTTAGCGTAATTCTTGCCATCTGTTTTCTTTAAGGATGCAACAACTTTCTTTGCCATGATTACTTAATTTCTTTGTGAAGAGTATATTTTTTCAATACCGGGTTGTATTTCTTTAGCTCAATACGTTCGGTAGTGTTTTTGCGGTTTTTGGTGGTAATGTAACGACTCATGCCTGGCTGGCCTGTAGTCTTGTGTTCTGTACACTCTAATATTACCTGTATTCTGTTACCTTTCTTTGCCATGATGCAGCCTGATTAATCGTGATTAGATGGAAAGCGTTCCTTTAGCTTTAGCCTCCTTCAAAACAGCTGTAATACCTTTCAGATTGATGGTCTTAATAGCTTTTGCAGAAAGCTTCAACGTGATCCACTTGTCTTCTTCAGGAATGAAGAAACGCTTGGTTTGAAGATTAGGGTAGAACCTGCGCTTGGTCTTGTTGTTCGCGTGCGATACATTATTTCCAACCTGAGGTCTTTTTCCGGTAATTTGACAAACTCGTGCCATACGTAGTTATTGAAATTGGTTACCCCTCCTTAAAAAGGGACTGCAAATATCGGGAAATCGCCCCCAATTATCCAAAAGCGATTTTAAATTAATGACAGGATTAGCCTTGCCAATACTAAATCGCTGATTTTAAGGCAATTATTTACTTTTTTGACTAACCCGTGGCCTCCGTTAACTTTAGGCCTTTGGTCTACTACTTACTTAAACCGTAAAACCCATGAAAGCCAACTGGCTTATTTTGTTCGGAATAATCAGCATTTCAGTACAGGCACAGCAATTTGATGCGGCCGGAAGTGAGGCTCAGATGCAGGGCCTGACTGACCAGCAAAAGGTTCAGTTTATTAACCAGAATTTCTACGCGCTCTATAGTGCCGACTTTAATAATGCCAAATCACTGGCCGAATGGGCAGCTACCATAGCTGCTGAGAACGGTTGGAAAAAGGACGAAGGCTATGCCCAGATGAACTGGGGTGTGGTAACCTACCTTTCCGGTGATTATGAACATGTGCCTGAGAAGTACTTCAAATCAATTTCACTTTTTGAAGAACTAAATGATAAAACTGGTTTGGCTGCTGTGAATAATGAAATGGCAGTTTTTTACCACAAACAGAATGAGGTGGATAGGGCAATGGCCTGTTTGGACGTGGCTGAAAAATATGCCCGTGAAACGAATGACCTCACCCGGCTGGGCACCACATTGGCACATCGGGGTGCATTTCTTTCGCGTAAGGGAAAAATAGAAGAAGCCAGACCTTATTATATGGAAGTGTACCAGATTAGAAAACAGACAGCCGACAGTGTGGGCCTGGGGTATGTATTGCTCGATTTGTCTGAGATTGCCCTTCACCAAGGTAATCTTAGTCAGGCTCTTACTTACATAGATGAATCTACTCGAATCAGGCAAAAAATTGGCGATAAACAAGGCCAGGCAGTAAATGCCGTTACAAAGGGCGAGGTTTTGTTGCAGGCAAAACGAATTAAAGAGGCAATTGCTTCTTTACAGGACGGGTTGAAACAAGGTGAAACAATTGGGTATACAGACCTGGTAAAGTTTACCCTTGGCGCGCTGGCTAATGCTCACCTTCAACTGGATGATTATAAATCAGCATACCAGTATCAGGAACAACACCACGCATTAAATGATAGTTTGTTTAACCTCGACAAAGCCAAAGTAATTCAGGAGATGCAGGCTAAGTACGAAACTGTAAAAAAGGAAAATGAGATTTTGTTACTCAAACAAGAGAATCAATTAAAAGACACCAAGCTTGCACAAAGTATGCAAGCCATTGTTATTCTGTTAGTAGTGCTTGCGCTGATTCTGGCGCTTGGGTATCTGTGGAAAAACCGACTTCGGCTAAAACAACAAGCTGAGCTGCAAGCCACCCGGGCTGCTTTACGCGAAGGACAATTAAAGGCAGTTATTGCTTCGCAGGAAGAAGAGCGTAAGCGTTTTGCTGCTGATCTGCACGATGGCTTCGGGCAAATGATTTCCGCTTTACGCCTGAGTCTTTCCAGAGAAAAAATTGAGAAGCCAACAGTTGAGCATGCACTGGGTGTGTTAAATGAAATGAACCTGGAAATTCGCAACATTGCGTTTAACCTGATGCCGCAGGTATTGGTGAAAAGTGGATTGGAGGAAGCGTTGAAAGAGTTTGCGGCCCGCATCAACCGGTCGGGACCAGTTTCTGTTGCTGTGCAAACCTTCGATCTGGATGTCAATATGCCAGACGAATTGCGCATTGCTTTGTATCGGATTTGCCAGGAATGGGTGAATAACATCTTAAAGTATGGTCATGCCAATCAGGTAACTATTCAAATGGTACAGCATCCGCAAGAACTTGTTCTTACCATTGAAGATGATGGCGATGGATTTGAGTTAAGTAAATTAACAGCCGGCCAAGGTAATGGCTGGAAGAATATCAACTCACGGCTGCACATGATAAAGGGGAACATTGAAATAGACACCACACCAGGCCGAAAAGGAACCACACTGGTGGCAACTGTGCCTTTGAGTATTGCGCAGGCCGCCTAACTCCGTACTGCTACTGATTTTAGGATACCCGAATTCAGGTATTTAATCAGAAACAAAACGCAGGTACTTTGGCTGCGTGAAAGTTTCGGCAGAGTATACTTATAAAAATGGCGCAGGCGAAAAACCCTGTACGGTAAGCCTTACGGATTATAACCTGATTATACAGACAGGCGACCAGATCCGTTCAATTCCGTATGCCAATATTGTGTCGGTTAGGTTGTGCCGATCCCGAAACAGATTTACAGCCATTGTACAACCCGATGGCCAACCCTCCATTACGATAAGCAACCAGTTTTATTTATCGGGTCGCGAGTACGAAGACCGATCGCGGCAGTATGCTACGTTTGTACGCATTCTTCATTTTCATCTAAAAGATAAAAGCACACCGGAGTATGTGTGTGGCAAACACCTGCACCGCCTTATAACCTGGGCGTGTATTTTGGTAGTGTTATCTTTTGCGGTTGCCTTTGTGTTGGATTACTTCAATCAGAATCCGTTCAGTACGTGGGGTCTGGCTTTACTAATTTCCGGTGTGATGTTGCTGATCTTAACGGCAACCAGTTGGGGGCGATTTCCCAATATCTACAAACCCGATCAGATACCATTTCAGTTCTTGCCGCAATAGCATTGGTTTAAAATTTGCGTAGTACTTAAGGGGACTTTACCTTTAAGTCGCTATAGTAACCCATGAGTCTGAATTCTCCTGTTAAACTTATGCTGGTAGATGACCATCGCATTGTGTTAGATGGTTTGAAATCTATGTTTGATCAGGATCCCAATTTTCAAATAGAAGCAACAGCCGGAAGTGCAGAGGAGGCTATGAGTTTGCTGCAATCCAAACGTCCTGATATTTTACTTACCGATTATCGGTTGCCCGATGCCAGTGGCCTTGATTTATGTGTGTGGATTAAAGAAAAGCAACCGGGCACCAAAAGGGTAATACTCAGTATGCACGATGAGGGGGCATTGGTGCGCCAGATTTTAAAAGAAGGTGTGGATGGCTACATCTTAAAAAGCGTTCAACAGCTGGAGTTAAAAAATGCCCTGCACCAGATTATGCGGGGTATGCCTTACGTAAGTCCGGAGATAACCCGCATGCTGTTAACCGATATGGGGCAGCAACCGGAAGAACTGCTAACCACCCGCGAACGCGAAGTATTAAACCTGATCGCGAAAGAATTTTCCAATAAACAAATTGCCGATAAACTCTTCATTAGCGAGCGTACCGTTGAGACCCATCGCAAAAATATTTTCCGGAAAACAAATACCTCTACTTTGGTTGGTCTTATCAAATTTGCTTTTGCAAATAATCTGATCCAATAAACTCAGGCGTTTAGCATACTGGCTAAGCTTTCCAAGGCTACGTGTGTAAAATCGGTTATTACCAGATCGCAATGTTTTAACTCTGCGGGCGTATGGGTGGTAGTAACGCCCACCACTCGCGCACCCGCTCGTTGTGCTGCTTCAATCCCCGAAAGGGAGTCTTCAAACACAATAGTTTGTGCCGGTGGTAAGTTAAGCGCTTGCGCAGTTTTTAAATAAATTTCAGGGTTGGGCTTTCCGTGTTCAACATGCGATTGATCGAGTATTATCGGAAAATAATTTCGTAGCCCTGTATGGTCCAAAACAAAATCAACATTACTGCGTGGTGCCGAAGTGCCAATAGCCCGGGGAATGTTGTGATGGTTGAGTTTTTTTAAGAAAGACTCCAGTCCGGCAACGGGTTCAATTACATCTTTATAAAGGGCACGAAACATCGCTTCTTTTTCTTCGCCCAACTCCAGTAGTTTCTCTTTGGGAAGTTTGCCAAACAGGTTCGCAATCCATTCGTTATTGGTGCGACCGTAAATTCGGTTTATTAACTCATCATCGGTAAAATGATACCCGTATTTTTCGCAAAACTGTTTTAACGAAATTTTATGGTACGGATTAGTATCTACAATTACTCCGTCCATATCAAACACTACTCCAAACGAACTCATGAAATAAAATCAATTAATTACAACAAACCGTTTGCCGGTTGATTTACCCTGATAAGAAAAACGTGCAATATAAATACCGGGCAATAATCCGGAAACCACGATGGGATATTCCTGATTGGCAGGAATAAAATAACTGTTGGAAATTCGTTGCCCGATCAGGTTATAAAATTGAACAATCATGTTTCGATCGGTTCTGATTTTGAATGGTTCATTTGAACTAACCGGATTTGGAAAAATTTCTACTACAGGTTCATCGGGTAGGGCAGCACCTTCTTCGTTTTTAAGTACCACCAACCCACCGGTGATAGTTCCGGCAACAATAGCCGGTTTATCGCTATTAAAAAGATTAACCGCAACCGGCCAAACGCGACCACCTAAGTTTCGCGATTCATAGTCTTCGGTTATTGGGTTAAAGATAATTTGCGATACACCCTGAATGTTTGGATTCTGCGCGCGAAAATCTCCAAAGATGGTTAGCTCACCGCGTTGATTACCCATAACCAAATCCCCACGCCCGTCAGCATCCAGATCGCTTACCGCCAATGTTGGGTTTTGTCTGTCGGTAGTAGGAGCAAGGCCCAGAAAACTTTCATTCACTAAAGTGAAAACCGGTTGTGCAGCACTTGTATTTCGCCAATACTGAACAGCACCATTAGCTTTGCCAATCAGTATATCTGAGCGGCCATCCTGATCGACATCAACCATTAAAATATTTTCCTGTTGGCCAATTGTAAAATTTACAACCTGAAAAGATTGTCCCCTGAAATCAAGCATAGTGGCAGAGCGGTTCGGAATATATGACAAATTAGTTCCACCGGTTTGAAAACTGGTGGCCGTAAAAACGAAGTCCTGCGTGCCATCACCATTCATATCGGCAAACTGAATTTTCAAGTTAAACAAGGCTGAGTTTGAAAAGCCAGCATAGTCTTCGTTAGTCAATTTAAAGTTGGCTTCTTTGGCTGAGCCTGTGTTTTCATAAAAGCGAATGCTGCTGGCAAAGCCGGGCCCCGCATAATTGCTGACAAACATATCCTGGTCGCCATCGCCATCGGCATCGGTAAAAGCGGGCACAGTATAGTCACCCAAATCGATCATCTCATCTTGTAGAAAATTATTTTTTTGAAAGCTAAACTGTGGCAGTTGCTCGGTGCCGGTGTTTTTATAATACCATAATGAGTTGCTGAAATTGATTGAACTGGTAAAGGTTCGGGCGTATAAATTAGGAGAAGCGAGCAGATCGCGCTTGCCGTCAAAGTCAACATCTTCATGATAGGCTGCCGGAAAGAGATTGAAGTTAATCGGATTGGTAGCCGGAAATAACGTAGTGCCATTCATATTGGCTGTTTCCGCGGTGCCTTTGTTTTCCAGAAAGGAAAGTTCGGTGCAGTTTTCTTCGCTGAAGAATAAATCCCGATCGCCATCACCATCTACATCAATTGTAAGCATGGCTTTGCCACCGGCATGTTGGGTGCGTCCGTTTGGGATGGAGTTGCAGGGCGCACCACCAAAGGCAAAAAAATTGCAATCGCACTCTTCCAGGTTGCCAAAGGTTTGAGTAATACGCTCCAGTTGCAGCGAATCGCACGTGCCTGTGCGTTCCATACTCAGGTTCTTGTGGTACTCAACCGTTCCTATTCCAACAAACCGAACATTTAAAATATCCAGATCGCCATCGCCATCAATATCATCTATAACGGGTATATCCGATGCGTTAAGTTGCAGGTTAACATTAGAGGTAAAGCCTTTTGTGAGAATTGGTCTTCCCGGGTCATACGGTCGCCACGAAAGTGTTTGCTGTGGTTCGGTAGTATTAACAAATGCTACCATGCCGAAAGGATCGCTGGTAAATAAATCTTTTTTGCCATCGCAATTCAAATCTCGCAGCAGCAGCCATTGCGTTACTTCAGCAGGAAACAACGATTCATACTCCGGTGCGTATGCGTAACGATTATCCACGTGTAGGTAAGTCAGGATTTTGTTTGAGGTGCGATCAAACACAACAAGATCGTCTTGGGCATCGCCATTTAAATCCATGGTGTTGATTTGTGCGGAGTTAACACCCCCGGCCCAGGGCATCGACAAAACTTTGCCATTCTCTTCAACCGGAATGCTTTGATCCAGCGTGTAGGTAAACTGACCATAAGCACTGCACGACAGAAGCAATAAAAACAGAAGTCGCCCGGTAACCTTCATAAAAATATTTTCGCTACTATAACGCTTACGCCCACGCACCTGTTATCTTGCTTGCAAGATAGTTTAGTTTCACACAATCGCATGCACCTAACACAGCTCTATCAGCGCTTTTTAGAATCGGGAAAAGTTTCAACGGATACCCGACAGATTACACCGGGCTCACTATTTTTTGCTTTGCGCGGAGATAAGTTTAATGCAAACGAGTTTGCAGCGCAGGCATTGGCAAAAGGCGCAGCGTATGCAGTGGTAGACGAGGCCCGGTATGCCGTTGATGAGCGGTACATGTTGGTAGACGATTCGCTAACCGCTTTGCAGCAGTTGGCAAAACACCATCGCAGCCAATTAAAAATACCGGTGGTTGGCCTTACGGGATCGAACGGCAAAACCACCAGTAAAGAGTTGGTGCTGGCCGTGTTAAGCAGAAAATTCAAAACGCTTGCCACAAAAGGCAATCTCAATAATCATATTGGTGTACCACTTACGGTTTTGTCAATTGATGATTCGATTGAAGTGGCGGTAGTAGAAATGGGAGCAAATCATTTGGGTGAGATTGCGTTGTTATGTTCTATTGCCAATCCATCGCACGGTTTTATTACCAACATTGGTAAAGCACACATTGGTACTTTTGGTGGATTTGAAAATATTATTCGTGGCAAATCGGAATTGTACCAGCATTTATTAACCACCGATGGCACGGTGTTTATTAATTCACAAAACACAATTCTGGCTAACATGGCCAAACGGTTTAAACAACCTTACTTTTATCCGGCTGCGGCCGATTACTATCATGCAGAATTGTTAGATGCCGATCCGTTTATACGATTTAAAGCAGAAAATGGAGCCATTGTTCAAACGCAGTTGATGGGAGCCTACAATTTTGAAAACATTGCGGCTGCACTTTGTATCGGAAAATTTTTTGGGGTGGAAGCGCAAGCAGCCAACCGGGCAATAGCAGAATATGTACCGGGCAACATGCGGTCGCAGGTTATAACAAAAGGAACAAACACAATTATACTGGATGCCTACAATGCCAACCCCAGTTCGATGGAAGCGGCTATTGAAAACCTGGCTTCCATGAAAGCCAAAAAGAAGGTAGCTATTGTGGGCGATATGTTCGAACTGGAAGAAGAGGCAGCTAAAGAACATGCGCGCATTGGTGAATTACTCAGGAATAAAAAGTTTGATCAGGTATATTTATGTGGTGAATTAATGAGTGCGGCCCGGAAGGTATTTCCGGAGGCACTTTATTTCGGGAAAAAGGAACAGTTAATCGAAATGTTAAAACAAAACCCCATTGCCGGAGCAACCGTATTGGTAAAAGCATCGCGGGGTATCGGATTAGAAACAGTAGTTGAGTATCTATAATTAAATCAATACCATATGGTGCCACATAGTACCGCACACGCTGGGCAGCACACTTCAAAAATGAATGGTGTGTTTGTAAAGCTTCAACCCGAAGATTTTCAAAACCTGCTAAACCGAAACGAAGGATTGGCGGTAGTTGCCACAAGCACTACTTTCTTTGGAACTACCTATACATACGTAACCTCGTACAAAGGGCTTGTGTTTTATTGCAAAACCAAATCGCAACTTTCAATATCCAGCAGGCACGAAACAATAGTTGCTCAATCTATTTCACTGCCGGTGATGTAACTAACTCTTTTTGGATTATGAATCTCAATGTAATTCTGTCTTTTCTAAAAGCAATTGCCAGGAACAATAACCGCGAGTGGTTTGAGAAGAACAAACCCAAATACCTGGAAGCTAAAACTTTGTTCGATGATTTTGTGGAGGCTTTTCATAAAGAAGTTTTAAAGTTTGATGAAAGCCTGGCGGGTTTAAATCCGCGCAAGCTGGCATTTCGTATTTACCGCGATGTGCGGTTTAGTAAAGACAAACGGCCGTATAAAACCAACATGGGTGCGGGTATGTCGGCCCATGGAAAGATGGAGCAAGAGCCGGGTTATTACATTCACATCGAACCCGGAAAAAGTTTTATAGCAGGTGGGTTTTATATGCCTTCTCCGGAAAATCTTGCTAAAATCCGGCAGGAGATTGATTACAACACCCAGGATTTTTTGAAGATATTGAACGACAAGAAGTTCAGGAAATACTTTTCTGGCTTAGATGCATTTGATAAACTTAAAACTGCACCCAAAGGTTATCCGAAAGATCATCCGCATATCGATCTTCTGAAAAACAAAAGCTTTGTGATATCGCATTACTTTACAGATAAAGAAGTGCTGGATAAAAAGTTTGTGAAGACAGCCGCAGAGGTTGCAAAAGCAATAAAGCCGCTGAATGATTTTTTGCAAAATGCGGTGAAGTAAGAAAGCAAAATTACTTTCGTAGCATCCACTTCATCAACGGCCCGCTGCTCATGCTGGTAACAAGGGCCATGATAACCAGCGAGACAAACACCTTCTCGTTAATTAAGCCGTTTTCAAGCGCCACCAGTCCCAGAATAATTTCCATAGCTCCCCGCGCATTCATACCAAATGCAGCAGCCATGGATTCGCGCCAGGTAAAGCCACCCAGCCGGGTGCCCCAGCCACTTCCAATAATTTTTCCGGCAAAGGCAATGGCAATTATGGCGAGTGTTAGCATCAGGTCGAAGTTTGCAATGAAGTTTACCTTCAACCCGATGGATACAAAAAACAAGGGAGCGAAAATGTTATTGATAAACTGATGAACAATTTCTTTGGCGCGTTCACTCAAATGTTCTGAATCACCCAGTGCTACCCCCACAATAAAAGCTCCGAATACGGCATGAATACCAATGTACTCGGTAAATGCTGCTGCCAGAAAACAAAGGGCCAATGCCAACGAGAGTAGTCCGCCCGGCCACGCTAACTTCTGGTTTACCCAGGGCAAGCCCCGGTTAATCAGCCATCGGCCCACGGTTAGCATGGCTACTGTAAACCCCACGGTTAGCAACACGGTGTTCCATAAAGAAATGTGTTGCGCTTTGCCAATCATACCTAATACAACGGAAAAAATTAACCAACCAATTAAATCGTTAATCATGGCTGAAGAAATAACCAGCATACCCATCCGCGATTTAAAAATTCCGAGGTCCATAAGAATGCGGGCAATAACCGGTAAGGCGGTAATGGCCATGGAAGTACCCATAAATAAAGAGTAAGCGAGATGCCTGGTTTCGTTGGTGCTTCCAAAAAACTCCGGGAAGAAATAAGGAAACATAAAACCGATGGCGAATGGAATAATGAGACCCAATGTGCTGGTATAGAATGCCTGCCTGCCTTGTTGTAACACAATGTGCAGGTCAACCTCAAGGCCGGCAATAAACAGCAACAGAACTACCGCTACCTGCACAAATCCATCTAACACCAAAGCCGATGATCCATCGGGGAAAAGTCCATGAAACCAATCCGGGTTTAGCATACCCAAAATAGTTGGGCCCAGTATGATACCCGCCAGTATTTCGCCAACTACTGCGGGTTGTTTGATTTTACGGGCAGCCTCCGCAAACAATCGTCCCATCAGCAGCATAACGCTGAGTTGGATCAGCAAACTCATTATTTCATTTTGACTGAGCTTGTTCATTTTGATTTGCGAGGTTGAACCATCAGTACATTACAAGGCAGGTCGTTAAAAATATACTCCTGATCGTGCGGGAAAACACGCGTAAAAAAAGAAAACCTGCGGGGTGGGGCCCCCATTACCAGTAAGTCTGCTTCTTTTCTTTCGGCAAAACGGGCCAACTCAAATCCTGCTTTGCCCGATACAATTTTGATATTGATCTTATGTTTTTGGTTTGGGATAGCTTTCAACTTTTGTTCCACCACATCTATTTCTTGTTGCAGCATCTGTTGTTTGCGCTGCTCGTATTCTTCTTCGGTACAGTGCTCGTTGGCGGCAAGTGCCAGGCCGAGCAGTTTCAGTTCTCGTACAATGTGTATCCATGAGGAATCAGCCATTTTCCAATGGCAGGCTGCCCAGATTGCGTCATCGATATAAGGGCTGTCTTCGGCATTAACCACAATATTTTTAATCGGGGTTTCATCAACCGAGGGCCGGGTAATCATAAGTATGGAACAGTTTGCCCCATGCAGAATTTTTCGAGCTATTGTGCCGAGATAGTGATTTACAAGATTTTCTCTTTTTAAAGCACCCGCAATCAACAAGTCAATTTTTTCGGTCTTGCAGGCTGCAAGAATTTGCTTCACCGGGTCACCCGATTTCCACAATACGGTAACCTCATTTTCATTAAGACCTGAATCCGCAATCAGGGCCTTCATTTTAGCTTCTTCATTAGTACCATGCTCGCCCACATGAATAACTACCAACTTAGAATGATGATAAATAACCAGCCTTCGGGCTTCGGCCAGCATAGCCGGAGCAGTGGGCGAAAAAGCAAAGGCTAAACCAATCGTTTTAAACTCAATCATGCAAAAAGAAAAATAATGAATCTGATCATATTTTTTATGACGATTTAAAAATACATTGGCATATAATTTTCAAACTACCCCATGTTTGGCAGGCACTTCAGAAACCTGATTATTGGTGAGCAGAACATCGAATCCTGGCTCGATTACAAGAATGCAATTCTGCGGGGTAATCTTATTGTACTTTCCATTTTTGTAGGAGCATTATATCTGTTGGTAGATTGGGTAAATGAGATTACCGGCAACGAACCCTTTTATATTGCTGCCGTTCTTATCGGAGTTATTTCCCTTTACCTGAATCGGCTGGGCAAACACAAACTCTCCAGCATTTTATTCATGCTGCTGATGAATCTGCTGGTGTTTCTGTTTGCTTCGAACGATCACTACCGCAGTGGGATTTATATATTCTTTGTGGTAACGGCTATGTCGTCTATAGCAATCTTTGGGCATCGAAATGGATTTTGGGCCCTTGGATTTGTTCTCTTTTCGGTAGTGCTCTTCTTTCTTTCCTATTGGGGAAATCTTTCATTGCGTCCAAAACAGGAATATTCAGAAACCTACATCAACCTGAACTTCGCTATTAATTTTTTGATCTCTATGTTGATGGTAATAGCACAGCTATATTTTTTAATTTCAATCAACACTAAAACACAAGAAGAAATTATTGCTAAAAATGAGTTGCTGGCAAAAACCAATACCGAGCTTGATCGGTTTGTGTATAGTGCTTCGCACGATCTGCGGGCCCCGTTGCGTTCGCTGCTAGGCCTTATTGAAGTAACCCAACGAACAACCGATCCGGAAGAACGGGAACATTGTTATGCATTGATGAGAGATCGGGTGCATAACATGGATGCATTTATTAAAGAAATCATTGACTTCTCGCGCAATGCCCGGCAATCCATTAGCAAGGAGCCTGTTAATCTGTTCAATGCCATTCAGGATACTATCGATGATCTGAAATTTGCCGAGGGCATGGAGAAGATTTACGTTCGGCTGGATATTCCGCGCCATCATCAGATTATTACGGATAAGTCGCGCCTCAGCGTTATTTTACATAACATGATCGGCAATGCATTTAAATACGCAGACCCTCTAAAGGAGAGTCAGGAAGTTGCAATACGGGTAGTGCCCGATGGTGAATTTACACAAATCGAAATCACCGATAATGGTTTAGGGATAGCCGCAGAACATCAGGAAAAAATCTTTGACATGTTTTACCGAGCCTCGGAAAAATCGCAGGGTTCGGGGCTTGGACTCTATATCGTGCGCGAAACGCTTACTCGCCTGAATGGTACCATACAGTTAAAATCTACCTTAGGGAAGGGCTCAACCTTTATACTTCGGCTACCCAACCAATTGTAAGGATAAAAAATAAAAGTAGGCTCGTTTTGCAGCACCTTTCTATTTCTATCTTTGCGGCTTATGGCAAATACTGAAGATAATCTTTTTAAAAATGTTATTTCCCATGCTAAGGAGTATGGGTTTATTTTTCCAAGCAGTGAAATTTATGATGGCCTGAGTGCGGTTTACGACTACGGGCAAAACGGGGCCGAACTAAAAAACAACATCAAAGAATATTGGTGGAAGTTTATGACTTTGTTGCACGACAACATTGTGGGTATTGATGCGGCCATTTTTATGCACCCCACCACCTGGAAAGCCAGTGGCCACGTAGATGCCTTTAACGATCCGATGATCGATAACAAAGATTCTAAAAAGCGCTATCGGGCCGATCAGCTAATTGAAGGTGTAATTGAAAAGCTGGAGGAAAAAATTGAAAAAGAAGTAGAAAAGGCTGCAAAGCGTTTTGAAAATTTTGACCGCGCTATGTTTGTAAGCACCAATCCGCGCGTAGTAGATTATCAGAAAAAGATTGATGAGATCAACACAAGGTTAAAAGATGCCATGGCTGGCAACGATATGGCAGCTATGAAGCAACTGGTTGATGACCTTGAAATTGCTGACCCAATTTCCGGAACTAAAAACTGGACCGATGTGCGCCAGTTTAACCTCATGTTCTCTACCGAAATGGGTTCGGTAGCCGATGACGCCAACAAAATTTACCTGCGCCCAGAAACTGCGCAGGGTATTTTTGTAAACTTTTTAAATGTGCAGAAGACGGGGCGCATGAAAATTCCTTTCGGGATAGCGCAGATCGGTAAAGCCTTTCGCAACGAAATTGTAGCCCGCCAGTTCATCTTTCGCATGCGCGAGTTTGAACAAATGGAAATGCAGTTTTTTGTAAAGCCAGGCGAAGAAATGAAATGGTACGAGTTCTGGAAAGCAAAACGCTTGAAGTGGCACCAGACCCTTGGCTTGGGTAACGATAATTACCGCTATCACGATCATTTAAACCTGGCGCATTATGCCAACGCTGCGTGCGATATTCAGTTTAACTTTCCGATGGGCTTTCGCGAATTAGAAGGTATTCACAGTCGCACGGATTTTGACTTAAAAAGCCACGAGAAATTTTCAGGTAAAAAACTTCAGTACTTCGATTCGGAAGATAATCAGAACTACATTCCGTATGTAGTAGAAACTTCTGTGGGGTTAGATCGCATGTTCCTGTCGGTGCTGGCCTCATCTTACAAAGAAGAAAAACTGGATGATGGCAGCGAGCGTGTCGTATTAAAAATTCCGGCACCCCTGGCGCCTAATAAAGTTGCCATTCTTCCGCTAATGAAGAAAGATGGCCTGCCGGAAAAGGCTCACGAAATTATGAACCTGCTTAAGTTCGACTTCCGTTGTTTCTATGAAGAGAAAGATGCCATTGGAAAACGGTATCGCAGACAAGATGCTATTGGAACTCCTTATTGTATCACGGTAGATCATCAAACCTTACAGGATAATACCGTAACAATCCGCAACCGCGATACCATGAAGCAGGAACGGGTGGCCATTAGTGAGGTGAAGGCAATTATTTCCGAGTCTGTTTCGATGGCCGAACTCTTGAAAAAAATATAAATGAAATTTGCCTTGTTTGCAGGGCTGGCGCGACTTCTGTTTCTGGCCTATCAGGAGTTGCGCTTTCGTTTTTATTATGGGCCAATTTTTCATCGGTTCCTGAATCATAAGTATGCCTACTACACCTCGTTACCGTGGGCACATAAGATTAAATTCCTCAAGCTGGCCCGCGATCATTACGAATACTTTGAGTTTATTCCGCGCGATCGGATTAAACTAACTCGCGCTATGAAAGCCATTATTTCGTGTGCGGCTGCGCAATTGCTTTTATTTCTTCCGGCAAACACAAAGGGGTTAACTTATTTTAAACGCATAATTGTGTATCCGGATTATTACAATTCGCGCATAACCAACCGCAGGCACAAGGGCGAGGTAAACCCGGCTTTGCAAACTATTGTATTTAGCTGGCGCGGTATTGCCGAAGGGTTAAAACATAATGACGATGGTATTAACCTGTTGTTGCACGAGTTTGCGCATGCCCTTTGGTTAGAACATAAGGCCGTTGACTATGAAGTGCTGGATAATGACCTGGTATTGGCAGTAGAACGTTATGCTGAAAGTGAAATGGCAAATCTGAAAGCAAATCAGGACCATTTTTTCAGAAAGTATGCCTTTGATAATATGGAAGAGTTTTTTGCCGTGGCAGTCGAAAACTTTTTTGAGCGCCCCAAACCATTTCAACAGGCGCAACCTCAGCTTTATAGTATTTTAGCAAAACTTTTTAAACAAGACCCTGTAACACTTTATGCACCCGACCCTAAACAGAAACCTTTATTTCGTTAAAGAACACGTTAAAGTTTTTAAAGCTGCCAATAGTTTTGATGTCTACGATCCAGACACCAAGCAAATCATTCTTCAGGCCCGCGAAGAACGGTTAGGCTTCTTCACCAAAATGTTTCGGTTTACCGACTACAAACGGATGACGCCTTTTGAAATTGACATTAAAACTCCGGAAGGCAAAACGATAATTACAGTTAAGCGTGGTGTTTCATTTATTCTATCCACAGTAGAGGTTTTGGATGAACGCGGCACCCTGATTGGAAAATTCAAACAGAAATTTTTCAGCATTGGCGGTAAGTTTGAAGTGTTGGATGCCAGCGAGCGCCCGCTCTGCATGCTGAAAGGAAAATGGACCAGTTGGGATTTTCGATTTGTAGCACAAGACGGGAAAGAATTTGCACTGGTTACTAAAAAGTGGAGTGGACTTGGTAAAGAACTTTTCACTTCAGCCGACAATTATATTCTTCAGATCAGCAATGATGTGCCGGCTGATAATCCGCTGCGTATGTTGATCATGGCTGCCGTAATGTGTATTGACCTGGTGTTGAAGGAGTAGAGTTCCGCGAAAGTGTTCACAATCTAAGCGCTTGTTCAATTGTTTTATATTTTTGCTCCACCATGAACTGGAAACATCTACTCTCCGCACAACGCAGCGGGCAAAAGCAACAACTTTCTACAGAAGTGTCGCGCAGTGCATTTGAGCAAGACTATGATCGGATAATTTTTTCGCATCCGTTTCGCAAACTACAGGATAAAACGCAGGTGCACCCACTGCCGGAGCACGACTTTGTACATACCCGCTTAACACATAGTTTAGAGGTAAGCAGTGTGGGCCGTTCGTTGGGCAGGCGCGTAGGCGAAGTAATTTTGCAGCGCCATCCCGAGTTGCATAGCGATTTTTCATTGTTTGATTTTGGCGCTATCGTCTCGGCAGCTTCGCTTACGCACGATGTAGGCAACCCACCGTTTGGTCATGCGGGTGAAGATGCCATCTCCGATTTCTTCAAGCATCATCCAACGGGAAAGTCGTTGCAACAACATGTTAGTGATGCTGAATGGGCTGATCTCATATCCTTCGAAGGCAATGCACAGGGTTTTCGCATTCTCAATAAAAATCAATATGGTTTAAAACTTACGTTTGCCACGCTTGGCGCCTTTACAAAATATCCGTGTCCGGCTTTGTTTCCTGATCGCGATAAGAAAAAACGTAGCCAGAAAAAATTTGGCTACTTTCAATCCGAGAAGAAAATTTTTGATGAAGTTGCCACTACACTGCAACTTCCCAGTATAGCCAACGGTGTATATGAGCGCCATCCACTAACCTATCTGGTTGAAGCAGCTGATGATATTTGTTACAGTATAATTGATCTGGAAGATGCCTGCAGCCTGGGTCTGGTTCGGTACGATGAGGCTAAAGCACTTTTTGAAGAGGTTATCACCAAAAGTAAATCCAAACTGGGCAAACTCGATCAGCTTGCCAGCCGGCAGGAGAAGATTGGATTTTTACGGGCACTGGCTATTGGCGATTTGATGGATGAATGCGCCACCCTGTTTTTAGATAGCGAACCTGAAATGTTAGCAGGTAAGTTTAATCATGCCTTAGCTGATTTATGTCCGTCTAAAGATGCTTTGAAAGCAATTATTAAACTTTCGGTAGAACAGATTTACCGTGCACGGCAAGTGGTAGAAATTGAAGCGGCCGGCCATCAGGTGTTGCCGGGGTTACTCGAAGAATTTTTTACCACTGGTATTTATACGCTCGAAAACAAAAAATCGCGTAAGCACGATAACCTTGCGTTACTTCTTCCGGAAGATATTCGGTTAAACATCCGGCAGGCTCCTGATCATTATGCGATGGCCCGCTACGTGGTAGATTTTGTTTCCGGATTAACTGACCGGTACGCGATAAGTTTGTATAAAAAGATAAAGGGCTTTGCTGTTTAGGTATGAACTGGTTCATCCTCATTATTGCGGGTTTGTTTGAAGTAGGTTTTGCATCCTGCCTGGGCAAAGCAAAAGAAACCACAGGGGTTACTTCATGGTATTGGATGGGCGGATTTTTTGTTTGTCTTACCCTTAGTATGGTATTGCTATACAAAGCAGCACAAACCTTACCCATTGGTACAGCGTATGCGGTATGGACGGGCATTGGCGCGGTGGGTACTGTGTTAATTGGCATTTTCTTTTTCAAAGAGCCAGCCGATTTCTGGCGTATATTCTTTATCAGCACACTAATAATTTCCATAGTCGGTTTAAAGGTGGTTTCGCATTGATGGCGCAGCTTCAGTGGAACAAGAACAAGCATTAAAAAGCCGATTCTTAATCAAAATTCCTTAGTTTTGGCCACCTAAAACTAAACTGATCAGCAACCTCAGGAATAGCGCATGTGGTCTAAGATAGCCTTGTTTATTATCCGGTACAGAATTTCTTTAATTGCTCTGATTGGTGCAATTACTGTAGTGATGGGGTATTATGCTGCGCAGGTGCAAATGAGTTATGATTTTGCCCGTACGGTACCGCTCAATGATCCGGACATGATCTTCTTCAACCGGTTCAAACAACAGTTTGGTGAAGATGGCAATATGATGGCATTGGGTATAAAGGACAGTGCCATGTACAAGCTCGAGAACTTTCAGAAGCTGAAAGATCTGAGTAACAAACTCCGCAAGCTTGAAGGCGTAACCGAAGTGCTTTCATTACCGCAGTTGCGCATAATCGAAAAAGATACGGTTGAGAAAAAATTCAAACTGGTACCACTATTCCCCGATACACTTACATCGCAACACCAGTTAGACAGCCTACTCGCTATTGCGTTAGATCAGAAATTTTACATGGGCCAGTTGGTGAATACCACCAATGGTGCAACCATGTTGTTGGCCCCACTGAATAAGGAGTACGCCAATTCAGCCAAACGAATAGAAATTACAAACAACCTTATCCGGTTAGGCGAAGAGTTTACTGAGCAAACCAACATCCAAATTCACTATGCCGGTTTACCGTTTGTGCGTTCGGTAATGGCTGAGCAGGTGCGCAAAGAACTTTCTTTCTTCCTGTATTTATCGGCTATTGTTACAGGCATAATCATGTTGTTGTTTTTCCGCTCGGTGCGCGCGGTAATTTTCTCCATGATTATGATTGGCATTGTAGTGGTATGGACTATTGGTACCATTGCTTTGTTTGGATATAAAATCAGTTTACTCAGCGGGCTTATTCCGCCCGTAATTGTAACCATTGGTATTACCAATGCTATTTACCTGCTCAACAAATACCATGTGGAGTATGTAAATCGTAAAAATAAAATGGAGGCCATACAAGCTGTGGTGATGAAAATGGGGTTAGCTACATTTCTTACCAACCTTACCGTAGCGATTGGATTTCTTACCCTGCTTTCAACCGACATTCTCGTGTTGCGCGAGTTTGGAATTGTGGCCGGTGTGAACATTTTAGCGTTGTTTGTGGTAAGCCTGATTATGATACCCGGCATACTTTCGTGGATGCCAGAACCCAATCAGAAACATCTTAAGCATCTCAACTTTAAAATTCTGGGTGGGTTTGTAAAACTTATCGACCTGATGGTGCATCGCCATCGCGTTGCCATTTATGTGGCCACTTTGGGTATAACTGCGTTTGCTGCGTATGGAATGACGCGCCTGTATTCTGTCTCGTATATGGTAGATGATATACCGGAAGACAGTGCCATTAAGCGCGACTTAAAATTTGTAGAAGAAAATTTCAGTGGTATTATGCCTCTGGAGATTGAAGTAGACCTGCAAACCAAACGCAGGCGTCCGCTGCAAAATCTACGCATTGCCCGCGAGATTGATAAGTTTGAAAACTCACTTGACTCAATCGAGGTAACCTCACGACCGCTTTCGATACTCAGTTTAATCAAAGCATCGCGGCAAGCCTACTTCAATAATAATCCGGATCGCTACGCGCTACCTTCATCTGACATAGAAGCAAAGTTTGTGTTGGATTATCTGAAAGGCCAGAGTGATAACAGCGGGTTATTCAAATCGTTTGTGGATACCACGTATACCAAAATGCGAATCTCCATGCAAATGGCCGATATAGGTTCCATTAAAATGGATTCGTTGGTGCAAGAAGTTATTGAACCGAAGGCCGATACACTTGTGGCGGATCTCAAAAAAATTCTGAAATCCGAAAGCGATTCGGTAACCGTTACCATTACCGGCTCTTCCAAAATATTTATTAAAGGCAATAAGTTTCTGATTGAAAACCTGACAGAGAGTTTGATTCTGGCGGGCATACTCATAACACTTTCTATGGCAATTCTCTTTGCCAACGCACGCATGATTATCATTTCACTTATCCCCAACCTGATAGCTTTAATGATAACCGCTGGCTTAATGGGCTATTTCCATATCCCGCTTAAAGCGAGTACGGCATTGATCTTTAGTATTACGTTTGGTATCTCGGTAGATAACTCCATTCGCTTCTTAGCCAAGTATCGGCAAGAACTTTTGTCGAGCGGATTTTTTGTGCCACGCTCTGTAAGTGAAAGTATTTTGGAAACCGGCAAGAGTATCATCTATACTTCGGTTGTGTTGTTTGCCGGGTTTATCATTTTTGCCTTCAGCGATTTTGGAGGTACAGTGGCGTTGGGATTACTAACCTCTACTACACTTATCATTTCCATGTTCACCAACCTGATTTTGCTACCGGCATTAATCATGACCTTCGATAAACCGCGCAAGAGCAATGACCGTTTGCCGATTGATGATTTCGATAGTTCGTTTTATGGCGAGCAGGATGATGAAGCAATTGATCTGAAGAAGATTAAAATTCATGATCGGGTGGGTTCAGCCGAGTAAGGCTCAGGCCATTTCGGCCAAATCGCATTTCGGGTAACCTTCTCCGGGTGGGTAAGGCTTAAATCAGGCTCTTGCTGCTTTCAAACATCTGCTTCCTAATACCCCGAATACCTAATGTCCAATGCTCAAAATGTCCTAAATTGCGGCCTTATTTTGGGTAACCGTGAGTAAATACAGAGAAACAAAAGACCTTAATCTGGCCCAGGTGGCCACCGAAATACTCGAATTCTGGAAAAAAGAGAAAATTTTTGAGAAGTCGGTAAGTGTGCGCGAAGGTGCCAATACATTTACTTTCTATGAGGGCCCGCCATCGGCAAATGGAACACCCGGCATTCACCACGTAATGGCCCGAACGGTAAAGGATATTTTTTGCCGGTTCAAAACGTTGCAAGGCTATCAGGTAAAACGAAAAGGCGGCTGGGATACGCATGGCCTGCCGGTTGAATTACAGGTAGAAAAGGAACTCGGCATTACGAAAGACGATATCGGTAAGAAAATCTCCATTGAAGAGTACAACAAGAAGTGCCGCGAAACGGTGATGAAGTATAAAGATCAATGGGATGACCTGACCACCAAAATGGGTTATTGGGTTGATCTGGAGGACCCTTACATCACCTACGAAAAAGAATACATCGAATCGCTGTGGTGGATATTGAAGCAATTGTACGATAAGCAATTGTTATACAAAGGTTATACGATTCAACCGTACTCACCGGCAGCCGGTACAGGATTAAGTTCGCACGAGTTGAATTTGCCAGGTACTTACAAGGATGTAAAAGACACTACCATCGTAGCGCAGTTTAAAGTGAAGCGCGATGCGAAGTCAGAGTTTTTGTTTAGTTCAGATCGCGAAGTATTTATTCTGGCCTGGACGACCACACCGTGGACGCTTCCATCGAATACGGCTTTAGCGGTTGGTGAGAAAATTACTTACGTTCAGGTTAATACGTTTAATCCCTACACCCATAAACCGATGAGTGTAGTATTGGCGAAAGATCTGGTGGGCAAATATTTTTCAGACAAGAATAAAGATCTGAAACTGGAAGATTATAAAGCTGGCGATAAAGCAATTCCATTTGCAATTGTGCAGGAGTTTGCCGGCAGACAAATGCTTGGCATCCGCTACGAACAACTGATACCCTACATTCAACCGTTCTACGATGTTGACAAAGCGTTTCAGGTAATTGCCGGAGATTTTGTTACAACCGAAGATGGAACTGGGGTAGTACACATTTCGCCCACCTTTGGTGCCGATGACTTTCGCGCAGCTAAACAAAACGGAGTGCCTGCCCTTACCATTAAAGATGATGCCGGCAATGAAGTGCCTACGGTTGATCGTAAAGGAAAATTTATCACCCAGATTGGAGAAGGCTTAAAAGCCGGTGTGGCGAAGTACAACATCAAAACACATAAGCTGCTTGGCGCAGATGATTTTTATGTTAAGAACTATACCAATGAAGATGAGAGCCATGCGGATTATAAAAATACCGATGTAATCATCTCCATTATTCTGAAAGAGGAGAACAAAGCTTTTAAGGTAGAGAAGTACGAACACACCTACCCCCATTGCTGGCGCACCGATAAGCCGGTGTTGTATTATCCACTGGATAGCTGGTTTATTCGCACAACTGCTTTGAAGGATAAAATGGTTGCGCTGAACAAGACCATAAACTGGAAACCCGAGAGCACGGGTACCGGCCGGTTTGGTAACTGGTTGGAAAACCTGGTGGATTGGAACTTATCGCGTTCGCGCTATTGGGGAACCCCGCTACCTATTTGGATTTCATTAATCCATCCAGTTGAGATCGACAATGCCAATCAGCCAAAAGTTGTTGGTGAAATTAGTGAGTTCAGTAATAGGGGGTGGTATTTCCTAACGGATGAGTTTTTTAAATTCTTAGCAGAACTTAGGGAGAATAGCGGACCCTTATTCGAAAAATTTAGATTTGATTATAATGACTACATTGAATATCTAAGAGGTCGGTCTAGGTCACCGCTAACTTTGGATAAACTCCTACAAAAGCTAAAGTCTAAACATGAAATTTCTGTTCGGCAATTAAACGAAATGGGAGTGCCATTTAGTTTATATAGTGATTATGTTGTGCCAGCGGCACATATTATAGATGATATTGATCTGCACCGTCCATTTGTTGATAGATTATTCTTTGTTGAGGAGTTTGGGCCAAATGTTACCTATCACAATGAAGGAATATTAATAAATGAAAGAGTGTTTACTCGCGAACCTGACCTGATTGACGTATGGTTCGATAGTGGCGCTATGCCTTATGCGCAGTGGCACTTCCCGTTCGAGAACAAAGACATTTTTGAGAAAAGTTATCCGGCCGATTTTATTGCCGAAGGTGTGGATCAAACCCGCGGTTGGTTCTTCACGCTGCATGCCATTGCCGTTATGCTTAGTGAAAGCAGTGAGGAGATAAAAGCCATTAATAAGAAAGTAGGTAATGGTGGAGTTTCATTTAAAAATGTAATCTCCAACGGGCTTGTGCTCGATAAGAGCGGTAACAAAATGAGCAAGAGCAAAGGCAACGTAGTAAATCCATTCGATGCCCTTGCCAAGTATGGTCCTGATGTAGTGCGCTGGTATATGATGGAGAATGCTCCCCCGTGGGATAACCTCAAGTTCGATTTTGCCGGAGTGGAAGAAACACAGCGCAGGTTCTTTGGAACGCTTATCAATACCTATTCATTCTTTGTGTTGTATGCCAACATTGATGGTTTTGTAAAAGATGAAATGGATAACGTGCCTTTCAACGAGCTGGCTCCGTTAGATAAATGGATTATCACCAAAGAACAATCGTTGATAGAAGAGGTGATAGCCGCTTACGCTGATTACGAACCCACCAAAGCCGCACGTGCTATTCAGGAATTTGTAAACGATCATCTTTCCAACTGGTATGTGCGCCTGAATCGGAAACGTTTCTGGCAACCTGCAAGCCGGGGTGAACTATCGTTAGATAAAAAGGCGGCCTACGAAACACTGTACGAGTGTTTAATGGTAACAGCACAACTAATGGCGCCTATTGCCCCGTTCTTCAGCGAGTGGCTGTACAAAAATTTAACTGATAACATTCGCCAGAAGGCAAAACAATTCAACACACCGTTAAAGCACGAGTCGATTCATCACACCTTATTGATTAAGCCTGAAGGGAAACGCAAGCATGAAGAGCTGGAAAAATCGATGGACTATGCGCAACGCATCTGTTCATTGGTACATTCGCTTCGCAAAAACAGTAAAGTAAAGGTGCGTACTCCGCTTCAAAAGGTATTGTTGCCTGTGTTAGACGAAAAATTTGCAGCGCGCGTAAAAAGTGTGGAGGCAATTATCAAAGCAGAAGTAAACGTAAAAGAGATTCAATATATAGACGATGCTTCGGGCTTGTTGGTAAAAAAGGTAAAACCAAACTTTGCCAAATTGGGTAAACAGTACGGCCCCAAAATGAAAGAAGTTTCGGCTGTGATCAACACGTTTAGTCAAGCCGATATTCAGGCAATTGAAAAGCAAGGCAAACTGACTAAAGATGGGTTTGATCTGGTGTTGGATGATGTACTCATTTCCTCAGAAGATATTCCGGGCTGGTCGGTGGCCTCTGAAAACGGATTAACCGTAGCGCTGGATATTACGTTAACCGATGAACTGAAACGCGAAGGTATTGCCCGCGATTTTGTTAACCGAGTACAAAACCTGCGTAAGGATATGGGCCTTGAAGTGCTGGATAAAATTTCGATTGAAGTGGAGAAGGATGGCGAGTTTATTACATCCGCTTTAGCGGAGCATAAAGCCTATATACAAACCGAAACGCAGGCACTTTCAATTGAGTTAAAAGAAAAGGTTGCTGATTCCACGCAAGTGGAAATGGACGAGTATAATATTAAGTTGAAGATTACGGTAAACTGACGAGACAGATTCTGATGAAGTACGCAAAGTATTTTTTAATTGCACTGGTGGTAATTGCCATTGATCAAACCAGTAAGTTGTTGGTGTACCATAACATGTATATCCATCAGGAAATAAATGTGCTGGGTACCTGGTTTCGGTTGCATTACTTACTAAACCCGGGAATGGCATTTGGCATCCGATGGGAGAGTGAGTTTGGAAAACTCGCTCTAACTATTTTTAGAATCTGTGCCATGTTTGGTATTACCTATTACATGATTAAGATGGTGCAGAAAAGTGCGCACACTGGTTTTATAATTTGTCTTGCCCTGATTTTAGGTGGGGCAATCGGCAATGTGATTGACAGTACTTTTTATGGTGTGTATTTGAATAATGCTCCGCTGGGAGTGCCTACTCCGTGGTTTCATGGGCAGGTTATCGATATGCTTTATTTTCCCTTGTTTCATTTTCAGTGGCCAGATTGGGTGCCGGTTGTGGGTGGCAATTACTTCGAGTTTTTTAGCCCGGTGTTTAACATTGCCGACTCGTCAATATTTATTGGTGTGGTAATTATTTTGTTTTCGCAGAAGCGATTCTTTAAAGAGGAGTTAAAGGAAACAACGCCAACTTCAGAATCTGATCAGGTTTTGATTTCCGAACCCGCTGCAACTACTGAGAATCCAACTGCACCGGTAGAATAATTTTTAGTAAGATGGCAGATGGTAATTATGCCAACGGGTTGTTATTGTGCGCAGATACTGCGACCTTTTCTCTGATATGAAGAAAGCCTCAGCCAAACGTATTCCGAAAGAGATTCTGGATTTGATCCGCGAGCAACTAGCGCGCACGGGTTTTCACGAGTCGGTTGGTACCGGGCGCTGGAGTTTTATTCATGGCTTGCAGAAGGCGGTTAAAGATTTTGTAAAGAACACCGCTACACTCGATCCTCAATTATCACTGGCGTATCCGCAAGGGCCATCCGAAGATTTGTTGCGTAGGGCATTTAATTTAAAGAGTCCGCCCGGAGCTACCCAATCGCTACGAAATCTGCTGGCGTTGTTTGCCACCCAAAATCAGCACGATTGGAATGCGTTGATTAATGATCGCTTCGCAGATAAATTCAAAACATTACTGGATGCTGGCGATGAAGATGCTGCAGAGCAAGAACCCGCCAAACCAATTGATACCGATAATGTAGATTCATTTGCCGCCAAGATAGCCAACGTGTTGTTTGAAAAACTCTCGAAGAAAGAGTTGGATCTGATAAAAGAGCAGATTGATGATGAACAGGCACGCACCAGCGATGATATGATTGATGGACTGTATGTGCCTTCGCTTAACGATCCATCCAAGCCTGAGTTTCCTCCGCGTCCGTTTTATGAACCACGGTTTCCTGCATCGAATACATTCCGGATTGATGTACCAGGCTTTACCAATGTGTGGCTGAAGGATGAAAGTACCAACCCCACCGGTACGCACAAGGCGCGTATGGCGTGGGAAGTTCTCATTAAATCCAAGCGCTACAATATTAAAGAGGTATCGATTATCTCATCCGGAAGTGCAGCAGCAGCCATTCAGCATTTTTTTAATTTGTATAAGGTAAATACCAAATTAAAAGTGTTGATGGACAATCGCATCAGCCCAGGTATTAAAGAATCCTTGCGCCAGATGGGGTGCGAGGTATATGAAACCGATTTGAGTGCCCGCTCGCTAACCGGAAAAGAAATTAAAGAACTTACCAACAACAAAGAGGGTATAGATATTACGTACCGCGAAATTCTGGATCGCTTTAACGATAACTACTACGACTGGCTTTCGTACGAAGTACTGAATGAAAATCTGGCTTATTGTTTTGTGCCGTTTGGTACAGGCGATTTGTTTGTGAATATCTTAATTATTGCCGAGCGGGAGTTCAACAATAGTATTTACAAACATGATCCGCGTTTTCTGGGCGACATCAAAAAAATTAATAATTGCAATTTTTTAGGGGCAACTACTCGTGATGCCAACTCCAGATTAGATAAACTATTCTCGTATTATTTGCCATCGCTGGATGATTACCAGTTTTATATCAACTCCTTAATTCAGAACGAACGTATCGGCAACCTTTCCGGCATTCTGGATGTAGATGAGAATTTTGTGGAAGAGGCGCTGGTGATAGCCCGCAAACAATCGGTAAGATGTGAACCTTCGGGTATTGCGGGGTTGGCCTTACTATTGCAAATGCGCGATGAAGTTCCGAAAGACGAAAAAATCCTGATCATCAATACAGGCTCTACTATTTATCCGGGAAAAATAAACTGACCGTTGACGGCATTTTGATCGAGCCCTGAAAGAGCGATACCTCTAGAAGGCGGTTCAGTCTTGGTTGTGTGTTTCTAACGGAAGCCCTGAAAGGGCGGGATCTCAAAGCGTTGGGTGTAGCCCATCGCTTTGATTGTATCATTGCAGGTATTAGCCCTGAAAGGGCGGGATATCAGGATCTAATCCCAAACATATTTTTCATCATAGTCAACCTTATACTTTTTAAGGAAGGCACGGTACTCCTCCTGAAATGACTTCTTGCGATGATGTTCATGTTGATTATCAATGTAGGCAAGTACGGTATCTATTTCTGATGGATTTACAGAAAACGCTCCATAACCATCTTGCCAGTAAAAATCTTTATAATCAGTTCCTTTGGTTTTTATCCATTTAGATGAGTGTGATTTTAATTCCTCAATCAGTTTTATCAGCGCTAGTTTTTTGGAGAGTAAACATAAAATATGAATATGATCAACGTATCCGCCAACTTTTAGTACAGGGCAATCAAGGTTATTGCAGATGCCACCGAGGTAGCTGTGTAGCTCAGCTTCAACCGGTGGGTATATTAATGACTGCCGGTTTTTAGTGCTGAAGACTATGTGAATATAATTTTTAACTAGCGATTGTCCCATAGTATGTCGCCCTTACAGGGCTTTAATGAATGATCACTTTTAATCCGATGGGCGATGCCCATCGTTTTGATATTTCGCCCTCTGGGCTTCCTCAAACATAGACGCCATCTCAAAATTAATTCAACTGTCGGTCCGTCCCGATAGCAACTGTAAGAAAATTTCGAAGTAGCGATAATTTTCGTCAAACTCAACCTAACGATGTAATCCTCTTTTGATAGCCTCTATATGAAAGGTCACTTTTATTCGATGGGCCGTGCCTATTGTTTTGACATTTCGCTCCTTCGGTGCTTCCTTAGCCTCAGTATTAATCAGGAGCATAACAATACGGTTATTAAAAATGAAAGATTACTGGCTAACAAACCTTTTTTGACCTGAGTCAAAGTTGATTGAGTTATCCATTAATTTAGTCTGCCCAAGCCCTGAAAGGGCGAAATCTCAATGCGATGTGGCGTAGCCCATCGCTTTTTAGTAGCAGCACAAGGCCTAAGCCCTGAAAGGGCGAAATATCATATTACAAAGGCTTCGGCACTACCACTCTATACTCAAATATCACCTCTTCCACATGAGGCGCCAACACCTTCCGGATTTGTTCTTCTGCACGCACGCGGGCGTCCTTTATAAAATCAGCTTGTTGTGCATAAACTTTCGCATCTTTTATAAAGGCATTGGTGGCTGTGGTACGATCTTCGGTGCTTACCCAATTCCAAAAACCACTTTCATCCTGGTAAGCAATATCATCACTTAACTCTATAGAAAGCAGTTGTGGTTCGGGTAAAGAAACAATCGCTTTTTTATCGTGTATGGTGAGTTGAAATTTCTCGTTCAGGTCAAAACCAACTTTTGCAGTAAAGCTTCCGCTGATGTTGATTTTTTTGGTGCTGCCCATCCACGTGTTGGTATAATCATATTGGTGATTAAAGTTTTGAGCTAATACAGCCAACTCCAGTATGCTGGTTTGCTGCTGGAGCACCACGGTATTTTCAACACGAACCTCGGGTGTAAACTGAAAAGCTTTCTTAAAATCTTCGCCCAGTGTTTTAGCGGCTTCGTAACTGTTTTTTGCAAGACGTTCGGGAATAACTACCAGCAACACGAATGCTGCTATAGTACCGGTAATAACCAGGGCAATAATGAGTTTGAGGTAACGCGCCATGCTTTGCAAAGGTAAGGTAATTAAGCCATCCTTTTGTTTGGCAAAAGTTCCGAACGTGCTTTCCTTCAATATGCGCAAAGGACTCTTACAAATTATCGGGGTGATTATAGCCATCATTATTATTCTGCTTTTTTACCAGGCCTGAGTAGGCTACTTTTGGGGTCAAAATCAATTGATCCATGGCCGAAAACCTGTTGATAGCGACTGAATCGGATAAAATTTCGCGCTATAAAACTTTAATTCCACAGCTTGAAGCCCTCACCGTGGGCGAGCCTGACCTTACCGCCAACCTGGCCAACATTGCAGCCGCGCTGAAGCAAACATTAGATTTTTTCTGGGTGGGCTTTTACCTCGTAAAAAATACCGGGGGTAAACAGGAGTTGGTATTAGGGCCATTTCAGGGGCCAATTGCCTGCACCCGTATTGGTTTGGGTAAAGGCGTGTGCGGAGCAAGTTGGAAAGAGAAGCGGGTGATTATCGTTCCGGATGTGGATGCATTTCCCGGTCATATAGCCTGCAGCTCGGCTTCAAAATCCGAAATAGTATTGCCGGCATTTAAGAATAATGAGGTGGCATTGGTATTAGATGTAGACAGCGATAAGCTGAATGATTTTGATGCAACCGATGAAAAGTACCTATTGCAGGTAATGCAGTTGATTGAAAAAATGGTGTGATGATAAACAGCTCACCAACGGTTGCATTTTATCAACAGCGCGCCCAACAATTTCAATCAGAATGCGAAGCCGTTGAAAAACAAATCCGGCTTTATGCCTGGCTGCGTGTTGGCCTGGTGTTGTTGATAGGATTATTTATTTATCTGGGATTATCAAATTCAGGTCTTTACTATGCCATAATCTTACCCCTTGCAGTATTTATAGTGCTGGTGCGTAAACAAACAACGGCCCGCGAACTTAAAGAACGGTTATCGTATCTCAGCCTGCTCAACCAACGTGAAGCAAAAGCCTTGGGGTTTGAATCTATTGAGTTTGGTGATGGTCAGGTTTTTTCTGATGTACACCATGCCTACAGCCACGATTTGGATTTGTTTGGACCTGGCTCTGTATTTCAATACCTCAACCGATGTGGCACGCACTCTGGCGAAATGAAGCTGGCAAGTGATTTAAAATATCCTCAATACGCTAAACAAGAATTGCAACAGCGCCAACAGGCTGTACGGGAATTAGCCACACGCCTTGAACTGCGCCAGCAGGTTTGGGCAACCGGCAAACAAATAAACGATGCCACATTTGATGTAAACGGATTGCTGAGTTGGTTAAATGAGAAACCAGTTTTTTATAAAAATACAGCCAACACCATTTTGCGTTGGGTATTGCCGGCAATCACGGTAAGTGTTGCCGTAGTTGCGATTATTACCTTAAAATACTTCGGAATATTTTTTCTGTTGGCAACCCTTCAGTTGGCGTTAGCGGCCAGTTATGCCAAACGTATTGGCGCCTTGCAGAAAGTCCTGGTTGATGGCGGTAGGATTATGCACAACTACGCAAGAATTTTCGAATTGCTTTCCAGCGAAAAATTCAGTTCTGATAAAATGCAACAGCATCATGCCATTGCGGTAACTGCATTTAAAAAAGTGAAGGACCTTTCGGCATTGGTAAATGCATTGGAGTCTCGTATGAATCCGCTGGCCATGCAGTTGGGTAATGGGTTATTTCTGTACGATTTTCACATTGTAAGCAAACTTGAAAAGTGGCGCGAAGAAAACGCACACGCCTTACCGGGATGGTTAAAATCGCTGGCCGAATGGGATAGCCTGATTTCATTGGCCACACTGCATTACAACTACCCGCACTATGAGTTTGCTGAAGTAACCGATAAAATGATTTTGAAAGGTGAAGGAATCGGGCATGTACTTATTCCGGATAGCGAACGTGTTAATAATAATTTCGAAATCGGTAATCCGCAAAACGTTTACCTGATTACCGGGGCCAACATGGCGGGCAAGAGTACTTTTTTAAGAGCGCTGGGCGTTAACTTTGTGCTGGCGCAGATTGGCGCACCGGTTTGTGCGCGCGTATGGCAACCCCGTTGTTAAAGTTGCGTACGGGTATGCGTACTACAGACTCATTGCAGGAACATCAATCGTATTTTTTTGCGGAGTTAAACCGACTGCAATCTATCGTGAATGAATTAGAATCGGGAACCCCAATGTTTATTCTGCTGGATGAAATTCTGAAGGGCACTAATTCTACCGATAAACAATTAGGTTCGCTGGAGTTACTGAAGCGACTGAAAGAAAAAAATGCCTTAACCGTTTTGGCTACGCACGATATCGCTTTAGGGGTGCTTCAGCAGGATTATCCAAAGCAAATTAATACGGCATGCTTCGAAGGTAAAATTGAAAACGATCAGCTTTCGTTTGATTACATTCTGCACCCGGGTATTGCCCAAAAGGCCAATGCAACATTCCTGATGCGGAAGATGGGGATAATTTAGCCAGTCTTTTTGCCTGGAACTGCTGAGTTTCCCGCACAATGGACATACCCCATAAAGATGTAGTTTGTATCCCACCCCGTATTCACCAAAATAAGTTCCACAGACTTTTGTTATCTTGGGGTATTACATTCAACACCCCATGAAAACGCTAGCATTAACCTTTTTACTGGTTCCCATTTTTGTAACCGCGCAAATCGGAGCCAAAACCCAACAGGGAGGCAAGCTTACCGGCATCTGGCAAAACAATCAGTTTGGCTACCAGATGACACTGATGCTCAATGCCGATGGCAGTGGCGAGTTTGATGGTGAAATGATTAAGTACACCACACAGGCAAATAAACTTTCGCTTATGCAAGCTGGCCAAACCACGGTATACACTTTTGTATTGCAGGGTAATAGTCTTACACTTTCTGGTGGCGATTTGGATAATAGTATTGTGTTTACCAGAGGTGGAGCTCAGGATGTGCAAACCACACAGAATCAAACACCACAACTAAATCAGCAACTACAAAGTGCAGGTGCCCAAAATGGAAACGAAGTGATTGGTGTATGGAGTGGCAATGGCGAGTCGGTTGAGTTTAAAAGCAATGGTCAATGCAGTTATGCTGGTAATACGTTTCAGTATCAGGTTTCGCAAGGGCATATTATACTGGTTACACCACAGGGTAATGCGATGTTGGCCTATAGTGTAAAGGGCAATCAACTTACATTAAGCGCCAACGGCCAGCAGTTTACCTATACAAAAGGTGCTGGGCATGAAGGTCAGGGATCCCCGCAAACCCAAACTCAGGCACAAACCGGTGGTGGGCGTGTGGCACAGGAGTTAGTAGGCAAATGGTGTTGGACAAATGTAAACTCAACCAATACGGGCGGCTCAAGTTCCAGCGCGTGCATTGTGTTGAATGGCAACGGCACCTATGAATATGCCTCAGAACGTTCAATGGATACCAACACCAGTTCGTTCTATGCAGGCACCTCATCACAAGGCAGCGACCGCGGTACGTGGTGGGTACAAGGCGATCGTATTTATTATAATTCACAAACCCGGGGGCAAGGGTCCTATCAATTGCAAAAACAAAATCATCCCAAAACGGGCGACCCGATGATTTTATTAGATGGAGAACCTTATGTAACTTTCTATCAGAAACCAAGATGGTAATATGAGTAAGAAAGTACAAAAGCGAGTAAATGGCGGATTGGCCATCTATTATGGTATGGGTGCTGCAATGCTAACCATAATGTCACTTGTTGCCTTTATTGTGTGGATTGTAAAAATGTTTTTAGGAAAGACAGAATTTAGTTGGTTGGGTGTTATTCTGGCTCCTCTCATGATTTTCGGTGTTGGTTTTATGGCGTATGCATTACTAAGAGTTGGATACGAAGAACTCGAGGATAAGTAGAATCATTTTGGCTTTAACCGCTCACAACTATTTAACTGAAATCTCAACGTTGTAGTTTCAAATTAAAACAACATATGAATAATCCCATCAATCGCAGAGCCTGGTTTAAATCGGCATTAACGCTAACAGGCGGACTTACTGTTTCATCTTCGCTGGTGAATGAGTTGCTGGCAGCCCCGGTTAGTGTTGCCGAAAAAAACTTTGCTCCTCTGCTAAATGGTAGGATTGTACGATTAGGTTCAAATGAAAATCCGTACGGGCCATCAACGCTTGCGCGGAAAGCACTACAGGAGGGGATGAACGATTTTAATCGTTATGCCTTTGAGGCTGTGGCTGAGTTTAAAAAAGTATTGGCCGAGAAAGAAGGTGTTTCGCCTGAGCATATTCTTGTCGTAAACGGTTCGTCTGAAACTTTATGCCTTACCGGAATGGCGCTTGCGCTGGAAGGTGGTGCGGTACTTTCTGCCTTCCCTACATTCCGCTCGCTGATGGATTATGCCGAAAAGTTGCATGCGCGATGGGATAGAGTTGATGTGGACGAGTTCCACAAACACGATCTGAACGCGCTCGCTGCTGCAGTAAAATCAGATACGCGTTTAATGTTCTTATGTAATCCTAATAACCCAACCGGCACGATAATAGAAGGCCAGAAGTATATTGACTTCTGTCAGGAGATGAGTAAAAAGACATTGGTGTTTTCAGATGAAGCGTATCTGGAATTTCTGGAGCCGGACGAGCAACGCTCGGCTGTAGAGTTGGTGCGCAAAGGACATAGTGTAATGGTGTCGCGCACATTTTCTAAAGTTTATGGATTGGCAGGCTTGCGCTTAGGGTACGCCATTGCTCAGCCTGATGTGATTAAGAAAATATCGGCCTACCAGATGGGGCCTGTGATTAACCAGGCCGGATTGGCAGCGGCTAAAGCATCACTCAACGATACAGCCTTTGCTAAACTTACCCGTACTAAAAACAACGAGGCACTGAATTTCTTTCAGCAATACTTAGATAAGAAAGGTTGGTTCCATGGCAAGTCGCGCACCAACTGCGTGTTGTTTCCCGCCCCTAAAGACGGCAAAACTATATTAGCTGAAACCCTGAAGCGCGGGTTTCAAATCCGAGTGTGGGATTTTCAAGGTAAGGAATGGTGCCGTGTGAGCATTGGTACATTGGATGAAATGAAAGCTTTTGTGAAGGTGTTTGATGAAGTGGTGGGTAGTTGAAACAACAAGAAATCATTGAATTATTTATAAAATTCAGATTTTGGTTTTCACTATTGGCTAACCTGAGCCTAGTTATTGATCACTACACCATCCTTAAACCTTAACTTTCCATCAGTCGCTACATCAGTCGCAAAGTCGTATGTAAATGTAGCCGGGTTAGCACCTTTTAAAATCTGATCTTTGTAAAACACATGGTTTTTGTCTTTTGAATAGTCTTCATATACAGGTGTAAAGGTTGCAGCATCGGCTTCTGTAATTTTTTTTCGATCGTAGAATACCTGCTGTTTATCTTTTATATAGTCACGATTCATAATTTCAAGACTGGCAATATCAACTCCATCTATGCGTTCGCCATCGCTTACCAGAATATCGGTATTGACAACCAGGTTTCGTTCGTCTATAATTTTAACGGACTCAATCCTATCGAACGTGAGCATAGAAAAATCAACCTTCCAGTTTGATAGCCCGAGTGCGTTTCCAAATTGCACATAGTTCTCTGAAATAACCAATGGTTGGCCTCCGGGATTCACAGCCTTTTTTAATACCTGTACTTCTGCCCGCGCCCCGCCAAGCTGATTGTAATCGCGCTGAATGATATATACGTTAGCAGAATCAATAGCTATGCTAGCGTTAAGTACGTTAAAAGTGGTTCTATCCACATCCAGTTTAGTACCATTCAGGAAGATGGCATTTTTATCGCGGCCCCACGCGTAGTAGTTCCATTCCTGTTTTACGGGTTTGTAAGTCTCGTAAGTTTGCGCGTCAGCATTTTTAATTATGTGAAGAGAGTCTCCGTAATCATAATGGTAATACACGTGTTGCGCATCTCTGGGTGTTCCCTGTTCATCAATTGTAAAACTGGTAAGGTCAACGTTTTGAACCTTGTCTTTCCAATACACCTGTTGACGGTCTTTGGCAAATTCTTGGGAGAGTACCGTGAATGTTTCCGGGTCAGCTTCCAGTTCAGTGTAGCCTAGTTCGAACCAATTTCCCATGGGTGAATAAATGATTTTATTTTTCCACCGATGCTGATAATAGGTATCAGAAAGCGTGGCATTAACTGGTTTGCCAACACGCATAAAAAGACTTACGATGTAGCCCACAAACCCAAGGAAGAGAAGACCAATAATGATAAGAATAGTTTTCACTCTGTAAACGTGTTTATGGGTAAAGCTAAATAAAAAAGGTGACCTGTTTCCAGATCACCTTTAATCATACATTAGAACACTTTACTTAATTTACTTCACATCAAACCGATCTAAGTTCATCACCTTTGTCCAGGCGGCAACAAAGTCTTTCACAAACTTTTCCTTTGCATCGGTAACAGCATACACTTCGGCCAGGTTGCGCAATTCCGAATTAGATCCGAAAATCAAATCTACACGTGTGGCGGTCCACTTCACTGCGCCTGTTTTGCGGTCGCGCCCTTCAAATAGATCCTGGGCATCGGATGTAGCCTTCCAGGTAGTGCTCATATCCAACAGGTTCAGGAAGAAATCGTTAGTAAGCGTTTCAGGTTGTTTTGTAAACACACCATGTTTCGAGCCATCAAAGTTGGCATTCAACACGCGCATACCACCAACCAATACCGTTAACTCTGGCGCTGTAAGTGTGAGCAGTTGTGCTTTATCGATTAACAACTCTTCAGCAGAGATCGCAAACTTTTTCTTTTGATAATTGCGGAAGCCATCGGCAATCGGTTCAAGCACTTCAAATGACTCCACATCGGTTTGTGCCTGCGTAGCATCACCACGGCCCGGTGTAAACGGAACAGTGATAGTAATACCAGCATTTTTTGCAGCCTTTTCAATACCCACATTTCCGGCTAACACAATCAGGTCGGCCAACGAAACATTTTTAAATTCTTTCTGAATACCCTCCAGTGTTTGCAACACTTTGGCTAACTGAGCCGGGTTGTTTACTTCCCAGTTTTTCTGCGGAGCTAACCGAATGCGTGCGCCATTGGCACCACCACGCTTATCCGATCCACGGAAAGTGGAAGCAGAAGCCCAGGCAGTAGACACCAATTGCGAAATGGTTAAACCGGAAGCGGCAATTTTTTCTTTCAATGTAGTAATATCCTTATCGGTTAGCTTATGCGTTGCTGCCGGAATAGGATCTTGCCAGATCAATTCTTCTTTTGGTACTTCCGGACCGAGATAACGGGAAATCGGTCCCATGTCGCGGTGCGTTAGTTTAAACCAGGCGCGTGCAAAGGCATCGGCAAACTCATCGGGGTTTTCATAGAAGCGTCTGGAGATTTTTTCATACACAGGATCAAATCGCAAAGCCAAATCTGTGGTTAACATTTTTGGTGCGTGGCGTTTTGATTTATCGAACGCATCGGGTATGGTGTTAGCTCCAGCACCATTTTTTGGTTGCCACTGATGCGCACCGGCAGGGCTCTTGGTTAATTCCCACTCGTAGCCAAACAGGTTCCAGAAAAAGTTATTACTCCATTTAGTTGGTGTGCTCGTCCAGGTTACTTCCAATCCACTGGTAATGGTATCGCCACCTTTGCCTGAACCATAGCTGCTCTTCCAACCTAACCCTTGCTCTTCAATAGTAGCAGCCTCAGGATCGGCACCTACATGTGTTGCAGGAGCGGCACCATGTGTTTTACCGAACGTGTGTCCACCGGCAATCAACGCAACGGTTTCTTCATCATTCATGGCCATGCGCTTGAATGTTTCGCGGATATCATGAGCAGCAGCCACCGGGTCAGGATTTCCATCGGGGCCCTCGGGGTTTACATAGATTAAACCCATTTGCACGGCTGCCAGTGGATTTTCAAGTTCGCGTTCGCCTGAGTACCGGCTGTTTGGATTTTTACTCAACGCAAGCCATTCTTTTTCTGATCCCCAATACACATCTTCCTGTGGTTCCCACACATCTTCACGGCCACCGGCAAAACCAAATGTTTTAAAGCCCATTGATTCAAGGGCAACGTTTCCGGTAAGAATCATTAAATCGGCCCACGAAATTTTGTTGCCATATTTTTGTTTGATGGGCCACAACAACCTGCGTGCTTTGTCGAGGTTAACATTATCGGGCCAACTGTTAAGCGGAGCAAAGCGTTGCTGCCCGGCACCGGCACCCCCGCGGCCATCGCCTGTGCGGTATGTACCTGCACTGTGCCATGCCATACGAATAAACAATCCACCATAGTGCCCAAAGTCGGCTGGCCACCAATCCTGCGAATCAGTCATCAAAGCAGTTAAGTCCTTTTTAATGGCTGCCAGGTCAAGTTTTTTAAACTCTTCTGCATAATTGAAATTCTCACCCATTGGGTTGGAAAGTGATGAATGCTGACGCAGCACATTCAGCTTCAATTGATTTGGCCACCAATCGTGGTTGCGTGTGCCGCTGCCCGCGGTTTGTTTAGTGGCTCCGGTAAAGGGGCATTTGCCTTCACCATTAGTTGCGTTGTGTCCCATGTTTTTTACGATTTATAAATGATTAATACTTATTCTCTGAGCAGCTAAAACTAAACCCGAATAGTTTGCAGTACAATGACAGTAGTCATTTTTCATGCTTTTTTTGGGAAGACAAGGATACAAGATCGCAAATCATAAATCAAATTGATTATTTTTATGATCTTATAGTTTTTGTCTATGACCTTGATTCAATTGGAATACATTGTAGCGCTGGATACCTACCGCCATTTTGTGCTGGCTTCCGAAAAATGTTTCGTTACCCAGCCCACGCTGAGCATGCAGATTCAAAAACTGGAAGATGAATTAGGGGTAAAAATTTTTGATCGCACCAAGCAGCCTGTTATTCCAACCGAAATTGGGGCTCGTATTATTGCGCAAGCACGAATTCTGCTGCGCGAGGCTGCGGTAATTCCACAACTCATAGCAGAACAAAAAGATACCATGACCGGAGAAATCCGGATTGGTATAATTCCTACACTGGCGCCTTACTTGTTGCCACCGCTGTTTAAAAACATTCGCGAAAAATATCCGCAGGTAAACCTGGTGGTGCGGGAGATTATTACCGAGGAGGTGGTGCAGGAATTAAAAAACAATCGCTTGGATTGTGGTCTGGTGGTAACACCCCTAAAAGACTCTTCAATTAAAGAAGATGTTCTTTTTTATGAAGAACTGTTTGTGTATGTATCAAAAAAGAATGCGTTAATCGACAAAAAGTATGTGTTGCCAACCGAGATTGACCCGAATGAATTATGGTTGTTGGAAGAAGGCCATTGTTTCCGGTCACAGATTTTGAACTTATGCGAATTGCGAAAGCATTCCGAACTTCATTTTAAATATGAAACCGGTAACATTGAAACATTAAAGCGAATGGTAGATAAGAGCGATGGCATTACCATTTTGCCTGAATTGGCCATTATGGAATTCAGCCCGGCTCAGATGAAACTGGTAAAGCGACTAAAAGAGCCCAGCCCAGCACGGGAAGTGAGTTTGGTTACGCATCGCGATCATATAAAAACAAAACTGATCAAAACCCTGAAAGAGGAAATCCTGATGCTGGTACCAAAGCAGATGCAGAAGCTTAACAAAAAGAAGGTGGTGGAGATTACGTATTAATTGATTGTTAAGTCGCGGCCCCGTAGTTCCAGGTTAGCTAAACTGAATTTGTCATACTGTAATAAAAAGAGCGCCTCGTCAGCGCTCTTTTATTTTACTTCTGTTTTCGTTTGCATCGTTTTATGCTTTCTTCCAATACTAAGCAGTGCCACAACTCGGCTGAGTGCCGCAATGCCTTTTGGTAACGAGCAATGGCTTTGTTGAATTGTCTCTTCAACTCATACGTTTTGCCAACCTGCTCCAGCAAGTGAGCCTTTTTGGCTTGCTTGGCTTTAAGGCCTTGATTGTAAACGGTAAGTGCTTCGTCCAGCCGATCATCATCCGCCAGTAACCTGCCGAGATACCAATATGGATCGGCAAATTTTTTATCGAACTGAATGGCAAGCCTGAAGTGTTGTTCGGCACGCGGCAGGTCATCACCATAGTCAAAGAAGATCAGCCCCAGCGTATAGTGCAAGCGCGCATACCCGGGTTCTTCATACAATAGCCGGTCGAGTAATTTCAAAGCAGGTTCGTGGCCTTCCATCCACGCCAGCTTTAATGCTTCTTCCAGATATTCTTCTATCCATTTTATTTTTTCCATTGTTTGATTTCAGTTTAGCAGGAGAAACAAGTCTGTTCCTCCTGCTGTGATTAAAAACTGAACATCACCCATCTTTTTTTCCGGCAACGTTTAATGCCTTCCATCAACTGGGCAGTTTCAAATCCGGTTGTAGCCAACATAGCTTCTTTGTAGAAACGGATAGCTTGCCGGAAATCCTGTTTTAATTCATGTGCCTGCGCGATCAAATCCAGAAAGGCAACTTTGTTTGCCTCTCTCTGATGTAAACCTTTTTGCAGGTACTCCAACGCTTCGGTGTAGCGTGCGGAACGAATCAACAGGTTACCCATGTGCAGGTAAGGTGGTGCGTAGTTTGCATCAAACCGGATGGAAAGCTTCAGGTGCATTTCTGCCTGTGCTATATCCGGAGTGAAGTACAAGTATGCCCAACCGATATGGTTGTGCAGGTGTGCGTAGCCTGGTTCTTCGAACAACAGGTTCTGCAACAACTCCAAACCTTCTGTTACCTGGTTGTTGTATATCAACTGCTCTGCCTGAGTCAGGTGTATGTTCATCCATTTTAGTTCCATAGTTAAATTCAAAATTTAAAATTCAAGATTCAAAATCGCGGTTCCGAATCCTGAATTCTTAAACCTTGAATTTTGAATCAATCTTCAGCGGGCGATTCATCGCCACACATCCTTACAATCTTCGGAGTAAATTCTCCGAGTACCTCCACCAGCTCATGCTGGTAGTCCATTACCTTACGAATGTCTTTGTACACCATGGGAGCTTCGTCCAGGCCGCCACCAATTAATTCCACACCGTACTTCTGCAATTCCTGCTTCAGCATTTTTTTGGTGATCGAATTTTTAGCAGCGCTTCGCGACATCACTCTACCGGCTCCATGCGAAGCCGAGTTGATGGATGTACCATTGCCTTTGCCCTTCACGATATACCCAGGCGATGTCATTGAACCGGGAATAATTCCCAGTACACCTTCACCGGCAGGTGTTGCCCCTTTACGATGCACAATTACTTCGGTGCCATTCGCTAAAGTTTCTTTCCACGCAAAGTTGTGGTGATTCTCTACTTGTAGCAGAGGTTGCTCACCCAACGCTGTTGCAATCCGCTCATGAATCTGGTGATGATTAGCCGAAGCATAGTCTCCCGCTAAATTCATGGCCAACCAATATTCTTGTCCAGCCTCTGTGTTTAAGTCAAGCCACGCAAGGCTTGATGCATCACCCGGCAACAAACAATTTTGTTTAGCCACACGCGTGTAGTGCCGGGCAATTTCTGCCCCCAGTCCACGCGAACCGGAGTGCGATAACACCGCGAGATATTTTCCGGCAACCAGTTTCCAGTCGTTGTGTTCGGGCAAATCAATCAGTCCAAACTCAACAAAGTGATTTCCACTTCCGGACGAACCAATCTGCATCGCAGCTTTACCCTGCAAAGGTTTCAGTATGGTAATCTCTTTAAACAAATTCCGGTCAAGCACTTCGTGGTCCTTAGGTCGTTTAAAAACCTCGCGACCAAAACAGGTGTTTTCTAACAGTATTCGCTTCAGGTTAGCCTGATGTCGGGTTAAAAACTTTTCATCAAGTGGATATGCTGTTAAACACATCCGGCAACCAATATCCACACCTACACCATATGGTATAACCGCGTTATGGGTAGCCAATACACCACCAATCGGTAAACCATAACCCTGGTGTGCATCGGGCATTAAAGCTCCGGCCACAGTAATGGGTAGCTTCATGGCAATTTCCATCTGGTTACGCGCACCTTCTTCAATCTCGGCCCCTCCATAAATCGGATAGTCCATTCTGTTTTTCAACAGCGCATGTACCATCGATTTTTTTTCGGATGGCACAAGCGCCAACGCAGTTTTGCTCCAGATAGAATCTTGCACAAAAGCTTTGGGGTTAGCCAACACTGCTTTAAGCGCTTCGTAGATTTCGTCTTTTTCGCTTCTGCGGAAATATTTCAATACGGTATTGATAGCAATACCAATTGCTTTTCCTTCGGGATAACCTAATTTGATCAGGTCTTTTCCACTTAACATTTTCCTTTTCATAATACAGTACTTTCTGTTTCGCTTTGGGCAAAACAATTCCAGCCATCATTTCTGATGTTAATTTTTTTCTTTTATGTCCGTGGTAAAATAAAAAAACCCGGACGAGGCCCGGGTCTTCAGTGTATGATCAGGTATTGATCAACTGAAAATCCGAGGCTTAAACCCAATATCGCTACCGGGTTTGTTGATTTTATATGGTGCTGTTATTCTTAGCATGGTGCAAATATAAATTTGTTCTCTTCTAATTTCAAAGCGGGCATGCTATAAATATTTTTTTGATGTTGTGAAGAAGTTGATTTAAGATGAATCTGAACAATTCTCTATACTTGCAGCCAACTTAAACCATGTTATGAAATTGAAATTTGTTTTCACATTGTTCCTGGTAATAAATCTTGTTACCGCCTTTGCTCAGAATGAATCTAAATACCGACCAGTACGCTTTTTAATAAGTGGTGCGCTTGAATTTGGTGGTGATGAGGTAGCAGAGGTTTTTTTCACAAATGGTGAAAGTCAATCCGTTAATGCCGGACAGGGTGGGTCTATTGCAGTAGGGGCGCAGGTTCAATTTCCTAAAACTGATAAATTTCTGTTGCGAGGTTCTATAGGCTATAAGTATGTAACCACACAGGCCGATAATGTGCACATCCGGTTAACGAGAGTACCTATGCAATTTACCGCTAATTTTATGGCAGCACCTAAATTAAGACTAGGGGCGGGAATAGTTACACATAGTGGTGTAAAATTGAATGCTGATGGACTTGGTGATAACATGACCTTTAAGAGTAATGCCGGTCCGGTGTTTGAAATTGCCTATTACGGTATTGGCCTATCATTTACTTCGTTGAAGTACACCGATCAGGATAATAAATCGTATTCTGCAAATGCATTTGGAATTACATTTTCGGGAGTATTACCGGGAATGAATAAATAAGGGACTTCTCTAAAAATTTAACCGCTAATGTCAGGCTGAGCTTGTCGAAGCCAACTTCGGATTCAATTTTAACTAGTTTGTTTCGACAAGCTCAACGTGACAAGTTTTTAAGAGATGCAATTAATGTTTGGTTCGGGCATTCCAAATCGTGCTGCAAAAACAGATAATCAGCAGCACACTATATTCTATTCCGTTTCTTCCGGCACCCACCACAAACCAGCCCTCGCGGCCATGTACTAAGATTATCCCCATCAACAACTGAAGTATAAACAAACTGCTGATGGGAATAACCCAACGATTGATCATCAACAAAACAGCACCCGCAATTTCGAAGAGTGTGATGCCCCAGGCGGAGTAAGGTGGAAATCCAAAGCCGGATAGAAAACCATCGAAGGGCGTAACGCCATCATTCACAATCCGGGCAATGCCATGAATCAGCATATTGCCGGCTGCTGCAAAACGGATGAGCGCAAGAGCCACCTTGTCTTTATGCATACAGAGTATGGTTTTAAATGATCAAACTTCTATTTTTAGAAAATGAGTTCTCCTGCTAAGATAAGAAGTGTTGTATTATGGTCAGTAATTTCGGCTGCCTTTATCGGGCCGGGTACTATTACAACCGCAGTTTCGGCCGGAGCTTCTTTTCAATTGGGATTGCTATGGGCAGTGGTGTTTGCTACACTTGCCTGCATCGTGTTGCAGGAAGTTTCGGCCCGGGTGATCATTAGTAGTGGTTTAAGTTTTGGCGAGTGTGTGCAGCAACGGTTTGGGTCTGGTTGGGTAAAGTGGTTGGTTGCAGTTCCGGTTTTGTTAGGATGCGCAGCTTACGAAGCCGGAAATATTTTAGGTGCAGTTTCAGGGTTGTCATTACTTACATCGGGTAACACAAAATGGTTTACAGTGGTAATTACAATTTTAGCAGCAGTTATTTTATGGCGGGGCGGCAGCAAATTTATTTCGAATGTGATGATAGTTTTGGTTATGGTAATGGCAATAGCGTTTGCGTTACTTGCATTCAAAGCAGAAGTTACGTTGAGTGAATTATTAAGAGCGGCCACTATACCGCAGTTACCTGCTGGAAGTGAATGGATTGCTCTGGCCCTGGTGGGCACCACGATAGTTCCCTATAATATTTTTTTAGGTTCAGCCATCAGCAAAGGCAACACAATTCCGCTTATGCGAATCGGGCTTTCGGTTTCAGTCATTATCGGGGGCATAATTACAGCTTGTGTTTTATTGGCCGGAACAGTGGCTGGTACTTTTACCTCTTTTCCGGCTCTGGCTGAGATTTTAAAAAGCAACAGTGGCACGTGGGCAGCCAGTGCATTAGGTGTAGGATTATTCGCAGCCGGATTTTCATCGGCTATAACATCGCCCTATGCCGCTTCATTAATTGCTTCAACAGTGTTAGGTGCTGAAAATAAAAACCGCATAAGATTGGTTTGGGCTGCTATATTACTAACAGGTTTTGGTTTTGGTATAAGTGGTGTAAAGCCCATACCGGTAATACTTGCCGTACAGGCTATGAATGGTTTTGTATTGCCGTTGTTAGCGTATTTTTTAATCATGATGGTGAATGATCGCCAGCTGGTAAAACCAGCGCATCAACACGCCCTTTGGTACAATGGAATTTTGTTGTTGATATTCGGAACAACGGCACTAATCGGAATCAATAATATAGATAAAGCAATCAGCGATTTCTTTTTGTTGAAGGCACATCCGCAACTTGTTATAGCCACCACGCTTGTAGTGTTGATTGTGGTAATTATTCAGCTGCTGAAATCGCGTAAGCAACAACTGATATGATTAGATCAGCTTGGCTAACGTGCTGATGTAACGTTCGGGCACTTCGCCTTTGGTGGCAACCTGATAATCGTTATAGCTGCACGGAATAATACTGTTGCGGGCATAGCGCGCACCGGGTTGGTGGTAGGCAACTTCCATCCACCACTTCTCGGTCACTTTACTTTTATAGAAGGTAATTGTTTCGGGCTCGGCAGCCATCGATACAACATATTTTAAAAAATCATTACTCTTAAAATTGGTATCGTGCTTACGATGATAGAAGCCTTCAATAAAATACCAGAGCATGGTAGCAATTACAGAAGCCGTTTTTTTGTTGGCATCATCAAAATCGGGATTGTATTCATAAAATCCGGCTGAACTTAATTTTTCATTCATACCGGCATACCAACACAACTGACAAGCCTCTTCGCCTGTCAATCCAAAAGGTTGAGCATTGGCATTGCCCGGTGCATCCGATGATCGAATGGCCGTAATATCAAAACTCATTAAATCGGCATTGCGGATAGCCGGTTCCATCTCGGCCAGGTTAGTGCGCATTTGCCCGATACGAAAGGCTTCGAAGTATAGTTTTTCAAGAATGGCCGCAGACGATGGATCAATTAAATAAAGTTGATGCGCCAGGTGTGTATAGCTTAACAGGTAGTTTGGTTCGTGCAGTAAAATTTTGTGAATGTGCTGATTGGCTTTGTCTGCTTCGCGGTTGTCATCCAGATCCAGAAAGGCATCGATGTTGAGCAGACTGATAAGCTTTTCCATTTCTTCATAGCCCCGATACTGCCCATAATCCAGATCGTGTGTACCGCCTAAGATTAATGGCAATACATTGTTCTCTAACAAAATGCGGCAAACTTCACTGATGCGTACATAGGTTTCATCCAGATCGATACCCGCATTCAGGTTACCCAGATCAACAATGCGGTAGGCACCCGTTCCTTTTTTTAGGTTGTAGAATTTTTTCCGGATTTCATCCGGACCTTTTGCACAACCGGTATTGGTTTGGGTTCCGCGTTCTTCCTTTACACCAAAAATGGCAATGTGTGCACCTTTGTAGTCGGGCATTTTATCGCCAAATACCCTTATACTTTTAAAGATTGAGTTTGGCGCATAGGTTTTCTGATAGATAGATTCGTCAATCGGGGAGAAGAGTATGGTTAGATCCATGCGAACGAACTTTAAACAAAACTAATCAATCAAAAACACATCACCTATAAAATAAAAAAGGAGAGCTAAAGCCCTCCTTTACTTTTATAAGATGGTCAGGTTAACCTCCAAAGTCGTCAAAGCGAACGTTTTCTTTTGGAATACCCATATCGTCCAGCATTTTTAATACGGCCGCATTCATCATAGGCGGGCCGCACAGGTAAAACTCTACATCTTCGGGCGACTTATGTTTTGATAGATAATTATCGTACAAACATTTATGGATGAAGCCGATGTACCCATCTCCATCTTTATCGTCCAGACTCTTTTTCACTTTCCAGTTGTCTTCCGGTAAAGGCTCTGACAAGCCGATGTTAAACTGGAAGTTTGGAAACTCCTGCTCAATTTTGCGGAAGTGCTCTACATAAAACAATTCCTTTTTAGAGCGGCCTCCATACCAATATGAAACCTTGCGGTTTGTTTTTTCAGTATGGAACAGGTGGAAGATTTGTGCGCGTAACGGAGCCATACCGGCACCACCACCAATGTAAATCATTTCGCGCTGGGTCTTGTTGATGTGGAACTCACCATAAGGTCCGGAAATTGTAACCTTATCGCCTGGCTTGCGCGAAAACACATAGGAAGAGCAGATACCCGGATTTACATCCATCCATTTGTTATTGGCACGATCCCACGGTGGTGTGGCAATCCGGATGTTCAACATCACAATGTTTCCTTCAGCCGGGTGGTTGGCCATAGAGTAGGCACGGAAGATGGGCTCATCGTTCTTCATCTTCAAATCCCACAACTTAAACTTATCCCAATCGCTTTGAAACACATCGGGCTTATGACCTAAATCCGGATGCGGTGTAATGTCCATTGTTTTGAAGTCGGCAGTTAAAGCCGGTACATCTATTTGAATGTATCCACCGGCTTCAAATTTCAACGTTTCGCCCGGAGGCAGTTTTACCACAAACTCTTTAATGAAAGTGGATACGTTGTAGTTACTTACCACTTCGCATTCCCATTTCTTGATTCCGAAAATCTCTTCGGGTATGCGGATGTTCAGGTCTTGCTTCACTTTTACCTGGCAGCCTAACCGTACGTGTTCTTTTTGTTCTCTGCGGGAAAGGTGACCTACCTCGGTAGGCAACACATCGCCACCACCCGACTCCACCACGCACTTACACATGGCGCAGGTACCACCACCACCACAGGCCGAAGGCAGGAAGATTTTTTCGTTTGCCAGGGTGGTTAACAGCGAGCTACCAGCCGATACGGTAATGGTTTTTTCGCCATTGATCAGGATTTTTACCGGCCCTGATTGTACCAATTTCTTTTGTGCAAAAATCAACAGCCCCACCAGCAACAGAATAACTACGGTAAAGGCAACAATAGAAGTGAAGATTAACATGGAATAGATCGATTTACCTTGGGGTACAAATATAGGCACGGAAGTGAAAACACCCCATTAGAAAGGTATCGAAAAGTTATAACCAGCACCCTAAAACAAAACTGGCAACCCAATGATTGCCAGTATGTTGTTTAAGCGGTACTAAAATCAGGCCGACAGGCGCTCAACAGCCACCGGTTGCCGGGCTGCGGCAAGGTTAGGTTGTGGTGCCAGAATTACACTTACATCATCCCGATCGGCCCATTCCTGAAGTTTTTCAAGCCGCACGGTACCTTGCAGGTATTGATGGCCTTTACCCTGATAGCCGCCCTTAAAATTTTCAAAGTCGTTACCCGAAATCAGGGTTCCTTCCGGGAAGCTAACCACTACATCTACCAACGCTTCATTAGAGAAGGGCAAACCATCGCCTTGCGAATATTTTTTATACTCATACCGGTAATCAAAAGTTAAGGCCGAGATGTCGGAAAGTACGGCCGAGCCGGTGGGGTAACTGCCCGCGCCTTTGCCAATAAATACTTGCTTTTCCGCGAAAGCGCCTTGCACCAATACAGCATTATACTCGTTGCGAACGGAGGCTAGTGTATGATCGACCGGAATATATTGCGGAGCCACAAATCCAATAATGTTGCCATCGATTTTGTACGCACGTGCCACCAGCTTAATGGTCAGATTATTTTCGCGGGCATATTTCAGATCAACAGCCGAAATATTTTGAATACCTACGTTGATAATGTTTTCGGGTTTTACAAAAACACCAAACGTGTGGGCAATGGCAATGGTGAGTTTAAACTTCGGATCGAACCCTTTTACGTCTAAGGATGGATCGGTTTCGGCAAAGCCCAGTTCTTGTGCAGCTTTTAATGCTTCGGCATAACTTTTCTTCTCATCAAAAACTTTGGTAAGAATATAATTGGTAGAACCATTAAAGATTCCTTCAATGCTGGTGATTAAATCATTGTCGTAATATTCTTCGAGGTTACGAAGAATCGGAATGCTACCACACACCGCGCCTTCATAAAGCACAGAACGATTATACTCTTGTTGCAGATCATAGATTTCGTTCAGGTGTTCGGCTAACATTTTTTTGTTGGCCGTAACCACATGCTTTCCATTTTGTATCGATTTCTTTACAATGTCAAACGCAGCGTTGGCATCGTCAATCAATTCTACTACCACATCTATTTCCGGATCGTTCAGAATGTCGTTGGCTTCGTAGGTAAAATACGCAGTATCCAGTATACGCTGCTTGTTTCGGTTTTTTACACAGATTTTTTTTATTTCTGCTTTTACTCCGTGGGTTTCATTTAACACATGATAAAGGCCTTGCCCCACACATCCAAATCCAAACAAGCCTAATTTTAATTTCTTCTTCATCACACCAGGGTTTCTTTTTTTATTTCAGTTCTTAAGAATTTTCCTACACTTTGTTTAAACTGATCAAACTCTACTAAAAAGCCATCGTGCCCGTGCAACGAAGTAATGGTATCCAATTGTGCTCCGGGTATGTGTTGTGCCAGGTATTCCTGCTCGCGAATGGGAAACAACAAATCGGTATCGATTCCAATTACCCAGGTGCTGGCTTTAATTTCTGCTAAAGCATGTTCTACACTTTCTTTTCCGCGGCCCACATTATGGCTGTCCATCATTTTAGTAAGCAGCCAATAGGTAAATGCATTAAACCGATTGGCTAACTTCTCACCTTGATAGCGTTGATACGAAGCTGCCCGAAAATCATCGGTCTTGTCAGTATGCTTCTCGCTTTGTGTTTGTTGAAAGGTGTTGTAGGTGCGAAATGAAATCATTCCGATTGCACGCGCAGCTTTCATTCCTTCTGCACCGGCACGGGCATCGTGCTCTTTCCAGGTGGCATCGGCCGTTATTGCCATGCGTTGGGCTTCATTAATCGCAATGCCCCAGGGTGAATGAAAGGCATTTGTAGCAATGGGAATAATTCGTTCAAATACGGTGGGTTGAAGAATAGCCCACTCCAATACTTGTTGGCCGCCCAGTGAGCCACCCAGCAGGGTATGAACTTTTTTTATACCCAAATGCTGGCGCAGCAAATCAAAACTCTTAACAACATCGCGATTGGTTATTTCCGGGAAGGAATGAAAATACGGGTTGCCCGTTTGCGGATTGATTGAGAGCGGCCCGGTAGAACCATAACAACCACCCAACGTGTTGGCACAAATAATAAAGTAATCGCGCGGATCGAAAGGCGAAGCATCGGTAAATAAATCTCTCCACCAATCGGTAAAATCCGAACTACCCGTAAGGGCGTGGCAAATCCACACTACATTACTCCGGTCTTTATTCAGTTGACCCAACGTGGTGTACTTAAGCTGGAAAGCCGGGAGTTTCCCCCCGGTTTCCAACTGGAACTCACTGGCAAAGTGATATATCTGATCAGTCTTTAACACATTAAAAAACTTCGGTTCCTGAATTATTTTTTACGCTACTAATTCCTTTTCAAAAACTTTCTTGAATGCCTGTTCAAAGTCAGCCTTGATATCATCAATATGTTCAAGTCCTACCGACACGCGCAACAACGTTGGCAATACTCCCGAAGCAATCTGTTCTTCGTCCGACAATTGCTGATGAGTAGTGGCTGAAGGTTGAATGATTAACGTTTTGGCATCGCCCACATTGGCGAGGTGACTTACCAATTTCAAACTATCTACTAACTTCGAGGTGTGTTCTTTTGTTCCTTTAACAGTAAAGGATAACACTCCACCAAAGCCATTGCGTAAATATTTTTTGGCAAGTTTATGATAAGTACTGGATGGTAAGCCGGGATAGTTTACACTTTCTACATTCGGATTTTGTTCTAACCATTGCGCCAACGCCAATGCATTATCAACCGAACGCTGAACCCGTAACGATAATGTTTCAAGGCCCTGAATAAACAGGAATGAATTGAATGGGCTGATCGCTGCCCCGAAATCGCGTAAGCCTTCTACACGCGCGCGGATAATGAAGGCAATGTTCGGCAGGCCTAATGGATTATTGAAACCAAACACATCGCCAAACTTCAATCCATGGTAACCTTCTGATGGTTCGCAGAACTGTGTGAATTTTCCGTTGTTCCAATTGTAATTACCACCATCCACAATTACACCACCAATAGAAGTACCGTGGCCACCAATCCACTTGGTTGCTGAGGCTACAACTACATGCGCGCCATGTTCCAGCGGACGGAATAGATATCCACCCGCACCAAATGTATTATCGACAATCAAAGGCAGATCATGCTTTTTGGCCAACGCAGCTATTGCTTCAAAATCGGGAATGTTGAAACCGGGATTACCGATGGTTTCCAGATAAAGGGCTTTGGTTTTTTTATCGATTAGTTTTTCGAAGGCTTCAACCGTATCGCCTTCGGCAAAACGAACATCAATACCCAGGCGTTTGAATGCCACTTTAAACTGATTGTACGTTCCGCCATATAAAAATGAAGTGGAAACAAAATTATCGCCTGCCTGAAGAATATTGTTGAGGGCAATAAATTGAGCAGCCTGACCAGAGCCAACCGCTAAGGCAGCCACACCACCTTCCAGTGCAGCAATGCGTTTTTCAAACACATCGGTGGTGGGGTTCATAATACGGGTGTAGACGTTTCCGAATTCTTTCAGTGCAAACAGGTTGGCACCGTGCTCAGAATTTTTAAAAACAAATGAAGTAGTCTGATACAGCGGTACAGCGCGCGAACCTGTTGTGGGATCTGCTTCCTGACCGGCATGTAATTGAAGTGTTTCGAATCTTGGTGTTGACATAATAAATGATTTTTAAAGTTTCTTAATTTTTTTAGTGCCGTCTGTGCATAGCCTGACGGCTGTTTTTTAATTCAATGAAAAACTGATGGGCGTGGCGTTACGCAGATTGTCATTTACCGGACACCGGTTTTCAATTTCTTTAAGCCACTTTGTTCTTAGGGGTTCATCAATTTTACTTTTGGTTTTCAGCGATACGTTCAGGTTCTGATAGCCGGCACGCTCTGTAAATGAAGTGCCAAACAAACGGGCTGGATTCAAATCGCCCTCGATATCAATTTGAAGATCTTTCAAATCGATATTAAGTTCTTTGGCTGTAATGTGTGCTACCACATTAATACATCCGGCATAACCGGCCAGAATATATTCAACCGGATTGGGTGCCTGGTTGGTACCACCTAATTCGGTGGGTTCATCTACTATCAGTTTGAAGCCACGCGTTTCAATTTCAGTACGGGCTGGCGTTTCACTTTTTGAGTTTATAGAAAATCTTAGATTAGACATGATTAAATAAGTTTGTTGTTGAATATTGATTTTAAAAAGGGAATGGACATAACCGTAACCAAAACTGCCTGTCACCTGGCAGGGTCTTAAGTTAGTTTGTTGTCGGAAGCGCTTCGCTTACCTAACGACAACAATCAACAGCAACAACACATACAACCCTGCGGAATAGGGCTGCACATTTGCTTAAGCGAGAAGTGAATGTGATTTACTAAATCTTGAAGGGAGTTTTTCAGGCTTTGAAAACCTGATCGGCTTTTGAGGTTGGAAAGTTGTGTTCTCATTTTACTTTTACCGGTTTATAGTTCTCTCGGCACCTTGCCGGGAGCAGGATTTAGCACCGTTTCTTTCCGATTTAACTCGGTCGAAGGTTGCTAGCGTTTCTCAGAGCCTGTGCTCTCCACGCTTCTTTATAAATCGGTTTTAGCTATTGCCTCACCGACTATGATGACACAAACGTATAGTGGTTTAGTAGAGTTTCCAAACCTAATTCAAAAAAAGTGTTAATTTTTTTTTACTGACGGGTGTTAGTTTATAGAAAAAAAGAAGGCGTGAGAAATTCTCACGCCTCCGGCATTAAGCTATAAGTTTATGTTTATTTAAGCTTTACGCGGGCAAACCAAAGTTCTTTCCCGGGCTTATCAGCTCCAAAGAAAACAACTGTTTCATTTTTATCGGTTTGAAGAAACGGATAGGTAGGATCAAGGTAATATCCTTCAGTTTTACCAAAAGTTACCAAATCGGATAGGGTTGAATTTTTCATATTGATCTTACCGATACGAGGATAGGTTAATAACTTGCCGTTACCTTGTCCTTTAATCTCTTGCAAAATCCAGTATTGATCACCGTCTGTTCCTTCAATGATGGTTTGTGGACATGCGTAAACCGTGGTGATTTTTGTAACGGTGGTGTATCCAATGCTATTCAAATAATTATAATCTACTGTAATTCCTTTCTCTTTTGTATCAAGGCCATACTGCGCTTTTAATTTTCCGTTAGCATCAAAGTGAAAACCCAAGATATCTTCGTATTTGGTAATAACTCCTTCTTTTGTTTTATCATAGTTTTGACCTAACACAATAAGATCTCCGCCCGATGTAAAGTAGTATGAACGTACGCCAAATTCACGTCCATTGTAATCTGGTGTTTTCTTTTGGTTTGGAGGAATTTGTTGCTTGGCTTTAAATTCATCAAGTGTGGTTTCGGTCAGGTAAGCCAATTTACCATTTGAAACTTTTAATAATTGCACAGCTTTGTATTTTACCTCACCTCCTCCAAAACGAGTACCCGCACCTTCATTGAAATATTTGTCGCGACCAGCCATGGCGGGGCCATAGAAATAAAAGTCGTTATTGTTTACTAACATGTCATCAACTCTCCAGAAACTGGCCGGGCTTTTGAAAGAAAAACGTTCTACAATGTTACATTGATCATCCACCCGGATGTAGGTATAATTACTATTATCCGGATCGGCAGCATTTTTTCCAAGTGCATTGGATGGAGCAAAAATGAAAATCATTCCCGCTATTCCGGGGCTTTCTGAATCATCCGGATTTTCTCTTTCTAACGTGCGCACGAAGGCAAGACTTTGTGTGTAGGGGAATTCAAAATCCTTACTCTTTAAAACCTTGAGTTCATTGTCAAATTTCAATAACCCGATAGCGCCTACATCTTCATTTCCTTTTGCGCTGATCTTTGCCTTAACCGAAGCAAGTACATATAACTCACCCGTCATGTCATCTTCGGCATGGGTTATTCCGGTAAACTTGTTGCCATCATCGGTTTGAGGTTTAACCTTCTCAAGAATTTCAACTTTGCGGTTATAGCCACCTAACAGAAACTGATACTTATAAGTAATTTTCTTTTTGCGAAGGACAAGTGTTCCCATCATGTTGTTTTCTACGGTGTTTCCCATTACGGTGTACTCGTCACCTTTAAATCGAAACCACTTGAACTTCTTTTTCATTTTTTCTGCATCCTCCGTAAACTCTCCGTCCTTAATGAAATTGAAATCATTATCGAATACGTATTGTTCGTATTTGAAAGTGTTTTTCTTTTGATCGGTGAAATAGGTAAGGGTATAGGTCTTAGCTTCATTGTCATAATCCAGACCGGCTAAAAAACCGCGCTTGGAAGCACGCGAAATTTTGTATGTTTTCTCGAGTTCCAATTGTTGCGCCTGCAGCATGGGTGCAACAGTAAACAATGCCAGCAAAAGCATTAGTAGTGTCTTCTTCATGAGTTTGAAAAATTAAGGTTTGGTAAGGAATTTTATTTAACCCGAAAGTTGACAGCAACCGCAAAAGGAAACAATACCAATCAATGGGTATAGTATACTCCGTACCAGTACGCAGAAAAAGAAAGGAGACAGCCTCTGAAAATCAGAGTCAAATAAGTTTTTCTCAGGTAAGCATACCGCCATCCACCTGCAACACCTGGCCGGTGATGTAAGTAGAAAGATCGGAACCTAAAAACACACATGCATCCGCTACGTCTTCGGGTTTGCCGCCACGCTTAAGCGGAATAGCATCGCGCCAGCTCTGCACGGTTTTAGGATCGAGTACGGCCGTCATTTCGGTTTCAATAAAACCGGGTGCTACTGCATTGGATCGAATTCCACGTGAGCCTAATTCTAACGCTACTGATTTGGTGAAGCCAATAATACCTGCCTTCGAAGCCGCGTAATTTGCCTGGCCGGCATTTCCCTTCAATCCAACCACCGAGGTCATATTAATAATAGAGCCACTCTTCTGCTTCATCATTTGTTTGGTAACGGCCTTAACCGTGTTGAAACACGATTTCAGGTTTACATTAATTACTTTGTCCCATTGCTCAAGCGTCATGCGCAACAAAAGGGTGTCTTGTGTAATGCCGGCATTGTTGATGAGAATATCCAAGGCACCAAATTCAGCCACCACATCATTAATCAGTTTTTCGGCCTGGGCAAAATCCGAGGCGTCAGAACGGTAGCCTTTTGCCTTAATGCCTTTGGCTGCCAGTTCGGCCTCTAATGCCTGCCCTTGTTCTACACTGGAGAGATACGTGAAGGCCACATTGGCACCCTGCTCTGCATATTTCAATGCAATAGATCTTCCTATTCCTTTTGATGCTCCGGTAACAAGTGCTGTTTTTCCTTTAAGTAGTGTCATGATTGAATATTTACAAAGCCCTCAAAATTGCCAATTTAATTGCACAATTTAAAAACCAACCGGGTTTAATCAACCTTTTGAAAGACCGACCGGCAATGTATCTTTGACCGCATTTTAAAAGACTTTTAAATCCTGTATGTATGGCAAAATATGATGTTATCGTAATTGGTTCGGGTCCGGGTGGATATGTAGCTGCAATCCGCGCTTCGCAATTGGGTATGAAGGTGGGTGTAGTAGAAAAAGCCGAACTGGGTGGTATTTGTTTAAACTGGGGTTGTATCCCCACGAAAGCCTTACTGAAAAGTGCACAGGTATTTGAATACCTCAACCACGCCAAGGATTATGGTATTGAAGTAAAAGATGCCAAAGCCGATTTTAATGCGATTGTAAAACGCAGCCGCGATGTGGCCAATGGCATGAGCAAAGGCATTCAGTTTTTGTTTAAGAAAAATAAAATTGAGCAAATTGTCGGAACCGGTAAATTAAAAAAAGGCGGCAAGGTTGAAGTAACTTCAGCTGATGGTAAGAAAGAAGACCACGAGGCCAAACATATTATTCTGGCAACCGGTGCACGCTCGCGCGAGCTGCCCGCATTAAAAATTGATGGCAAAAAAATTATTGGCTATCGCGAAGCCATGTCGTTACCAACCCAACCTAAGAAATTAATTGTGGTAGGTTCAGGTGCGATAGGTGTTGAGTTTGCCTATTTCTATAACACCCTAGGAACGGAGGTAACTATTGTGGAGTTTATGCCGCGCATTGTGCCGGTGGAGGATGAAGAAGTATCAAAGCAATTGGAAAAATCTTTCAAGAAGGCGGGTATGACCATTTACACCAGTGCAGAAGTAACTAAAGTTGATACGGCAGGCAAAGGATGTGTGGCTACTGTAAAAACCAAAGACGGTGAGATTAAACTCGAAGCGGATATTGTGCTTTCGGCAGTAGGTGTGGCCACTAACATTGAAGGCATTGGCCTGGAAGACGTAGGCGTAAAAACCGATAAAGGGAAAGTTATTGTAGATGATTTCTATAAAACCAACGTAACCGGTGTGTATGCCATAGGCGATATTGTAAAAGGCCCCTCGTTGGCCCACGTTGCTTCCGCAGAAGGTATTACGTGCGTAGAAGCAATTGCAGGATTAAAGCCACATGCAATCAACTATAACAACATCCCGGGTTGTACGTATTGTAGTCCTGAAATTGCATCGGTAGGTTATACTGAAGAAGCTGCTAAAAAAGCCGGTTATGAAATTAAAGTGGGTAAGTTTCCCTTTTCAGCATCGGGTAAGGCAAAAGCAGCAGGTGCACCCGATGGGTTTGTGAAAGTTATTTTTGATGCCAAGTATGGCGAATGGTTAGGGGCACACTTTATTGGCGCTAACGTAACCGAGATGATTGCCGAAGTAGTGGCTGCACGCAACCTCGAAACTACCGGTCATGAAATCATTAAGTCGATTCATCCGCATCCAACCATGAGCGAAGCAGTGATGGAAGCCGCAGCGGCTGCTTATGGGGAAGTAATTCATTTATAAAAATTCGTGCTTCGCCAAGGAGCACACTGATTAACAACCAAAGGGCCGGTGATAAACCGGCCCTTTTTAGTTAACGATTATGAAATGGCTTCGCGGCCCCGCGGGGTTTTTCTACGAATTCAGACCCTAAAAGCACCTTACTGACAAAAATCAGTTTCAAATTATGGCCCTTATGGATGCTTTTGCGGTTACCATTGAGGCCTGAGGCGGATCATCAGTCCCCTCGCTCCAAACCTTGCCGGTTTTGGCAGTACCAAAGGATAAAAATTGACCTTTTCTATTGCCCGTTTACCGACAACCCGGGCGGGATTATTGTATTTCAAGTTTATTTTAGTATGTTTATGTTAAATTGATTAAAATCAGTTAGTTATGAAACTAAAAGTGACCCCTGCAAAAGTTTACTACAACAAGCCCAGAGTACTAATGGCGTTGATTGCGGTTTGCTTTACTGTCTACTTTATTGCGAGATTTATAGTTGAATCGTAAACTTTGACTACCCCTCGCAAGAAGAAAAGCCTTATGCCTGTAAAGGGCTATTTCGAACGTGCCCGTGTGTTCGGATACATTGCTTTGTTGGTAGCCCTGGCGGTTTTAGCCTACTACCTGTATCAATACTTTACTTCCTGAAATAACTTTCAAAAGGCAGCGTTCTTAAGCTGCTATGCAAAAAATTTTAATCTGGACTTTCACCAGTCTATTGGCTGTTATTGTGCCCCGGTTATCGCTTGCGCAAACTACGCTTGGCGATAAAGCCCCTGAAGATATTCAGGTACACTCCAAAAAACTGAAGCCTACTCATCAACAAACCCAAAGGCAAAAAATTTTACTCAAGAAGGCGAAAGTAAAACACACGGCTCAGTATGAGTATTATGCGCGTGTAGAGAAGGCGGCAAAAGAAAAACAAAAGTTGTTGAAAAAACTGGCCGCACCTCAATACGCTAATCCGCTTTATTTCGGTCATAAAAAGATGCCCAGAAAAAACCCGCCATACAAAATGAAATATTGTAAGGAGTGTGGAATCAGGCACTAAATTTTTTTGAATCCGGAATTCTTTTACCAGGCGATAATCAGGTTTAACCCCAACCTAATTATCGTTTGTTGAGAAGCATTTATTCTTCCTTTTTTTAAATACCTCCTTCGCATTAAATATCTGATTCGGATGGACTAACTTCGTTGTTGGTAAACAACAACAACATTGAACCTGGCGCCTTACATCGAGCACACAAACCTAAGCCCTACACTTACTATTGGTGCCATTGATCAGTTGGTAGACGAGGCCCGCGAGTTTGGCTTTGTTGGCATTTGTGTGCCACCCTTTTGGGTAAAACGCGCTCAACGGGAAATCGGTACCGATAAAATTTTATTGGTTACTGTAGCTGGTTTTCCATTGGGGTATAGTATGACCGAAACCAAGCTGGATGAAATCAAACGTGCTATTGATAATGGAGCCGATGAGATTGATGTAGTCTGGAATATCAGTTCGTTTAAAACCGGTTTACCTTGGACTAAAATAGAAATAGCCAAGTGCAGCAAACTGATTCACGATCATCAGAAAACTTTAAAAGTAATTATTGAAACGGCCTACTTGTCGGATGCAGAAATTGCCGATGCCAGTAAGTTGTGTGCCGATGCTGGTGCTGATTTTGTAAAAACCTCTACCGGCTTTGCACCTGCCGGTGCCAAAGTTGAACACCTAAAAATTATGCGCAGTGCAGTTCCGCCCACGGTTGGTATCAAAGCCAGTGGTGGAATTAAAACCTACGAGCAAGCCGTTCAACTGATTGAGGCAGGGGCCGATCGGCTTGGCACTTCATCCGGAAAAACTATTGTTACCCATAACCTAAACCCATGAGTGATTTTTTAACTTCTCTTTTTCCACAGGCTGCGCAGGTACCCGCTGCGGTAGCCTTACCACCTAATTTAGAGCAGCGCGAATATTTATTAGATGGCAAACTCATCACCTGGCAAGGAGACATGAGTCCGGTATTAAGTCCGGTTTGTTTAAAGCAACCCGATGGTTCATTAAAGCAGCAAGTAATTGGAAGCACACCTTTGCTTACTTCAAAAGAAGCACTGGAGGCATTAGAGTCAGCAGTAAGTGCGTACGATCAAGGTCATGGTGTTTGGCCCACCCTGTCGGTAGCAGAACGCATTGAGCATGTAGAAAAATTTCTTGTGAAAATGCGTGAGCAGCGGCAGGCGGTTGTAAACCTGTTGATGTGGGAAATCGGCAAAACGCAAAAAGATTCTGAAAAGGAATTTGATCGCACATGCGATTATATTACCGATACAATCAATTCGCTAAAAGAACTCGATCGCAAATCATCGGGCTTTGTGTATGAGCAAGGTATTATGGCGCAGATCAGACGTGTGCCACTGGGCGTGGCCTTGTGTATGGGCCCATATAATTATCCGCTCAATGAAACCTTCAGTACGCTGTTTCCGGCTTTGATTATGGGTAATACGGTTGTGTTTAAACCGGCCAAGTATGGTGTGTTATTGATCCGCCCGTTACTCGAAGCCTTCCGCACTTGTTTTCCTGCCGGAGTAATTAATGTAATCTATGGTCGTGGACGCGAAACGGTAGGGGCATTAATGGAAACCGGTAAAGTAGATGTGTTCGCGTTTATCGGAACCAACAAGGGTGCCAATGAGCTAAAGAAACTGCATCCGAAACCACATCGCTTAAAGGCTATTTTAGGATTAGATGCAAAGAACCCCGCTATTGTAATGCCCGATGCCGACATTAACAATGCCGTGAGTGAATGCGTGTTGGGTTCGCTTTCGTTTAACGGCCAGCGCTGTACTGCGTTGAAGATTCTGTTTGTACACAAATCCATTATTGATGAGTTCTTGAAAAAACTTTCAGATGAAATTGCAAAACTAAAACCGGGTATGCCATGGGATGGCGGTGTGAGTCTTACACCGTTACCCGAACCAGGTAAAACCGATTACCTCACTAAGTTGGTTGCTGATGCGAAACAACATGGCGCTGCAGTCATCAACCCGAATGGCGGCACGGTAGCCGAAACATTTTTCTACCCGGCTTTGCTTTACCCGGTTAATGATAAAATGCGTGTGTATTACGAAGAACAGTTTGGCCCGGTAGTGCCGGTAGTTCCGTTTGAAAAAGAAGAAGAGGCCATTGCGTATGTGCTTAACTCAAACTTCGGGCAGCAGGTAAGTATTTTTGGAAACGATTCTAAGCAGGTTGCACGGTTGATTGATGCCTTCTCCAGTCAGGTGGGCCGCATTAACCTGAATGTGCAATGCCAGCGTGGTCCGGATAATTTTCCATTCAATGGAAGAAAGGATTCTGCAGAAGGAACGCTATCGGTAGCCGATGCCTTGCGCGTGTTTTCTATTCGTACGTTGGTGGCTACCAAAGCCAGCGACAGCAACAAAAAGATCATCAGCCAGATTATACAAAACCGGGAGTCGGTGTTTTTGAGTACGGATTATGTTTTTTGAGACCGTGGCATTAACAACGGAGAAGAAATTTTAATTGAGAAAAATTAGTGTGATCACCCAACACCTCAACATAAAAATCATCGGCAAAGTACAAGGAGTTTATTTTCGTGCTTCAACCAAACAAAAAGCAGATGTGCTGGGCGTAAAGGGTTTTGTACGCAACCAACCCGATGGTTCGGTTTATGTTGAAGCCGAAGCTGCACCGGAAGTGTTGGAAAATTTTTTAGCGTGGTGTCATCAAGGCCCGGAACGTGCGCAGGTGTTACAAGTAGAAACAACTTCGGCAGCGTTGCAAAATTTTGTGGAGTTTGAGGTGCGGAGGTAGGTCTCACCCCATCAACACTTTGTTGTTCGCTTAATTCATCTCGCCCCCTCCACAGGAGAGGGGTAACACAAGTTATGATAACCGAAAAAAGATGATGGGATGAGGTTATTAAATTACTTACCTGCCTCTACACTTTGATTCCAATCATACACGCGCTCACTAATTTCTGTAAGCAGGTTCGGATCTTTTTCAAGTGCATTGCCAATCACAATCAGATCGGCACCGGCTTCCAGCGCATTGAATGCTTTCTGGCTGGTATTAATTCCACCCCCTACAATCAACGGCACGCCAACAGACTTACGTACGGAGTTAATCATCTTAGGACTGATCTCGCGCTCGGCACCGCTTCCGGCATCTAAATAAATCAGTTTTAACCCCAGCATTTCACCAGCCATGGCTGTGCAGGCTGCAAGTGAGTATTTGTCTTCGGGTATGGGTGTGGTATTACTGATGTAGGCCACCGAAGTAGTTTTGCCCGAATTGATAAGCATATACCCGGTGGGCATTACTTCCAACCGGTTGTTTTTTAAAATGGGGGCAGCCACTACGTGTTGTCCTATTAATAAATCGGGGTTGCGACCTGAGATTAACGACAAAAATAAAATTGCATCCGCAGAAGGATCGATTTGTAACGAGCTTCCCGGAAACAAAACGATGGGCAACGAAACATTATCTTTAATGTGTTTGATTACCTCGGCCAGGTTAGCAGTTGTTACCAGGCTACCGCCAACAAAAAAGAAGTCAATACAGTTTTCAGCGGCTAACCGGATTAAAGTATTTAATCGGGCCGGGTCTTCAATCTTATCCGGATCGATTAAAACAGCAATTGATTTTTTACCAAGCTTGTGCCGCTCCTGCAGCGTATTAAGAATCTTCATGCTTTTGCTTGCGGTTACTGAGATACTCGGCTAATTTATCCTTTGCAATGTCGAGTAAGAAGACAGTTGCCTGGCTAACTAATCGTTCGCCAATTTGCGAAATGAAAGATGGTGGTGAGTAAGCGGGTGCAGGCTCAAAGTCAGGTTCCGTATTCTGAACAACAGTTTTTACTTTGGCTTTGTTTTTTTTCTTTTTAGATGAGCTAAGTTGTGAAACCAAAAGGTAGGTTACCGCTAAAGCGCCTCCGATTATCAACGCATTTTTTACTGCCTTTTCGGTTTTGTCCGACATCACTTTTACTTCGCGCTCAAGTTCCTGCTTGTGGCGCAGGGAAGCTTCTATCAGTCTTTTCTTTTCCGGGTTCTGGCCTTCGTGCAGTTCCATACTATTTTTCTTTTCTGTGCATCAGTTTGGTCAGGTAATGCTCAAACTTATGACTGAGATTTTTTCGGAAGATAATGAAAACAATACAGGGCACTCCGTAAATGCCAGCTACAATCCAATAACCTATGTATGGGTCTTCAAAATAGCGGTTAAGGAAGTGGGCCAGCCCAACGCTAAAGAATAACAGGAACATAATTGAAAGCAGCAAGATGGCGGTTATCATCAGTGCCTGAGCCAGTACCCGGGCAACTTCCTCGCGCACTTCAACTTTAAATAATTCCAAACGCGTTTCGAGATAACCGGAAAGATGATCAACCAGGTTATCTAAACGCAGAAATTTGAAAATGGTGTCTTTAATGCCTTCCATGATTGTGGAGGCAATATACTGATAAAGTACTATTATTTTGGGTTCAGGCTGGTGAGAAGTTCTTGCTCAAGCAGGTGGCCACCGATGGAGAGCTTTTCCTTCTTTACCTGCAGGTTCAGTTCAGCGCTGATGTACAGGCGCACCCGGGTTGAGTCCACACGCTCGGGTTGATACCATTGTTTTTCAAACACAAAAACAGAATCGGCTTTGAGGCCCGATGAGAGTGTTAACGAGGGCAAAACTTCGAGAATACAGATTTTGAATTTACCGTTTTCATCTTCTGCATCGCGGCAAAAGCCAGCCCGGTTAAGTTCAAAGAGATCGTTGTTGATGAGGAGCAGATTATTCCTTCGGTAAACCGTAAGTATTTTGTTAGGCTGATTATTTTTTGAGGGGCGATCGTACACCATTAAATTGCTGAACGCATGATGCGGATAGGTTTTGGCTACAATATTATAGCTGCTGTTTTGCTGCGTTACAAAATTCTGGTAGCTGTAGGTAAGCTCATTCACGCGTACGGCATCTTTATTAAAATAGATGAGCGAAAACGGCACAACAAAAAAAGTTAGCAGCAGGTACAAAAATCCGGCAAGACGGTATTTTAAGGTCAGGCGCCCCAGGCCATCGGCCAGTTTACCTGGCAATTCATTTACCAGCGGTATCAGGTAAAAAATAATAACGCCAATAGCATTGAATAAGAAATGCGCAATAGCCAGGCTAATGGCTGCATTGGAGTTAAACAAGGCGGCAATAAAAGCCGTAATAGTCGTGCCGATGTTAGCGCCTAATATAAACGGTTGTGCCGATTTAAGTTTAACCACTTTCTTGGCAACCAGCGGAACCACCAGTGAAGTAGTAATGGTACTGGATCTGATAATGGCCGTTGTCAGCAATCCCCAACCAAACGACTTGAATGAGTTCTTAAAAAAGAAGTGCTGAAATTTTTCCTGCTGACCAAAGCCTAAAGTTTTGGAGATTACTTTTCTGAAGAAAATAATAGATGAAAACAGAATGACAACCGAAAGTACCACCAGTACAAATCCATTGTTAATGGTTGTGATAATAAATTTGATGATGGAATCGCCACCCCAACCTAACAAGGAGAAATTTTCGGATGAGTTGCTGATGGGTTCATGAAACAAAGTTGTTCCTACATAATTTGCAATGGCTGATAAAAACCCAAAGTAATATTCCAGTGGGAAGAGCAGCACAACAGTTAAGATGTTAAAGAAGTCGTGGTAAGTACCAGTAGCTACGGCCCGCCTGAACTCTTTCTTTTTGGTGATGAAGCCGAGGGATATTATGGTGCTGGTAATTGTGGTGCCTACGTTTGCCCCCATAATAAAAGGGATAGCACTGTTTAATGACATCGATCCGGAAGCTACCAATGCTACCGCCATGGTAGTAGTGGCCGAGCTGCTTTGAATTAATGCGGTCAGGAGTAACCCGATAAATAAGGCCGTAAACGGATTGGCAGTTGTCTGCAGGATTAAATCATCAGCATCTTTGCCCAGATACTGAAGTGAAGAAATCATCAGGTTAAGCGCGAATAAAAAAATAAGCAGCGCACCTAAAATGTAAGCCGTGTTCCGGATAACCGGTTGCCACCGATTCTGGGCGGGCTCAACGGGCGCTTGTTCAATCATAGTGTGTAAATATACTCAGGGGTACGAACAAGTAGGCCACTTAACAATTACTTAATTCAGGAGGATAGTTCAGTAATAGCCATCCATGCCATCAAGCCGGGGCCAAGCTTTAGCGCATCTTCATCAATATCAAAAGTAGGGGAGTGCACATACGAGGTTAATCCCTTTGCTTCATTGCGTGTGCCTAACCGATAAAAAGACGCTGGCACTACATGCGAGTAATACGCAAAGTCTTCCGAACCAAGTGTCAGGTCAATGTCAACCACATTTTCTTTTCCTACATAAGCTTCAGCCGCCTGGCGGATTCTTCGCGTAAGCATGGGATTATTTTCTAAGTAAGGATACCCATGCGAAATGTTTACCTCGCAGGTACCACCCATACTTTCGGCAATACCTTTGGCCATCTTTTCTATTTTCTCCAGCCCTTCTTTGCGCCATTGTTCATTAAGTGCCCGAAAGGTACCGGCAAGGTTAACTTCATTTGGAATAATATTGGTAGCGCCCTCGGCAATAATACGACCAAATGTTAACACCGTAGGTTGCTTGGGGCTGGCATTGCGACTGATTACCTGTTGTAAGCCAATAATAATGTGTGCGGCAATCACCACCGGATCAATGGTTAGTTCCGGTGCGGCACCATGGCCGCCTTTGCCAATCACTTTCAAATAAATTTCATCGCTGCTGGCCATATACATGCCTTCGCGAAAGCCAACTTTACCTACGGGCACCAACGGCATTACATGTTGGCCTATGATGGAAGCCGGTGCTGGATTTTGCAGCGCACCTGCTTTAATCATATATGAGGCACCACCGGGATTTTTTTCTTCACCTGGTTGAAAGATTAATTTAACAGTACCCTCAAATTCGTTTTTGATTTGCGAAAGTATTTTGGCGGTACCCAATAACGAAGCCGTATGTGCATCGTGGCCACAGGCATGCATTACACCCGGTTTGGTCGATTTGTAAGCAACATTATTTTTTTCTTCAATTGGCAATGCATCCATATCGGCCCGCAAAGCAATAGTATTTTTCCCGGGTTTACCCTGAATAAGTGCAACCAGTCCGGTGGTGGCCATAGGCACCGGCTCCAACCCAAACGATTTTAATTTTTCGGCAACAAACTTGGCGGTGTTAAACTCATCGTACGAAAGTTCAGGATTAGCGTGTAAATGCCTGCGCCATTGAACTACTTCGGGCTGTAAACTTTCAGATAGCGATTTAATTTTATCGATTAGGTGCATAGGTGGCAAAGTTACCGAGGTTTTAACGGATAAAAAATCCAGTTGTTTAATGTTTGGGATTGGCAACCAGGAATCAGATATTCGTAGCTCACTTTTACACTATGTTTATAAAGCGATTATTATTTCTGTGTGTTTGTGTGGCGTGTGCATTTTCCACAGCAGCCCAGGCACAAAATTTAAACCTGAACGATCTTTCTGCTTTTCGACCGCAGGCGGGCAACTGGCAGATTGTGGGCGATGTGGTGATCAATCCCGATCTCGACATCCACGAAAAGGGAAAAACGGTATTGCAACCTGTAATCGAAAAGCGTGGCAAAAAGACCAAAGGCGTGGTTGCTATAACCGAACAAAAGGCAGTAACCTTCACGGCTGGCACAGGCATTCTGCTTAACATGAATGATGATACGAAGAAAGATCATCTCATTTCGGTGAAGGAGCATGGTGATCTACTGCTTGAACTGGAAGTAATGTTGCCGCGTGGTTCTAACTCAGGCATTTATCTGCAAGGCCGCTACGAAGTGCAGTTGCTCGATAGCTGGGGTGTTAAAACTCCGAAGTTCGGAGACATTGGCGGTATTTATCGCAACTGGGAAAGTGAGAAAGGAAAAATTTATATGGGCAAGGCTCCGCTCAGCAATCCTGCAAAAGCACCCGGCTTGTGGCAGAAATTTAAAATCTCGTTTCGTGCACCTCGCTTTGATGCAGCCGGTAACAAAATTGAAAATGCCCGTTTTGTGTATGTCGATTTAAATGGTGTTCGCATTCATGATAATGTGGAAGTACCATTGCCCACCGGTGGCCCGATTGAAAACAATGAAAAGCCTGTTGGTCCTTTAATGATTCAGGGTGATCATGGTCCGGTGGCTATTCGCAATATTAAATATACCGCTATTAAACCGGTTTCGGTCAATGTAAGCGATGTAGCTTACCAAACCTGGTATGGAAACTATAAGTTGATTTCGGATTTTGTTTCGTTGCCAGCTGCAGCCAGCGGTAAAATTTCTGAACTAAGTTGCGAAGTGTTAGAGAATGAAGATGCCTTTGGTAGTCGCTATACCGGAACATTAACCGTATCGGACGATGCAGATTATAATTTTGCACTTGCCTATACAGGTGGTGCCCGGCTAACCATCAATAACCAGCAGTTGGTAAATTCGCAAAGTGCCGATGGCTGGTGGCCAACTAACCAGGTAACCATTAATCTCAAAGCGGGTTCGTATCCTTTTGAGATTATTAATTATAAAAATGCTTCATGGATGCCGCCACGACTTGGGTTTTACGTTCAGGCCGGTGCTGACATAAAATCATTGCATGCATTTAACTCCTATCCGCCCAACGATCAACCGGTTTCTCCGATTTTGATTAATCCAACAAACTCACCCAGGTTGTTACGAGCCTTCCTCGATTTTAAAGGCGATTCTAAACAACGGTTAACACACACGATTGGCGTAGGCGATCCTTCAGGTGTACATTATGTGTATGATCTTAAAGCAGGAAATATTGCTTGTGTTTGGCGTGGCGAGTTTGTAGATGCCACCCCTATGTGGCACGATCGGGGGGATGGTTCTTTCAAACCACTGGGTGCTACATTGTTTCTGTTCAACAATCAACCCCTGGCATTTCTAACTTCAACAAATGAAGCATTTCCTGCGATTGCCCGCGAAGCCGAAGTAACACAAGGGGAGTATCGTTCCAGAGGTTATTTGGTGGATGAAGCGGGTCGGCCAACGTTCAAAGCCACTTACCGGGGTTTGGAAGTAGAAGATAAAGTCTATCCGAAAAATAATTCGGTTGTGCATGAGGTGGCCATTAAAAATCTGAATGGTAAAACCGGATTGTATTATAAACTGGCCGAAGGAAAAGTGATTACTAAAAACCCGAATGGCTCGTATGCTATTGACGATAAAAGTTATTACATCCGGATTTCAGGTGTTGTACCGCAAATCCGCGAAAGCAATGGTGTACAGGAATTAATTATTCCCGTAAACGGATCATTCACCTACACCATTATTTGGTAATTCTTAACCAGGAAATTTTATGAAGAAAATATTCATTACAATAATTAGTGTGTGGTTAATACAACCACTCTTTTCGCAAACTTCAAAAACGCCTAAGGAAGAAGACTATTACCGCATTATAAGTTTACCAACACCCGAAGGCATGTTGCTGGAGGTTGGTGGTGTAGCTACATTACCCGATGGTCGCATTGCCGTATGCACCCGCAGGGGCGATGTGTGGTTGTTAGAAAATGCAAGTATGGAAAAAGGCCAGCCGCACTATACCTTGTTTGCCTCTGGTTTGCATGAAGCATTGGGACTTGCCTGGTATGAAGGCGCGCTTTATACTGCTCAGCGGGGTGAGTTAACCAAACTGCAAGACACCAATGGTGATGACCGTGCGGATGTGTATGAAACTGTTTACGCATGGCCCTTGTCAGGTCATTATCATGAATATTCGTTTGGGCCAAAGGTTGCACCCGATGGAAGTTTCTTTGTAACCGGCAACGTAGCATTTGGCGATGAAGAGTGGTGGCGTGGCGAAAGCAGAGTTCCGTGGCGCGGCTGGACAATGAAAATTTCACCTGACGGAACCATGGAGCCGTGGGCAACCGGTATGCGTTCGCCTTGTGGTTTGGGAATGATTGATGGTGAATTTTTTTACGATGATAACCAGGGCGATTGGCAAGGTTCCGGTGGAATCTTTCACGTAACGAAAGGAAGTTTTACCGGGCATCCGGCAGGTTTACGTTGGACCGATCGCGCAAACTCGCCTGTAAAAATTTCTACTGAGCAATTGTATGCAAAAGTTGATGCGCGCCAGATTAAAAAGGAAGGTGCCTACATCAAACCCGAAAACATAGCTGATGAAAAAAATCCTGATCTGTTATTTAATCTCAAAAGTGATTTTGCGGCTACCCGGGTTCCTGCGGTTTGGCTGCCGCACGGTGTGCTGGGTATTTCAAATGCTGAAATTATTCAAGATGAAACCAATGGTAAGTTTGGTCCGTTTGCCGGACAAATTTTTGTAGGTGATCAGGGCCAGAGTAAAATTATGCGTGTGGTTATGGAGAAGGTGAAGGGCGAATTTCAGGGCGTAGCCTTTGAATTTAAATCAGGATTTCAATCCGGTGTGCTGCGAATGAATTGGGGACACGATGGTTCGCTGTATGCAGGCCTTACTAATCGCGGTTGGGGATCAGCCGGTACCAGTACAGCCGGATTGCAGCGTTTGGTGTGGACGGGTAAAGTACCTATGGAAATGAAAACCGTTAAAGCTATGCCCGATGGTTTTGAGATAGAGTTTACGCATCCGGTTGATAGGGCAACAGCCGAAAACCTGGATTCCTATTTTGGGCGTAGTTATATCTATAAATATCATCCTGTTTACGGAAGTCCAACTATTAACGAAGAGAAGTTGATCATTAAAGGAGTTAAAGTTTCGGATGATGCTTTGAAAGTAAGAGTGGTGGTTGACAATCTCCGTCAATACTATCTGCACGAATTGTTGGTTCCGGGCATTCGCTCGAAAGAAGGATTGCCGGTGTTACACAATGCTGCCTACTATACATTAAATAACATTCCCGATGGCGACAAGTTGCCTGCAAGCCAATTGAGTACAAAACGTTCGGCACCGGTTAAGCCGGCTGCTAAACCGGTAACTAAAACTACAGGCACAACAAGTAAGTCATTAACCTATGCGGAGATAGAACCATTGCTGGTTAAGAATACCTGCACGGCTTGCCATAATACCAACAAGCGGCAGGTGGGGCCGTCCTTTGCAGATATAGCCAAACGCAAGTATACCGATGAGCGCATGGTGCACTTGATTTATAATCCCGAACCGAAAAACTGGCCCGAACACGAAACACCCATGGCACCCATGCCTCAGGTACCGAAAGATGAAGCCTTGAAGATTGCGAAGTGGATTAACTCGTTGCGTGTGCCTACGCCTTAAAACCAAACCAGCGGTTGATTGTATTTCTTGCAAAGGGATTGATGCAAAGCCTTAGCCGCTTGTTTGCCGGCAGTATCAGTAAGTAAACAAACTGTGCCACCCTGGCCACCGCCTGTTATCTTGGCTCCATATGTTCCGGGAGATTTTTTTGCAAGAGTAACAATTTCATCTGTGCGATCAGAACCTAATCCGCACCGCGAATAACTTTCGTGTGCCGCATACATCAGGTTACCCAGTTCATTCAACGTTTTTAGTTGTTCGCTGGTTTGTTGTTGTGGGTATGTCTGTAGTAACGATCTGAACATACGTACCCGATTGTTTTCGTAAACCGGATGCCCGGTACAGGTGTGAATGTCATAACTTGTATCGGGATTGATTTTCGTTACCGGGTCAATGGAAATATAGTTTTTCAAAAAATCTTTACCGGAAAGTTTAGCTGGTAAAATCTTTTGAAGTGATTCAAATTCATTTACCGGAATATTACACAAATATCCCCGAAAGGGTAAGTGATTACGTTCGCCAGTATGGAGGGCGTGTTTCAAGTCCGCAGGGGAGGCCCCCAGATGTGAAGCAATAATGGAGTAACCCATAAATGCAGCGCTGCGAACATTTCCATATTGATGGCCACTCACTGCATGTTTAACACCACTGTCAATACCTACAAAATGTAACCCTTGCGGAATTGGAATTAATGACTCGATCAAATCTGGTTGACAAACAATTGGCAGAAAGTTATTCGGCTCACCTAAATGACAGGCAAGTTGATCCATCAATCCGCAAGGAGCGCCAACTACAAAGTTCTCAACCTTTTGTGCGAGTGTCGGTAATTCAGTTGGTGTTAATGTAAGTTGAAAAGCCTGCGCCAGTGCACGCATGGTGGCAACTTCAACCGATGCCGAAGATGAAACTCCCTTACCCAGCGGAACTTCTGAATGAACTTCGATACTGGCACCGGTAAATTCAATTCCTTTTTCTTTTTGTAACACTAAAGCACATCCAAGAATATACCCGGCCCAGATTTGGTTGTGTTGCGTGAGATACGTTTGCGCAAATGCATAGTTCACCTGATTGTTGAGCAGTAAATCACGGTAGTCAAGTTCAAGAGCCCACGGTTGACTACTGCCAATGTAGCTTTTTAGTTCGCACCGATAGTTGGTACACAGCTGCAGTTTTACAGTTGTGCGTTGTGCGATGGGCATTTGTAAAACAAGCGAACCAGAATAATCGGCAATGCCACCCATTACATCTAAGCGTCCGGGAGCCGAGGTCTCAATGAACATGCTTCGGTATTAACGTTCCCATAAATAATCAGCTACATTTATTTTCTGGAGTTCGGCAGCTTTGTCTTCAGGCATGGTATCGGCCATAAAATTTCCGGCACCAATTTCCGGCCCCGCTAAATATTTTATTAGGCCGGGTTGGCGATAGGGTGGTTGCAACCAACCATGCATTCTGAATTCCGGATATGAACCACCATCAACCGGAGCTTGCATCATGGACAACACGTACGGAAAATCCATTTCGAAATTCATATCGAGTTTGCGCACGGTTTCGTGAAACACGGCTGTAAAACCCGCTAACGCTTCTTTGCTTAAAGTAATAAGGGTTTGATGAGTGCCTTTTGGAAAGATCATGACCTCATACGCATAGCGTGCAAAATATGGAATGAATGCAATGGCAAAATCATTCTCAGCAATAATCCGAACTTTGTCGTGCTGCTCATGCGCTATGATGTCTTCAAAAATATTTTTACCGGTGGTGCGTCTGTATGCTTCCGCTACACGGATTTGTTGACTGACTAATTTTAGAGCAAAGTCAACAGCATAGATCTGACAGTGTGGGTGGGGATTACTCACGCCCACTACCTCGCCTTTATTTTCGAAAATCAATACCGAATGGATGGCCGGATTTTTTTCGAAGGCAATCATTTCTTGCTGAAACGATTCAAAAACCTTCACAACCTCCGGCAACTTCATCTGCGAAAGCGTGATGTTGTGACGCGGATCATAACAAACTACCTTGGCTAAACCAGTAGCGCGTTCTTTCTTATACAACGAATCAGTAGCGGTAACTTCCGGGGCATTCATTCCCACCACGGGGTGATCGTTTTCAAAAATGAAAACATCTTTGTAATCCGGATTAGCACTACCGTGTATGCGCTTGTTACCGGGACACAGATAGCAGGTCGGATCAAAATCAGGTGCTGCTTTGTGGGTTGCCTTTCCGGCACCTTGCCAGGGGCGGTTGTTACGATGAGCAGAATAGACCACCCATTCTTCCCGCAACGGATGCCATCGTTTTTCCCACTTGCCTTCGTTGTTCATAATGCAATTATAAACACGTAAGATACACGCGCGGATTCGGATTTCTAAATCAGGATTTGGGTTGTTGTTAGCGAGCCGGAATTTTTTCCGGAACCAGTATCGCGGCCGAGAAACTACTGCGAAGCTTTACCAGATCAGGATGTGCTTCGAGTTTGGTAAAGTAACGCCCCACTGTTACCCGAAATTTAGGTTGTTGATATTGTAGATTGGCTGTGTACTCCGGCAGATCGCTCGTCATTTTCTTTTTAGCCTCCATGGCCTGCTCACGATTTTGTCCGGAATAAATCTGAATGGTATAACCATCCACAAACTTACGCACCTGATTATACCGGTCTATACTGTCTAATACAGCATCTACTTTTTCATTTACGTGATAAGTGGGTGTAACCAGGGGTATAACTTTAGGTTGTGTGGCCGTATCGTTACTACTGTTTTCAGAAGGTAACGTAACCTTTGGTCGATGCACCGCAAGATTTTCATAATACGGTTTATCAGTTGTTTTCTGGGTTGCACAACCAGCAAGCAAGCAACAAGACAATACTATAAAAAATAATCTAATCATTTTTTCCCAATCGCTTAAAGTACGGAGCTACAAGCTACGAGTTGACAGATCAACTCAATTCTAAAGACTAATGTACTGTAAAATCGGTAAACAACTTATCAGCCTTCAATAACAATGCATTTACCGGCTTTAATATCGTCCTCTACTTTTTTATACTTCACATCTTTTTCTACACGACCATCCTGATACTGAACCGTTACTTTGTCATTTCGGCCAGCAACTTTTTCTGATTTAACAGGCATTACTTTTTCTTCAACCTGGCGTGGTGCGGCTGCTGGTTGCGATCCGCCACCTTGCAGCAAGGAACGAGATTCTTCTTTTTTCTCGCTTAACTTCTGGCGTCTGAACTGCCGCGCTTCCTGTACCTGATCTGCTTCCCGTACCGGTATATCAGCCTTCATTAAGAAGGAAATGGTTTCTTCGTTTACTTTGGCAATAAATCGTTTAAAAGCTTCGAAGCCTTCGAACTTATAAATCAACAACGGATCTTTTTGTTCGTACACTGCGTTTTGCACAGATTGTTTTAAATCGTCCATATCGCGCAGGTGTTCTTTCCAGTTCTGATCGATGATGGCCAACGTAATCATCTTCTCCATTGATTTGATCAACTCACCATTGTGGGTATCCACGCATTTTTTCAAATCGGCCGAAACGCCAATCTGCTTGATACCATCCGTAAACGGAACAAGAATATCTTTGAAAGTTCCACCACGGGTTTTGTAAACATCTACAACAATAGGGTACGACCGATCAGCAGCTGACTTGTTTTTTTGTTCGTAATGGTGCAGCGCCTGATCATATAATTTTTCGGTGATAACGCTTTGATTTTGTTTGGTAAAATCATCTTGCGAAATATTGAAATCAAACCCAAGAACACTTAGAATATTTAGTTTGAAATCTTCCAGTGTTGCCCCCGCTTTGCCGCTGGCCACCATGTCATCGCAGGTATCGTACAACATGGTAAGAATGTCAAATTGCAAGCGTTCGCCATGCAGGGCATTTCTTCTTCGTTTGTAGATTACTTCGCGTTGCGAGTTCATGACGTTATCATACTCCAGCAATCGCTTACGAATACCAAAGTTATTTTCTTCCACTTTTTTCTGGGCGCGCTCAATAGAGCTTGTAACCATGGAGTGTGAAATTACCTCGCCTTCCTTCAACCCCAACCGGTCCATAATGCGTGCAATGCGCTCGGGCATAAACAAACGCATCAGGTTATCTTCCAGCGAAACATAAAACTGTGAAGAACCCGGATCGCCCTGGCGACCCGAACGACCACGCAACTGCCGGTCTACTCTTCGTGATTCATGGCGCTCGGTACCAATAATAGCCAAACCACCAGCAGCTTTTGATTCGGCTGTGAGTTTAATATCTGTACCCCGCCCCGCCATGTTGGTAGCAATGGTTACGGTGCCCGGCTTTCCGGCTTCGGCTACAATCTCAGCTTCGCGCTGATGTTGCTTGGCATTCAACACCTGATGCTTGATTTTGCGAATCTGTAACATGCGGCTTACCAATTCCGAGATTTCTACCGAAGTGGTACCTACCAGTACTGGCCGGCCCTCTTGTGTAAGCCTTACAATTTCTTCAACAACCGCATTGAATTTTTCGCGCATGGTTTTGTAAACCAGGTCGTCTTTGTCTTTGCGCGTCATGGGTTTGTTAGTGGGAATAGTTACCACATCTAATTTGTAGATGTCCCACAACTCGCCCGCTTCGGTTACGGCTGTACCCGTCATACCCGCAAGTTTATGATACATGCGGAAGTAGTTTTGAAGCGTGATGGTTGCATAGGTTTGAGTAGCATCTTCCACCTTCACATTTTCCTTGGCTTCAATTGCCTGGTGCAAACCATCCGAATACCTGCGACCATCCAGCACACGGCCGGTCTGTTCGTCAACGATTTTTACTTTACCATCTACAATAATGTACTCGGTATCTTTTTCGAATAGTGTGTAAGCCTTCAATAATTGATTTACACTATGAATGCGTTGCGACTTGGTGGTGTACTCGCGAATCAGATCTTCTTTGCGCTTCAGTCTTTCATCGGCTGGAATAGCCAGATCTTTTTCGATTTTGTTTAGTTCAATACCAATCTCCGGCAGGATAAAGAATTTTGGATCTTCACCTTCTCCTGTAATCAAATCCGTGCCTTTGTCAGTAAGTTGAACGCTGTTGTCTTTTTCTTCAATTACAAAGTACAACGGAGCGTCTGCTTCGGGCATTAATTTTTTATTATCGGCCAGGTAGTAGTTTTCTGTTTTCTGCAATACGTTTTTCATACCCATTTCGCTTAGCATTTTAATAAGCGGTTTGTATTTGGGCATGGCGCGGTGTGCACGGAATAACGCAGTGCCACCGTCTTTCTCCTGACCATCAGCCAATAGTTTCTTGGCATCGTTCAGGTATTGGTTAACTAACTTTTTCTGAGCTTCAACTACTTTAGCAATGCGTGGCTTTAAATCGTAAAACTCGTGCTCATCGCCACGTGGTACCGGGCCCGAGATAATTAATGGTGTCCGGGCTTCATCAATCAACACGCTATCTACCTCATCCACCATGGCATAATGATGGCCCCGTTGTACCAGTTCTTCCGGTTCGCGGGCCATGTTATCGCGCAGGTAATCAAAACCAAACTCGTTGTTGGTTCCGTAAGTAATATCAGCGCGATAGGCATTTCTGCGTTCAACCGAATTAGGTTCGTGCTTATCAATACAATCCACATTCAACCCATGAAACTGGAACAACGGACCCATCCATTCGCTATCGCGTCTGGCCAGGTAATCGTTTACAGTAACAATGTGTACACCCCGTTTGGCCAGCGCATTTAAAAATGCCGGAAATGTTGCCACCAGGGTTTTACCTTCACCCGTTGCCATTTCTGATACTTTGCCCTGATGCAAGGCAATACCACCAATAATCTGCACTTCGTAATGAAGCATATCCCAGGTAATCAGGTTGCCTGCAGCAAGCCATTGGCGATGCCATTGTGCTTTATCGAAAACAATCTTTACGTTTGGATGCCTGGCTGCCAGCGCCCGGTCATGATCGGTAGCGGTAACCTCGAGATATTCATTTTCTTTAAACCTGCGGGCAGTTTCGCGCACCACAGCAAAGGCTTGAGGGAGAACTTCTAACAAAACTTTTTCAAGTTCTTTGTTGCGATCTACCTCCAGTTTATCGATTTCCTTAAAGACAGAATCTTTTTCGTTCAGATCCATTTCGGGTTGATTGGCCACACGCGTGTGCAGAGCTGCAATCTGATCGTCAATGGACTTAAGTTTGGTGTTAATGATGTTTTGTATTTCCTGAGTTTTGGCACGAAGCTGATCGTTTGATATCGAGAGTAAAGCTTCTCCTTCACGCTTGGTGGCCTCCACCAAAGGCATCATCAACTTAATGTCCTTCTGCGATTTATCGCCAAAAATCTTTGCAAGTAGTTTTAACATGTGTTGTAGTTTGTCAAGAGGTGGCTCTTTTTGGAGTTGGGGGCCAACAAAAAGTGTCCAGCCAAATGGGCCGTAAATTTAATTGATTTTGGGGTGCAATTATAGTTCCAGAGTGCCTTCAAACACCTTTTTGGCAGGGCCGATGAGGTAAATCTCCTCAAACATGCCTGCCTGTCCGGTTTTAAACTCCACATCAAGTTCGCCACCCTTCACTTTTATGTGAATGGGCGGCTGATATCCATGAAAAGATGCAGCCAGGGCGGCCGCGGTTACACCGGTACCACACGAGTACGTTTCGTCTTCAACACCACGCTCGTAGGTGCGCACAAAAATGGTATTATTATCCTGCAGTTGAATAAAATTCACATTGGTGCCTGCCGGCTTGTAGGTATCGCTATAGCGGATTTTTCTTCCGGCTTCAACAACATTAACCTTTTCTGCATCGGGTACAAATTGCAAATGATGAGGCGAGCCGGTATTTATAAAATAATCGTTATCGGTTTGTTTTACCTCTGTTACCGGATTCATTTTTAACCGTACAATTCCGGTTGGTAATAACTCAGCTTCGTGCACACCATCGTATGCATTGAACTTTGTTTTAGTCTGGAGCAGGCCTAACGCAGCGGCCATTGCTACTGCCGCACGACTACCATTTCCGCATAAACTTTGCGAGCCATCACTGTTATAATAGATCAGATTGAAATCCAAAGACTGATGGGGTTCAATCAACATCAGTCCATCGGCACCAATACCAAACCTGCGGTCGCAAATTTTTTTTATTTGATCTGCTGTAAAAGCATATTGTTTGTTTCGATTGTCAATCAAAACAAAATCGTTACCGGTTGCCTGATATTTTACAAATGGAATTTTCATTGGTGATTCTAAAACAGGAGTAAAAATTACCCTGCGCTTGCCGTGAATTGTAATTACTTCACTTCTTCGTAGTCTACATATTCACCACCCTTTATTTTTCCTGATTTAGCGGGTCTATCGGGTGCGGAGTCTACGTTTACATTTCCATTTTGAGGCTTTTGTGGTTGAAACTTACCCTGGTGCGAGGCTGCCCCCGCACGAAAAAGCAATCCACCCACTTTATAAAGCACGTAACCAATCAGCCCCAGAATGATTAAAAATCTCATAACGCGTTTAATTTTATAAACGTTATTCCAAAGATATTAGTTTAAACCACCTGTGCCTAACGGCTTAGGTACAAATTCCGCTCAGCGTAGATGTTCAGGAAATAATCGTCCATCAAATCATCAATAAAGTATATCGCTTCTCCGGTTGATTTCATTTCCGGCCCCAGTTCTTTATTTACATCGGGAAATTTGCTGAATGAGAATACCGGCACTTTAATCGCGTAACCTTTTTTGGTTGGATTAAATTTAAAATCCTGCACTTTTTTATCACCCAACATCACTTTGGTGGCATAGTTCACGTAGGGTTCATCGTATGCCTTGCAAATAAAAGGAACAGTACGCGATGCCCGCGGGTTGGCTTCAATGATGTAAACCTTATCGTTTTTAATTGCAAACTGAATGTTAATTAAGCCAACGGTTTTAAGGGCGACCGCAATTCGTTTGGTATAGCTTTCAATTTGTTTAATAACAAAATCGCCCAGGTTATAGGGAGGCAAAACGGCATACGAATCGCCACTGTGAATACCGGCCGGTTCAATATGCTGCATAATACCAATGATGTACACATCTTCACCATCGCAAATGGCATCGGCTTCGGCCTCGATGGCGCCATCCAGAAAATGATCCAGTAATACTTTATTTTCCGGCAGGTGTTTCCAAATGTCAAGTATATGATTTTCGAGCTCTTTCTCGTTAATCACAATTTTCATACTCTGGCCACCCAGTACATACGAAGGGCGAACCAACAACGGGAAACCAATTGTTTTGGAAACTTCTAATGCTTCGTCAGCATCGGTGGCTACTCCAAATTCCGGATATGGAATGTTAAGATCTTTGAGAAGGGTAGAAAAACTTCCTCGGTCTTCGGCCAGATCAAGCGCTTCAAAGGAAGTGCCCATAATTTTGATACCGTACTTGTGCAATTTTTCAGCAAGCTTTAATGCAGTTTGTCCACCAAGTTGAACAATTACACCTTCTGGTTTTTCGTGTTGAATAATATCCCAGAGGTGTTCCCAGAAAACCGGTTCGAAGTATAATTTATCGGCAATGTCGAAATCGGTAGAAACCGTTTCAGGATTGCAGTTGATCATGATGGCTTCATAACCCGCCTCTTTTGCGGCAAGAATGCCATGTACGCATGAGTAATCAAACTCAATACCTTGCCCGATGCGGTTCGGGCCGGAACCCAATACAATTACTTTTTTCTTGTTGGAAACTGTGGATTCATTCTCCTTATCGAAGGTAGAGTAGTAGTATGGTGTCTTTGCTTCGAATTCAGCCGCGCAGGTATCCACCAGTTTATATACGCGATTGATTCCCATTTCTCTGCGCTTCAAGTGTACTTCACTTTCGCGGCAATCCAACAAGTGTGCAATCTGCCTGTCGGCATAGCCTTTCTCTTTAGCTTTACGCATCAGATCGGCAGGAATGGTTTTGAGTTCGAATTTTTCTATCTCTTTCTCAACCTCAATCAACTCCCAGATTTGTTCCAGAAACCATTTGTCAATCTTGGTAAGATTCTGAATGGTCTTCATCGAGATGCCAAGTTTCATAGCATCGTAAACGTGAAACAGCCGGTTCCAGCTTGGATTTTGTAAACTGTAAAGTAAGTCTTCCTGTTTAGTCAGCTCTTTGCCATCGGCACCCAAACCATTTCTTCTTATCTCTAAACTCTGACAGGCTTTTTGTAAGGCTTCCTGAAAATTCCGCCCAATGCCCATTACTTCACCTACCGACTTCATCTGCAAGCCAAGTTTGCGATCGGCCCCATGAAACTTATCGAAATTCCAGCGAGGAATTTTTACAATCACATAATCCAAAGCTGGTTCGAAATAAGCTGTTGTTGAACCGGTGATGGCATTTGTTAGTTCATCGAGGTTGTAACCAATGGCCAGCTTGGCAGCAATTTTTGCAATCGGGTAACCGGTTGCTTTTGATGCCAGAGCCGATGACCGTGATACACGCGGATTGATCTCAATACCGATAATGTCATCATTATCCGGATTAACAGAGAACTGTACATTACAGCCACCCGCAAATTTGCCAATGCCATTCATCATTTTAATGGCGAGATCGCGCATGCGCTGATATACAGTATCGGGCAAAGTCATAGCCGGAGCAACAGTAATCGAATCTCCTGTATGAATTCCCATAGGATCGAAGTTTTCGATAGAGCAGATGATGATGACATTACCTAAACTATCGCGTAGCAACTCAAGCTCATATTCTTTCCAACCCATAATGCTTTGCTCCACCAATACTTCGTGAATGGGTGAAGCATGCAAACCACGGTTAAGGGCTGCATCAAACTCTTCGGGTGTGTTAACAAAGCCACCTCCGGTTCCACCCAGGGTAAACGATGGCCGGATAACCAAAGGGAAACCAATTTCCTGAGCAATTTCTTTTCCTTCCAGAAAGGAGGTAGCCGTTGCACCTTTACACACGCCAACTCCCAACTCCAGCATTTTCAACCGGAATTTCTCCCGGTCTTCGGTAGTTTCAATAGCGTTTATATCAACACCAATAATTTTTACACCGTAATGTTGCCAGATGCCTGCCTTGTCGCAATCAATACAAAGATTAAGTGCAGTTTGTCCGCCCATGGTGGGTAACACCGCATCCACATGATGTTTTTCTAAGATTTCGCGAATCGATTTTTTCTCCAATGGCTTCAGGTACACGTGGTCGGCTGTAACCTTATCGGTCATAATAGTAGCCGGGTTGGAGTTTATCAGAATTACTTCTATGCCTTCTTCCCTTAAGGAGCGAGCGGCTTGCGACCCGGAATAATCAAATTCACATGCTTGGCCGATAATTATAGGTCCGCTGCCGATGATGAGCACGGAACGAATACTGCGATCTCTTGGCATTTCGTAGTGGTTGGTTTGGATAAATCGGGCAAAAATAAGGAGTATTTTAAGTAATTGATTACAGCAACTCTACATTTATTCAAGAGGTATGCGGTGCAAGAAATTTTTTAGCAAAATTGAGAATTCAATCCTTTGCACATGAATTTAAACCTTAAGGCAAAAGCTGAAAACACGTATGACGTAATTGTGGTGGGTTCGGGCATAAGCGGTGGTTGGGCTGCGAAAGAACTTTGCGAGCGTGGATTGAAAGTGTTGTTACTGGAACGCGGCAAAAATGTGGAACATCCCAATTACCCCACTACTTCGCTCGATCCGTGGCAATTGGATAACAGAGGTCGTTTAACGCAAGCCGATCGTGATAAATGCCCCATTCAAACCCGGCATTTTTCATATTCCGGGGATAACAAGCATTATTATATAAACGATCTGGAGAACCCGTACACCGAAACCAAGCGATTTGATTGGATACGGGGTGATATTGTGGGCGGACGATCGATGTTGTGGGGCCGCCATTGTTATCGCTTCAGCGATCTGGATTTTGAAGCGAACCTCCGGGATGGCATTGCTGTAGATTGGCCCATTCGTTATAAAGACATTGCTCCATGGTACGATTATGTGGAACAATTTATTGGCGTGTGTGGTCAGGCGGAAGGAATTCCACATCTACCCGATGGAAAATTTCAGCCACCCATGGAACTGAATTGTGTAGAGACTGACTTTAAAACCAAAGTTGAAGAAAAATTCGGCCGCAAAATGACAATAGGCCGGGTTGCCAACCTAACCACAGCAGTAAAAGGCCGCGGTGTGTGCCAGTATCGTAATCAATGCCACCGCGGTTGCCCGTATGGAGCGTACTTCAGCACCAATGCGAGTACGTTACCAGCAGCATTTGCAACCGGCAACTTAACCTTGCGGCCACATGCCTTAACCAATCGCGTGCTATACGATGAGCAAAAGCAAAAAGCAATTGGAGTTGAGATTATCGATACCGAAACCCATGAAGTAATTGAGTATTACGCACGTATTGTTTTTTTAAATGCTGCCACATTGGGAACAGCCTTCATCCTGCTCAACTCAACATCCAATCGTTTTCCTAACGGATTAGGAAATGGCAGCGACCAGGTGGGCCGTAATATTATGGATCATCATAAAGGTGCAGGTGCAGAAGCGGAAGTGGAAGGATTTGAAGATCAATATTATTTTGGGCGCAGACCCAATGGCGTGTATGTACCACGCTTTCGAAATCTGAACGAAAAGCGGGCGGATTACATTCGTGGTTTTGGCTATCAGGGTGGCGCAAGCCGCAACGGTTGGGGTAGAGGAACAATGGACTCCGCCATAGGAGCCGAACTAAAAGAGAAATTACAAACACCAGGCAACTGGCGTATTGGGTTTGGTGGTTTTGGAGAATGTTTGCCGTATGCTGAAAACAGGGTTACACTCAATACCGAAGTGAAAGATAAATGGGGCCGCAACACGTTAACAACCGATGTGGAGTTTAAAGAAAACGAACGCGCCATGCAGAAAGATATGGCTTCAGCCATGGCCGAGATGCTGGAAGCTGCAGGTTATAAAAATGTGCGCTCGTATGCCAACATTTCATTTCCGGGAAATGCCAACCACGAAATGGGTAGTGCCCGCATGGGGCGCAATCCAAAAACATCGATACTGAATGGATTTAACCAGATGCACGAAGTGAAAAATGTGTTTATTACCGATGGATCTTTTATGACATCCTCTTCGTGTGTAAATCCCTCGCTAACGTATATGGCCATGACGGCCCGCGCATGTGCGTATGTGGCAGAAGAGATGAAGAAGGGTAATGTTTAGGTTTATTTAATAAAGCTATTGTACAAAATCGGAATAGCTTTTTTATGAATTGGCCGCGTTCCATCTACCAGGCCCGGTAAACAGCCGTTGGTAATAACTACAAATCCATATTTCTTTTTGGGATTGAAGTAGAAGCAACTGTAAAGTCCGTAAGCCGAGCCGGTGTGTCCGATTAATGAAATGCCCGGTATCAGGTTATCAACAGTGGCCAGGGCCAGACCGTAGCCTTCTTCTTTAGCAATTACTTGTTGCATGGTTTTAGCACTTTTACGCGAAATAATTTTTTTACCATTGTATGTGCCGAAGTTCATGTGCATGGTCATGTAACGCGCTAAATCCTGAGCTCCAATTTTTACTCCACCGGTGGGTGAAAAAATGGGGGTACTGTAACCCGGTACATAGTTTTTAATTTCTTCGCTTCGCGAAGCATAAGCCTGGGGCTCAGGTTTAAATCCAACGGCAGAGTCATAAGAATAGAGGGTGGCAAACCGGCTGGCATCTAACGAATCTACATTATGGCCTGCATACAAACCCATAGGTTTAATAATGTTTTTGCGGATGTAGGCATCAAAACGCTCGCCCGATGTGCGCTCTACAATGGTACCCGTTATATTATAATTAAGATTGCAGTATTCGTATTTCGAACCGGGCATATAGTCATTAAAGCATTTTGTCCAGTCAGGGTTTTTGGTGGGATTAATTACATCTAAGGTAAAATAGCCGTTGCGATCGCTGATGCTTGAGGTATGCGACATAAGCATGCGCAGCGTAATTACCTTATCGGGATAGTTGGGGTTGCGAACTGTAAAACCAATCAACTTACTTACATCATCATCCAGACTCAGTTTCTTTTGTTCAGCCAACTGCATGATGGCAGTTGCTGAAAATGATTTGGAAATTGAAGCAATACGAAAAATGCTTTTATCGCTTAGCAAAATTTGTTTTTCGGAATCCTGCCAGCCAAAATTTTGTGCGTAAATAATCTCGCCTTTCTTTACTACAGCAACTGCAAGTCCAACGGTTTTTAATTCATCGGTTAAAGCCTTTAGTTCGTGATCCGCTTTTTCGGGTTGTGCAAAGCTGCTAAGGGTAATAAAGCAGGCAATCACTATGGTGTTTATTTGTTTCATCAGGCTTTGATTATAGTACAATATATGAAACCTTCATTAAGCGCGTAGGCTTTTGAAGTACCCTTTTGTACGCCATGCAATGGGTAACCCGATGCATATAAACAAAATGCTAATGGCGATTAGTGCCCTACCTATTACAATAGGTTGCGGCCCGATAAGACTAAAGCGCACAACAACCTGTGTTGTTACCAACCAGGCCACCATACAAATCAGAAAGGCATTCAGCACAATATTGGTGTGTAAAAATTTCCAATGAGGATAAATCCAATAGAAACAACCTGTGCAAGCCAGAGCGATGAGGTAGTGGAAAACCAAACCCAATATTTGAATTTCAAGTCCACCGGAATAAGCAGCTTTGCCAAGTAATCCGCTGGCGATGTAAGTAAGAACCTGTGTCGGGGTAACCCCATTAACTACATAAGCATGGATACAGGCAGCCAGAATATCCAACGTGCCGGCCAGCAGCGTTGTAATCAAAATGGATTTGCGCATTAGTAAGGAGTTAATTCTCCTTACTAAAGTCTTTAAATCTGCGCACCATTGCAACTGTAAAGCCAACCATCAACACCCCGGTGCCCAGCCACAATACATTGATCAGCGGCATTTCTATTGCTTTAATAATTACCCAGTCCTTTTGGCGTGTGTTAATACCAAGCGAAAATTCACCCGTATCGGGATGAATGTTGAGCAGGGTAATTTTTACACCCAGATCGTTGATTTCGGATGGGATGCGGCCCACCTGGCTTTTGCTTCGGATTAAGAAAATCGGCTCGGCAAAATATTCATGACGCTCGCCCTTTACTTTTATTTTTGCCTTTACGGCTACATCGGCTTCATCTAACTTAAAGCCATCTATTTCGTGAATGCGAACAACTTCTTCCAGTGTGGCCACATAATCGTTTACAAAAAACTGCTGATTCAATTGCACGCGTTCCTCCGTTAGCTCACTCCATTCGGGTTCTTCTTCGCGATTCATGGGCAACGAAACGTGGGTATATAAATCGCGACCAACATGACGTTCAATATCAGGCGAGGCCACAAAGCCACCCATAGCCGGATTGATTTGTACCCGTGGAAATAATACGGCAGCTACTTTTCCTTCTTTGCGTAGCTCTACTTCATAAAAAGTATTTTCCGGATTAATCTCGAAGGTATCGCGGGCATTCAGAATTTTTTTGTCTTTGAAATAAATGTCTTTGGTAGCAATTACTTTATAAGGATCAAGCGTAAGATCGAGATCATTTTTACTTACGTAGCCCTTCATGCCGTTCGGTTTTACACGCTCGCCCAGAAATTCAATTTCATAACCTGCCATTACACGGGGTTCGTGAATAAACAACAACAGGTTATCGCGATTAAATTCGGTTGGCAAATCTTTTGAGATAAGCATGCCCGTATTGTTTAAGGATACTACGTTTGAATAGCCTGCGGAGAACATGATGCCGAGTAACATTAAGCCTACACCCAAGTGTGCAATGGCTCCACCTGAAAGTGATTTGTTTACTTTACTTACCGTGAATAAAACTTTGAGATTGGAAACGATCAGGTAAATACCGGCTAATGTTAGTACGAGATAAGCTGGTTTATAAATCTTACCCAGGGTAATCACAAGGGCAAATAAGATCAGCGAGATCAGAACAGGATAAAGCAGCTCTTTAAGAAGATTACTCTTGTCAATCCTGCGCCACCAGAAAAACTGGGCCGTGCCTGAAGCCAGCGCCACCAGTACCCCAAACCAGATTTGATAGCGCGAGTAATAATGAACCTGATCTCCGGGAACAGCCAGTCTTAAGTCCAGGCCAAACCAACCACCTATCTCGTTTATTACCGGGTAAGAGGTTGGAATAATAACATGGAATCCGGAAAAGCATAGAATAGTAGCGCCTGAAAAAATCCAGAACTCGCGGGAGTAAACCGTGGCTTCTTTATCAGATGTAGGAATATTTTTCCAGCGCCAGATCGCTAACCCGATAGCAGCCAGGGTAAAAAACAAAAGGTAAATTAACAACTGCCCCGAAAGCCCGAGATCAGTAAAAGAGTGTACCGAAGCATCGCCCAGAATTCCACTGCGTGTTAAAAAAGTAGAGTACAGGATTAACACAAACACGGCAATAACCAGAACGACAGAACTCTTGAGCGCTGTTTGATTATTCTTGTAGATAAGCATGGTGTGGATGGAGGCAATCATAACCAACCAGGGTACGTACACGGCATTTTCTACAGGGTCCCAATTCCAGTAGCCACCAAAGTTTAAAGTTTCGTATGCCCAGTAGCCACCCATTAAAATACCCAGCCCCAGAATGCCGGCACCGATAAGCGTCCACGGAAGTGCAGGTTTAATCCATTCGGAATATTGTTTCTGCCAAAGGCCGGCTATACAAAAGGCAAACGGCACCAATGTTAAGGCAAAGCCCAGGAATAACGTAGGCGGATGAATTACCATCCAGTAGTTTTGAAGAAGTGGATTTAGCCCACTGCCATCTTTCGGAATAAAATCGGGTTGCAGGCTAAAGATGGGATCGTCAATGGCATCGCGCAGCAAGATGAATGGCGAACTTCCCAGTTTAAGGTCCAGCAAAGGAATTACAACCCCCAGAATCATAGATGCCAGAAAAGCCTGTACCAGGCTAAAGACCACCATAACCGGGGCTTCCCATTTTTTTTGAGTGTGAATCAGTACAATACCAATTATAGCCTGCCAGAAAATCCAGAGTAAGAAACTTCCTTCCTGACCTTCCCAAAAACACGATACCATGTATTGACCCGGCAAGTGGCGCGAGGAGTGACTGTAGGCATAATGATACTCGAAGTAATGCTGATAAATAATAACAAACAGACAGACCACAACACCCAACACCGCAACCAGGTGTGTGTAAAAGGCTATCCGGGCATTCTTGCGCCAGGGTTCGCGAATCGCTTCGGGGCTGTAGATTGTTTTCCAGTAAGCAAAAGCACTAACCAGAGAAGTAACAAAAGAGAGGATGATAAAGAAGTGACCCAGATCACCAATAAAGTAATGCATTACCGGAATTTTAAAATGCGATTATAAACTGCTGGTGTTAATTTTTTCTTCCTGGTATTTAGAAGGACACTTTAGCAGAATTTTGCTGGCTACGAAGGAGTTATTCTGGTAGCCACCAATTACCACAACCTTTTCGGAGCGCGTAAAATCGGGGGGCATAGGTTCGTTATAATATACTTTTTGCTCCTTCTGGTTTTCGTCTACCAGAATAAACGAGAAGGAGAGTTTATCGGCACTTTTTTCAATACCAACAATATTGCCGTTGGCATCTTTTTTCAGATCGCCAACAACATGAATTTGGGTTTTGTTACCGGTGGAGGCCATCTGGTAGGCCTGATCGAACGACATGTAGGTGCTGGCATCACCGGTATTGGCAATGATAATACCAATAGCGGCTGCAATAGCGACCAGGGCAAAAATATGCGACTTCTTCATTTCTTCTGCTGATTTTGCTTTGTGGCAAAGGTACAGCCTAAAACAACTTGAAGTGTTAAAAAGTTGTGATTTTGAAAGCGATAAGCTCAAAAGTACCGGCTTTACAACACCAAACCTGTGTAAATGCCGCTTTGAGTGGCGGATATGCGCAATGTAGTTGCGTATATTTAGGAGTTGGTGGCAATTGGGTCGCCTTCGTGGACGGTGACGACAAACTGATTTAGATTAATGAATGTTGAACTAATAATTTACGGACTTATTGGACTGCTCATTGGGCTAATTGGGATAACCATTGAATCAAGAAAATCATCAAGGGACAAGAAGAATGAAGGCTGGAGTTATACGAGGTCAAAATTGGTAGTAAGCAGTTGGGGACTTCTCATCGTTGGAGTGCTAATGATTATTGCCGGACTATTTAATCAAGACTAACAGTCGAATGAAACTAAATAAAACCTTACTGACTTACACGATAATTTTCAACATCATTAACGGACTTTTGTTTATCTACGCGACAACAAACCCAGGTGGAGAAGTGGGAATGCAAATGTATTTCGGTTTCCCTTTATTTTATGTACTTGGACTAATTGGACTAGTAATAATTGGACTTAAAAACAGAAAAGACTTTGGACATGCAGGGAATTGGCTATTAGCAATTTTCTGTACGCCCATACCGACAATGATTATTGTGAGCATGATTGTGGGACAAAATCTACGTTGACTAAAAAGGACGACAATAGAGGACGAGTGAAATCCAACTGCATAAGTACAAACGTTAGACGTAACAATAAAACGACAGACAACAATGTTTGGACTATTTAAAAAGTCAAGCTGGAAAATTGAAGGAAAGGCACTGGATTTTTTCCGACAAGTCTTTTTGCAATTACCTGCTGACTTTAAATTTTTGGGGGACGGACTTGACAAAGGTCTTTATAGACGATTTTCTGTAAACCACGCAATGAAGGGTAATTTCTATTCAATCGGCTTTGACCCCTCACAATCAGACAAATCAATTACCAGGGGAAAGCAGTTTGAATTGGAAAACATTATTATTAAACAAGACGGACAAGTATTCCCGCTAAGCATTACAATTTATGATGGACTTTGGATAGGCTTTGAAATTGAAAAAAGTATTTTGGACTTCAAAAACTTTCAAGTCGACTTATCATCATTTAATAAAAGTAAAAGTAAGTTTTCCGCTGACACAAAAATTAAAAAACTAGTTAGCGGTCTCACTTGTGACCAACTTGACCTGACAAACCTTGGAGAATTTGATATTGACGGAAAGACCTACTACCAAATAAAAGACCTTGAAGATGGCAACTTCATTGCGATTGACAGAAAAGGGCAAGTATTCGGACTAATCCACGACCCATATAAAATTGAGATAATAAATAAATCGGTTCGACAATTTGCGGAAGATGTGAATAATGGAACCTTTGACTTTGCCAAATATCTGAGTGGACAAAATGGCTACGCATAACACGGGTTTTGCGTCAGGCGGGCTGACGTACAAACTTGAAGCTATGTGCTTCTAATGAACTTTAGTAATAAATTGATGCCGATAGCTATCGGGATTGTGCTCCCCTGCCGGCAGGCAGGGAAACCCGCCCGAACGAAAAGTCCGAAACCGTTAGTGGTAACTACTTATGAAACATATCGTATTCTTATCCCTTATTCTAACAAGCTGCATAGTTAAAAATGTAGACATTGGTGCCAATGAACGAGGAGTTGTTGGACACGAACTATTGAAAAATGGTAGTCACTATATCCGATCTGATAAAAAGGTAACAATATATCCGATTGACGAAAATACCTACTCCGACAATTTGACTTTTCTCACAAAAGACAATTTGGATCACATTACTAATTTCAAAACTAAATTCTATATCTCAGAAGGAGATGTATTGAATGTGCATTCTCGTTGTACAGATCAGTACCAGATGGTATGTGTAAGCCCAGAAACTCGAGCAAGTATTCGAAGGGTACTACTGACAATAAGTTCAGATTCTCTCATCATGCTATCAAAGGACACACTCCAGGCTATAATTTTTAATGACTTAGAATCAACCCTAAAAAAGATTGGCTTTAGTTTAACATATTTTTCTTTGGACAAAATACAATACCCGGGTGAATTAGAGACCGTAATCAGCTTGAATTTAGAAAATGAATACAGGACGATTAAGACCTCAAATGAATGGACTGAGAAGAGAAAGGCGATAGACGCTTTATTGAAGACTGATTCAAAAGAGATAATGGTGATTCTAATGAGAATGTATAACGAGGACAATGACAAACAAACAAAGGACTATATAATAAGCCACATTAAAAGTACCTACCCCTAACACATACTGTTGGCTTCGAATACCACCACGCATTATGTGCTGGCGTTATTTCTAATGATTAAATCAGATCAGGACTCCTTTGGTAACTTCTTTTCAATCTTCGTAATCTTCCGGTCTAACAGTATCAGGTAGGCAATCAGGCCGGCAAAGATGAGCAACAGAATAGCCACTACTACATAAATCTTTCCTTCGGAACGCATAGTGTCGGCCATTTCAATCGGCTGTGCATTACCCATAAACGGTAACATCACTAATCCAATAATAATCTTCACGATCTTAGTCATTTTCAAGATTTAAAAGTTTTTCGGTAATCAAACGTACCCGTACACGCAGGATAGCAATCCAAACACCCAATAAAGTCCAACCAATAACGGCCGGGTAAAAAATTAAACGCATGCGGCTATCTAAATCGTAGCTGTTAAAGCCTGGGTTTCCACCATTACCGGGATGCATCGAACTGGTCATGCGTGGAACAATAAACAGCAACGGAATCATTGCGGCATACGCAAAGATGTTATAAACAGCACTAAGCCGCGCTTTCTGGTCTTCGTTTTCAATAGAACCACGCAACACAAAGTAAGCCAGGTAAATCAACAATGCGATGGCGGCTCCGTTTTGTTTGGGATCGCCATGCCAGGGCGAACCCCAGGTGTAGTTGGCCCAGATCATTCCGGTAGTTAACCCTAACAGATTTAAAACAATACCGGCATGCACAAACTCAACGGAGTAGGTATCGCGCTTAAAAGTTGGTTTGTTCAAATAAAGAATTGAATAAACTAACGATACCGTGAATAGGGCAATCATGCCAAACCACATGGGCACATGAAAATAAAGGGCCCGAATGCTTTCGTTAACGATGTTGAGGCGCGGTACTTCAAGCAAAAAACCACCTACAATAGTGTAGACCAGCAGCAACACGCATAATACTTTAACCCACGCCTTCATCTCCGATTTTTTAACTGCGCCAAATATACGGGAAGAGCAAATAAGACGCTGCCGCTACCAGGCAATTAATTGCCAATAGTGTAAGAAGTTCCGGGTAACTAACGGAACGATCCAGTCCATCAATGCAATTTTTAGTAACCTTAATCGCGATAAGCAACACAGAAATTACTACCGGAAAGCTGAGCACAGCCATAAGAATGTTACTGTGGTTGGCTTTGGCGGCCAGAGCCGATAGCATAGTAAGTGAAGCAGAAAATCCCAACGCGGCAAGCAACAACGTTAAGGCAAACAGGGTATGATCGGCCAATGGATTGTCTAACAACAGCACAAACAACACCCAGCCTGCAAAAGTAAGGATGGTAATCAGCAAAAAATTATAAAGCATCTTCGACAATAAAATTGCAGCAGGCGATGCAATGGAGTAATAATAAATCTCGCGCCCTTTTTTTTCACCAATAAAACTTTTGGCAACGGTATTGATAACGGAAAAGAGGATGGTTACCCAAAACAGCGCACTCCAAACCAATGGCGTAATCTGGTTTTGCTTCAGGCTAAAGGAAAGGTAACAGATAAAGGCGGTACTGAACAGGTATAAAGCAAGGCCTGAGATAACAGCTTTACGCCTGAGTTCCAGTGTAAGTTCTTTTAAAAAAAGTTGCAGTAGCACAAATATCAGATTTGATTGGAAAGCCAGTGTGAGAAGTGCACAAAACTAACCAGATTTGATGTACTTTTGGGGCCAAATTCTGGTTTTGTGAGTTCAATGCGAATATTAGTAACGGGAGCCGCAGGCTTTATCGGGTTTCATCTTAGCAAACGACTGTTAGAGGCAGGGCATCAGGTAATTGGATTGGATAATCTGAACGATTATTACGATGTCGGGCTGAAAGAATCGCGGTTGGCAATCCTTAATCCGTTCCAGAATTTTTCATTCCATCGGTTCGATCTGGAGAACAAAAAGGCTGTTGATTCTCTGTTTTCTACTTCGCAAATTGACTATGTGGTAAACCTGGCTGCGCAGGCTGGGGTGCGGTATTCCATTCAAAATCCGTATGCATACCTGGATAGCAACCTTACTGGTTTTCTAAACATATTAGAAGCTTGCCGCAATTTTCCGGTTAAGCATCTTATTTATGCATCGTCCAGTTCGGTTTATGGCGCAAATCGCAAAATGCCTTTCTCCGTACACGATAACGTAGATCATCCGCTTGCCTTGTATGCCGTAACCAAGAAGGCGAATGAATTAATGGCTCATTCATATTCCAACCTTTATAATATTCCCACAACAGGGTTAAGGTTCTTCACGGTTTACGGGCCTTATGGCCGCCCCGATATGGCACTCTTTCTTTTCACCAAAGCTATTCTGGACGGTGAGCCTATCAATGTTTTTAACGATGGTAAAATGCTACGCGATTTTACCTATGTAGATGATATCGTGGAAGGCATTGTGCGGTTAATTCCTGTTATACCAAAGGGCAACCCGAAATGGAGCGGAGAAAAGCCCGATCCAGGCAGCAGTTTTGCTCCGTATAAAATCTATAACATTGGAAATAACAACCCGGTTGAACTGCTTTACTTTATTGAAGTGCTTGAGCAGAAGCTTGGAAAAAAAGCCATTAAAAATTTCCTGCCACTTCAGGATGGTGATGTGCCTGCAACCTATGCCGATGTAGAAGATCTTAAACGAGATGTGGGTTTTAAACCCGATACTCCTATTGAAACAGGCATTAGTAATTTTGTGGAATGGTTTAAAATGTATTATAAGATCAAGTAAGCATGGATAAAATTGGTGTAATAGGATTAGGGTATGTTGGATTGCCACTCGCAGTTGAGTTTGGAAAAATCATGGACGTGGTAGGGTTCGACATAAATAAAGACCGTATAGAAGAATTAAAACAAGGGTTCGATCGCACACTCGAAGTTGATAAACAAGAGCTTTTGTCGGCAGGTAAACTTTCTTACTCCAGCAATCCGGAGGATTTGAAATCGGTTAATCACTTTGTGGTTACGGTACCTACACCGGTAGATGAATTTAAAACGCCTGACCTTACGCCACTAAAGAAAGCGAGTGAAACGGTAGGCAAAGTTTTAAAGAAAGGCGACATCGTAATCTATGAATCTACGGTGTACCCGGGTTGTACCGAAGAAGATTGCGTGCCGGTATTGGAGAAGTTTAGCGGCTTGAAATTTAATGTTGATTTTTATTGTGGCTATTCGCCCGAGCGGATCAACCCAGGCGACAAGCAGCATCGCTTGCCCAACATCAAAAAAGTAACGAGTGGAAGCACACCCGAAATAGCGGAAAGAGTTGATCAGCTCTACAGGAAGATTATTGTCGCGGGCACTCATAAAGCGTCATCATTAAAAGTTGCAGAGGCAGCCAAGGTTATAGAAAATTCTCAACGCGACATAAACATCGCTTTTGTAAATGAGCTTTCGCTGATTTTTGAAAAGATGGGAATCGATACACACGAGGTGCTGGAGGCTGCGGGCACCAAGTGGAACTTCTTGCCTTACAAGCCAGGGCTTGTCGGTGGCCATTGTATTGGCGTAGATCCATACTACCTTACGTATAAGGCTGATAGTCTGGGCTATCACCCACAGGTAATTTTAGCAGGCCGCAGAATAAATGACAATATGGGTATTCATATTGCCAACCGGGTTATCAAGCTAATGACTCAAAATGATTTACCGGTAAACAAAGCCAAGGTTTTGGTTTTAGGAATTACGTTCAAAGAAAATTGCCCCGACATTCGAAACAGCAGGGCGATTGACGTGATTCGTGAGCTGCAAAGTTTTGGGGCCGATGTAGAAGTTTACGATCCACATGCCGATGCGCAAGAAGTGAAGCATGAGTATAATCTTGATCTTATTGCTGATTTAAACAAAACGTACTCGGCCATTGTATTGGCGGTAAGCCATACAGAATTTAAAGACCTGAAGTGGTCGATAATCCGGAATGCAAAGACAATTGTTTATGATGTTAAGGGATTTTTGGAAAAATCGACTGTAACGGCACGGCTCTAATAAACACCGAAGTGAAAAACAAAAATCATGTATTGGTTACAGGTGGTGCAGGTTATATCGGTGCACATACCGTAATTGAATTGCTCAATGCCGGTTATGAAGTTACGGCCATTGATTCGCTTGAGCGAAGTGAAATCAGAATAATAGAAGGCGTAAAGTCAATAACCGGAAAAGAGTTTGGCTTCCATAAAGTGGATTGCCTCGATGAATCTGCAATGGAAGAATTATTCTCTGCCCATCGGTTTGATTCTGTTATTCATTTTGCAGCTTATAAATCGGTTAACGAGTCGGTAGAAAAACCTTTACTATACTATAAAAATAACATTGGTTCTTTGTTGGTGTTGCTGGAAGTGATGAAGCGGCACCAGGTTCGGGATTTGATTTTTTCTTCTTCATGTACTGTTTATGGTCAACCCGATCAGATTCCGGTAGACGAGTCGGCTCCCTTTAAAAAAGCTGAATCGCCCTACGGAGCAAGTAAACAATTGTGCGAACGTATTCTTGAAGATGTTGTAGCAGAGGGAATTCGAGTTGTTTCACTACGATATTTTAATCCTATTGGTGCCCACCCCACTGGTTTAATCGGAGAACTGCCAATTGGAATTCCAAACAATCTTGTTCCGTACGTTACACAAACGGCCGCGGGTGTAAGGCAACAACTTACTGTGTTTGGTAGTGATTATAACACGCCTGATGGATCCTGCCTGCGGGATTTTATTCACGTGTGCGATGTGGCTTCCGCGCACGTTAATGCCATTGATTTCCTGCAGGAGCAAAAGAGTGAGAAATTTTTTGAAGCATTTAACCTGGGAACCGGAGTTGGGGTTTCGGTACTGGAGTTGGTAAAAAAATTCATTGAAGAAACGGGGGTAACCCTTAATTACAAGATTGGGCCACGCAGATCTGGAGATATTGAAAAAGTTTTTGCCGATCCAAAAAAGGTTATGGATGGGCTAAAGTGGAAAGCAAAGTACAATCTGGGGCAATCGTTGCAACATGCTTGGCAATGGGAGAAGAAAATCCGAAACCTGAGTTAACCCAAAAGGTTTCTAACTAAGATGGACCTTTTTTATCTTGCATAAAAATCAATAAATGAAAGGAATAGTATTGGCTGGAGGTTCAGGTACCCGGTTATATCCACTCACAAAATCTGTTTCTAAACAGATTTTACCAATTTATGATAAACCGATGATTTATTACCCCCTTTCGGTATTGCTATTGGCTAACATTCGAGAGATCTTGATTATTTCCACACCACAAGATTTACCCCTCTTCAAGAGTTTGTTAGGTGATGGCTCGCATTTAGGGGTACGCTTTGAGTATCGCGAGCAACCTTCACCCGATGGGTTAGCACAAGCATTTTTAATAGGCGAGACCTTTTTAAATGGAGATTCAGCTTGTCTGGTATTGGGCGATAATATTTTTTATGGCTACAACTTCTCCAAACTATTGGTTGAAGCAAGCCAACTTCAAAAGGGGGCAACTGTTTTTGGTTATTATGTAAATGATCCCGAGCGTTACGGTGTGGCAGAGTTCGATGAACAAGGTAACGTACTGTCTATCGAAGAGAAGCCAAAAGAACCCAAATCAAATTATGCTGTAACCGGATTATATTTTTATGACAACACAGTTGTTGAAAAAGCAAAGCAGGTAAAACCATCGCCTCGTGGAGAGTTGGAGATTACTGATTTGAATAAGATGTATCTGCAAGAAAAATCTTTGAATGTTAAATTATTAGGTAGAGGAATGGCGTGGCTTGACACGGGTACACATCAGTCTATGTTACAAGCTTCAAACTTTATTGAGTCTATTGAAGAAAGACAAGGATTGAAGGTGGCTTGTCTGGAGGAAATAGCTTTCCGTAAGGGTTATATCACCAAAGAGCAAGTAGCCGAATTGGCCAAACCTCTTCTTAAAAATCAATATGGCCAGTATCTGATGAAGGTGATCAACGAGAAATTTATCAGATAGTGAAGATTACAAGAACAGAATTTAATGGGTTGCTACTTTTAGAACCTAAGGTGTTGGGCGATAGTCGCGGGTATTTTATGGAGTCGTTCAGCCGTAAAACACTTGCAGAGGCTGGAATCGATTTTAATTTTGTTCAGGATAATCAGTCCAGATCTACAAAAGGGGTTGCCCGGGGTTTACATTTTCAGAATGCGCCTCATGCTCAAACAAAGTTAGTTAGAGTGTTATCAGGAAGCATACTGGATGTGGTGGTTGACCTAAGAAAAAATGAACCTACTTTTGGAAAGCACTTTACAGTAGAATTATCAGCAGATAATAAAAAGCAAATATTGGTTCCGAAGGGTTTTGCTCATGGATTTATCGTGTTGGGCGAGCAAGCAGAAATATTCTATAAGAGTGATGATTACTATATACCCCAGGTTGAAGGAGGAATTTTATTTACTGATCCGGCATTGGGTATCGTGTTTCCGATCCCACCTCACCAATTAGTACTTTCAGAAAGGGATCGGAAACATCCACTTCTGCACGAAGCAGAATATAATTTTTGATATGAAAACAATCTTAGTTACAGGCGGTGCAGGTTTTATCGGCTCAAACTTTATTCCGCACTTTATTCAAAACAATCCTGACTATAAAGTTGTAAATCTGGATGCCTTAACCTATGCCGGAGATATTGCTAACCTGAAAGAAATGGATGGCAATTCCCGTTACCATTTTGTAAAAGGCGATATCTGCGATCGGCAATTGGTTGAAAGCCTGTTTCAGCAATATAATTTTAGTGGAGTAATTCATTTTGCAGCCGAGTCGCACGTAGATAATTCTATCTCAGGCCCGGAAGCTTTTATTCGTACCAATATTAATGGAACGTTTACTCTTCTGGATGTAGCCCGGCATAGCTGGATGGCGGCTCCGTTTGAAATAAAGCCAGGTTGTGAGCATAACCGTTTTTTACATATAAGTACTGATGAAGTGTATGGAACATTAGGGAAAGAGGGTCTGTTTACGGAAACCACTGCTTACGCACCCAATAGCCCTTATTCGGCATCCAAAGCGAGTAGCGATTTATTGGTGCGCAGCTACCATCACACCTATGGACTAAATGTTGTTACAACTAATTGTTCTAATAACTACGGCCCCAAGCAACATAAAGAAAAACTTATTCCTACCATTATTCGCAAAGCCATGAGTGGTCAACCCATTCCGATTTATGGTGATGGAATGAATGTACGCGATTGGTTATATGTGTTGGATCATGCAAAGGGAATTGAGCTTGTCTTTAAAAATGGTCGCGCTGGTGAAACGTATAACATAGGCGGCCGGAATGAGCGCACCAATAACCAGATAGTTCAAACCATTTGTGCTTTACTGGATCAGGAAAAGCCAAATCCCTCTGGCAAATCGTACAAAGAGCAAATTACGTATGTTAAGGATCGCGCTGGCCACGATAAACGGTACGCCATTGATGCCACCAAAATTGAAACAGAATTAGGCTGGAAGGCGTCAGAAAATTTTGAAACAGGGATAGTTAAAACTATTCGCTGGTACCTTAAAAATCTATCGTAAACAGAAGTTACCGGAAGCCAGCACAAAGCATTAATTTTACCTAACTATCCTTGTGCTTACGCTTCTATTCTATACGGCCATATCTTTTCTTACCGCATTTCTCTTTTTTCCGGTATTCATTAAAGTTTTAAGCCAGTGGAAGTTATTCGATTCGCCTGGTAAACATAAAATTCATTCCGGCTTTACACCCTCCATGGGTGGGCTTGCAATTTTGCTCGGAGCCGGAGTAGCACTTATCTTAAGTTTGTCGCTTCGGGATTGGGTTAAAATGCGTTACTTTTTTGTGGCTCTTACGCTCATGTTTACAATCGGCATGCGCGATGATATCCTGGCATTATCGCCCAAACAAAAATTATATAGTCAGTTTTTGCCTGTGCTGGTTTTGGTTTTTCTGGATCGCACTTTTCTTAACTCAACCTATGGTTTGTTTGGTAATTACGTATTTACCGAATGGGTGGGAATGAGCCTTACGGTTTTTGTAATCGTAATTCTTACAAATGCGTATAACCTGATTGACGGACTGGATGGTTTGGCCGGAACCATAGGCCTGATAATTCTGCTTTGTTTTGGCACCTGGTTTTTTGTGATAGGCGAAACGGCTTTGAGTTATGTAGCTTATTGTTTTTCTGGTGCCCTGATTGCGTTTCTCTATTTCAACTGGCAACCTTCCCGCATTTTTATGGGCGATACCGGAGCCCTTATGATCGGATTGTTAATTTCTTTCCTCGCTATAAAATTCATTCAAATCAGTTATCACTTGCCGGGTGATCATGCATTCAGATTTCCAACCCCGGTAGCAACAGCTGTTTGTGTTTTGATAATTCCAGTGTTTGATACCTCACGGGTAATTATTCTCAGGCTTAGAAAATTCCAATCACCTTTTAAAGCCGATCGCAATCACCTTCACCATCAGTTTATAAACCTGGGGTTCTCTCATCAAAAATCAGTAATTTCTATTGCAGCAATTAATTTACTATTTCTGGTCTTAGCTGTACTTTTACGCAATCAGGGTAATTGGTTAATCTTAGGAATTGCTCTGGCAATCTGTTTAAGTATCAACTTTTTATTAAAATTTGCACAAGCCAGAATGGCCCATGGAAGACAAGATTAAATCGATAGAAACTAAAATAAATTCTTTCGCGATTAAAACCCGCGAGAATCTGGAGCAATTTCGCTTACAGTTTATCAGTAAAAAGGGTGAGTTAACTGCTTTGTTTGATGAATTGAAGTCGGCCACTGCTGAACAGAAAAAATCGCTTGGCAAAGCTCTGAATGATCTGAAAAAGCTTTCGGAAGAAAAATTTAAACAAGGACAAGAACAACTTGAAAGCACGTCAGCCAACCTTACGTTTGAAGGCGATCTGACGTTACCCACTACACCTAACAAAACCGGAAGTCAGCATCCATTATCCTTAACGAGATACCGCATTATAGAAATTTTTGAACGGCTAGGTTTTAATGTGGAAGATGGCCCGGAGATAGAAGATGACTGGCATAATTTTACTGCTTTGAATTTTCCGGAGAACCATCCGGCCCGCGAAATGCAGGACACATTCTTTGTAGAAAAAAATCCGGATGTGTTATTGCGTACACACACTTCTAACGTGCAAATCAGGTTGATGAAAAACCGCAAGCCCCCTTTCAGGGCTATTATGCCGGGCAGGGTGTACCGCAATGAAGCTATTTCGGCTCGCGCCCATTGCTTCTTCCATCAGGTAGAAGGTTTGTATGTAGATACCAATGTAGGCTTTGCCGATTTAAAACAAACGCTTTATCACTTTGCTAAAGAAATGTTTGGCAAAGAAACCAAGATCCGGCTGCGGCCATCTTTCTTTCCGTTTACAGAACCCAGTGCCGAAATAGATATTTCGTGTTTGATTTGCCACGGTAAAGGCTGTAATGTTTGCAAATATTCGGGTTGGGTAGAAATTGCCGGCTCCGGAATGGTGCACCCCAATGTATTGCGCAACTGTGGTGTTGATCCTGAAGTATACACCGGTTTTGCCTTTGGAATGGGCATTGAGCGCATTACCATGTTACGCTATGGAATAAATGATTTGCGTTTATTTTCTGAAAACGACATCCGGTTTTTACGGCAGTTTAAATCAGTAATGTAGATTGGGTTATGCAAGTTCTGTTTAATGATCTTGCTGCCCAATATCAGGCCATTCGCGCGGAAGCTGACCATGCCTTTCAAAAAGTTTTAGAAGGCGGTTGGTATATCGGAGATTCGACTGTACAGAATTTTGAAAAGAGTTTTGGTGAACGTTGTGGAGCCCTGCATGCCATAGGGCTGGGCAATGCAACCGATGGATTATTTCTGGCACTTAAAGCATTAGGAATAAAACCAGGCGATGAGGTAATTACTCCGGCCTGGAGTTGGATATCATCCGCAGAAGTAATTACCCTTTGTGGGGCGCAGGTTGTGTTTGCCGATGTAGAACCCGATTCGTTTTTGATCTCGGCAAAATCAATCCAGCAAAAAATCACAGCTAAAACCAAAGCGGTAATCGTGGTTCATCTTTATGGAAGGATGGTCGATCTGAAACCAATTAAAACTTTGTGCGATCAGAACCAACTCAAACTTATTGAAGATTGCTCGCAGGCACACTTTGCCGAATCAATTGTAGGGAAGGTGGGCACTGTGGGAGATTGTGGTGTTTTTAGTTTTTACCCAACCAAAAATCTTGGAGCATTTGGCGATGCCGGTTGCCTGATTACCAACAATGAATCATTGGCCAAAAAAGTGAGAAGGCTTGCCAACCATGGCGGCCTTACCAAAGATGAACACCTGTTTGAAGGAATAAACAGCCGGCTCGATGCATTGCAGGCAGCTATACTTCTGGTTAAGCTAAACCATGTTTTGCTCTGGACTTCTAAAAGAAAAGAATGGGCAAAAATTTATTTGGATAACCTGAAAGCTATTCCTGAAATTGTTTTGCCGCAAATTGATGAGCCCACCGCGCATGTATTTCATCTTTTTGTAATTCGGGTGAAAAGGCGGGCGGCACTTCAGGCCTATTTGGCCGAACGCGGGATTCAAACCTTGATTCACTATCCAAAGGCAATTCCATTCGAACCAGCCTATGCGCATTTGAATCACAACGAAAACGATTTTCCGGTTGCAGCAAACCTACAGCAGCAGGTGTTATCACTTCCATTGCATCCGTTTCTTTCACGTAAACAAATTGAATACGTTTGTGAAGCAATAACCTCTTTTTATGGCCTTAGAAATTAAAACTGTTGCAATTGCAGGCGCAGGTACCATGGGCCAGGGAATAGCCATTTCGTGCGCGCTGGCTGGATACACCACAAAAGTATTTGATGTAAGCGAGGTAGCTTGTGAACGAGCCATGGCTTTAGTAACGAAAGCGTTTCATCAACTTTCTGAAAAGGGTAAGATAACTCCAACTGCCTCTGGAGAAGCACTCAGTAAAATTTCAATTTCAGCCAATATAAATCAACTTAAGGCTGATCTGGTTATTGAAGCAATAGCCGAAAATCTTGTAATCAAGCAAAACCTGTTCAAGCAGGTAGAAACCCTGAATACAGAAAAAGCTATTCTGGCTACCAACACTTCGTCTTTATCGGTTAGTAAGATTGCAGCGGGTTTAAATAATCCGAAGCGCTGTGCCGGGTTGCATTTTTTTAATCCTGCTCACATTATGAAGTTGGTTGAAGTTGTGGCAGGCGATCAAACGGAACCTGAGGTTTTAGCAACTCTTAAAGTTTTTGCAAAATCGATTGGAAAAGTTAGTGTAGACGCGAAAGATTCTCCCGGCTTTATCGTTAATCGGGTAGCGCGACATTTCTATGTAGAGTCGCTGCTGGCTGTAGAAAGGGGTGCAGCTTCTTTCGAAACGATAGATGCATTGCTGCGGGCTTCAGGTTTTAAGATGGGCCCGTTCGAATTGATGGACTTGATAGGTATTGATGTAAACTATGCCGTAACAGAATCGGTGTACGAGGGTTTTAACAAGGCACCTAAGTTTAAACCAAGCCCGGTGCAAAAAGAGAAAATTGATAAGGGTGAATTAGGAAGAAAAAGTGGAAAGGGATTTTATGCGTATTCTCAAAAATAGTTTTTGGATCGGCTTGTTATTGATCGCGGGTTGTGGCCGCGAGTTAACCGATGATTTTATTCCGATCACCTCTTTTCCGGATATTGTGCTTAACCTTTCCTTTCAAAGTGGACTGCAGGTAGATGGGGGCTCTTTGGCTATTGATGGTGGGGTGCGGGGGATTATTATTTATCGCATTGATGCCTCAACTTACATGGCCTATGAACGCAACTGTTCGTTCAGGCCGAATGAAGCGTGTGCAACAGTGGATATTCATTCTTCCGGTTTGTTCATGATCGACTCCTGTTGTGGTTCTAACTTTAGTTTTACAGATGGAAGTCCAACCGGTGGCCCGGCATGGAGGCCACTTAATCGCTACCGTACACAGCTATCAGGAATCAACCTGACTATAACCGATGAAGTGATTAACTAAAAAAATTAACCCCCGACTTTGTGTCGGGAGTTATAAGACTTAGCTCCAGTTTTGTAGTAATTACTAATTACCCTTGCGCAGGGTACTGTTGTTTTTACTGTAAGCAAAATAAATTATCAATCCGGCTACCATCCATACAACAGCCGATACCAATGTTTCCATACCCAATGAAAAAATCATAGCAGAACAAACGAGTATCCCTAAGATGGGTACCAGTGGAACCAATGGAGTTTTGAATGGACGTGGCGCCTCCGGATTTTTAACACGCATTAACCAGATACCCACACACACCAACACAAATGCGAAGAGGGTACCAAAGCTGGTTAAATCGCCTGCAATGCTGCCGGGTACAAAGCCGGCAAATAATCCCACAAAAATCAACAACAACCAGTTTGATTTAAAAGGTGTGCGATACTTAGGGTGAAGTTCTGAAAATACTTTAGGAACAAGACCATCCTTCGACATAGAATAAAATACCCGCGACTGGCCCATAAGCATAACCAGAATTACAGACGAAAATCCGGCAAGGATAGCAATAGTAATTAAGGTGGCTAACCATTCATAGCCCGGCATATAATTCTGAATTGCGTAAGCTACTGAAGCTTCTTTACCGGCCGTTTTAAACTCTGTCCAGTTGGCAATACCGGTTAATACGTGCGAGAATAATACATACAGAATTGTACACACTACCAGCGAGCCCAGAATACCAATTGGCATATCGCGTTTTGGATTCTTTGCTTCTTGTGCAGCAGTTGAAACCGCATCGAAACCTATAAAGGCAAAGAAAACAATGGCCGATCCGCCCAGCACACCACCCCAACCAAATTCACGCCAGTTGTCGTGGCCGGGTGTTCCTTCAGGTATAGTAAAGGGTGTATAGTTCGCATCGTTAATAAAGCCCCAACCTAATACAATAAACACCAATACAATAGCCACTTTCACAAATACAATTACGGCATTCAGGTTAGCCGATTCTTTTGTGCCTTTAATAAGTATCAGCGTAAGCACAACCAGAATGAATAAAGCCGGGAAGTTGATAAAGCCACGCACGCCTTCTGCTGAAACTTCAAAAGGTGAGTGGCTCCATTCGTACGGTATGGCCCCCCCGAGGAGATTATTGAGGTATTCGCTCCAGGCAATGGAAACAGTGGCCGAAGCGAGTGCATATTCTAACACGAGTGCCCAACCTATTATCCACGCGGTGAACTCACCCATAGTTACGTAGGCATATGCATACGCGCTACCGGCTATGGGAATCATAGAGGCAAACTCGGCATAACACAATCCGGCAAAGGCACAACCAATAGCAGCAATAACAAATGAAATTACTACAGCCGGACCAGCAGCTTCTCCGGCAGCAGCGGCAGTTCGCACAAATAAACCGGCACCAATAATAGCACCAATACCCAATGCAATCAGGTTGCCTGGGCCAAGTGTGCGTTTTAATCCTTTATCTGAATCTCCTGCTTGCGACAGCAGTTGCTCTAACGGTTTTTTAATAAATAGGCTCATGTAGGAAGGTTTACAATCCCTAAAAGTAAAAAGAATAATGAATTACGAAACGATTACGGCCTACCGCTCGGATAATTTTAGCACGGTAGTTTTGCCAGCTACTTTGTTGGTGGTGCGAATTTTACCCGCACCCGAATTTCACTTTCTACAGGTTCGCCATCTTGTGTGGTAGGCGACCATTGGGGCCCGTCTTTTACCAACCTGATTACTTCTTCATCGCAACCAAAACCAAGTCCTTTTAATACATTAAACTCATCCACCGATCCATCGGTATGTACCGTAAACGAAACCGTTACCCGGCCCTTTACATTATTTTCAAGCGCTTGTTGCGGATAGCGTAAACTGTTTTTCAGGTATTTGTCGTAGGCCCGCAAACCGCCAGCAGGCTGGGCCAGTTTTATTACCGGTTCCCGATTAGGATCAACACCTGCGGGACTGTATCCTGTAATCACCACTTCACTTAGTTGCGAAACATCAGACTTCATTTCAACATTTAATTCACCGGGCTGTTTCACGGCCACCTCATGGGTTTGCAATCCGATAAAGGAGTATTGAAGAATAGGATTAGGCAGCGCACTTACAATTTGATAATGACCATTCATATCGGTAACAGCGCCTGTTGTTGTTCCTTTAATTACAATGTTTACACCAGGCAAGGGTGTACTGTCTTCTTCAGCCAGCACCCGTCCTTGAATAACATAAGTTTCAGCAACATATTTTGATCGTAAACCAGATGCTGCTTCTTTTTTTAATTCTTCCTGTGGTTGTACAATTGCACTTGGGGCTTCGGTAACAACTACTTTTTTGGCTTGTTCTAATTCGGCATCCGTAAGGTGAAGTTCAGGTACGGTATCTTTTTTGGTTTGCGCGATTTCCGGTTTGGCAGCAACTTCATTTTTCTCAGTAGCTAGTGGTTTTGAAACAACGGTGGGTTTTTCCTCCGCTGTGATTTCATCTGCTGTGGAAGTTGAGTCGGGCAAAGTCAGTCCTGCCTCAGGCTTAGATTCAGGCTTTGTAGTTTCTTGCTTTAAGGCTAAATCTTCTTTCTGATCCTCAGTTAATAAGGGAATGAAAAAATAGCCACCGATAAACACCAGTAATAAAGCAGCAATGCGCAAAGGCCAGGTCCAATTACGCTTAGATTTTATAACCGGTTTGGGCGCAGGAGCCACAGATAACTCATCTGCTTCAAAAGAGGCTGCTGCTTCCGAAACGGCCTTGCGCTTTGCCCCGGCAGCCGGCATTTGCCAAACGTGTTCGGTTTGGGTTTCAAGCTCGCCCGAAATGGTTTCCAGATCTTCGGCTAATTCGGCTTCTGTAAGATTACTTAAACCTTCCAGGGCTTCGGCCAGAAACGGATCGCTTAATGCAGCCTTTTCAAGTGCATGCTGTTCGGCAGCACTCATTTCGCCACGCAGGTATCGTTGTATGTCTTTCTCGCGGTTAGTCATTTCGCTCCATACACAGTTTTAAATTCCGCTTGCCATTTTGAATATAACTTTTTACCTGATTAAGGGTAAATCCGGTGGTATCGGCCACTTCTTTGTAGCAGCGCTCATCTAAATAGAAAAGCCGCACGCATTGTTGTTGTTCCGTAATCAGGGTTTGGATGCAATGCTCCAGTTTTGTCAGGTTAGTTTCCAGTTCTGGCTCGTGTTCCGGATGCAACAGTAACTGGTTTTCCATAAGGCCAGACGAAAATTCTTCCGTGAATTTACCCTTTTTGGCCCGCAACTGCATCAGGCAATAATTTCGGGTAGTTACGTAAAGCCAGCTTTTAAAATTTTCCACCTCATGTTGGTGCAACGATTGGATCAGTTTTTCAAAAATCTGCATAACAGCATCCTTGGCGTCATCGCGATCTTTCAGGTATTTAAGGCAAACACCATACACCATGGCCTTGTACCGGGCAAATAACTCGCCCAGGTGTGCCAGTTCACCGGTTGATTTATAAAGATTTAACAGTACCGTGTCAGTCAAAACAAAGCTTCTTACGGCTTGAAGATAATTTTTTAATCTTTTTATGGAAAACGATACACGATAGAATCTTACTGGCAAACCAAAATCCTTACAGTTATGAAAAGAATTACGTTAAGCCTGTTGCTGGTTATGCTTAGTGCGATAGCCTTGCTGGCCCAAACCCGCACCATTACGGGTAAAGTAACCTCCGCAGATGATGGCAGCGCTCTGCCGGGCGTGAATGTGGTGTTGAAGGGGACATTAACAGGAACCGTTACTGATAGTAAAGGTTCATACAGCCTTACTTTTTCATCCCAAACGGGAACACTCATATTTTCATTTATTGGTTTTAAAACGAAGGAAGTCGTCTTGACAATTTCAAATCAGGTTGATGTTACACTAGAATCAGACATTCAAAAGTTAGAAGAAGTGGTGGTAGTTGGCTATGGGATTCAGCAAACAAAATCACTAACAGGATCAGTTAGTGGAGTAATGTCAAACAGAAGAAAGGGAAGAAGCAAAGGTGTATCAGCTCCCACATCCGGTTACATAAATCAGCAAAAACCCAACACCGAAGACTACGCAGCTGTAAACGAGAACATTTTTCATGATGCTCAAAAAAATCCGTTATCTACTTTTTCAATTGATGTGGATGCGGCATCGTATAGCAATGTAAGGCGTTTTATTACCTCCGGTCAAAAGCCTCCGCAAGATGCCGTGCGCATTGAAGAAATGATCAATTATTTTGACTATGAATATGTGCAGCCCAAAAACGATCATCCGTTTTCCATCACTACCGAAATTTCGGTTGCTCCCTGGAATGAAAAGCACAAGCTGGTTCATATTGGGTTACAAGGGCGCGAAATAGCGAAAGAAAATCTGCCGGCATCAAACCTTGTTTTTTTAATTGATGTCTCCGGATCCATGGCCGATGAGAACAAGCTTCCGCTGCTTAAAACTTCATTTAAGATGTTAACAAAAGAATTGCGCGAACAAGATCGCATTGCCATTGTAGTGTATGCGGGTGCAGCTGGTGTGGTATTACCATCTACTTCAGGGGCAAATCAGCGTGCCATTTTAGATGCATTGGATAATCTGGAAGCAGGCGGATCCACCGCAGGCGGAGCCGGAATTAAATTAGCCTATGCCATTGCAAAAGAAAATTTTATTGTAGGTGGAAACAACCGTGTAATTCTGGCAACCGATGGTGATTTTAATGTGGGTGAATCCAGCAATGGCGGGATGGAACGATTGATTGAAGAGAAACGGAAAGAAGGTGTATTTCTTACCGCACTGGGTTTTGGAATGGGCAATTACAAAGATTCCAAAATGGAAATCATAGCGGATAAAGGTAATGGCAACTATTTCTACATTGACACTATTCTGGAGGCACAGAAGGCTTTGGTAAAAGAGTTTGGTGGCACCTTGTTTACAATTGCAAAAGATGTAAAACTTCAGATAGAATTTAATCCAGCGCGGGTGCAGGCATACCGCCTGATTGGTTACGAAAACCGGCTGTTAAACGATGAGGACTTTAATGATGATAAGAAAGACGCAGGAGAGTTGGGCTCCGGTCATTCCGTAACAGCATTGTATGAAATCATTCCGACAGGTGTAAAAAGTAAATTTTCAAAAGTGGATGATTTAAAATATCAGACACCAAAAAAGGAGCTGGTGAACAATACCTCGAATGAAATCCTGACCGTAAAATTCCGATACAAAAAACCCGATGGCAACACCAGCCAGTTGATTGAGCACCCGCTGCTAGATGAAAGCATCGCATTGAGTCAGGCATCAGACAATTTCAGATGGTCGGCCGCAGTGGCCGGTTTTGGAATGTTGCTGCGCGAATCAGAATATGTAAAAGAATATGGGTATGAAGATGTTGTTCAATTGGCTCAACAGGCAAGAGGTAAGGATAAAGAAGGGTACCGGGCGGAGTTTATCAGGTTGGTGGAATCGGTAAATACCTTAGCTAAATAGACCCAGACTAATTTTTATGGAATTGAACAAGAGGCTGTCTCAAAAGTTATTTCAAATCAGCCTGAGCTTGTCGAAGGCTATTTCGAAGCTGAAATGGGTTTCGCCCGGATAGCTATCGGGGCAACCTGACAATAATACTTTTTAAGACAGCCTCTTTTTTTAGGCGTTTAAATAGCCTGGCAGCCGCAATAGAAGATGGTTATTCTTTATTATTTTTGCTCTCTATGGAGGAAATCGTAACCCGGCAGAATTATTCCGAAAAGGAGAAGAACGAAATCTTCAACAACGAGTTTCTGCCGCATATTAACTCCATGTATAATTTTGGGTTCAGGCTTACGCTGGACCGCGATGATGCCAAAGACCTGGTGCAGGATACCTACCTGAAAGCCTATCGTTTTGTAGAATCATTCCAAAAAGGAACTAATGCCAAGGCCTGGCTGTTCCGCATTTTAAAAAACAGTTTCATAAACGACTACCGCAAGAAGACCAAAGAACCTTCTAAGGTAGATTATCAGGAGGTTGAAACATATTATAACTCAGAAGATGTTAACCGCCAGATTACACCCGACCTGCGCGTAGAATCGCTTAAGGATATGATGGGTGATGAAATATCAAATGCGCTTAATGCGCTTGATGTGGATTTTCGCACGGTAATTATTTTGTGCGATCTGGAAGGTTTTAAATACGAAGAGATGGCAAAAATTCTGGATATACCAATCGGTACGGTACGCAGTCGCTTGCATCGCGCGCGAAACCTGCTGAAAGAAAAATTGAGTGAATACGCCAAATCTATGGGTTATAAAAATACTGAGTTATGACACCTCCCAACAATCCGTTTATCCTGGCCGATGGCAAGAAGCCGACATGCATCGAAATGCTGCAGGTAATTATTGATGGCGAAGCTTCCGATGAACAACAGGAGTATTTTAAAAATCATATGGACCGCTGCCTGCCGTGTTTTAAATCGTATGATCTGGACATGGCCATTAAAAGACTGCTGAAGACCACTTGCTGTGGTGGGGATGCACCAACCGATCTGGTTGATCAGATCAAACTACAAATCAGTCAAAACTCAGCAAGCTGATGGCCGGTAAAGCGCTTATTTTCTCTGCGCCTTCGGGTTCTGGTAAAACCACCATTGTAAAACACCTGCTCAAGAATAACCCCGATCTGGGGTTTTCCATTTCTGCCTCTACGCGCGATAAGCGCGGCCGTACCGAACAAGACGGAAAGGATTATTATTTTTTAACACCGGAAGATTTTAAGAAGAAGATTGATGCCGATGAATTTATTGAGTGGGAAGAAGTGTATGCCGGAAATTTTTATGGAACACTTAAGGCAGAAATCGAGCGCATTTGGAAGGAAGGGCGCAATGTAATTTTTGATGTGGATGTAAAGGGTGGAATTAACCTAAAAAAATATTTTGGCGACAAAGCATTGGCTGTGTTTGTTAAAGTTCCATCAATCGAAGTCCTCAAAGCCCGACTCACCGAACGTGGTACCGAATCGGAAGAGAGTCTTTCACGAAGAATTTTTAAAGCCAAATTCGAGATGACCTTCCAGGACAAATTTGACGTGGTGTTGATAAATGAAGATTTGGATAAATCGCTGCATGAGGCCCAACAACTGTACAATGCGTTTAAGGTAAAACCTTAATGGATAAGCCTCAGAAAATTGGTCTGTTCTTCGGTTCATTTAACCCCATCCACATGGGGCACCTGATTATTGCCAATATCATGGCCGAAAATACCGATCTGGATAAAGTTTGGTTTGTAGTATCACCGCAAAACCCGTTCAAGCCCAGCAAAGGTTTGTTGCACGAGTTCGACCGGTACGATCTGGTTAAAGCAGCCATTGCCGATAACTACAAATTGGAAGTAAGCGATGCCGAATTTCACTTGCCTAAACCCAGCTATACCATTCACACACTCGCGTATCTTACAGAAAAGCATCCCGCAAAGAAGTTTGTAGTAATTATCGGTGGCGATAACCTGCAGAATTTTTCCAAATGGAAAAACTATGAGCAAATTCTGGAACAGTTTGGTTTGTATGTTTATCAGCGGCCAGGTGTAACAAATACCGATCTGGTGCGTCATGCAAACGTAAACATGGTCGAGGCCCCGTTGCTGGATATTTCAGCAACGTATATCCGCCATTGTATCAAACACAATAAATCTATCCGCTACCTCGTTCCTGAACCCGTGGAACAGCTTATCCGGTTAAAAAATTTTTATCAATAACATTACCCGCATACAACTCTTCCGTTCAATCCTGCATCTGCACAGCATGAAGCAATATTTACTTGCCTTTCTGTTTTTTGGAGCATTAACGCCAATTTTTGCCGGGGGCATTCGGGGTGTAATTAAAGGCGATGATGTTGGGCCGCTGGCCTTTGCATCAATTTTTGTGAAGCAAACCGGAACCGGCAGTGTTACCGACATGGAGGGGCGTTACGAAGTTCAACTCAAACCGGGAAGGTATGATGTAGTGTTTCAATACCTTGGTTACGAATCGGTAAACAGATCGGTAGAAGTGGGTGAAGTTTTTGTGGAGATTAACCTTACACTCAAAACACAAGTAGTTGTACTACAAACCGTAACGGTAAGGGCTGGCAAAGAAGACCCGGCTTATACCATTATGCGCAAAGCAATTGCTAAAGCAAAATTCCATACACAACAGATTGATGCATACTCGGCAACGGTTTACATTAAAGGTAAAGGTCAACTAACCGATTATCCCTGGCTGGCAAAAAAGGCGCTTGAAAAGGAAGGCATTACCAAGGATCGGGTGTTCATTTCTGAATCAGTTAGTGAAATAAAATATACCCGCCCAAACAAGTTTGAAGAAAAAGTAATAGCTGTTTATACCAATGGCGACAATAAAAACACGTCACCTAACTCCTACATCTTCGGGAGCTTTTATCAGCCAGAGATTGCAGAAACCATTTCACCATTATCGCCTAAAGCATTTTCATATTATCGGTTTGAATACTTAGGTTCGTTTAAAGATCAGAGTTACGAGGTTAGTAAAATAAAAGTAACGCCCCGATCGCGAGGCGATAATGTGTTTGAGGGGATGATCTACATTGTGGAAGACTGGTGGAGCATTCACAGTCTTGAACTTAATGCCACTAAGCTGGGAATAAATTTTCACATCAAACAATTATACAATCCGATTGAAGAAAAAGCGTGGTTGCCGGTATCGCAACAGTTTAATGTAAAAGGCAAAGTGTTTGGGTTTGAGTTCGAAGGCCAGTACCTGGCTACAATGAAGGATTATAAGATTACGCTTAATCCGGAACTGGAAGTGGAGCTTACGGTAATCGATGAAAAAATTTACAAGGAAGAAGCAAAAGCCATTGAACAGAAATTCAGTAAACGCGGGCAAGAAATAAATGAACGGTTGAATGCCGGTAAGGAAGTAACCGGCAAAGAGTTAAGACAGTTGGTAAAAGAATACGAGAAACAGGAAATCAAAGAACAAAAGGAACCCGATGTACTTTCAGAAACCAAATACTCGGTTGATTCGCTTGCTTATAAAAAAGATTCAACGTTTTGGTCTGCTATCAGACCCACACCACTCTCAAAAGAGGAAGAGCGCGGTTATCATTTAAATGACAGCATTACTGAAGTTCAGCGTAAGCGCGATGAAGGCGATACACTACGTTCAAAACGAAAGAATAGTAAACCCGGCTTTCAGCCCTGGGATATTTTGATTGGCGATTCTTATAAGTTAGGTAAGATGAGCGACTTCAGGATTCATACTCCATACGGTGGATTTAACACGGTTGAAGGATTTAATCTGATTTACAGAATGAGCTATTACAAGCGGTGGGTTAAACGCGATTCTGTGAATAAGGACGCACGGCCTCAAACCTCACGCCTGGAGATCAGTCCAATACTTCGATATTCTTTTGAACGCGATTTACTAACCGGAAAATTGCGAACTGACTTACGGTTTAAGAACAACCGGATAACGGTAGAGAGTGGTCGTTATGTAGAGCAATTTAATGCTAATGAACCGATTCATCATTTTGTCAATTCATTTATCTCGTTACTCTATGGCGATAACTGGATGAAAATTTACGAGCGCAGTTTTGTACAATTAAATTATCTGCATCGCTTTAACGATAAATATACACTTCGAAGCGAATGGTCATGGGCCAGACGATCGGAACTTGCCAATCAAACCGACTACACATTATTCAAAGCGAATCGTGGTGATTATACTCCCAATGCACCCACTAACCTCGAAATTCCCGATACGGGGTTTGAAACCAATCGGGCCTTCATCGGTTCGGTAGGCCTGGTGGCAAGGCCTTGGCAAAAATACCGTATCCGCAATGGCAATAAGTCGCGGGTAAGCGGCAGTTCGCCCATACTTAGTTTAAACTATCGTAAAGCAATTAGTGGAGTTGCTCAAAGTGAGGTAAGGTTCGATCAGGTAGAAGTAGGTTTTAAACACACACTAAAAGTTGGCATTCGCGGTACATTAGATGTAAACCTGCAGGCGGGGAAATTTTTTAATGCCGAAAAACTCTCCTTTATGGACTACAAGCATTTTCAGGGTAACCGTACCTGGTTTGTAACAGCCGATCCGGTTGGTACTTATCGGTTGATGGATTATTATGCCAATAGTACATCACGCGAATATTTTTCGGCAAATACGCATTATCACTTTCGCAAGTTTTTGTTTACACGTATTCCGAAAGTGCGGTTGGTGGGTATAACCGAAAATGTTTTTGTGAATTACCTGGCTTCACCAACCTCGCGCAACTATACCGAGGTAGGGTATGGCATAGATGGTATCCTGCGCATTTTACGCCTCGAAGTAGCGGCTGCTTTTCAAGACGGACAATACCTGAATTATGGTTTCCGGGTGGGCATTGCCTCGAGTATTGTAGTTAATTTTAACGATTAGAAGCGATCACAATCTGTGTGTCAGGGTGAGTTTGCTTTGGAGAAGAACCCCGGCAAGTTCAGACTGAGTTGAATTGATTTTGAGCTGGCTTCTGGTCAGACTTAATTACCTTTGCTATCCCCCGATTAGAACGATGGCCATTTCGATTGAAGAATTTTTAAGGCTGCGAAAAACGTTACCGGTTGTAGATGTTCGCTCCGAAGGTGAATTTCAATCAGGCCATATTACAGAGGCCATTAACATTCCCATTTTAAATAACCAGGAACGGGCACAGGTTGGCACCGATTATAAACAGAAAGGTCAACTGGAAGCGATCAAAACGGGCTTTCGGTTGGTGGGGCCACGATTGATTGATATTATTAATGAAGCCGAGAAAGTTACCGATGCCAGAGAGCTGCTGGTGCATTGCTGGCGCGGAGGCATGCGCTCCAACAACTTTTGCCAGTTTGTAGCGATGGCCGGAATCAAAACGCACCCGCTTAAAGACGGCTACAAAGCTTATCGGCAAAAAGCGCTGGAGTCATTTGCCAAACCCCTGAAGCTTGTTTTGCTTACCGGTTGTACCGGTAGCGGTAAGAGTGAAATTCTTCGCGCGCTGAGTGCAAGGGGTGAACAAATTCTTGATCTTGAATCATTGGCCAGCCATAAAGGGTCTGTGTTTGGTGGTTTGTTAATGAATCCGCAACCCACCACCGAACAGTTTCAGAATAATTTATTTGAAGCTATTCTTCAGCTTGATCCAGACAAACCGGTTTGGGTTGAAGATGAATCGATTGCTATTGGCCAGATTTTTTTGCCACGCGAATTCTGGTTGCAAATGAATCGCAGTCCGTTGGTACAACTACAGGTTGAAAAAGAAGTTCGGGTAAAGCGATTGGTAGAAGAATACGGAAAGGCTGATCGCGATGAGTTTCTTACGATCATGAGCAAGATTGTAAAGCGATTGGGGGGTCAGCATTTTAACACAGCAAAACAAAAATTGTTGGAGGGCGACATGGTTACTGTAATGCACACCTTACTTACGTACTATGATAAAGCGTATCTTCACGGCATAGCCAGGCGAAAGGAAAGGGTTAGAAAAATTGTGGAGTGGGATGGAAAGAGTATAGACGATGTTGTCACCAAATTATAGCAGAAGGAGTCATGAACGAAATAAAACTTACTCAATATTCTCATGGAGCCGGATGTGGTTGCAAGATTGCACCAGCTGTATTGGATAAAATTCTGCACTCTGATTTTAAGTCAGCACCATTTTCAAAATTATTGGTGGGAAACGAATCGAAAGATGATGCAGCCGTTTATGAGTTAAACAATGATACCTGTATCATCAGCACTACTGATTTTTTTATGCCCATTGTAGACGATGCGTTTACATTTGGCAAAATTGCTTCTGTCAATGCCATCAGCGATGTGTATGCTATGGGCGGCAGCCCCATGTTGGCGTTGGCTATTTTAGGCTGGCCTGTAGATAAGTTGCCGGTCGATCTTGCGCAACGTGTGCTGGATGGTGCGCGCGAAGTTTGTCGCGAAGCAAATATTCCATTGGCAGGCGGACATAGTATTGATAGTCCCGAACCGATTTTTGGTCTTGCAGTTACCGGCACAGTTTCAAAAACAAATCTTAAAAAGAATAACACTGCCCGGTCTGGCAATTTATTGTATTTAACCAAGCCTTTAGGAGTTGGTATTATTACCACCGCACAAAAACGTGGACTGGCTTTGACTGATGATGTAGCGCGTGCTGTTACGTGTATGACCGCTTTAAATAAAATTGGGGCCATAATCAGTAAATATAGTTTTGTTACCGCATTAACGGATATAACTGGTTTTGGCTTGTTGGGCCATCTGATTGAAGTTTGTGAAGGAAGTAAAGTTTCGGCTGAAATTAATTACAGCGCAGTACCTTTGATTGAAAACCTGAGTTACTATACCTCTAAGATGATTTATCCGGACAATACCATGCGCAACTGGCAGAGTTACGATAAGAAGGTGAAGGGCATCGGGGCCGAATCGTTACTCACGTTGTGCGATCCTCAAACCAGTGGCGGTTTACTGATTTGTGTAGAGGTTGATTCGCATAAAGAATTTGAACGTGAAATGAGTTCATGGGGATTTCAGCTACAACCTGTTGGTAAACTTGGCGAGCCTCAACCTGATTATGTTGTGAGCATTCTATGAATCTGGAAGAACTAACGCAGCAACTTTGGCTAGCCGCAGAAGGCAAAAATCAATGCCGTATTTCGTTAGATGGCGAGCCCCTACCGCGTACGGTTTGTCCCTATGGGGTGTGCACTACTTCGCGCAATCAGATTGTATTGGTGTGCTGGCAAACATTTGGGTTTACGAAGGCTGGAGGTAGGGAAGGTTATCGAAACCTGCAATTAGAGCGAATTGCCGAACTCGAGATTCTGGATAGTCATTTTCAGAAACAGAGCGATTTTAATCCGCATGACGGACAGTACAAGGATTGGGTATTTCATATTTGACCCCTGAAATATTTTTAGAAATATTTTGAACGTTTCAGAGGCTCAGGTGTACTGTGCATTAAAACCTGAAACTATGAAGCGTCTTGGTAATGCCAGATACCAGTAAAGTGACGCGGCCTTAGGTATTTCGTTTATATAAACGAATTTCATAAAATTGCTGCTGTCTATAAGTTAGTCTGGCCTATGATCTGTTTGTACCGAAAGTCGCTCTTTGCGGTTGCGTTTGTGTTTTTGATTTCAGCCCAGGTAAAAGGGCAGCAAGATCCGCTCTACAACCTTTACTATTATAATCAGGCCATGATTAACCCCGCGTACGCTGGGTTATATAAAGATGTAACGCTCAATCTCATTTCGCGTAAGCAATGGGTAGGCATTGAGGGGTCACCCCTTACCAATTTCTTTTCCTTTACATCATCGGTAGGCAAGCGTTTTGGCCTGGGGGCGATGGTAGTAGACGATCGGCTAGGAATTAATACCACCCAGGAAGGACAACTTGCATTTTCTTTCAAAGTAATAGCTAAAGGTGAAACAACTCTTTCGCTGGGCGTGCAAGGCGGCCTTATCAACTATCGTTATGATTACAGCAAGTTAAATCTGGAATATGTTGATGATGAGGATATTGATTTTACAAGAACTCAGTTCAGCACTTCGAATGTAGGTACCGGCATTTTCTTCCGTACAGAAAAGTTTTACCTGGGTGTTTCAGTACCCCGTATCTTAAATGTGGAAATAAATGATGGTATGGCAGCCAGTTCCAGATACCTGCGCCATTATTATGTAAGCGGAGGTTTTATTATCAATAATACATTCAATAATCTATTCAGGCTTAAACCTTCTTTTTTGTTGCGTATGGTTCCCGATGGCCAACAAGCATTGGATGTTAGTCTTCATGCGTTGTTTTTAGAAACGATCTGGGCAGGTGTAACCGTTCGTAATTTTAATGCCCTTGGTGCGAATGGACAATTTCAGGTGAGTCAGCGTTTACGGGTAGCTTATAGTTTCGAATTGCCTACTAATTCATTGCTAAGTCAGAATTTTGGTACTCATGAAATTTCGTTGCTGTTGGCATTTAGTCCTTTAGGGACACAGCAAAAAGTAGTCAGGTATTTTTGATAAGATAAGTACATGAAAAAGTATTCTATATTTTTTGTCTTCTGTATAAGCGTTGCCTCAGAATTAAACGCTCAGGTATTGGCCTCAGACTCACTGGCGCTGGTAGCCTTGTATAATAGTACCAATGGTTCGGGTTGGACAAATCGTACAAACTGGTTATCAGGTCCGGTGTCTGCCTGGTTTGGTATAACTGTTACTGGCAATAGAGTTTCACACATACAACTGCCTAACAATCAACTTAACGGTAATCTTCCAGCGCAAATTGGAAGTTTAACCAGCCTTCAGGAACTCTGGATAAATTCCAACCTTCTTTCAGGACCAATCCCTCCGCAAATAGGTAGTTTAAGTAGCCTCGAATCTTTGCAGGCTTATGCAAACAATCTTTCCGGACCAATTCCTACTGAAATTGGCAATCTGACTAATCTCATATCCCTCAATTTTGATGGCAATCCGCTTACCGGTACACTACCGGAATCATTAAAGAATCTCGTCAACCTTCAGGTGCTAACCATATCCTCGTGGGGAAAAGCAAATTTAACTGGTGAAATACCGGCCTGGTTGGCAGACCTTACACAATTGCGTCAGATCTGGCTTGATGGGAATAGTTTTACCGGTAACCTACCAGACCTGACAGGTTTGGTATTTCTGGATCGGCTCATGTTATTCGACAATCAACTAACAGGAACTATTCGTCCTGAAATAGCAAGTCTTCCAAATCTGAGATTTATAGGTCTTCAGTCAAATCAGTTTTCTCAGATGGCTGACTTTAGTGGCTCTTCACAAATTCTACAATTACAGGTAGCCAACAATTACCTTCAGTTTGATGATCTAGTACCCAGCTTAGGAGTTACCGGATATGTTTATTCACCACAGTTGCCCATACCCGGGGGTGGCAATCAATCCAGGATAGTGGGTCAATCTTTTACAGCTTCATTTTCTGTGGGTGGAGTTGGAAATGTGTATCAGTGGCAAAAAGATTCGGTAAACATTACCGGTGCCAATTCATCCACATTTACTATTCCATCCACTGTTTTGGGCGATGCGGGTACGTATCAACTTCTGATTACCAATGCACTTGTGCCCGGGCTTACACTATACTCCGAACAAATTATTCTTTCAGTAAGTAGTGGGCCACCCATTATCGAAATAATTTCAGATAACACAGGGTTTCCAGCCGGAAGTGATCTTCAGTTTTCGGCAACGGGTGTAGGGTCAGATCAAACCAAAGATCTTGAGATAACCAATACAGGGTTGGCTACACTTGTGGTGAGTGATATACAAGTTACAGGAGAGTTTAGTCTATTGAGTACTTTGCCACCGCCTATTGCGGTAGGTAATTCAGAAACACTTTCTATTCGTTTTGCTCCCACTGGTCTGGGCCAGCGCACGGGTACACTTACCATTTTAAGTAATGGTGATATTCCTGCGTACACATTAAACTTATTGGGCGAAGGAGATGCGGAGCCGGAAGTATTCAACGTAGTAACTACCAACAGCAATGGTAAGCATGATTTTCTCAACATCCGTAACATTACCTTATTTCCAAACAATCGGGTAAGCATTTACGACAGGTGGGGAAATTTGGTCTTTGAAAAGGATGGCTATGATAATGCCAATGAAACTTTTACGGGCATTAGCAGCTCAGGCAAGGAACTGGCAGAAGGGACTTACTATTATGTACTTGATAAAGGCAACGGAAGTCAAAGAATGACCGGGTTTATTATGCTTAAAAAATAGTAGCACTGTACACTACTAACTATCAGCTCTGTGCGTGGTTGGGATTTCTAAAATCAAATCAGCACCATAAGCCATAGCCGGAGTCTGGTAACCTGAATTAAAATTTCCAGCAAGTATCTTTTCAGCAATTAATACAGAGGTTTTGGCTGTAAGGGAATAGCCATTAATTGTTTCAAGCCTGCTTTCAGCGCTGTTCCCTGCATCATCCCAAACTTTGCCCCATAAAAAGCTTCGCCCGCTTTCTCTTTTCTCAACATCTGGCCCGGTCTTCTGGTTATCAATTCTATTCAGCAAAAAACGTTTAACCCAACGCTGTTTCAGTAGCCAGTTTAGATACTTGATTCGTCTGGCGTTTTTAATCATGCGCGGAGTGGCGCCAGTGTAAACTTCAATGTTTGGTATGCCGGTGCTTCGCCATGCGGTAGCAATGTCGCCCCATGGAATGCAAAGTGTTGATGTTTTAAATGATCCAAAGTCAACCTCCAGACTTTTCTCTCCTAATGCGAGGTTGGTTAATTTTCCATTCGTTCGAATTTGTCCTCCTTCTCCCATTCCTTCCACCATGCTTTTCTTTGTTCCCCGCGAAAGGCCGCCTTTCAACATAGTAAAGGCAAGTTGTAAATGTGTGGCAGAAGGCAATCGGTTTTTTAAATGTAACGCTAAACAATCGGAAGGCACTACATCGAACCCTGTACCTGGCAGGATGGTAATGCCAGCAGCTTTTGCTTTTTCATCGTAATCAGCCAGTAATTCAAAAACCTGATACTCTCCGGTAATATCGGTGTAATGTGTTTTAGTTTCCAGACAGGCATCGGCCATAGCCTTTGCAGTATGCCGAAAAGGTCCGCCACAATGAATAACTACTTTACCTTTTAAAAGTAATGCCCGAAGTGAAGTTGTATTGGAGATATCAACAACCTCGAATGGGAATCCGGTTTCAGCACTTTGTTGCTGAAGCGCTTCTTCAGACCGACCCGCCAGAATTACATTTAGTTTTTTAGCGCTGCATTCTTGTGCAATTAATCTACCCGTATAGCCATAGGAGCCATAAAGGATAACAGTTGCTGCACGCATCTTAGTTAGAGCTTGCCCGCTCCACTTTCTCTACGAAATATTTTGTTTCGCCACGCCAGGGGAAACGCACGTACCGTTTAACAAAATGAAGATTTACCCGCTCTCCACTCAAGGCCACTTCCTCTAATTGTTTGATCACTTCTGTTTGATTGCCTTCAATGGAAAAATCGAACGTTTCAGCAACCGGGCTAACTCCTTTTAATGCTCCAAACGACTCCAGGCTAATCTTTCCTTCGTATGTTTTAAAGAGCACTCCTTTTTCGGTTATGCGAAGCACCTTACCGGCCATTGTGCCTTTTTCATAAACCCCGTAGTAGGCAAAAGCCAGCACGCCCAATCCAAGTACCAGCGCAATAAGCAGCAAACGCTTCACCCATTTTACAGTGGAGCGCACGGTTTTCTTTACAAAGCCTTCCTGTTCCATAATTAGCGTGTGGTTATAGTCTTGTTTCTGTTAAGACGAATATAGAAATAAAGTGCAACTGAAACGACCAGAATAGAAATGAACTGAGAGTTGGAGAGAATGTTTTCGATTAGAAATCCGCGCTCAATGTCGCCTCTGAAGATTTCCAGCACGCCACGACCTACCGCATACACCATCAGGTAGATCAGAAACAACTGGCCATCAAATTGTTTTTTCTTTTTAAGGATCAACAAAGCAATCAGAATTGAAAAAATGAATGTGGCTTCAAACAATTGGGTTGGATAGAGTGGGGTGTGAAGGGGTTCAGCCTGACAAACCGGGTTGGTAAACACCACACTTAGAAAACTATCGGTTGGCAAGCCATAACAACAGCCTGCCATAAAACAACCTACGCGACCCAAACCATGCACAATACACGTTACCGCAGCCATTACATCTAACATTCCCAGCACCGGTACTTTTATTTTTCTGAAGTACCAGAGCATTACTGGTATTGTAGTCAGTAATGAACCATAAAACACAAACCCACTTCCTGAAAAAAGTTTTTTTGGTTGACTCAGATAGAGTGAAGGATCTTCGAAAATCATAAATAATTTTCCGCCCACCACTCCGGCTACTACCAGTAAGATAAATAAATTGTTACTCTGATCGAACGTAATGCCGTACTGCTTTTTGCCTTGCCAGTACATGTAAGCAAACCCAAGCAGTGCGCCCAGGGCAATACAAAAACCGTAGGTGTAAATGGTAAACGAACCGATTTTAAATAAGACGGGATGCATAAATTAATTTGAAAATTAAGGTTACACCAGATGTAATTTTCAAATTGGCTAATTTTCAAATTATACCGTCATAATCTCAGCCTCTTTCTTTTTCATCAAGGCATCAATCTTTTCGATAAACTCGTTGGTAAGTTTTTGAACGGTTTCTTCTGCATTCTTTACATCATCTTCCGAAACGCCTTTAATTTTTTTCAATTGTTCGTTCGTGTCTTTGCGGATGCTGCGCACGCTTACTTTGCCGTGTTCGCATTCCTGCGATGCCTGACGCACCAATTGTTTTCTGCGTTCTTCGGTAAGCATAGGTATGTTAATAATTACCTGCAAGCCATCATTTTGAGGAGTGAGCCCGAGGTTGGCAATCATAATGGCTTTTTCAATTTCCTGAATCAGACTTTTTTCCCACGGCTTTATAAATAATGTACGGGCTTCCGGTGCAGTAACAGAAGCTACCTGATTTAGCGGGCTCATCGTTCCGTAGTATGAAACCTGAATGCCATCCAGCATGTTTGGATTGGCTTTGCCGGCTCTGATCTTGGCCAACTCGTTGCCTACATGAACAAGGGTTTTGCCCATTTGTTCTTTTGCTTCCTCCAGGTATAATTCCAGTTCTTCCATAATATTAAATTCAAGATTTCGAATTTATCATTCAAGATTTATGTTGAATCTTAAATGTTGAATTAACTTATTAACGTTCCAGCCTCTTCGCCCTGTGCAATCTTTAACAGATTACCTTTCTTATTCATATCAAAGACAATTATGGGAAGTTTGTTTTCCTGACAAAGCGTAAAGGCTGTCATGTCCATAATGTTTAGTTTCTTTTGGTACGCTTCCTGAAAACTAAGCTGACTGTACCGTACGGCATCCTTAAATTTTTCCGGGTCTTTATCGTACACACCATCAACGCGTGTGCCTTTTAAAACTACACCAGCCTGAATTTCAATTGCCCGTAAACTGGCTGTTGAATCGGTAGTGAAATACGGATTGCCAATACCGGCACCAAAAATAACGATCCGCCCTTTTTCAAGGTGGCGGATCGCCCTGCGCCTGATGAAAGGCTCGCAAACCTGCTCCATCTTTATACCGGCCATCAGGCGGGTGTACATGCCGTGGCGTTCCAGCGCACTTTGCAGCGCCATGGCATTGATTACCGTTGCCAGCATGCCCATGTAGTCGCCCTGCACGCGGTCAATGCCCAAAGCTTCGGCCTGACCACCTCTGAAAATATTACCACCCCCAATTACAATTGCCACCTCAACTCCTTGTTCCTTAACCGCTTTTATCTCTTCCGAGTATTGCTCCAGCACGGCCGGATCAATATTGCTGTTTTTAGAACCCATCAGGGCTTCGCCACTGAGTTTTAGGAGAATGCGTTTGTATTTCATGAAGGCTGGTCAAAAATTGAATCCTGCAAATATATTACGATTTGAAGGAATTTAAAGGTGTTTTTTGGCTTAATGCCAGATTGCAATGTTATACTATTGCCTGAAGCCCGTAGCAGATACCAGATGCTAATCTCTACTTTTGTAGTATTAACTATCCAGGTATGACGCTCCAATACTCATTTGAACTTCTGGGCACTTTTTTCTTTGCGATATCGGGAGCACTGGCTATTCGCGACCATAACACCGATTTGTTTGGGGCCAGTTTTACAGGCTTTGTTACCGCTATTGGTGGTGGTACGTTGCGCGATATGATGCTGGGTAGCTATCCATTGGTATGGATTGGTGATATCTATTTTTTGTATGCCATACTAGCCGGAGTGCTGATTGCCTATTTGTTCTTTAATTTTCTGCTAAGGCTGCGCAAAACATTTTTATTGTTCGATACCCTCGGGATTTCCTTCTTTACAATTCTGGGTGTAGAAAAAGCACTTAGCCTGGGCGTGCGGCCGGAGATTGCCGCCATCATGGGCATGTTTACCGCTATTATGGGTGGCGTAATCCGCGATGTGTTAACCAACGAAACCCCGGTACTTTTCCGTAAAGAAATTTATGCCACGGCTTGTTTGGTGGGAGCCATCCTTTATCTGATATTACTAAACGTTGAGATTAGCCGTAATCTGAACCTGGTGATATCGAGTGTAGTGATAATCGTAATCCGGTTGCTGGCTGTGAAGTTTAAACTCGCCTTGCCAGGGTTTAGGAGATAAGTTCAAATATATATTGTCCGTCTTGAGGTAATTTTTCCAAGAGATTGTCGATTTTAGATTGAATATTCTAACATATTAAAAATTTAAATTGACATGAGAAATACTCTTTTTGGTTTTCTGATGATAAGTGTCGCTTCGGCTTTTGCACAAGCACCAAACCAAAAATTTATTGAAGTACTTGGTTTGGGCGAAAAGGAAATTATAGCTGATTATTTAGAAATGTCGGTAAGTATACAGGAAACTGATAATCTGAAAAAGGATGGCAACTTCGCTCAAAAAGAGAAGCTGGTTTTAGATGCAATCAGAAATTTAGGTGTTGCACAAGAAGATATTACCATAGATGATTTTAATGCTTACCGTTTTGGTTTAAGCAACTCTTCAAACCGCTATAGTCTTTCAAAAACTTATTTAATAAAGGTGCGGGAGTTAAAATCAATCGATATGTTTTTTATAAAGCTTTACGAAGCTGGAGCTGGAAGAGTTGATGTTACTAAGCGTGTAAAAACAGATTTGGAGAAACATAAAACCGAAGCCGTAAAAATTGCTGTGGAGAATGCCAAACAACGTGCTAAAGAAATAGCTACTTCACTAGAGGTAAACCTTGGAAAAGCAATTCAGGTGATAGAAATAAGAGAAGGTGAAGCAACTCTTCCCACGGATACTTATTTTAAAATGTTCAATAAGCAACAAATTTCGGCTATGGGTGCAGTTCATCGCGGTTACAGCGAACCCGAGACTGAAACCTCGTCAGACGTTGATATCCGAAAGATGAAGATTATTTATAAGGTGCTGATTCAGTTTGAAATACTGAACTAATTAAAACTCCACCAGCACCTGACCCTTTTCAACACTATCGCCTTTTTTTACTTTCAGGTTTTTAACCACGCCTTCGCCTGGCGATTTTAAAATGTTTTCCATTTTCATGGCCTCCAGAATCAGCAGTGCATCGCCTTGCTTTACGCTATCACCCACCTGAATTTTTAAATCAACAATTAAACCCGGCATGGGTGCTTTCACAGAGTTTACTTTGCTGCCGGCTGTGTTATTCAATCCCATCTTTTCCAACAACAAATCAAATTTGTCCTTCAATGTAACAGGATATGTGCGGCCGTTAATCTTAAACGTAAACGTTTTGCTTTCGCGATCGGTCTTAACCAACTCGGCTGTATAGCTTTTATTTTGATACAAAATATGAAAGGTGGTATCGTTGATCTTCACCAGATCCCACGCTACATCTTTTCCATTTACCAGAAACCCAGCTTCAGCAGGTTCAATGTCGAACGAGTTGTTGTTAACGGTAGCTTTATACATGCTGTAAAAATAGAAGTTATGCAGCAGATTAAATAGTTAAAGATGAAGCAGGTGTCAGACGGCTTTAAGTGAGTACAGCCGCAGAACACCACTAACATTACCAATTAGGGAATTTAAAATTCCTGTTTACATTTGCTCTGTCAAAACGACAAAGGGGTGCCTTAATATTTCGGGCTGAGATTATACCCACTGAACCTGATGCCGGTAATGCGGCCGAAGGGAGGCAATCTGATACAAGTGTATCAGGTAAATAAGTTAAAGGGCGTGTTCCCCTATGCGCCTGACTTTAAACTTATTAAAACATGTTCAAATCATTTTTTGCATTAGCATGGCTGGTAGTGCCGGGCTTGTTAAGTGCACAAACCATTCGCGGTCGTGTAACCGATCAACAATCTGTTCCACTACCCGGAGCCACTGTTCAATTAAAATCGCCTGCGCGAATTACTGTAACAGACCAACTGGGTTATTTCACTTTCGACAATCTGAGTACCGGAATCTACGAAGGTGAAGTGCGCTATGTTGGGTATCAAACCCTTTTGCTTTCCATGTCAACGGATGAGAAGGATTTGGTAATTAGGTTGCAGGAAGATGTGCGGATTACCGATCAGGTACTGGTTACGGCTACCCGTGCAAACGACAATGGCCCAACTGTAGCAACCACCATCAACAAAGTAACGTTGCAAAAACAAAATTTTGGGCAGGATTTACCTTTTGTATTAAACTGGTCGCCATCGTTGGTCAGTACTTCCGATGCCGGAACCGGAGTGGGTTACACCGGTTTGCGCATCCGTGGAAGCGATGCCACACGAATTAATGTTACGATAAATGGGATTCCGGTTAACGATAGCGAAAGCCAGGGTGTATTTTGGGTTAATACCCCCGACCTCACGTCATCGGTACAAAGTGTGCAGGTGCAACGCGGTGTGGGCACTTCAACCAATGGGGCCGGTGCGTTTGGTGCCAGTGTAAACCTGCAAACCAATACGCGCACCGATGTAGCGTATGCAGATGTCGTTAATTCTATCGGGTCGTTTAATACGCTACGCAATACGATAGCCTTTGGTACCGGTTTGTTAAATAACAAATTTGTGTTTGATGGTCGCCTATCTAAAATCACTTCAGATGGGTACATCGATCGTGCTAGTTCAGATTTAAAATCGTACTCGGTATCGGGGGGCTACTATGGAGATAGAACTATGTTAAAGGCCATTGTGTTTGGTGGCCAGGAAGTAACGTACCAAAGCTGGTATGGTGTGCCTGAATCGCGGCTGAAAAATGATATACCCGCCATGCTTGAAACAGCAGCGAGCGAAGGTTGGAATCAGCAGCAGCTCGATAATCTTCTGGCATCGGGCCGTACGTTTAATCTTTACACCTACGAAAATCAGGAAGACAACTATCAGCAAGATCATTATCAGTTTCACGCATCGCATCGGGCTACCGATAAACTTACGCTGCAAGGTGCTCTACACTACACAAAAGGAAGCGGCTACTACGAAGAGTATCGCATCGATAACGATTTTGCAGATTACGGATTACCCGATGTTGTAATCGGGAGTGAAACCGCTACATCAACCGATTTGATACGCAGGCGCTGGCTCGATAATGATTTTTATGGCCTTACCTATTCCCTTACCTACGAAACAGAAAACCTAAACTCGATTTTAGGAGGTGCATGGAATAAGTATGATGGCGACCACTTTGGCCAGATTACGTGGGCACAGGTTTCGGAGGTACCAAAAGATTATCAATACTATTTTAACAAAGGAGAAAAAGGAGATTTTACTTTGTACTGGAAGAATACAGTCGCGTTAACTAAGAAAGTTGAAGGCTTTTTGGACTTACAATATCGCAGAATAGATTATGCTGCTTCCGGCAAGGAGAACCGGCAATTTGATTTTTCGGTGAATAAGCGATTTAACTTTTTCAATCCGAAGTTAGGATTAACCTATGCAATAGATCAACAGAATCAACTCTATGCTTCATATGCAGTAGGCAACCGCGAACCGGTGCGCGATGATTTTATTGATGCATTAACCGGAACCACTCCCAGACATGAAAGCATGGGCGACTTTGAAGCAGGTTGGCGTTGGCGAAAGCGCAAACTTAATGTGAATGTAAACTACTACTACATGAACTATAAAAATCAATTGGTTCCCACCGGAAAAGTTAACGATGTGGGAGCGTTGATTCGTACAAACGTGGCCGATAGTTACCGTACCGGTATAGAATTGGAAGCGCTGTGGCGAATTAGTCCGGCACTATCGTGGACGTCTAACCTCACAGTAAGTAGTAATAAGATTGCGGAGTTTAATGAAGTGATTTACGATTATGGCGAAAATTTTGATGAATACATGGAAGTAACCAACACTTACAAAAACACCAACATAGCATTTTCTCCCTCGGTAATTGCTGGCTCTGGTTTTACACTTACACCAATCGCTAATCTGGAAGTTACATGGTTAACCAAGTATGTCGGGCAACAGTTTCTGGACAATACCACTAACACTGCGCGTGTAATTGATGCCTACTTTATTAACGATTTGCGCGTAGGGTATTCCTGGAAACCAAAAGGCATGCGCGAGATTTTGCTAAGCGGATTGATGAATAATATTTTTGATGTGGCATACTCATCTAATGGTTACACCTATGGATATTTTGGTGGCCCCACAGAATATCGCCAGAATTTTTATTACCCGCAGGCCGGTAGAAACTTTATGATTATGCTTGCACTCAGGTTATAATTTATTTGAGTGTCTGTCCGCAAAGGTAAAATCCGGTTACCTTTGCGAACATGGCCAATACGCAACCACAACCTTTTAGTTTACGGGCACTCATTCGCCTTACCCGGTTCTGGAATCTGGTAATAATAGGTATGGCCCAGTATTTTGCTGCGTGCTTTTTGATCGCCCGCACCTTAGTTTGGGATTGGCGCTTGTTGGTGTTGGCAGCTTCTACAGCTATTATAGCGGCAGCAGGTTATATCATTAACGATTATTACGATATTAAAATTGACCTGATCAACAAACCCGACCGGGTGGTGATTGGCAAAGGCATTACCCGCAGGTACGCATTGCTGTTTCATACCGCACTTTCTGTTTTAGGAATTGCCATGGGAGTTTTGTTGGGGCTGCGTGTGGCGGCCATTCATTTTGTTTCTGCCTTTTTGTTATGGTGGTACTCCAACTACCTGAAGCGCCAGCCGTTTATTGGAAATTTTGTAGTTGCGTTATTAACGGGCTTGTCGGTATGGCTGGTTAATGTGGTGTATCATCAAAATTATGCACTGGTATCCATCTATGCGCTGTTCGCCTTTTTTATTACGCTGGTGCGGGAGATAGTTAAAGACATGGAAGATTTAAAAGGCGATAACACATTTGGCTGCAGAACACTGCCCATTGTTTGGGGTGTACGTAGAACCAAGTGGGTAATTTATGGGTTGCTGATTTTGTTTGCCACTGTAGTGATGTATCTGAACTATGAATACACCAAACTGCCGGAATATTATTTTCTCGTTTTTCTCTTTCTGCCATTGGCATTTTTTACCGGCAGGTTGATTGTGGCTGACACCAAAAAGGATTTTTACTGGCTTAGCCAGTGGTGTAAAATCATTATGCTGTTAGGCATTTTAAGCATGATCTTTATTTAGCAACCGGTTTTGAATATGAGTTTTGCGCGAATTGCAATTTTTATTTCGGGTGGGGGATCAAATGCGGAGAAGATCATCAATCATTTCCAAAACCACCAGTCGATAAAGGTTGTGTTGTTGTTAAGCAACAATCCGGATGCTTATGGCTTGCAGCGGGCAGCGCGCTACAATATTGCTACGTTGGTTTTTAACAAAATGCAATTCCGCGAAAGCGATGAGATAGTGAGTGTGCTGAAAGCAGCCGGTGTAACTCATATTGTGCTGGCTGGTTTTTTATGGTTGATTCCGCAAAATCTTATTGAGGCATTTCCCGGTCGCATTATTAATATTCATCCGGCCTTATTGCCGAAGTTTGGCGGCAAGGGTATGTATGGTATGCGGGTACACGAAGCCGTACACGAAGCTGGCGAAAATGAAACCGGCATTACCATTCACGAAGTAAATGCACACTACGATGAAGGTAAAGTTCTGGCGCAGCAAAAATGCCGTATAGAAAAATCCGATAGTCCTGAGCAAATCGCGGCAAAGGTGCAGCACCTGGAACATCAGTATTACCCAACGATAATCGAGAAGTGGATAACTACTTCTTTGTAATTTCTATCCACTGAAAATCGTTGGACTTTGGAAACTGTGAGAATATATTTTTGATGTATTCGTTAGGCGGTGCGAGCTTGCGCAGATTCAGATCAATCCATGAGCCATCAATACTAAGCGTTGTAGCCAGCGTACCATCTTCTTTCAAAAATGTATGGCGTAAACTCCAACGACTGAAGTCGGGTGTACTCTTATACAATTCTACCGTCAGATTTATTTTATCTTCTAATCGAATCTCTCTCCGGAAAATGGCTTCTTCGCGAAAAAGAATAGGGCCAATAGCAAACTCTTCGAATTTTTTTGTTGTGAGCCCGCGTTCGCTCAGCAACTGCATACGTGCTGCCGCAGCAAAATCGTAATACACGGAATGGCGTAAATGACGGTTGGCATCAATATCCGACCAACGGATAGAAAGCGGCATAGAAAAAACTGACATGCGATTATAAGTTTAGATTTAATGTCGTTTCCTTAAGCACCTTTAACGTCCTCTCTTTTGGAGAGGAATGAGGTGAGGCTATAAAAAAAGCGGCTTGAGGAAACGACATTGGTTTTAGATTCCTATTTTTTGACGTTGCGTCCAGATTTCATCAATGGGTTGGCCCGAGCTGCTCTTGCCACTGTGGCGCCAGTTGCCATCTACCAAAGAATAATCAAATTCCAGTTTGGCACCTACGCGGTTGTTATCGCGCGAAAATACTTCAATGGTTTCGGTGTACTTGCCGCTTTCGGTTGTGTAGGTTCCTCCACCAGTTCCAAAAAATTCTTTTGTTTCGCTGTTGTAGGCAATCCATTGAAAGCGTGTGCCCGAAAGTATTTTCATGGTTTTGCGCGCACCGGGTGTCATGGTCTGCATACCTTTGCCTGTACCGCGACCTGTAATCAGCCATGCACCCGCCAAAGCACCTGGCTTTCCATCATCCAGTTTTTTGAAATCATACGTTGCTAACTTCAAGGCATCACCTTTTAACTGAAATACAGAACGACCTTCTGTTCCAATATCATCTTTGTTTAACGTGTTGAATTCATTTACAAAAATAAATTCTCCTTTTTCAATGCGAAATGTTCCACCATACGTGCCGGTATAACTTTTGTCTTTCTTGTTGTAAACCGCAACAGAATAAAATTTATTGGCAACAATCATTACCATATAATTTTCTTCGGTGCCAGCCTCCCAGGCTCCGGTTAGGTTGGGTTGAGCAAACGAAACAACACTTAATCCCAATAGTATAAATACCAGTAATGCTTTCATAGTCTAAGTTTTTAAGATCTTAAATTTTTAATCCGAAATCATCAAGGTGTATTAATCTCATTAAAGCCGCCCTCGGTATTATCCGTCCAACTCATGGGATAGTTCTTATCCAGAAATGCCAATGAGTCTTCCGTTAAGAATAAGGGTTTGAAAGTGTCAATCATAACAGCCAGTTCATGAGTCTCTTTAGCACCAATACTTTTTTCAACAGTACCCGGATGCGGACCATGCGGTAAGCCACCCGGATGTAACGTAAACGAACCCCGTTCAATTCCCCTGCGACTCATAAAATTACCTTCGGCATAATACAACACCTCATCGCTATCAATATTGCTGTGATTGTACGGGGCAGGAATGGCCAGCGGATGATAGTCGAACAACCGCGGCACGAACGAACAGATTACAAAATTATGGGCCTGAAAAGTTTGGTGTACCGGTGGTGGTTGATGAATGCGACCTGTGATGGGCTCAAAATCATGAATGGAAAATGCATACGGCCATAAAAAACCATCCCACCCAACCAGATCCAGTGGTGAGTAATCATACACATAATTGTGCAGATAGCCCTGCTTTTTGATTTTCATCAGAAACTCGCCTTTGCTGGTGTCGGTAATTAATTCGTGTGGCGGTCGTATATCACGTTCGCAATAAGGGGCATGTTCTCCTAACTGTCCTAACTCGTTGCGATAGCGTTTCACGGTTTCAACAGGTGAGGCCGCTTCAATAATTAAGAGCCGGAGCGGACCTTCTTCAAATTCAAGTTTATAAATAACTGTTCGGGGTATTACTACATAATCGCCTTGCTTAATCTCAAGTTTCCCGAAAGGTGAAATTAAAACGCCTTTGCCATCGTGAATAAAAATTACTTCATCGCCTTCGGCATTCTTGTAGAAGTAATCCATTTTACGTTGCACAGGCGAACAAATAGAGATTGAGCAATCGTTGTTGGCCAGCAGTACTTTACGTGCTGTAAGAAAATCCTGTCCGGTGGTTGCGACTTTTGATGTATTTAAATGTGTTTGCCGCAACGCATAATCCGTAATGATTCTGGGACCGTACTTAACGGGGTCTTTTAAGGCTTTGATGCGGGTAGGCGGGTTAATGTGATACAGATTGGAGTAAATTCCTGAAAAGCCCTCCGAGCTCACGAGTTCTTCTTTGTATAAACTGCCATCGGGCTGGCGAAACTGCGTATGGCGCTTGTGCGGAATGTTTCCTAAACGATGGTAATACATGGTGAAGCGAGTTAATGCGGTGAAGGTAGAAAAATCAAATCACCATGAAAACAATAAAGTGATAAACACAGAAGCTATTACTCAGGATTTATTATACCTCTCTCAAAGTCATCTAAGAATTTCCTTGGGTCTTTGGTGAATTTGTAGGCATTTGAGTCCTTTAAAACTCTGAAGATTTCCGGTAATTCAGGTTCAAAAATCTCAGTTCTAATAACTTTCAGCTTAAGTCCAAGTTCGACCGTCAGATCGATTACTTTTTGAATGAATTCAACCTCAAAATTTCTTAAGTCTATTCTAACTCTAATATCGTCAATAATTGAATTTGTCTCTTTGTCCCACGATACAAAAATGTCATTCGTTTCAGGATCACCCCAACATTGTCCAGATTCCCCCATCCAATCTCTTTTAAAGCGACTATCAAGTAATGGAATAACATTATTTACATCGAGATTTTTCGATCCCATGTTAATGTAGAGTGTTCTTTGCCAAATTGCCATTTTCTCGCGGGTGAAATGCCAAGGTCAGGTAAACGCTGTACACGGCATATTAGAATTTATCTACATCTTACTTCGGTTGAGCTCAGGAATGCGATCGAAAAGTTTAATAGCCTGTTGCAGCACTTCGTTGGTTTCGTTAATGATTGGATAAAAACTTTGATTATCCCACACGTTGCGTGCAATCTCAGCTTTTAAAAACACCTGGAAGTAGCGTTTGTTTTTTTCAAGGTCTTTAGGACGGGCTTCAATTTTATTTTTAACACCCATCACTACCACATGACTTAGCATTACATCGCTCACTTCAAAATTTTGAAGGTAATCAGGGTAGCCTTTTGCTGATAGCCGGTCCTTATTTTCTTTTGCATAGTTAAATGCATACTCGCGTAAAATGTTTGCTGCAAATAGCTCGTTAAAATAGCGACTGCCACCCAGGGTGGTATCCAATGGCACAAAATAATCGGGCATTACACCACCACCGCCATATACTGAACGGCCATTTTCTGTTTCGAACTTAAGCGAATCGTTAAAGTGAATGCTATCAGCCGAAAAGAATTCACCTTTCTTATAACGTTCAGTAATATCCTGGTCGTACTCTTCCAGATTACTATACGGTTTTTGAATGGAGCGACCACTGGGTGTGTAATACCGCGATATGGTAAGCCTTACTTCTGCGCCATCGTTAAGCCGGAATGGCCGTTGGACTAATCCTTTACCATACGACCTGCGGCCTACAATCAACGCGCGATCGTTATCCTGCAAAGCACCAGCTACAATTTCCGATGCGGAGGCACTACTTTCGTTTACCAGCACAATCAAATCGCCTTGTTCAAAATCACCACGTTCGGTTGCAAAATGTTCTTCATCGTATTTGTTATCATGGCTTTTTGTGAACACAATCTTTTTGTCTTTCACTAAAAACTCATCGGCAATATCTACCGCCTGATCCATGTATCCTCCCGGGTTTCCCTGCAAATCCAGAATCAATTTCAGCATGCCTTCGCGTTTTAATTTGCTCATGGCATCTTTCACTTCCTGGTAAGTGGTTTGCGAGAACCGATTCACTTTTATATATCCGATCTCAGGATCAATCATGTAGGCAGCATCCACCGAGAACTGCGGGATTTTATCGCGCACAATAGTGAAGGTAATGGGTGTGGGTTTGTTTCTCCGGATAACCTCAATTTTTACCTCGGTGCCTTTCGGGCCTTTCAAATATTTTTGCACATCCGGATACGATAGCCCAATGCTGGCAATGTTGATATCGTTAACCTTCACAATCTTATCGCCTGCTTGTAGCCCAACCGATTCAGATGGGCCACCGCTAAGAGCGGCTACCACCACCAGCGTATCATGAAAAATATTAAACTCTATGCCAATGCCCTCAAAGTTGCCCTGCAGGTCTTCGTTGGCGGCAATCTGATCTTCTGCCGAAAGGTATGACGAGTGCGGGTCTAACTTACCCAGCATGTGGCCAATAGCTTCTTCCACTAACCCGCTGGTTTCGGCATCGTCCACATATTCGTTTTTGACTAATCCCAGCACTTCCCTGAATTTTTGCACATCCTGATTTATTTCCGGCCCACCCGATTTATCGGTAATACTTGCGCCAATCAACACCCCGGCTGCCAGGCCAATACAAAGAATAAGCGGCAGGCTTATCTGGTACGATGAATTCTTCTGCTCCTCCATAATATTTTAACTCTCCGAAAGTTACTTTAACGGAAGTTCCAAATTAATTGTTGAGGGGTTAAAATTTACCTACCCCACTTTATTATATTTACAGGTTAAAAATCCGGAAAATTAAGTTGAAAAGCCTGAGTATTGCAGAATTGGTGGAGCAGGACAATGTGCGGGCCTACGTGCTGTACTACTTTGGTATTCGTTTTTATGAGCATTCCGAACACACGCTGGAGCAGGTTTGTCGGGAGAAAGGCTTGAACACAGAACTAGTAATAAGGGAGTTAGAGCAGCCGGGCATTCACTTTACAGAGTCGGAATTGCCGCTGATGAATTATCCGCTCAACCTGATCATTGAATACCTGAAGCACGCCCACTTTATTTTTGTTAAACATAAGTTGCCGTATATCGGGCGGTTGGTAGAAAGTTTTAAAGCCAACCACAAACAATACGATCAGGTGGAAAAAGATCTGAAGATTTTATTTCCGCTTTTTCTGGAAGATTTTGTTCATCATATCTACGAAGAAGAGGATACCCTTTTCAAATACATTAACCTGTTGGAGAAGGCTGCCCATGGCAAGGCCAATCCGGCCAGGTTGTATTATATGATGGAGAAATGCGCTCTGCAAAAATGCGCAATTGAACATGAAGCCCACGATGATGAGATGGCGGGCATTCGCAAAATCACCAAAGATTATCATCTGGGTTCGGATGCTCCCCTGCACGTAAAGGTAATTTACTCCGAACTGATGCAGTTTGAGAAAAGCCTGATTACCCACGCCCGCGTAGAAAACGAAATTCTTTTTCCCAAAGCCATGGCGCTTGAGAATGAGGTGAAGAAGAAATTTTTTGAGCGCGCCAAGTTTAACTAATGGGAAGATTTCTGGCTATTGATTACGGAACCAAACGCACCGGTTTGGCAGTTACTGATCCGCTTAAAATTATTGCCACCGCGTTAGACACCGTTGAAACTTCAACTTTACTAACCTTCCTCAAAAACTATTTTCAAAAAGAGCAGGTAGATGAAGTGGTAATTGGCTTGCCCAAAAAATTAAACAATACCGATTCTGAAACCGCACCGGCCGTACGCAATTTTGTAGAAAAATTTAAAGCCACATTTCCTATCCCAATCACCACCATCGATGAACGTTTTACGTCATCCATCGCTCAGCAAGCTATGTTAACAGGGGGTATGAAGAAGAAAGACCGGCAAACCAAAGGCAATGTAGATAAGATCAGTGCCGTACTTATTCTACAAGACTTTTTAACTATGCGTGGTTAAGGTCTCGTTAAAAGGTTGTCAATCTTTACCGTAGCCTTACAAGGGTTGACAACCTTAGAATTTTTTTACCTTTGCAATTCAAAACCAGAGCATGATTTACCCGATTGTAATGTATGGCGATGCAGTTTTACGCAAACGCGCCACAGATATAGAAAAAGGCACCGATTTAACGGAGTTGATTGCCGATATGTACGAAACCATGTACGAGGCAAATGGTATTGGCCTGGCCGCCCCACAAATTGGAAAAAGCATCAGGCTGTTTATTGTGGATGGCACCACCCTGGAAGATGAACCTACCCTGAAAGATTTTAAGAAGGTATTCGTTAACCCTCAGGTACTGGATGAGCACGGGGAGGAGTGGGGTTTTGAAGAAGGTTGCCTGAGCATACCAAACATTCGCGAAGAAGTGTGGCGCAAAGAAACAGTTCGCATCAAATATTTTGATGAAAAATGGAATGCATTTGAAGAAGAGTTTGATGGGATGAAGGCCCGAATCATTCAACACGAGTACGATCACATTGAAGGAAAGTTGTTTACCGATTACCTGAGCCCACTTAAAAAACGCATGCTGAAGGGTAAACTCACCAACATCAGCAAGGGTGAGGTAGATACAGAGTACCGGATTGCCGCACCGCTGAAGAGGTAAAAATTTGTCAGGGTTTCAACTGGATAAGGCATATTTTGATTTGGTTGATAGCCGCGGTCGGGTGTTTATTGGCTATGATGCCAAATTGCGTTGGAATAATTTAAAGCTTGGTTATAAAGGCTGGATAATCTATAAGGATTCGCAAGGAGTACTTGAGAAAGGTGAATTTTTGTTTAAAGAAGATTCAGTAACTCTGGGGGGCAATGAAATCTTTTATAAGTTTGGTGAAGTTAATGGTTCCTGGGTAAGAGAAGGAGAATCATTTGAAGAGACTTTGCTAGATAACACACAAGGTAAAATAGCTTGGAGTTGTATTCAACCCAGGTCCGATGTAACCCTCAACTACAACTCTGACCTGCTTTTAGGAAAAGGTTACCTCGAAAAAATCTCCCTAACAATCCCACCCTGGAAATTACCAATACAAGAATTGTATTGGGGTAGATTTCATTCAGCACAAAATACATTAATCTGGATACGATGGGTTGGTTCGGCACCTGGCGTTTGGATATACCTGAACAGTAAACGGGTTGCAGGTATTGCGGATGAAGAAAAGGTCTCTTTTGATAACTACACGCTTGACCTTAACACCACAATTGTTTTGCGAAACGATTCTATTGGAAATACGTTGTTCCGTGGATTTCAAAACTTGATGAAATTATTTCCTACCCGGATTTTAAATTTAAAAGAAACAAAATGGGCTGGCTTTGGTGTACTTAAATCGGGTAATCAGGTTGAGACAGGTACGGTTATACATGAAAAAGTAGTGTGGCCATGAATGGAAAGCTGGGAAAGGTGTTGTATGCACTTCTGTTTTGTTTTATTCTTCCGTCACTTCTTGTCTTGTGGACAAAGTCTGTGCACTTTGAACTTCCGATGTTTAAATCAACTGCGTTAGGTTGGTCGCTGACGATAGGAGGCCTGACTATGATTTTAGTATCGATGGGACAGCTTTGGTTTACAGGCAAAGGCTTGCCAATGAATGCTTATCCACCCAAATACTACGTTGGCAATGGATTTTATTTTCTGGTTAAGCACCCAATTTATATTGGGTTTAGCCTCATGTGTTTTGGTGTTTCTGTTTTGTGGGGTTCTGCGTCAGGCTTCTATTTGGTTTCTCCAGTAGTATCACTGCTTTGTTTGGCATTGGTAGAGGGTTACGAAAATCATTCCTTAAAACAGTTGTTTCCTGAGTTGGCAAAACAACATCAAACAATCACGGTTTCATTTTTAAACAAGTTAAAAGTTATACTTCCGGTTTTTTTGTTCTGGTTGTTCGGTTACGAAGTCCTTGTTCAGTTGGGATATGATCATCAGTTTATCAATACCATACTTGGTTTTGAAAAAAACTGGCGTGTGATTGAATGGGCGGAAATCCCCTACTTCTTTACATACATTTTTGTTTTTGTTGGACCATGGTTAATAAAAGAACCTCAACATTTAGATTATTTCAAAAATACCTCGTGGTGTATTGTTATCAGTGGATTATTGTTACAAGGACTTTTACCCTTGTATTCAGCACCAAGGAATTTCGAGCCAGAGACTTTCTTAGGTGAGTTAATTGTATGGGAACGTGCTATGGATTCTCCGGCAGCTGCTTTTCCGTCATTTCATGTCTTGTGGATTTTAACAGTTTCAGTTTTGTTAGTTAAAGTTTACCCACGAGCCATCTGGTTATGGGTTTTTATAGGAGGGTTACTTATTTGGAGTTGTATAGGAACGGGTGCTCATTCATTACTGGATGTTTTAGCTGCAATACTGGTTTTCATCACTATCACGTTTCGTTTTAAACTGTGGCTCAAATTTCAAAGCTTTTGCGAAAGAATTGCAAATTCATGGCATAGTTGGCGCATTGGTTCGGTTAGAATTATATCACACGTTTGGTATTCCGGACTTGCTGCATTTTTGGGCACACTTATGGTCGGCCAGATTCTGAATGAACCCATTCTTATATTGTTTATAGTTGTTGGAGCTTGGGTGGGCGGAATAGTATGGGGCCAATGGATTGAAGGATCATCCCGGCTCCTAAGACCTTTTGGTTATTTTGGAGCAATTCTAGGTGGCGTTCTTACTTCAATTTGTATTAGCTTTTTTTCAGAGGTGTCCTCATTAACGCTGCTTGCCGCCTTTGCTCTGGCTGCTCCCTGGACTCAAGCAATTGGTCGGCTACGTTGTTTGGTGCAAGGTTGCTGCCATGGAGCCACAACAAAAAGAAAGCATTTGGGAATAATTTATGCTAACCCACACTCACGTGTGGTCGCCATCTCAAACCTCGGGGGTGCTCTCGTTCATAACACACAAGGCTATTCTATTCTTTTTAATTTACTTATGGGGTTTGTTCTATTAAGGCTGTGGTATGGTGGAGCTGCCAGTTCAGTTTTAAGTGGACTGTATTTTATCTTGGCCGGTTGCTCGCGGTTTGTTGAAGAGGCATATCGTGGTGAAGTACAGACTAACAAGTTTGGAGGATTATCAATATACCAATGGTTATCAGTTCTAAGTATTGTAACCGGAGCCTTCTTAACAACATTACCCGGAGGGTCATTAATTATGAGTTTTACTTTTTCTATCGAGCTTATTGGGGTTAGCTTGTTTGCAGCTCTTATTTGGGCTGTAGGCATGAGTGTAGACTTTCCAGAATCCAAACTTCCATTTTCCCGGTTAACAGGATAATTAATTCTTATGAATCAACGCATAAATTCCCGCCTCCCCGATGTAGGAACATCCATCTTCACAGTCATGTCGCGCATGGCGCTGGAGCAGGGTGCCATTAACTTATCGCAGGGCTTTCCGGATTTTCCTGTTTCGGAGGAACTGATTAATCTGATTTATAAATATTTAAAAGCAGGCCATAACCAATACGCCCCCATGCCGGGAACACCGGCTTTGCGGCAGGCAATTGCCGATGTGGTATCCAAAACCTACAATCGCGCAACAGATTCTGAAACAGAAGTTACCGTTACGGCCGGAGGCACTGAAGCATTGTTCTCGGCAATAGCTGCATTGGTTCGGGAAAAGGATGAAGTAATAGTATTTGATCCGGCTTACGATTCGTACGATCCGTCTATCCGGTTGAATGGTGGCGTGCCGAAGCACATTGGTTTAAAACCACCACACTTTACTATCGATTGGCAACAGGTTAAAGACACCCTTACGCCACGCACGCGATTAATTATTGTCAATACCCCTCACAATCCAACCGGCTCAGTTCTGCGCGAAGCAGACTTGAAACAACTGGCAGCCATAGCCCAGGCGCACAACCTTATTGTACTAAGCGATGAGGTGTATGAGCGAATTATCTTTGATGGGCACTCGCACGAAAGTGTATTAAAATACCCGGCACTGGCACAGCATAGTGTAGCCGTGTTTTCATTTGGCAAAACCTTTCATGCCACAGGCTGGAAGGTAGGGTATGCGGTAGCTCCGCCACACCTCACACAGGAAATCCGAAAGGCGCATCAGTTTATCACCTTCAGTGTTAACACCCCGGTGCAATTAGCATTAGCCGAATACCTGGCTACGCCCGATCACTATTTGCAGTTGGGTCAATTCTATCAGCGCAAGCGCGATTATTTTTTGAATGCGATTAAGGGCACATCACTAAAACCATTGCCTTGTTACGGCAGCTATTTTCAGTTGCTATCGTATGCAGGGGTAAAAGCCCTTCCCGAAAAGGAAATGGCCGAGTGGATGACCAAAGAACTGAAACTGGCCCCTATTCCGGTATCGGCTTTTTACCAGAATGAAGATAATCAGCAACTTTTGCGCTTCTGTTTTGCCAAAAGTGAAACAACGCTGGAAAAAGCGGGTGAAATTCTGCGAAAACTTTAGCGGGTTTTGTGAAATAAGGGTTCAGAATTTAACCCCGTATTGCTTTCTTTGCAGTCCCGAATAAGTGCCATGCAAGACTTAAAAATCACCGTTATCCAATCCGATCTTCACTGGGAAGATATTGGTGCCAATCTGGCCATGTTCGAAGAGAAAATCTGGCAGATTGGTGAATCGACTGATGTGATTGTTTTGCCGGAAATGTTCACCACTGGTTTTACCATGCGTGCACCCAAACTGGCGGAGCATATGAACATGCGGACCACGAAATGGATGCGCCAGATGGCCGACCAAACCGGGGCCTTGATTTTAGGAAGTTTTATTGCAAACGTGCACGATAGGTTTTATAACCGGTTGTTGTGGATGGAACCGGGCGGAACCTTCAAAACCTACGATAAGCGCCATCTTTTTCGCATGGCGGAAGAACACCAGGTTTTTTCTTCTGGCGAAAGCCTTTTGATTGGACATTGGAAGGGGTGGAGAATCTGCCCACTGATCTGTTACGATTTGCGGTTTCCGGTTTGGAGTCGCAACCGGTGGAATGCTTCACTTAAGAAACCATCGTACGATCTTTTGGTATACGTGGCTAACTGGCCCAAAGTAAGAATCAATGCATGGGAAACGCTGCTGAAAGCACGCGCCATCGAAAACCTGAGCTATACTGTGGGTGTTAACCGTGTAGGGTTAGATGGAAACGGTATTGAGTACAATGGTAACTCGGCTTTTATTGGCCCTAAGGGTGATACCTTCTTTTCAGTTGAGGATGAGGAAACCATCAAAACCATGTCGTTAAACGCGCATGCCTTACAAGCTTACCGCGATAAGTTTCCGGCCTTTATGGATGCCGATGATTTCAGTATTGAGGTAGAAGCCTTTGAAGAGCGCGATTATTTATCAGGCTTAAGCTGAGCAAATGATTGAATAGCCGGTTTGATCTTTTCCGGGTCACTTTCCTTTACAAACTTTTCGGTTAAGGGTAAGAGCAATCGCTCCAGGCTTACATGATTACCTGCTAAAACAATCTGATAAATCTTTTCTTGGTGGCGAAGTAGATGCTGAATAAGCTTTAGGGTTACACCCAGGGGCTCTTCGGGCTGTGCATGAATCAATACAAAAACAGACTCAACCTGATTGCACAACCGGATAACCAGATCGGCAATGGTACTATCCGATTGATTATCCAGTTCGGCTCCAATCAAATCATCAGACAGGCTCGAGGCAAAATTGACTAACGGTTTTTCATAGCCTGCCTTCTGCCACGGCATTAATTCAAGTTGAAGGAAGAGTTTCATAATTTTTCACGCAAAGATCGCAAAGTGAACTACAGATTATTTGCAATTCTTTGGATGCCATCCTTTATTAAGGATTCATTAAAATTAACTAGCAGACCAAGTCTGAGGCCTGATAGTCTTAGATACGTTAGTAGTTGCTTTTGATGAACAGGTGCAATTGCATCTACTGACTTTATTTCAACTATTACCTTTCGTTCTACAATAAGATCTGTCCTAAACCCAAATTCCATTTTGTTAGATTTGTATATAACAGGGAGTTCTTTCTGTCTCTCAACAACCAGCCCAGACTGAATCAATTCAAAATAGAGACACTGCTCGTAAACAGATTCAAATAAGCCGGGTCCCAATTCTTTGTGAATTTGAAAACAGGCATTCACAACAATTTTAGCAACCTCATTCTCTGCCATAGTTAATTTTACTTTTAAGATAATGCCATGTCAGTCCGCTTCCAAAGCCAAATCCAATTATTAGAAATTAACATGCTTGGCGGGCTTTGCGCCTTTGCGTGATAGATTGATTATCTGCATTTTTGCACCTCACTTTCAACTCATGGCCACAGTTAAAATAACCCGCGCGCTCGTTTCAGTTTTTTATAAGGATAATCTGGAGCCCATCATTCATTTTTTGGGCAAGCAAGGCGTGGAATTTGTCTCCACCGGAGGTACACAGGAGTTTATTGAAAAGTTGGGCTACCCGGTGGTGCCAGTTGAAAAACTGACCAACTACCCATCTATTTTTGGTGGGCGTGTAAAAACGTTGCACCCGGCAATCTTTGGAGGTATTCTGTATAGGCGCGAAAATTCAGGAGACATTGATCAAGCCGGGGAATTTAAAATCGGCCCGATTGATTTGGTGATTGTCGATCTCTATCCGTTTGAGGAAACCGTTGCCAAAGGTGGCAGCGAAGATGATATTGTAGAGAAAATTGACATTGGTGGAATTTCACTGATTCGTGGAGCCGCAAAAAACTTCAACGATGTATTGATTGTTTCGGCCCGCACCCAATACAACGAGTTACTGGAATTGCTGCAAGCCAAAAAGGGCAGCACCGATTTAGAAGACCGCAAACGTTTTGCAGCTAAAGCATTTGATGTTACCTCGCATTATGACGGTGCCATTTTCAACTACTTCAATCAGCAGCAAAACATTACAAGTTTTAAATCCAGTATTCAACAAGGTAAAGTATTGCGCTATGGCGAAAACCCGCACCAGCAGGGTGTATTCTTCGGCAAACTTGATGAGTTATTTGATCAGTTAAATGGCAAAGAACTTTCGTACAATAACCTGGTAGATGTAGACGCAGCGGTTAACCTCGTAAAAGAATTTGATGGCGAAACGGCCTTTGTAATTATTAAACATACCAACGCGTGTGGGGTGGCTACCGGTGCCGATGTAAAAACAGCTTATCTCAAAGCTTTTCAGGCCGATACAATTTCTGCATTTGGTGGTGTGCTGGCATCTAACCAAAAGATTGATGTGGCCGCAGCCGAAGAATTGAATAAGTTGTTTTTTGAAATTTTAATAGCACCTGATTTTGAACCGGCCGCGCTCGACTTACTGAAAACAAAAAAGAACCGGATTATTCTGAAACAAAAACAAGCGCTTACTGCCACCCGTCAGTTCAAGAGTTTGCTGAATGGTGTAATTGAACAAGACCTCGATTTGAAAACCGATTCGAAGGAAGATTTAAAGCCGGTAACCAAACGCATTGCAACCGCTACCGAAGTAGAGGCCCTGTTGTTTGCCAGCAAAATTTGCAAGCATACCAAATCCAACACCATTATTCTGGCCGTAAATGGTCAACTGCTGGCCAGTGGGGTAGGTCAAACCAGCAGGGTTGATGCGCTGAAGCAAGCCATCGAAAAAGCTAAAGCTTTTGGGTTTGATCTGAAAGGAGCCGTAATGGCTTCCGATGCTTTCTTTCCGTTTCCGGATTGTGTGGAGATTGCCCATGAGCAGGGAATTGAAGCCGTTATTCAGCCGGGTGGTTCCATCAAAGATCAGGATTCAATCGACTTCTGCGATAAGCACAACATGGCTATGGTGTTTACAGGCATCCGCCACTTCAAGCATTAATAGCCCTGTAAGTTTTTCGGTCGAATACTCGTAAAATTCACAGGATTATTTCTGTAATTTCGGCCTTCATAACTTTTTAACCTTCGGAACGAATGGGATTTTTCGATTTCTTCACCCAGGATATTGCCATTGACCTGGGAACAGCCAACACCTTGATCATTCATAAGGACAAAGTGGTGGTAGATGAACCATCCATAATTGCACTTGATCGCGTTAGCGGCAAAGTATTGGCCATCGGTCGCGAGGCCATGCAAATGCACGAAAAAACGCACGACAACATTAAGACCATTCGGCCCCTGAAAGAGGGCGTTATAGCCGATTTCCACGCTGCGGAGATGATGATTCGCGGCATGATTAAATTGATTGACTCCGGCCGCAGACTGTTTCCACCATCTTTGCGCATGGTAATCTGCATCCCTTCGGCCATTACCGAAGTAGAGAAGCGTGCCGTTCGAGATTCGGCCGAACATGCCAACGCCAAAGAAGTGTATATGATTCACGAACCGATTGCTGCGGCCATCGGTATCGGTATTGATATTGAGCAGCCCGTGGGCAATATGATTGTAGATATTGGTGGTGGTACTACCGATATTGCCGTAATTGCCCTTTCGGGGATTGTGTGCGATCAATCTATCCGCATTGCAGGCGATACGTTTAACCGCGACATTCTGGACTATATGCGCAGGCAGCACAACCTGTTGATTGGCGAACGTTCGGCCGAGCGGGTAAAAATTGAAGTAGGTTCAGCCCTTACCGAATTAGATGACGGACCTGAAGATTACGAAATCCGCGGCCGCGATTTGATGACAGGTATCCCCAAGACAATCAAGATTTCATATTCTGAGGTAGCCTTTGCATTGGATAAATCTATTTCCAAACTGGAAGAAGCCGTACTGAAAGCATTGGAATTATCACCCCCCGAACTATCGGCTGATATTTATGAGCAAGGCATTTACCTGACCGGTGGCGGAGCGATGCTGCGTGGATTAGATAAACGCTTGTCGTTAAAAACCAAACTACCCATTCACGTGGCCGATGATCCATTGCGGGCTGTGGTAAGAGGTACCGGTGCTGCCCTCAAAAATCTTGACCACTATCGCAAAGTATTGATGACCTGACAGAATGGAGCGGCTCATAAATTTTATTTACGAGTACCGGGCTTTTTTTACTTTTCTGTTTCTGGAGTTACTGTGTACCTGGTTGGTGATTGAGAATAATCAATATCAAAGCACAAAGTATTTTAATTCTTCCAATCATGTAGCTGCGCAGGTGTTAGGTTTTTCGCAAGGAGTGCGCGAGTATTTTTCGTTACGCACGATTAATGAAGATTTGGCCCGCGAAAATGCAGAACTCAGAAGAGACCTCGAACAAACCCGTCAGCAGTTAACTTCAACCGATTCGGCCCGCATAAATCAATTTGATTTTGTAAGCGCCAAAGTATTGGCAAACTCAACCCATCTGTACAAAAATTTTATCACAATAGATAAAGGTGCAGCGGATGGTTTGGAACCTGGCATGGCCGTTATTGGTAATGCGGGTGCAGTGGGCAAAGTGAAGTCAGTATCTGAACGATATGCAGTGTTAATTTCAATGCTGAATGTAGATCAGCAAATCTCCGGAGAAATAAAACGAACCAGCCATTTTGGAACGGTGCGATGGGATGGCCTTAATATGCGCTATACTACATTACAGTTTATTCCACGCCATGCACTGCCTGTAGTGGGCGACACCATTGTAACTTCGGGTTACAGTGCTGTATTTCCAAAAGGAATTATGGTAGGCATAATCCGCGAGGCAACACTAAAACCGGAAGCTCCCTTTTGGGATATTCGGTTAGAGCTCTCTCAGGATTTTGGAAGACTTGCCTTTGTGGAGGTAATTAAGAGTAAGTTAAAAAGCGAAAAAGATTCTTTGGAGATATTAACAATAGGTGAACCAAAATGAGTCGCTCGGGCATCGTACAATTTGTGTTATTCTTTGTGTACTTGTTGGTGCAGGTACTATTGTTGCGCAACCTCGTTTTGTTCAATACTGCATTTTGCTTTTTATACATCGCATTCATTTTACTTATGCCAATTGAAACCAACACGCTTATTCTTATGTTGGCAGGTTTCTTATTGGGTTTTTCAATCGATATTTTTTACGATAGTATGGGCTTACACGCTTTGGCAACTGTGTTGATTGCCTACTTGCGCAACTACTGGCTTAGTACCATCACCCCACAGGGTGGCTATGAGAGTGGCGAGCCTGCTACCGTGGCCGCCAACGGACTGCAGTGGTTTTTGGTGTATTCATTGCCGATGGTGTTTTTGCATCACCTGGTATTGTTTTTTGTAGAGGCCTCTGGCTTTACCATGTTTTGGTATACCATGCTTAAAATTGTAGCCAGTTTGTTGTTCACCATGTCAGTTATTGTACTGCTTCAGTTTTTAACTCCCCAACGCAGACGTATATGAATGAGGGCAGGCGTGAAATAGTGCAGTTGGTATTTGCCCTGGTTGGGATAATCTTTCTTGTTAAACTTTTTTTTGTACAGGTCTTAGATAACAAATATGCCGAGCTTGCCGATGGCAATGCAATTTTACGGGAAGTAGAATATCCGTTTCGCGGATTGATCTATGATCGCAACAATAAACTAATTGTTTACAACACTCCTGAGTATGATTTGCAGGTGGTGATGAAAGACGTAAAGAATTTTGATTCGTCAAAGTTCTGTGCAGTGTTTCAACTAACGCAGGAAGAACTGCGTGAAAAGTTTAAGGAAGTAAAGGGTCGTAAAAAACAATATTCACCCTTTAAACCGATGTTGTTTATAAATCAACTTTCGCATGTTGATTTTGCCCGCGTTCAGGATCACCTCGATGAGTTTCCGGGTTTTTACATTCAGGCCCGTACCACGCGTGCGTATCAAACGCCATCACTGGCCAATGCATTGGGATATGTAAGTGAGATTAGTAAAGATAATCTTGCCCGTGATCAGACCGGCATTTACAAACAAGGTGATTATGTTGGTCAAAGTGGTATTGAAGCTTTCTACGAAGAGCAGCTTCGGGGTAAGCGGGGGGTTCGTTTCAAATTAAGAAATGTAAAAGGAATAGAAAAAGGTACGTTTAAGAATGGCGAATATGATACCTTATCAATTCCTGGCGCCAATCTGTACACCGGTATTGACATTGATCTGCAACAATACGGTGAATTTTTAATGCAAGGTAAGGCAGGATCAATTGTAGCCATTGAACCCGCCACGGGCGAAATCTTATCGCTCGTATCCGGACCATCATACGATCCTTCTTTGCTTACCGGAAGAAATTACAGTTCGAACTTTAAGTTGATCAGCAATGATTCGCTTAAGCCCTTGTTTAACCGGCCGTTGATGGCGCAATATCGTCCGGGCTCTATTTTCAAAATCGCTCAAGCGATGACGGCTCTGCAAGAAAAAGTAATTACACCCGATACGCGGATTCGGTGCGATCGGTCAATTATCAATTGTCATGGTGAGCATACCAACGAAGATTTACGCGGTGCAATTGCCAACTCCTGTAATCCCTATTTCCACAATGTACTCAGGCGTATGCTTAATAAGGGAATAGTTAACGATCCATTTGAAGATACACGGGTGGGTCTGGCCGAATGGAATAAACACATTATGAGCTTCGGATTTGGAGCCCGGTTAGGCATTGATTTGCCTAACGAGAAAGATGGGTTAATTCCAACACCAGCTTATTACGATCGCGCCTATCGTAATCGCCCCTGGAAATTCTCGAATATTTATTCAATAGCCATTGGCGAAGGTGAGAACCTGGTTGTGCCGATTCAAATGGCAAACTTTGCTGCTACTATTGCTAACCGGGGCTATTACTACACGCCCCATCTGGTAAAAGCTATTGGCGAAAATGGTAAACCCTTACCGCAATATTCCGAGCGGCATTACACCACTATTGACTCTTCTTATTTTGTAATAGCGGTAGATGCCATGCAAAAAGTGGTAGAGGAAGGTACCGGTCAATACCGGGCGCGTTTAGCCGATGTAATTGTTTGTGGCAAAACAGGTACCGTTCAAAATGCACCACCTTTGTTTGATCACTCCGTATTTATTGCATTTGCACCCCGCGACAATCCTAAAATTGCAATTTCGGTTTATGTAGAAGATGCAGGCCAGGGCGCCCGTGCGGCAGCTTCTATTGCCAGTTTAATGATTGAAAAGTATTTATTCGGGGGCACTAAACGCCCGCACATTGAACAGTATGTGCTAAACAATAAGTTTGAATGAGCAGGGAAGCAGACATATCGGGTAAGTTAGATTGGGTTTCAGTATTGCTCTATGTAATAATGGTAGGGCTTGGCTGGCTTAACATTTTTGCAGCCGTGTATGACGAAACTGCCAATCAATCCATTTTTGATATGAGCCTCAACTCAGGTCGGCAATTGATGTTTATTGCCGCATCTGTGTTTATCATTCTGGCCATCGTTATTATCGACATGCGCTTTTACGAGACCTTTGCTTACATCTTTTATGCTATTATTCTGTTGGTGTTGGTATTGGTTCCCATCATTGGTAAGGAAGTTGGTGGAAATAAATCCTGGATTGGTATAGGCTCATTTGGCGTACAGCCATCAGAGTTTGCAAAATTCATTACGGCTTTGGCAGTGGCTAAATTCATTGGAAGCGTAGGTTTTAAAATGGATAGCCTCAGAAATCAGGCCCTGTTATTTGGAATGATAGCGTTGCCACTCGGCCTTATTCTGTTGCAAAAAGATTTCGGAACAGCAATAGTTTTCATGTCGTTTCTGGTTGTGTTTTACCGCGAGGGTATGTCGCCCTTTATTTTAATTGTGGGCATTTCAATGGCAGCGTTGGCTATTCTTACGCTGATGGTTAAAAATCAATGGTACCTGCATGGCATTATTGGTGTTGCATTGGTATTGCTCATCTTTTTTGGTAAACGTACACTCAAAAGAATTTTAACACTCACCTTCGGAGCTTTGATTTTAATTCTCACCATCGAAAGTTTCGATTATGTTATAAACAATGTTTTACCCGAGCGGCACAAGAAGAGATTGGAAGCATTGGTTAATCCCAATTTCGATCCCATGGGTATAAACTGGAATGTAACCCAATCTAAAATTGCAATAGGTAGTGGCGGCTTTGCCGGAAAAGGATTTTTAAAAGGTACTCAAACCAAGTTTGATTTTGTTCCCGAACAAAGTACTGACTTTATCTTTTGTACAATTGGTGAAGAGCACGGCTGGATTGGAAGTTTTCTGGTAGTTGTCTTGTTTGTATTCTTCCTTCAGCGAATCATTTTTCTAGCCGAGCGTCAGAAAAACAGATTTGCACGCGCGTATGGATACTCCGTGGCAAGCATCTTCTTTTTTCACTTTGCTGTAAATATTGGCATGACCATCGGGTTGTTTCCGGTAATTGGTATTCCGTTACCCTTTTTCAGTTATGGTGGTTCTTCCTTGTGGAGTTTTACAGTACTGCTGTTTATTCTGCTAAAGTTAGATGCACACCGTAGCCAGGTGTTGCAACGGATTTAGCGAAACCGATTTTGTAAAATTTCAAAAAACTCTTCATACTCTTCACTTTCCCGATCCCAGTCCGGATAGGCATCGTCAATAAAGCGCATGGCCTGTGTCAGGTTATCAAACCGGTCTAACTTGTCTATTGCCTCTGTAAAAATTTCAAAATCACCATGAAACAGAATTTTGGTGAACATGAATTTTTGATTGATAGTCAGGCTTTCTTTTAATCGGATAACTTTTTGTTTCGCCAGGTTATCGGCCAACGTCACTTTGGGTTCAACTGCAAGTAATGGCTGGGTTACTACCGGACTTACGGGTTTCTGTTCTACAACTTTCGTTTCAACAACAGGTTTGGGTTGTATAGTTGGAGCCGGTTCTGATTTTTGTTCGTAAAAAGTGGCAATGTTAACGGGTACAATCTTACTCAGTGCCGAGAGGTGCGGTTCTACATCTTCGGGTGTAAAGTTTACGGCTTCCAGAATCTGATCCAGCAAGGCAAAAGCTTCTTTACCCTTAACCCTATCGGTGTGTTTTTCTTTTAAGCGTACTACCAGATTTTCTAAAGGAGCTTTATTGATTTTAATATACTTCACTTTGTTTTCCAGATCCTGAATAGAAAACGATTCGTCTTTGGAATCTAACAGATCGGCATAAAAATCATACGGATCAAGAATCAGATAAAGCGTCTGATTTACACCTCGTTTTAGTAAGGGCAAAAAGTCAATTTTGTTGATTGCGATATTGTTGCTTAACGCGATTTGAAATTGGTTAAGTGCCTCGGTTACCGCTTTGGCCTGATAATCGAAATATGGACTTTTTAGTTTCTCATTTTCTTTTTTCCACGCACTCAACAAATCGTGAATCACAAAAAAGTTTACCTGCTTTACGGCACATAAGTTCAGAATTTCAGGACCGGTAATGGTGCTCTTGCGCGAGAAAAAACTTTCGGCCAGTTGATTGGCAACCTGGATGGCGTATTGATCGATGGCTTTAAAACTTATCTTTTCGTCCATGCCCTGAAAATTTTGTATTCTTGTTAACAGCGGTTATACAGATGGTAAAGATAGTGATAGAAAACATGGCCGGAAAGGAAGTAAGCGGTAAAGCCGGAAGTTCTGCGCTGCGCCTCCTTCACGAAAACCTGGTGGATTGGATGCACGCGTGTGGCGGAAAAGGACGCTGTACTACTTGTAAGATGATTGTGGTGGCCGGTGCGGAAGCGCTGGGGCCACTTACCGATGCTGAGCACCGTTACCGGGCTAATAACGAACTTGGCGTTAACGAGCGTCTGGCTTGCCAGGCAAAAGTAACCGCTAACTGCCGGGTGCGGGTTCCCGAAGTATATAAGTTACCACACCTTGACTACACAGAATAATCTTGCCGTTGGATAGACCTTTCTAATCCCTAAATTGCCATTATGTTTATTGAGCCTCAGTTAGGTCGCAATCCATCGGGCAAAAGTGGCTGGATTGAAGTTATATGCGGATGCATGTTTTCAGGTAAAACGGAAGAACTAATCCGCAGGCTTAATCGTGCCCTTATTGCACAACAGAAAGTTGAGATTTTTAAGCCCGCCATCGATACCCGGTATCATACCGAAAAAATTGTTTCGCACAGCGAACGTGAAATCCGTTCTACTCCGGTGCAGTTCGCTTCAGACATAATCCTGCTGGCAGGCGAGTGCGATGTGGTAGGAATTGATGAAGCACAATTTTTTGATGAGGCCATTCTTGAGGTGTGCAATGCCTTAGCCAATAGCGGCAAGCGTGTAATTGTGGCCGGGTTAGATATGGATTATGAAGGTAAACCCTTTGGGCCTATGCCCAATCTGTTAGCAGTGGCTGAGTATGTTACCAAAGTACACGCCATCTGTGCACAAACCGGAGAGTTGGCCTCCTTCTCGTATCGGTTAGCCGACAATGACGCACGGGTACTTCTAGGCGAAAAGAATGCCTACGAAGCCCGAAGCCGGCAGGCTTTTTTTGCAGACAAGAAAAAGCGTTCGTAGTGTTAGTTAAAACAAAAGGAATTGTTTTCCGGCTTACTCCGTATGGCGACACCTCGGTAATCGTAAATGTGTTTACCGAGTTGTTTGGCCTTCAGAGTTACATGGTTAATGGCGTGCGGTCTCCATCCAAAAAAAGTAAGATTGCTTTATTTCAACCCTTAACACTGCTCGATCTGGTGGTGTACTACAAAGAGAATGGAAACATCATGCGCATAAAGGAAGTGAAGTGCTATCACCTCTATCAGAACTTATCGCGGCAGGTAAATAAATCGGCTATTGCACTTTTTATTAACGAAGTATTAAATAAGGCTGTAAAAGATCAAACACATACTTCAGAAATTTTCGAGTTTATTTCAAACTCGTTAATAATTCTGGACGAGCATCCCAAGCCCGAAAATTTTCACCTTATTTTTCTTTTAGGCTTAAGCCGGCATTTAGGATTTGCACCCAACCAAACCAGCGAGGTTTTGGGTGTACATTGGATGGACGAGCAAGAGGAACAGGTACTAAAACAATTGCTGGATAAAGATTATCAGGATGAGTTTGCCATATCGTATGCGCAACGCCAAACGCTTCTCAGTTGCCTGATACGATTTTATCAAACACACATTGATGGCTTTGGCGAAATGAAATCGCTATCCGTTCTGCAGGAAGTTTTACGCTAGAACAATCAGGCTGCCTTAGCTACTGCGGCTTCGCGCAACTCTGGCTTATGGCCTAACCATTTCAATTGGCGTGCATGTGCAGCAATGGCCTGCAAAAAGGTTTCTTTCGATTTGTAGGGAAGCCCGAATTCTGTAGCGGTCTGCTCAACAATTTTTGAAATCTGGCGGTAGTGTACGTGGCAAATGTTAGGGAATAAATGATGTTCAACTTGATAATTTAATCCACCCACATACCACGAAAATAATTTCTCTTTGTGACCAAAGTTTGTAGTGGTGTGTAATTGGTGAATAGCCCAACTGTTTTCAAGATTGCCATTCTCGTCAGGCAATGGATATTCTGTTCCTTCCACTACGTGTGCGGGTTGAAAAATAATGGCCAGAATAAACCCGGCTATGTAATGCATAACCAGAAACCCGATCAGCACCTGCACAAAACTCAGGTTAAGCACCCACATGGGTACGGCAAAAATGTAAGTAAAGTATATGGCTTTGGTAGCGAGCATAAATACCCATTCGCGCAAAGCGGTAGTTTTTTGTTTTTTGATGTGTCCTTCGCGTTGATATTTAATCAAACGCACAAAGTCTTTTACAAACACCCATACCAGAGTCATAAGGCCGTAAAAGAACCATGCATAATAGTGTTGGTACTTGTGCAGCGGTATCCATTTTGATTCCGGAGCCATGCGAAGAATTCCGCGCGGACTAATGTCTTCATCTACATCGTGAATGTTGGTGTAAGTATGATGCAGTACGTTATGTTGCACTTTCCAGTTAAGGGCATGCCCTCCTACAATGTTTAGCGTTAAGCCTAAAAGATTATTAACCCAGGCTTTATTTGAATATGAACCATGGTTGGCATCGTGCATGATAGAAAGACCAATACCGGCCATCCCTAAGCCCATAACTGCACATAAGCCTAACATTACCCATAGGTTGGCTGTAATGCCACCAATCAAAAGGAAATAAGGAACAAAGTAGAGCGATAGCATAAAAATGGTTTTAATAACCATCTCAGCATTACCTGTGCGCTCTATTTTGTTTGTTTTAAAATATGCGTTTACGCGTTGATTTAAGGTTACAAAAAAATCTTGCTGGCGGGTAGCGAATTTTAGATTCAGATTCATCAGGTAGAAATTAAAGCCTTATACTGTCGATTGCCTAAATCTGGTGCAATCTCAAATTTTTTAAAGGTAAGCATTACAGGCCCTACAACGGATGTTAGCCTGTTAGTTTCTTCTTAAAAAAGTGATAATCGGTGCAAAAACAGCGGTTAGAACTCAGCAATTACGGTTTTACCACCCTTGGTGATATCACCAATTTTTACGGTAACACGGGCATCAAGCGGCAGGAAAATGTCTACCCGCGAACCGAATTTGATGAAGCCAAACTCATCGCCTTGTTCTAGGGGTTGGCCCTCCTTAACGTACCACTTTATTCTTCTGGCCAAAGCACCGGCAATCTGGCGGAACAATACTTCAGTTCCGTTTTTCATCTTTACCGCAATTGTGGTGCGTTCGTTTTCAGTACTGGATTTAGGGTGCCAGGCCACCAGGTATTTGCCCGGGTGATATTTAGCATACGAGATAGTTCCACTTACCGGCATTCGGTTTACATGCACATTTATAGGCGACATGAAAATTGAAACCTGCTTGCGTCTTGATTTAAGATGCTCGGGTTCTTCCGTTTCTTCTATCACAACTACTTTACCATCAGCCGGAGCTAAAACCTGTTTTTCGTTTTTGATTACTTCGATGGAAGGTAATCTGAAAAATTGCAGCACTAATACCAGTACCACAATGCTTACAACCAATACCGAAGTGGAAAGAATTGAATATACGGTAGGCGAGAAGAAAGTCGGAATGGAGGCGATAGCAACATTCAGGATAACAACAATTGCTGTTGTGGCCAGTATAAGTCCTCGCCCTTCTTTATGTATGGTCATGCGGAATTCAGGATTTAAAATTCAAAATTAGGCATTTTAGCCCTCGAACTCTGAATTTTAAATCCTGAATTTTGAATTAATACCCTCCGCGGAACTTGTAGGTTTTTGCTACCTTATCAATGGCCACCATGTATGCAGCAATACGTAAGGATACCTTGTATTGCGTAGCTATTTTGTAAACATTGTCGAAAGCATCTTTCATAATCCGGTCGCTTCTGCGGTTTACGCGTTCTGCGGTCCACTTATATCCCAGACGGTTTTGTACCCACTCGAAATAAGAAACGGTTACCCCGCCTGCATTGGCAAGAATATCGGGCACAACGCTAATGCCTTTTTCATAGATAACGCTGTCGGCTTTAGATGATGTTGGTCCATTTGCGCCTTCTACAATCAACTTGGCTTGAATCTTTTTAACGTTACTGCTGGTAATTACATCTTCGGTAGCAGCTGGCACCAACACATCTACCGGAAGGGTTAATAAATCGGCACCTGGAATTTTCTGCACTTCGGCATAACCTTCCAGCGAACCCTTGTTCTTATCGCGGTAAGCAATGGCTGCGTCAATGTCAATTCCGTTTTCGTTGTAGTAGGCTCCGGAGATATCGCTTACGGCAACTATTTTCAAACCACGTTCGGCCAGCAGGCGCGCAGCCCAGGAGCCTACGTTTCCAAAACCTTGTACCGCACAAGTTGCTTTGTAGGGATTGATTTTCAGTTTCTCCATCGCGGCAAGCGTAGAAACCATTACCCCGCGGCCGGTTGCTTCGGTTCTTCCCAGCGAACCGCCCATTACGATGGGCTTACCTGTAACTACAGCTGGTATGGTCATGCCTTTATTACGAGAGTATTGATCCATCAGCCACGCCATTTCGCGCGGGCCCGTACCCATATCGGGTGCTGGAATGTCCTGATCGGGTCCAAATACATCCATCATGGCTTGTGTATATGAGCGCATCAAACGTTCAATTTCACCGGCACTCATTTCGCGTGGGTTGCAGGTAACACCACCTTTACCACCGCCATACGGAATATCTACTACGGCACACTTCCAGGTCATCCACGCGGCAAGTGCTTTTACTTCATCGAGATTAACATGCGGATCGAACCGGATACCACCTTTGGAGGGACCCAGGATGGTAGAGTGAATTACACGATAGCCTTCAAATACTTTAATAGTGCCATCATCCATAGTAACCGGAAGCGATACAATTACCTGTTTGGCAGGAGTTTTTAACACGTTGTACACTTCGTCTTCCAAACCAAGAATTTGAGATGCGGTGTGGAAGCGCGACATCATGGCTTCAAATGGGTTCTCTTTGTCGAGCAGGGGAGCAGGTTCAATGTATGCCATACGGGTATTGAAAATTTATTCGATTAACGGAAAATGCCCTTTCGGGGCGGCTAAATCGGTTGCAAAGATATAGAAATTCGGTATTCACATACGGTTGTAAGGGTGTAATATCTGTATGGGTCAAATGTATTGATAATCAGCAGGCTTGTGTACTGAATGTGAGCAAAGGTCAGGTTAAATTATTGTTGTTATATCAAGAGCCCGGCAGGTCTTAAAACCGAACAGACCTTTAAAGCCTCAAAAAATCTCCAGAAATGCTACGATAAAAGGTGCTGAAATTAGCAAACCATCAAACCGATCTAAAAACCCCCCGTGGCCGGGCAGGCTGGTGCCGGAATCTTTTATTTCGATGCTTCGCTTTAGCAACGACTCTACCAGATCGCCAAAGGTGCCACCCACAATTATAATTAATCCAATCACTAACCATTGCCAGGAGCGGATGGTTGGTTCATGCCCGATAGCACTAAAGAAATAGGGCAGGCCGTAAGCAAATGCAAATGCAAGAGCGGCTCCACCGGCAAAACCTTCCCACGATTTTTTAGGTGAAATGCGTTCGAACAACTTTCGTTTGCCG
>JBPXJU010000033.1:0-33733 GCA_051715445.1 Bacteroidota bacterium | reverse complement strand
TTCTCTACGGTATTGTTTTATTTACTACCAATTTTTGCTTTGTTGTTTAAGTTACTCTATGTGCGTAGGGATTATTATTATGCCGAACACCTGGTGTTTGCCATCTTCTACTATAATTTCTTCTATCTGGCTGCATCGGTTTACCTGCTTGTGGATTTTATCCCCTGGGTTGGTGGCATCCTGAATTTTGTAATTGTTTTATGGATGATTGCCTATCTGCCCATAGCCATGAAACGGATGTATAATCAAAGCTGGCGTAAAACGATTGTAAAGTTCATACTGTTTGGTTTCATTTTTATGTTTTGTCTTGCCATTGGTATGGGTATTAGTGCCATGACAATCCTGTTTAATCTCTGATCATGCTGCAATCAAAAGTTCCATTGGCAGAACGTATGCGGCCTTCTAAACTGGAAGACCTGATTGGACAAGAACATCTGGTTGGGCCAAATGGAATTATCCGCAAAGCAATACAAAGTGGTAATGTACCCAGTATGATTTTGTGGGGGCCACCCGGTGTAGGTAAAACTACCATTGCCAACATTATAGCCAACGAAGTAAAGCGTCCGTTCCAGATGCTGAGTGCAGTAAGCGCTGGGGTAAAAGATGTGCGTGAAGTTATCGATCAGGCGAAACGCACCAGTCGTGTGATTTTATTTATTGACGAAATTCATCGATTCAATAAATCGCAACAAGATGCACTACTGGGTGCGGTTGAAAAGGGAACGATAACGTTGATTGGAGCCACCACCGAAAATCCTTCGTTCGAAGTAAACTCGGCTTTGCTTTCGCGATGCCAGGTGTATACACTGAAGGCGCTGGATGAAGGTTATCTGGTGAAGTTAGTAGAGCAGGCCCTTTTAAAAGATACAGAACTTAAGAATAGAAAAATTTCGGTTAACGAATATCAGGCGCTCATCAACATTAGTGGAGGCGATGCCCGCAAACTTTTGAACCTGGTTGAGTTGATTTGTGAGTCAGCCAGTGGCGACATTGAAATTACCAACGAGCTGGTGATGCAAGTGGCGCAAAAGCACATTGCCATTTACGATAAAAGTGGCGAACAACACTATGATATTATTTCTGCGTTTATCAAATCCATCCGCGGCAGCGACCCCAATGCGGCTGTGTATTATCTGGCCCGCATGATTGAGGGTGGAGAAGATGTTAAGTTTATTGCACGCAGAATGTTAATACTGGCATCTGAAGATATTGGTAATGCCAACCCTACAGCATTGGTGCTGGCAAACTCAACCTTTCAGGCGGTGAACGTAATCGGGTATCCCGAAGCGCGGATTATTCTTTCGCAATGTGCGGTTTACCTGGCCACTTCGCCTAAAAGTAATGCAAGCTATGTGGCTATAAATGACGCTATCAGTACAGTGCAAAAAACTGGCGATTTACCTGTGCCGTTGGCCATCCGAAATGCACCAACCAAACTGATGAAAGACCTTGACTATGGAAAAGGATATCAATACGCACATGATTATCGTAATAACTTTGTAGCTATGGAGTTTTTACCCGATGCTATAAAGGGTACCAGGTTCTACGAGCCCGGAAAAAACCCGCGCGAAGAAGAATTGCGGACTTATTTAAAGAAATTGTGGGATAAGAAGTATAATTATTAATTGTTATCAGTAGCCAGCTATGCAACGCCTGCTCTTTGAGTCATCGCCACTTTTAATTTTTCTCTGTGCCGCAGCAGGGTTGGGCTATGCGTATGTTTTATATAAAGCCCGCCATACCTGGAGCAAAACCGTTAATAGAATTTTGTTTGGGTTGCGTGCAACACTCGTTTTTTTTCTGGCCGTATTGCTATTAGGCCCTGTATTGAAATTGATTAGCAATCAATTTGAAAAACCCACCTGGGTTTATTTAATCGACTCCTCAGCTTCTATTGCTGAAGTGCTTGACTCGGCCAGTCGGCAAAAAATTGTTGAAGAAGTTAATGCCTCGCGCAAAGCGATAGCCGAACAGGGTTATGAAACGCAGGTGTTTGATCTGGCGGGAAATCAAATGGAAAGCCCCTGGTTTAATGCTGCCACATCCGACATCAATCAGGGTATTCAACATGTTGTTCATCAGTTTGAGGGCCGAAACCTGGCTGGATTGGTTTTACTTTCAGATGGTATTTATAACTCAGGAGCATCTCCCGTTTACGCTCCGGTGCGGGTACCGGTATATGCCGTGGGGGTTGGTGACACTACTGCGCGGGTAGATCTTGTTTTGAAAAATGTAGCGTTTAATAAAGTTGCATATGAGGGCAACAAGTTTCCTGTTCGGGCGCAGGTATTGTTGCAGGGCCTCGATAATCAAAATGTTTCGGTGTCGGTATCCAAAGAAGGGAAAGTACTCAGCACCCTCAGCAAAGCTTCGCAAAACAAATCTTTTCTTGATTTTGATTTTCAATTAGATGCCAATCAAAAAGGAATTCAGCGCTTTGATGTTTCAGTAAAATCGGCAGCAGGCGAAACCAATGTTCGCAATAACACGACCAGCATTTTTATTGAAGTAGTGGAAGGCAAGAAGAAAATTGTACTGATTGCCCCAGCTCCGCATCCCGATATTAAAGCCTTAAAAACCGTTGTAGAAAAAAACTCTAACTACGAGTTTGTGGTGCATATTCCGGGCGTAACGGAAGCTTCGCCAGAATTCTTAAAACCAGGCGCAGCTGAACTTTTTATTTTTCATCAGGTAATTGATAACAGCGGTAAGACTGCAGCACTATTTCAGACCTTGTACAAAAGTAATTCATCGGTATTGTTGATGATTGGGAGTAACACCAACCTGCGCCAGTTAACGGCTTACCAGATTCCCATTCAGTTTGAATCGTTTGGTGGACAGTGGGACGATATAACTCCGGTGGTGAATAGCAACTTTCGCGATTTTGGTTTTTCCGATAACACTAACGGAATCTTTGCACGGTATCCGCCAGCGGATGTGCCTTTCGGAAAATTTACCTGGCCCGCCACGGCAAGCGTGTTATTGTATCAACGCATTGGAAGCATTGCCACGGATCGCCCGCTGTTGATGGTGTGGCCGGATAACAATCGAAAAATTTCAGTAATGATTGGTGAAGGTATTTGGCGCTGGCGTTTGAATGAATTTTCTGACACAGGAAACACGTTAGCGTTTGATGAACTGTTTTCGAAATTGGTACAATACCTGAGTACGTTGGAAGATAAACGCAAGTTCAGAAGTTTCCCGTTGCAGAATGAATTTTCAGATTCAGAACCTGTCGTAATTGAAAGCCAGGTTTACAACGATTTGTTTGAGTTGGTTTACGGCAATACCATTAAGCTGGAGGTTCGCAACGAAAGCGGAGCAGTTACCAGGTATAGTTATGTGATTAGTCCGGGGAGTGCCCGCTATCGCATAGGCGGATTGAAGGAAGGTGTGTATCGGTTCAACGCATCTACTGTGTTGAATGATAAAACAGAAGTTGTGTCCGGACAATTTTTAGTGCGGGCTCAGAATCTGGAAGCCCAAAACCTGACAGCCGATTTTGGATTGTTACGCAGGTTGACGCAACAATCGGGCGGAAAGTTTTATTCGACCGAGCAGATCAATCAGCTTACAACTGACTTACAACAGATAAAGGCATCCAGTTTAATTCATACCGAAGAAACCTTTAATCAACTCATCAACCTGAAGTGGGTTTTCTTTTTACTGCTTGCACTTATTTCTGTAGAGTGGTTTATGCGGAAATATTTGGGCGGGTATTAGGCTTCTTCGCCATTCCGGGCAAAGCCAGGAATCATCATTCGGATATCAGGTTTGGCACAATCGATAAAGTCCGGTTTAGCATAACGCGAATAAAGGTTTAAATTGCCATATGCGCACCGCTACCACTTGCTTCCTTCTGTTTCTGTCATTGACTTTGCTCCGTGCACAGGATGTTCTCGATACGAAAATTGAAAACGGAAAGTTAATATCGCTTGAGACCCGAAACGATGGATCGTTTTTGGTGAACGCTTCACTGGTATCGTTTCAAGTCAGGAACAGGAAGATGATACTCCCGTCAGCAACCATGAAAGTTGCAATAAGCGCAGATACTGTCCATGGTGCAGCGCATCAACTCTTAATCACATTCTCAAACACCACACAAGACACACTTTATCTTAACAACGTAGTTCCCTTTGGAGAGTCGAAGGACAGGGTTTACATCACCGGTCTTGGTGATCACCCGCTTTCACGGACGCACATTTTTTTACCCGGTAAACAACCGGTTAATGTTATAGTTCCAGATAATGCCTGGGAACTTGGTTATGCAGCTATCAAACTAAAAGATGATTTGTATGCGTGTGCACTCACCCGAAGACTCGTGCCTACCCTAACAAAGGGGCAGAGGCGAAGATTCGAAACCGTTCTTTTCCCCGGTGGCACGGTAACGTATCGTTTGTTTTTGGAAACATTTCGTGACGATTGGCAAAACGGAGTGAAGAAAGTTTTTCAACAGCGAAAATTATATGATCTGGCTACCTTTGATAACACCCTGTTTGAGCGACAGGATTTGCAGTGGATCAAAAAATCGTATGTGATGCATTTGATGATGGGCTGGGATAAGTCTTATTATAATGCAACACCGGGCCGGTTTACATTACCTGAATTTGTTAGGAATGGGAAGCATCTTTACGGTGGCGATGATGTGGTTTGTCTTTGGCCCACTTGGCCCACGCTTGGGCTTGATCAGCGAAATCAATTCGACATGTATCGCGATTTACCAGGAGGCTTGCCTGCATTGCGTCAATTGGCCGACACGCTTCGTGCGATGGGTACTCGTTTTTTTATTGCCTACAATCCGTGGGATGAAAGCACACGGGCCGAAGGTCACTTACAGGGTTTGGAATATTTGATTCGCGAGACTGGTGCCGATGGTGTTGTGCTCGATACAAAAGGTGAGTCAAGCCAGGAACTGCAGCAAGCAGCAGATAAAGTGAAAGCCGGTGTGATTATGTATAGCGAAGGTATGGCCGTGCCAAAAGACATGCCTGGAATTGTGAGTGGTCGTGTGCATAACGCTTTGTATTATCCGCCCATGCTCAATCTTAACAAACTGATCAAACCCGACTTTGCCATATTTCGGGTGGCTGAGGTTTACAAGGAACCCATCAGGCGTGAGTATGCCACTTCGTTCTTCAATGGATATGGAACAGAGATAAATCAGTTTGCTGCCGGACATCCGGATTGGGAAGAAGTGCAATATCAGTTTCTGGGTCGCACGAGCATGATCTTGCGACAGAACAGCGCCAACTTTACAAGCCATTCTTTCACGCCACTCATACCAACCACTACTGAAAACATATGGGTGAATGCGTGGCCATCGGATGAAAAAAATCTGTACACCATTTATAGCATCATTCCGGAAGGGCTGAATGCGCCATTGTTTAAAGTAGAACCGAAGTCAGGGTTTCACTTTGTTGATTTATGGAATCACGAGTTGGTCAGTCCTATCAGGCAGGGTATGGATTATTGGGTAAAGGCAGATGTGGAAAGTTTTTCTAAAAAATGGTTGGGTACTAATAACGAAGGTGCAGTTGGCTGCATCGCGCAATTACCTGAAATTTTAAAAGTGAAGCGAACAGGTAGTAAACTCATGTTTCAAGCGCAGGCAAAGGCCACTATAAAGATATGGGCCGGGTCTCCGGTTTATGGCAAGAAATATTATGAATCGAAAGTGTCGGCAGGCACCATGGATTTAGTGGAACAATTTGGCAACTACGAAGGCAAGGTTGTAGTGCAGGCTTTCATTGAAGATGAGTTGTTGGATGAAACGATTATCGAAATCAAAACGGGAGAACCGATTCTTACGTCAGCAATGGTGAAGACTAAGCATGCCGACAGAACTCCAGCCGGCATGGTGAAAATACCATCGGGAAAATTCATTTGGAAAACCACTCATGGTGATGACTTTATTCGGTATCCGGAGCAATCCATAGATACATTAGACATGTCAGCCTACTACATGGATAAACATCCGGTTACGAATAATCAGTTCAAAGAGTTTCTGGATAAGAGCGGTTACCAACCAACCGACACCGCCAACTTTCTGAAAAACTGGACAGGGCGGATTCCATTGGGGATAGAGAATTTTCCGGTTGTTTATGTTTCGTATGAAGATGCCCGTGCCTATGCACAATGGGCTGGCAAGCGTTTGCCCACAGAAGTTGAATGGCAATATGCAGCGCAAACTCCAGCCTTAAATGAATGGCCCTGGAAACAACTCAAACCCGTAACCCGCAAAGAACAAGTGATAACCGAAACGTTGACGGTTAAAGCTATTGAAGGTATAGATCCGCGGCATACCAACCTGGGTGATGGCAAACTCAAAGCAGTAGGCAGTTACCCCAAAGGCGCCAACCCATTTGGCCTGCAAGACTTAAGCGGTTGTGTGTGGCAACTGACAAACGATGTTTATGAAAGCGGCAGTTATCGATACATTATGATGAAAGGAGGTAGCTATTTCAAACCATCATCAAGTTGGTGGTATGTGCAAGGCGGCCCGCGTGAATTACACTACCGGCAATATCTTTTACGCGTGTCGCAAGGATTTGAGCGCAATGCCACAGTGGGATTCAGGTGTGTGATGGATTAGATACAGTATTATTAGTATAAATTACTGCGAAAGGAGTGGCGTATAAAAATTGACTGTGATTCTTTAGGGTTTAGCGAGTGTATAAAAGCCTCACTTACATCGATGAGTTAATTTCTATAGGATTGGTCAGGATTTTATGAACAGGGCACGCAATGGCAATGGCCAACAATCGCTTTCGTTGTTCCTCATCAAGATTACCAATGAATTCAAGTTTTCGGTTGATCACCGTTTTATTAGCAGCTTCATCGCGTTCAAGGTCTATCTCAATTTTTACTTCGTCTAAAGACCATTGCTTACGATCGGCATACATACGAACAGTTGCACTGGTGCAAGCCGCTAATGCGGATGCGAGTAATTCTTTAGGAGAAAATCCTGAATCTTTTCCGCCCATTTCTAGTGGCTCGTCTGCAATAACAATATTGCCAGTGGGTGATTGTATTTCAATTCGATAGAGTTCTTTTTTGATGGATGATGTTACATGTGCCATACAAAGTAAATTAGTGAGTAAGTCAGGGTATTATGAAAAAGGCTCAGGAGCTGGAGCCGGTCGTGAACGATCATCGGGCAATGGAATAAACTCTTCATTATCATTTGGCGGAAGAATGATTCTGCCTTGTTGCCAATCGGATTTAGCCTGTTCAATTCTTTCTTTTCTTGAGGAAACAAAATTCCACCAGATAAAACGTTCACCAAGCGGCTCACCACCTAATAACATCAGTGTGGTTTGCTCAAGTGCAGCGATGGTTGGTTCAGTATTTTTCTTGAACACGAGCATCTGACCAGCTTCATATTTTCTTCCTCCAAACTCAATGCTTCCGTTCACTACATAGACAGCCCGTTCTTCATGCTCGCGTGGCAACCCTAAACGGGCTTGCTTATCAAGCACTACATGCAAATAGAAGAGCGGTGAATGAGTTTGTACTTGATTCGATAAACCGAAGGCATTTCCTGCAATCAGGCGCATCCATACACCTTTGTCAGTAAATACGGGCAGTTCATCTTTTTTGTAATTAGAAAATGAGGGGTCTGCTTCTTCTGTTTTTTCGGGAAGTGCTACCCAGGTTTGAATCATTTCAAAGCCACCTGCCGCCCAAAGGTTTGGATCTTCGAACCGTTCGGAGTGTGCAATGCCTTTACCGGCAGTCATCCAGTTTACTTCGCCTGGTTGAATGACTTGCTCAACGCCCAAACTATCACGATGAGTAATTTTGCCATCAAACAAATAACTCACCGTAGATAAGCCAATGTGTGGGTGCGGAAGTACATCAAGCGATTGCACAATTGCCGGCTTTGCGGCTATGGGTCCTCCATGATCCATGAAAATGAACGGGCCTACCATTCGTTTTAACCGAAAGGGAAGTATTCTGCGAACTTCCATGCCGGGGGCGATGGAGGCTTTTCTTGCTTCAATGGTTATCTCTAACATTGGACTTTTACTTAGTGCTGGTAATTATTGTAGTACTCAAATTTACAACATAAAACATCGATTCAGCTACAAATCCGACCAACAGGAATTTGCGTTGAAATTTTCAGCTTACCAGTTGCGGCTTTATCAAAAGGTATGTCGCGTTACTGAGAAGATTGTAAAGGCCGCAACACCCATTTGTGGAAGTGCAGATTCGGGTATGAGTTAGGTGTGAAATATGAATTTTCTAAGAGGTACTTCGATAGTTTTTTAACTAATTTTGATTTGAAAGCGCTATCCAAAACGCTTGAATAATTCATATATGAAATGCAAAAACATTTACCTCGTTAGTCTGTTTGCTGTAATGTACTCGCTTGCCTTTGCCCAGCAAGAAACTTTTGACATTGTTTCATACACCATACCCAAAGGCTGGCAGAAGCAACAAGTAGAAGGTGGTGTTCAGTTGTTCATTACAGATAATAAATCCGGTGGTTATGCTATCGCGATCGTAACCAAGTCAATGGTTTCAGCTGGAGCAGCCAATGATGATTTTAAAAGTCAATGGAAATCGCTATTAGTTAATACAGTTAACTCCATAACACAACCTGAAATGGAAGAGCCGGTACAAGATGAAGGTTGGGAGATTCTCACCGGCACGGGCAACTACGTAGATAGAGGCATCAAAGGACTCGCTACATTATTAACAGCAACTGGCAGTAACCAAACTGCTGCCGTAGTGTTGATGACCAATACCCAGCAGTATCAAAATGAATTGCTTGGCTTCATCAATTCGTTAGAACTTAAAAGGATAGCACAAGAAGAAAATACCAAAACCAATCCGGTTTCAACAACACCCGCAGGCAAGTCTATAGTAGGTTTGTGGCATAGCTACATAAACGAAACCAGTGGCTATTTGAATAAAATGCAGCATTACACAGCAGGATACTTCAGAAAAGAGTATCTCTTTAATGCCAACGGCACCCATGTGTACCGATTAAAAAACTGGTCGGTGAATATGAAAGACATTCAGTTTGCCTACGAAGCCGGTACCTGGATTGTGAACGGCACAACACTTACCCTCACACCTTCATCGGGCAAGAGCGAATGGTGGAGCAAAGCTGCAAGCAATAGAACGACCGATTGGGGCAAACTGGTAAAGGCGGGTGAGTACAAACTTGAAAAACATACGTACACTTTTAACATAGAGTATTACTCTGGAAGTCAGGACTACACCATTGTGCTGAAATCCACCAGACCTACGCAACGCGATGGTGGAAATTTTAATGCAGCCGGTGAGTCTTTAGAATTTCGTTACACCTATCGTAAAGAGCTTGGTTCATTAATCGACAACCCGCCAGGATTTTAATACAGGTTTGGAAAAGGAGATGAATTAATTGAACCTCCAAAAGGAAGAGAAAAGTACTACCTACCGTAACCAACAACATGAGGTTCGTTAGCACGATTCCGGATTATCCAAACGGATGGGCATTTAAACCGCAATACATCTAACAACCCGGTAATTGATACTCCGGCAGGATTTAAATAGCACCCTATTCAGGAGTGAGAACTTGCTTTAAGTCTATCGTTTGATAGATAACTTTTTAATCATTGCATCATTCAAGTTTTCAGCATAAACACCGTATGCATCTACCAGCACACCTTTAACTCCTTCAGTAGAAGTGATAGCAAAGACAATGCTATTGTCATCTGTGCTGGACATCCCTTCGAAGCGATGAAACTCATCCACGGTAAACTTCTCCGGACTTAATTCCAATTGTAACCCGGTACATTCAATACAGTGAGGCTTCAAATTAAAGTCGTGCGTGTAGCCACGCGCTTTTAAATCGTGGGTGGCTTCGGAAAGACTGGTATAAAACTTTTTCATTTTTTATTTTCTTAGTTTGTTCTATGCGTGATGTTTTGCATTCGTGGTTCATTTTTGTTTAGCGTTATCGGTCTGGCCGATAAAAGCGTTTAATTTCTCAGGGGTACCAATAGCCCAGATTATATCTTCAGGCAAAATCCGGAGGTTGGAATCCGGGTTTAAGATTCGCGAACCATTACGCTCTATGCCTACAATTAAAATTTCTTCTTTGTCCTGAATGGACAAACTACTCAAGGAGTTATTGTAGAGCGAGCACATAGGCTCTACTTTGAAATTTTTCAGTATCACTTCTACTTCTGTATCCTCTTCCTTTGTTTCAGGAATGAATACTTCCGAGAATTTATTCAACTGATCGTCAGTACCAATAACCAGCAAGCGGTCGCCAGGGAATAGCCGTTCATTTCGGTTAGGCGCAACAAGGCGTTTGCTGCCTCTGCGAATAAGGGCAATGTTAACGCCATACTTTTCTCGAAACGCAAGTTCCAGTAACGATTTGCCTACAACCGGTAAATCAGGATGTACGGTAAATCTGGCAAAGTGAGCATCCCAGGGTACGATGTTCTGGTATCGTTTGTTTGCAGCTTCCCGTTCATTCAAATTATCATAAAATCTGGTTTCAATTCGATCGTAAAATCGTTGCAGCGATCTTGAAAAAATCAACGAGACAACAGCAATGGAAATAGATGAAATGATAAGCGCAATAACCGTTGAAAAATAAGTTTCTAAAAGAAAGCCAAGCAGTAAAATGGCTAAAGCAATCCGAACAATTTCTATAGCAATCAAAGGACTTCTGTTTAGCTTTCGTTCAAGCCACAAATTTTTGTAAGCCTGTTTGTTTATTCTGCGCAGTGCCAACGCCCATATCGGACCGATTAGAAACAGGATGGTAATGATGGTGGTAATCAATGATGAAGTAAAGCCGCTGCCCAGCGAATCCACCACAAAAGGATACAGGAAATTTTTAGAAAGCAGGATAATAGAAATAGCTACAACGGAGTGCACCACAATATTAAAAATGTAAGACCGCAAAAGTTTTTTCCAGTCGCTGTAAGCGGTAATTTGTTGTGATGCTGAGCTGTACCGATTGAAGAAATCAATCATTCGTTGTGGTAGAATTTTTTCAAGCAACAGGTAGAAGGACTCTGATCTTTTAATCAGAAAAGGTGTGGTGAGGGTAGTAACAGTTGAGGCCGCAACCGTGATGGGGTATAAAAAATCACTGGTGACTTTTAACGAAAGCCCCAGCGTGGCAATAATAAAAGAGAACTCACCAATCTGTGCCAGGCTCATACCAGCCTGAACGGAATGCTTCAGAGGTTGGCCGGACAACAAGGCTCCGGCAGTGCTCGCAAAAAACTTCCCGAAAATGGTGAGAAGTGTAACGATCAAAACAGGTACAGCATAATCAACCAATATTTGCGGATTAATCATCATGCCAACAGAAATGAAAAATATGGCTGCGAATAAATCTTTTACGGATTTAATCAGGTGTTCTATCTGTTCGGCTTTAGTGGTTTCTGCCAGAATGGATCCCATGATGAAAGCACCCAGAGCTGCAGAGAAACCCACGTTAACAGAAAAAATTACCATTAACAGACATAACCCCAATGAAACAATCAGCAACGTTTCATCAGTCATTAACTTTTGGGTGTACTTTAAAAAAGTCGGAATAAAAAAAATACCCGCCAGGAACCAGGCAATCAAAAAGAAAAATAGTTTGAATAATTGAATGGTTAGCTCACCGCCAGCAAACTCATTACTAACAGCTATGGTGGAGAGAACAACCATTAATAAAATAGCCACCAGGTCTTCAACGATCAGGACTCCAAAAACCAATGACGCAAATTTTTGTGTTTTTGCGCCCACCTCATCAAACGCACGAATAATGATGGTGGTGGATGACATGGATAGAATGGCCCCTAAAAAAATGCTATCCATTACCGACCAGCCTAAAAACTGGCCAGCGATATATCCCACAATAATCATTATGATAATTTCTGTTACCGCAGTAACCGAGGCAGAGCCACCGACTTTTACGAGTTTCTTAAAACTGAATTCGAGGCCCAGGCTGAAGAGAAGAAAGATTACTCCAATCTCCGACCATGTTTTTATTCCTTCGGAATCAGTTACGGTGGGGATGATGGGAGTATAGGGCCCTACCAGAAATCCGGCAAGGATATATCCTAACACAAGCGGTTGTTTGATTTTCCTGAAAATCAGTGTGGTAACAGCGCCTGTGATAAGTATCAGGCCCAGATCGTAGATCAATTCGGGTAAGTGTCCCATTGAATAAACTTAAAGTTTTTTTATGAGACAACAAGTGTCATAAAGTAGTTAATGATTGATTCAGAATGATGTCAAAAAAGCAGGGCAGAACTCTGCATTCTTAATGGTTTATTTCAAGTATGCCGAGTACATCCAAAGCAACTTTTCCTGTTCCCGAATGTAATCACTCATTAGCGCATTGGTCCCCTCATCATTGGCATCAGCAGATAGTTTAAGGATTTTCCTTTGTTCGGTAATCAAGATTTTCAATGACTCAACGATGGCCCCTACACCCTTTCTTCCATCAGATACATTTTTAATACTGGTAACCCTGGCTGATTTTTTAAAGTCATCAAAAGTGTGCAATGGTGTTGCCCCGAGTGTTAAAATGCGTTCCGCCACTTCATCCACTTTGAGCAAGAGGTTGTTGTACAACTCTTCAAACTTCAAATGAAGTTCAAAAAACTTTTCGCCCTTGATATTCCAATGCAGACCTCGGGTGTTCTGATAAAATACCATATAGTCTGCCAATAAGCTGTTGAGGTCGTTTGCAAGGATATTACCCTTTTCCTCATTGAGTCCGATTTTACTTTTCTTTGCCATGTAACTTTGTTTTGATTAGGAAACTATTTGTGCCAATCCTGATTCCATACATCTGCATATTGTTCGGGGTGCCGTTTGAATTGTGCAAGCACATAAGGACATAGAGCGATCACTTTCAGTTTATGTTGGCGGGCATAGTCTACCATCGTTGCCAGCAGCTTTGAAGCAACACCCTGACCTTTCAACTTATCGGATACTTCGGTATGATACACCGTGAGGTTTTCTCCGGAAATACCAATGGCCATTTCAGCTAACCGCTCGCCTGCTTCTTCCAACACAAAGCACCCTTTCCGTTGTTCTCCAATTTTAATTCAATGTCTTTCATATGCTCCCATTCAATTTTTGAAACACCTTACTCCACCCGATCCAAAACAGGGTTTGGATGCTCTCCCAGAAATTCAACCCACGCTTTCTTCAAACATGGATAATTCTTTGCAGCTTCCACCAAACTCAGAAAGGCAGCTAAGTTTTCCTCGAATCTTTTGGCTAAAACCGGATTGGCGATAGCACCTTCCGCATTAAAACCCTGGTGCGCCATGGCCAATGAAAACATATCCGGATAAACACGTGCTCCCATATGCTCAAGTGGAATGCGAAGGGACCAAAGGCCGCGATTTCCTCCCGCCATGGAGGGAGATGCCGACATCAACAATCCATGCCGTTCATTAAATGGCTGTGGCCGAAATCGTGAAACCCAGTCGATGGCATTTTTCAAAAGTCCCGGCATGGAGCCGTTATACTCTGGCGATGAAATAACGAACGCATCATTTTCTTTTAGTCGCTTATAAAACTCCTGCGCGCCCGTTGGATAACCAGCCGGCTCTGTGTCCTGATTAAAAGAAGGAACATCAAAATCGCTCATGGAGGCAAAGTCAACCTTTGCCCCCAGATTTTCAAGCACGTTTGCGGCCAGTTTTGCCAGCTTTGTGTTGAGTGAATCTTTTCTAAGTGATGCAGAGAATACCAACACCTTTACTTGTTGTTTTTCGATTTTCATAATTCAAATACGATTAGTGGCATTCTACTTTTAACAGGAGTTTCATAAACGTTTTCTGATTACCGGATTTTATACCGCTAAGTATCCACCATCAACTGGATAGTACGATGCGGTGATAAACGAAGCTTTGTCGGATGCCAGGAACAATGCCAACTCGGCTACCTCTTGTGCTTTGCCTAATCTGCCAATGGGATGTTTTTGTTCCAGAAACGAAATTGCTTCTTTGCCCATGGTTTGCTCATTTACCAAACCAGTATAGATAAAGCCGGGGCCGATGGAGTTCACGCGCACATTCTTCTTTGCATATTCTGCACCTGCACTTTTGGTAAGCCCCACCACACCATGTTTGGAAGCTACATAGGCACCTGAATTTTCAAACCCTGCCTGTCCTAAGATGGATGCTATATTAACAACGCTACCTGATCCGGCCTTCACCATTTCCGGAAGTTGGTAACGCATACCGTAAAACACACCAGTCAGGTTGATGTCAATTACTTTTTGCTAGCCATCTAAGGGATATTCTCCGGTTGGTGCTGCCGGACCTCCAATGCCTGCGTTGTTCACAGCAATGTTCAATTTGCCATATGCCTTTATTGTTTCTTTAACCAGGTTTTCGTGATCGGCAGCCTTGCTGGTGTCAGCTTTTACAAAGATGGCCTCGCCCCCCGACTTTTTAATTTCATCGGCAACACGTTTTCCATTTGGTTCTGAGATGTCGCTCACCACCACTTTAGCGCCTTCTGCTGCAAAAAGTTTAGCGGTAAATTCTCCAATGCCGGAGCCTGCTCCGGTAATAATGGCTACTTTATTTTCTAAGGTTTTCATAGTATTTGTTTTTAAGGTTATGATAATTCAAATTCTTCTATTTGTATTCTGTAATGTATTCAAAAGCTATGGTATAAGCAGGCGTTTAAACCTGCTTTACAAACTGCACTTCTGCACTTATTTTCACTTCTTCACTCACCAATACACCACCGGTTTCCAGGGCTGCGTTCCAGTTCAATCCAAAGTCTTTCCGGTTGATTTTTCCTGCTACTGAGAAACCAACTTTTTCATTGCCCCAGGGATCTTTGTTGATGCCCCCAAATTCTACGTCAAGTTCAACTTCTTTGCTTACATCTTTTATGGTAAGAATACCAATGAGTTTATACTCCTCGTCACCGGTTTTCGTAAATGATTTACCCTTGAAAGTAAGCGTGGGATATTTCTCCACATCAAAGAAATCGGCACTCTTCAAATGGCCGTCCCGTTGTTCATCGTTTGTGAAAATAGAGGCGGCATCAATGGTTACATCAATGGATGATTTTGTAAAATCCTGTCCATCGGTTGTAATGCTTGCGTCAAATTTTCTGAATTCACCCTTTACGTTGGTAATCATCATGTGGCGAACTTTAAACACCAATTCACTATGTGTGGGATCTAAAGCCCATTTTGTCTTGGTCGATTTTTTTACTGCTGTCGTTTCCATACTTGTTTTATTTAGTTTTTAGTTTTTGTTATTTCTTTTATTTGATGATACAAAGTTATTCTCTGTAGCCCCTCCCGTCATTGATGCCGGATAAGAAAGAACTTGATTCAGATCAAGAACCCACAGCATACGCGTCCGGGCCATTTCGATTTCAGTTGATCTTTCATCAAACAGTTCATTCAGGATGTAGTAAGTTATCAACCAGCTAACCAGTTGTAAGTAAACTCGCGAGTCAGTTGCAGACGCTCCAGCATTCTGCTTACGCTTAAATCCCCGGCAATAATCGGATTGAATTCTGCTGCTTTTACGATCTCTGAAACTGTTATCACAGCGTCTCCATTATTTCCGGCAATGAAAGTATCTTTTGTATTACCAGCGATAGGAGGAGAAGTCGATTCCTGAGCGAAGCCGATATTGAATGTTTTTACCACTTTTGAGTGGGGCAGAAGTTTTTGAAGTTCCTCTGCTGCACTGGTATGAGCGGAAGTTGCCAAGCCCCCATTGGGTCGGTTTACTGCAGCAGAAACACTGATGACAATTTTACCGGTTGCCACCTCGCGTATTTTTTCAGCAACTTCTTTCTCGGCTTCATGCGGTGTGGCCACAATAATAATGTCTGCCTCCCACGAAGCTTCCCGCGCACAATCAAGTGTAAGCACTTCGGTTTCCAGTGATGATTTCTGTAGTTGCATTTTTAAATCAATCAACTTGTCTGCATCGGTTGACATCAACAGCAATCGGTACGTACCATTTTTTGAAAGGCTCTTTGCAATGGCAGAACCCATATTCCCGGTAGCGCCAACAATTGCAATAGTTTTTACTGTAGCCATAATTTGTCTTGTTTGATGAAACAAAATTATGACTGCTTCGCCCGGTGGACATTGATATGAAATAAGAAAGCACTTGATGTAGATCAAGTGCCTGGCAGGATTTAGGAAATGATGCGCTTATTTTTTGTGCGAAACGTGTTTTCTGATTCTGCTCAGGGTTTCAGGGGTTACACTCAAATAGGAGGCAATATGTTGTTGCGAAGCCCGGGTCATGATATCGGGCGCTACCGACATTAGTTTCAAATACTTTTCTTCTGCAGAAAGACTCATGTAGGCAACTACTCTTCGCTGGAGTGCCGCAATGTTGCTTTGCATCAGCAAACGAAAATACCGCTCCATATCGGGTATCTGGTTCAGCATCTCATCCATGGCTGGTCTAGTAAGATTCAATACCTCGGAGTCCTCCAGTGCTTCGATGTTATATAAAGCTTCCGTTTGAGAAATAAAACTACCCATATCGGAAATCCACGATCCCTCAATAGCAAATTGTACCACGTGTTCATGCCCCTGGTCGTCTACAGTGAAAGACCGAAGCATACTTTTTCAACAAAGGTGAAGTTTTGACACACATCACCGGCATTTAACAGGTATTGCCGCTTTCTCAGTTTTTTAGGAATAAAAAACTTTTTCAGTTCAACTGAATCAGTGGGAGATAGCGTAATTCTTTCTGCAATATTTTTTAATAATAATTCGTGCATCCTGATTTGTTATCTGATCAATGGCCTGTTCTTCTTCTCTAAGTTAATTCAAATATGGTTACCACGGACCATAGAGGATTCAAGAATCATCTTGAGAGGCACTAATTTTACCGTAGGTTGGCAACAAAAAAGAAAGGCGGGTTTCCCCGCCTTTTCTTATTCACTTTTTTTCTCCTTACTCGGTGCTTTTGGCTTTTTTGCTTTAATGGTAAGCGTTTCGCCTGTGCCCTCGTAGTCGGCAATGATAGTACCTCCTTCAGGCACTTCGCCTTTCAGAATTTCTTCGGCTACCGGATCTTCCAGGTATTTTTGAATAGCCCGGTTAAGCGGCCTTGCACCAAATTGCGGATCGTATCCCTTCTCCGCTAAAAAGTCTTTTGCTTTTTCAGTAAGCTCAACATGATAGCCGAGGGTTATAATCCGGGCAAACAATTTGCCTAACGTAATATCAATAATCTTGTGAATGTGCTCGCGCTGCAGCGAGTTAAACACAATCACATCATCCAAACGATTTAAGAACTCAGGACTGAAGGCGCGTTTCAGGGCACTTTGTATCGTGCTCTTCATATGCTCTTCTTCGTTTTCGCGTTTGGCTGCAGTGGTAAAACCAATACCGGCACCAAAATCTTTCAGATCGCGAACACCAATGTTCGAGGTCATAATAATAATGGTGTTCCGGAAATCTACCCTGCGGCCTAACCCATCAGTAAGAATACCATCGTCCAGCACCTGCAGCAGAATGTTAAATACATCGGGGTGTGCTTTCTCAATTTCATCGAGCAACACAACCGAATAAGGTTTGCGTCTTACTTTTTCTGTAAGCTGGCCACCTTCTTCGTAGCCTACATAGCCAGGAGGCGCACCTACTAATCTTGACACGGAGAATTTTTCCATGTACTCGCTCATGTCAATCCGCACCAGCGAATCGTCTTTATCGAAAAGGTAAGTGGCTAATACTTTTGCCAGCTCTGTTTTACCAACACCTGTGGGGCCCAGAAAGATGAACGAACCAATTGGCTTTTTAGGATCCTTCAAGCCTACACGGGTACGTTGAATTGCTTTGGTTAATTTTTTAATGGCCTCATCCTGGCCAATCACTTTACCATTCAACTGGTCGCCCATGCCCAGCAGTTTGTTGCTTTCCTTTTGTGCAATGCGATTTGCCGGAATGCCCGTCATCATGCCAATTACATCAGCTACATTATCTTCTGTAACGGTATATTTTTCAGTACGGGTTTTTTCTTCCCAGCGGGCTTTTGCCTGATCAAGTTGTTCAATCAACTTCTTCTCTTTATCGCGGAGTTGTGCAGCCTCTTCATACTTCTGGCTTTTCACTACGCGGTTCTTTTCCTTCTTCACATCTTCAATGGCCTCTTCAAATTTTACAATTTCTTCAGGCACATGAATGTTGTTGATGTGTACGCGCGCTCCGGCTTCATCCATCACATCAATAGCCTTATCCGGCAGGAAGCGATCGCTGATATAGCGGTCGGAAAGTTTTACGCAGGCTTCCAACGCTTCGCGGGTATAGTTTACGTGGTGATGGTCTTCGTATTTTTCTTTGATGTTTTCCAGAATCTGAATGGTTTCGTCCACGGAAGTAGAATCAACCATTACCATCTGGAATCTGCGGGCCAGCGCGCCATCTTTTTCAATGTACTGACGGTACTCATCCAATGTGGTTGCACCAATGCATTGTATTTCGCCCCGGGCCAGTGCAGGTTTAAACATGTTGCTGGCATCTAACGAACCGGAAGCTCCACCGGCACCTACAATGGTGTGTAATTCATCAATAAACAGAATTACATCCTGCGATTTTTCCAGTTCATTCATAACGGCCTTCATCCGCTCTTCAAACTGGCCACGGTATTTGGTACCGGCTACCAGCGAAGCAAGGTCAAGGGTAACTACACGCTTGCCGAACAATACCCGCGATACTTTCTTTTGAATGATGCGCAGCGCAAGGCCTTCCGCAATAGCGGTTTTACCCACACCGGGCTCGCCAATTAATATTGGGTTGTTCTTTTTTCTGCGGCTCAGGATCTGAGCTACGCGTTCAATTTCTTTTTCCCGCCCTACAATCGGATCGAGTTTATTTTCTTCAGCCAGCTTGGTAAGGTCGCGGCCAAAGTTATCGAGCACAGGGGTACGCGATTTTTCTGTTCCTTTTTTTTCTTTGCCACCACTGCCAGGGTTAGCTGAACTGCCAAACATTTTAGATGAATCATCATCCGGATCGTCAGTGTCCGAGGCAGCAGTAGGTTGATCGTTCTGGTATTCCAGCATTTCTTTCACCACATCATAAGCCACATCAAACTTGTTAAGGATTTGTGTGCCCAGATTGTCGGGATCGCGCAGAATGGAAAGCAGCAAGTGCTCGGTGCCAATCAGTTGCGCTTTGAATATTTTTGCTTCCAGGTAGGTGATTTTCAGTACTTTCTCTGAAGCCCGTGTAAGCGGAATGTTTGCCAGATTTTTTATTTCGTGTGTGGCGGTGCCTTTCGATACTTTTTCGATTTCGCCCCGCAGATCGTCTAACGGCACGCCTAATTTTTTTAACACGGCTACGGCCACTCCTTCGCCTTCGCGAATCATACCCAGCAGTAAATGCTCGGTACCAATGTAATCGTGACCCAACCGCAGTGCTTCTTCCCGGCTTAATGAAATTACTTCTTTAACCCGGTTAGAAAATTTTGCTTCCATATTCGGCATAATAATGAGTTATGTAAATGTATAGTTTAAGGGTGATTATTCAAACAGCCTGCTACTGCTTCGCACCTTTCTTAACAATCAAAAACGCGAATCAGAAATTATTTGTTCATTTCTTTATACTGCGAGGCGGCCAGAATGGAACCTGCCACAGGCCCGGCACAAAATAATAAATCAACAAGGCTTAGATTGGGTGCAAATTGATTGCCAAAAACCTGGTAGTACGGTGCGGGCTGGTAGTGCTTACGCGATGAGTACGGAATTTTCGCTTGAATCGCAGATCGCATGTCAACCTGATCGGGCGCTACCGTTTGCTGGTACGCCATGCTTACCGTAAGATCAGGGCTTAACCGCAAACTTTTCAGACAGAATGACAGCAGACCTAAGTTCAACTCGACAAGAAACTCGTGCGGCTTGAAAAGGATTTTGTTGAGGTCGTCTGCGTAATATTCGTAGTACGGTGCTTTGCGGTAGGCCGACTCGATGGTGCGCCAGTGATTATTTTTCCAGCGCAACGAATTATCTACCCGCACATCTTTGATTATGGTTTTACCGGATTTCTCCGTTACCGGAACCACCAACATTTGTACTCCCTGCGAAGTATTGATAAAACACCGGTTGCGATAACTCTGCTTAACGTAATGCTCATGTTGCTCTAACTCAATGCGATTAAAGTTTTTGAGCACCGCAAAGTACTCAAGGGAGGGAAGGTAATGTAAGTCGATGAGCAGGGTCAACAATTTAAAATTTAAAATTTCGGATTTAAAATTTAGAATTTCGGATTGAGGATTTAAAGTTAGAACAATTCGAAATTTTAAATTCGAAATTAATAAACAAACTCCCCCAATCCCTGCCGCGTTACCACCGGCTCGCCCGAAGTAAAATCCACAATGGTAGAGGGCACGTTACCTCCCGCACCGCCATCAATTACCAGATCAACCTGGTTTTTGAAGTCTTCATAAATTTCTTCAGGATCGGTGGTGTACTCTTTTATTATATCATCGTCCTTAATAGAGGATGTAATAAGCGGGTTAGTAAGTTGTTGAACCAGCGCCAACGGTATGGCATGATCGGGAATCCGGATACCCACCGTCTTTTTATTCACATCCAGAATTTTCGGCACGTTGTTGCTCGATTCGAAAATAAAGGTGAAGGGGCCGGGCAGAAGTTTTTTCAAAATTTTGAATTCGGGCGTATCCAATCGTTTAACATAGTGCGAGATATGGCTCAGGTCGTTGCAGATAAACGACAGGTTTAGTTTCTGCGGTTTTACTCCCGTAATCTGGCACAACCGCTCTACGGCTCTTCGGTTAAGCAAATCACACCCAATTCCGTAAATGGTATCGGTGGGGTACACAATCACACCGCCCTTGCGTAATACATCAACCACACGACTGATTTTGCGTGGTTCAGGATTTACCGGATGAATGGATAAAAGCTCAGCAGCCATTTGCCTGCAAGTTAAAAACCAAAACCTGAATAGGGTTAAGTGAGAACCGGCATTTTAGTAACTTTGTTCCTTCTTGAAATTGATTTATGGCCGAAGTATCAAAAAAGAAGCTTGCATTTTTTCTTATAGCATCCACATTAACGATCACGTTTGCCTTTTATGGCTACCAGATTTATTTCACACCCAACATTCTGGTTGATGGTGATAGCCGTGTGTTTGTAATTCGCAGTGGCTCAACCTTCCGCAAGGTGCAGGAAGACCTGGGCAATGGAAAATTTGTAAACGATATGGTATCGTTCAGTTTTCTGGCAAGGCTTAAAGGGTACGATGAAAATATAAAACCGGGCCGCTATCTGCTTACCCGCAACATGACCAACGCACAAGCCATTGCCGTGCTGCAGGCAGGTACCCGCGAAGTGGTGCGCATAACATTTACCAATGTGCGTTTAAAAAGTGAGTTGGCTGAAAAGCTTACTAAGAATACGGGCGTTACGGAGGCTGAGTTTAATGATGCGCTGGATAAATTTATTGCCAATAACACCGAAGGCTTTACCGGGCAAAATGTGTTGAGTATGTTTTTGCCCAACACCTACGAGGTATATTACAATGTGCTGCCCGATGAGTTGATTGAGCGCATGCATCAGGAGTATAAAAAATTCTGGAATGCAGACCGTGTTGCCAAAGCAAAAGCGTTGGGGCTTACTCCGTTAGAAGTTTCTACACTCGCCTCCATTGTGCAGGCAGAAAGTGTGAAGCAGGAGGAAGCACCAATTATTGCAGGACTTTATATCAATCGGTTAAAGAAAAACATGCCATTACAAGCCGACCCTACCCTGGTGTTTGCCTCGGGCGATTTTACATTGAAGCGGGTGTTGAATGTGCATAAAGAGATAGACTCGCCCTACAACACCTACAAATATACCGGCTTGCCGCCCGGCCCAATTAATATGCCGCAATTAGCTACGCTGGATGCCGTGTTGGATTACACAAAACACACGTACGTGTACATGTGTGCGCGCGAAGATTTTTCGGGCTTTCACAACTTTGCCAGTACGCTACAAGAACATAATCGTAATGCAAGTAAATATCAGAAAGCATTAAGCATTGAAATTGCAAAAGGTAAAGCATTGAGAGGCGAGAAATAATGTACGTATCCGAAACCTACATACGAGTACGCTATGGTGAAACCGACCAGATGGGGTATGTGTATTATGGTAATTACGCCATGTACTATGAAGTGGCGCGCGTAGAGAGCTTGCGCAGATTGGGCCTTACCTACAAAGAACTGGAAGCCATGGGGGTGATGATGCCCGTGCTTGAAAATCATTCCAGATTTCTGGCGGCCGCCCTGTATGACGACAACCTGAAGATTATTACAACCATTCGGGAGAAACCAGGCGTGCGGATAAAGTTTGAATATGATATCTTTAATGAAGCCGGGAAGTTGATTAACCAGGGCGAAACATTATTGGTATTTGTTGATAAACAAACCGGAAGGCCATGCCGCCCGCCACAGGTATTTACCGAGTTGCTAACACCTTACTTTGAATGAAATGAGTATAAACCAAACTATTAATTCCATCTGACCATAATTACAATTATTAACAGATGAAGTATGTTACCCGTAAACGGATTCTTGAATATAGCTCGGCCCGTACCGGTCGTAACTGGTTAAAGCGCATCCGCTTTAAGCGCTTTGGAAATCTATCGCTCTATAAATTCCTGAAAATATTTTTTCACAACATTCAGGAAGATGAAATTATGGATAGGAGTAATGGTGTGGCGTATAACTTTATACTGGCCACATTTCCAGCCATCATCTTTTTGTTTACGCTCATTCCCTACATCACACAGTTTTTTCCCGCCATCAACCGCGATTCTATCATTCAGTTTATGGGCGATTACCTGCCCCCCAGCATGAATGATGTTATTGCTTCAACCGTACTTGATATTGTAAGCAATCAACGGGGCGGGCTTTTAACCATTGGTTTTTTCTTTGCCTTGTACCTGGCAACAAACGGCATGATGGCCCTGATGCGCGCATTCAATGCCTGTTACCGAACGGTGGAGCGGAGAAATGTTTTGCGCATGCGCCTTACCGCAACCGGACTTACCCTTATGCTGGCCCTCTCATTATTACTGGCCGTTGTATTGTTAATTGGGGGGCAGTTTGTGCTGGACTATATGATGACTCACCTTTCTGAATTCAGTAATCTTGATCTGAGTAATATCAAGTTGCTGTTTCTGGTTCGATTTGTAGTAATTTTTCTGGTGTTCTTTATTGGCATTTCGTTTATCTACTACTTTGGCCCGGCTGTGCATTATAACTGGCGTTTTTTTTCGGTGGGCTCGTTGCTCGCAACGCTGGTTATTCTGGCAATCTCTTACGGGTTTTCCTTTTACATCACCAACTTCGGAAGCTACAATAAAGTGTATGGTTCTATCGGGGCGCTTATTGCCTTGATGATCTGGATACAACTTATTACCATGGTTTTACTTTTTGGCTATGAAGTAAATGCAAGCCTGCACTATGGCCAGAAACTGGAAAGTCTTAAAGCTAAAGTAAGCCGGGCTGAAAAGTCGTCCCGTTAAGGTTGGTTACACCTCCGTAACCAGATACGAGTAAAGTGCAATTAATCCCAACAGGGTAAGAATGATGCCCGGCAAAAGCGCCACTACTCGGTTATGTTTTAGTATAGTGGCAAGTTTCTGCGCCATAAAAGCCAACAGAATCAATAGCAACAAAACACCTAACGAGGTACCCAACACGTAGCTGTGCAATCGCCACCCGGTATCGAGCACAATCCAGCCTTGTACTTTAAGATAGGCAGTCATGCCAATCCACCACGGTATTGCCTGTGGATTGAGAATACTTAAGATTAATCCTTTTCTGAAACCGCTCTCCTGAAATTTAACAGTTAAAGCCGATGGCTTTCGGGCCGACCATAACCCCAGAATGCCGAGGGCCAGCATAACAATTGCGGCCAGCAGTTTAAAGTTTTGTTGCACAACAGGCGAAGATGTTATCAGGTGCTCGAACTCTACGGCAATCCATGCATAGGGATATTCCACAAGCGCCACCGCCAGAATAAAACGCATGGCCGTGCGGATTTTATTTTCAAGTCCCATTTGCAACACCATTATATTAAGTGTGCCGGGCGGAATAGACCCAATAAAACTGGCCACAAGGCCGATTATGAAAACCTGTAAAATCAAATCCTAAAAGTATGAAGGAGCAAAGCTACTAAACAAAGTACAGTATGTGTGTGATGGGGGTTACACGGAAAATCTAAGGGTACTGTTGGTATTGGTTTGTGGCCGATAGATTCGTAAAGGAGTTGAGTTTTAGTTGTACTATATTTTACGGTTTCATCCGTCATGTTTTTACTTTTGTTACGGTTTAAAAAAATCAGCGTGACCCTGACAGAACAAGCCAACTCAGGGTAAACCTTTATGGATCAGAATCAACCGAAACCAGATTCCTTTGTAAATTCAGTGCGGGCACGCCAGGCATTTATTTTACTTGCGTTGATAATTTTCTCGCTTATTGTAGGGTGTGCGGATAGCAGGAAGGGATTTAACCCCGATGCAGCAGGTATCCAGGATTCAATCGGTATGGAACTCTGGCAGGCACCGGATACTTCAACGTTGCCAAATGATGAAGCGGGCAACGAGATTCGTTACGGCAGAGCATTGATTGCGCATACAGCCGACTACCTCGGCCCTCAGGGAAAAGTAAGAGCCATCAGCAATGGTATGAATTGCCAGAACTGTCATTTGGATGCCGGCACAAAACCCTTTGGCAATAACTATAGTGCGGTGGCTTCAACCTATCCCAGGTTCCGCGCCCGTTCCGGCACGCAAGAAACTATTCAGAAACGCGTGAACGATTGTATAGAGCGAAGCCTTAACGGGCAAGCATTGCCAGACAGCTCGCGCGAAATGAAAGCCATTGTGAGTTACATCAAATGGTTGGGTGCAAATGTTCCGAAAGGAGAAATTCCAAAAGGCTCAGGTCTGGTTCAACTACCGTATCTGAATTTTCCTGCCGATCCGGCCAAAGGAAAAGCAGTGTTTGAAGAAAAGTGTGTGATCTGTCATGGCAAAAACGGAGAGGGTATGAAAAATCCCGGAGCAACCTCCTGGACAAATCCGCCTTTGTGGGGAAACAATAGTTATAACGATGGTGCCGGCTTGTACCGATTGTCGCGCTTTGCCGGATACATCAAAGCAAACATGCCCCTGGGAACTACTTATGCCAAACCGCAGTTAACCGATGAAGAAGCCTGGCACGTGGCGGCATTCGTAAACTCACTGCCTCGCCCTAAAAAAGATCTGACAAACGACTGGCCCGATATTTCTAAAAAACCAATCGATCATCCCTATGGACCTTATGCCGATGGCTTTACTGAGCAACAACATAAGTACGGACCCTTTCAGCCAATTGTGGAGACCCGCGAGAACGGTAAGGCTGCCAATTCTCCACCCGGAAATTAAAAAGAAACACAATGAATTTGCGTAACACACTCACCCTTATGCTGCTGCTGGCAGGCGCAGCCTGTGCACAAGCACAACAAGAGACCGTACTTGCAGTTGCCGATTTTGAAAAAGAAGTAACCTCCAACAAAGAAAAAGTTATACTGGATGTGCGCACACCCAGCGAATTCAACAGCGGTCATTTAGCACAGGCCCGGCTGATGAACGTGAATGACAAAAACTTCACACAACAAATCAGCACGCTGCCAAAAGACAAACCCGTTTATGTGTATTGTGCAGCCGGAGTAAGGAGCAATAAAGCGGCAAAGATCTTAAGGCAGCAAGGATTTACACACGTGTTTGAATTAAGTGGCGGCATACAAGCCTGGCAGGCAGCAGGTAAACCGGTTATCAAAGAGTAGCACCAGTGGTACCGGCACAAACCCGGTTAAGTGTGTAAAAGGGAAAATCTGAACTATTCCTGGGCGGCATATTGTTAAAAAATAAGAAATTTGCACCCGAATTTTATTGAACAAAAAGGGTATATGAGAAAGGTCATACTTTCGTAAAACCGCGCTCAGCACCTTTGCACTATTAACCTAATCCAAAACAGAAAGCCATGTACTTTCAACATGTTTACGACAAAACCCTTGCGCAGGCAAGCTATTTTATTGGATGCCAGAAAGCAGGCGTTGCCCTGGTTATTGACCCCAAGCGCGATGTTGATACCTACCTGGAAATAGCCAAGCAAAACAACATGAAAATCACGCACATCGCGGAGACGCACATCCATGCTGATTTTCTTTCGGGCTCGCGTGAACTGGCGGCACTTACCGGAGCAAAAATGTATTTGTCGGACGAAGGGGGAGAAGGTTGGTTATATGAATTTCCACACGAAGGATTAAAAGATGGCAGTGTATTTAAAGTAGGTAACCTGAAACTGGAAGTGTTGCATACACCCGGCCACACACCCGAAAGCATTAGCTTTTTATTAACCGATACACCGGCCAGCGATAAACCCGTTATGTTATTTACGGGCGACTTTGTGTTTGTGGGCGATATCGGCCGACCGGATTTGCTGGAAGAAGCAGCCGGAATGATTGGCACCAAAGAAGTTGGGGCCAGGCAAATGTATAAGTCGATGGAACGCTTCCGCGCATTGGCCGATTACATTCAGGTATGGCCGGGCCATGGAGCCGGTTCTGCCTGTGGTAAAGCATTGGGTGCCGTGCCCAGCACAACCGTTGGGTATGAAAAAGTACGCAACTGGGCGCTGCAACATGAGAACGATGAAAAAGGATTTGTAAAATACTTACTGGAAGATCAACCTGAGCCGCCCCGGTATTTTGCCATGATGAAGAAGTTAAATAAGGTAGACAGACCTTTATTAACGCAAGTGCCTAAGTTGAAAAAATTATCTGTACAGGATTTAAAGGCAGCCATGGATAAGGGCATTAAGGTAATTGACACCCGGTTAAAACAGGATTTTGCAGCAGGCTTTATTCCCGGCTCCATTAACATACAAGGCAACAATGCTTTTGCTACCTGGATGGGTTGGTTTATTACGTACGAAGAACCTTTTATTTTAATTGCCGAAGAAAGCAAGCATGACGACTTGGTGCGCAAACTCATGCGCATTGGTTTAGATAATATTGAGGGCTACGTGCCCGGTGTAAGCGAATGGCCCGGCCCGCTTGAAAAAGCCAATGTAATTTCATTGACCGAGTTCAAGGAAATTTTAAAAACCAATCACACGCAGGTGGTGGACTTGCGCGGCTCCAGCGAATATAAATCGGGCCACATTAAAGACACCGACCATGTGTTTATTGGCACCCTCGAAAAGAACCTGAACAAAATCAAAAAAGATCAACAGGTAGTGATTCATTGCCAGGCAGGCGACCGCGCTTCAATCGGATATTCGTTGCTGGCCAAACATGGTTTTAAAAACATAAAAAATTATTCCGGAGGAATGAATGAATGGATCAATGCCGGCAACCCGGTGGTAACGGAAAACTAAGTTAGATTAATTTTGATTTGGTTGGTGAGGCGGATTGTAGGCCTGAGGTATGCCATTGTTGCTGTATATGGATTTTCTATTTTGACCAGGCTTTTTCTCGGCTATCAACCTCGGCTTGAATTTCTGAGTTGTTTTTGTAGATCAGATTTCCGTTGACCCAAGCCTTAAGTTTTGTGATTGCTTCCGATTTGGTGATTACTTCCTGATCTACCAGTTGATCCATTATCCATAGCATTCCATGGTATTTGATGGAAAGTTTTTTGGCGTAGTTTCTTAGTGGTTTATCACTGCTTAATACGGTTGCATCTCCAAGCTTTTGTGCAATGAATACTACTGAGCGATCTTCTGGTGTGAGGGCCTTAGGATAATCACCTGTCATTAATGCCAATTGCTCTTCTCCGGTCAGGACGTGCACGGTGAGCTTGTTACTTGTTTTGTATCCTTCAAGAATTTGTTGTTGCGAAATAAAGAGTTCATTGATTACTTCTGCCGTGGTATGGATGTCTAAGTCAAGGTCAAAAAATTTGGCCGTGAGATTAAGCGTAATTACATCTATGAAGATGCAGGCATCCGTTATAACGATTTTCATTAGCCAATGACGAGGTTCTTTTCACGGAATTCTGCCAGCTTCATATTGTTGAGCGAAGCGGCTTTGCTCATGGAGATATGTTCTTCAGCCAATGCACGTAACAGTAATTGATTAAAGCGGTAGGCTTCTTCCTGGCCTTTATAGTCAAACTCAATGGGTTCTTCAGTTTTGTATCCCATTTGGCTGATAAAGAACATGAATTGCTTGAAGTAAGATTCTGAAATTATTTCCAGGTCTTTCATTCTATAAGCAATTGCTTGAATGGAAATGCCATACTGTTTTTTAATTGCACCCAGTTCTGGAATGAGAACTTTATGACGCTTTTTACCCACCTCTTTATATAAAGTTTCTTCTGGCAATAACATGGCTGCGGCAAAGTAGTGACAGTACTTTTCCTTTTCTTTATCAGTCAAGCCCTCCAGATTTAGGACCAAGTGGCCAAGTTCATGCAAAGCAGTGAATCGTTTTCTGTCTAATGATTTTAATTTTTTACTATTCAGCACAATTACTGGAACTTGTTTGTTATTCGCCCAAGCTGATAAACCATCAAAGCCATCTTCTGATTCAATCTCCATTACTTTAATGTGATTATCCTCTAGTAGTTCAATCAGATTGAAGATTGGATCAAACCCTAGCTTAAGCTGCTTTCTTAGTTCGGTTACAAAGTCCTCAACCTGCTTATTGGACCTAATTGGTTCATGAGGGAACTTAATACTGAAATTAGTTGGGATGTTTAGAATATCTTCCAACTCAAGATAGCGAGCCAGCAAATCCCTGGTCTTTTCAATCAGACTACTTTTACCCTTCGCTGAAAACTTGTTGTACTTGCGAAATTCAATTTCTTCAAGTTGTACTTCTTCCTTTCTGAAAAAGTAATCCGGACGCACATTTAAGGCATCACAGAGGTGGCCGATCATTTCACTATCGGGCATGAAATCTCCCTTCTCGTATTTGTGGAGCGATTGTTTGGACACACGGTTTTCCAGCTTATCAGCCAAATCCTGTAGGGAAAGTCCTGCCATGACCCTGGCTGACTTAAGCCGTTCAGCAAATTGATTCATATACGTTGGTTTTAGCGTGAGAGCAATAAGAGACTATACTGCTATTGTAACAGGGCATAGGGGCGATTGGTTTACAAAAGTATAACTATTTTATACAAATGTCAATCATCCCTGTAAATATGTCAGTGTAGTATAATATGACAAATAGGCTCGAAAACGGCCAATTTTAGGCTATTCTGTCGTGAACTTTTGGTTTACATATCATGTTTACGATATAGAATGAAATTTGTACTTTTGTAAACAATGGATATTAACTTTGTGAAAATGACATAAAAAAATCAGGAGGCTCAACGAACCCCCTGATTTGGTAATAAAGGGAAAACCAGGTCTGGTAAACCTGATTGACTTAATATTTGCATTGCAAGTCTACTTTATCCCGCTTTATTATCCAAATCAGACCGGATTCATCCGGCATACGGTACGTTGGGTTTCTGCAACCCTAAACCTCAAAAGACTACTGTACCTATTTACTGTAACGTTTTTAAGAATTGGTGAAAACCGAAAGAGCCATTAAGAACGGATCGGGCATGAGATGCCCAGATTATCGGCCTAGTTAATAATTAATAGTACTATTAAAAGAATACGTATATGAACGTTCAGAATAGCGGAGATGCAACCGCAGAAAAGGTCAAAGTGCATAAGATTATAGTTAATGGTCGTGAAAAGAAATTTGAGGGCAAGGAAATTTCGTTTGAGCAGGTGATTGTACTTGCATTTGGCGAGGTTTCTACCAACCCCAATATTTCTTATACGGTAACCTATAAGAGAGGTGAAGGTCACAAGCCGGAAGGCTCCCTTGTAGCCGGTGAATCAGTTAAAGTAAAAGACGGAATGATATTCAATGCTACCGCAACTGATAAATCGTAGTCCGGATTTGCTTCAACTCTGGGAAGAGGGCCTGTCTTTAGAGATTAAAGACGGGCACCTCCTTGTACATGATGTTCCCTATGTCAATAGCCGCAAGGCTATTGACTACGGAACCTTGGTGTCTACCTTGAACCTTGCAGGAGATAAGACTACGACTCCGGAAACGCATGTTGCTTTCTTAATTGGTGAGGTCCCTTGTGACAAAAACGGTAATCCAATCAATTCCATTATTAATTCTACTGCTCAGCAAGCACTGAGTAGCAACCTTATTATCAATGTGACTTTTTCGAGTAAGCCAAAGGAGGGTTATAAGAATTACTACGATAAGATTAACACTTATTTGAGTATACTCTGCAATCCGGCTAAGGCTCTGGATGATTCCGTCACTGAACGAAAGTTCAAAGTATACCGCGGTGATGAATTGGAGAACGATTCCGTTTTTGAATATTCTGACAGCAATACTTCACGTGCCGGCATTGGTGTAGTTACCGAAAAGCTGAAAGGTCATAAGGTTGCCATCATTGGTTTAGGCGGAACAGGTGCCTACTTACTCGATGCCTTGGCAAAGACTCCTGTGAAAGAGATTCACTTATTTGATGGAGATTGGTTTTTACAACACAATGCTTTTCGATCACCTGGCGCAGCCAGCATTGAAACATTAAAACGAAGACTGCGAAAGGTTGACTACTACTATGAGATTTACTCGAAGATGCACAAAGGCATTTTTAAGCATGGATATGTTAATCCCTCCAATCTCAATGAACTCGCAGGCATGGATTTCGTTTTCATTGCTATTGATAAGGCCGAGGTTAAAGCACCAATCATGAGGTATCTTGAGCAGGAGCACAAATCCTTCGTAGATGTTGGTATGGGCATTCACCTTGTGGATGGCAGCTTGATTGGAATCGTTGCTGTTACCGCCAGTGTGCCAGCCAAACGCGACCATGTATGGAGTGGCAGGGTATCACTCGGTGAAAATCCGATTAATGACTATGCCAAGAACATTCAGATTGCTGAATTAAACTCCCTTAATGCTTCACTTGCTATTATCAAGTGGAAGAAATTGATGGGTTTTTATCAGGATTTGGAGAGTGAACACCATAGTAACTATTCAATAAATGTAAATATGTTGTTGAGTGAAGATCAAACATAAATTTGTTCAGTACATACCTGATATAGTAGAAGATAAAACACTCTATATCTCAATTGAATTTGGCACGGCCGTACACAAGTGCATGTGTGGGTGTGGTAACGAAGTGGTAACTCCGTTATCACCCACCGATTGGGAAATAATTTACAATGGCGAAACAGTGTCGCTCTATCCCTCCATTGGGAATTGGAGTTTCCCGTGCGAGTCACATTATTGGATCACTCGAAACAAAGTAAGATTTGCTGAAAAGTGGCCTTTCAAGAAAATAAAGGCTAATCCAAAAAAAAGGATCTTTCATCTAAGGTGAGATTTTTTAAATCGAGAACAGGTAACGATTGATCTGAACAACTGAAACAGTTCAATTCAAGCGAACATTGTCGCTAAGAAAGCACGATGAGGAGCAATAGTTGCTGAAAGTTGCGGCACAATCGGAAATCCATTTAATCCCAATAAGTAACTCCATTGAACTAACCTTGCTTTTTGTGTGGGTAAAAGTGTTGTGTAGGGTGCCGGTATTGAATTAACGACTGCTCTAAACGTGGCATTGCTATTCAATGAACGCTGAACTGCTGTGTTGGCATTTCTAGATGGTGACCAAAGTGAAACCAGATTGAAATTCCAAATTGTATTTCCGTTAAGAAGAACACAAATATGCTTTTGAAATCCCGGTTGATTAAACTCTGTAACGGTATACCCATAATGATTTAATGAAGCCATCAACCATTTAGCCGCTGAGACAGAGGTGCCATTTGTTATTTTTCCTTTTCCTCCGCTCGTAGTATAGATATTTGCAATTGCTGGAAATTGATTCTTTAGATCAATTATGTCGTTGAATAGTGCAGGTGTAAGACCCTTGTCAGATGAGCTTCTTCCTCTTCTATCAATCTTCCTTAGAATATCCGTAACTCCAAATCCTGTCGTTGTAAGCAGTTGAAACAATTGATGCTCGGTGTTAATCGGCAAGCCGGTAATAAGTTCAAGTAATCGCCAGAAACCATTATCGACACTTCCATAGAAGAATTCCTTATTTCCGTTATGCCTCAGTAAGTTGACAACTTCATACGATGGAAACGTACCAAGAAAAATGGATTCAATTTTGTTTGTTGTTGCATAGCCGAAAGAAGCTCCATTATCAAACCATTGCTGAACCGGGAGCGATGGTGGGATGTTAGTTCGCCACTTTCCAGATACAAATGGATGAAGTTCTGGCACTACAATTCTTCTTTAATTTTATTTAACCTTTTCGGTTTCTTTAGCCTCAACTAAAGGTTCTGAGGACTTGATAAAAGATTCTACTGATGAAATAATTGAAACAAATTGTGTCATACTGAAACCTGCAAAAATTGTATCCTGGCTGTGAGCCAATTCATTTCGTATTTTCTCGCAATCTTTCAGTAGGCTTTCAAAGGTAGTGTTCGAGTGATTAAAGCTTTTTAAAAACTCAGAACACTGGCAAAGCACTTCTCGCTTATCGCACAGCTGCAGGCACTCTTCAAGTGTAAGCGCTTGATTTTGCTTTGTTCTATCCTTGAAATTCTCTTCTGCTTTCTGAACTCTGTTTGGCTTAATCAGTGATCTCCAAGTACCGTTTGAATAATGGTACTTTAGCCAGTAATTAAGATGCATCTCAAATAGTGAAATTATTCCAAATAGGTAAAGACGGACAATCGGTTTGTTTATATCAGCCAATGTAACGATTCCATCAATTGAAGAACCATGCATAACAAACACGAAACTCCGGTTCTCCAAAATTTGGATTAGCCTATATATAGGTGTAGAATCAGTGGCAATAATCTCAAGATCAAATTTTTCGAAATGATCAGAAACGTTTCCCTTCTTCAATTTCTCCTTTCGTACAAATCCAATTACTTTTTCTTTCTTATCAACAACACCAAGCACATCAAAATCAAGGGCATTCATGTCGCTATAGATTTCTTCTGCGCTGTCATCAGGGAATGCGCAACTCAGAGGCTCATAGATATGCTTTGTTGTGACCTGTGTCTCAAATACTTGTTGCAAGTCCTTAAGGTCGTGCCTTTCCTTCGTTTACCTCTATTTGAAATCCAAAGTGTACCAGCCATAACTATTTCATATCGCCATGGTATTCCTTGACTACTCTATCAAATTTCGCCCAACCCATCCTATAAGGCTTCTTCGCATTTGCCGGATACCATTCAATGGCTCCTTTTGAAATGGTTATGGTGCCTGCTTTCTTACCGTCTGTGTAAACATTAAATAAAACATCTTCCTTTCCTAATTCACGCCATGGTAGGTTTATGTAAACATTGTGCTTTGCCATAGTTCTATAGTTTAGTTTGTGCTGTCATTAAGTTAACCACACTCTCAAAAAGGTTCAAGTTTTTAAAATTGTCACGGAATGTTCTATCTGGTACTTTCAAATACTTCCTGATTTATTTTATTAACCCGGATTTAATTAAGGAATAATTAAGCCCATGCAGACCTCCTGTAAAGTGTAGAAAGTGTCCATGGGCTATCCGAAAAATACCTTAAATCCATAAAAAATGGAAGGGCATTCTATGTAAAACGATTTTAATTTGATGATTTCTTGCCCGGCCTCATCCAGGCGAGTGCTTGTTTGTTTTGGCAGAAAAACAAAAAGCCCCGATAAGATCGGGGCCTTTGTTCTTCTTTTGTTTGCAGAGGAGGAGGG
>JBPXJU010000032.1:0-68859 GCA_051715445.1 Bacteroidota bacterium | reverse complement strand
TATGTCATTTAATCCTCGGTCCTCATTAATTTTTTTGTCCGCTCTGATTCGCATCAAAGCCTCTAAAGAATCAACTCGGTAATAACCTCTATCGATTATCACCGGGTCCGCTATCAATCTCCATTCATTCAAAGAACGATTTGAATATAGGCACCTGTGTTTCAAAGTGCTTCATCCAAGTGTGGCTTTAGCCTGATCATTTAATTAACCTTTCCCTACTGGTCAGGTCCCCGTTTTCATTTTGGGACTGCAAATGTAGAGGGAAATGTTTCCCTGCGCAAGGGGTGATGAAAAATATTTCAGAATTTACTTTGGCTGCGTAAAATGGTCTGAGACCTATCCGGGCCTATTGAAATCAGGGAAATAGGCACACCCAAAGATTTTTCCAGAAAAGAAACATACGCCAAAAGATTTATTGGCAAACCGGCCTCGCTGGTTCCTGAAAGTGTGGTGTTCCAACCGGGCAACTCGGTGTAAACCGGTACAATTTTTTGGTTTACAAATTCGTACGGAAGTGCTTCAGTGATGGTACCGTCAGCTAATTTATAGTGGGTACAGATTTTTATTGTTGGAAAGATGCTCAACACATCGGCTTTCATCATTAATAATTGTGTTACCCCATTAATCATGATGGAGTACTTTAATGAGGGTAAATCAATCCAACCACACCTGCGGGGGCGCCCGGTGGTTGATCCGAACTCGTTACCTTCTTTGCGCATTTTTTCGCCTTCTTCATCTAACAACTCGGTAGGAAAAGGGCCGCTGCCCACGCGTGTACTGTAGGCTTTAAAGATTCCATACACTTCGCCAATTTTTGAAGGCGCAATGCCTAACCCTGTACACGCACCTGCAGTTACCGTATTTGAACTGGTTACAAACGGATAACTTCCAAAGTCAATATCCAATAAAGAACCTTGTGCTCCTTCCGCCAAGACAGAAGAGTTTTTCTTCAATTCATCATTAATAAAATATTCGCTGTCGATCAGGTTGAAGTCTTTTAAAAAATTTACAGCATCGAAGAATTGTCTTTCTAATTCAGCCCAGCTGAATTCAATGGTATGGTTCTTCAGGATATCAAAATGAATATCGGTGAGTTTTTTGAACTTCGCTTCAAAATCTGGTGAAAGTATATCGCCCACGCGTAAACCCTGCCGGCCGATTTTATCCTGATAAGATGGGCCAATACCTTTGAGTGTAGAACCTATTTTCTGATCGCCTTTGGCTTTTTCATAGGCCTGATCGAGCAGACGGTGTGAAGGAACAATGAGTGTGGCCTTTTTTGAAATGAACAAATTGGCCTTAACGTTCATATTGAACTTTGCCAGTTTTTCTATTTCGGTTTTGAAAACGATAGGATCCAGCACAACTCCGTTACCAATAATGTTGCGCGTTTTCTCTCTGAATATTCCGGAAGGAATCTGATGCAGTACATGCTTGATACCATCAAACTCAAGTGTGTGGCCTGCATTTGGGCCGCCTTGAAACCGTGCCACCACATCGTAGCGCGGGGCCAACACATCTACAATTTTACCTTTGCCTTCATCGCCCCATTGCAGGCCCAGCAGTACATCAACTTTCATTATTATCCTGGCTTATGCTTTCTTAATTTCTTCTTCTGATTTGATGATCTGAAAAATAGAGTTGAGTTTGGTGATCACCAATAGTTTGGTCACACTCTCAGAAGGATTCATCAGATAAACCTCGCCACCTTTATTTCTAAACTTGGTAAGAATGGTAATGAGTATACCAATGCCACTACTGTTTATATACCGCAACTCGGAGATATCGATAATACAAGTGGCTACCTTATGGCTAACGGCTTCGTTAACCAGTGTTATTAGTTGCGCGTTATTTTCTTCACCAATCAAATCGCCTGATATTCTTAATATCAGGGTATTACCACGTATTTCCTGTGCAAAATTCATAACTGCTTGTTTTCACAATTTGCTTTTTTACAAGATGCATACAGAATTAAGGAGTGATGCATCACATTAAACTGAAGTAATTCTTCAACTGTATTCTGAATAGTTTGAATGCGGGGATCGCAAAACTCAACCACTTTATGGCACTCTGTACAAATTAAATGATCGTGTTGCTTATACCCATACGATTTTTCGTATTGCGCCAGATTTTTTCCAAACTGATGCTTACTTACCAAATCGCATTCTACCAGTAAATCCAATGTGTTGTAGACAGTGGCCCGGCTTACCTGATAGCTTTTGTTTTTCATGTTGATGTACAGCGATTCTACATCAAAATGTCCGCTTAATGAATAAATCTCTTCCAGGATAGCGTAGCGTTCCGGTGTTTTGCGCAGCTCCTTATTTTCCAGGTAGGCGGTAAAGATCTGCTTTACTTCTTCAAATACTTTAGAATTGAGAGCCATGTTTCTTGGGGCAAATATAGTATTTCGCTATTCAGGTTAAACCACTGGCTGTTAAAATCAAGACGCGCGGGAATCAAAGCGGGTAACTTTTACTACACCCTCCACTTTTTCGAGTTTGTTAATTAGCATTTCAAGGTGGCGGGTATCATTTACATACAACATGATTTCGCCACTAAAAATGCCCTGATCGGTTTTAAAAGCCAGCGAGCTCATATTAACCTTTAGTTCTTCGGAGATTACTTTCGACACATCGTTTATCAGACCAACCCTATCGGTACCAATAACTTTGAGGCCCGTTAAAAAAGCTACTTCGTGTTGCGATGTCCACTTTGCTTTAATTACCCGGTTGCCATGATTGGCCAGCAGTTCGGTGGCGTTGGGGCAGGTAGTACGATGGATTTTAATACCCTCATTTACGGTTACAAAACCGAAAACATCATCGCCCGGAATTGGCGTACAGCACTTTGCCAACTTATACTCTACCACGTCCATATCCTCACCAATCAGCAAGGTATCTTCCTGGCGGCCTTTGGCCTTGATTTCCTGTTCAATGGTTTTTACATCAACCTGTTCTAATGGCCTGGTTTTAAGCGGTGATGACGGTTTAAATTCTTTGAATTTTTTAAGATCATTTAACGTAATGGTTCCTTTACCAACCCGATAGTGTAATTCGAACTGTGAGTTTACATTGAAGTAAGCTCTCATTTGCTCAAACATCTGGCTATTGGTATCAATCTTAAGTTGTTTGAGTTTCCGCGCAAGCAATTCTTTACCTTCTTCCATTACGTTGCGCTTATCCTCTTTCAGCAATTCTTTTATTTTGGATTTTGCCTTGGGGCTGATTACAAAGCGCAGCCAGTCTTCGTTTGCTTTCTGCTTGGATGAGGTTAGAATTTCTATCTGATCTCCATTCTTTAGTATGTGATTGATTGGAACCAACTTCTGGTTTACCTTGGCACCAATACATTTTGCACCTATATCGGTATGAATATCAAATGCAAAATCAAGGGCTGTTGCTCCGTTGGGTAAATTTTTCAACTCGCCTTTTGGAGTAAATACAAAAATTTCTTCGTTAAAAAGATTGCCCCTGAAATCATCTACAAACTCAAGCGCAGTAAGGTCTTGCTTTTCCAGCAGCTCGCGTACCCGTACCAACCATTTTTCCAGATTTGATTCGTGGGTGGAGTTGCTGTCTTTGTATTTCCAATGTGCTGCATAGCCTTTCTCTGCAATTTCGTCCATGCGCCTTGTTCTTATTTGCACTTCAACCCACTGGCCATTTTTTGCCATTACTGTGGTGTGCAGCGACTCATACCCGTTTGCTTTGGGTGTGCTGATCCAGTCGCGCAAGCGATCTGGGTTAGGCGTGTAATAATCTGTAACTATTGAATACACCTGCCAGCAATAAGATTTCTCTTGCTCCACGGGCGTATCCAGTATCAGGCGCACCGCAAACAAATCGTACACTTCCTCGAACGGGATGTTTTGCTTGCGCATTTTATTATAAATAGAGAAAATAGATTTGGGGCGACTCTTAATCTCGTATTCAATATTTAGTTTATCCAGTTCGTCTTTTACCGGTTGTACAAATTGCTTGATGAATTTATTTCGTGATGTCCGGGTTTCATCAATTTTATCGGCTATTTCGCGATATACAGAGTAATCTGTGAAGCGCAGGTAAAGGTCTTCCAGTTCGGTCTTAATTGCGTTAAGCCCAAGCCTATGTGCCAGCGGAGCGTACAAATAAATAGTTTCGGACGATACCCGCAGTTGCTTGTTGCGAGGCATACTATCCAGTGTACGCATGTTGTGTAAACGATCGGCTAGCTTAATCAGAATTACGCGCACATCTTCCGAAAGGGTAAAAAGCATTTTACGAAAGTTCTCGGCCTGGGCTGAGGTTCCGTATTCAAACACACCCCTGATTTTGGTAAGGCCATCAATAATGCGTGCAATCTTGTTTCCGAAAATCCGCTCAAGGTCTTTAAGTTGAATGTCTGTATCTTCAACTACATCATGTAAAAGGGCGGCAATAATAGAGGTTGTTCCCAGCCCGATTTCTTCCACACAAATTTCGGCCACTGATAGCGGATGAAAAATGTACGGTTCGCCCGATTTTCTGCGCATATCCTTATGTGCATCCATCGAGATGGTAAAGGCCCGCTTGATCAGTTTGGCATCTCCCTCGTTTAATATAGGCTTTGCTTTTCGCAGCAACCTGCGATAGCGCGCAATGATCTCCTTCTTTTCAACTTCAACATCAATTACCACAACCCAGAGTTATTAAAATTTCGATTTTTTATCCAGACCTTTAATCATAACGAAATATCCCTAAATTTGCACTCCCGTTGGTAAAAAAGCAGGTTTTTTTAATCAAAAACGGGAAAATGAGACGTGGCATAGTTGGTTCCGAACGCCATCGGAATGCCTGACCTGAGGGTGGGGATTTTATTAAATCTTCATTTTTGAGAAGGGTAGCCATGTATCAGTAAGTAAAATGCGCATGTGGCGTAATTGGCAGCCGCGCTAGACTTAGGATCTAGTGCCGCAAGGCGTGGGGGTTCGAGTCCCTCCATGCGCACGTAAACCCCAAACCCTTTGGCCACTTGGCTAAAGGGTTTGATTTTAATGTCACTATCAGCAAACACTAAATTCAATCACCTTGAACATTACACTTGACAAGCAAAGCGCTACGGACGGAATAATCAAGATTGCATTAGCCGAAAGCGATTATCAGCCAAAAGTTGAAGAGAAAACAAAAGAGTATGCCCGCAAAGCCAACATCAAAGGTTTCAGGCAGGGGAAAGTTCCTTCCGGGGTAATTAAAAAAATGTATGGTAAATCTATTCTGGTTGAAGAAGTAAATCACATTGTATCGCACGCTGTGTCAGATTACATCCGCGATCAGAAGCTGCGCATTTTAGGTGATCCGATGCCCAATCAGGAAAAAGCCTTTGGTATTGATTGGGATTCACAAAAAGATTTTGAGTTTGAATTTCAGATTGGTCTGGTAGAAGATTTTTCGGTTGACCTGTCACCTAAGGTAAAAGTAAAATCTTACCCAATTACAGTTGATCAGGCTGTTATTGATGAAACCCTTGAAGATGTTAAGCAGCGTTTCGGTAATGTAACTTACCCGGAAGTAAGTGAGGCCGGTTGCAATTTGTTTGGTGAAATTTCAAAAGTTGGCGAAACCGAGCACAAAGGTTCTTACATTCTTATCGATAAGGTAGCCAAGAAAGAACAGAAGAAGTTTATTGGCTTAAAAAAGGAAGACACAGTAGAGTTTGATATTGAAAAAGCGTTTGACGATGTGAAGGCCAAAGCACAGGCCTTAAACGTAGCCGAAGAAGAAGCCGAAAACATAACCGGCAAATACACTTTTAAAGTAACTACCGTAAGCAAAGTTGAACCCGCTGAAATCAACCAGCAATTATTTGATAAAGTATTTGGCCCTAATAACGTTACAAGCGAGGAAGCCTTTATCGAAAAAATAAAATCTACCATAAGCGAAAACTACCAGCGCGAAACCGAGCACATGTTGGATCATGAAATTCAACATTATTATGTTGACCACACCAACATTACCATGCCCGAAAACTTTTTGAAAACCTGGCTGAAAAATTCGAGCAATGGCGAGGTTACCGATTCCGTACTGGAAAAAGAATTTAACGCTTACCGCGATTCGTTGAAATGGGATCTGATCAAAAACAAAATTGCTGAAGAAAAAGAAATAAAAGTTGAGGGCGAAGAAGTTCGTGAAAAGGCCAAGCAGTTTATAATGGAACAATTTGGCGGGCCAGCCATTGCCTCGCAACTTGGCGATAAATTAAACGACATTGCCAACAATTACCTTTCCGGCCAGGACGGCAAAGGCGAAAACTTTATGAAGATTTACAACCAGTTACGCAACGAGAAAATTCTGAAAACAATAAAAGAAAACATTACTGTAACTGAAAAACCGGTTTCGTTAGAGGAGTTTAAGAAGCATGCCGAAACACATCGGCACTAAGCCGAACCAAAACCGGCAAAAACCTGTTTTTGCAAAAGCCCTGTTAAATTTAATAGGGCTTTTTTATTGCATTTTTCCTTGCTAACATTGACTTAGCAAAAATAAATCAGCCAGGAGAAACGACTTTATAAAAAAAACAGTAAACACTTAATTTTCAATATGTCAAACCAAAATGAATTCAGAAAATTTGCCGTGCATCACTTAGGTATGAGCGGCAATTCGCTTGACAGTTACACCCGGTACATGAACGAAAATCCGTACACCGTAACTGGCATGACACCCAATATTGTTGAGGAACGCCAGATGCGCGCCACTGTTATTGATGTGTTCTCGCGCCTGATGGCCGACCGCATTATTTTCTTCGGCACACCAGTTGACGATTATATTGCTAACGTAATTACCGCCCAGCTTCTGTTTTTGGAATCATCCGATCCTAAAAAGGATATCATAATGTATATCAACAGTCCGGGGGGCTCGGTATATGCCGGGTTAGGAATTTACGATACTATGCAATACGTTAATCCTGATGTGGCCACTATCTGTACCGGTATGGCAGCTTCGATGGGAGCCGTGTTGTTAGCGGCCGGAGCTTCCAAAAAACGTTCGGCTCTGCCACACTCACGCGTTATGATTCACCAGCCATCAGCCGGTATGCAGGGAACTTCAAGAGATATGGAAATCTCGATGAAGCAGACATTGGAGTTACGTCAGGATTTGTACAACATTCTGGCGAAGCATAGCGGCCAGACCTATGAAAAAATTGACAAAGATTCAGATCGCGACTATTGGATGCGTGCCTCCGAAGCAAAGGCATATGGTCTGATTGATGAAGTGTTGGAACGTAAAAAATAATTTCTGCTACTAGAGTACGGCCCGCTGAAGCCATCTGCGAAAAACAGGTGATCGGTGGGCCAACTCAAATACTTTATTGAAAAGTGTAAATCTGGGAACCAGGTATCTTTGCATCAGGTATGATTTACGGTGCGAGGCCCAGAATTTTTTATAAACCTGCCGGTCATAACTTTTCATAAACTCCGCTGAAAAGTTATTCTTCCTAAAACAATCAACAGCCATCCAACCGGCAAACCTTCCCGAAGCCATTGCCTGCCCTATACCTTCTCCCGTAAGGGGATCAATCAGATGTGCTGCATCTCCACAAAGCATCCAGGCATTACCCGAAATCGGAATTTTTCGCGATCCAAGCGGAAGACCAAAACCTTTTACATCGCTTATCCGGTTTGCCTTTGTAAATCGTTTGCTGATAGAATCGTGTTTGGTAACAACGTGTTGTAACAACTCTCGCAGGTTAAGTTGCTTATCTGAAATAAATTTTGACAATGCCCCAAGGCCAACATTAAAACTTCCATCCGACTCCGGAAAAATCCAGAAGTAACCCAGCGGCAATTCGTTAATAAAATGCAATTCAAAACTTTCCGGATTTACACCTTCCACATCGGTAAAGTAAGCACGCACTGCTGCCGAATGATGCTCCTGTAGTAAGCGACCATCAGAAAGCTGCCTGGTTACTACCGAATTGGCACCGTCACACCCAATAATCAACTTTGCATGAAGCACACCTGAAGCAGTTTGAAGTTCCCAGATTTTTTGATTGGGTTTAAACGCAATAGAATTTACCCGGCAATCAAAAAAGGGCGTAACATGTTTTTGACGCTGGGCCAACCCGCATAAAAAATTATCGAGTTCGGTGCGTTTTATAATGTTTCCGCTTTCGCTGAACTTAAAATCCAACGGTTGGCTATTTGGCGCAAATACACGACAAATATGCACCACCTGCCTTTTCGAAAAAGCCTCAAATTCTGCTCTAAATTCATCTGAAATGGTAGCCAAAACTTTGGGCACATAAGCCGCTACCGCATCGCCACAGGTTTTATCGCGCGGAAATGTGGCCATATCAATCAAAGCAACCCTCAAACCTGAATTAAGCATTGCCAAAGCGGCCGTACTCCCAGCCGGGCCGGCCCCTATTACCGCTACATCAAAATCAGGCGCAGTCATTTTTTATAGCTATCTTTGATCCTTGTTTTCCAAGTTAACAAACTGACAGATTTTATGGCCGAGGTTACCTGTTCATTCTGCGGAAGAAATAAAAAAGATGTTGATCTGATGATCTCGGGCATTCATGCACACATTTGCGATAAGTGTGTTACGCAAGCCAGCCAGATTCTTCAGGAAGAAAAAAAGAATAAGGTTGAAGCCGGGGCCTTACCGAATTTCAAATTGATAAAGCCCCGCGAAATCAAGAAGTTTTTAGATGAGTATGTAATCGGGCAAGATGAAGCCAAGCGTGTAATGGCGGTTGCTGTTTACAATCATTACAAGCGTTTAATGCAGCGCAAAACCGAAAATGACATCACGATTGAAAAATCGAACATCATTATGGTTGGCGAAACCGGAACCGGTAAGACTTATTTGGCACGTACACTCGCTAAAATTCTACAAGTACCCTTTTGTATTGCCGATGCAACCGTGCTTACCGAAGCCGGATATGTAGGTGAAGATGTTGAAAGTATTTTAACCCGCTTGTTGCAAGCTGCCGATTATAACACCGAAGCCGCTGAACGCGGCATCGTGTATATTGACGAGATTGATAAAATTGCCCGCAAATCAGACAACCCTTCTATTACCCGCGATGTAAGTGGTGAAGGTGTGCAACAAGCCTTGCTGAAATTATTGGAAGGCACTTCGGTTAACGTGCCGCCACAAGGAGGGCGTAAACACCCCGACCAGAAAATGATTACCGTAAACACAGAAAACATTCTGTTCATTTGTGGTGGTGCCTTTGAGGGAATTTCGCGCCTGATTGGCAAGCGTTTAAATACACGGCCGTTGGGATTTGCCGCTACTTCAGAAAGTCTTAATCCGGCTGATGTAGATATGAACAACCTGCTGCAGTTCGTGTCTTCGCAGGATTTAAAGTCGTTTGGATTAATTCCTGAATTAATCGGTCGATTGCCGGTGGTTTCATTCTTGAATCCGCTGGATCATACTGCCCTGAGAAAAATTCTTACTGAACCAAAGAATGCACTTGTAAAACAATACAAGAAGTTGTTTGAGATGGAAAACATCGAACTTGAATTTAAAGATGGCGCGCTTGATTTTATTGTAGAGAAAGCCATGGACTTTAAATTAGGTGCACGTGGTTTACGCTCCATCTGCGAGGCCATCGTAAACGATGCCATGTTTGAAATGCCTTCTGATAAAACTACGGACCGATTAGTGATTAATCGCGCTTACGCGGAAGAGAAGTTTAACAAATCGCATTACAGCAAGTTAAAGGTAGCCTGATCGGGATTAATTCGCATTTTGATATTTCACAATCAATTGTGCTGTGTTATCCGAGGCCGATCCAATATCAAGAGTTGTATATAATTGATCGTAAGCTTTCTGCATCCTTTCGCGATAACTTCCCTCCTCCACCAGTTTTATAAGCTCTGCGCCAATTTGTTGAGCCGAAGCACTGTGCTGGATTAATTCTTTAACCACTTCATTTCCGGCAATCAGGTTAACCAAAGAAATGAATTTGACCTTTACAACCTGCGTGGCGATTAAGTATTCGAGATAACCTGCTTTATAAACCACTACCTGCGGCACTTTAAACAGGGCCGTTTCCAGCGTGGCTGTTCCGGAGGTAACAATAGCTGCTGAAGCATGCGTTAGTAAATCATACGTTGCATCATAGATAAATGATACATTCTTCAATCCAGACAAGGGCTGGTAAAGTTCGTGGGGTAAGTTGCGTATAGCTGCCACCACAAAATGAAAAGCCGGTAGCGCTTTCGCGACTTCAGCCATAACCGGTACAATTTTCTGAAGCTCGCGTGTGCGACTTCCGGGAAGTAAAGCAACCAATGGATGCGCTACTCTCAACTTGTTTTGTTCCAAAAAATTCGTTGCCGGTTTGAACGACCGGATAGCATCCAACACCGGATTACCTACATAGTCAACATCAAAATTATACTTTCTGAAAAAGTCTTTCTCAAATGGGAGAATGACATACATGTGATCAACCGATTTTTTTAATTGCCATGCTCTGTTTTGTCGCCAGGCCCAAACTTTAGGTGGAATGTAGTAATGCACCTTTATTCCATTCGCTTTTCCGAAAGCAGCGATGCGTCTGTTAAATCCACCATAATCAATCAAAATCAAAGCTGAAGGTTTGTACTGCAAGATGTCCTTCTTACAATCCGCCAGGTATCTGGCTATTTTAAAAAAATTGAGCACTGCCTCAAATCCCATAAACGCAAGCTGATTGTAGTGCATGACCAACTCCACTCCTGCTTGCTGCATTTCATCGCCACCAAACCCCCTAAACAATGCCTGGGGTTGTAACCGGCTTAAACTCTTAACGAGATTACTTCCGTGTAAATCGCCCGATCGTTCGCCTGCTATAATATAGTACTTCAAGGTGCTTGCCGTTATTCTCCAAAATATTCTACGTAATTGCGGGGTGTTTCGAACAACCTGACAGAATGCAAAACACCGTATTTACTGATTGTTTTAATCTTAGGTTCGAGAATCTTCCAGATCTCCATTACAAGTGTTTCGCAACTAGCCAGTTTACCCTGCATAAAATCTACGTCCATATTCAGGTTTTTATGATCCAGTTTTTCAAGTACTTCCTTACGGATTAAGGTACTTAGCTTTTTTAGATCGATCACGAAACCGGTATCCGGATCAGGTGTGCCCTTTACCGTTACAATCAAATCAAAATTATGGCCATGCCAGTTCTCGTTTGCGCAGGGCCCAAATACCTCTACATTTTTTTCCTTGCTCCAGGCCGGATTGTAAAGCTTATGGGCTGCATTAAAATGTTCTTTTCTGCTTACGTAAACCATATGTTCCACAAATATACGACAGTTCAACAACCCGTTGCAGATGCCGGTTTTGTATAAATTGCCACTTAATAATCCAGTTTATGATAGTTGTTACCGGAGCCGCAGGTGTTGCAGGAAGCTACCTGATTCAGCGACTGAACCAGGATAACTTCAACGCCATAATTGCGGTAGATAAATTTAATAACGAGGCAAAGGATAAAAATCCGGGTGGCTCCAAAATAAAGGAGTGTGTAGATCGTGACTTGTTTTTCAATTGGCTAGACAAAAATTATGAAACGGTAGAGTTTATCTTTCATCTGGGCACTCTAATCGATACCACTGAATCTGATTTGGAGGTTCATTCATTAAATACAGAATATTCCAAAGCCATTTGGAAGCGTTGCTGCCTGTATCAGATCCCACTCGTCTATGCTTCACCAGCCGTTACCACTGGAGGATTGGGATATGATGATTCACAGGACTTTGATATTTGGGCTCTCCGGCAACCGCATAAACCATTTTTTTGGGCTGGGCTAATTTTTGATGTTTATGGGTCGAAAGAATCGCCTGCAGGAGGAATAGATTCTACTATCAGACATGCTTACAAACAGATTTTACAAGCCGACCAATTGAAACTGATCAAAACGAACCACCCTGATTATAAAGATGGTGCACAAAAGCGCGATTTTATTTATGTAAAAGAGATAGTTGAAGCATGCATGTTCTTTATGCATCACAGAAAAAACTCGGGCATTTTTAATTTAGGAAAATGTAACTAAAAAAGGCTGCCTTAAGTAAGGCAGCCCTTTACTATAAAATTCAAATAAATTAATAACCAGGATTTTGCTGGGCAGCTAATGTTGGATTAAGCGTAATCTCACTATTTGGAATAGGCCAAACAAATCTGTAGTCATTGTACGGAATTGCAACATGCGTATTTGATACATTGGACATCAAAGTTGCTGTTGTTGCAGGATCCCCAGTGTAATATGGTCTGTAGTTGGTTAGCAAAGCACTAACTTTTGCTGGAATACCACCACCCCAAGTATTAAACGTAGCATCTTGAGCTAACCTATGGATATCACCCCAGCGAAAGCCTTCGGCTAAAAATTCAATTCTACGTTCATTTAATATTGCCTGGATCAGATCATTTCCGGTGGCAAAATCTGTAATCTCATCTGTCAAAGGATCAGCTACCGAACGAGATCTAACTGCATTATACATTTCAAATGCTCTTGCATTAGGAGTAGCTCCGGCCTGTCTTTGAATAGCTTCGGCCATATTCAACAAGACTTCAGCATATCGAAAATGCGGAGCATTGTCACTTCTAGTAGTAACATCTGAATATTTCTTTGTAAAGTAACCACCCTTTCCACCGGTTGTTCCGGCCGGGTTTTCATCAAAAGAAACAAAGGTCGCTGACTTTCTAACATCTGTTGACAAAAACCATGGCTGGTTCCAAATGATTGGACTTATGGCAACAAGTGCTCTTCCGCTGGTGGGAGCAGCTGATGTCGAGTACATGGCAGGCAAAGCACCATTTACGCTACCATTATCAGCATCATTGTTTTCTATTGACCAAATGGATTCCGTGTTATTCTTGCTTCCGGCAGACGAGAAAGCTGAATATGGATTTGCTGGAAGATTGAAACCACCATATGGTGAGGAAAAAGGCGCAGCTGCTTGTGGCGCTAGTTTATTACCCTCAGTAACTACATTGGCCCAATCGCCCATATGTTGATAAACCCTAATTTTGAATGCAACTGCAGCACCCTTTGTAGCTCTTGATATTTTTAAACTAGTTGAGGTTCTGGTTTCAGGTAAAACCGATTCAGCATAATTCAAATCATCAAGAATTGAAGTATAGTTCTCTCTAACTGTTGCCCGACCCGTGCCAACTGCTTCGGCTGCTGAGGCGGCCCCAGTTATTGCAGAAGTGCGATATGGCATTCCTCCACCGGCTGCATCAGGATTATCTGAAAAAGGTCGACTGAAGTGCTTTAGTAATTCATGATAAGCCAATGCACGCAAGAAGCGGCACTCTCCTTTATAACTATCAATTACAGCTTGGGTCATTGTTCCCGATGGAGCGGCTGTTTCTAAACCGGCTAAAACCACATTAGCTCGGTTTACTAATCTAAAAAGACTTTGAAAATGCCAATCATTGTTAGCTGTTGCAGGCGTATAGGTATTGTTATAGGTTATAAGGAAGAAAGCCTGAGTATTAACCATATCTTCACCCCGGCAATCAGCCTGCTCCACATGAGCAGCCCCGAAAGGATAACCCCGCACAGCTCCACCAGCATAAGTACCAGATTGTGCTGCATCATAAACCCCAGCCACAGCCAAAGCAATCCGCTCAGGAGTCTGGAAGGCAGTAACATCAGACAACGCAGTTTGCGGCTGAAGTTCCAAAATATCGCTACAAGAGGCAGCAACCAGCATAGAAGCCAGTCCGAGTGCCTTTACATATTTAAAATTTGTTTTAAAGTTCATTTGAAATTATGATTTAAAATCCTACAGATAACCCAAGTGTATAAGTCCTGTTAAGCGGGTTAGTATTATTATCAAAACCACCACCTAATTCTGGATCCAGTCCACTATACTTTGTAAATGTCATAGCATTCTGTACCTGTGCAAAGGCTTTTACTTTTGTAAAACCAACACTACTTACTTTATCAAGGATACTCTTTGGAAGCGAGTAACCCAAAACAATGTTCTGAATTCTTAAGAAGTCTCCTTTCTCAACAAACCTTGAAGTCGCTTCTCCGGATTGATTTACCTGCGCATTATTATTAATGTACATTCTTGGAATATCCGTATTAGGATTTTCGGATGTCCAGCTTCTTAATAAATCAGTACCTGAATTGGTGAAGTCCTGATTTAATAGTACATCTTGTCTGGTTTGATTGTAAACACTGTTACCACCCTTAAACACAGCGAAAATCTCTAAAGAAAGGTTTTTATAACCAAAGGAATTGCTTAACCCACCATACCACTTAGGTAATGTCTGTCCCAAAATTTTTCTGTCACCACCATTAGCTACGTCTAATTGTGAAAGTGTAGCTGCTGTTGAGATGTCAGCCGGGTTACTTGGGTTATAGACATAATAATTGGCGGCAGTAGCAACGTTACGCTGGATTATTGTTCCGTCTCCTTTTCTAAACATTGGGAAACCATTAGCTGAGTTAACACCAACGAACTCAAATCCATAAATCACATTTATAGGTTGGCCAACGCGAGCACCAATTGAGTAACTTCCTCTATTGATTTCGACAAATTCGCCATTTGTACCTCTAAATGTCTCTATAACCTCATTTTTTACTAAGGTCAAATTTGCATTAATATCCCAAGTAAAGCCTCCTTTAGAAAGAACTCTGGAATCAATTGAAAATTCCAATCCGCTATTTCTAAGTACACCTATATTCTGATTAATGCTGCTTCCAGGAATACCCAATGATGGAGGATATGGAACACCAAGGATATTTCCATCGATATCATTCAAAAAGTAGTCAAACACAAAGCCGATCTTATTATCCAAGAATCTAAAATCCGCGCCTATGTTCAACTTCTTACTTGTCTCCCATTGTAAGTCTGGATTACCTGCCTGATTAAAAGCTATACCATTTTGAGAAGCATATTGAGCTGATCCGTATAAGCTAGCATAGGGGAACAAGCCAATATCTGAATTTCCTACCTCTGCATAGCTACCTCTGATTTTCAAGTCATTGATAATACCTGCAAGTGGTGAGTTTTTATAGAATGTTTCTTCAGAAATTCGATAGCCAACAGAGCCACCAAAGAATGTTCCGAATCTATTATTCTCTGAAAGTCTAGAAAGACCATCTCTACGAACACTGAAACTTGCTAAATACCGATCTGAGTAAGAGTAATTGATTCGACCAAATGAAGATGCAAACGAGGTCTGATTATAAGAACCACCTGAAAACTGATTTGAGTAAGAGCCACCAATTAATCCATTAGCCATAAAGAAAGCATCTGAAAAACTAGTGCCTTGTCCATTGAATTGATCAAAAGTTTGCTTTTGATATTCTACACCAGCAACTAAATCGAATCCATGGTTACCTATGTCCTTGTTATAGTTTACTGTATTCTGCCAGTTCCACAGGGTTACATTGCGAAACTGATTAAAGATTAAGCCATTGTTACCACGTCCATCACCATGAACAGCATTCCACATTTGGAAATCTTTATTTCCCAACCAGTCTACACCATAGTAAGTCTTTATAGACAGGCCATCAATAATATCTAATTGACCATATATATTACCAAGTAGACGTGTGGATGCTGCAATGAATCTGTTATGATCCAAAACATACTTCTGATTTGTCCAGCTACTTGTAATTGCCCTTGTATTGGCCCCCTGCCCTAAGGCCTGATTATCAATTGAAAGATTATAACCTGTTGGGTGAGAATCGTTAAACACGGTAACATTTGGAAATGCCCTAATGCCACCAGCCAAGTTACCTGATAAGGCATTTGTTCCAGTATTTAGGCCAGTTGTTTCTGTGCGTGTTATACCAATACTAGACCCGACTTTAAAAAATTTGTTTACAGTATGGTCAAGATTGCTTTTAAAAGTAAAGCGGGAAAAATCATTATTAACAATATTACTTTCCTGAGTCTGATAACCCGCAGAAAAATAATAAGTAGTATTTTGATTACCTCCGCCTACGTTCACATTATAGCTCTGAAATTTACCTTTCCGTAATAAAACATCTTGCCAATCTGTTTCACCACTTCCTGGAACATTTGGGTCTGTAAATGCCGAAGCTGGCTGTCCTGCATTAGCAAGTTTTAAGTTCGCTACTTCAACAAATTGCTCAGCGTTAAGTAAGTCAAAACGATTAACTGCCTCAAGGTATCCGGTGGTAGCCGAGAATTCAACGTTAGCTTTCCCGCCAGTTCTAGAACCACGCTTTGTAGTAATCAATATAACACCATTTGCTGCACGAGAACCATAAATCGCAGCTGCAGCCCCGTCTTTCAAAACTTCATAAGACTCAATATCTGCTGGGTTGATGTCTGCCAGTGGGTTGGTAGATGTTACCGAACTTTGGTTTCCGGTAGTCATTGGAATCCCATCAATTACAACCAAAGGGAAGGTTCCTGAAGAAAGTGAGTTAACACCTCGGATAAGGATTGTCGGAGTCTGACCAATCAAACCTGAGTTAACTTGAACCTGAACACCGGCCGACCGACCTGCTAACTGGTCAACAAAGCTAGGTGTTGCTAGCTGTGATATATTATCACCCTTTATTGAGGTTACGGCAGCGGTTAGTTTTCTCTTTTCCACCACTCCATAACCTACTACAACTACTTCACTTAATTGTTTGGTGTCTGATGTAAGTTCAACATCAATATTGGATCTACTTCCGATTTCGACTTCAGTGGTTTCAAAACCAATAAAAGTAAAAACAAGAGTTCCACCACTTGATGGGACAGACAATGAATACCTGCCATCCGAATCTGTGGCGGTTCCGATAGTAGTACCTTTTAGCACCACGTTCACACCAGGCATAGCTCCCTCGGTTGAGGTTACTCGACCTGATACAGTTCGATCTTGTGCGAATGCCACACTGGTTATCAGTGTAAATATCACACAGTTCATAAAGAGTAAAATTTTCTTCATACTGTTTTGGTTTAAATAGATAGAATATTTCATAATAAGTGGCAATATTAAAATAAAATTATCTGATTAGATATTGGGCTTCGTAAATTTTATATGAACGGATTATTATAACACCCTATTGCTGGTAGAACAAACGATTTCTAAATCACTACCTAGATAAAATAACAGCCTAACTCACCAAAATGGTGTGATTTTTTAAATATTCCGGTTCAATTTTTATCTATACCTGTAAAAATTTGGCTGCTTTTTTTAAGATTTTTTTAAGTAATGCTGTAGAGTTCAGTTAATCCTAGCAATTCTAAAAGCGTTTAGATTACTTCCTTTGCAGATTGCTAAATCCTGCTTGTGATATCAGTATTTGGACATAAAAAGTGGCACTTTAGAAACCCTCCCATCTCTCATCCAGGGGTACAGGATTACATGAACTTGTATTGACAAATAAGAATCTATTCAATTATTATTTTAGTCACCTTCGATTTTCCGTCTGAAATTATTTTGACAAAGTAAATACCGGACGGAAGGTTATGTGTACTGATTAGAGTCTCATGAGAAGCCCAAACTTCAGTTGTAACTACTCCTAATGAGTTTATCAACTTAATTTCGCTTAATGAATTAACAGGCAATCCTTTGATATTTATTGATCCATTTGCTGGATTTGGAAATATTTCTAGGTTGCTCTCTTCACCCACCGATGTAATCAAGATTGTGTTGGATATTCTATTGCAACTGGCATCTTTTGTTAAAACAAAATAGGATCCAGGGGCTCCATTGTATACAAAATTACGAGAAGATGCACCCTCAATCAAAGTATAATCATCGTACCATTCATACCCATCGGCAACCTGAACGCTGAAGAGATTTAATCCATTAAGAACTATTTGATTTGGAGCAAGTTCGTTTACAAGTACTTCAATATCTTTTGTATAAGATCGTTCATCATTATCGTTTGCAATAGTTAAAGTCACCTCAGCAGTGCCCAGTTGCTGAAAAATTGCTCTGGCCTTTTGAGAATCTTCTTTGAGAATTGTCCCCCCCTCGGTGGTCGTACTCCATAACCAAGAATCAATTGCTCCACCACTTTTGTCAATCAACTCCAACAGTGCAAGCTGACAATTATATTTAATATCGAAATCCGGAAAAAGTATATCCTCGCATTTGTCCTTCGCCCAATTATCTGCATTTGCAAGAATACTTGACTCGCCTGCGTTGATGATACCCTGTCCGAGAATGGAGACATTTGTTATGTCCAGAAAATCAAAACATAGTTTATACCTTCCTTCAAAGAGTAGTCCAGCAACTCCTGATAATGATGAAATCGATACCCGGTCAGAATTTAAGGATACAATTTCAGTCTGTTGTGGCATAGTTTGAGTAGTGGATTGTTCAAGTTTCAACTCACTTCCACCGTTAAGAAGTATTGCTTCAAAAATATTATTACCAAGTAAAACTAAGGTCCCTTCTACCGCCACTGAGTCCAATGTATTTGAGCCTTCTATCTCCAATTCTGACTCTTCAGGCACCACAATTGTTGCATGTATAGATTTGCTCCCAAAATTATACTCTGCTATATCAGCAGATTCAAAAACAACATCGCTTAATGAAAGCGTTAATTCCGGATCAGACAAATCTAATTTCTTAAGATCAGATATTTTGATGGCAGCGAACTCGATTTCTTTTGCGTCCGTACCTGAAGTTATCAAATTACGAACCTGAAGGTCTGTATTCTCCATTCTCAATTTTCCCTTCTTAATATTTATTGACCCTGCCTGCATGGTACCCGATAAGCCAAAACTGCTCTCCCCATCAATCTCTATTGATGTCTCATTAAGAGATGTTTCGTTAAAGCTGAGAGTAGTTTCATCAGAAATTGCTCCTTTGAAACTTAATGTTCCTGAATCATTAAATCTTAGTCCAGCTGATGCACATATAAAATTCCCAAGAACATTAAGATTATTGGAATTCAAGTTAATCTCGGAGTTGACTTTACTTAACCAGGTAAAACCACCAACCTCAACGTTAGAATTAATTTCAACAGAACCCGTTTCCGAAAATGAATTTTCATCAAAAATCACCCTATTGTCGGAGTCTGGCAAACTTCCCACGGGAGTCCCACCACTTGTCAACGACCAATGACTTACATCTTCCCAACTACCAGACCCACCAATCCAGTAATAGGATATTAGGGGCTCGTTCACCGAGGTATAAGTAACAATCAATGAAAAATCTTGCTTGCCCCCTTGAAGGTTTCCTTTATGGCTAACACGGAGTGAATATGTTCTTGGTTCAGGGTTATTAAATTCAACCTTTTCAACATTATCCCTGATATTATTACCCTGAGTTGCCGGGTTACCCGGATTTTGTGGATCAAGTATCCATGGTGATTGAGTCGATCCTGCATCATCCACTAATCTTATATCAAGGTCATTAACGAGCATGATATTAGTTGGATCAAGAGAGACAGGAACAGGAATTCCTGCCGGATCAGTCCAAACCAATGTGGCCGTAATTTTTTCGTTGGCTTTGGGTGTTAGTTGCAACTCATAAACTTGTCCTTGCTGTAACGTGTTTTCTAGCACAAACGTATTCGCATTATCAGTAGTCAGCAATACGTTAGCTGCGGCTTTAACATCTAACAATCCCCAACCAAATTTATAATCGGGTCCTGGATCCGTTCCAGCCTCTTTAATGGTATGGATTGCTAAGGCCTTCAAAGTGGCTGCTTTCATGAAATCACCTGCATAAAGATTTCGATACAATTCTTGCAATAATAACAACGAACCAGTTGCATTAGGTGAGGCCATTGAAGTTCCACTCAGGCTTCCATAGTTATTATTCGTAATTGTTGAAAAAAGATTTACACCTGCTGCGACAAAATCTGGTTTTATTCTTCCATCATCGGTCGGCCCCCACGAACTGAATGAACTCATCTGAACACTAGCCGGCCCCGTATAGTCAGAGACTTTATTTACAGCTCCAACAGTAATAATATTTTTTGACGCACTAACATCACTTATGCAATCGTAACCGTCACCCCCATTACAATCGGGGGGCCTGCTTCCATTCCCTGTGTTATTTCTGTCGTTACCTGCCGATTTTACAATGGTATAATAGGGTGCACCTAGTGCGATTTGATCCCAAAAAGCTGCATTGGAACTATAGTAACCAAATTTATAATCCTCCACTCCACTAATAGAAGTATCACCAAACCATTGCCAGTTATTGTTTACTACATGCCAGCCTGAAACTAATCCATAAGAGTGGTTAGATAATAACAAACTTGATTGATCTGGCTTGGTTAAGGTGAGCATCTCCGTTTCGTCATTGCTGAAATCGAAGGTGTAAGCCTTAGCCATTGGAGCCATTCCTTTAGCTAAATCATTAATGCCACTTGCAATGATCGTTCCGGTAACATGATTCGCGTGAACTGCATCTGTTCCCTGCTGAGACAACAATCTATCACTAAATTCAGTATGATTAACAAGTCCTTCGTCCCAAACGCCCACAACCATACCCTCGCCTTGTAAATTTAAACCAAGCCCTCCCCCTTGCCGAAGCGCTGTTACCCCTGTAGTTTGTGCAGCACCAGAATTGTGCGAGCTCTTATACAATGGCACACCGGTTGGGCTTACATCCCAAAGCAATACAAGATTTCCATTGCTATCTCTAAATTGTTTGGTAAGATTATTTGCCTTGCTGTATGCGTCAACTCTTTCTTGTCTTTTAAAATCTTCGTCTTTGCTATTCTCCAACAAGACTTCAAGCGAAGTTGATTGCGGGGTTTGAGCAAAAAGAAACAAACCTGATAAAACTATCAGGTTTGTTAAAACTATCTTTAATCCTTTTCTCTTCATCTCCTCTACTGAATTGATGACATCCCTATTTCTTCAACGAATCAAATCGACTTAATATTTTAACTAAATCGCTGTCATCTTTTATACTTAACTTATTCTGTTTAATGAATACTTTCAGATCATCAGAACCAAGAACCTCTAAAAGGTTTTTCCTTCCTTTCTCAATTTCTATGGCCTTTCCATTAATCATCACATATTCACGTTTAATTTTTTCAAACTTTTTCACCTTTTCGTTGGTTCCATAATTTGAAACCAATTCTTCCAAATACTTAATCTTGGTTTTTGTTAAAAAGGTAATCGACCCATCATAAACAACCTGAAAATAATTGAGCCTGGTGAATCCAGGAACATCAAATCCATTCTTAAACAATAATCTGGTCAATCCTGAGCCATTCTCGTTCAGGCTTTGAAAATAAAATTCCGAAACCTTTGCTGGCTCAACCGAATATGTCCTTCCATCACGCAAAAATTGAACTTCGTCACGATAACCATCATATTTAATCATAAGGTTATCGGTTAGATTGCCATCTCTGTCAATAACAGCACCTTGTTTCCAGTCTTCATAATAATAAGGCGATCCTATTACATTGGTATAAGTAGTTTCCACTAATACACTATTACCGGATCCAGATGCCGTTAGAAACTGGGCATTACTATTTTGATAAACCAAGCAAATAAAAACTAAACCACTAAAAATTTTCTTCATCACCATCCCATTTTAATAATCAACTAAAAAATAGAAGAAGTCGTTTATAATTAAACGACTTCTTCTAACATTAAATCTAATTTACTTAATCTCTTAATTGCAACGGCCAAGTCTTGGCATCGGTTCTTGTCAGGGTTGTCCGACCACCATCGTTGTAGGTATTCGTCCAATCAAATACAAGAGTTGTTGCAGTTACACTTACCACTGATATAGTGTAATTATCACCATACTTATCCGCACCTGTGAATGAAAGCACATTACACAAGTCATTCAGCCTCAATGTACCACCAGGAGGAGTGTCTCCCCATGCACAAGCAAATTGACCAAATGATGCGTCTGAAATTGTGTAAACACCGTTTGTAGTGGCTGACTCTGTAAGGGTACCTGTACCCGTAACAGTTCCCCCGCAAGCAGCTGCATTTCCACCCGCACCAGCAACAATATTAGTAGTGCTGTAACTATATGTTCCTCCAAGATCAGATGGACATGCCACTTGCAATCTGAAGGTAGCACTAACATATTTTGAAAGCGGAACGTCTCCACCGGTAATTGTAACCGTCAAAGGCCAAACTTCCGAAGGATTGATGGCATCCGCAATTATTTCAAATTGGATAGTTGCAGTGTTTGAACCTGCCGGAATAGTAATGGAGTTACCCGCAGTTAACTTATTATAATGAACACCCTCAACTGCTGTACTTGTTGAAGCTATTTCAAATTGTACAGTTGTGGCCGAGGTCCGCGGACGACCCATTAAATTAACCTGAACATTAAGCGGATACGTAGTACCATCGCTTAATTTAGTAAAGATTGAATTGATATTTGGATTTGGTTGGCCAGCACGATCAATCTCAAGATAGGCTTCATCTCCCCAAACAATATCAGTACCTGGGTCTTCAAAACATGCCGCTAATGTAACGGCTGTCAGAATTATAAATAATTTATTTATTGATTTCATAGCTCTAATTAATAGTTAGGGTTTTGAACTAACAATTCGTTGAAGAGAATTTCTCCGTTTGGAATGTTAGCAAGGATCCTGTAATCAGTGTAAGGGACATTGTTTACTCCTAACGAAGCAGGCTTAACAATATCTTTACCTAATCGCTTTAGATCAAAGAAACGGTGACCCTCAAATGCAAACTCTACTCTGCGCTCGTTTAAAATCAAATCAAGGAGTGCCTGACCAGTTGCTGTAACGGTAGGTGTTGTTACTCCTCTTGTTGTTCTTAAAGTAGTTAATATTGTTTGCGCTCCTGGCTCATCCCCTGAACGGGCTCTTCCTTCGGCAGCAATAAGGTACATTTCTGCAAGTCTCATAAGGGGTACGTTTTCCAGAAAATTTCCCTTTTCACCTTGCCATTTCTTGCATTCGTTTCTGCCGGCATTATTAACCCACACATTCCTTCTCACATCACCAGGTTCAAAAGCTGCAATAAGTTCAGCACTACCTGCCACTGCAAACTGTGCATTTGAAGCTCCTGTTGGGCTAGAATTGGTAATAGATGCCAGTGAATTGTTCACACCGTCTACCGTGCTCCAATCTGCAGCCAAAACACTAACCTCAAACAATGACTCTGGGTGAGTTGTAGAAGACCAGGATGCAGCATAAGAACCAGCTGCAACCAAAGTTCTTGATGTTTCAGCTATAACTTGTGTGGCTAAGGTATTAGCCTCTGCCGCCCTACCTTCGTATAGGTATACACGTGCCAAAAGCGCTTTTGCAGCTTGCTTTGAAGCTCTAAACCATCTTTCGGATGTAGCCCATTGTTGTGCAGGGTTTGTTGTAGATGCAGCAAAGTCTGCCTCTGCGGGAAGCAAATTAATGGCTTCCAAAAGGTCAGCCTCAATTTGATCATAGAACTCTGCATTAGTTGAACGAGCGCGCTTGTTAGCATCCGTTACACCTTCAACCGGAGTTGTTCGAAGAATTCCAGCTAAATTAAACCCACCAACTTCCATACCGGGCTCATAACCATAGACTTTAGCGATGTCATGCATAGCAAGGGCTCTCAAGAACAAAGCTTCGCCCTTGTACCGCAATCTGCGTGGAGCTGTTAATGCCTCAGTCTCAGGAAGACCTGCAAAAGTTCCGGAAACTGCAAGCGCAGGCTCTGCAGCATCGGCATATTTTAAGACAAGATTGGCCTCATTGATTATTCTGTAAGGTGCAGAGGACCAAGTACCAAAGTGATTACCCACTCCATTTACCACCTGACCTGTATACCGACCGGTGTTATTTGCAATAATTAGATTATCAGCTAAAGCCTCTGCATTCAGAATTTGATTCTGACCGTAGTAGCCAAATTCATGAAGCCTTCTGTAGGAAGAAAGAACCAAGGCATTAATACCAGAAACACGCTTAAGTGCAACATCTGGTAACACAGCATCCTCAGGCTGAATGTCTATGAGAGACTCCGAGCAACCGGCTACTAAGAAGCCGGTTAACAATAAAGCACTCGTATATTTTTTTAAATTCATAATTCGTTCGTTTAAGATTTTAGAATCCAAGGTTAACACCGAATGTTATTTGCTTTCCATTTGGATAATTTCCATAGGTAGATACGCCAGCAAATCCGTTGGCGTTAACAACTTCAGGATCAATACCCGGGAACTTGGTGAAAGTAGCCAGGTTCATAGCTTGTACAAATAGGTTTAACCTTCTGATGCCTGCTTTGCTCAAGAATGCTGTCGGTAAATCATAAGACAATGTAACCTGCTTCAAACGGATATAACCGGCATCCGCAACAAACCTGCTCGGTGCATTGTTAGGAAATCTTAAATCATATCCATCCCTATTACCACCTTCAAATGGAGCAGGGACATTAGTAATATCACCTGGTTGTTTCCAATACTCTAGTTGGGATGCAAGTTGATTATCAGCTGATGAACCCGAATAAGAAAGATTATACATATCGCCTAAGAAGCTATCTGCATCCAACTGATACTGGAAGAATACCTCCAATTTGATTTTCTTATAAGCAAAAGAATTGGTCCAGCCACCAAAATTCCTAGGAAGAGTGTAACCAATAATTCTACCATCAGCAGCTGTAGTTGTATAAGATGGTACATTGTTTATGTCGTACCACATTGGTTTACCATTGGCAGGGTTAACACCTGCATATGGTACACCCCAGATAATGCCCAAGGATTTACCTTTTTGAATGGCATTTGCATTTATTTGCTCTACTCCAGGTCCCAGATCAGTAACTTCATTTTTGATAATGGTATAATTGAATGAAGTTCTGTAACTGAATCCACCTTTATCAAATACGGTACCACCTAATTCAATTTCGATACCTTTATTGTTTACGTTACCGATATTACCACGGATTGATGTATAACCTGAATCTTCTGGTAATTGTATTGGCAGAAGTTGTTGCTCTGTATCTTCGCTAAAAGCATCCACAGATCCAAAGAAACGGCCGGCCATAATTTCAAAATCAATACCAATGTTTGTTTGAACAGCACGTTCCCAACTTAAGGCATCGTTACCTAAAGTTTGGCGAGTACCTGCACCGCCTAAGTACTGGATACCACCGCCATAACGTGTTCTTGATTCAAAGTTCCCAATACCTTCCGCATTACCAAGTTCACCATAGCTGGCACGCAATTTCAAATTATTAATGAATGAGATGCTCTTCATGAAGTTTTCATTTGAAATTCTCCAGCTACCACCAACGGCCCAGAAATTTCCAAACTTCACACTAGAACCAAATCTTGAATTACCATCTCTTCTGAAAGTAAAATTTGCATAATACTTTCCATCATAATCGTAGTTGGCTCTAACGAAACCACCTACTCGCTGATACCCTGTGTTGGTACCTGCTACATCCTGGTTAACCGCAGCAAGGTCAAGCACTCTGATCTCAGGATATGGGAAGTTGAAACCGACTGCCGTCTGTTGACGTGAGTAATTATCCTTATACTCCCAACCAGCAATTGCTGAAACATTGTGAACTTCATTTAATTTCTTATTAAAATTCAAGGTCCCGAATGCATTCCAGTTTACAAGTCTACGATTGATTTCTGTAACCTGACCCAATGAAGATGCAAATGCCGGAATTGTCTGAGGACGCTCGTTAATATATTCCGTATCCGCATAATCCATACCTGCAGTGGCATTAGCACTTAGCCAATCTGTAATTTTATAGGTAAGCGCTAAGGTTCCAATTGTTTGGGCTGTAATACCTTGTCTTCTTTCTAAGCCAACACCCTGGACTATGTTATAATTGAAATTATGTCCTGCACCGGTTACTCCAATATGAGCTGGATAAGGATTGAAGCCACCATCCTCGTTATAAATAGGCGAATTAGGTTGTGACACAAAAGCGGATTGGAAAGGTCCGTTTACAAAGTTACCATCAGCAATTGAACCAAAATTGTCCTGCCGGGTTACTCCCAAATTAAGTTTAATAGTTAAACGGTCTGTTGCTTTGTGCTCGAAATTAGTTCTTAAACTAGCTCTTGACCAGTAAGATGCAATAATCTGACCTTCCTGCTTTTCATATGAACCGGATACATAGAATGATGTTTTATCATCGCCACCATTAACCGATACGTTAACTGAGTTAAGTTTTCCAGTTCTGAACACCGCATCAACCCAGTCTGTGTCATTTAAAGTTGAAGCATCATTTGGGTTACCATAAATAGCGTACCCACTGTTATTCTGCCCAGGAATTGTGGCAGTGCTTGTAGCTGGGTTTCTTCCAGCGTTTAGGTAAGCTGCCTCCTTAATGGTTGCAAATTGCTGTGCATTCATTACATCATAAAGATTGAGCGGCTGTACATAACCATTCTGATAACTAACATCTATGGTACTCTTACCTTTCTTACCTCTTTTGGTTGTAATAATTACAACACCATTAGCAGACTGCGCTCCATAAATAGCAGATGCCGCTGCATCTTTCAATACTTCAATAGACTCGATGTCATTAGGATTGATTGAGGCCAATGCATTGTTTGAACCACCAAAGGTTACACCACCAGCCTGAACCTGAACACCATCAACAATGTAAAGCGGGGTGTTATTTGCTAAAGATCCCGGACCGCGAACCAGAATGTTCAAGGCACCGCCTGGAGCACCCGAAGTTGAAGACACCTGTACACCAGCCAAACGACCCTGAATTGCACGATCGAAAGATTGAACTGGCAGATCCTGAATTGCAGCGCCCTTTACAGAACTCACCGAGCCTGTAACATCACGCTTTACTTGTTCACCATAGCCTGTTACAATCACTTCTTGAAGTTGAGTGATGTCATTAGCCATTTGTACATCAATAACCGATCTCGAGCCAACCGCAATTTCTTGTGTCTCCAATCCGATAAATGAAAACACTAAAGTACTGTTGGCAGGTACCGATAAAGTGTACACACCATTGCTGTCTGTTACAGCCCCTGTTGTAGTTCCTTTGATCACAACGTTAACTCCCGGTAAAGCTGAACCATCATCTGCAGAGGTTACTTTACCCGAAACCGTCCGATCTTGTGCTAGCGCCACCGAACAGGTTAGCACTACCAGCAGGAAAGAATTAAGTAGTAGAATTTTCTTCATACTGTTTTGGTTTGGTTTGATAGAATATATCGAAATAGGCTACAAACTTAGAACTTTATTGGTATCAGAAAAATCATAATTAGTTAATGGTCTAATTTTTAAATTAAAAAAATACCCTTAATAGTAAAATTTATCCCTTTAAATAATCTTGTCTAATATTTGGTAGGCTCAACGGGCCGAAATACTAAGAATCTTAAACTCAATTCTCCTGTTCTGCTGCTTGTTTTCCTCGGTGGTGTTGGGTAGGAGTGGTTTTTTTGACCCATAGCCCCTAATCTGAACCTGATTTTTTGAAATTGATAACGAATTCAGAAAATCTGCCACAGATTTGGCTCGTTTTTCAGAAAGTTGTTGATTGTAAACCTCAGAACCTGTGTTATCGGTATGACCACTGATTTCAATTTTTAAGGTTGGATTTTGGCCCAAAAAAGCAGCCACTTTCTCGAGTTCAGTAAAAGATTCTGGTCTCAATTCGAATTTATCGACATCAAAAAAGATGTTATTTAATATGATGGCGGCATTTTCCAGCACAGGTTCTAACGGAACATCTTTTCTTACAGGCTCGTAGTTTTTGTCGCTTACAAAGTTAAAATGCTGGCTGTTAAACAAATAGCCGGTTTTTTCTACATACAAAGCATATTCTGACCCACCGGGCAAAACCATCAGGTATTGGCCTGAAACCGAATCTGAAAACACCTTTGAAACAGATTTTTTAGCCCCCAGATTATAAAGTTCAACCTGCGCCCGCAACGGCCGGCCCGAAGTTTTATTGGTAATTACCCCGGTAACAACATTACCCTTAAATGGCGTAATCCATTTTTCTGGAAGCACAATCCGATACAACCGACTTCTGTTTTTAGATTCTTCGCGCGAATAATACCCCTGGTTTCCCAAGGCTGATACAATAAATGAATATTGATCCTGATGATCGTTTAAGGGTTTACCCAGATTAACCGGTTTGCTCCACCCGGTTTCATTTTTCTGCACCTTATAAATATCGTATCCTCCATAACCCGGCAACCCATTCGATACCAGATACAACTCCCGATTATTTACATGTATATAAGGAGAGATTTCATCCTGAGGGGTGTTAACCTCGGGGCCAAGGTTTACGGCCTTGCTCCATCCTGATTCCGTTAATTGCGAGTACCAGAGATCATAGCCACCAAAACCGCCCGGTCGTTCTGACACAAAATATAACTCGCGACCATCAGCCGATAGCGAAGGTTGTGCATCCCACCTCGGGCTGTTAATATTGGGGCCGAGATTTTTTGGACGCGACCAATCATTACCCGTCTTGCGACTTTCATACAAATCGCACCCCGAACTACCACACACAGTAAATATTATGTGCCGACCATCAGCCGAAATGGTGCTGGCACCTTCGCGCTGTATTGTATTTATGTTTTTGGAAAGCGAAACAGGTGCCCCCCAACTTCCATTACTTTGCTTGTTTGATACAACCAGATCTTCATTGTCATTTCGGCCGCCACCGTAGCGTGCCGTAAAAATTAATTGCATGCCATCGGCTGTAACGGTAGGAAAATATTGCATCGGAAAAATATTCACCGAATCGCTCAGTGGTGTTATTACATAATCATAAACCGAAGTGTTGGTTAGTGCATACTCAGCCTGCATAATCCACACCTTGGCGAGTTCAACTTTCCTTCGATCTTCCTTTTCGATTTTAAGAAAATCACCAGCATACTTTTTACAAGGCTCGTACTTGCCTTGCCACAGATTAACCGCAGCCAACTCGTACAGGTACATCCGCTTTCGCGAATCTGACTTAACCAAAGTAAGTCCCTTTTCAAAAGTATTGGTAGCCTGATCGTATTGCTCCATTGCTTTATAAATGGTAGCTAACCGATAATATGCCTCTTCGAAATTTTTATCGCGGGTTATGGCTTCATTCAGTAAGTTGATGGCTTGTGTAAACTGCCCCCGAACACGGTAATTATCTGCTTCGGTATAAAGTTCAATTGCCTTTTTATTTTTGGAACTCAGGTTTTGTGCCGAAAGTTGAGAGCAAATCGCCAGCAACACCAGTAAAAAGATTCTTTGCATAACACAATTTAGCAATTAGAACGTAAAACACTGCGGGTAAGTATTTTTAAACGATTGATGAAATCGGAATTTCGGGTGCATCCATTCCCAGCATAGCATTAATCATTTTGCATGATTGATACTTAACCAGGTCTTCCACCCGAATTTCCATTGATTTTATTTGATTTGAGTCCAGTAAAAATGTCCGCATTGTTCCGGCCAATAAACAGGTAGCCGGTGTAACCCATTCGTTCCCTCGTTTGAAAATCAGATTGGCATAGCTGGCATCCGTAACCAATCCATTTTTTACAATGAGTATATCATCGCAATCTTCTCTCTGTTGAAATAACTCATTCAAAACCTGGCGATCCTCAAACTTATGCGCGTACCTAATCGCATCTGAGTTAACCAACTTTAACGATTGTATTGGTTTAACCCGATAGGGAACAAACTCGATTTGTCTTACTTCCTTATCATAAACAACTCTGACTTTATATAAACCCGATTCAGGATATCCGGAAGTTTGAAGACTGTTTTCCAAAGTCCATTTGTTAGGCACTCCGAATAATTCTCCCGAGCTGAATTCCATGCGCGACTGATGATATTTCAAATTACGAAACTCACCATCTTTCAAGTAAACCGATTCAATTAACCGGGACATAAATTTTCTGAATTACTTCGTTGTACTCCGCCTCCCAATTACTTTGGGCGGTTATCCCACCTCCACTTCGGTAGTAAAATAAATCATCCTGCTGTTCAATAAATCGAATGTTAACGCAACTATCCAGCTTTTGACCATCAAAATAGCCAAACACTCCGGTATAATAACCTCGCCAATTCACCTCGGCCTTACGAATTATGGCAACCGTTCTGTTTTTAGGTGCACCGCTGATCGAACCGGCCGGCAATAACGCGGCTAACAAACTCCCAATCTTTTGTTGATACTGCGGCAAAACTTTGCCTGCAATTTCTGAACTAACCTGTAGGATTGAATTACGATTAGTTTTTATCTCATCCAGATACCGAAATCTGGAAACCTGAACATCTGCTGCTACCTGTGCCAGATCGTTACGAATCAAATCAACAATGGTAACATGTTCCGCTTTTTCCTTTTCGTTATTCAGAATAACCGTTGCCGCATCTTTAATGCTGGCATCAATGGTTCCCTTCATCGGATAAGCATGAATTTTACCTTCAGAAATTTTTATAAAACACTCCGGTGAAAAAAATAAGAACTGATCGCGCAGCCAGCATCGATATGGAGCTTTTACCTGAAAGAATAATTCTTTAAGCGGGACATTAATTTCAATTGGCGATTTTACTGTAAGGTTTGTGAGGAAGGAGTTACCATACTGCACATGATGCATTACTCTATCAAATTTTAAACGATACTCCGCTACTTCAACAGGGTACGCCTGCATGGATAGTTTTTTCCCGGACTCCACAACCGGAGCATTTGTAAATCCATTTATTGAGAATAATAATTCATTGGCATCAACCTGATGGGGCAACCAAAGGCGTGGTTGCTGCATTTCAAAATCAATCAGAAAAAGGAATGGCTCCGCCCGACTACTCAGTGCATCGGCTTTACTGATAAACTCTGTAATGTTCACTGCATCAGGGGATATTCATATACTTATGAACCTGCAAAGAAATCTGCCAACGCGGATTCTTCTTTACATACTCAATAAGCTGTGGCAGGATGTCATTTTCTTTCGACCACTCCGGTTGCAGATAAAGTTTACACTCCGGCCGAACCTGTTTTGCAAAATCTTCGGCCCACGCAAAATCACTTTTGTGAAACACAACCACTTTCAGTTCATCGGCTTGTGCTGCAACGGAAGCATGTGGTGGCTTAAATTTTTTTGGTGAGAAGCAAATCCAATCCCACGTTCCGGTAATCTCATAAGCGCCCGAGGTTTCGAGGTGCGTACGCAAACCTCTTTCTTGTAAGGCCCGGGTAAGTGCTTGCAGGTTGTGCATAGTTGGCTCACCACCGGTAACAACACTTATTTGAGTACCACTTGCTTTAGCTTTATCGGCAATTGCATCAATCGCTTGCTGAGGATGTGCATTTAGATCCCAACTATCTTTTACATCGCACCATACACAGCGCACTTCGCATCCGCCCAAACGAATAAAGTATGCTGCCCGTCCTTGATGAAATCCTTCACCCTGAATGGTGTAGAAGTCTTCCATTACGGGTAACTCATGATTTAAAATTTCGGATTCAAGATTTGATTTCATGTAATCTTCAAATTCTAAATTTTAAATTCGAAATTCAAGATCTCCATTCAAGGATTTCTCAACTCGGTAGCGCGCAGCGTATTCAACAACAACGAAGCAATCGTCATGGGGCCAACACCACCCGGCACCGGAGTAATATAAGAAGTTTTGGGTGCCACTTCTTTAAACTCCACATCGCCTTTCAGGCTATATCCATTTTTATATTGCGGGCCCTCTACCCGGGTAGTACCTACATCTATTACCACTGCACCTTCTTTCACCATGTCGGCAGTGATTAAACCAGGTTTACCAACGGCTGCAATCAGAATATCCGCATGGCGGGTAAAGTGCGCAATGTCTTTTGTGAATTTATGACAAATGGTAACCGTTGCTTTACCTTCTTCAACCAGCATCATACTTAAAGGCGCGCCTACCAAACGACTTGCTCCTACTACTACACAATTTTTTCCTTCTGTCGGAATCTGGTAGCGCTTCAGTAATTCCATTACACCATACGGTGTAGCCGGCAACAACAATGGCTGCTTGGAAACAATGCTTCCGAAGTTGCGATTGGTGAACCCATCTACATCTTTATCCGGCCGAATTTTTTCGGTAATCTTTTCAACTGAAATGTGAGCCGGCAAAGGCAATTGCACAATAAAGCCGTCTACATCTTCATCGCGGTTTACCTGGTCAATGTGTTTCATCAACTTGTCTTCGCTAATGGTATCGGCAAAGCGCAACATCGAATAATGAAACCCAACTTCTTTACAGGCTTTTACCTTATGATCCACATACGTTTGGCTGGCACCATCATCGCCAACCAGAATAATAGCCAGGTGTGGCACTTTCTTTCCGGCTTGCTTACGCAGCAACACCTGCCCAGAAATTTCTCTCTTGATATCGGTCGAAATTCTGCGACCATCGATTAAGGTATAGGTTGTAGTGCTTGTCATTTTATTGCCTCACCCCCGGCCCCTCTCCAAAGGAGAGGGGAGAGAGAATATTTTTTAATTATTCAATTTTTAATACCGCCATAAACGCTTCCTGCGGAATCTCTACGTTGCCTACCTGCCGCATGCGTTTCTTTCCTTTCTTCTGTTTCTCTAACAGTTTACGTTTACGCGAGATATCACCACCATAACATTTTGCCAATACGTTTTTACGAATAGCACTGATGTTTTCGCGCGCCACAATTTTTTGGCCGATAGCGGCCTGAATGGCAATCTCAAACATTTGGCGCGGAATTAATTCTTTCAGTTTCTCGCACAACTTTCTGCCCCAGTCCTGCGCTTTGCCGCGGTGCACAATGGCACTAAGTGCATCCACTTTATCGCCATTCAACATTACATCCAGCTTTACCATGTCCGATTCGCGCATCCCAATCAAATGATAATCCAGCGAAGCATATCCACGCGAAATAGATTTAAGTTTATCGAAGAAGTCGAACACAATTTCTGACAAGGGCATTTCGAACGACATCTCTACGCGATCGGTAGTGAGGTAGTTCTGGTTAATAATTTGTCCGCGTTTTTCAATGCAAAGATTAATGATCGGACCAATGTATTCGGCTTTACTGATAATCTGAGCTTTGATATAAGGTTCTTCGATGGAGCTGATGCGGGTGGGGTCTGGCATTTCGGATGGCGCATTGATAAATACTTCATCGCCATTGGTAAGCGTAGCTTTAAACTGCACAGAAGGCACGGTGGTAATCACGGTCATATCGAACTCGCGCTCTAACCGTTCCTGAATAATTTCCATGTGCAACATGCCCAGGAAACCACATCGGAAACCAAACCCTAATGCAGCCGAGGTTTCCAACTCCCACACTAAAGAAGCATCATTCAGTTTCAGCTTCTCCATAGAGGCGCGCAATTCTTCAAACTCGGTTGTATCTACCGGGTAAATACCCGCAAACACCATCGGTTTAACTTTCTCAAATCCTTTTAACGATTCGCCCGGGTTTGCCACAGAAGTAATCGTATCTCCTACGTGCACTTCGCTCGCTACTTTAATTCCGGAAATCAGATAACCTACATTACCTGCACCTATTTCGTTGCGCGGATGTTTATCTAACTTCAGTACTCCAATTTCATCGGCACCATACTCCTGACCGGTGTTAATGAATTTCACTTTCTCACCTTTCTTAATAGTTCCGTTAAAAACGCGAAAATAAATTTCGATACCACGGAATGAATTAAATACCGAATCGAAAATCATAGCTTGTAAGGGAGCTGCCGGGTTTCCTTTGGGTGCCGGTATACGCTTTACAACAGCTGCTAAAATTTCTTCAATACCCTTGCCTTCTTTAGCACTTGCCGAAAGGATGTCTTCGCGTTTGCAGCCAATAAGATCAATAATTTCATCGGCCACCACTTCGGGGTTGGCATGGGGTAAATCTATCTTGTTCATAACCGGAATAATTTCCAGGTCATGTTCCAATGCCAGGTACAGGTTAGAAATGGTTTGAGCCTCAATGCCCTGGCTGGCATCCACAATAAGCAGGGCACCTTCGCATGATGCAATTGCCCGCGATACTTCGTACGAAAAATCTACGTGGCCGGGGGTATCAATCAGGTTGAGGGTGTATTCCTGACCCTCAAACTTATAGTTCATCTGAATGGCATGGGCCTTAATGGTAATGCCTTTTTCTTTCTCCAGATCCATGTTGTCCAGCACCTGGGCCTCCATTTGGCGTTGGTTCAGGGTGCCGGTAAACTCCAGCAGGCGGTCGGCCAGGGTACTTTTTCCGTGGTCGATGTGGGCTATAATACAAAAGTTGCGAATGTGCTCCATTCCCGTCATTCCGGTCTTGATTTAAGGGGGCAAATGTAGCAAGAAATAAGGGGTGGCGAAATGGGGTTAAGGAAAGAGGCTGGCCAATTACTTCATTCATCCAAAACCGAATCTGCAATCGGAATAAATCTACTTCCCATTCGAAAGTTCGGTTACAATAGCCAGAGCTTTATCAATTTCTTCTTCGCTGTTAAAAATATGGGTACAATGCCGCACTCCAAACACATCGCCACTGGCCCGCGGCCGCATACGCCCGCGGTTCCAGAATTCGTCCTGCAACTTTGCGCCTGTCATACCTTCAATATTATAAACTGTAATGCCGGCACACATGGCTTCATCAACCGGTGAGAAAATTTTTACTTTCGGATTCTGGCGTAAGCCTTTGCGCAAGCGCTCACCTAAAAACTTAATGCGGTCATACACCCGCTCGGGCCCAATTTCAAAAAGAAAATCCAATGCAGCATCTAACCCTTTTAATACCGGAAAATTGCCCGTGCCCCGCTGCGTAAACCGGAAACCCTCATCGTCATGATTATCCCAGCGCGCGCTGGCCACGGTTGTCCAGATGTTTTTCATCTTATCGTGCTTTACATACATAAAGCCAGTGCCTGCGGGTGCACCTACCCACTTGTGAAAACAACCGGCATAGGCATCGCAACCCAGATCTTTTACATCTACTTTAATTTGCCCAATGGTTTGTGCGCCATCTAATATGGTGAAGATGCCTCGCCTGGATGCTTCCGCACAAATTTCTTTTACCGGAAGTATGGCCCCGCTACCCGAAATCATGTGCGAGATAATCAACACTTTGGTTTTAGGCGTAAAGGCTTTGATAATATCGTTATAAACTTCTTCTGAATTTTTAATGGGTTTGCCAATAACTGCTTCCTTAAATAAAACACCAAACCGTTTTTCTTTTACCAGCCAGCCGCCACGTCCACCGGGGTGTTCCTGATTAGTCGTTAACACTTCATCGCCTGCCTGTAAGGTTAAGCCATTTGCCAGGTAACTTATTCCGTGCGTTACATTATCTGTCATGGCGATCTCGCTCACTTCCGCATTAATCAACCTGCCCACTTTGGTGCGAATGCTCACCAGGTTATTATAGCCACTGATAAACTCTTCTTTGTTATCGTCTTTATAGGCCCAGTCGGCCACGTGCGCGGCCAGGTAGCGGGCATGTTCTGTCATTTTATCTACTACTACTTTGGGCATTACCCCTACCGTGCCGGGATTAAAAAACACTTTGTCGTTAGCCAACATAAACTGGCTCCGGATTTTTTTCCAATACTGTGGATTGGTGGCCAGCGGCATTGCCGGTGTTGATTCTGCATGTGCGGATAAAGCAGGTAATGCTAGTGCGGCAAGGCCTAATGATTTGAGGGCGTTTCTGCGGGAGGTCATGAATAAAAATTAAAAAATTTATCAGGTTAAGAATCGCAATAAGTAATCGTCATTCAAAAAAAGAGTTGTCTCAATTCAAATGATGATTCTGCGATACCTTCGGCACAATTGAGTTCGATGCAAAAATCAAAGCCTGAATCATCAATCCAATTACAATAAGCATACCCCACTCAAACTGAGTAAGCATACTGGACCCGGCAATTATTCTTTGCGATTGATTGGTCATGTTCTTGCCCTCTTCTACCTGGATGCTGGAAAGCTGATTGAGATTTTGAGTAGCGGTAACAAATTGAATGTCCAGCTCAGAAGCTTCTGCCGTGTTTTGTGAATTGAGAAATTGATACTCCAGTGCCACCATTTCTTTCATGTTCCTTTTAAAGTTCTCAAAGAAAGTAGACTCTTGCGTGGTAAGCCTTGTCTTTTCGTACTCTTGGATCAACCTGAAGATAGCCTGATTGTGTTGCGCAATTTGGGTAACAAGTTTTTGCCGATCGTCCTGCTGGCTGCATTGCTCCATTAATAATTGCTTCTGATACAAATGATCGGATAGTTTATAGATATAACTTTCTACCACCAGCCTGTCTTCATAAATAGAAGAAAACGAATCGCCCAGCTCGGTGACATTATGCCTGTCGAACAAACTTTTAAAGAAAACCAGAAGCAGAACAACGGCAAGAAGCAGTGCAACGCGCATTTTCTGCTGAACAGCATACACCCATTTCATATTCATCACTTTTATAAGCACAAGATAACAAAAGAGGCTGCATTTAGCAGCCTCTTTAACTTTTAGTTTCGCCTGAGGCTACTCATTCTTATACACCACACCATCCTTCATCACAAACGTAACCTTCTCCATGGTTTTGATGTTTTTGGTTGGATCTTCGTTTACGGCAACAATATCGGCCAGTTTACCGGCTTCGATCGAACCGATTTTATCGCCATACCCTAAAATGTCTGCGTTAATCTGCATCGCGCAAAGCAAAGCTTCTATTGCGGGCATCCCGCCTTCTACCATATAACCAAATTCGCGCGCGTTTTCACCATGCGGAAATACACCGGCATCGGTACCAAACGCAATCTTAACACCGCGCTTATACGCTTTGCTAAAATTCTCCTGAATCTTAGAACCAATTTCAATTGCTTTAGGCACTACCAGCGGATGATAATAGCCCGGTATTTTGGCATACTCCGCAGCCGACCGACCCGCAATAATGGTGGGCACATGATAGGTACCCTTCTGCTTCATTAAGTCCATTACTTCCTCACTCATTAACGTTCCGTGCTCAATAGTTGTAATACCTGCCAGCACAGCGCGCTTCATGCCTTCGGCACCATGAGCATGGGCTGCCGTATGAAAGCCATAATCTTTTGCAGCCTCTACAATTGCATTTACCTCTTCTTGTGTAAACTGCGGGCCGCTTCCATCTTTTGCTACACTTAACACCCCACCCGTTGCCGTTATCTTAATAAAGTCGGCACCATCTTTATAACGCTGGCGCACAGCTTTGCGTGCATCGTCCGGGCCATTGATTACACCTTCTTTAGGGCCGGGGTCACCCATCAAATCTTTACGTGCACCATTGGTAGGATCGCCATGGCCACCGGTTGTGGCTACACCTTTTCCAGCAGTAAAAATTCTTGGGCCTGGAATGGTTCCCGCATTAACAGCATTACGCAATGAAATGTTAACGCCCGAACCGCCACAATCACGCACGGTTGTAAAACCAGCCATCAGATTTCTGCGCGCATAGATAGTAGATTGAAAAGCTACATCTGCTTCATTCTGCGTGTATCGTTTAACTAATGCATCCTTACTGGTTTCACTTTCAATATGTACATGCATGTCAATCAGGCCCGGCATTACGGTCTTTTTGCTCAGGTCAATTACTTTATCGTCTTTGCCGGGTTTGGTAAAGCCTTTATCGACCGAAACAATTTTGTTGCCCTCCACTACAATAGTAACCTGACTTTGCTGGGTTTTTGATTTGCCATCAATCAAGGCCCCACAGTGAATAAGGGTACGTTGTGCATAACTTGCGGCACTCAGGCCTACAAGTAAAAGTAAGAGTAAAAATTTGCGCATAGGTTAGGTTTGAAATTAGTGGAGATAGTGATCGGTTAGTTTCTGCAGGGTTTTCTTTTCTTCGGCTGTCATTTCAGTTGATTTTACTTTCAGCATCAACTCAAACATTACTTCGGGCTTATAACCAAGTTTGGCGGCTGTCTTGGCACAGAATTTTATTTCTTCTTCATACAGACGTTCGTCCAGTTTCATTAACTGAACCAGGTTAAAAATGTAGTTAAACTTCTGGTCGGCCGTTAACTCTTTGGCAATAATGGTTTCATGGCTGGAATAAAAAAGCGTTTCCACAGATGATTCGGGGAAGCCATGACCTTTACCAATATTAATAATATAACTCCGCTCATTACTGGCCATCTCACCATCAATGCGGGCCAGGTTAACCAGTAATTTAAGTTGCTCCAGTACAATCATAAACTGAAAAGTTTTCGTGATTAAAAGTAAATGAAAATACTCTATCTTTCCTACCGTTGAAGTAATAACCGCCCCTTGAATTTTCTCGCCCATCTTTATCTATCAGGCGATCAGGAAGAAATCATGATCGGCAATTTTATTGGTGATTTTGTGCGCGGTCGTACTATTTATGAGCGCTACCCTTTTCACCTGGCCCTTGGTATAGAACTACACCGGGAAATTGATGAGTTTACCGACAGCCATCCGGTTGTACTGGAAAGCAAAATCCGCCTGCGCCCCAAGTACCGGCATTACGCTCCGGTTATTGTAGATATGTTTTACGATCATTTTCTGGCCTGTAACTGGAATCGCTACCATCACCAACCACTGCACGAGTATGCACAACACTGTTATCGCATCTTGCATAAATCTGAACCCCTGTTGCCGCCCCAGGTAAAGTACATGTTGCCCTACATGATTAAAGGAAACTGGCTATTAAACTATGCGAAATCAGAAGGTATTCATCGCGCACTCAGTGGCATGGCCCAAAGAACGCCTTACAATTCAAAAATGGATGAGGCTATTCATGAGTTAACCGAATATTACTCAGATTTTGAAAAGGAGTTTTTACTGTTCTTTCCTGACTTAAAAGAAATGAGCCTGAGATTTATTGAGAATAAACTGCAGCACTAACACTCCAGCAAAATTTTAATTCTTATAAAAATCCATTTTGGTTTGCACCGCACCAAGCGATTTCAAATACTCTTCAACCTGATTAGCTGCTCCCTTTTGGGCGTGATGTAACATGGTAAATCCGTGCGCCCCCTTGCTGTTTAGCAGGCCCGGATTACTGGTCAATACACTTTTAACAATATCCAGATGACCCAGCATACATGCCAGATAGACATTGTATCGGGCACCCTTTCCGAGTAAATACGTTGCAATTTCTTTGTTGCCCACATGACCGGCCGCTTCAATACCCGACTCAAAATCTCCACCGCCCCAATCATGAGAAGCATGGAGCAGCATAGGATTGGCCTGCAACATTTCTTTAACACGATCAAATTTGCCATGACTTGCACCCACAAATTCTTTTACCTCATCCACATTTAATGGTGCCGGTTTATCTTGCTGTGCCGAAAGCCATAACGGTGCTGTAAACAACCCCGAAGTAGCCATAAATGATTTTCTGAGGAATGAATTGCGGGTTAAAATTGGTGCTTTCATAGTGTATGAGTTTGTCTCTAAGAACGTTTAGAATTCTGAACCGATCATGTTTGTAGCTGAACGGAAAAATCTGGTGAAAGCCACCAAAGCATAAAGGATGAGCGGTCAAACTCATCCCTTATAATAAACTACGTTCGCTTCGGATCTACTTTACCTCAAATGTTACCTCACTGCTCTCTGCTCCATTCGTAAACTTGATTTTATACTTTCCTTTTCCGGCATATTTCAATGTCGGGGTAGTAGTGGCCGGTTTGGCTTTTCCTTTTGAAGGAGCAGGTGCCACTTCGTTTATCTTCAAATCCCAACTGGCCGAATGAAACCCAGCCGCACCGGTTGATGATAGCGTTCTTACCCGGTTATTTTTTTCGTCAAAGATTTCGATGGTAATGGTTGGAGCTGGTTTACCCACATAATATAAAATACTGGTGCCCGGTTCGAATGCCTTACTCCATGAATATGATTTTTGTCCCCAACGTTCGCTGTAACGAATGCCTTCATTGGCAAATGCAATAATTCCTTTGCCTGCATCTTTCAAGGATTGCAAAGGTTTAACATCAGCCACAAACACACTGCGCCCGTGCGTGCCCACAATCAATTCATTCTCGCGCGGATGCACCAGCATATCATAGCTGGCCACATTCAGCGCTTTATTTAATAACTGCCAGCTCTTACCTAAATCCAGACTCACATAAGTTCCATTATCCAAACCACAGTACAACAAATTCGCGTTAACCGGATCTTGAATTACTACGTTGGCTACTGCTTCTGGTAGATTACCTTTTATGCTTGTCCAGGTCTTTCCATAATCCGTACTCATGTACAAATATGTTTTGAATTCGTCCTGACGATATCCATTTACGGATACAAAAACTGCAGCCTCATCGTGTGGTGAAGGTGAAATACTGCTCACCCATTTATCGGCAGGCAAGCCGGTTGTAATGGATTCCCAACTTCCACCCCCATTCTTACTTACCCACGCATTGCCATCATCGGTACCGGCATAGAGTAACCCAAATTGCAGGGGCGACTCCGCAAGCGAAGCAATGGATGAGAACGGAACGTTACCTTGTTTTTTGTTTTTCGTGAGATCACCACTGATGGCTTCCCAACTTTCAGCTTTATTTAAACTGCGATACACTCGCTGCGAAGCCATATACACAATATCAGGATTGTGTTTGCTTAGTATCAAAGGCGTGCGCCAGTTCCACCGGTTGGGGGCTTCCCCAATATCGTGCGATGGTGTGATGCGTGTATTTCGGCCACGATCTAAATCCAGTTTAAAATAATTTCCAAACTGAAACCCGGTGTAAACCAATTTGCTGTTGCGCGGATCGGGCGCTACATACATACCATCACCTCCAAAAATAGCGTCCCAATGTTTACTTCGATTGGGAACCGATCTTGAAGATCCCCGAAGCACACCATTATCCTGCAAGCCACCATACACATTGTACGGTGTTTCCATATCCACATTTACAGTATAGAATTGCCCTACTGGCATGTTATTATAATGCAGCCAGGTATCGCCTTTGTCGTACGATTGATACAGGCCACCATCATTACCCATTAAAATATGGTTGGCATCGGTTGGGTTAATCCACAATGCATGATGGTCGCTGTGCATCGTTCCCAACGAATCAATCTCCACCCAATTCTTTCCACCATCTTCCGATTTCAACATCGGCACACCGTAGATGTACACATCTTCGGTATTTGAAGGTGATACGCGCAATTCGCCAAAGTAATATCCATAGGTAAAATAGACACCATCAATATCGGCTGCATGGGTACGTTTCCAGGTTTTGCCGGCATCGTCTGAACGATAAACTTCTGCGCCTTTTATTTTTGTATTGAATAAATCTGAATTGGCATCGGTACCAAAGTATTCCGTTAAGGCCTGTGGCTTATACTTTCCGGCCCGTACTTCTTTCTTTACAACCTGCGCGTTGTATTTTGCCGGGAACCTATTTTCTTTCAACAGCTCATCTAACTTTTTATCCTCCAGCTTCAGAAAGTTATCGGTTGTCATCTCTTTGAGATCGGCCAGCTTTAATTTTCCATCTGCCTTTGGTGTTTCTGTTTTCTCGGTTTTAACTTCTTCCTGATTGTCTAACACCGCATATACTACATTGGGCTTCGACCAGCAAACATCCAGGCCAATACGGCCCACAGATTTCCCTTTCGGAAAACCCTCGGCTGAAAGTGTCCACGTATCGCCACCATCTTCTGAACGATAAATGGCGGAGCCGGCTCCATTGCCTTTAAAGTCCCACGCTTTGCGGGTACGCTCCCAGGTAGCCGCTAAAAGTTGTTTTGGGTTTTGCGGATTGATCACCAGATCGGAAACTCCGGTACTATCATTAATGAATAAGGTTTTCTTCCAGGTTTTTCCACCATCAACTGATTTAAAAACTCCACGATCAGCATTATTGGAATACAGTGCGCCCAGCGATGCAACCCACACGGTATTGTTATCCTGCGGATGAATAAGAATGCGGCTTACATGATGCGTACCGGCAAGCCCAAGATTAGTCCAGCTCTTTCCACCATCCACAGTTTTATAAACACCAGAACCTGCATATGTAGAGCGACTACCATTTTTTTCGCCCGTGCCTACATATAAAATTTTTGGATCGGTTTGCGACAAAGCGAAGTCGCCAATACCCAATGCATCTACATTATCAAATATGGGGGTAAAGGTTATACCGTTGTTAAGGGTTTTGAAAATTCCACCTGAGCCATAACCCACATAAAATTCTTTGGTATCCTTCAGGTTTACCTCAATGTCGACAATGCGCCCGCCTTGTACAGTTGGCCCGATGTTGCGTACCGGATATTCCTTTAAAATGGATTGATCTTCTTTTTGCTTGCGGGCTTTGTAGGAAGCCTCCCAATCCGGCACGGTAGTTTGTGCACCGGCTGCAAGGGATAACACAAGTAAGATAAGGGTGGTAAACTTTCTCATGAGATTTTTAATTTTGTTTAAAATTAGAGAATTCCAGCCAAGGAAAACTTTTCATTTTGAATCAATTATTCTAACGGTACCAGCATGTTCAACGACCCCGAATTAAACGGAAAATACCTCGGCACCATTTCGCAGGATTTTGTGAAAGTAGCCGACACCTTAAAAGAAGCTTCGTACCAGATCCGCAAAGCAGGATTTGAGTTTCCGATTTTTCCGATCTCGAAAGAACAATTGCCCATTGGGCAAGTACTGATACCCGGTGGCCCGATGAATTTAGAATGGAATTATTATGCTTCCTTCTTAGATGAATTTTTGCAACGCGAGTTGGTAGCACCTGATAAAGAAGAAGATTTCAGAAATGCCTACAAAGACCCCGATGAATTTTGCTGCCTGTTTGTAGTTGATGAGGGCTTTGCCAGCTTTGTTTACATTCCGTTTCCGGAAGATTAAAGATTTCGGATTTCGAATTAAAAATTTAAAATCTGAAATCTCGAATCCCAAATCAAAAATGATTCCATCCCTGCGCCTGCAACGGCACAACGGTTTGTTGCTTGGTAATTAAAACATGCTGGGTGGCATCGGTATGCATGTGGCCAATGAAATGAATATCCGGATGGTTTTTAATTTTTTCGTAATCGGCAGGACTAATGGTAAAGAGTAATTCATAGTCTTCGCCACCGTGCAGTGCACACGTAATCGGATCTAACTTAAATTCAATAGCAGTTTCAAAAGTTGTGTGATCAATCGGAATTTTATCTTCAAAAATCTTAACTCCGAGGTTAGAATTTTTTCCTAAATGAAAAAGCTCCGAAGCCAGTCCATCCGAAATATCAATCATAGATGTAGGCAAGCAATTTTTATCGCGCAGTTCGTGAATAATATCCATACGCGCTTCGGGTTTTAACTGCCGGCCCACCAGGTATTCATATTTCTCCAGATCGGGTTGCATGTCGGGGTTAGATAGAAAAACTTCTTTCTCGCGTTCCAACACCTGTAAACCCATGTAAGCGGCACCTAAATCGCCCGTTACACAAATTATATCGTTGGCTTTGGCACCACTGCGCTGCACGACATTTTCTTTCTCGGCACGACCCAGTACGGTAACAGAAATTATCAATCCGGCAGCTGATGCAGACGTGTCGCCACCTACTAAATCTACATTGTAATTTTTACAGGCAGCCTGAACACCTTCAAAAAAGGCATCAATAGCTTCAAGCGAAAACCGGTTGCTGATGGCAATGCTCAACACAATCTGCTCGGCCGTACCATTCATGGCGGCTATATCCGAAACATTTACGGCTACTGCTTTATAGCCCAAATGCTGCAATGGCATATACGATAAATTGAAATGAATGCCTTCCAGCAACATATCGGTAGAAACCAACACGTTTTTTTCGCCCGCAGCCAGTATGGCCGCATCATCGCCAATACCTTTAAGGGTTGTAGCATTCTGATTTTGAAACTTACTTTTTATCCGCTCAATCAGCCCAAATTCGCCTAATTGTGAAAGTTCAGTCCTGTTTTCGCTCATGGTAAGTGCCGTTAACCGGCATGATTGTTCATTTGTCCGGCAAAAGTACTATTTGCCCTCCATTCCACCGCACACCGTGGCTGGTGCTTGTATTAAACCTCAAATAGCTAAAGCGATGAAACAGAACCTTGCATTATTTATATCGGCTTTGATGATTTTGAGCGCTTGTGCCGCACCCAAACCTTATTATGAAACCAAAGAAGGTAAGCGCAAACAAAAGTATTACAACGATATTCAGTACGGACGCAATGCGCATCCTAAAATGAAGTTTTAATTATTAGCTGCTGAAGATCGTGAAGATTTAAATCCTTCCTGATTAGCGCTACTTTCTTTCTTCACAAAGTTCTACCAGCACGTGGTTGGTTGTTTTAGGATGAATAAACGCCACGTTTTTATTATCCGCGCCAGCAAACGGTTTTTCAGATAGCAATACAAACTCCTTCGATTTCAATTCACTCATTTCTTTTTCTATTGCTTCCGATTCGAAGGCGAGGTGATGAAGACCTTCACCGCGCTTTTCAATAAACTTAGCAATAGCCGAATCGGGCCGGGTAGCCGCCACTAATTCAATCTTAACATTGCCCAGATCGAAAAACGAAGTGCGCACACCTTCTTTTTCAACTTCTTCAATTTTATAATGTGGCCTGCCAAAAAGTTTGGCAAATAAAGCATTAGCAGCTTCCAGGTCTTTTACGGCAATACCAATATGTTCCAGTTTTTTCATAACGGCTGGGTTTAACCCGATTTTGTTAATTTTGATGAAAAATTGGGAAACTTTTCACGCTTTACGAAAGTTTTAATCTGAAATGCCAAAAATTACAATCGAATCGAACAGCGATGCCCACGTAGAGGCAGCCCGGATCCAGCAACAGATCAAGGATTACCTGGGCTTGCGCTCCAGCGATCTTATTTTTGAATACAGCTTGCTGGATGGTAAAACGAAGTTGGATTTGATAACACTTAATCCAAGGCACAATCAATCATTCCTTTTTCGCTCTGAAACAGGAGCCGACAAAGTGGGTGCTCTGAAAAAAATGTGGGATTATGTGCAGAGTTATAAAGAGAAAGAAAACTCGTACACCATTCAGTGGGTGGCAAATACCGAACGGGAGTTACACACCTCCTATTTCCGGGCCAGCAACATTCTGGATGCATTGGAGAAATTATATTATGGACGCGACCGGAACACCATTACCGTGTTTAGTGTTGTTTTAAATCCAGTATCATAAGCTATGATTACCGTAACCGAAAAAGCGAAAGAAAGAATTATAAGCCTCCGCAAAGAAGAAGGCAAATCCGATAACCACAACATTCGTGTATCGGTGAAAGGTGGCGGCTGTTCCGGCCTGATGTATGATTTAGGTTTCGATGATCAGATTAACCCGGTAGATCAAGTGTTTGAAGACCGTGGTGTAAAAATTCTGGTCGACAAGAAGAGTTTACTCTATTTGCTAGGCACTACGTTGGATTTTTCGGATGGTCTGAATGGAAAAGGGTTTCAGTTCATCAACCCGAATGCTTCGCGCACGTGTGGCTGTGGCGAAAGCTTTTCTGTTTAATAATTTCACAGTGTAGCAATACACTTCAGCTCAATTGCTATTGGTGTGGGTAAGGCATTTACCTCTACCGTTGTGCGGCAAGGTTGTGTTTCCGGATTTGGAAAATACTGCGCATAAATTTTATTAAATACCGCAAAATCTTTTTTCATGTTGGTGAGGTAAACGGTTACATCCACCAGATTTTCCCAACGCGAGCCCGAAGCCTCCAATACATATTTTACATTCTGAAAAACAGAATGACATTGCTCTTCAATGTTATACGCAACAATATTCCGGTTTTCATCTAAGGTTACTCCGGGTATTTCTTTAGCACCTCGCTTGCGCGGACCCACACCCGAAAGAAAAAGCAGATTGCCCACTTTGCGTGCATGTGGATATGGGCCAACAGGTTCAGGGGCCTGCATTGAATTTTTAATCTCACTCATTAGCGAAATGTTTTAGATAAGGTGTTAATCTCAATCATATCCCAAAAACCAAGCTTGCCCAGAAGCTATGATACTCCGCACCTTCCTTTTCTGAAGCAATCATTTTTACACTGCTCACCATCCACGGGCCGCTGGCGCTGATGGGAAAACGAATGGTGCCATCATTTTCGGTATAGATGTTTTGCATAAAAGATGTATCACGTACCCGGTTCCAAACTTTAACTAATGTATGCGGAGCAGGCTTTCCATTATACCATACTTTACAGGTCAGGTAGTCACCAACTTTCAAATCATAAGGATTTTGCTCTGGCACGATTTCATATTTTAATCCCACCACCTTTTTAAAGGTATTATCCGTGCGGTCGCCACTTTGCACCAGCAACTTGGCAAAGCGCGTATAATACTCGGTCGATTTTTTATCCAGCGAGTTGGATTTTTTTCGTTGGTCTAAAATGTAATCGAGGCCATCTTCTTCCAGATAGGCATTGAATTCTTTGCCTTCCAATTCAATGTAAGCATCGTTACTTTTTAAGGTAAACAAATACGTGCCTCCTAAATCAGCTTTATAACTCAGGTTATTGCCTTCAGTAGGTTTTACTTCTTTGGTAAGATCTTTTATGCCATTCAGCCGATGCAATTTCAAATCCTCCACTTTGTGTCGTTTTAAATCCCAGAAATCACCCTCAAAGCCCTCACCAACCATCAAATCAATCTTAATTTCTTCGCCAGGTTTGTAACGAAATTTTTTGGGCAGCAACCAGAACTCGTGCGCTTGCGCGAGTATTGCCAAAACCGTAATTAAGAGAATTAAAGTAATCTTTTTCATAACTGCATTTGAGTTAGCAAGCCGTTGGCAGTAGGCAGTATCAGGTTTTATCAACCTCAGAGAGTCTACTACCGCCTGCTTACTACCTGCTTACTTTTCTGCTATTCATAATTTCCTCAATCTCCTCCGCTTCAATTGGTATATTCTGCATCAGGTCGAAATTCTTACTCTTACCAATCACCACGTTATTCTCTAACCGGATACCGAATCCTTCCTCCTTAATATAAATACCGGGCTCAATAGTCCACACCGAACCCACTGCCACCTTTGCATGCATGTTGCCCACATCGTGCACATCTAAACCCAACATGTGCGAAGTGCCATGGTAGAAATATTTTTTAAAGGCTGGGTTTTCCGGGTTTTGATTTTTAATATCTGTCTTATCAATCAACTTCAGTTTCAGTAACTCGGCTTCCATTAATTTTTCAATTTCCTTCTGGTATTCAAAGTAAACTACTCCGGGTTTTAGCAATTTTGCTGCTTGCCGCTTAATCCGCAATACGGCATTGTACACTTCCTTCTGGCGTTTCGTAAACCTGCCACTCACCGGAATTGTGCGGGTCATATCAGCATTGTAGTTGGCATATTCCGCGGCCACATCCAGCAAAATCAAATCGCCCGCGTGGCATTGCCGGCTGTTTTCCACATAGTGAAGAATTACATTGTTAACACCCGAGGCTATTATGGGCGGATACGCAAACCCTTTTGAGCCCAGGCGTTTAAACTCATGCACAAACTCCGCTTCAATTTCGTATTCCATCACACCGGGTCGCACATACCGCAGCACACGCCTGAAGCCACACTCGGTAATATCACACGCTTTCTGCATCAAGTCCAACTCACGCGGCTGCTTCACTCTTCGCAACTCGGCCATGATGGGTGCAATGCGGTTGTAGGAATGCAGTGGATAAGTTTTTTTACTCCACTCAATAAAACGGGCATCTCTGCTTTGCACTACAATTTCCGACCGATAATGTTCATTTGTGTTGAGGTATACCTGCTCTACACTGCCCATCGTCATCATGTGGTGGAAAAGTTTTTCAAAGCTTGAAACCCAAACAACAGTTTCAACGCCTGAAATTTCAGTGGCTTCTTTTTTGGTCAATTTATGCCCTTCCCACTTCTCCAGCATTTCGTTCGGCTCACGCAAAAAAAGTACTTCCCTAAATTTTTTATCCGGGAAACCGGGGCAAAGCACCAGCATGGTTTCCTCCTGATGGATACCGGTTAAATAATAGAGATCACTGTTTTGAATATAACCCAATACACCATCGGCATTGCTGGGCATAACATCGTTGGAATTAAACACAGCAAGTGAGCCGGGTTTAAGTTTGTTGATTAATCTTTTGCGGTTAGCACTAAAAAGTTCTTTGCCAATGGGTTCGTGTCGCATGGTATAAGTAAAAAGGCTTGTTTAATCCATTAAGTTCTGATAGATTTTGGAAAGTTATAAATACCTCTTCACATGAAAAAATGCTCACTCCTGGTTGTTGTGCTTATTATCGCGCTAAGCATGGTGCATGCTCAAGAAAAAAAATACACACCTACGCCCGAAAATTTGAAAAACCGCGAATGGTTTCAGAATGCCAAGTTCGGTTTATTTATTCATTGGGGTGTGTATAGTGTGCTGGGCGATGGGGAGTGGGTAATGAATACACAACAAATTCCAATCAAGACTTACGAAAAACTTCCGGCATTCTTTAACCCTACCGAGTTTAATGCTGCCGAATGGGTGCAAATGGCAAAAGATGCCGGCATGAAATACATTACCATTACCAGTAAACACCACGATGGTTTTGCCATGTTCGATTCCAGGGTTTCTGATTACAACATTGTAAAGCGCACACCTTACGGGAAAGATGTATTGAAAATGCTGGCCGATGAATGCCGTAAACAAGGTATTAAGTTATTCTTTTATCATTCGCAGTTAGACTGGCGGCACCCCGATTATTTCCCGCGTGGTTTTACCGGTGGTAATTATACCGGTCGCGAAGAAAAAGGCGATATGAATAAATACCTAGACTATATGGATGCCCAGCTAACCGAACTGTTAACCAACTATGGCGATATTGGCGGTATCTGGTTTGATGGTATGTGGGATAAAAAAGATGCCGAGTGGCGTTTGTCGCAAACCTATTCCTTAATCCATAAACTACAACCCGGCACGCTGGTGGGCAGCAACCATCACGTAACTCCTTATGAGGGCGAAGATTTTCAGATGTTTGAAAAAGATTTGCCTGGCCATAACACTACCGGCTTTGCGCCAGAACAAAAAATAGGCGAGCTACCCAAAGAAGTTTGTGAAACCATCAACAACTCATGGGGATTTAATTTGCGCGATGATAAAAACAAAAGTATTAAAGACCTGATTCAATACTTAGTGAAAGGCGCAGGGTATGATGCAAACTTTTTGTTGAACGTGGGACCCATGCCGAATGGAAAAATTCAACCCGAACACGTTGCCCTACTCAAACAAATGGGCGAGTGGACCCGGCAATATGGTGAAACTATTTATGGAACCCGGGGTGGTCCGCTTACTCCACGGGAGTGGGGCATAACCACCCAAAAGGGTAATAAAGTTTATGTGCACATTCTGAAATGGCATGACGAAACACTTACTTTACCGAAGCTGGGTAAGAAAGTAGTAAGCGCAAAACTTTTTAGCGATAAAACCCCGATTAAGTTTGTAGAAAACGATTTTGGATTAAGCATTAAAGTGCCGAAAGATAAAATGAATGAGATTGATACCGTGATAGAGTTGGAACTGAAATAATATTACCTGATAATAAAAACTAAAAATCAATTCATGAAAAAAGTAGTAGCCCTTACCGTATTAAGTTTAAGTATCCTTTTTACAGCATGCGGACCCACAGCTGAAAAGTTACCCGCAGCACCAGCCGATGTAGCCTCCGTTTCGGCATTAGTAAAGGGAAAAAAATTTGTTGTAACAAAAGCCGGACTTATCTCGCCCCTATCTTCTCCAGATAATACCTTATCCATTCAATGGATAGATGCAGCCGTTGCCGGTGACTTTGAAAAGCAGGCCGAAGAAGAACTTAAAAAATTCTCGGTTCAATTTCTTAACGATACAAGTGTGGTTGTACTAAATGGAGATAAACAATTTGAAGGAACTTATTCTATCGATAACATTATGGATGAGTACGACTCCGAAGAAGGAATAAAAATTCGGCTTACTTACGTTGATCCGGAAATGAGTTTCGGTTCTGAGCCCATGGAAGCAACCTATACCTATCCTGTAAAGGGTGCAGGAGATAATAAATTACTCCTGCAATTTCCCCGAAGCATTAACAGGCAACCCGTGGTTGGCTTATTAACTGAGTAACCCTGGAGTTACTCAGTTACTTTCACCCTGCGGATCATTCACATCATCGGTATTTACATAGTTGATGATGATGAATGTAAATAATAAGCCCGAAAAAAGTCCTTCCAGCGCAACCATAAATGCGGTGATGTATGGATTGAGGTAGCGGCCCATTGGTTCGTTGGTAATAATATCCTGCATAAAGCCTGGATCTACCGAAAGGTATATAAACAGGAACAACGCAAAGATGACAGACGACACTGCTCCGGTTGCCACTCCGGTAACCAGTGCCCGGAAATAATTCATGTGTTGATCGTGCGTTTCTCTGAATTTCTTTAGGGCTAAAAAGATTCCACCTACCTGAATAAATACATTCAGAAAGCGGAGTTCATAGATATGTGCCAGCCCGGCTACTTTCATGAGCAAAAAAAAGGCAATCAGGCCACCGGCAATTTTCAACCCGTAATTTTCGGGGATACGGTTTGGGTTCGTAAACAGACTCATAAGGCAAAAGTGGGTTAGTGTGAACAATTAAATATTTGAATTTTTTCAGAGATAAACAACCTTTTATATGCCTTAATATTTGGATACCTTCGAAGTGGCTTAAAAAGTATTTCCGAAACTCAAACTCAGACCCCTTATGATCAAGAAAATCTTATTCATTATTGCAGGGCTTATTGTGGCCTTGCTGTTGATTGGCTTTGTACTTCCGGGCAAACTGGAGGTAACCAAAAGTGTTTCTATTCAGGCACCAGCCAGCGCAGTGTTTGAAGAAATTAATGATTTGAAACGCTGGGAAACCTGGCAATACTGGAACACACTGGATCCGGATATGAAAATCACCTACGGTGAAAAATCAGCCGGAACGGGGGCATCGTACAGTTGGCAAGGCCCTAAATTAGGCGATGGCAATTTAGCACTCACTGAAACTATTCCCGATAAATCCGTATCCATCGAAATGGATTTTGGTGGTAACCCGGCCAGCGGTGTTTATTCGCTTGAGCCCGATGGCAATAACACCACACTCAATTTCAAATTCATGAACGATCAAGGCATGAATCCGATTGGCCGCTGGATAAATGTTTTTATGAAAAGCGAAATAGAAAAATCGTTTGATTATGCCGGGGAAAAAATCAAAGCCATTGCAGAAGCAAAACCAAAATTTACCTATCAGATTACAGAAGAAAATCTACCCACTATAAATTATGTAGGGTTGATGCATACCATGAGTCCGAAAGATCCGGTTGCCATAAGTGCTCAAATGGCAAAGATGTATGGCGAACTGCAAACTATGCTAACGAAAGCAAAAGTTGAAATTACCGGCTATCCCCTTGCACTTTATCCGGCATTCACCGAAGAATCAATGGACATGATTTGTGCCTTACCGGTAGCAGCCGATGCCAAGTTGCCCGCAAAATACAAAGTTGAAACGCTTGAAGGCGGCAGTGCTATAAAAGGAATTTACAAAGGCGATTACAGTAACCTGATGGCTTTACATCTGGAACTTGATCAGTATCTTCAATACAAGGGACTTACCATGAATGGCGCACCCATGGAAGTTTATGTAACAGACCCGATGCTGGAAAAAGATACTGCCAAGTGGATAACTGAAATTTATTATCCGATAAAGAAAAATTAATCTTTGTGTAGCGTCAGGATAGTTCAACTATTCTGACGCCTTACGTTTAGTGACTGAATGACTTTAACTGAATTTAAGAATTCCCTTTACCAACAGCAGCCACCACCGGTTGCTGTTCTGTTACAAGCCCTGTGGTACGAAGCTAAAGGCAATTGGGAGAAAGCACATGATCTTGCGCAGGATGTTCACACTCCCGATGGCTCGTGGATACACGCTTATCTGCATCGGGTGGAAGGCGATACCGGCAACGCGCAATACTGGTACCATCGCGCTAATCGAAAAATGCCTAAGATTTCATTGAAGGAAGAGTGGGATGAGATTGTACGTGAATTGTTGCAACGTTAACAACTAAGGTTGCTAACTAACCTCAATAACTAAAACCCAACTCCTTTAAACCATCCTGAACTTCGGGGCAACTCATAAATAATTTCCAGAGCAAACCCGTACGTTGATTTTCCATCATCACTATTGCCGGGCCCTGATCGATTGCCAGATACCGGGTGGGGAACCAATTATCCTGTTCGCTAAAGGCATCATAAAAACCATACTCACCAAAAATTTTGTCGCCCAACTCAAAATAAAAATGTTTCATCGCAGCCATGCTTTGATCGGGCGTGTAAGGAAATGATGAAAGTGCTGCCGTGGGCGAGATCACACCCACATCTTCACCAGGGCTATGTGCCGCATAGCCTTTTACAGAATAGCTGGCGGTTAGTCCCCAGTTGTCTTTACTATATCCTTTAAACCCTTTCGGATTTTCTACACAGTATTGATAATTGATGAGCGTATGATTTACATTGTGTTGCCAGTAATCGGCATACCTATCTTTAAGCTTACGCGGATCCAGACCTAAAAAAGAATAATGCGACCAGAACAAGGGCCCACCAAATTGTTGTGCAAAATTATGTTTCAGATCAAGATGATAACCGTATTGTTGATGTGTCGAATCATTTTTCATTGCTCCCTTGCGCGACCAACCTTCGTGGTAAGCAATGGCCGGAACTTTGTGCGTGGGCGATGAGGCCGCCAGCACATACGTTATCAAACATTCATTATAACCTTCCAGCGCAAAATTCATAGCCCATTCTTTATCAGGCGACCAATGCCAATAAAGTACATTCTGACCACCTCTGCGGTACCAATCCCACTCCACTTCGCGCCAGAGTTTATCAATGCGGGCAGCTAATGCTTTTTCGCGATCATCGCCATCTTTAAAATATTGGCGTACGCATAATAAACCCTGAACGAGGTACGCGGTTTCCACTAAGTCGCCACCGTTATCGTTCGGGCTAAAAGGTTTTACTTCTCCGGTTTCGCCATTCATCCAATGCGGCCATACGCCTTTAAAGCGATCGGCCTTCTCTAAAAACGTGGTTAGTTTTTCAAGGTGAGCAACTCCTTGCTCGCGCGAAATAAAATTGCGTTCTATACCCACCAGAATGGCCATAACTCCAAAGCCGGTTCCGCCACTGGTTATAATATGCTTATCGTTTTCCGGATAAATATTGTCCGCGTGAAATCGTTCGCGCGCACCACCGGATACGGGCTCGGCTCCATCCCAGAAATATTGAAAGGTTTTGTATTGCACCAACGTAAAAAGAGAATCATCGCTGATACGGGTTTCTGTTTCGGCAACTTCGGCTGGTTTTTGCGAAGTACAGGCTGCTGCACATACTACAATACCCGCCAAGTTCAGTATTTTAATTTTCGGTAGCTTCATGATTTCTGGATTTTACAGTTTGCTCACGCCAAAGTAGTAATTCCTGCTTACGTTTCTCCAACTCTTGTTCGGATGGTTTATAATCGATCAGTTTTTTAAGATCGGGCTGGCCGGCATCCACCCAGGCCGTGTACCAGATGTTGCCGGTTTGTTTTATGCTGTTGCGAAACATGCGCTCTACCATGCCATTCAACATGCGATGGTACTTCTGCGAATATTCCTGTCCATACACTTTTACGGTTTGTTTGCCTTTGGTTTCAAAACTGAAGCGTTCGTTTTCCATCGCCAGGTATTGTTCAAACCGTAATACAGAATCAACAGCCAGGTGCGATTGGCGTACAATTTCCCATGCGGCAAGTTGTACATTGGATAAATAAGTTGCCGGGCCTACATAAAAATCATATTGTTCAAAAAACAATTCGGGCAACCGCGATTCCCAAAAACCATGAATGCCCACCTGGTTGGTGAGTTGGCCATCGTAATTTTTGGTGGTGTGCAAAGGCACGTGGGCATCGGCTACGTAATGACCAAGATCGGCCGAAAGGCGCAAAATACGATCGGGGTCGTTCAGCAAAAATGCTTCTTTCAATTGGAGGTACACCCGGTATATATGCCACGGCAAAATTCCTTTTGCCACTAAGGAATCTTCACCCAGATTTTCTACGGCCTGATTCCAGTAGCGGGGTAATTTATAAATCGCGCTATCGCCATAATCATCCAGATCGATATAATGGCGGGGGGCTTCTTCGGGCACGGAATATCGCCTGCGGTCGGGGTTTACGGCAGCTTCGGTAATGTATTCCAGGTTTTTTTTGTAAAAACCGGCCATATCGGCTGGCAGCGTAAAAACCGCCAATCGGTTAATCTTTTTATGGGCAAAAAAGCCCCATCTAAAACCCATAAGAAGCAGGCAAAAAAGCCCGATAAGCCATAAAAACAACCATTTTTGCATATCTATAAAGATATTCAAAGCGATTGGAGTGGCAGCGTTTGCATTTCCGATTATTGCGCTTATTTTTGCAGTCCGTTTTGAAAAAAAGCATTATGGCAAATCATAAATCAGCAGAGAAAAGAATCCGGGCAAACGAAGCAAAGCGCGTAAGAAACCGCTATCAGGCTAAATCAACCCGTACCCAGATCAAGAAATTGAACAGTACTACCAAGAAAGATGAAGCGCAAGCTCTTCTTAAAGAGGTGTCTTCCATGATTGATAAGCTGGCCAAGAAGAACATTATTCATTGGAAAAAAGCTGCTAACCAGAAATCACAGCTTACCAAGCGTGTAAACGCTTTAGCGTAAGCGTTACGATATTATTTTTCCCGCCCTGACTTCGGTTGGGGCGGGTTTTTTTATGTTCTTTTTAAAACGGCATAATTAAAAGTACCTTCGGGGTCGTGAAAATTGATGATAGCAAGCCCTTGAATATCCGCGAGTGGTCGCCCGAAGACAGACCTCGTGAAAAACTTTTGCTAAAAGGCACAAGTGCCTTAAGCGAAGCTGAGTTGGTAGCTATTCTGATCGGATCGGGCACAGCCAAAACCTCGGCAGTTGAGTTAGCTAAAAAAGTATTGTTGCTGAGTAACCACAATCTGAATGAATTGGCCCGCCTGGGGGTTAAAGATCTGATGAAGATAAAAGGTATAGGCGAAGCAAAAGCCATTACCATTGTGGCCGCACTGGAACTGGGCCGCAGACGCAAGGCGCAAGACTTAGACGAAAAACCTAAAATAAGTAGCTCGAAAGATGCGTTTGATCTTCTACAGGGCAACCTGATGGATTTACCGCACGAAGAGTTTTGGGTATTGTTGCTTAACCGGATGAACCAGGTGGTGAAAAAGAAACGAATTAGCGAAGGTGGTGTTTCGGGCACTGTGGCCGACCCAAAAATTATTTACAAACTCGCTCTGGAAGACCTGGCCAGTGGAGTAATCGTAGCCCACAATCATCCATCGGGCAACCTGAAACCGAGCCAAAGCGATATTGATTTAACGCGCAAACTTAAAGAGGCCGGGCGTTTTCTGGAGGTGCAGTTGCTGGACCATCTCATTATCGCTAACCGGAATTATTTTAGTTTTGCAGATGAAGGGCTGATATGACCAAACTAAAAATTGCGTATAGCATTGTTTTTGGCGTGTTGCTGATCTTGTTTGTCGGCTTTATGTACCTGCCGCCCATTCAAGATGATCCGATACGGGCTGTTGCAGCTGTGGATAGCAACGCTGTTCGTGTTGATTCTGCCGAAATAGTAACCAAGCCAACAACAACGGTTGAAATTCAAACTCCGGATAATCCGCATCTGCAATCGGTTATAAACTCGTACCACGACTTCATGCAGCAAGCAATAGCGCGCGGTGTGGCGCCCGGGGCAGCTGTGGCAATTGTATACGATACCTCGGTAATTTTTTTAAAAGGATTTGGACTGAAACAATCCGGCACAGCCGATTCGATTGATGTGCATACCGTGTTTCGGTTAGGCTCAGTATCAAAATGCTTTGCCTCGATATTGGCAGGTACATTAGTGAGCGATCAGCTTATCAACTGGGATGATCCCGTATTAAAATATTATCCGCAGTTTCAACTCATCTCGCCCAAGCACACCAGTAAAGTTACCATCAGGCATGTGTTATCGCACACAACCGGGTTGCCCTATCATGCCTACACCAACATGATTGAAGAGCATTTGCCGCTCGATACTTTACTGGCTAGTTTAAAAACAGTAAAACTTTTTGGTGACCCCGGTCAGATTTACAGTTACCAGAATGTGGGCTATAGCCTGATTGAAAAAGTAGTGGAACAAGCCACGCATCAAACCTTTGAACGTGCCCTTACCGAAAATGTATTTAAACCATTAGGTATGCACAGCAGTTCTGCTTCATACCTGGCCATTATGAATCATGATAATGTAGCTAAGCCTCACTACTTCGCGCGAAAGCGCTGGACACCCGTACCCATTTCTGATACTTATTATAATGTATCGCCCGCGGGTGGTGTAAATGCCAGCATTGCCGACATGGCATTATGGCTGCGCGCATTGTTGCAACATGATGAAAACCTGATGGCCGATACTACTTTAAATGAAATTTTTACTCCACAGGTTAAGGCTATTTCAAAGAACCGGAATTTTAACCGATGGAAACGACCACGTTCGTCTTACTATGCCTTGGGCTGGCGTGTAATTAATTTTAAGAATGATCAACTCTTATATCATGGTGGGTATGTAAATGGTTATCGGAGTGAAGTTGCCATCGATCAAAAAAATAAAATTGCCATTTGTGTGCTTACCAACTCGCCCGGTAACCTGGCCGATTTGTCCGTTCCGGAATTTTTTAAACGCTATTCGCTAAAAGCAGACTCAATTCAATACTGGCAAAATCAACACAACCCGGTATTCGTAAAACATACTAACCCGGCTTCACCTATTTCGCATCAATGAAGTCTTCAAAATTAATTCCTCTTATACTTATTGTTGCTGTAGTTGGTTTTGTAATCTACTCCATGCAGAATAATAGCGCCTCGACAAATGAAGATTACCTGGAGTATATACAGCAGGAGCGTTTAAAAATGGAGAAATTTATGCAAGATGGAGTAGGCTCTCCATTTAGTAAGGATAGCATTGCCTTTGAAGGTTTAAAATTCTATCCGGCCGATGTTCGGTACCGTATTAAAGCAAAGCTGAGACCTATTGAAGGAAAAAAAGTAGTACTGCTTTCCACCAGCGATAGTAAAGAGCAGAAATACTTAGAATATGCTTTCGCGGAGTTTGAATTAGATGGCGTGCAGAATCAACTGTTGATACTGGAAGTAATGGAGATGGGGCCTCAGCGGGGCAAACTGTTTCTAGCGTTTTCAGACGAAACCAGTGGTAACGAGACTTACGGTGCCGGTCGTTATCTTGATGTGAAGAAAGTTCCGGCTGCTAAATCAATCGAACTGGATTTTAATCTGGCCTACAATCCATATTGCGCTTATAACGACAACTATTCCTGCCCCTTTCCGCCTAAAGAAAATCTATTGAAAGTCGCCATCCGTGCCGGAGAGATGAATTATCATCCGTAAAGGATTATAAAGGCGAAAATCCGAACGCTCAACCTCTTAGAAAAGACCTCCTAAACCTTTACTTTTGGGGTTCTGATTTTTCTGTACGTATGAAAATTTCCTACAACTGGCTTAAGCAATATATCGACATACCCGAAACAGCCGAAGAGATTGGCAAAGTGCTAACCGATACCGGTCTGGAAGTTGAAAGTGTGGAACCTTTTGAAACTATAAAGGGTGGCTTAAAAGGGTTGGTGATTGGCGAAGTGCTTACCTGTAGCAAACATCCCAATGCCGATAAACTTTCGGTTACTACGGTTAATGTGGGCGACAAGGTTTTACCCATTGTTTGTGGGGCAGCCAATGTAGCGGCCGGGCAGAAAGTAATTGTGGCTTTGCCTGGCACAACTGTGCACCCGACAAACGGAGAATCCTTCACTATTAAGGCCACCAAAATCCGGGGCGAAGTTTCGGAAGGGATGATCTGCGCTGAAGATGAAATTGGGCTGGGCGAAAGCCATGCAGGAATTATGGTGTTGAACACCACTGCTCCTAACGGAACACCGGCCTCCGAGTACTTCAATGTACAAACCGACTTTGTACTGGAAATTGGATTAACGCCCAACCGGGCCGATGCCGCTTCGCACATAGGCGTTGCCCGCGATATTAAAGCCGCAAAGAAGCGTGCTCTTAAAGTTCCGGCTGTGGATGATTTCAAGACTGAAAATAAAAATCTCCCTATTCAGGTTGAGGTTGAAAATACCGCAGCTTGTCCGCGTTATTCGGCAGTAACCATTATGGGTGTTCGTGTTAGCGATTCGCCCGATTGGTTGAAGAGCCGATTAAAGTCTATTGGACTAACACCCATCAACAATATTGTTGATATAACAAATTTTGTTCTTCACGAAACCGGGCAACCCCTGCATGCCTTTGATGCCGATCAGATTACCGGAAAAAAAGTAATCGTAAAAACATTACCAGCCGGAACGAAATTTAAAACACTGGACGCCAAAGAGCGTACGCTTACCGCGAACGATTTAATGATTTGCAACACAGAAGAACCGATGTGTCTTGCTGGTGTTTTTGGCGGCATTAAGTCTGGTATTTCTGCAAACACTAAAAATATCTTTTTGGAGAGTGCCTGCTTCGCAACTGATTATGTTCGCAAAACCGGAATGCATCATCAATTAAAAACCGATGCTTCATTTCGTTTTGAAAGAGGTACCGATCCAAACCTAACCGTGTATGCTTTAAAACGAGCAGCCTTACTGATTAAAGAAATTGCAGGAGGAACTGTTTCATCGGACGTGGTGGATGTTTATCCGAACAAAATTGAAAACCGGATAATCACCGTTAAAGATAAAAATATCACCCGTTTGATTGGCAAAGCAATTCCGCGCGAAGAAGTATTTACTATTCTCGAAAATCTGGAAATCACCATCATTCAGAAAGAAGCAGAAGCTTTTACTGTTTCCGTTCCGGCCTACCGCGTAGATGTCATGAAGGAAGCTGATGTAGTAGAAGAAATTCTGCGCATTTACGGGTTCAATAATATTGAACTTACCGAAATAGCGGGCACCGGTTACCTGGCCGAGTTTCCGGAAAAAGATATTAATAAGTTTAAACGCACGTTGGGTGCACACCTGGTGGGTAATGGTTTTTACGAAATTCTAACCAATTCACTTACCAACGCAGCTTATCAGCAAAAGCATAACCTTACGTTTCATGGTGCACCCGTTGAAATGCTGAATAAACTAAGCGAAGAGCAGGGCATTCTGCGTCAAACCATGTTGTTTACAGGCCTGGAAGTTTGTGCCTATAATATTAACCGCAAACAGAAAGACCTTAAGGTGTTTGAGTTTGGAAAAATTTACTGGAAGAATGAAGGCGGTGAAGATGTTACCATGCGTTACACTGAAGAAGAGCGCTTAGCATTTTTTATAAGTGGCAATACAGAAACCGAAAACTGGCAAAACAAGACAAAAGCAGTAACCTATTTCGATCTGGCGCAACACGTGGTTCAATTGCTCGAAAAGTCGAACCTGGAAAATATAAAACAGGAAAAATTAAACGATCCGTTATTTGAATACGGTATGCAACTGCTGAAAGGCAACAAAGAAATTGGCAAACTGGGTAAGGTAAAAACCAGCCTTACCAAAGATTTCGGCATTAAGCAGGAGATTTTTTATGCCGACTTAAATACTGCCTTGCTTTTCAGGTCGGCAAACCCTAAGTTCGTTGTGCAGGAAGTTCCCAAATTTCCTGAGGTAAGGCGCGATCTTTCGCTGGTATTGGATAAACAGGTAACCTTCGATGAAATAAGGGCACTTGTATTGGGTACCGAAAAGAAATTAGTGAAAGAGATTATTGCGTTTGATGTGTATGAGGGTGATAAGATTCCGGCAGGAAAAAAAGCATACGCCTTAGGCTTTACCCTGTTGGATGAAACTAAAACCCTAACCGATGAGGAGATTGAAAAAGTGATGACCCGGTTGATGGGGGCCTTTGAGGGAAAAATGGGAGCCGTAATCAGAAAGTAGTGAATGAGGAGAAGATTGTAGAAACGGACTCGCAATCTTTAAAATTTTGAATTTGTAATTTAGACTACGTATGGATCAGGACACACTAAAATCAAGTTTAAATGGGTTGGAACGGAAGGTGTTGGTATTGCTGAACGAACATAAATCATTAAAAGACGAGATTAAAGGCCTGAAATTGGAGAATCACGAGCTTCAAACCGATCTGCGGAAGCGCGATGAGCAGCTCCATCATTTTAAAAATCAGATTAAAATCACTAAGATTGTAGATCATATAAACCCGGAAGACGAAGGTGTTTCGGACTTGAAAAAGAAAGTAGACGAGTATATCCGCGAAATCGATAAGTGCATTGCTCACTTGAGCAGATAAACCGGTAGATGTTGATGGAAGAATTATCAGTAAAAATAAAAATTGCCGACCGCGAATACCCCATGAAGGTAAAGCGCAAAGAAGAAGAGAAAGTGCGCGCTGCCGGCAAACTCATCAACGAGAAAATCAAATACTATCGGGAACAGTTTGGCATTGATGACAAACAGGATCTGCTGGCCATGGTGGCCTTCGATTGTTTGGTAGATAAAATGGCAGATCAGGAAAATCTGCAACAGATAGACCAAACCGTGATTGAAAAGGTAAACCAAATCAATCAACTGGTTAGCCAGGCACTCTAAGCCTTTCTTATTTTAATTCCCTCCTTGTTGTGGCCCAAAAGGCCTTCGGGTGTTTTTTTAACACTTAAACTTTAAATTACATGTTACTAAGAATAGGAATGCCCGGAGAAGCCGAATGGCTGGTAATGGGATTGTTTTTTCTGGTGATCGCTATTGTTATCGGAGTTATTGCAGGAAGTATTCTCTACAGACGCAAAATCAAACGTAACCAGCAAGATGCCGAAGAAAAGGCAAAACTGATCATTAAAGAAGCTGAACTACAGGCTGAAAACATCAAGAAAGACAAAATTATTGAAGCCAAAGACAAACTCTTTAAAATGAAACAAGAGTTTGAGGAAGAAGCTAACCGCAAGAAAAACCAGATCATCAGCAACGAACAAAAAATCAAACAACGCGAAGGCCAGCTTTCCAAAGAGCTGGAAACGTTAAAGCGAAAAGAAGCTGAAGTAGATGCTGAAAAACAAAGCCTGGCACAGCAACACGAGTTGGTAAAAAAACGCAAAGAAGAATTAGACAAATTCAATGCCCAGAAAGTAGCCCTACTGGAAGGAATCTCTAAACTTACTGCCGATCAGGCGCGCGAACAATTAGTTGAATCACTTAAAGAAGAAGCTCAGACAAAAGCCAGTTCGTATATCAAAGATATTATGGAGCAGGCTAAGCTCTCGGCCACCAAAGAAGCCAAGAAAATTGTAGTAGAAACCATTCAGCGCACGGCTACCGAGCATGCCGTTGAAAACTGCGTTTCTATTTTTAATATCGAAAGCGATGACATAAAAGGTAAGGTCATTGGACGGGAAGGTCGCAACATCCGTGCGCTGGAAGCCGCAACCGGTGTTGAAATTATTGTAGACGATACACCAGAGGCCATTATTATTTCCGGGTTTGATCCGGTGCGCAGAGAGATTGCACGACTTTCTCTGCATCGGTTGGTACAAGACGGACGTATACACCCGGCCCGCATTGAAGAAATTGTGGCCAAAACCACCAAGAACATTGAAGATGAAATTGTAGAGATTGGCGAACGCACGGTTATCGACTTAGGAATTCATGGGTTAGCTCCGGAATTGGTAAAAATGGTGGGCCGCATGCGCTATCGGTCGTCCTACGGACAAAATCTTTTACAACACTCACGCGAAGTTGCCAACCTGTGCGCGATAATGGCGGCAGAACTTGGGCTGAACGTGAAACAAGCTAAGCGAGCTGGCCTGTTGCATGATATTGGTAAGGTATGGCCTGAAGAGTTAGAGAAGCCACATGCTATTGTGGGAATGGAACTGGCGCAGAAATACAAAGAGCATCCGGTTATCTGCAATGCTATTGGCGCACACCACGATGAGATTGAAATGACGAGCATTATATCACCCATTATTCAAGCATGCGATGCCATATCGGGTGCACGCCCGGGTGCCAGACGTGAAGTAATGGAGCAATACATTAAACGCCTGAAAGAATTAGAACAGGTAGGTTTAAGCTTTGAAGGTGTTGAAAAATGCTACGCCATTCAGGCAGGCCGCGAACTTCGGGTACTGGTAGATGCCGAAAAGGCTACTGATGAACGAGCTGCACAACTCAGCTTTGATATTTCTCAAAAAATCGAAAAAGACATGCAGTATCCGGGCCAGATAAAGGTTACGGTAATCCGCGAAATGCGGAGCGTGGCTTACGCGAAGTAATATTCGGTTATTGAATTTCGAGCGCCCATTACAGTAATTGTAGTGGGCGCTTCTGTTTATGGGTTTTATTTTATTAACGGTATTATCAAAAGCTATTTGGTCATTATCTTAGTGAGTACAACAACCTGAATAATGAAGTTTGCCGGCTTATTTTTCTTTTTAACCGGCCATCTGGCAATGGCACAAACTTCGCCCACTCCAATTTCCAACCATTACATAGTTGATCTTTACGACACTAAACTTGGCGCCAATGCGGCTCTCTTTACAGGCGTAGGTTTTGTTGACGAAATCAGTCAAAAGCAAACGGAAGGAAACTACTTTTATAAACAAAACGAATGGACAACCGGAAAAGTAGGAATTAAAGGTCAGATTTATGACAAGGTAACCCTTCGGTTCAATTTGATGATTAACCAATTGATTATTCAAAATCAGTTTACCGGAGAAACCATTTTAGTACAGCAAGAAAAGGTGGATTTCTTTGAGCTTCATAATACTCGCTTTGTGTATTTAACTAAACCAGAATCCGGTTACTATGCTGAATTAAATTCAGGCCTTGTAAAAGCGTATGCACAATACACCTGTAAGGGAAACGAAAAAATTATCAATAACCGTTTGGTTCTGGAATTTATTCAACGTGAAAAATACTTTATCAACAAGGATGACATTATGCATCCGGTAAAATCACGCAGTTCTGCTTTAAAAATTCTAGCTACCCATAAAGGCGAATTGAAAAAGAAACTGCGAGAAGAAGGAATAATTTTCAGTTCACAAAAAGAAAAGGCTCTCTCCACAATGGCCGCGTATTTTGATCAGTTGCAAAAATGAAAGGCAGACTATTTTGGATTGCACTTTTTCTGATGGTAAACCAAGCCTGGGCACAAGAACGCACATTTAGTGTTTCCCTTAACGATGCTTCTTTTGTGGATTTTATTAAATCGCTTGAAGGGCAATCGGACTACCGGTTTTTTTTTAATCAGCAGGAAACTGATAGTCTACGAATTTCGGTGTCATTAAACCAGAAGTCAATTTCTCAAATACTTGATGTTGCACTAAAGAACAGTTTGTTACATTATTCTATCAATGCCAATTATCACTATGTGTATATAAAATCAGTAAGCCCCATTCTAACTGACCTACCACCCGGTTTCTTTTCACTGTCGTCTTCCAGCGATTCCTCCAATAGAGAGTTTACACCATTCAACGAGGCCGAAACAATAAAAGCCGACAAACCAATTATTGTCGGATTGCGCAATGCTAATACCCGTAAAGAGGCAACACTTGCTGGGTTTATAAGAAATTCCAAATCAGGCGAATCGCTAATTGGAGCAACCATAATGATTGAAGGTTCAGCTATTGGTGTAGCTACCGATGGCAGCGGCTATTATTCTCTTACTATTCCAAAGGGTTCACATCAACTAAGAATTCGCAGTCTTGGCATGAAACCGCTTAATCAAAAAGTGATTATTCATTCAGACGGCAGACTAAATCTGGATATGGAGGAAGACGTTTTGCCATTAAAAGAAGTAGTAGTAGAGTCAACGCGCGATCAATTGGTACAGGGGCTTCAGATGGGACTCGAACGTTTCGATATAAAGACCATGCGGCAGTTGCCCGTTGCATTAGGCGAAGTAGATGTGTTAAAAACTGTGCTTACACTTCCCGGAGTACAGTCCGTTGGCGAGGGTACCGTTGGGTTTAACGTACGTGGTGGAGCCACTGATCAAAATTTGATTTTATACAACGATGCACCCATCTTTAATCCGTCACACCTGTTTGGATTTTTCTCTGCCTTCAATGCTGATGCAATAAAGAATGTTGAGCTCTATAAAAGTGGTGTTCCGGCTGAGTATGGCGGCCGTATTTCTTCGGTATTGGATGTAACTACCCGAGAAGGAAATAAGCGGACATGGACAGGCACCGGTGGGATAAGCCCGATAACCGGCAGATTATCTGTGGAGGGTCCAATCCTAAAGGATAAACTCTCAATTCTACTCGGAGGCCGGTCAACCTACTCCGATTGGCTACTGAACCGAATTCCAAATTCCAAATTCAAAAATAGCAAAGCCGAATTCTACGATTTCAATGTAAATGCGCATTATGATATTGACTCCAAGAACAGTCTGGCGTTATCTGGATACTCTAGTAACGATGAATTTAAACTGCAAAGCGACACTACCTATAGTTACACCAATCAGGCCTTATCACTAAAATGGAAACATATTTTTAATAATAACTTTTTTGGAACCTTAAGTTCAAATTACAGCAAGTACAACTATGAAATTGAGAGCTCAGCCAATCCGATAAATGCATTTAGCTTAACTTATAAACTACAGCAAGTTGCAGCTAAAGCAGACTTTAATTACTTTCTAAATTCGAAACAATCAATTTCCTTTGGGTTGGGTACCACCCGTTACAAATTGGCGCCAGGAACTTATTTGCCGCGTGGTGATAGTTCATTGGTGACTTCTGATATTCTTCAACAAGAGCAGGGGTTAGAGTCTTTTGCCTACGCGGGAACTCAAATTGAACTTACCCACAAGCTTTTGTTTTATGGAGGAGTCCGGTACTCAACTTTTCAAAATATAGGACCTCGTGATCAGTTTGTCTATTTACCCAATACTGCCCGCGATATTTCCACCATTATAGACACTGTTTCTTTTCCGAAAGGGAAGAAAGTTTCATCTAGTGGTGGGCCGGAATTCAGAACTTCATTACGTTATAGCCACACACTCAAAACTTCCATTAAGTTAAGTTACAACAGGCACAGGCAGTATATCCAGATGCTTTCGAACACTACTGCTATAGCGCCCACTGACATCTGGAAATTAAGTGATCAATTTATAAAACCCTTAATTGGAGACCAGATTAGTTTTGGAATTTATCATCAAACAGGAAAACGTTCACTAGAAGTGTCGGTGGAAGCATACTATAAGTGGATGCAAAACTTTTTGGATTATAAAGGTGGTGCCGAGCTTATTCAAAATCATCACATCGAGACAGATGTGCTGAATGCTAAAGGAAAAGCCTATGGCATTGAATTTTTGTTGAAGCGAACGGCAGGCAAAGTAAATGGCTGGGTAAGTTATACCTACTCACGATCTTTGATTCAAACAAGAGGTGATTCAGATATTGAGACGGTAAATCGTGGCGAATACTATCCCAGTAACTATGATAAACCACACGCATTGAATTTGATAGGTAACTACCGGTTTAGTAGAAGATTTAATATGTCACTTAATGTGGTGTACGCCACTGGACGCCCCATAACCCTCCCCATTGGAAAGTATACCAGCGAGGGCTCCGAACGACTAATCTATTCAGACCGAAACCAATTTAGAATACCCGATTATTTTCGCACCGATTTTTCTCTGAACATGGAAGGCAATCATAAAAGAAAAAAAATGGTTCATGGTTTCTGGAGTCTGAGCGTTTATAATCTTACCGCCAGGCGTAATGCTTATTCGGTATACTTCACTTCAGAAAACGGAGTTATTAAGGGCTACAAGCTTTCTATATTTGGAAGTGCCATCCCTACACTAACCTACAATTTTAAATTCTGATGAAGCGGGTAATTGCTCTCATATTAATTGTAAGTGCATGCGTTGACCCGTACAATCCACCGGAAATTGCTCAATCCGTACCCGCCTTAATTGTAGATGGATTTATTAAAACAAATGCTGAAAGTAAATTCACTTTAAGTTGGTCACAGAATATTACCGATGACAATGTTCAGATTTTTGAAACTCAGGCAACCGTTTGGATTGAAGATGAACAGGGAACTACTCTTCCATTAACGGGTGACAATCAAGGCAACTACTATCTCAGTACTCAATCGCTTCCGGCAGCGCGTTATAGACTGAATATTGTTACCGCTAATGCACGACAATTTCAATCAGATTTCGAAAGTGTGGTTGCATCACCTCCTATTGACAGTATAAATTGGAAACTTACCAACGATGCAGGCGTTGCCTTTACAATCTCCACACATGATAACGCTACACAGGAGGGTTTTTATAAGTGGACATTTGAAGAAACCTGGGAATACCGATCCGCCTTCGCAGCTTCAATCATATTCGATCCGGTAACCGGAGAAGTTAAACCCAGAACCGATTTTATATACCAATGCTGGAGATCGGGTAGCAATACGGATATACTACTTGAATCAACCACACGGCTGCAGGAGAACAGAGTATCGGAATTTCAACTAACCAGCTTTTTGCAAAACTCTGAAAAGGCGCGGTATAAGTATAGCATCCTGGTACAACAGCAAGCTTTAACTAATAAAGCCTTTGATTACTGGAAACAAGTAAAGCAATCAACCGAAAACCTGGGTACCATATTTGGCCCACTGCCACATCAGGTGATGGGTAATATCAAGTGCATATCTCATCCCTCAGAAATTGCTGCAGGCTACTTTTCGATTAGTTCAGTAACAAATCAACGAGCGTTTGTCTCTTATCAACAACTACCTACTCCACCGCAGTACATAACTCAGTATAGCAATTGTCAAATCTTTGAGGTAGATCTCGATTTAGTAAATACAGTAGTCGAGTCTTCCTTGTTAGTCGATCCCATTTATATAGGAAATGGCCCAATGATTTCTGGTTATCGATACAGCTCTTTTTTTTGTGTGGACTGCCGATTGGGAGGTGGTACAACTGTTAAACCTGATTATTGGTAATGCGCATTTTACTACTTTTCATTTGTACCAGCTCGCTGGCTTTTGCGCAACCTGCACCACCACTTGATTCGCAGTTGCAACACTATGCATCCAAGAATCCTGAGGAAAAAATCTTCATCCACACTGACACTAATTTTTGGATTGTGGGTGAAACCAGTTGGTTTAAAATTTACCTGGTGTCAGCCCAAAGTCATCAGCCGGTTAACTCAAGCCGGGTTGCGTATGTGGAGTTGGTGAGTGCCGAAAATCAAGTTGTACTCCAAATCAAAGTTGACTTAAGCAATGGTTTTGGCAAGGGGCAACTTAGTATTCCTCCTGCCCTCGGTTCGGGCAACTATTACCTGCGCGCCTATACCCGCTGGATGAAAAATTACAGTACTGATTTTTTCTATCATCAACCCATTACGATTGTAAATACATTCAGAAGGCTGTTTGATTCAGCCCAGCCATCCAACAATACCGAAATCGATTTTCAATTTTTCCCGGAAGGAGGGCAATGGGTTGACGGTATTGAAAGTAAAATAGCGTTTCGTGCAATTGATCACACCGGTAAAGGAATTGAATTTGCCGGAACTATTATAAATTCAAACAGCGATACCGTAATTCATTTCAAGCCTCATCAGCTTGGCATAGGCACTTTTGAAATGACACCCACCGTTTCGCAGGAGTACACAGCATTAATTCGCCATAAAGGCAAAACCACTGTTGTTAAACTTCCGGAAGTAAAAGCCACTGGATTTTCCCTGCAGGTTGCAGACACACTTTCGCAATTTAAAGTTCTGATTAAAGCGAAGGGAATAGCTGATCAACCTGTGTATGTATTGGCGCACACTCGTCACAAGGTAAAATTTGCTTTTAACGAGTCCTTAAAAAATGGTTTGTTAGAGTTGGTGTTACCTAAATCTGATCTTGATGCCGGTATTACTCATATTACCGTGTTTACCTCAAACGGGCAACCCGTGTGCGAACGCCTGGTGTTCATAAAACCAGATAATAAAACAGCTTTATCTGTTTCTGTTGATCGGGAGCAAACCAGTACACGAAAAAAGATTATTCTTGATCTGAAATCAAAAAACACAACGTTAAACAGTCTCTCTGTTTCGGTAACGCGAGCTGATTCGCTGCAGCAATTTGTTCAACCTGACATCGTAAGTTATCTCCTGCTAAGTAGCGACTTGAAAGGCTCAATCGAATCACCACAGCGTTATCTCACTGCTGCGGATGTTTCTATTGACAACTTAATGCTTACCCATGGCTGGAGTCGTTTTACGTGGAGGGAGTTAACTGAATCAAAGCCTATTCATCATATACCAGAATATCGTGCCCATCTTATTGAGGCCACGATAACCGACAAACAAACTCAGGTTCCTATACCTGGCGCTGTTGGTTATGTAAGTGCACCCGGAAAAAAAGTTGAGTTGGGTGGAACTATATCAGATAAAGATGGTGTGCTTTTCATCGAGGCCAATCATCTGAGGGGAGCAACAAAACTTATCCTGCAATCACCTTACGAAAAAGCAAAGCTTGAACTAAAATCTCCGTATTCATCATCATTCCTGAAATTCAATCTTCCACCAATTGATTTATCCGAAAAACATGCCCGGGCATTGGTCGACAAAAGTATCTCTATGCAGGTTAATGATGCTTTTGGAAAAAATGAAACCTCCACTCTAACATCTGACAGCTCAGCATTTTATGGAACCGCACCCGAAATCTATTTACTGGATGACTATACCCGGTTTCCGGTTATGGAAGAAGTTATGCGCGAATATGTAAAAAGTGTTTGGGTACGTAAAAAGGGAGATCAATTCACCTTTAAGATTGTTAATCGCGACAAAGGTGATTTGTTGGACGGAGAAGCACTTATACTATTGGATGGTGTGCCCATTTTTAATGTAAACGATATCATGGCATTTGATCCGCTCAAGATTAAACAGTTAGACGTATTGCCAAGCCGGTATTTTGTCGGGTCACTCGCTTTCGATGGCATTGTAAGTTATCGCACTTACAAGGGCGATTTGGGTGGATTTAAGTTTAGCCCGGAAACAGTAATCATTGACTACGAAGGATTACAACAACAAAAGGAATTTTATTCACCACGCTACGAA
>JBPXJU010000031.1:0-7455 GCA_051715445.1 Bacteroidota bacterium | reverse complement strand
GGTTTCCAATCCAATAAGGTGCTGTGTTATCCTTTCCTTTAGGACTATTGTTGCCATGACCAAAAGTATAAGTTTCCTCTGCATCATCAAGTGCATGAATACTTTCATGAATAATTGTCGCTGCAATGTCTTCAATTTCACGGTCTAACTTTTTAAAGTTTAAGAACAAAGTATTTGGAAACCTTTCGTCTGTATAGGCAAATGTCTTCCTATATTTTATAGATTGAAAAGCATTTGGATAAAATATCTCTACTTTAAACTCTAAATCTGATTTCTTTAACAAGTCAGCAATAATCTTAGGACTTGCCGTACTTAAATCAAAATTAGGGTGGTCAGAAATCGCTTTGTAAAATTCGTCATTTTTTAAAAGTTCATTTGACTTGTCTGTCGCTGATTTTACCCCAGCTAGGTTTTCGTTGAAGATGATTTTCATTTTTTGTTATTTTTAATTGTTTGTTGATTGTCTGTTTGGTGTCGTTGTACAATTACAGGTAACTCCTAAATATACGCAACTTTATAATCGCCATTTTAAAAACACATCTCCTAAATATCTCAAAATCAGTAACAATACAAAATACGCAATCGCCAAGACGATTGCGCTTTTTATAACTCCGCGTTGTATCTACCCGGCTTAGTCTGTTCTGATGTCCGTTAAACTTTCAGTAGGCTCTCCGCCTGCTCACCCCCTACACTTTAATTCTTTCCATGCGCGGGGCTAACCAATGCATGAGCAGCCACGCAAAGAGATAGGCAAAGCCACAAATCAGAAACAGGATGTTATACCCGCTGGTAATATTACCCAGTAGTTTGTAATGATTAAGCAAATGCCCCACCAGCAACGGAAACAAAAATGAACCAATGGAACCGGCCATCCCACCAATACCAACCACCGAACTCACAGCTTTTTTGGGAAACATATCGGAAGTAGTAGTAAAAATGTTTGCACTCCAGGCCTGATGCGCGGCTACCGCCAGACTCATTAAGGCTACGGCCCCCCAGATATTCTCTACAAAGCGGGCTGTCATAATCGGCATCACACTTATCGCAAACAAAAGCATGGAAGTTTTACGAGCCTTAAACACAGGCCAGCCTTTTTTAATCAACCATGAAGAAAGATAACCCCCACCAATGCTACCAATGGTACACGCGGTATAAATGATGGCGAGTTGCAGATTCGGTTTTCTAAAATCAACACCATATACTTCTGTAAAGTACGATGGCAACCAGAACAACAGAAACCACCACACAGGGTCGCTGAAAAATTTACCGAGTATGTACGCCCATGTTTGTTTAAAGCCCAGCAACTTTACCCACTTAATGGGTTTTTCAACTTCCTGCTGCTCGTCTTCATCGCTGTGGATGTAGTTATATTCCTGCGGTGATAATCGTTTTTGTCGCGAGGGGATTTCATAAAATATAAACCAGAAAATCAGCCACACAAAACCTACCAGACCGGTCCAGATAAAGGCCTCCTCCCACCCGTAGGCTCCCAGTATCCACGGCACTAACAGCGGAGCGGCCACGGCACCAATGTTGGTACCGGAATTAAAAATGCCCGCAGCCAATGCGCGTTCGCGTTTCGGAAACCATTCGGCAGTAGCCTTTATGGCGGTTGGAAAATTTCCGGCTTCACTTAAACCCAAAAACGCACGCATAAATCCGAACCCACCGGTGGTGCGCACAAATGCATGACCAATGGCGGCAATACTCCAGAAGAAAACCGAAACCGCGTAGCCCATTTTTGTACCAACCCAATCCACAATACGGCCAAACACCAGGTACCCCACGGCATAGGCGGCACTAAAAGCCATTACAATGTTGCTGTAGTCAATCTCGCTCCAGTTAAATTCTTTTTCCAATACCGGTTTCAGCAAGCTGAGCACCTGCCTGTCGATATAGTTTATGGTAGTGGCTGCAAAAAGAAGGGCACAAACCACCCAGCGATAGTTGGACCAATGTTTTTCAGTTTTCAATGTTGATGCCATTAGTTTAATTACTTTTTTTAGTGGCCGATCGTGCCGCGTTAATAACTGACTGACCGTAACTCTTAACGACTAACTCTGCTAAACTCCTCCATACGCACTAAATGCGCCATCAACCGGTACTACAATTCCGGAAACAAACTTAGAAGCATCGGAACATAACCAGAGCAAGGTACCGCACAGTTCATCGGGTTGGCCAAAGCGGCCAAACGGAGTTCCGCGAATGATCAGCTGGCCGCGTTCTGTTAAGCTGCCATCGGTATTCGTTAACAGATTTCTATTTTGTTCGGTCAGAAAGAAACCCGGTGCAATGGCATTTACACGAATGCCTTCACCATATTTTTTAGACAACTCCACGGCAAGCCATTGTGTAAAGTTACTGATGGCCGCTTTAGCGGCACCATAACCCAACACGCGCGTAAGCGGGCGAATGGCTGTCATGGATGAAATGTTGACGATTACGCCTTGCCGTGCAGCTACCAGCGGTTCACCAAAAACCTGAGTAGGCAACAACGAACCCGTCAGGTTTAAATCAACCACACTTCTGAAATCATCTATATTCAAATCGAAAATAGTTTTGTCGGGCATAACCACAGCACCCGGCATGTTGCCCCCGGCACCGTTCACCAGTATATCAATTCTTCCAAACTTTTGCAGAATGGTTTCTTTGGCTGAATCGAGTTGTGCTTTATTCAATACATCGGCTGAAATACCGATGGCCTCCCCACCCGCTTGTTTGATCTCGTGTGCTAATTGATCAGCGGCATCTTTTCTGCGACCCAGAATAACTACCGTTGCTCCGGCACTGGCCAATGCTTTACACATGGCACTGCCCAGCACACCGGTGCCTCCGGTAACAATGGCTACTTTAGATTGAAGGGTAAAGAGATTCTCGAGATAGGACATGGACGTTAGACGTTAGACTTTGGATTTTAGAGTAGTTGATAATTAGTCGTTAAACTTAATCGCTTTCTGTTGCTTATTGCTTTCATAAGCGGCTTCAATTAACCGGATTACATCGCGGGATTGTTCGGGCTTTACTGCCAACGGTGCGCCCGCCCGAATGGCTGCATACACATTATCGTAAAAGCCGAGGTAATTGCCGGGTATTGTTTCGATTCGTTTTTGAACATGTTCACCATTTATAGTCGTGTTTAATTTTCCCCAGGTTTCTTCGGGCATGGTTCCCCAGCCCGCGCTACCCGGAATTTTCTTTTCCTTTAATGCCTGCTCCTGCGGATCGACATTGCTGGCGGTAACAAACGAACCTTCCGTGCCATGCAATTGATAGCGGGGCCCTTGTTCGCGCACCAGGTAACTTGATTTTACAATTACATTCACACCGGGGTAATTTAATCGCAAATCATAAAAGTCATCTACCTTACCACCGGTGCGTTGAATGCCGATGCGGGCATCTATCGATTCAGGCATACCGAATAATACCAATACCTGATCGAGCATGTGCGAACCCAGGTTGTATAAAATACCTTTACCTATTCCGGATTCTTCCTTCCACGTGTTGGGCTCAACATAATTACGGAAGCGATCGTAGTGCGCTTCAAACTCTACCACGCGCCCCACCCAACCTTTATCAAAAACCTGTTTCAACGTAAGGAAATCACCATCCCACCTCCGGTTCTGAAATGCAGTGAGCACGCGGTTTTTTTCTTTAGCCAACTCCATTAACTGATCGGCCTCGTGCACGGTAACGGTAAATGGTTTTTCAACTACCACATGTTTACCCGCCAGAATTGCCCGCGAGGCCTGATTGAAATGTAACTCGTTAGGTGTGTTTACAACTATGAGTTCAATCTCCGGATCGCTGATTACTTCATCTACCGAGCGCACAACTGTGGCATCGGGGTAATGAGTCTTTGCGGTATCTTTTGATCGTTGAACGATACTACTGATTTGAAAGCCCGGATGAGCATGCAGCAACGGAGCATGAAATACTTCACCAGACATTCCATAGGAAAGAATTGCAGTTCGGATGGGCTTCATGTTATTTCAGTTCGCGGATTTTAATACTCCGAAATGAAACCGCATCGCCATGGTCTTGTAACAGAATATGACCTTTGGCTACCATTCCAAAACCTTCCCAGTCTTTATACTTACTGCGGGCTACCAGGGCATAAAAAACAGGTGTGCCCCGTTGGTACTCTACTATCTTACGCCCGTTAAGCCAATGTTCTATCCGGCCATCGGGATATACCCGAATGCGGCCTTCGTTCCATACACGGGGTATGTCCTGAATTTTTAAGGATGGGATCAGATCATATAACGAGCCCAGTGTGCGATTACCCACCACACCTTCTTTTGCATCGGGGTGTCGGGCATCATCCAGAATCTGATATTCCAAACCGATAGCAGAACCTGTTGACAAATATTTTTCATCCACAAAATATTTTACACCGCTGTTGGCGCCTTCGGCAAATTTAAAATCGAAGGTAAGTTCAAAAGCTCCGTACTTTTCAGTTGTGATTATATCGCCACCATGGGTGGACTCTGCTCCTCCTGAAGGCAACACCGAAAGCACACCATCTTTTATCTCCCACCCTTTTTCCGGAAAATTTTCTTTATGTGCACCCCGCCAGCCGGTGGTTGTCTTTCCATCCCACAACAAACCAAAGCCTTGCTGCTTTTCGAGATCGGTTAAAGTATTGGGAATAAGATTTACAACCGTAATGTTTGAAGTGGGTAGCGGGTTAAGATTTTCAGTTTGAATGCGAATGTTTTTCCAATAGGTTTTTTTTCCAACTCCTTCGGCATTGTAAACCGAATGAACCTGCAGGCCAATCAAACCTTTAAGCGAAGTATCATCTACCAGATAAACTACGGGTACATCATTTACCCAGGTGCGGATTACGTTTCCAATGCACTCGATGCGATAGGTATTCCAGTCGCCCCATTTGTAGGCTGCTTTTGCAGTTGGATTAAGTTCCAGCGGATACAACCAGCCTCTGCGGGCTTCATCGTAAACACCGCCCGACCAGCTTCTCTCGGGCCTGTGATCTACTTCCATCTGATAACCGTGCACGCGACCATCGCCTTCGCGTTGTGAACTTCTGAACTGAATGCCGGAATTAATCCCAGCATCAATCTTTACCTGCACTTCCAGAATAAAATCACCATATTCTTTTTCGGTTGCCAGAAACGAATTGGGCGAATCTTTTACGCAAGTGCCCACAATCATTCCATCTATAACTTCATAGCTGGCTGTTCCGTTAACCAACTTCCAACCGGTAAGATCTTTACCATTAAAAAGTTTTGTCCACTTCGCTTTGGGTTGTGCAAAACCGGTGTGTGCAATCACCAGAAGTAATGCGATGTATTTTATTGAAAGCCTCATCATTAAAATTTTCGATTTACAATTTTATAATTACGATTTAACCATCAAGACCGCTTAAGCAGATCAGCCGCCCGTCATGATGATTACAGTTTCATCTCCCAGCCCTTCTCATACTCGCGGCTCCAGAGTTTAGTGGCCGCTTTATTATTGATTATCCGGCCGGTGGTTGCATCGCAAGTCAGGGTTTGTCCGGTGCGCCAGGCAATGTTACCCAACTGTGGCAACAACGTTGACTTGTGGCCCTCGCTTATGGGTGATGTGTGTTTTGCTTTACCCTGCACCGCTTCAATAAAATTTTTAAGATGCAAACTATCCAGTTTCTCGCCCATGCCCATGGTGTTGGTGGCATCTACCTGTTGAATTTCGGTTTTCACTTCTTTCACCAGTTTACTTCCTAATTCATAAACTTTGTAATCATCACCACCGGGAATAACCATAGTTCCTTTCTCGCCATAGAAAACTACTCCGCGGCCGTTCTTAAACTCATCGTAATCGTTGCAACTTCTGCCCTCCCAGAGAATAGAAGTTTTGTTGGAAAACTCGTAGGTAATAGTTTGGGTATCGGGTGTTTCCCAATCATCTGTAAAGGCATAACGACCACCCGCTGAAATTACTTTGGTAGGATAGTCCACACCTAAACCCCAACGCATTACATCCAACTCGTGTGTGCCGTTGTTCAGGGCTTCGCCTGTGCCCCAGTTCCAGAACCAATGCCAGTTGTAATGAATCAGGTTGTCTTTGTAAGGTTTACGGGGAGCCGGCCCTTGCCAGAGTTCGTAATCGAGATGTGCCGGAACGGGAACAATTTTTCCGGTGCCAATTGATTTGCGGGCATTGGCATACCAACCTTTCGCAAAATAAACTCTGCCGATAATTCCACTGTGCAAATCGTGCATAGCCTGAATAATGTTGGGGAACGATCTGCGCTGGTTACCCATTTGCACAATCTTATTATACTGAGATGCAGCCGCCACCAACATTTCACCTTCAGCAGGATTATGCGAACAAGGTTTTTCCACATACACATGCTTGCCGGCTTTTAATGCCATTAAGGTTGCCGGTGCGTGCCAATGATCGGGCGCGGCAATAGCAATAGCATCCAGATCTTTTTCTTCCAACAACAAGCGAACATCTTTAAATGCTTTTGGCCTTTTACCGGTAAGCTTTTCTATTTCGGCTACGGTACGTTCCAATACATGAGCATCCACATCGCAGATAAAACCTACCTCTACGTTGGGCAGTTGTGCAAATAAACGCGCCAGGTAATGGCCGCGACTATTGGTGCCCACAATGCCCATAACTACTTTATCGGCCAGCGAGCGACCATGAGCCAACCACGGTGAATACAAAAAAACACCTGCAGTTGCCAGTGCGCTCCGCTTTATAAAATCCCTGCGATTGAAGTTTACCATAATTCAATATTGTGCTGGTTAAGTTGCTCACAATAATTGAATAATCATAGCGCAATTGTGTTAACGCCAGTATGGTTCTGTTGATGGTTTAGTGCCTCAGATACTTGCCTGAAAAGGCTGGTGCTTCACCCAACTTTGCACGAAAATAATACAAACCCGAGGGCCAGCTTTGGGTTTGAATGGTTATTTGATAAGTGCCGCTTGCAACCCGGGCTTCAGAAATATTGTGAATCACTTTTCCGGAAGTATCAAACCAATCAGCTTCAAACTTGCCCGGCTGCGTAAGCGTGTACTCCAGATAGACCTCGTTTAAAAACGGGTTCGGATAAACCTGCAACGATGTGCCTTCCACAGCTGTGATAACTTGTGGCATATTCGCATCTAACCAGTTCATGCGATTGGTAACCCATGTCTTCAACCAATTCACTTCCTCCTGAAACGAACTGCCCACATAATAATTTGGCCACACGTACTGACCCAGCACCGGCCACTTTGCAAAGTTGCGGGCTGCCGATTCTGAGTTTAACACTGTATACACCGAATCGATGTAACTATGCAATCGTGACGTTTGTAATTTTTCGGCCCGAAGTTCGGCCCAGCGCGTAGCCAGTTTACTTCTGTAAGCCGGATCCTGATTGAGTCGCCCCCACCAGAATGGAATTAGCCAGTAATCTCCGGAGCAGATGGAATTGAAACTGGTTACCCAACCCTC
>JBPXJU010000030.1:0-77545 GCA_051715445.1 Bacteroidota bacterium | reverse complement strand
AGTGGGAACCGCTTCTTGAAAACAACATACTGTTGGGAAGACAAGCCGGGTTTAGTTTAACATTCAGATTTTAAAGTTGATGAAGATTCTATTAATCGGTTATGGAAAGATGGGTAAAACCATTGAAGGCATAGCGCTTAATCGCGGAAATGAAATTGCGGGCCGAATTGATGTAACAGATAACCTGCAGGATTTTAATGGAACGGTTGATGTAGCCATCGAGTTTACACAACCCGAAGCGGCAGTAAAAAATTTAAAAACCTGTTTCGATAAAGGCATTCCGGTGGTGTGCGGCACTACAGGTTGGGGCAACCATCAAGCCGAAGTAGAGGCTTATTGCAACAGCAAAGGTGGCACATTGCTGTATTCATCAAACTTTAGTTTGGGTGTAAATATTTTCTTCAAACTGAATGAGTACCTGGCCCGCATCATGCAAAATTACACCCAGTATGAAGTGAGTATTGACGAAACGCATCACACCCAAAAGAAAGATGCGCCCAGTGGCACGGCCATTAGTCTGGCAAAGGGTGTGCTCAAAAACATCACCCGTAAAACCGAATGGAAATTAAACAAGGCCGATAACCCGGAACAACTTGCCATACATTCGTTTCGGGTTGATCCTGCGCCCGGCACACATGTAGTAAAATATCAATCGGCCATAGACGATATTGAAATTACCCATACTGCGCACTCCCGCGAAGGTTTTGCCTTGGGTGCCGTGGTAGTAGCCGAGTGGCTTGCCGACAAAAAAGGAATTTTTACCATGGATGATTTTCTGAAGTTATAGCCCACACCGAAAAAATGGTTTTATTTGCCACGTTTTAATTTTATTGGATCGTTATGAATTGGAAGTTTTGGACTAAAAAGGAAAAAGAGCAACCTGAAAAGAAGAAGTCGGCAGTGCGCGAGTGGTGGGATGCCATCTTATTTGCCGTGGTAGCTGCTACACTTATCCGGTGGCTGATTATGGAAGCATACACCATTCCTACTCCCTCCATGGAAAACTCCATGCTGGTGGGCGACTTCCTTTTTGTGAGCAAGTTTCATTACGGAACCCGTACCCCGCGCACACCAATCCAAATGCCACTTACGCATCAGAAAATCTGGTTCACCAACATACCTTCTTATGCTGATTGGATTCAACTTCCCTCCTATCGCTTGCCCGGCTTTACGCATGTAAAACGAAATGATGTGGTAGTGTTTAACGTACCGCGCATTGAAGAAAATAATTACGGTAACTACAATCGCAATACATGGATTGATTATCCTGTAGATCTTAAAACAAATTATATTAAACGGTGTGTAGCCGAAGCTGGTGATGTGCTTGAAATCCGCAATCGCCAATTAATGGTAAACGGTACGCCATTCGAAAATCCTGAGGGGCTTCGTTTTCAATACCTGGTTGAATCAACAAACGACATCAATAGCCGGAATATTGAAAAGTTTGGATTGGATGGCGATGACTTTGTCAATAAAGGCCGGTCTAATCCGGATAAACCTAACTCGGTTTATTACACCATGTTCTTAACTAAAAAACAAAAAGAACTGGTAAAATCTGAATCATACATCAAGTCAGTTGAATTGTATGAAAGTGGTGAAGCCCCGCGCTTTCCATTTTCCAAATACACGGCAAACTGGACAGGCAATGATTATGGCCCACTCACCATTCCGAAAGAAGGCATGACCATAGCCATTAACGATTCTACTCTTTCAATTTACGGAAGTACCATTGTTGATTACGACCTCAACAAGGATGCAGAAATCAAAGACGGAAAACTTACCATAGATGGTAAAGAAGTTACCGAGTACACCTTCAACCAGAACTATTATTTCATGATGGGTGATAATCGTGATAACTCACTCGACTCGCGATACTGGGGTTTTGTTCCGGAAGATCACGTAGTAGGCAAAGGTTTCTTTATCTGGCTATCGATTGATAAGTATGGTTCTTTCCTGGATAAGATTCGTTGGAATAGATTCTTTAAACCTGTAAGATAGTTTCAAGTTACCGGTTACCGGTTGCCAGTTACTGGTAACCGGTAACTGATTTTCACCACTCAATCTCCTTCAGTCCTTTACTCTTCAGGTATTCGTTGGTTTTGCTGAAGTGTTTGTTGCCAAAAAAACCCCGATCAGCCGAGAAGGGTGATGGATGGGCCGACATCAGCACAAGATGTTTGTTGCGATCAATTATCTCGCCTTTCTTCTGCGCATAAGCGCCCCATAATAAAAACACCACATTGGTTTTATGGTCGGATATGGCTTTGATTACGGCATCGGTAAATTGTTCCCAGCCTTTGTTCTGATGAGAACCTGCAGTTGAAGCCCGCACGGTTAACGTGGCATTTAACAACAGTACACCTTGCTGAGCCCAGCGTTCCAGGTCTCCACTTTTGGGAATGGGTTTACCAAGGTCGTTTTGGATTTCTTTAAAAATGTTCCGTAAAGACGGTGGAAACGTAACCCCATCGCGCACAGAGAAACAAAGGCCATTGGCCTGGCCGGGGCCGTGGTAAGGATCTTGTCCGAGTATAACCACCCGCACATCCTCAAAATCAGCACAATCAAAGGCCCTGAAAATTTCCCGACCGGGTGGGTAAACCGTTTGGGTCTCATATTCCTGACGCACAAAATCAATTAATTGCCGGAAATAGTCCTCATTAAACTGATTTGAGAGGTATTTTTTCCAGGAAGGGGCAATTTTTACGTCATCGGCCATGCGAATTAAATTTCGGTGAATCAATCTGAGATGCGGGTTGTAAAATAGAAAAAAATGATATTTTTGAACGGATGATTGCTGAAATAACACAAGGAATTAAGGTTACTGTCGAGACTGAGTATCAGCCTTCTTACTCAAGTCCCAGCCAGTATCATTATGTGTTTACCTACCGCATCACTATCGAAAATCAAAGCGATTTTACTATTCAACTTTTGCGCAGGCATTGGCATATTCATGATGCTGGTTTTACAACCCGCGAAGTAGAAGGTGAAGGTGTGGTTGGCCAACAGCCCGTGTTAGAACCGGGTCAGAGCCATCAATATGTTTCTGGTTGCAATCTTAAATCAGGCATTGGTAAAATGGCAGGCACATATCGCATGGAACGTGTAGTAGATGGCGCCACTTTTCAGGTAGCCATTCCTGAGTTTACGATGATTGCCCCTATCCGGCTTAATTAATTTCTTTATTGCTACGAAGTCGCTTTCGCTGAATTTTTTCAGAGCACGTACTTACCTGCGTCATTGGTTGCATGAGGTTGATGAACACTCCATTCACTCACCATTCTTTTTCGATTTTTATGAAAAGGTAATTAAGCCGAAATCCTTTACCGGCCTTCCGGAGGTTGAAACGGTACGCACTAACCTTCTGACAAGCACCCAGCAAATTGAATTAGTTGATTTGGGAGCCCCATCACCTCATTTTCAAAATCACCTGAGGCCACTTTCAAAAATTACCGCAACCAGCGCGAGTCCCAAAAAAATAGGTGAACTCCTGCAAAGAATAGTGACTTACATTCAGGCAAAAACCATAGTAGAGTTAGGTACTTCCGTTGGATTAACTACGCTGTATCTGGCAAACCAACCCGGAAGCCAGGTAACTACCTTTGAAGGAAACAAAACCCTGATTCAGGTTGCACTTACTCATTTCGAATATTTCAACAAAAGAAACATCAGGATTGTAGACGGAAATATCGACCAGACCTTACCCGACTTTATTCAAAACCCAGCCAAGATTGACTTTGCCCTAATGGATGCCAATCATCGCTACACCCCCACCCTGCGGTATTTTGAATTACTGGCCAAACGCATCCAAACGAAAGGTGTAATTGTTATGGATGATATTTATTACTCGCCCGAAATGGAAAAAGCGTGGACTGAACTAAGACAGCATCCCCTGGTGTATGGAAGCGTTGATTTATTCAGATGCGGCTTGTTGTTTTTCGATCCGGCCCTTAACCGCCAGCATTACGTTTGGTCGATTTAGCCAATCGGTTAATCAATAAAAATTATCTTTGCACGGTCAACTAAACAAACGGCAGCATGAGCACACCCGCTACTCCAACACCGGCACCTAAAAAATCCAGCAAGTCGACCATTATTATTGCTATACTTAGTGTTATTGTTTTGGTTCAGAGTGTAAAGATTTACCTCGACTATCAGGAAAAAGTAGAAGTAAAAGCTGAACTGGTTTCTACCGAAGAAGACCTGGCCACAACCATGCAGCGGTTGAACGATGTGAAATTGGAACTGGATCAGAAAATTGAAGAAATAGCCAAACTGGGTGGCGATGTTACCGAACTGGAAAAAGCCAAAGCAGAAGTAACAGCCGAATTAAAGCGCAGCAACAGCCGCAACTCCAAAGCCATTAAAGAATTGAAAGATCGGCTGGAAGGTTATGAGCAACTGTTGAAAATTAAAGATGAAGAAATTGAAAAGCTACAGTCGTTGAACAAAGAATTGTTTAGTGAAAACCGCTCGCTTAAAACCAAGCAGAATGTATTGAGCGATTCGTTAAACCGGCTTAATAAAAACAAAGAAGAGCTTGCCACCAAAGTAGCGATAGCTTCTCAGCTTAAAGCTGAAAACATTAGTCTTGTTTCGGTAAACGATAAAGGCAAAGAAAAAGAACCCCCATTCCGCAAACGCCAACTCGAAAAAATTAAAGTTGAGTTTACCATTGCCGATAATAAAGTAGCTCCAATTGAAGGTAAGAAGATTCTGGTTCGGGTTATCGACCAAAACGGCCAACCGATTTTTGATACCACCAAAGGTTCGGGCACCTTTATCCTGAACGGAAAAGAAGAGTTCTACACCTCGGCTCAGGAAATTCTGTTCGACAATACAGGTCAAAAATTATCCTTCACCTACGATAAGGGCTCAGAATACACGGCTGGAAACTATCTGGTTGAAATCTATACCGATGGCTACCTGATGGGGACAACCCGGTTTGAGGTTAGGTAATGTGTAAGTGGTAAGCTGTGAACGGTAAACCAGTTTCCAGTTACAGGTTACTGGCATTACAATAATTAATTTACTGATAATCAGTTTATTATAAATATAAACTGATTTCCACCTCAAAATTGATTCTGGTTTGGCCATTTTGGCCGATTTACCTACTTTTGCAGTCCATTTTAAAACCAATAGTTAAATCATGAAAAGTTACGAGACGGTATTCATTTTAAATCCCGTTTTGTCTGAAGATCAGGCAAAGGATACTGTCGAAAAATTCGTGAAGGTTTTGACCAAGGCTAAAGCTGAGGTGATTAACGTAGAAAAGTGGGGACTTAAGAAAATGGCCTACGCCATTCAAAATAAGTCAACCGGTTTCTACAACCTGATTGAATTTACGACTACATCATCTGACCTGATTAACACACTGGAAACAGAGTACAGACGAGACGAATCAGTAATGCGCTTTTTAACCATTGCGCTGGACAAACATGCAGTTGTTTACAACGAGCGCAGACGCAAAGGCGAATTCAACCGCAATAAGAAACAAAACACAAGAAAGGAGGAAGTTGCAGCATGACATTGATGAACGAACCCATTAAGCGCGCGGAAAACAAACCCAAGTACTGCCGCTTCAAGAAAAACGGAATCAAGTACATCGATTACAAGGATCCTGATTTCTTATTGAAGTTTATTAACGAGCAAGGCAAAATCCTTCCTCGCAGATTAACCGGAACAAGCTGGAAGTTTCAGAACAAGGTAGCGCAAGCTGTTAAGCGTGCCCGCCACATAGCTATTCTTCCTTATCTGGCCGATTCATTGAAATAACCAAAACCTGAAACACCATGGAAGTAATATTAAAACAAGATGTAACAGGACTCGGTTATAAGAACGATACTGTAAAAGTAAAGCCAGGTTATGGCAGAAACTATCTGATCCCTACTGGCGCTGCAATCATCGCTAACGAGGCTAACAAGCGCATGACTGCCGAGAACATTCGTCAGGCGGCCCACAAGGCAGCCAAGATTAAGCAAGATGCTGAAGCATTGGCTGCAAAGATTGGCGAACTGTCAATCGAGGTAGGAACCAAGGCTGGTGAGTCGGGCAAAATCTTCGGAGCTGTAACAGCCGTTCAGGTTGCTGAGATTTTAAAAACGAAAGGATTTGAGGTAGATCGTAAGAAGATTCACTTTAAAGAACAACCTAAGCAACTGGGTACTTATACCGTAACGCTTGACCTCCACAAAGAAGTGAAGCACACCATTTCGGTAAATGTTGTAGCGGAATAATTTACTGATCAGTTGATCGAACTAAAACCCTGGCGCAAGTCAGGGTTTTTTTATAGGTTAGAATTTAAAGTAAAACTCGCCAACGATATTAGAGTTATCCCAGGTGTTTTGTTTGTTTCCGGATAATAACATCACATTCTTTCTTACCTCCTTAAACACCTGCTCTATTGTTAGTCCAGGTATTCGCATCGCTTTTAAAACTTCCTGCGTGTAAAGTCCATTTCTGCCGCTACCATCAATTGCAACCGAACCTGGGGCCGTGGCAAATGCAATAAAAGAACCTCGGGCTTTTTGCATTTCTACAAGACCCTGATTACCCAGACTACGGGTAAGCGAAGGGAAAGGATTATTACGGCAAGCATCCAAGATAACAATATTAAGGCGTGAGTTAGAGCGTTCCATATTGGCCAAGACCATTCGTTGCACGGGAAAGCAGTACCTCCAGATGTCATCCTCAAATTCAATTTTGGCATCAACTGGCACTAAATAATTCTCCTGATCCTGCCGTAACCCATGACCTGCAAAGTAAAACAGCCCCACTGTTTTTTCAGCTGGGCCTGATTCTAACTTATCTTTAAATTTTTGAAGTTCAGCCCGCATTTGTCCGTAAGTAGCATTCGTTAATAGCTGTACTTCAAAGTTTGATTTCTCCAGTTCACTGGCCATGTCAATAGCATCATTTACCGGGTTGCGTAACTCTCCTATATCTTTTGGGTAAAGTGCGTTCCCGATAACAAGGGCAAATCGCTTTTCATCCTTATACAGGTCGACTAACTTAACATTTAATTCACGAGTTGCTACATTGGTTTGCGGATTCATTGAAAACTGAAACGCCTCAGCCTCGCTTGCCGAAAATAAACTGAGTTCAGCACGCACTTGTTCATTAGCAGGTTGAATCTCATAGGCGCGGTATAAATCGGCATAAGCAAGGGGACGTTTATCAACTTTTAGGAAAACCTGTGCTCGCTCCCGGTATAATTTCACCAGAATGTCTTTATCAGATGGCAAAAGCCTGACGGCTTCATCATAGGCCTTAATGGCTTCAAAATGATAGCCCAGTTTTTCGTTGGCCTTGGCAATAAACCAGTAAATATTTCCCTGATTCGCATGACCAAGCCGGGCGGTTTCTTGAAGGTCCTCAATAGCTGATTTGAAATTATCTGTTTTGAAGTATGCTAATCCTCGTAAATAATATACTTCAGTATCAAGCGACTTCTCGCGGGTTGGCTTGTTTAGAAATTCTGAAAAATTAGTAATTGCTTCAGAATATTTTCCTTGCTTGTATTGATCGAAACCTGACTGATAAAATTTATACTGCCCCAGCAGAAGGGTAGATGAGAATATCAGTCCGATAAACAGTATTTGCGTTTTGAGCTTCATATCAAAAGTGATAACTGATTGCAGCTACAACACCCATTGTGGTTAAACTTTCTTTGGCAAAGGGATACTTTGAACCATTAAGGCTACTTCCTAGGGCCGGAAAAGTGGCTGTCTTAATATGAGTAACAGGAAAAGTATAACGCAATGCCGGAAGCACCTGCAATTTCCAATTTCCAGGAAGCGCTAATTCAACACCTGCTGTAATTAGAGCACCTCCTGACACTTCGGTTTTGGATGACCAATTACTTCTACCCGGAGAACTTGAGTCTTCTTCTGCAGATATATCACCACCACTCCATAATGAAGGATCATCTATAGGATCGATATTTTCAGAGTACCAAGTATAAATTGTGGCTGATACTGCACTTCGGCTATTTGTTAACAAAAAGGGTTGAATACCAACGGACCAGCTAATCTTTCGCTCTGAACTAAAAGGTATTAAATCCAATTTAAAATTTAGCCCAGCTGTTAACTGGTTTAAGTTTCCTCCACGTAAGGTTACAACATAGATGTCATATGCCCCATCCTCTTGAAAAATGTTGTTTCCTTTTACATCGCTCTTCTCATAAGAATTGGTAAGCGCAGGTTGGAATGCAAATCTGGAAAATGCGATTGCAGGACCAACACTCAAAATTCGATTAACCCTACTTGTATAAGCTACAGAAATTGAATAGCCGCTACTGTAATCTGCTTTACCCAGCCGAAAGAGAGGACCGACCTGAACCCCAATACTATGGGGGCGTTCAAACCTGGCTTTTTGTTCAATCAACCCTTCATCCTGACTATGAAGATTAAAAGTTATCAGGATAAGCCAGAATAAACCGATTAGCCTTTTCATAAAAATTTGATTTACTTCCAAGGTACTAAAATTTAGAAAAATTTTCCCTCGTTACTGATCCACCTCTATTTTTAAGACCAGTTCATCATACCACTCCTGTCCATACTTCCTGATAAGTGGCTCTTTCAAAAACTTATAAAGTGGCACCTGTAAGGATTGCCCAAGTGTACACGCGGCCGAGCAAATACTCCATTTGTGGTAATTCACCGCTTCAAAACCCTTCTTGTTTTTAGTGATCCGGATGGGATACAAATGGCAGGAAATAGGTTTCCGGAATTCAACTTTACCATCCAGATAGGCTTGTTCGATGCCGCACTTTAAAACTCCCTTCTCATCGTATAGCGCGTAGGCACACTCTTTACCCCCAATGGTGGGTGTAGAGTAGTCGCCATCTTCATCCAGAATATAGGGCCCTTGCTCTTTAATAGCCGCCAATCCTTCTTTTGTGAGATAGGGTTTAATCGCTTTCTGGATGGATTTCATCGTTTCCAGTTCATCTTCTTCCAAAGGCGCACCCAAATCGCCCTCTACACAACAGGCTCCTTTACACTTCTCCAGATTGCAAACAAACTCTACTTCTTTTATGTCGTCCGAAACCAGTATCTCTCCTACCTGAATCATCTTGATAAAAATTAAACCCCCAAGTTACTTAAACCTTTGCACAACTACTGAAACAATTCAAATTGTGTATGGCTGGCTGCTTCTACCGTTTGCCGGATGGATTGTGTTGAAAACTCTTTTGAGAAAAATCCGAAATGATAGGAAGGCAACTCCATCAAACCCGAATCGGCCTTATGGGTGGAAAGTGAAAGATTATAGCCCAGGGCCAACATATTGGTTTGATATTGTTGCACCAGTCGCTTATAGAATGTTCTGTTATTGCCCACACCCTGTTCTACCAGATCAACCCCCTCTTTGGTTAAATAACTTACCAGCCGGGGGCGGGAATCGCGCAGATAAAACCGGTAGTTTAATTTGTCGTTCAGCGCAAAGCAAAATGGAATCAGAAAATTGAAATGCAGATCAGCTAATTTTTGTACTGCCTCAAAACTCAGGTCGAACGAAAATGAATCGGCCAGGCAAAACACACTTGCTTTTAAGTTTGGTTGGTTAACCGGTACGTAATGGCTCAAACTACCTACTAATTCATCAGGCTTACCCAGAAGGAGCAGAACGTTTTTCCCCCTAAAGTATTTGTTAACTCTGATCTTCAGAATATTCAGTTGCTCCTGACTCTGGGCACAGAAAATATACCGGGTGATGGGCAAATCCAGCGAGAGCGCCAGAAGCGGTGGTGCGGCAAATAATTCATTTCGGGCGCCAAGCGAATAGAGGCCGTTGCCGGCAAACAAGTCAACAAAGATTAATTCGTTTACCTTACCCGTGTGCAGGTTAGTGTATGATTGAAGATACTGTGCAATAACTGAAGTCTTCTCTTTGATCCACGGCTCTGCAGCCGTTACCACAAAGCCATCATCAGAAAACCGAAAAGGAGGAAGTATTGCCAACTCAGAAAAATGTTTCACGAAGGTACTGTTAAAGAAAAAAATACAAAAACAGCCCGTGTAATTTCAAGCGCGCGATTGATAACCTGATAATTATCAGACCCCTTAACCCGCATGGGAAATCAATAGTTTAACCCCCTCAGAAATTTGAACCAGAAGTAAGCCCGGGAGTTTCGGCATTTGAAATGCACCTGCTTATATTGCGGGCTTTTATGAGCGATTTTTTACAAACCCTAAACGAACCGCAGCGCGAAGGGGTAATGAATACCGAGGGGCCAACCATGATTATTGCGGGTGCCGGCTCCGGTAAAACCCGGGTACTTACCTTTCGCATTGCCCATCTTATTCAAAACAGGAATATTGATCCGTTTAACATTATGGCGCTAACCTTTACCAATAAGGCCGCCAAAGAAATGCGCGATCGAATTGAGAAAATGGTTGGTGGCGATGCGCGCAACCTCTGGATGGGTACATTTCACTCGGTGTTTGCCCGTATACTCCGGGCCGAAGCCCATCACCTCGGGTATCCCAATAATTTTACCATTTACGATACCGATGATTCCAAATCATTGTTACGCAGTGTAATTAAAGAAATGGGGTTGGACGATACTCAGTATAAAGTTAATACCGTTTACAACCGGATTTCCTCTGCTAAAAACAGATTAATCTCGTGGCAGGAATATGTAGCCAATCCCGTATTTGCAGCTGATGATGCCGCCAACATGCGCCCTGAAATTGGTAACATCTATAAGGCCTACGCCTTACGATGCTTTAAATCGGGCGCCATGGATTTTGACGACCTGCTGTTTAACACCGATAAACTTTTTAAAGAACACCTGAACGTTTTAAATAAATACCAACACCGGTTTCATTATATTTTGGTAGATGAGTTTCAGGATACCAACCTGTGCCAGTATTTTATTATACGTAAGCTGGCATCGGTGCGCGAAAATGTTTGTGTGGTAGGCGATGATGCACAAAGTATTTACGCCTTTCGTGGAGCAGACATTACGAACATTCTCAACTTCGAAAAAGATTACCCGGAGGCGCGCATCATTAAGCTGGAACAAAACTACCGATCGACCCAGACTATTGTAGAAGCAGCCAACTCAGTTATTGCCAAGAACAAGGCCCAGCTTCCCAAAAAAGTATGGACCGAAAATGAAGAAGGCAATCTGATTGAATTGATCAAAGCCGTTTCTGATAATGAAGAAGGTAAACTGGTTGCTTCGTCCATCTTTGAAGAAAAGATGCAGAACCAGTATAAGTTCAGCGACTTTGTTGTACTGTATCGCACCAACAGCCAGAGCCGGGCCATTGAAGAAGCCTTGCGCAGAATGAACATCAAATACAAAGTAGTGGGCGGTCTTTCCTTCTATCAGCGTAAGGAAATTAAAGACATGCTGGCCTATTTGCGATATTCATTAAATCAGCAAGACGAAGCATCCTTTAAGAGAATCATCAATCTGCCCAAGCGTGGTATTGGCGATACCACCATCGATAAGATTATTGTAGCGGCAAACGACCACGGTATTTCCATTTGGGAAGTATTGGAAAATATTCCTTCGTTTTTAGGAAGCGGACGATCGGTTTATGCCATTGAAGATTTTGTTACCAAGATCAAACGCTTTGGTATCGAAATACAAAACAAAGATGCCTATGAAGCAGCGGCTGAGATTGCAAAAGCAAGCGGGCTACTAAAAGAGTTGTACGAAGACAAAACCGTAGAAGGGTTAAGTCGTTATGAAAACGTTCAGGAATTACTGAACGCAATTAAGGAGTATGTAGACGACCCGGAAAAAGAAGACAAAAGTCTGAATGCATTCTTACAGGAAGTTTCGCTTCTAACCGGCCAGGATGAGGATAAAGACCAGGACCCCGATAAGGTTACCCTGATGACCATACACATGGCTAAAGGTCTGGAGTTTAAGAATGTGTATATCGTGGGATTGGAAGAAGATTTATTTCCATCGCAATTGATGCTGAGTAGCCGCTCGGAGCTGGAGGAAGAGCGCAGGTTATTTTATGTGGCCATTACCCGGGCCCAAAAAAAACTCTACCTCTCCTACGCCCTAACCCGCTATCGGTTTGGCCGACTAAAGAATTGTGAGCCCAGCCGGTTTTTGGATGATATTAACAGCAAGTTTATTAAAGTAAGTACCAAATTTGGAGGCATCGATACCTCAATTCCCAATCCAAATTTTGCGAAGAGTTTTGTAAGCGGTATGAAAAAGACCGTTAGTTCGCAACCTGTAGCCAAACCAAGTACCTATAAACCCGCAGCTGATTTTAAGCCCAGCGATACCAGTGGCCTGAAAGAAGGTATGAAGGTGGAACACCCTAAATTTGGTTTTGGTACAGTAACCAAACTGGAAGAAATAGGGGCCGAACGTAAGGCCCGCATACAATTTACTGATTTTGGAGAGAAGACCTTATTGCTTAGTTTTGCTAAATTGAAAATACACGAAAATTGAAGACAATCGGAGAATACAATACTTCACGTGAAGCCATAATCCTAAAGGAGTATGGCCGTAACGTCCAAAAACTGGTTAACTATATTCGCACCATTCCCGATAAGGATAAGCGCACCCAAATGGCTACTACCCTGATTGAGTTAATTAAACAACTCGCTCCGGTAGCCAAAGAAGCACAGGAAAACCCACAACGCATGTGGGATGATTTATACATCATGGCAGATTTTAACCTGGATGTAAATAATCCTTTCTCAACGCCCGATCGTACCATTCTGTTTAAGAAACCCCGCAAGGTTGAGTATCCGCAAAACGATGTTCGGTACCGGCATTATGGAAAAAATATTGAGAAACTGGTATTGGAGGCAACCAAGAAAGAAGATCCGAAAGAACGCGAAGAAGCAGCCATTTACATTGGTAAGCTGATGAAAACATTTTATGGTGCCTGGAACAAAGAAACGCTGGACGATTCGGTAATCGTAAAAGATATTCAGACACTCTCAAAAGGAAAACTTACCCTGAGTTTAGATAAAGTGCGCGAAGAAAATCTGTTTGAGAAATTGTATCGCGAGCAGCGCACCAAAAATCAGCGCCCGCAAGGCAACGATAACCGGAACCAACCACGCGGCAACAGGCCTTTCAAGAAAAACCGTCATCAACACCGTAGACGCGATCAATGAGTTCATTTAAAATAAAAGGTGGAGTTAAGCTGAAAGGCGAAATTATTCCACAGGGTGCCAAGAATGAGGCGCTTCAGGTTTTGTGTGCTCCGCTACTTACAGCCGAGCCGGTAACAATTCACAACATACCTGACATTGTTGATGTAAACAAGCTGATTGAATTAATTGGCGACCTGGGCTGCAAAGTTGAAAAGCTTACCAAAGGTTCATATCGTTTTACGGCATCAACAATCAATACGGCTTATCTTGAAACACCTGAATACCGAAAGAAAGCTGCGGCTTTGCGTGGATCGGTCATGTTATTGGGGCCCATACTCGCGCGCTATGGTAAAGCCAGTATTCCCAAACCCGGTGGTGATAAGATTGGCCGCAGAAAATTAGATACTCACTTTATTGGCTTTCAAAATTTAGGCGCACGCTTTAAGTATGAAACAGAAGACAACCTGTTTCATATTGACGCCTCGCATTTGCAGGGCAAATACATGTTGTTGGATGAAGCTTCGGTAACCGGTACGGCCAACATTGTGATGGCCGCGGTATTAGCCAAAGGAACCACCACAATTTACAATGCAGCGTGCGAACCTTACCTGCAACAACTGTGTGCCATGCTTAACCGCATGGGCGCAAAGATAAGCGGCATAGGATCTAACTTACTTATTATTGAGGGTGTTACTAAACTGAATGGTACCGATCATACCATTCTGCCGGATATGATTGAGATTGGAAGTTTCATTGGCCTTGCTGCAATGACACAATCTGAAATCACCATCAAGAATTGCCGCATTGATATGCTGGGAATTATTCCCGAAATCTTCAGGCGATTGGGTATCAAGATGGAATTAAGAGGGGATGATATTCATATTCCATCGCAGGAGCGCTACGAAATTGAAACGTTTATTGACGGATCTATCTTAACTGTTGCAGATGCACCCTGGCCGGGCTTTACCCCCGATTTGATCAGCATTGTATTGGTAGTGGCCATTCAGGCAAAGGGCACGGTGCTCATTCATCAAAAAATGTTTGAGAGCCGATTGTTTTTTGTTGACAAGTTGATTGATATGGGCGCACAAATCATTTTGAATGATCCGCATCGCGCCACGGTAATTGGTCTTGATCGCAAAAATGCTTTGCGCGGAATTAAAATGTCTTCGCCTGATATTCGTGCCGGTGTTGCGTTGTTGATTGCAGCTTTATCCGCACAAGGCGAAAGCGAAATTTCGAATGTAGAACAGATTGACAGAGGTTATCAGGATATTGAAGCTCGTTTGAGAAAATTAGGGGCACAGATTGAACGGATTTAGATCTACTTCTAAATCCCAATCCTCAACCCTACCGGGCAATGATCTGATCCATAATACTCATTATAGATCATCGCATCTTTTACCAATGGCATTACGGTTTGCGGAACAAGAAAATGATCAATACGCCAGCCTACATTTTTAGCGCGACCATTCGTTACAAAATTCCAATACGAATACTTTATTTCTTCCGGATAAAAATGACGGAAGGTATCAACCAAACCGGTGCTCAATAACTTATCAAACCCATCTATCTCCTGCTGGGTGTAGCCTGCAGATTTATTATAATTTGCTTTTGGATGGGCCAGGTCTATTGGTTTATGAGCCACGTTAAAATCGCCACACACAATCACGGGCTTTCTTCGGTTTAACCACACCAGGTATTCACGAAATGCATCATCCCACGTTTGGCGGTAATCCAATCGCGCCAAACCCTCGCCTGCATTGGGCGTATAAACCGTTACAAAAAAGTAAGTCGAAAACTCAGCAGTAATTACCCTGCCTTCCTGATCGTGCATATCTATGCCAATATCGTAGGTAACATCAAGAGGTTCGGTTTTGGTTAAGATGGCTGTGCCCGAATAACCCTTTCGCGCTTTGGATGAGTTTGCATAAACTTTATATTCAGGCAGTAACTCCAGAGCGGTTAACACCTCTTCCTTCGCAGCTTTGGTTTCCTGCAAACCCATTACGTCCGGAGCCATAGCCCGCACACTCGCCACAAATTCTTTCTTAATAATAGCGCGGATGCCATTTACATTCCAGGATACAAAGTGATGAGACATGTTGCAAAAATATTAAATGATAGTTACCGGTTACAAGTTGCCGGTTAACCTGTAACAGGCAACTGGTAACTTTTAAAAATGGTATCTCACAAAAGCTTCAATTGCTTCATACTCTGCAAGGCCTAATAAGTTATATGCTTCGGCTGTAGCATGATTGCGATCTTCGGCCCGTACCCAGAACTCGCGTTTATCGCTGCCCGGAAACACTGCACTATCTTTTTGTGATTGATGTTTGAAGATGGCTCTGCGCTTGCGCAACAACTCATCCGGACTAAGCGGCACGGCCATTTCAATCTGATCAATATCCCACTCCTGCCACGCACCCCGATACAACCATACATAGCAATCTTTCATGTAATCTTTATGCTTTAACCGGTCAACAGCCTGATAAATGGCAGCTAAACATACCCGGTGTGTACCGTGTGGGTCAGAAAGATCTCCGGCAGCATAAATCTGGTGTGGTTTAATCTTCTCAATCAGATCAACAATAATCTGAATATCCGCTTCGCCCAACGGCTTTTTCTTTACAGTACCGGTTTCATAAAATGGCATATCCAGAAAGTGTGCCTGCTCATCGGGTATTCCGGTATACCGGCAACCGGCTTTTGCTTCACCTCTGCGAATCAAACCTTTGATCTTCATCACTTCGGCACTATCTACTGCACCTGGTTTTTTTTCTTTGATGTCGCGCACAATTTTTTCATAAAACTTTTCACCATCGGCCTTGCTTAAACCAAACGATTGGTTGAAGTCGCGTACAAAATCAGCAAAGCGAATTGCATCATCATCAAACACAGCAATATTGCCCGAAGTTTGATAAGCCACATGCACTTCGTGTTTCTGATCCACCAACCGGATAAACGTACCACCCATTGAAATTACGTCATCATCGGGGTGTGGGCTGAATATAATAGCGCGTTTTGGAAATGGCGTGGCTCGTTCCGGACGATGCGAATCATCGGCATTGGGTTTACCTCCGGGCCAACCGGTAATGGTATGTTGCAGCGCATTAAAAATTTTAATATTCACCTGATAGGCCGAACCATACTCCGTAATTATATCGCCCATGCCATGTTCCATGTAATCGTGGTTGGTCAGTTTAAGCACGGGCTTTTGTAATGTTAGCCCTAACCACACTACTGCTTTTTGAATCAACTTCTCATTCCAATCCACACTATCTACCAACCACGGTGTTTTGATTCGGGTGAGTTTGGAAGATGCGGCATCATCCAGAATTACCTGTGTGTTGGAATGCTTCTGCAAAAACGTAGATGGGATCTGATCGGTAACCGGGCCTTCTACTGCCTTTTGAACAATAGGGGCTTTACCTTCGCCCCAGGCCATCATAATGATGCGCTTGGATTTCAGAATTGATCCCACACCCATGGTAATGGCTTTACGCGGAACGTTCTCTTCACCAAAAAAATCACTTGCTGCATCAATGCGCGTAACCTGATCGAGTGTGATCATACGCGTAGGCGATTTCTCTGAGGAACCAGGTTCGTTAAAACCAATGTGGCCGGTACGACCAATACCGAGGATCTGCAAATCAATTCCACCAAGCGAATCGATTTTAGCATCGTACTGCTTGCAATATTCAGCTACTTTATCTTTTGGCAGTGTGCCATCCGGAATGTTAATGTTTGCCTTGGGGATGTCAATCGAATCGAATAGATGTTCGTTCATAAACCGTACATAGCTTTGCAGCGAAGTAGGTTCTATCGGATAATACTCATCCAGATTAAACGTAATGACATTCTTAAAACTCAAACCCTTTTTATGAAGTTGAACCAACTCGGCATACACCCGTGTGGGTGTGGAGCCGGTGGCCAGACCCAGCACACACGGTTTACCTTCCGCCTGCTTCTGGCGAATAAGATTGGCTATTTCGTTGGCTACAAAAACAGAGGCTTCTTCGGAGGTTTTAAAAATCTGAGTTGGAATGTGTTCGGTTACAGAAATGTGACTCATTGGATTTGAGGTAGGTGAATCTCAAAAATAGAAGGGTTTCAGGATCATTCCAGTAGGAACGTCTATTTTTTTAACCAAGCATCCACGGCCTTTTTTACCGACCCGTGTTTGATTAGCAGTTGATGGGCTTGTTCGTAATCAGAAAGGCCTGTGTTATCCATTACCATCCGAACGCCCCGGTCAACCAACTTGTCGTTAGTAAGTTGCATGTTCACCATTTTGTTGTCCTCCACCCTTCCAAGTCTGATCATAACCGATGTAGAGATCATGTTCAATACCAGTTTTTGCGCAGTGCCGCTCTTCATGCGGGTGCTACCCGTTACAAACTCAGGCCCCACCACTACTTCAATGGGATAGTCGGCATGCTGGCTTACCGGTGCCCCGGGGTTGCACGAAATACTTCCCGTTACAATTCCGCTTTCGCGACATTTTTTCAAAGCTCCGATCACATAAGGTGTACGACCGCTGGCCGCAATGCCCACCACCACATCCTGAGCCGTAATGCGATGCTCTACCAAATCGTTCCAGCCCTGCTCCAGGCTATCTTCTGCAAACTCGACAGCTTGCGTAATAGCTTTTGCACCTCCGGCAATCAAACCAATAACCAAACCATAGGGTACACCATACGTAGGCGGGCACTCGCTGGCATCTACCACACCCAACCTTCCGCTTGTTCCGGCACCCATATAAAATAACCGGCCTCCAGCCATCATTTTATCGGTAATAGCCAGAACCAACTTTTCGATTTGCGGAATCGCTTTTTCAATCGCCAGCGGCACTGTTTTATCTTCTTTGTTGATGTTGGTTAAAATTTCGGCAACCGACATTTTTTCAAGATGACGATAGTGAGATGGTTGTTCGGTTATTTTTATGAAGTCTGACATACTTGTTTTATAAACACTAAATTAATTGCCAATCTATTGGCATCATTTCCCAAACGAAACCTTTCCCATCGACACCGATGGAATTTTAGATCGTTTACCAAAATCTGTTTTACCACCGGCCAGTGCTTCATTTGCCAAAACAGCAAACAGCACAGCCTCTTTTGCATCGCCTGGTATGCCTAACACATCCATTTTATAAAAAGTAATATTGGGCAACAACTCCTTCAGCCATTGCATCAGTAAAGGATTATGGGCACCGCCACCACTGGTATATAACTCGAATTTACTTTTACGGGTAACCCGTTGAATGGCATCAGCCATTGTTACCGAACTGAAGCACGTAAGTGTGGCCAGTAAATCAGGTAACGAGATTTCCGTGGTGTTACTATTTTGTTGCGCAGCCTGTACATACTCCAGGTTAAACAACTCCGGACCAATGGTTTTGGGAAATTTTTGTTTGAAAAACGAATGTGATTTTAATGCGGTCAGTAAGGCTAAATCCGGTTTACCTTTGCTAGCTAACTGAGCATCTCTGTCAAATGATTGGCCCGGTAAAAAGTGACGCACAGTCTGATCCATCAAAGTGTTGGCCGGGCCGGTATCTGTTACAAAAACTTCATTGGCTTTAGCCGATGCCGGTAAATACGTAAAGTTACCGATGCCGCCTGCGTTTAATAAAATTCTATTCGTGCCCTTTTTTGAAAACAACAGGTAATCGCCATACACGGCAAGGGGAGCACCTTCCCCTCCGGCCGCCACATGCTTTTGTCTGAAATCGCTTAGTGTAAGTATTCCGGTTTTAACTGCCAGATGATCGCCATCGCCAATTTGCAACGTAGCATTTTGATTTGCCTGCGGATATAAAAATTTTGGTGCATGAAATACGGTTTGTCCGTGCGAAGCCACAACATCAATCTGTTGTGGGCTAACTTTCCATTTCTTCAATGCTTTTAATACAAGCTGACCATGGGTTTGGCCAATCATTGCATTTAGTTCTGTTAGCTTCTGAAAATCAATCCGGGGTTTGGCAAATACCGCTAAGATCTTGCTTTTAAAATCAGTTGCGTACGGCCAGGTTATAAACGCCTCCACCTTTACCTGCGTATTCAACCCGCTTCCGCTTATCCGGCATAAGGCCACATCCAGACCATCCAGCGAAGTACCTGACATCAACCCGACAATCAATCGTGTTTTTTTCGAGGCAATCCGGTAAAGAGCAGCAATGTTTTTATTCATAACCAAATAATCAAACGGGTCCTCATCCTGAGAAAACTGTCTCAAAAGTGTAGTTCTTTGTGAGATTGTCCCGATAGTTATCGGGACTATACCTTTCGCTTCGAAATCGCCCTCGACTGGTTCAGGCTTTCAGTATGCTATCAACTGTTGACAGCCTCTGACAGCTCACTTTAAACTACTTTTGAAACAGCCCTACACTTAGTTTTTGAAATGAGTTGTAGTAACTTTCAAACCGATTCCAAAACTATCCAAAAATAGAATGAATTCGTTTCGAACCGAAATAAATTGTTCACCTGAACAGCCCATTGGGCTGGATCAGAAAATACTCACTATCGGGTCTTGTTTTGCCGATCAGTTTGGACAATGGCTCGCCAACAATAAGTTTACTGTACTTGCCAATCCTTTTGGCACAACGTACAATCCGGTTTCTATTCATAATCTCCTGTTAGATGCCTTAACTGCTAACCTGGATAACAATCTGTTTACTGAACGTAACGGGCTTTGGTTTCATCATGCCTACCACTCTCAGTTTACAGCCAACTCAAAATCTGAACTTTTCACTAACCTGCAGCAGGTTCAACAAAAGGTTGGTGCATTTTTGCAACAAACCCAGGTACTCATCATTACCTACGGAACGGCCTGGGTGTATGAACTGCAATCAACTCATCAACCGGTGAATAATTGTCACAAGGTACCCGGCAGTCAATTTAGCAAAAAGCTTTTATCCGTTACGGAAATTACAAATTCGTTTAACACACTTGTTCAAAATCTTAAAACAATCAATCCAGCGCTCCGGGTAATCCTTACGGTTAGTCCTGTAAGGCACAGTAAAGACACCTTTGAACTAAATACCGTAAGCAAATCGGTTTTGCGGTTAGCGTGTCACGAACTTCAAAAGCAAGCCGATTATTTTCCTGCCTACGAAATTATGATGGACGATTTGCGCGACTATCGTTTTTATGAACGCGATATGATTCATCCGTCTGAAGAAGCCCGTGCTTACATCAATCAAAAATTCAGCGACCGTTACTTTACGGCCGACACCTTAAAACTCATTCAAACGTTGAATGAAATTCAAAAAGCCTTAGCACACAAACCGTTTCAGCTAGCTTCGCCAGCACACCAGAGTTTTTTAAAAGACACCTTGCGTAAATTAGAATCTATTCAACATCAGGTACCGGTAACTACCGAAATAGAATCTGTGCGCGCACAACTTATTGCACATGCCTAACCGCCTCATTCACGCAACCTCACCCTATTTATTGCAACATGCCCACAACCCGGTTAACTGGTACGAGTGGAACACCGAAGCCTTACAAAAAGCAAAAGCCGAAGACAAACCGATATTGGTGAGCATTGGGTATTCCAGTTGCCATTGGTGCCATGTTATGGAGCGCGAAAGTTTTGAAGACACCACAATTGCGCAATTGATGAACGAACACTTTGTGTGCATTAAAGTTGATCGGGAAGAGCGGCCTGATATTGACCAGGTTTACATGGAAGCGGTGCAGGCCATGCAGCAAAGTGGTGGCTGGCCGCTGAATGTTTTCTTAACACCCGATCAGAAACCTTTTTACGGAGGCACGTATTTTCCACCTCAAAACTGGACCCAGTTACTGCGGCAAATTCATCAAACCTATCAGGTAAAACGAAAAGAAATTGATGAGTCGGCCAATGATTTGGCCCGGCACTTACAAACCAGCGACCTGAAACGCTTCGCGCAACAAAACGAGAAAATCTTTAAGCCGGAACAAACAGACGCCATGTTTCAGATTCTTGCTTCACGCTACGATAAAACATGGGGTGGAATTGAAAAGGCGCCCAAGTTTGTGATGCCCTCTATCTGGCTTTTTCTGTTGCGCTATCATGCAGGTACCAACAATAAAGAAGCATTGAATATGGTTGCCCACACCTTACGGCAGTTGGCGTTGGGCGGAATTTACGATCAGGTTGGCGGTGGCTTTTCGCGGTACTCGGTAGATGGTGAGTGGTTTGCTCCGCACTTTGAAAAAATGTTGTATGATAATGCTCAATTGCTTTCGCTTTATGCAGAAGCATACAGCATCACCCATCATCCCATTTTAAAAGAAACCGTATATGAAACAATGAGTTGGCTGGAGCGGGAAATGCGCCACCTGGCCGGAGGTTTTTATGCTGCTTTAGATGCCGACAGCGAAGGCATGGAAGGGAAGTTTTACACGTGGACAGAAGCGGAGCTGCGTAATGTGCTAGGTGATGATACTGAAAAACTGATGCGCCATTATCAGGCCACAACGGAAGGCAACTGGGAACATGATCGCAACATCTTACGCAGAGATCCTGAGACTACAACAATCGAATCAGATGAAATCAAAAACCTAAAAGCAAAACTGCTAACCGCACGAAGCAAACGCATCCGGCCGGGGCTAGATAACAAAATTCTTACCGCTTGGAATGCCATGACTATTCAGGGGCTTACAGATTGTTACAAAACTTTTCAGGATGAACATTTTTTAAAGCCTGCACTTGATGCTATTTCATTTCTGGAAGAGCATTTGATCAGCGATAAAGTTTACCGGGCCTGGAAAGGCAAACGATCGGAAACAGAAGGATTTCTGGAAGATTATGCCTTCCTGATTCAAGCCTACATCTCACTTTACCAGGTAACCTTTAATGAAGGCTGGTTGCACAAGGCAACTGTCTGGTGCGATTATGTGCAACAGCATTTTACCGATGCGGACGAAGGATTTTTCTTCTATTCATCCAACACAGCCGAAGCCCTGATTGCGCGTAAGAAAGAAATCTTCGATAATGTGATTCCCGGATCTAATTCAGTAATGGCGCGTAACCTTTTTCATCTTGGCGTTTTACTGGATCGTCAAGACTGGATAGAGCAAGCCCGCACCATGACTTCAAAACTTTTGCACCTGATAACCTCCGAACCGGTTTATACCTGTCATTGGGCCGTATTGCTGAGCGAGTTGATTCATGAACCAGCCGAAGTAGTTATAGCTGGCGATGAAGCCTTAACCCTGCGGGCTGAGTTACATCAACATTATCTGCCGTTTACAATCACTGCCGGAAGTACAATTCAAAGCACTTTGCCTTTGCTGGAAAACCGCCTTCCTGAAAATGGAACCTTGATTTATGTATGCCGGAATAAGACATGTCTGTTACCGGTAGCGGATGTTACCACGGCCCTGAATCAAATCAAAAATTTTAAATCCTGAATTTCGAATTAAGCATTTAACTTTAAAAATGAAATCCATTCACCTGTACATTGCTGCAATAGTTGTTCTTACTGGTTGCACACCCAAAGATACACCACCACCGGCTCCGCTCCTGCCCATTCCGGCTGCTAATCAATTAGCGTGGCATCAGATGGAACTGAATGCCTTTGTTCATTTTACAACCAATACGTTTACCGGAAAAGAATGGGGCTATGGCGATGAAAGTCCCGACATCTTTAACCCGACTAATTACGATGCAGACCAGTGGGTACTCACTTTTAAAGAAGCAGGCTTCAAAGGTGTTATCCTCACGTGCAAACACCATGATGGTTTCTGCCTGTGGCCCAGCAAGTACACTGAGCATTCTGTAAAAAGCAGTCCGTGGCGCGAAGGTAAAGGCGATGTAGTGCGCGATGTGATGCGCGCCTGTAAAAAATATGAATTGAAGTTTGGTGTATATCTCTCACCGTGGGATCGCAACCATGCCGATTACGGCACACCTGCATATCTAGATTATTACCGAAACCAACTTAACGAATTGTTTACCACATACGGCCCCGTGTTTGAAATGTGGTTTGATGGCGCCAATGGTGGCGATGGTTATTACGGTGGCAACCGTGAAAAGCGAAGCATTCAGGGTTCAACGTTTTACGATTGGCCTACCACCTTAAACCTGGTGCGTGAACTTGAACCCGGGATTTTATTTTTCAGTGATGCCGGGCCCGGTGTACGCTGGGTAGGCAACGAACGCGGTATGGCCGGTGAAACCAACTGGAACACCATTACACCCGATACCTTATATGCCGGCAAGGCAGGGATTGAACAGTTGTTGAACACCGGAGCCGAAAATGGTACCCATTGGATTCCGGCCGAAGTAGATGTGTCTATCCGCAAGGGTTGGTTTTATCATGCCGAAGAAGATACACTGGTAAAAACTCCGGAGCAGTTATTTGAAATTTATCTCACTTCCGTGGGAAGGGGTTCTACCTTGCTGCTCAACGTTCCGCCCGACAGACGTGGACGCGTACATGAAAAAGATTCCGCTTCGTTAATGGGATTTCGGGCTTTGCTTGATTCTGCTTTCAAAACTAATCTGGCATTAAACAAATCTGTTCAGGTTAACACTTTCCGCGGAAAGGATATAAAATACAGCAGTACAAATCTGGTTGATGATAACCCTGAAACATACTGGGCAACCGATGATGAAATTACTTCGGCAACAATTGAAATTGATTTAGGTGAAGCGCAGCCTTTAAACTTTATTGAACTACAGGAACACATACAACTGGGGCAGCGGGTAAAAGGTTTTACCGTTGAGGTGCGCACCAGCAACACGTGGCAACCAGCAGCTGCCGGCTCCACAATTGGTTACAAACGAATCTTAAAATTGAATGGTGTGAAAGCCGATGCGGTTCGCGTGGTTATTTCAGATTCAAAAGCTTGCCCGGTTATTGCGGAGATTGGAGTTTATTAGAGGGTAGTCGGTAATCAGTATTGAAAGTCTGTATATACTAACTAAAGATAACCGGCAACCTACTTACAACTCGGGCACTCCCAATCTTTATCCAGATCGATAACTGTTACAATGGAAAGATGTTTCTGTTTGGGCGCAACGATAACCCGAATATGTTGTCTGTCTTTTGATGTATAACCTTCCAGGGCATACTTGGGTCCGCCAGAGGCTTGCAAATCACTCTTATTATAATTTACATCAGCTTTGCGAACAATCTCCTTCACCTCCTTTTGGGTAATACTCCGGCACTCCATCCGGCAGCGGGCATGTTTGGTAAAAAAATATTCTGCATCGGCATCGCGAAAAACATCTAAGCTTATGCGCGATGGATTACTTTCCAGTTGTGCATCGGCTTCGCCCGTACGGTAATTTCTAAGCAGCAAGGCCACCACGAAAAAGACTGCCAGAATCAGGTATGGGATTAGTTTCTTATTCATTCTGCAAAAATAGAAAGTTTTAATAAGCCAATCCTCAAATCCGCATCAGGGGCTGTAATTAATTGGTTCAATGCACTACTTGTAATAAATTATAAAATAATGGTTTGTTATCCCTTTCCTTTTTGGTAACCTTGATTTACCAATGAACTCAACCCGCTGCTTCCTGTTTATGATCTTTTGCCTGCTGGCTTCAGCAGGTATTGCACAAGAAAAAACAACCGGGATTTTTGCCACCATTAAACTGAACAAAAAAAATCAACCAACCGACTATGGCCGCAGAGTCTATAATCGCAGCCACCGCGAAAAATTTCAGATTCCCACCCAACCCCTGATTGCCAGCATAGAGTTTACAGGCGTAAGTAAAATAACGCACGACCTGTCTGCCCTGATCAGCTATTTCGACATCATTGTTTCGGTGGACGGCATGACACGTCTGCGCAACACCATTACCGCATTACCCGACACCGAACTGGTATTGCTGATTGATGACACCGTGTTTGGACAAATTACCAGCAAAAGCGAACAGGATTTTCGGTACAATAAAATTACAATCGCCAGCCCCCTGAAAGATGTTGACCTGGAATGGGCACATGGAAAATTAGAGGAGATGATTAAGGCCCGCGTGAAATAAGCCTCTTTCTATTCGTATTTTTACAGCATGGCCGAAGGCACTCTATTTAATTCCGAAACCAATACGCTTTTCGCAGAAATTGTACTGCCGGTGCCGGTAGCCAAACTGTTTACATACCGTGTACCGGCTGTTTTAAACGATCGCATCAAGCGCGGCCAGCGGGTAATTGTACCCTTCGGACAAAAAAAAATTCTTACCGGTATTATTGTACACCTGCATAGTCAACCACCGCAGGAGTACGAAGCCAAGCCAATATTAGAACTACTGGATGAAACGGAAATAATTTATGACCAGCAGTTCAACCTGTATCAGTGGATGGCGGATTATTACATGTGCACACTGGGCGAAGTAATACAAGCGGCTTTACCCTCGGGGTTAAAACTTTCCAGCGAATCCATGATTCAGTTGCGTCCGGGGTTTTCGTTGCAGGATACAGACTTCGACTTCTCTGAAAAAGAAAGATTGCTCCTCGATCGGCTTAAAGCCGAAGTACTATCTTATACCGAAGCTGCCAAACTATTAGATGCCAAATCGATTTATCACATTCTCAAATCACTTTCATCTAAAGAAGCCATTATTCTGTTTGAAGAGGTGAAGGAGAAATTTAAACCGAAAACCGAAAAGCATATCCGGCTAAAGGCTTCGTATACCGATAAAAAAGAACTGGAAGCACTGTTCGAAAAACTTTCTACCAAACCTAAACAGGAAGCAGTAGTGTTACACTACCTGCAACACGTACCGGTGTTCAACAATCAAAGTTTAAATGAACAAGGTGTACGCAAAGCAAAACTGCTGGAAGGTGATGTTTCGGAATCATCGCTAAACACACTCATCAAACAAAATGTATTGGAGGAGTTTGAAGTGATTGTTCCGCGCTTCGGTTTTCCCGATGCTGCACACCAACCACCCATCTTACTGAGCGAAGCGCAGGAAAATGCGCGCAACCAATTGCTTACCGCATTGGAAGAAAAAGGTGTGGCCTTGTTGCAAGGCGTTACCGGAAGTGGCAAAACCGAAATTTATATTGACCTGGCCCGCAAAGCGCTGGAGGGTGGCTCGCAGGTTTTATTGTTATTACCTGAAATTGCCATCACCACACAAATTGTACAGCGACTAAAAAAAATGTTTGGCAGCGAAATGGGTGTGTATCATTCCAAATTTTCTGACAACGAGCGCGTGGAAGTGTGGAATGGGGTGCTTACCGGCAAGTTTAGATTTGTGGTAGGCGTGCGCTCGGCTGCGTTTCTGCCGTTCGATAACCTCGGGCTTATTCTTGTTGATGAAGAGCACGATGCATCTTACAAACAACAAGACCCTGCCCCCCGCTACCATGCACGCGATGTGGCCATGGTTATTGCCCAACAACATCATGCAAAGGTAGTATTGGGTAGTGCAACTCCATCGGGCGAATCGTTATACCACGCCACACAAGGTCGCTACGGGCATGTTCAACTAACCCAACGTTTTGGCGATGCGCAACTGCCCCACATTGTGTTTGCCGATATAAGCATGGAGCGCAAAAGCAAAACCATTAAAGGTGAGTTTACCTCAAAACTACTGCGCGCCATTGGCGAAGCACTTGAAAAGAAAGAACAGGTAATCCTGTTTCAAAATCGCAGAGGCTACTCGCCTTTGGTGCAATGCGAAGACTGTCAGTGGGTGCCCAAGTGCATTAATTGTGCGGTTAGTCTTACGTACCATCAATACCGCCATGCATTGGTGTGCCACTATTGCGGCTACCGCGAAGACCTGCCCCACCATTGCCCCACATGTACCTCCAAACGGATTCTCACACTTGGCTACGGTACCGAAAAATTGGAAGAGGAGTTGAAATTTCATTTTCCGAATGCCCAGGTGCAACGCATGGATCTGGACACCACCCGCTCGCGCACCGGCTATGAAAATATTATTGACGCTTTTGAGCGCGGTGAAACACAAATTCTGGTAGGCACACAAATGGTTACCAAGGGGCTTGACTTTGATCGGGTAAGCCTGGTAGGTGTATTTGATACCGACCGTATGATACACTTTCCCGACTTTCGAAGTTATGAACGCGCCTTCCAATTGATTATGCAAGTGAGCGGCCGCGCAGGGCGAAGAGAAACCCGCGGAACCGTAATTCTGCAAACCGCTAACCCCAAACACGAATTGTTTCGGTATGTGGCTGCACATAATGTAACAGGTTTTATGGAAGATCAGTTGCGCGACCGCCAGGCACACGCCTACCCACCCTTTACGCGCTTAATTGAGATTACTTTAAAACATACCGATAAAAAAGTAGTTAGCGCAGCTGCTACGCAGCTGACCAACAACCTGCGTGAAAAAATTCCGGCAGTAAAAATTATGGGGCCGGGCGAACCAATGGTAGCTAAAATCCGCAATGAGTTTTTAATGCTGGCATTGCTCAAGATCAGGCGTGATCAGGGTAAGCTGCACGAAATAAAACACACGTTGGTACAAACAGCGGCCTTGCTGCAACAAACAAAAGAATACAGAAATGTAAAAGTGGTGTTTGATGTGGATCCGGTTTAGCTAAACCAAACCGGTTAGCGCTACAAATTCTTTAATGCCCTAAAACGAAAAACAGAAGCCATCTCTGGCACCCTAACTACTGTTGGGCAACCGCGCAAATGCTTTACCGCAACCGGTTTAGGTAAGCGTTTAAAACATAATTATCTGATAATAAGTAACTAATTCTGGCGCTTGTCGTAAGTTTGTTGTGGAATTCAATTCCAGGTTCATTCACCCATGAAATATCTGAAGCAGTTGGCTCACCAGAAAGCATTCACAGTTTTTGTGTTGCTGGCCGCGTTGCTTTGGAGTTCATCGGCATCAGCAAACATTTTTGATTTTTCCGCTGCTGAAAGCCAGACCATACTAAAGGTTGAAGCTGATACCAGCCCTTTTAATCTTAAGCCTTACGTTCCGGTTCAAAATAGAAATGCCGAGCCGCATGCGGAAACCGAATTAAGAGCTGAAGAAGAAGACACTACCGAAAGAGATAGCGGTGAACCAGTTTTTGGTTTGCTCTATGACTTTAATCCCGCCTGGGTTAAAGTATCAACGCTCTCCTGTCGCGCGCTGGTTCGCGTGGCTAGCACAAATGCCCTTTACATTCTCCATCATTCCTGGAAGTCGTTTCTGATTTAAAATTTTAGTTGCCGTACGCTGGACTTATGCATCCATTCAAGCAGGGTGCTCCTTCTATTTTTTAAATTTTAATTCAGAATTGTTCTGTTAAGGAATGAAAATCATAATCAATGTTTGTAGCCTGGCGGTTTTGCTTTTAAGCGCATGCGGGCATAAGGAATCTCATAATCAGGAGGCATCAACTTTTACGGTTACCAATGCCGTACAAACCGATACTGTGCTCCATCAAAGCTACGTGTGCCAGATTCGCTCTATCCAGCACATAGAGCTTAGGGCATTGGAGAAGGGCTACCTTCAACACATTTTTGTTGATGAAGGTAAACTGGTAAAAAAAGGTCAGTTGTTGTTTCAGATTTTACCGGTGGTTTATCAGGCCGAAGCCCAAAAAGCACATGCCGAAGTAAGCTTTGCTGAAATTGAATACCTGAACACCAAAGCCCTTGCCGATAGTAACATCGTTTCAAAAAATGAATTGGCTTTGGCAAAAGCAAAGCTGGAAAAAGCCCAAGCCGATTTTCAATTAGCCAAAGCACACTTAAGTTTTACTGAAATCCGGGCTCCGTTTGATGGAATAATAGGACGGTTTAACGATGTGCGCATGGGTAGTTTACTGGATGAAGGAGAATTGCTCACCACATTATCCGACAACAATAAAATGTGGGTTTACTTTAACGTACCCGAAGCCGAGTACATTAACTACACCACACAACGAAACTCCGAAACAACTGCACGGGTACGATTGCAAATGGCCAACAACCAACTGTTTGAACAGGAAGGCATCATCGAAACCATTGAAGCCGATTTTAACAACGAAACCGGCAACATCGCCTTCCGGGCAACTTTCAATAACCCAACCCGCTTGCTGCGCCATGGCGAAACCGGAAACATCTTTATGTACACACCCATAAAGGATGCCCTGCTCATACCCCAATCGGCTACGTACGAAGTGTTGGATAAAAAGTTTGTATTTGTTGTGAACGATGACCACACTGTGATGGCTAAAGAGATTAAGATTCAAAATGAAATGCCTCACATGTACATTGTGGCCAGTGGCATTAAACCATCCGATAAAATTTTAGTTGAGGGGATACGCAAGGTTAAGAACGGAGATAAAATAAACTTCGAGAAAAAACCTTTCTATGCCATTCTTCATGAGATGCAGAACCTGAGGGCTGAATAAGTAAACACTAAAACCAGTTACACATGTTCAGCAAATTCATTCAACGTCCGGTTCTGGCTATCTCCATTTCTTTGGCGATAGTTTTTCTGGGAATACTCGCCATCCAAACCAGACCGATTTCGCAATTTCCGGATATTGCCCCACCGCGTGTTAATATCTTTATTGCTTACCCCGGTGCCAGTGCACAAATTCTGGTTGAGTCAACATTGATTCCACTTGAACGTGCCATTAACGGGGTGCAGGGTATGCTTTACCTTACCTCCGATGCTACCAGTGCCGGTGAAGCCACCGTACAGATAATTTTTGAACCGGGAACAGATCCTAACGCTGCCGTAGTAAATGTAAAAACCCGGGTGGATGCGATTATGAATAACCTGCCGCCACTGGTTCAGCGCGAAGGTATTATCATCACCCCTATTCAGCCTAGCATGCTGATGTATGTTAATCTTTTCAGCACCGATAAAAATGCTGACGAGAAATTCTTATACAACTATTCCAATGTTCACATAATACCCGAGTTGCAGCGCATAAAAGGAATGGGCCGGGCCCAGATTTTAGGAAGCCGCACATTTGCCATGCGCATCTGGTTAAAGCCCGATCGCATGCGAGCCTATAATGTAGCAACCGAAGAAGTGATGGAGGCCATGCAGGATCAAAGTCTTATCGGGCGGCCAGGAAGATTAGGTCAGGCTTCGGGTAAAACTGCGCAATCGCTGGAATACACCTTGAGTTACAAAGGCCGCTTCAATAAACCGGAAGAATATGAAAACATCATCATCCGCGCGAATGCCGAAGGTGAAATTCTGAAACTGAAAGACATTGCCGAAGTAGAATTGGGCAGCGAGTTTTTCGATATCTATTCCAACAAAGATGGGTATGCATCTGCTTCCATTGTTTTGAAACAAAACTTTGGCACGAACGCCAGCGATGTAATTGCCAAAACAAAAGAGAAACTGGAAGAACTCAGAAAAGATTTTCCGCCTGGCATGGATTACGAAATAAACTACGATGTATCGAAGTTTGTAAACGCATCTATCGATAAAGTAATTCATACCCTGGCGGAGGCTTTCATTCTCGTGGCATTGGTGGTGTTTATCTTTCTGGGCGATTGGCGCTCTACGTTAATTCCTATTATCGCGGTGCCGGTGTCTTTAATTGGCGCCTTCATCTTTATGCAGATGTTGGGATTAACCATTAACCTGATTACCCTGTTTGCATTAGTGCTGGCCATTGGTATTGTGGTAGACAATGCGATTGTGGTGGTGGAAGCGGTGCACGCCAAAATGCAGGAAGAAAATCTGTCCTCGTTTGCAGCAGTAAAAAAAGTATTGGGCGAAATAAGCGGAGCTGTAATTGCCATTACCCTGATTATGACAGCCGTGTTTGTGCCTATTGCGTTTATGACCGGACCGGTTGGCGTTTTCTATCGGCAGTTTTCTATTACGATGGCCAGTTCAATTATCCTCTCGGGTATTGTTGCACTTACGTTAACACCCGTACTGTGTGCCATGATTCTTAAAAATAACCACGGTAAAAGGAAAAGAACTCCGGTACAGGTTTTTATCGATTGGTTCAACCGGGTTTTCGAAAAAGTTACGGGTAAGTACACCAACCTGTTACAAAAGATCGTTAATCGCAGGTTAGTAACATTTGGATTGCTTGCCCTGTTTGCTTTCGGAATTGTAGGTATCAATCAGCAGTTGCCTTCCGGCTTTATTCCAAACGAAGACCAGGGGCAAATCTATGCCATCATTCAAACACCGCCAGGCAGTACACTGGAACGCACCAATGATGTATCGCATCAGCTTCAGACAATTGCCGAAGAGATTGAAGACATTCAATCGGTAACGTCATTAGCTGGTTATGAAATTCTTACCGAAGGTCGCGGCTCCAATGCCGGAACCTGTCTGATCAACTTAAAAGACTGGGAGCACCGTAAGCACTCTGTAAAAGAAGTTATTGAAGAACTGGAAGAAAAAACCAAAAACCTGGGGGCCGTAGTGGAATACTTTGAACCTCCGGCTGTGCCGGGTTATGGATCATCAGATGGTTTCTCTTTGCGCATGCTCGATAAGAACAGCACCATCGACTATCACGAGTTTGATGTGATCAACACAGAGTTTATGGAAGCGTTGAAAAAACGCAAAGAGCTTACCGGCCTTTTCACTTTCTACGCAGCTAATTATCCGCAATATGAAATTGTAATTGATAATGAAAAAGCCATGCAGAAAGGTGTTTCCATCGGAACAGCAATGGAAAACCTGAACATTCTGATTGGCAGTACCTACGAACAAGGCTTTACGCGATTTAATACGTTCTTTAAAGTATATACGCAGGCTGCCCCGGAATACCGCAGACTACCTACGGATGTGTTAAATCTTTTCGTTAAAAACGATCGGGACGAGATGGTGCCTTACTCCTCATTTGTTACGCTCGTAAAAAAACAAGGCCCCAATGAGATAACACGTTTTAATCTTTATACATCATCTGCCATCCGGGGGTTACCGGCTCCCGGTTACACGACTGGCGATGCCATTGACGCGATTAAAGAAGTAGCCCAACAAACGTTACCCAATGGTTACGATATTGCCTGGGAAGGTTTATCGTACGATGAGGCGCACCGTGGTAATGAGGCACTCTACATTTTTATTATCGTGTTGATTTTCGTTTATCTCGTGCTGGCTTCGCAGTACGAAAGTTTTATCATTCCATTCGCGGTGTTGCTATCGCTGCCGGCCGGAATATTTGGAGCTTTTCTTTTGCTGAAGTTAATGGGTTTGGCCAATGACATTTACGCGCAAATCGGGTTGATCATGCTGGTTGGGTTGCTCGGTAAAAATGCGGTATTGATTGTAGAGTTTGCCGTACAAAAACAAAATCAAGGTTCCAGTATTGTGTTGGCAGCCATTGAAGGTGCTAAGGTTCGCTTCCGCCCCATCCTGATGACATCTTTCGCTTTTATTGCCGGGTTGATTCCTTTGGTAAGAGCAACCGGTGCCGGTGCAGTGGGCAACCGAACCATTGGTGCTTCGGCATTGGGTGGTATGTTATTGGGTACTCTGTTTGGAGTAATCATTGTACCCGGACTCTATTACATCTTTGCCAAGCTTGCTGATGGTAAAAGACTGATTAAGGATGAAGACTTAATACCTTTTACTGAAGAGATGATAGAGCACCACACGCAGGCTACCCTGCTTAAAAAAATTCAAAAACTACAGTTGCTGCTTAAAGTGGCCAGACGTAAAAAGAATCAACATGAAGAATAGTTCAATAATTAAAGCAGCCGGGCTCACATTCATGCTTTCGCTGATGTGGGGTTGTAATTCATTAAAACCCACGGTGCGAACAGAGAATAAGTTTACCCCTGCACAATTCACGAAAAAACAGGATACGGTTACCGTTGCCAAACTAAACTGGCAAACCTACTTCGATGATAAAAACCTGATTGCATTGGTGGACACAGCCCTTAAAAACAATCAGGAGCTGAACATTTTTCTACAGGAAATTGAAATCAGCAAAAACGAAGTACGGGCCCGAAAAGGTGAATACCTTCCCTTTGTAAATCTGGCAGCCGGAGCAGCAGTAGAAAAACCCGGCCACTACACCACTATGGGTGCAGTTGAAGAGCAATTGGAAGTTAAGCCCGGCACCCGATTTCCGGAGCCGATGCAGGATTACCTGCTGGGTGCCACGGCCACCTGGGAAGTAGATATCTGGAAAAAGTTACGCAACTCGCGCAAAGCAGCTACCATGACTTATCTGGCCAGCGTTGAGGGTAAAAACTTTATGGTTACAAACCTGATAGCCGAAATTGCCGATGCCTATTATGAGTTAATGGCACTGGACAACTTGCTGGAAATCATAAACCGCAATATTGAACTACAATCCAGTGCACTGCAGGTAGTAACGCAACAAAAAGAATCGGCCAGAGTTACACAGTTGGGTGTAAATCGATTTGAAGCACAATTGCTCAACACAAAAAATCTGCAATTCGAGGTTAAGCAACGTATAGTTGAAATTGAAAATCGATTGCATTTCCTTACGGGAGATTTTACACAACCCATCGCACGTAACTCAAGTGGGTTTCTGACTATTCGCTTAGATTCTATTCAGGCCGGTGTTCCTTCGCAATTATTGATTAATCGCCCAGACATAAGGCAAGCGGAGTTTGAATTGGCCGCCAGCAAACTTAACGTGAAAGTGGCTCGCGCCAACTTCTATCCTTCATTCGGCATTCGGGGTGGCGTGGGTTTTCAGGCGTTCAAGGTGGGTTATCTCATCAATCCCGAATCGATGATGTACAACCTTACGGGAGATTTAATTGCACCGCTGGTTAACCGCAACGCCATAAAAGCAGCATACATTACGGCTAATGCCAAACAACTTCAGGCCGTTTATAATTATGAACGAACAATCTTGAACGGGTACCTTGATGTGCGCAATCAACTTTCGAAAATTGACAACTACAATCAAAGTTTTGAAACGAAGAATCGGGAGGTAGAAATTTTAATGCGATCCATCACCATTGCTAACAACCTGTTTAACTCAGCCCGGGCTGATTATGCCGAGGTGCTGCTTACCCAACGCGAGGCCCTCGAATCGAAAGTAGATCTGGTTGAAATTAAAATGAAACAGCTGAATGCCAAAGTAAATATTTATCGCGCATTGGGTGGTGGCTGGAAGTAGTATTTAGAATTAAATTAGATGAATCCTGAATCCTCAGTGCTAAATGTGCTGAGGATTTTTTTAACCTATAATTTTGGCCAATTCAAATTTAGCGAGAATAACTAAATTGCTACTCCATGAAATCCAAACTCATTAAATACAATCCACAGGACTTTGAACCAGTTAAAGCAATCGCTAACTTTTCCTGGGACTGAAGAAAGCGTTTCGCATGAAGGTACCCCATCGGTAAAAGTGCGCGGCAAATTAATGTGTCGCTTACACGATAACGGAGAATTTATTCCTATCCGGTTAGATTTTGCTTTACGCGATGTGTACTTAGAAAGTATCCGGAAATTTTTCACTTGCCGGCTCACTTCAAAGCATACCCCTACATCTGCATGTGGACGAAAGGTTATACTAAAAAGTTGTTAATGGAAGTATTGGAGAAAAGTTGGAAAGGGTTGGCTAGCAAAAAACAGTTGGAAGAATTCTTAAATCGAAAATCGTAGCTTTCCTAAAACAAACGGTATGACGCTTTTATCCCTTCTGCGTATTCTGGCAATTTTACTTATTGTAGTGGGTGCATTTTTTAAGATTCAACATTTAGAAGGAGCCAATATCCTTCTATCCGCTGGATTGGTAACTGCATTGGTTTGGCTTCTCATTTATGGGATTAAAAACTTTGGCAAGAGATAAATCCCATTAAAGGATCACCCCAAAATCTCCCAATCTTCATTCAACATCGGGATAGCCGAGTGTGCGGTAAGATCAAACTGACAGGGTACCACCGAAACATAGTTATTGGCAATGGCCCACTCATCGTTGTCTTCGCCTTTATCGAAGTTTACAAAGTTGCCCGTCATCCAATAATATTTTCTTCCATTCGGATCCAGTCGTTCTACAAACTCTTCTACCCATTTTGCATTGGCTTGCCTGCAAACCCGAATTCCTTTAATCGGTTCATTACGTTTGGACGGAATGTTTACATTCAGTGCAACACCTTTTTGCAAACCCTTATCCAATACCTGTTTGGTAATACGCTTTACAATTTCCGAAGTGTGCGAGAAATCTGCCTTATGACTGTAATCGCACAATGAAAAGCCGATAGCCGGTGTGCCTTCAATAGCCCCTTCTATCGCTGCAGACATGGTACCGGAATACAACACACTGATAGAAGTGTTGCTGCCGTGGTTAATGCCACTCACCACAATATCGGGTTGGCGACTATCCTTGCAAACAAAGTGCCGCGCCATCTTCACACAATCGGCTGGTGTGCCGCTGCATTCGTAGGCCCGCACGCCTTCAAAAATATTCGATTCTGTTAAGCGTAACGTATCGCCTACGGTAATGGCATGACCCATTCCACTCTGCGGACCATCGGGCGCTACCACCAGCACATCGCCCAACTCTTTCATTACATTAATCAGATTTAAAATTCCACGCGAGGTGATGCCATCATCGTTGGTCACCAATATTAAAGGTTTGTTCATAACTACTATAAAATTAGAAATTGGGATTTAGCCATTTGCGATTGCGCACCGGGATCACTTGCTGAATAACGAATTATAATATTCAATCACCCGCGATAATTCATACTTATCGTCCAGACTAAGGCGATTTTGTCTGGCAAATTTTTCTATTTCTTCAGACTTGCCGGGCATGAGCTCGTACCAATCATTTTTCTTACCCCGAAATTCTTCTATAACACCATTTTCGCGCAGTATGAAATACTTATTAATCAACATCAGCCGGGTATAGCTGCCATAAAAATAATAGGGCGATGAAGTGGTTCGGTATTCCAACGCTTCGCGACACAAAACCGTAAGCTTACCCTCCTGCAACAGTTCAAAAAATACAGGTGCTTTGTATTGACCGGCCAATGCATACGGTAACGAATAAAAATTACGATACCGCCTTACTGTTTCATCAAAAATTTCAAACAACAATACCTTACGGGCGGTATAACTTTCCAGTCTATTATTAGCCTGCACCTGCACAATATCATTTTCAAGATTGTATTTAAGCAAGCCGCGCAGGGTGTCGCCTGTATCCAGCACCACTTTGCCGGTATGCCACAATTCGAACGCGAACTGTTGTGCATTGGCCGCGGATGCAATCAAAACCCATAAACTAAAAATTACTATTCTCATTTCTGTTTTAAAATGGAGTGTCCCAGTTTATCGCGTTTGGTTTGTAAATATTTTTCGTTGTGCGGATTAGGTGCAATTTCAATCGGAATATTTTCCACAATCTCCAATCCATAACCAATCAGCCCTACCCGCTTCTTGGGGTTATTGGTAATCAGTTTCAATTTCGATATACCCAGGTCATTCAAAATCTGGGCGCCAATTCCATAATCTCTGTTATCCATATCAAAACCCAGTTGCAGGTTAGCTTCTACGGTATCCAGTCCATCTTCCTGCAGTTTGTATGCTTTTAATTTGTTCAATAACCCAATGCCTCTGCCCTCCTGTTTCATGTACAACACCACACCTTTGCCTTCTTTCTCAACCATGCTCATGGCGCTGTGTAATTGTGGCCCGCAATCGCAGCGGCACGATCCAAAAATATCGCCTGTTACACAACTGGAATGTACCCGCACCAAAACCGGTTCATCTTTTTTCCATTCGCCTTTTATTAACGCCAGGTGTACTTCGTTCGTATCCACTTGCTCGTAAGCCACCAATTTAAAATCACCAAACGCGGTGGGCATGTTTACAGCCACTTGTTTGCGTACCTGGCTCTCGGCCTTCATGCGATACGCAATCAGATCCTTGATGGTTACTAACTTCAACCCAAACTTATCGGCCACTTTTCGTAAGTCCGGCAGGCGAGCCATGCTTCCATCTTCATTCATAATTTCCACCAACACGCCAGCTGGCCGGAAACCCGCCAAACGGGCAAAGTCAATAGCTGCTTCGGTGTGGCCCGATCTGCGCAACACGCCTTCTTTTTTTGCTTTGAGTGGAAAAATGTGTCCGGGTTTACCCAACTCCTCAGGTTTTGTTTCCGGATCGGCCAAAGCCTTAATGGTTTTAAACCGATCGTGAGCCGAAATACCCGTTGAGCACCCGTGTCCGATCAAATCGACCGAAATGGTAAATGGCGTTTCAAATGCGGCTGTATTTTTTCCCACCATCAGCTCAAGACCAAGTTCTTCGCAGCGGTCTTCAATTAATGGCGCACAGATAAGCCCCCGGCCATGGGTTGCCATAAAGTTTACAATTGCCGGAGTTATGGATTCGGCTGCGCAGATAAAATCACCTTCGTTTTCACGATCTTCATCATCTACCACTACTATCACCTTGCCATTTTTTATATCTTCAATGGCTTCTTCTATCGTGTCAATCTTAATTATGCTCATTGGAATTATTGATTCAGCTAAATAAACAAAAAATACGGTATGGGTGTTCCTACCGTGCGATAACTATACCCAGTAGTTTGGCCAGTTCCTGTTCGGCCTCTTTCAGGCCGGTTTGGGTGGTTAAGGCAGCATCCAGGTCATCCCACGAGCCATCGGATTCGGCCCGTTTCACTTTTAGCAGGTTGTCGTCCAGCATTTTCTGTACTACCCTGAATTTTAAGCGCAGAACATTGCTAAACGCCAGCTGATTAATTACATCTTTCTCTTTCGGGAAAAAGATATGGTACTTATCGCTCCAGTGTTTGCTGGTATCGTAACGGGGCGTGATTAAACCTGTAACCGCATTTTTAATTTGCTCTGAACCCTGATGAATAAAATAACTGCTATCGGGAATGTTACCGGTCTCGACTCCTTTTTTGAACGCTTCATAAATCTGCCGGTAAACCGGATTGAGAAACTCTACATCATCCAGTTCGCGCAACACAAAATCCGAAAGCGATTGTTCATCTACTGATTGATCGGCATAATTCAATAACAGGCGAATGGTTTCCTGCTCCTGCCGCTCCACCATGGTTTGAGTATCTACTTTGGTGGGAGCAACTTCGGTAATTGGTTCAACAGGAATTTGCGTTTCATCTCCCTGCCGTAATCTATCCTTATCGGTCTTGCGCTTGTCGTTAATCAGAATCTTGTTGAGTTCGCTCAACAACACACTTTCCTGAATTTTTAACAACGAGCTTGTTTCCTGAATATAAACCGAACGTTTTACCGGATCGGGTATCTGAGCAATGCTGGTTACAATTTCCTTTATCGATTCGGCCCGTTTAATCGGATCGCTTGATTCTTTTGCATACAAGCCCGCTTTAAACGAAACAAAATCCTGAGTATGATCTTTTAAGAATTTCTGAAACTCGCTTGTACCCACTTTGCGGGAATAGCTATCGGGGTCTTCGCCATCCGGAAACAATAACACCCGCACGTTCAGCCCGCCTTTCAGAATCATATCGATACCGCGCAAGGCCGCTTTGATGCCCGCAGCATCGCCATCAAACAATACCGTTATGTTCTCGGTAAACCTGCGAATGAGTTTGATCTGATTTTCGGTAAGAGCCGTGCCCGAAGAAGCCACTACATTCTGCACATCGGCCTGATGCATGGAAATAACATCGGTATAACCTTCTACCAGGTAACAGACATCCTGCTGGCGAATGGCATTCTTACCCTGATACAATCCATACAACACATCACTCTTGTGGTAGATTTCGGTCTCGGGCGAGTTGATGTATTTGGGTTGGTTTTTATCCCGCCCCAACATGCGCGCGCCAAAGGCTATTACCTTACCGGTGATGTTGTGGACCGGAAAAATTACTCTTCCGCGAAAGCGATCGTAAGTAGAGCCATCATCTTTCTTTACAACCAGTCCGGTTTTTTCCAACAACTCTTTGTTGTAACCACTGGTTATAGCTTCTTTACTAAAGTTCTCCCAGCCCTCCAGTGCATAACCCAGTTCAAATTTTTCGATGGTGCGATCGTTAAAACCGCGCTCCCGAAAGTAACTCAACCCAATACTGATTCCTTCTTCGCTGCCGGTTAGTTGCTTGCGATAGAAATCTTTGGCAAAGTTCATCAGAATATACAGCGACTCGCGCTCGGTTTGCGCTTCTTTGCTTTCCAGGCTCTGCCGGTCTTCCTTGATTTCTATACCATACTTTTTGGCGAGGTACCGAAGGGCTTCGGTGTAGGTTAATTTTTCATGTTCCATTACAAAGGTGATGGCATCGCCACCTTTGCCGCTGCTGAAATCTTTAAAAATGCCTTTTGAAGGCACTACAAAAAATGAGGGTGTTTTTTCGTTGGCAAACGGACTAAGGGCTTTGTAATTCATGCCCGACTTTTTGAGCGATACAAAATCGCTGATCACATCGATAATATCGAGGCGGTTACGGATTTCTTCAATGGTATCGCGGGAGATCATAAAAGGCCCTAAAATCAACCGGCAAGATAAGGTTACAAATCACAAACTTATCCACCGTTAATCCACAGGTTGGTTAACAGCGGGATTTACTCAAAAAATCCAACTGCTACCGTATTATTGGTAAACTCATCTATGAGAATAAACGTGCCGTTGGCGGGATTATCCTGATACGCATCTGCCGGCAATGGCTTGGCTGTTTTAAGGTTTACCCGGGCAATCTCATTCATTTTTAATCCTCCACCGGGAGCCAGTTGTTGCAGCGTGGCGGTGTCTTGTACAAATGTAACCTGCGTAACTTTGGCTTTGATGCGTTGCGTACCATGTTGAATCAAATACGATTTCTGGGTATCTAACACCATGCTATCCATCCAACAGATAAAAGCCTGATGCTCGGCTTTCAGTTTTGGTTCTTCTCCGCTTCGCACCAACATATCGCCACGACTAATATCAATATTATCAGCAATGGTAATAGTTACCGATTCGCGATCAATAGCCATAACCTGCTCCTGCCCGTTTTTATGAATAGCAGTAACCTTTGAACTGCGGCCCGATGGCAATACGGTTACTGCATCGCCCACCGAAATTTTTCCACTTGAAATTCGACCGGCATAACCACGATAATCGTGGTGACTTTCGTTGCGCGGGCGAATAGCCAATTGAACCGGCATGCGGAATGCGCCACGCGCAGCCGGTACCGGCAAAGACTCCAGTAAGGTCAGTAAGGGTTCGCCTGTAAACCACGGCATTTTGGATGAAGGTGTTGTCAGGTTATCACCATGTAATGATGAAACCGGAATCACCACAATCTGTTGTTGTGTATTGGGCAGGCTGGCCGAAAGTTTTAGAAAATCATTTTTGATTTTAGTAAAAACCTCCTCCGCATAGTTTACCAAATCCATCTTATTAACACACACAATCACATAGGGTATGCGCAACAGGTTGGCAATAAAATAATGACGGTGGGTTTGTTCGATAATTCCCTTGCGCGCATCAACCAGAATAACCGAAGTTTGTGCCCGCGAAGCACCGGTAATCATATTACGGGTGTACTCTACATGGCCGGGCGAATCGGCTATGATAAATTTTCGTTTAGGTGTATTGAAATAAATGTGCGCGACATCGATCGTAATACCTTGCTCGCGTTCGGCCACCAGGCCATCGGTAAGCAACGACAAATCCAGAAAACCAATTCCTTTGCGCTGGCTTGCGCGTTCAATGGCCTCCAGTTTATCGGTGGTAATTGAATTGGTTTCGTACAACAGCCGACCAATTAATGTGCTTTTGCCATCGTCTACACTTCCTGCGGTTGCTATTCTGAATACATCCATCGTTCAACAAATTAAAAATATCCAACCGCTTTACGGGCTTCCATAGCAGCTTCACTGCGCTGATCGTCTAATCTACTTCCACGCTCGGACACCGAAGTACCAATCACCTCTTCAATAATTTCTTCTAACGTATTGGCTGTTGATGCCAACGCGGCTGTACAACTCATATCGCCTACCGTTCTGAAGCGTACCGTTTTTGTTTGCACCACTTCATCTGCATCTTTAAAAATAAAATCCGAATACGGCCACAACACACCGTTGCGTTCAATTACCGGGCGTTCATGTGAATAATAAATAGAAGGGATTTCCAATTTCTCTTCGCGAATGTAATTCCACACATCCAACTCGGTCCAGTTACTGATCGGAAATACGCGCACATTTTCACCCGGACGTATACGGCCATTCAAATAATCGAACAACTCCGGTCTTTGATTCTTGGCATCCCATTGCCCGAAATCATCGCGCACAGAAAATACACGTTCTTTCGCACGGGCTTTTTCTTCATCGCGCCTTGCGCCACCCAAACAGGCATCGAGTTTAAGCGATTCGATTGTTCGCAGCAGTGTAGTGGTTTGAAGAATATTTCTACTCGCAAATTTTCCGGTTTCTTCTGCTACGCGTTTGGCGTCAATATCATCTTGCACCAATCCAACAATTAATTCAAGTCCGGTTTCAGCTACCAGCTTATCGCGAAAAGTTATCGTCTCAGGAAAATTATGACCGGTATCGATATGCACCAACGGAAATGGAACCTTGCCGGGATAAAATGCCTTTTGGGCAAGCCGAACCAACGTGATAGAATCTTTTCCGCCACTAAACAAAATAGCAGGCCGATCGAATTGTGCCGCAGCTTCGCGAATAATATAAATCGCTTCATCTTCCAACTCGCGCGGAAACTCTTTCAGATAATCTTTCTTCATGCGTTTTGTTTAATTACCGTGGCATGCAAGCCACACTCTTTGGCCGAACTTTCCCACCACCAACGGCCGGCACGAGCATCTTCGCCCGGCATAATAGCCCGCGTGCATGGTGCACAACCAATGCTGGGATACCCTTTTTTGTGCAAGGTGTTAACCGGGATTTTATTGGCGTTAATAAATTCGTGCAACTGATCATCGGTCCAATCAAAAATAGGATTGTATTTGATCAGCTTATATTCTTCATCCCAAACCGCGCGCTGCATAGAACCGCGGTTGGCCGATTGCGATTGCCGTAAACCGGTAATCCAAACCTCAGCGCCCTGCAAAGCTCGCGTTAACGGAACTACCTTGCGGATGTGACAGCATTGTTTTCGGTTTTCAACCGAATCATAAAATCCGTTAATGCCGTTTTGCTGCACATAATCCTCCACTTGTCTGGCATCCGGAAAATAAACCTGCACCGGAATTTTGTAGTGCAACCGGGTAAGATGCAGCAGATCGTATGTCTCCTGAAACATACGGCCCGTATCCAATGTAAAAACAGAAATGGGTAACTGCCGTGTGGCAACCAAATGCGTAATAGCCTGATCTTCTTCGCCCAACGAAGTGGAAAACCGCACCTGTTTGAACCTGCTACTAACCCAATCCAGCCCGGCTGAGGCACTGAGTGAATTTAAATGTGCAAGTTCTTCCATTTGGTAAAAAGTGAACGGCAAATATAAGTACTAAACTACTTTGCAGATAGACTTAGTTAGGCAAAACACGCAGTTGCCGGTTTAAGCCTTCCGAAAACGGTTTAAATGGATACTAAAAGCCATCACAAAAAAACAAGCTGCATGTCAGGTTGTCCCCGATAGCCATCGGGACGAAACCTGTTCTCAGAGATGGAATCGCCTTCAACAGCCTCAGGCCGACTGTTGCATTGATTTTGGAGCTAACTGTTTTGCGCGAAGATGATTAATCACAAACCGGGGCATTTTTTAAAAATCGTTATGAAAGCGTAACCGGCATCTGTAATTTTGAGGTTTTAAGGCTAATTATACAGGCTACCGAACTGTTGGTTGGCCGAAGTTGTTTTTACCGAAACCGATTTAGAATGAAGGTTACTACCGAAGATATTTTAAAGGCCCTAAGTACCGTTAACGATCCCGACCTGAAAAAAGACCTGGTTACACTGGGTATGATAAAGGATGTTTTAATAAAAGATAATGCCGTTGAATTTACTGTGGTGCTTACCACACCTGCCTGCCCGCTAAAAGAGAAAATCAGGCAAGATTGCGAAGAGGCCGTAAAGGCTGTGGTTGGTGAAGAACCGGAGCTAATTATTCACATGACATCTTCTGTAACCTCAGGCCGTGGCAATACGCCTACCCTTCCGAAAGTGAAAAACATTATTGCTATTGCTTCCGGCAAAGGTGGTGTGGGTAAATCAACCGTAACCAGCAATTTGGCCGTTGCACTTGCACAGGCAGGTGCCCGTGTGGGTTTAATCGATGCCGATATTTATGGCCCGTCAATGCCCGTGATGTTTAACTGCGAACGCGAGCAACCCGAAGTAAAAGTGATTGATGGCAAAAATTACATTTTGCCGTTAGAACAATATGGTGTTAAGTTAGTTTCGATCGGATTCCTTACTCCGGCCGATAGTGCCATTGTTTGGCGCGGGCCCATGGCTTCAGCAGCATTAAAACAATTTATAGGCGATGTAATCTGGGGTGAGTTGGATTACCTGTTAATTGACTTACCACCCGGAACCAGCGATATACACCTTACCCTGGTACAATCGGTGCCGGTAACCGGAGCCGTAATTGTTACTACACCACAAAAAGTTGCCCTGGCCGATGCCACCAAAGGTTTGGCCATGTTTAAACAGCCGCAAATCAATGTGCCAGTTTTGGGTATTGTCGAAAATATGGCCTACTTCACACCGGAAGAATTACCCGATAATAAATACTATATCTTCGGTAAGGATGGCGGCAAAAATCTGGCTGATAAATTCAATGTACCCATGCTGGGGCAGGTACCGTTGGTGCAAAGCATCCGCGAAAGCGGTGACAGTGGACTGCCAGCTGTAATGAAAGAAGGCCTGATGGCCGATGTATTTAAAACCATTGCCGAAAATGTAGCGCGGCAGGTTGCCATAAGAAATGCTACCTTTGAGCAAACCAAGCGAGTAGAAATAACTGCATAACCAAAACCTTACCCGGTGACAACAGAAGAAATTACCAACCGTGTTGAAACTGCCCTTGATGGCATAAGACCTTACCTGGAGGCTGATGGAGGCAACGTGCGGATTTTAGACTTAAATGCCGATAATATTCTGAGGCTGGAATTCGTTGGAGCCTGTGGTAACTGCCCAATGAGTACCATGACATTTAAAGCCGGTGTGGAAGAAGCAATTAAACGCGCAGTACCAGAAATTAAAACTATCGAAGTAGTAAACCTGACTACCGCCTGAGTCGGTTACTGATACTCAAAAGCCGGGCATTAACACCATAGATCTGATGTTGAGGTGATGAACGCAAAAGGCATTTTTATTCTGATTTTTTTGGCCTTGTCGGTAACCGGTATTGCGCAAACCCGCCCCCAACTGGTTGAACGCTGTGGCACTACCAAATACGAAACATTTCAACAGCAACTAAATCCTGCCCGCGAACGCAACCAGCAATTTGAAAACTGGATGCTGGAAAAACTCACCACAAAACGTTTTCAGAATCAGCGCACCGAAGGCACACAATCAGTTTATACCATTCCGGTTGTAGTACATGTTATTCACAACGGTGAAGCAATTGGTAGTGGTACCAACATTTCCGACAATCAGATTCTTTCGCAGATCAATGCAATGAACAAAGACTTTCAGCGACTGAACCTGGATGCAGCCAACACGCCTGCAGAATTTTTACCCGTTGCCGGAAGCATTGACCTTGAGTTTGTATTGGCTAAACAAGATCCGGTTGGGGCTCCTACCAACGGAATTAATCGCGTGCAGGGAACCAAAACAGTTTGGTCTATAAACGACAACCCAATCTTCAAAGCATTAAGTTACTGGCCCGCTGAAGACTACCTCAACATCTGGGTAATTAACATTCCTTCCTACCTGGGGTTTGCCCAGTTTCCGGTTTCATCCTTGCCTGGATTGGAAAATTCATCCAACGACAGACTTACCGATGGTGTTGTGATTGATTACACAGTATTTGGTTCTAACTTTGAAGGACTGGGTACTTTTAGTTTAGACACCAAGTATAACAGAGGCCGAACCTGCACCCATGAAGTGGGCCACTTCCTCGGATTGAAACACATTTGGGGCGATGATGGCTCAGCCTGTACCGGAACCGATCATGTAGATGATACACCTAATCAAGGTGGCAATTATGTAGGTCAATGTCCTGCCGACACCAGAAATACCTGTAGCAGCAACGATATGTACATGAACTACATGGACTATACCGATGATGCCTGTATGAATCTTTACACCCAAGGACAGGTTGCCCGAATGATAGTGGTGCTGGAAAACAGTCCGCGCAGGTTTAGTCTACTCAATTCAAATGGGGCCAACGACCCGCCACCGTTGGCAAATGATTTAGCGCTTACGCAGATTAATTCGCCAACTGTTACTGTTTGTGGTGGCACATTTACACCCACTATTTCTGTACAGAATATTGGCACTACAACTGCCGGCACGGCCAGAGTTCAATTTAAAATCAATGGTGCTGTAATTGAAACCAAAGACTTTTCGCCCAACCTGGCCTATCTTGCTACCACCGCATTTTCATTTAATCCGGTAACGCAAAATTCCGGAACGGTTAATTATGAATTTGAAGTGCTGCTGGTAAACGGTGTGGCTGATCAAAGACCTGAGAACAGCCTGCTCACCATTTCAACAGCTGTGCCTGCCAGTACCTCGTTACCGGTATCAGAAGTTTTTAATAGTATTCCCATTACGTGGAGCATTTACAATCCTGATGCAGGCATTCAATGGAGCTTGCGCAACACCAGCACAAATGGTAATGCCATGTATGTAAACTGCTACGATTATGAAAACGAAGGTGCCGTTGATCGTTTGGTTACACCCGTATTGGATTTAACAACCGCCACAACTGCTTACCTTAGATTTGATCGGGCCTATGCCTTATTCAATTCTAATTACCCGGAACGCTTACGGGTATTGATTTCAACTGCGTGCGATTTCAGAAACACGTTTACTGAACTGTTAAGTCTGGAAGGAAGTGCGTTGGCCACGGCACCACCCACCAACTCTTCGTTTGTACCTACCTCGCCTTCGCACTGGCAGAATTCCGTTATCTCCCTTCAGGATTTTATTGGTAACAAAATTCAAATTGCCTTTGAAATTACCAATGCCTACGGCAACAATGTATATCTCGATAATGTTACAATCTCTACCGATAACTCTCTTGATCTGGCCATCCTGACTGTTGAAAGTCCGGGGCCGGTTACATGCGTAGAGCAACCCGCACCGGTTATAAGAGTTAAGAACATGGGTTCGGCTACCATCAACTCGTTTAAAGTTCAACCTACCTTAAACGGACAGGCTCGTACTACACAAACATTAACCAGTGCTGCCGGAATAAGTGCCGGAAGTGAAGAATCATTTACACTTTCTGCATTGCCATTTGTATCCGGACAAAATACGGTATCGTTTACTATCAGCGATCCGAACGGGTTGTTTGATTCGAATACCGATAACAATACGTTGGCCGTTACCCGTGTCGTGAATACACGCCAACAAAGTATTCCGCTTCGCGAAAATTTTGATTTCACCTTCGATGATTGGTCAATTGTAAGTCAGGGCGATGCGGATGTGTGGAGTTCGTTAATTACCAATAAAAAAAGCTCGTTGAGTTATCAGGCCTTCAGTAATCCCAACCGGGGTGAAGAAACCTGGTTAACCACTCCCGTTCTGGATTTTTCACAAACCGATAAGGCGAGTGTGTTTTTTGATGTGAGTTATGCAACCCAAAGTAATGGTAATGAGCGTTTGCGCGTACTGGCTTCAACCGACTGCGGCCAAACTTACCCGATTGTTCTTTATGATCAGATGGGACAATCGTTATCTACGGCCACTTCATTCTCCAGTTGGTTGCCAACCGAAAACGGAGACTGGGATCGTGAGTCTATTAACCTTAACGCACTTACAAACAATGCGCAAACCCGGCTGGCATTTGTTGCCACAGCCGATAACGGTAACAACTTGTTTATCGATAACATTGAATTTTTTATCAGCGATAACATGTTTCCGGTACAAATCGAAAATAAGGTTCAGGTGTACGGCTCCGGTTCAGAAGTTTTCGTAACGTTTAACCTGGATGAAAAAACAGATGCGGTTTTGCGCATTTATAATTCGGTAGGCCAACTCGTGCTTTCCAATCAACTTACGGATGTACTGAATCAGACTTACGAGATTAATGTAGCACAAGGTTCGGGTATTTATATTGTGCAGGTACAGGCCGGAAATGTGGCCGGGGCCGAACGGGTTTGGTTAACCAACCAATAGCGAATGTGGTCTGTAAAAGGTTGTCAACCTTAAGTAAATTGAACATCTTTGAGTTTTAATTTGGCATGACTAAAACGCGAATTGCAATTTTATACGGAGGTCGATCTGTTGAGCACGGAGTTTCGATCAATTCGGCCCGGAATATTTTTCAATACATCGACAAAAATCTTTTCGAACCCATTCCGGTTGGCATCGCGCTAAGCGGGGTGTGGTATAAAACCGAAACGGTAAGCAAAGAAATAGAACAAGGCGAACCGCTTTCATTAGCGCTTAATCCCGGGGCACCGGTGTTCACCACAGCTTCGGGTAAAAATTTTTCGGTTGACCTTGTTTTTCCGGTGCTGCATGGTACCGATGGTGAAGATGGCAGCATCCAGGGTTTGCTCAAGGCCATGGATATACCTATGATTGGAACCGGAGTGAGTGGCTCGGCTATGTCGATGAGTAAGTTGGTAGCAAAGCGTTTATTGAAAGAAGCCGGGTTGCCGGTTAATAAATTTCTGCATTCGCATTATGCCGATCCGAAACAATATTCGTTTGAGGAAGTAGTGAATAGTATTGGGTTACCCTTTATGGTTAAGTCATCCAACCTCGGTTCTTCGGTGGGTGTTTCGAAAGTTAAATCAAAAGCCGATTTCGAAATTGCTGTGAAAGATTCTTACAAATACGATGACAGTATTCTGTTTGAAGAATTTATTGCCGGAAGAGAAATTGAGTGCGCCATTCTGGGTAACGAACCTGCTCAAGCTTCTTTACCGGGCGAAATCATCATCAACAAACAATACGAGTTTTATACTTTCGATGCCAAGTATGTAGATGGCGATGCTGTTATCATTGATGTGCCGGCCAAACTGGATGCTTCCATTGCCGAACGCATTCGTGAAGTTTCGATCAAAGCGTACCAGGCTTTAGGCTGCGAAGACTTTTCGCGTGTGGATTTGTTTCTAACACCCGATGGTAAAGTATATGTAAACGAAATCAACACCATTCCCGGCTTTACCAACTCCAGCATGTTCCCCATGATGTGGAAAGAACGGGGCATTTCGTTTACCGATCTGATCAGCAAACTAGCCGACCTTGCGTTAACCCGATATAAAAAATCAAAACGGGTGGAGCGTAACTTTCAATCGGCTTTAAATTTTTGATATGAAGTTGAAGCAATATTTAAAAAAAGGTTCGGTAGGTGGCTTGCTGCTTTCAATCATCATTCCCATAGTAACTGTGTTGGCTATAGGAGTAATTTACTTCTACATCTACCTGCCTGCTACCACCAATCATGGTGAATCGATTACCGTTCCGGATCTTACCGGTGTTCATGTAGAAGAACTGGAAGAGTTTTTAACCAAACACGAACTTCGGTATGCCGTAAATGATTCCGCTTATTCAGCAGACCATCCACCCCTTTCCGTATTGCGGCAGTTTCCGCATGCGGGCTCATTAGTAAAACAAAACCGCGTGGTGTATGTATCGCTGAACCGGGTTTTACCACCCACTTTACCCATGCCCAAACTGGTTGAGAGCTCGCTCGTAAATGCCGAGGTGGTTTTAAAAAGTCTGGATATGAAACGAGGCCGGATTTTCTACAAGCCCAGCCCCTTCCGCAATTTTGTTTTAGAGATGCAATACGAAGGGAAAAAGATTGAACCCGGCACCGCCATTACCAAAGGTTCTGTAATTGATCTGGTTGTGGGCGATGGCAACGGCCCCGCTGATTTTACCATTGGCAATCTGGTGGGCGATCAATTGGAAATAGCCAAGTTCAAACTGATGGGCTGGAATCTGTACCTCGGCAGTGTGCAAATCCCGGCCGATGTAGATACTACCGGAATAGAGATTTTCGTTTTCAAACAATATCCGGCTGCAGGCGATTCTGTTCGGGTGGGCGATCCGGTAGATATCTGGATTGGACCAAAAGGGTATACTGAGCCTGAAGGAGAAGGAGAAGGAGAAGGAGAAGAAGAAACAGATGATTCTGAAGACAACGCGTTAAACTAAAATCAGTGAGGCTTTTCGCCCTTTTTGTATTCGTTATTCTTACAACTTCGGCTATGGGCCAGTTGGTGCTCACGCCTATTCACAAAGAAGCAACTAAGTCAGCAACGGCTAATAAAAGAACAGAAGACATCACTCCGCTATCGCTTCCTTTCTGGGATGATTTTGCTACCATTAAAAACGGAGTTGCCAATCCTGGGCTGTGGCAACATGCCAACTCGGTTTGGATCAATTCGGGATTGGGTATTAATCCACCTTCCTTAAATGTTGCTACGTTGGATGGGCTGGACAGTTTAGGAAAACCTTATAATGTAAACGATGTGTTGGCCAAAGGTTTTGCTGATAAGATGGTTTCAGCACCCCTCAGATTAGATGAAGTGGCAGTTGCCAATCGAAATAATGTTGCCATAACTTTTTTTTATCAGTTCAAAGGCCGGGGCGAAGCACCCGATGCCGGAGATAGACTGAGTTTAGATTTTAAGAACGACCAGGACGAGTGGACAGAAGTGTGGGCAATAGAAAATGATGGTACTTTAGCCGCAGATCAATTTGTTCGGGTAACGATACCGATAACCGGTGCTGGTTATTTCCATGATGCCTTTCAATTCCGGTTTCAGAATTTTGCTCGGCTATCCGGGCCGTATGATACGTGGCATGTGGATTATGTGTATGTGAATAATGGCAAAGCACAGGTTGTTCCTGTTTTTCCATTATTTCCAGATCGTACGGTTTCGCAACCACTCACTTCACTTTTTCAGGTTTATCGCGCAGTTCCGATCAAACATTTTTTTAATGACCCTGCTGCTATACTCAAGCAACCGATCCTTACCCTTACCACTTTGCGCACCGATCAGGTATCACCATCAGGGCAACCCGTGAGTTATTCATCAGAAGTAAAAATTACATCGTATAAAGATGAATTACCACCGGTTGTAAACAACAATATTTTAGATACTGATGCGAATGTTTTGAGTCCTATCTTTTTTCAAACTTTTACTCCAATAACATTACAAACTTTGCCAACTGTAGCTTCATTAGATGCTACAGCTGATTCAATATTTTTAAGATTAAAAGTTATTATGGATTCTGGTGATAACATCGCCAAACCTATACCGGAAGCCGATTATGATACAGATGTTTTTAGTCCGATAAGCTTTATATCTAATGATAGCACATCAGCCAACTATAAACTCTCTAACTACTACGCTTACGATGATGGCGAAGCAGAGTATGGCGCGGGTTTAAATAAAGCTGGTGCGCAAGTAGCGTATCGGTTTGATATGCTTACCACCGAGCCCGATACCATTGTTGCTATTGATTTCTACTTCCCACGGTTTGGTGATGAATCGAGTCAAAGTATTCAACTACAGATCTGGAAAAACCTCACTACTTCCGCTTCTGATGTTCTCTTCACTGGCACTATTCCAATTCAACGAAATTCGTTTAATAAATTCTGGCGCGTGAAATTACCAGAGCCTATTGGCGTGCGCGATTTCTTTCATGTAGGCTGGCGTCAGTTAAGCAGTGCGTTAATTGCCATTGGGTTAGATAAAAACACGGAAGTACCCGGAAAAATTTTTGTTAACCTGAATGGCACCTGGGAAGAAGACGAACTGGCTGGCAGCCTGATGATGCGGCCCGTTTTCGGGAAGGGTAATGGCGAGGTAATCAGTAGCGTTCCGGAAACCAAAACCATTCGGGCTTATCCTATTCCAAACCCGGGTGTGTTTTATACAGCCAGCGATTTGCAACAAGTTCAATTACTTGATCTCACCGGAAAACCGGTTTCTATTGAAACAGAATCACTACAAAACGAAACCAAAATTACGGTTGTAACACCGGTTGCCGGTATTTATGTGTTGCGCGCGCGCCAGGGCAATAACCTGCTGACTCAGAAAATTATTATCCGTTAATTAGAAACTAATCTGAGCGGTTGCGTTCTTGACCCCTTCAATTATAAAAATATTCACTGGTTGTGGTGTGAAACACAGAATAAAAATAATCAAGGCAATAATACCTAATATAACTCTACCAGTTGTTAAAGGCTCTTCTACTTCGGATGGCGGATGGGCTAACTTCACAAATTTGCCAATCAAAACTGCAAATAGCAACCAACCCGAATAACCTCGTAAGGTTGGAAATTGCCAAGCTAACCCGAACTGGACTGTAAAGATAATTAGCGTGTACATCCACCGATCTTGAGATGAGAGTTGAAAAGAATCAAGAGCTATATAAATAATAAAGATTATCAAGGGTACTTTATAAAAAGTATCCGAGAAAATTTCGTTTGGATGCACAAATCCCAACCCGGCATAAAACAAGAAGCCAACAAAAATTACAGAAGCAATTCGTTTGTGCCATTTGTAGCCAACCAATCCATACAATACATGACCACCATCCAATTGGCCGATAGGAAGCAAGTTGATAGCTGTAAACACAAGCGATAAAAATCCGGCAAACAAAATAGGGTAATGGATTAACTCATACATGTTGGGCACCCGGGCAGGATCGGCCACATACTTTTCGAAGAAAATAAAAAGCAGATTTTTTCCGGTAACGGGTAAAAAAACACCCCTTTCATAAAACCCAGGATTATATACATAGTTACCATAGTTCAATCCGAATTGTTCGTATTCAGGATGAATTGAAAAAATATACTCGGGTGGTGGTAAATGTGTAAATCCATACCACAACAAAATAATGGCCGTTACAAAACCAGCCAATGGACCGGCAATACCAATGTCAAAATTCTGCGTACTGGTTTTAACCCGTTCGCGCAAGCGGATTAATGCACCCAGTGTTCCAAACATAAATGGAATGGGTGGCAAAGGAATAAAGTATGGCAACGAAGATCGCACGCGGTGGTACATCGCTGTAAAGTAATGCCCGAACTCGTGCACCGTTAATACACCTAAAAATGTAAGCGAGTATGGTAAACCACTTACAAAATCCGACCAGGTGAATTCACCAAACAAAACTGATTTACCATGTGTCCACTCGGCACCGGCCAATGCAGTGGTAATAAAAGTTACAATAAACAGCGAGCTGTGAATAAGGGCAGACTTTAACTTAGGATTCATGCAAAAAATTCAAAAATCTGATTGGGTTGTTGAACATAAAAAGTGTGCAGTCCGGCTTTTGCCGCACCGGTTAAATTATCCTGATTATCGTCTAAGAAAACAGTTTCGTGGGGCAATAAGTTTTGGTCGGCCAACACGTGTTGATAAATCGCGATATCCGGTTTGCTGAGTTTAAGCTGGTGCGAAAAATAAGCTTGATGAAAATAATGATCGATATTGGCCTTGCCGGAAGTTTGGTGTACGATGCCATTAAAGCACTGCCGGTGGATTTCGTTGGTATTGCTTAGTAGAAATACCCGATGGGTTTGTTTCAATTGCTGCAGCAACTCAAACCGTTCCAGGGGAATGTCCAGCAACATGGCGTTCCAGGCGTTATCCAGTTCACTATCCGTAACCTGAAGTTGCAGCGACTGGCGCAGGTGGTTCCGAAAATCAGCATCTGAAATCAACCCACGCTCGTACGCGTGAAAATAGTTAGCCTGATGCACCCGGCTTTTGATTTCTTCAAGGGGTAATCCGCTTAACCGGGCAAATTCACGATGGGTATTTTCAACAGCAAGGTTTAGAATTACCCCACCCAAATCGAAAATAATGTTTTTAATTCCTGCTTTCAAATACTTTGGGTATTAACGCTCAAATATGTAAAATTGCGCTCCCAAATTACGACAATAGAACCAGATGTCGTTTTGAAGTTTTAAGGGCCCATAGCTCAGCTGGTTAGAGCACTTGACTCATAATCAAGGGGTCGCTGGATCGTGCCCAGCTGGGCCCACTTCTTCCTTTAACCTATGAGGTTATCAATTTAAATCCTGAATAATTGAAGAACATGATAAATTCGAATTCAGCTGGTTACCCCGAAAGTTTTCGGGGTTGACTCATAATCAAGGGGTCGCTGGATCGTGCCCAGCTGGGCCCACTTCTTTCCTTTAACCTATGAGGTTATCAATTTAAATCCTGAATAATTGAAGGAACATGATAAATTCGAATTCAGCTGGTTACCCCGAAAGTTTTCGGGGTTGACTCATAATCGAGGGGTTGCTGGATCGTGCCCAGCTAGGCCCACTTCTTCCTTAACCTATGAGGTTAACAATTAAAATCCATGATTGAAGAACCCGGCACCCATGCACTTCTGTTATATTATTCACTCTAAAAACCTTGATAAATTTTACGTGGGTGAGACATCTGACTTTGAGCAGCGAATTAAATTCCACAATAGTGGATTTTCTGAGTTTACCTCAAAAGCAAATGACTGGCAGATTTACCTGCTAATCAGTTGCAAGAACCGCGAGATAGCACGGAAACTGGAAAAACATATTAAATCAATGAAGAGCAAAAACTATATCCGGAACCTCATGAAGTATCCAGAAATAATCGAAAAACTCCAGGCTAAGTATTCATGATAGGTTTGAACTCAGCTGGTTACCCCGAAAGCTTTCGGGGTTGACTCATAATCAAGGGGTCGCTGGATCGTGCCCAGCTGGGCCCACAAAAACCTCCTCATCGGGAGGTTTTTTTATTGTGGTAGGTAGCTTGATTCTGGTAGGTGGACCTATGACGTACTTTTCATAGTTGTCTCGTACGCATGAAATTGGGATTCCGGAATTCGCCAGTGCAAACCACTGTCAATAAAATTTTATTCAACACAAGTTTCAATCAATTATTCTCTCGCTCCCCCTAAATGCCGTTTCATAGATGGCTTGTGCATCATTACCGCCCCAACAATTCCTTAAGTTTGTTTTCTATCTCAGCTTTAATAGCCGACCCAGGGGTTAAAATCACTTGCTTATCGCCCACGGCCACAACGCCACTGGTTTTAATGCGATCGGCCATGTGCTGATCGGTTTGAGCAATCGCTTTCTCAAATAATGTTTTCAACCCGGCATACTGCTGCGCAGTGATGGTTACTGTTGCGGGCTCACCTCCACTATACATACCTGTAGAACTTTCTTCAGACTTAACCGGCAGGTAATTCAATTGCGTTGGCGAGATAACATAGCGATTGGCACTACCATCGGCATATGTAAGTTCGGGCTGGGGACTCATACAGGCTGCGAAAATTAAGATGATTAAAATCCGATACATGCCATCAAGATACAAACTTTTAACCTTTACGGCTCAATCAGCAAATTGTGCCGCGATAACAAACCGGGTAACCCGTTAACTGAAAACCGGGCTTTGTTTAATTTGTTGATCTCCGGATCGATTGAAAAACCTGTAGCTGTTCGTAAATCAGCACCTTGCAAAATAGTATTCTCAAATGTGGCACGGGTTAAATCGCACTGATCAAATCGGGCATTTGTCAGGTCTGCTTCGCGAAACTCTACTTCGTGCAGTTTACAGGTTTTAAAAACAGTGCCCTTCAACTTCAGTTTATAGAAAGAAGAAAAATCCAACTGGCAGCTTTCAAATGAAAATGCCAACAGCAAGGTTTGGCATTCATCAAACCGCAAACCCAGCATTTTACAATTTTTAAAGTGCACGGTTTTAAACGCAGCACCCCGCACCCTGGCCATGCTGAAATCGCACTCATCAAATATGCACTCGCTGAACGTTACCTGATTTAAATCTGCTTCGGCAAACCGGCATTTTCTGAAGGTACAGTTTTCGTACTCGCCTTTTTGAAGGGGCTGTTGTAAGAAATCAAGAGCCTGGAAAGTTTCGTTATCGAAGTATTGCTTAGACATAAGTACTTTGAAAGATAAGTCTTTTCGCAAGGTGGCAATAAAATTATTCAACACCAGTTTCAATCAACAACTCTCCTGCTCCTCCGGCATTACATTTTCATAGATTAGATTTTTATTCGTACTTCAACGTCTCAGCCGGATTAATCAGAGCTGCCTTAATGGCGTGGTAGCTAACCGTAGCCAATGCCAGTAACAACCCTGCACCCATACTCAAAGCAAACAAATCCCAACTAAGCGGAACCTGAAAGGTAAAATCTTTCATATACCATTTGGTAATAAACCACCACGAGAGTGGTGCCGCAATGGCAAAGGCCAACACTGCCAACACGATAAACTGACGGTTGAGCAAAAAGAAAATAGTCTGCATGTCGGCTCCCATTACTTTTCGGATGCCAATTTCTTTGGTACGATTAACCGCATTGATACCCGCCAGGCCGAACAAACCTAAACACGAAATAAGAATGGCAAAGCCTGTGGCCAGCCCCATAATGCTCATCCAGCGCTTGTAACTATTATATTGTTTGGCTACATCCTCATCCAGAAAAGTATAATCAAAAGGTTTATCCGGATAGAGTTCTTTCCAAATGGACTTCACACGGTCTAAACCTGCTGTAACATCTGCTCCTACCTTTACCAGCACGGTTGTAAGATAACCCACATTGTTTTTATCCATGGACAGAAACATCGGCTCAAAATTTTGTTCAAGCGACAGAAAGTGATAATCCTTAACCACACCAATCACGCGCGAGCCTATTCCCACAGTATCTTCACGCCAGTTGTAGTATTCATTCAGCGGATCAGTCCACTTCATATCTCGTACAAGCGCTTCATTTACAATAACAGCATCGCTATCGGCTGCAATAGCCGGATCGAAGTTTCGGCCCTGTACCAATTCAATACCTAACGTGGTAATGTAGTGAGGATCTGCGGCATAAACGTATGCTGATTTTTGTTCGCCATTAATTTTAAATCCATATCGCGAATAACCCTGGTTAAAAGATGAACTGGTTCCTGATACCGAAACGATTTGTGATTCCTGTTGTGCACGGGTTCGAAATTGTTCAACTACGCGATCAGACTCTTCTGTCCAGCCAGCCTGGGTTGGAATAACCAACACCTGTTCTTTGTTATAACCCAGATCTTTGGTTGTGATAAAGCGCATTTGCCGGAACATCATAACTGAACAAATGATCAGAAATGCCGAAAGTGCAAATTGCAATACAACCAATGGTCTGGTGAAGCCTGCCTGCAAGCGCGAAGTAAACCCGCCTTTCAATACCTGAGTCGGTTTAAACCGGGAAAGAAACCACGAAGGATAACTGCCGGACAACAAGCCCGTGATTAGCGTAAGCCCCAGGCCTACTGAAAGTAATTGCAACGCTTTAGGCCAGGTAAGTTCAATGCCCTTATTGGTGAACTCGTTAAACGATGGCAGAAATATAACCACCAGACCGAAGCCAATCACCAGCGAACTAAGCGCCAACAGCAATGATTCAAAACTAAACTGATACACCAGTTGGTTGCGTTGTGCACCTACTACTTTGCGCACGCCCACCTCAACCCTGCGTGCTGCGGAGGTAGTAAGCGACAAGGAAATGTAATTGATACAGGCTATGAGCATGATGAGCAACGCAATGCCGCCCAGTATCAGCGTATATTGCGGATCGCTTACTTTTTCCCAACTCACTTCTTTCTTTAAATGAATTTCCGGCAGTACTGTAAATTGATACTCCAGCATTTTTACATCGGGTGGAATAGGAATGGTTGCCTCCTTGCGCCACCGCTCCAGAGTAGCACTCATATATTTATCAACAACTTTATCCAGATTGGTTCTAAACGCAGCGAGGTCGGCATTGGCGTGCAATTGCACAAAGGTGGGTGTACTGAAATTTCCCCACTGTTTCATGCCATTCTCATAATGATTGCGATTTTCCTGTGGCAATAAAATAGCGTAATTAAGACTCGACTGAGCGGGCGGAGCTTCAATTATTCCCGTTACGGTGAATGACTTCTTTCCGTTGTTATCAATCTCAATCGTTTTGCCGATGGGATCCTGATCTCCGAAATATTTGGTAGCGATGGCTGGTGTAAGCACTACTTCGGACTTGTCCAGAAAAATTCTATCAGCACTTCCCTGCAGCAAGGGGAAAGAGAACATGGTGAAAAAGTCTTTATCCACATACGCTACTCTTTCCGTAAACACTTTATCGCCATACCTGAAAATTACACGACCGCCTGAATTAAATCGGGTGGCGTATTCAACTTCGGGTAACTCTTCTTTTAATGTGGGAGCCAAAGCGGTTTGAATATAGGCCGACCTTCGGTAAGGATCTGGCGAATCATTTAGCCAGGTGTCAAAACTCTTTTCTTCGATCCGGTAAATCTGATTTTTATTGGTGTGAAACTGATCGAACTCTTTTTCATCCTGAATGTAGAGTGTAATCAGCATACAAAATGCAAGACCAATGCTTAAACCAAATGCATTGATAAATGAATAGAACTTTCTTTTTTGAATGTTGCGGGCTGCAACTTTCAGGTAATTTCCCCACATCATGGTATTAACTAGTTGATTTGAAAATCTGTTTCTTAAAAAAATTCCTGGCCTGAAAAACCTGAGTACATTCCAGGTAAATCGTCTGGTGGCTTTGCGCTTGCCAAATTCCTGCAGGTCATACTCAAACTGCTCCAATAAATCGCCCTCAATACCTTCGTATAATGCTGGCGGACAAAACCACCGGAGGAAACGAAGTGACAATTTATTTTCTTTCATGCTCAATATATTTCAGTTGAGGCTATCACTAGCTTAGTATGATGTCAGGTTGTCCTGATAGCTATCAGGACGAAACCTATTCTGTTTTGAAGCCGCCTTCGACAGGCACAGGCTGTCAGCCTCAACAATTTTTTCCTACACGGTAACCATCTTTAATTGTGGAATGAGCTTCCATAAATCCATGCGCGCTTCTTTCATGTTGCGCAACATAGCCAGCCCCGCATTGGTAATGGTGAAAATCCGTTTCCGCCTTCCACCCCGCACATTGGTAGCTCCACCCATTTTCGATTTTACCAAACCTTTGTCTTCAAGCCTGTAAAGTGTAACGTGCACCGCACTCAGGTTTACATCGCTGCCCACGCGTTGTTTTATCTCATTTACAATGGCATTGCCATAAGCTTCTTCCTGTAAGATGCCGGCCATGGTTAAGACCAGTTCTTCAAATTCGCCCAGAAATTCTTTACTCATTTATATATACTTTGTAAAACAAATATACGGGCAGCCTTCTGATTAGTTACAATTTTGTAAAAGAAATAGGCTTATTCGTATTTCAGTGTCTCAGCCGGGCGCGTCCAGGCTGTTTTTAGCGCCTGATAACTGATTGTGATTAGCGCCACCAGCAAGGATAAGGCACCTGCCAACGCAAACACCTGCCACCCTACTTCTACCCGGTATTGGAAACTCTGCAACCAGTTATTCATCAGATACCACGTAAGGGGTACCGAGAGCACCAACGAAACCAGAATCATCATCACATAATCGCGCGAAAGTAAAACCAACAGCGATTGCTCGGTAGCGCCCAGCACTTTGCGGATTGAAATTTCCTTCGTGCGATTCTGCATCGCCAGAGATGCCAGCGCATATAACCCCAGACTACCAATGATTACTGCCAGCAACGTAGCCAGGCTTACAATCTTACCGAGGTTCTGATCGCTACGGTATTGGGCATCCAATGCCTGATCCACAAATGTGAAGTCAAACTCTTCGGCATTGGTCAGGTTATCCCAAACGGATTTAACCTGATCCAACGTGGCTTGCATGTTTTCAGGGGCTAATCGGACAAATAGTTTTGGCATTGGGTTATTCTCGAAATTGATGTTCTCTGAACCTGCAAGGATAGTTGCCGGATCCTGAACCATGACCAGCGGAGGAACTGATGTATATAGCGAGGTGTAGTTGAAATCCTTCACAATCCCAATCACTTCATGTTCGCCAAAATTCTTTCCGGGTATGCGCTTTCCATTCACGTCCGTCCAACCATACTCTTTGGCAAACGCTTCGTTTACGAGTACACCTTTTTTATCGGCCACTTCATCGGTAAAGTTTCGGCCTGCCACCATTTCCATTTTCATCAGGGGAATGTATTCGTCATCAATCACATTCAAGTTAAAGTTGCGATACGTTCCCTGATCATCGGTATACCCCACGGCCGTCCAACTGCCATCGCCAAAGTCGTGCGAAGCGGTGCCGGCTGCCAATACCCCATTTACTTTTACAAACTCAAGCTTAAATTGCTCCGACATTTCAAATCCCTTCTTTACCCGCTCAGGCAACCTGCCTCCACGTGGTACATTGAGTTGTATCACCACCAATTGTTCTTTATTGAAACCGAGGTTTTTGTTTTGCAGAAAGTTTAACTGCTGCTTCATGATGAGCGTACTCGAAATGAGAAAAATTGAAAGCACCAACTGCACCCCTACCAACACCTGCCGCAGCCGCTGCTTGCTTCCGATTTGTAACGATCCCTTTAGAACCGAAACCGGTTTAAAGGCCGATAAAACAAATGCCGGATAGCTGCCGGCCATCAAACCAATTACCGATAGCAAACACACGATTACCAGTAACAGAAAACCGTTCCACGAAAACACCAGTTGTTTACCCGATAACTCGTTGAACAGTGGCAAACCCAATACCGACAACACCATACCCAGCACCAAGGCAATTGCTGTAATCACCACCGCTTCGCCAATAAATTGCGCAATCAATTGTCTGCGTTGTGCGCCTACTACTTTGCGGATACCCACTTCGCGCGCACGCTTTAATGACCGGCCAACCGATAACGTTACAAAGTTGATACAGGCCACAAACAAAATCAGTATCGCCACTGCGCTCAGAATATAAGAATACTTCACATCGCTTACGGGTATATCGCCCACCGGGTAAGTTGTATCCAGGTGAATGGAAGTAAGGGGTTGCAGGCCGGGCGCATACTTGCTTTGCTTAAAATCCTCATCGCCCAACAGCCTGCGAAACAAATCGGGAAATTTACTTTCTACCTGTGCAGCCGTAACGCCCTCGCGCAACAACACATATGTGGACGGATGAATATTAAACCAACCGGAGTTTAACTGCCGCTCCGAAAATATTTTGTTATAGTTATGATCGGGAATGAGCATGTTAAACCGGATGCCCGAGTTGGTAGGAATCTGTACCACCCCGGTAACGGTAAACTCTTCAAAGTTTTCGCCTATTTGTACCGACAATGTTTGCCCGATCGGATCGCTCTGCCCAAAATATTTCTCAGCAATGTATTGATTGATCACCAAGTTGTGCTGATCGGCCAACGCTACTTCGCGTTCGCCTTGCAGCAAATCAAAATCGAACACCGAAAAAACAGTGCGATCGGCCAGCACTACGCCTTCGCTGAATTGCTTCTCGCCTACTTTCACCATGGTATTGATGGCAACAAAACGGGTAAAGCTTTCTACCTCGGGCAGGTTATCTTTTAAAGCCGGACCCATGGGCATGGGTGTAGTGGTATTAAAAAATTGCTGGTTCTCGCCCCAGTCTTCTTTTACAAACACGCGGTAAATGCGATTGGCTTTGTCGTGAAACGTATCGAATGTCCACTCATCGCGCACAAAAAGTGCAATCAAAACGCAACAGGCGATGCCGAGGCTAAGCCCCAATACATTGATAGAAGAATGGATTTTATTGCGCCACAAAGCGCGAAAAGCAATTTTGAGGTAGTTCTGCAACATGGCAAACCGGTTTAATAACTTGAAGGTGGCCGATAGGGTTTTACAAACCAACCCACACGACCTTAACCGGAGCTACGATGCAGTGAAGTGTAGAAAAGTTGTAGTGGGCGTGAAATGATTTTTGAAATTTGGTGTTGGTGAATGAAATGCTTGTAAAGCCTTAATCTTTGATGGTAATTAGTCCGCCATGAAACGGAGTAAGGTAAAATTTTAAATCAAGTTCCTCTTGCAAATGAATTAACTTATTGTTCAATTCAATGCTTCTTAAGCCTATACTTTTTCGTAACGAATCTGCTTTTACCGCATCTGCCTGGCTAATGGTTTCATTCCAGATTACAAAACCCTTCTCTTTTCTATCGGTATCCACCACTATTCTCCAGGTCTCGATCATGGCCAGTTCAATGGGTGATAACTCTCCATTTTTTAGTGCGCTGTAAAGCTTAGGCTTCAATTCGTGATAAATCGTATCATGTTCGTTATGACTAATTATTACGGTTGCCCACGATTTGTCACCGATGAGTTTTTCTCCTGGATACCCAAGTTGGTCGATGATTTGATTTATTCGCCTGACCTGTGTTCTGTTATGGGGCACAAAATTTCGATTAGTATATCGTTCCCGCCATTTCTTAGTTGGTGTAAGCGCTACCCGTATGGCTCTTTTTTGGTCTTCCTTCAGTATTTGCTTTAGCTCTGCCCTTAGCGGTAAGTTGATCTTACTTTCGAATTCAGTTCGAAATTGTTTTTGGTTATTCGTTAGTATTTTCCAGGCACTATCATTTTTATACTTCTTAAAGATTTTCATTTTCATGATATCTTTTGCTGTCCAGCCCTTTTTCATTCCTTTCTCCAGAAAGTAAAATAAGTGCACGCGGTCATTTACCTGCGCTGCAAGTTGAGCCGCAACTTTAATATCCCTGAGAAACACATGCTCATAAGTATTGGTAAGGGTTCGATAAATTTCCAGGCTTTCCTTGAATTGCCTGGTTGCAATAAACTCTTCTGCCTTTATGATTTCAGCGTGGTAGTCGAAATAGTTCTGTCCCTGACTTGAGCATAAAACAGGAATGAATGTCAGGAGTATTAAAAATTTATTCATTGCAGCGGTTTATGGATTATGATGTTACCGGCTGTTAAAAAGTTGGCAGGTTGAGGAAATTTTACTGAGTGCCAACATTCTGGTTTTAAGTGTTTGTGGCTTGCTTACGTGTACAATTATTCCGGGTAATGCGGATTAAAAGGATTTTAAAAGTCCGGTAATCTATTGCTCGTGCCTTACCTCCTGTCCCAAAAACCCTATTTAATTCTCAGAAAAAGATTTACCTTCAACTTCAAATAGAAATGGTATGCAAAATCAGTTAGAATCTACCCCGTTGAAGAGTCTGGATGAGTGGGAAGATGATCTTCTCCGAAGGTATCCCAATCCGGAAGATATTGCCACCTCCAAATCAACCGAAGAATATCGCAATTATGAAGACCCGAAACGCGACTCGGTGCGTGAATTCTATCGGCTCAATCACACCTATCAAACCTATGATTTTGTAATGCAGAAGCTGGCCGAGTTTCTGGCGTTCAACAAAAAGGAAATGCCTGTGTGGAGTGCATTTGATTTTCTGAATCAACTGGTAGATGATTCCGACCCCGATACCGACCTGGATCAGTTTCAGCATTTGCTTCAAACCTCCGAAGCCATTCGCAAAGATGGCCACCCTGATTGGATGGTGATGGTTGGTCTGTTGCATGACATGGGTAAAGTGCTTTGCCTCTTTGGCGAACCCCAGTGGGCTGTAGTTGGCGATACGTTTCCGGTTGGCTGTGCCTATGCCGATAAAATTGTGTATCCGGAATTTTTTGTGAACAATCCCGATTACACCAATCCGAAATACAATACTAAGTATGGCGTGTATTCGCCTAACTGTGGGCTGCGCCATGTACACATGTCGTGGGGGCACGATGAGTATGTGTATAATATGGTGAAAGACCGTTTGCCTGAACCCGGACTTTACATGTTGCGGTATCATTCCTTCTATGCCCAACACCGCGAAAATGCATACGATCATTTACTGGATGATCACGATCGCGAAATGTTTAAGTGGGTAAACCTGTTCAACCCGTACGATCTGTATTCCAAAAACCCAACCCCACCCAACTGGAAAGAGTTAAAACCATATTATGAAGACCTGGTAGCAAAATACCTGCCGCCCACATTGAAGTTTTAACATCACTCGGAATAGTTGACTGAATGAGTACCCTTCACCAAGCCGACTATATTGTTTTCTTTGGGTATTTTATTGTTGTCTTTGCGTATGGCTACTACGTGTACCATAAAAAAAGATCAACCTCCATTAGTGCGCGCGAGTTTTTTCTTGCCGAAGGTTCCTTAACATGGTGGGCCATCGGGGCTTCGCTTATTGCCTCCAATATTTCGGCTGAGCATTTTATCGGAATGTCGGGCTCTGGTTTTGCTATTGGCCTTGCCATTTCTACCTACGAGTGGATGGCCGCGGCAACACTTATTATTGTAGCCGTATTTTTTATTCCGCTTTATCTCAAGAATAAGATTTATACCATGCCGCAATTTCTGGCCGAGCGGTATAACGACAAAGTAAGCACCGTAATGGCCATCTTCTGGTTGCTGGTGTACGTGTTTGTAAATCTTACTTCCATCATTTACCTCGGGGCTATTGCTATCAATTCCATTTCCAGTCTGTCGTTTGAGATTTGCATTTTCGGTTTGTGTGTGTTTGCCATTATTGTAACCCTTGGCGGGATGAAAGTAATTGGCTACACCGATGTAATTCAGGTAGCGGTGTTGGTGGTTGGCGGGTTAATAACCTCCTATCTTGCCCTAACCTTACTGTCAGAAAAATTTGGGTTTGGTGCCAATGCCTGGAAGGGACTTATTTTGTTGAAGGATCAGGCCGACAGTCATTTTCATATGATTCTGGATAAAGATCACAACTACTATAAAGATTTACCCGGCCTGTCGGTACTGATAGGGGGCATGTGGATAAACAACCTGAACTACTTTGCGTGCAATCAATACATTACCCAACGCGCACTGGGTGCCGATTTAAAAACCGCCCGGCAGGGTTTGCTCTTTGCCGCATTTTTAAAATTGATGATTCCATTGATTGCCGTTTTGCCCGGCATTGCCATGTATGTGTTACATCAGCAAGGCATGTTTCAGGCCGAGATGGTAGATGAATTGGGAGTATTAAAACCCGACCACGCCTACCCTACTTTGATGAACTTATTACCGGCCGGATTAAAAGGTGTTGCCTTTGCTGCACTTACGGCCGCAGTGGTAGCTTCGCTGGCGGGTAAAGCCAATAGTATTTCAACCATATTTTCATTAGACCTCTATCAAAAATATTTTAACAAACATGCCGATGAAAAAAAGTTGGTATGGGTGGGCCGATGGACCGTAATCATTTCTATCGCGATAGCGGGCTTGGTAGCTCCGGCATTAAAAACACTCGACCAGGCTTATCAGTTTATACAAGAGTATGTGGGCTTTATCTCGCCCGGGGTGCTGGCTATTTTCCTCATGGGCTTTTTCTGGAAAAGAACCACCGCTGCTGCAGCCATGACAGGCGCACTTTTAACCATACCGGTTTCTGCCATTCTGAAGTTTTTACCCGTGTGGACCAACGGGTGGTTTCCCGATTATCCTTTCCTCGACAGAATGTCGATCACATTCGGGTTAATCATTTTTATAATGGTGCTGATAAGCTTGCTGAAACCGGAATTGAACCGGAAGAAAGAAATGGAGGTAGACGTTAGCATGTTCAAAGTAAATCCGGGATTTATTTTTGGCTCGCTGATCATCGTTGGAATTCTGATCGCGTTGTATTCGGTTTTCTGGTAATCTTTCCTGCTATCCTACCCGCTTATTTTCTCAAACCTTATTTAATTTTTAGAACGGTTCAGGAGATACTTTAACGCACCGGTTGACCATAATGCCCAAAGTATCAAAACGGGTTGAAAAAATAACCGAACCAATCTTTTCTGATCTGTGTCCAGCCCAAAAGCATTTATTTCGTTGGTATATTGAGAGATATTACCGGGAAAGATGAGGACAAAAAATATTGCCAGTGCAATTCCTACTTTAACTTTCTGTTTCCATAAAAAAACCATGGCCAGGCCCAGTAGAATTTCCACTACTCCGGAGGACAACACCACAAAATCCATAAATGCAGGACTATCCGGAAGCCATCGTGGCACCTGAGCTACAAATTCCTGTCTTTGAAAAGTTAAATGCCCTATCCCGGCAAAGGTCATCATAACGCCTAAAATAACCCGGGCAATGTTTTGAATGATTGAAGTCTTGGTATTCACGTTGTTGTAAATTTAATTATGATTTTTTCCATGCAACCCGCTTTCAAGCAGGAAGATCTGATTTTAGAAATTACCTCAGTTTTCCACCAACTTAACCGAGGCGGAGTTAATACAAAACCGCAGTCCTGTTGGTGGTGGGCCATCGGGAAACACATGGCCCAGATGGCCATCGCACACGCTGCACTCTACTTCCACGCGTGTCATGCCATAGCTGGTGTCTTTGGTATATTTAATTACGTTGGCTGCTACCGGAACGGTAAAACTGGGCCAACCGGTGCCCGATTCAAATTTGGTGCGCGAGTCGAACAAAGGTGTTCCACAACAGCGGCAGGCATATAAACCGGGTTCGTGTGCTTCGCAATACTCGCCCGTAAAGGCCCGTTCGGTTCCTTTCTTGCGGGTAATATAAAATTCTTCTTCGGTTAAAAGGGCACGCCACTCCGCATCGGTTTTTTCAACCCGGTGGGGTGGCGTTACATTTCCTTTGCTGGCATAGTGCAGCACATCAAGCCATTTCATAGTAGTGATTAAATTGAGTGCTGTATCAAAGCCGAACCAACCGGGTATGTCATTCCGGCCTTGTGCCGGAATCAGAACGGCTTTGATACAACACTACTTCAATAAACCACAATCTCAGAAATTAGTTCGAAATAGTTTCGGTACTGTGCTTTTGCCGGTCGCGATTTCGTTTTCCGAAGCCACCAATCTTCAACGTAAGGTTATACGACCAGTTGCTTAAATCATTATCGGACAAACCGATACCATTGCTGCCATAAGTTTTACGGTATGAAATACCCGGACTAAAACGCAACCAGCGAAATAAATTCATTTCCAGTTGAGCGCCCGGTTCCAACACATAAAACCAGTTTTCATCGTGGCTGCTCAAATCATTAAAATCATCCCAGTCGTCCCACTCTTCCCATTGCGGGCGGTGGTATTGGGCGGTAAACCCAACGCCACTAAACATATTTACCACCAGGTGAATGGAGCGATTGGATTTGATTACGCGTTCCAGCATTAAACCACCTTGCCCGTATTGGTACGTCATGGGTTGTAATGGATTTACACTATGTTGCTGCGGCACGCGAATGTTGTTGGTTGAGGCGGCAAAGCCCATTCCAACCATCCATTTGCGATTGATAAACACACCACCGTAGATCTCGCTCAGGTTAGCGTAGTCGCCATTGATGGTAGTAAATTTATTAGAGATGGCGGCATAACCACCGGTGCTATTGCCCTTTCCAAAAAGAGTTTGGATTTCCTGAGCCACTGCGGCATGACCGGCCAATGCCATAAGAACAACTATAAGATGGGTTTTCATACATTTTTGATTTTATGCAGGTATGACAACACCGTGGGGGGTTACCCCTATTGTAATCCAAAAAAGTTCTTAAACTTTATAAAAGTAGAGTTAGCTTGAATCAATCGTTCTGTTGCAGGTAAGTTGCGGCTACCTGAATGCGGGAGGCTACGTGTTGTTTGAGGGTACTTTGTGCAGCAGTAAAGGCATTGGTGTTGGGCAGGTGCGAATACTTTCCGGTTTCTGTTGCCTCCGGGCCAATTACATAAGGTGAAATCAAACTATAATACTGATCCAACCTGGAATCAATAGTACTTGAAGTAAATACTTCGTTTAAAAATTGTTGCATGTGTTCCCGATAGCGGGCCGCATACACCGCATCGTCCATCAGGTAACGAATCAACGGCCAATCATTATTCACTGTTTCCAATCCAATAGTTAAGCCGGAATTACCCCGGTTGGAAAGCGACTCGTTATTATCCCATGGAATCCACGTAAGGCCGGTGGCGGGATTGTTATATAAATAATAGTTATGTGCCATGCGTCCATAAGTATCCCAGTTTTGCATGGTGGTATTGATTGCCAGCCATTTCATAAAATGATCAACATCAAACCTGGTTTCTAATTCCGCCCGCCATTGTTCCGGGTTTTGGATACGTGAATTACTGTGCAATGTGTTGATTAAGCCCTGCACATCATCGTAATTATTTTCAGTTTCGTTGTTCTTCTTCTCAAACTTGCTCAGCACAAAGCTGGAAAAGGTGCTCTCGGGCTTATATAAGTTTCCACTATCGTTGCCAAAATGATCTTTGATCAGCGTGTCATCCACAACTTCAACCATTGTGTAGAGACCACAATATTTTAATCCCGCACCAAAATCGATAAAGACTTTATAAAATGCCGTTTGCGCACTTGGTATTCCGGCCAATCTGAAAATATCTGACCCCACCTTCTCGCGCAAAAGCGAGTGATCCATAGCTCCGGGCGACATCGATAACTCCTTAAAGCCATACATGCGCTGATTTTTCAGTTGCGGATAAATATCCTCAAACCGATCGAAGTTTAACCGAAACGGAAGTTTGTAAATTCCATTGCGCCAACTGCTACTTAGTGTTGAATTTCCTTTCAGGCGAAAGCCAACTGCATACCACTCTTTGCCATTAAATTTTACCGATACCGGCACATACTGCGGATCTGCATTTGGAATGCCCTTGGGTGGAGTGGAGAGCTCCCCAAAGTTGTAACCAAACAAGTCCTTCATATTGGCTTTAACACTCTGCCAGTTGGTGTTGCCTAAAATTATTTCGAGGGTGTTTACGCGGTCTTGGGGAAAAATAGTTGCGTAGTCAGGATCAACATCGTTTCCGTGGGTAAGGTCCGTCCAATCAACGGGGTTAATTTCTGCCGGCTCAATAAGTTGGTCGTCAGGTTCCTCGCACGAGAAGGAAACCAGGAGCAGCAAGCAACCGAATATAGCCAAACGAACATTCACCATTAGCAAAGTTAACACCTCCCAACTGATTACTTACCCCACCTGAAAATTTTCGCCTGAGAATTTTTAGAATTACCTCACTCTTTCAAAATAATTTCAACCCGCCTGTTTTTTCTGCGGCCTTCTTCAAAGGTGTTATCGGCAATGGGTTCGCTGCTGCCTTTACCTTCAAACGTTATCCGGCCAATGGCAATGCCGTTATCCATCAGGTAAAGCCCTACGGCTTCTGCCCGGCTGGTTGATAACCGTTGGTTGTACGCTTCGCGCCCGGTGTTATCGGTATGCCCCACAATGTGTACCAGAATTTTTTCATTTTCCTTTAATAAGTTCACCAGGGTATCCAGTTGTTTGGTTACTTCCTTATTGATATCCGGGCTATTGACGGCAAACAATACATCGCTTAGTATAAACTTGCGCTCAACCGGTATGATTGGTGCAACTTTCTTTTTGATCTCGGCTGTATCGGGTTTAGGTGCCGGAGGTTCGGTAGTATGTACTTCAGCGTGAATGGTATCGCGTTTAATGTTTTTTATCTGCGGATGTTTTTTGTAATCATCGAACCTGCGTGCTTCCTGGCCGCGCCTCCATCCTGCTGCGCGTCTGCACCCTTCATTAAAACAAAGAATTTTTTTGAAGATGTTGTGTTTAGGTGCATGAGACGTACGTAGAATTAATTTGTTGGACGCTTTAAGATGGGTAATGGCTTTGGGTACGCGCACTTCCAGATTATCCTGCGCCACCACCCGCGATGTAACCATACTCAACCCAGTAAAAAAAACTATGATAATCAGGCGCACGTAAATTGATTGATCTATTAAAGAAATTGGTTTAACACTTTTGTCCAGATAACATAACCCTTCTCATTCATGTGCAGATTGTCCTCCAGAAACAAACCCGGTAACAAATTACCGGTTGCATCCAGCATGGGCGACCACACATCTGCAAAGTAAACACGCTTGTGCGATTTTGTAAACTGGGCCAGCCTGGAATTAAGGTCTTCGTATTTTTCTTTCAGGTGCCACCGGGCGCCACTCGGCTTGGGCGAAATGAAAACAATTCTTGTCTTTGGCAATGCAGCCCGGATAACTTTTACAAGGGAATCGACCTGGGTCAGAATCTGATCTGTGGTGCGGCCCGCGGCAATGTCGTTATCACCTTCGTAAATAAAAACAAGCTCAGGCTTGTGCTTTAAAATAAGCTGGGGTGTGTAGTACAACATGTCGCTCATTTCAGAACCACCAAAGCCCCGATTTAAAACATTCTTACCGGGAAAACTTTCGGCCAGGTTGTGCCACATCCGGATGCTGGAACTTCCCGTAAATAAAATCAGTCGCTTGGTATTGACTGCAGTATCGGCAGCTACCAAATCACCTACTTCTTTTTCAAACCGTAACGGGTCTTGCGCCATCAGCGACACCGATAGCAATAAAGCAACAGTAGTAAACAGAGGCCATCTCTGTGCGAACAAATCCAGATGTCGTAATAAATCGGGCCTGATAACTGGTTTTCTATCCATCATTTCCACACCTTATTAAGTTGTTGTTGCAAAGATAGAAGAGCCGGGCTTGCTTCGGATGTCAGATTATTCCAACGGCATTCCAATACGATGGCACCCGTATACCCGATTTGCTTTAAAGCCTGCAGGTAAGGTGCGAAGTCATCGCCTGCTGTTCCGGGCGGGGTGCGGTTTTCTTTTTCAGCTACATCGCAATGAACCAGATAACCTTTGGTTTGCAGCAACACCATAGCCGGTTCGTTTTCTTTCAGCATGTGGTAAAGGTCGGCACAAAGTCTGAAGTTTTTGTGGTTTACTTGCTTTACTATTTGCAATGCTTCCGCAACCGTGTTGATAAAATTTGTTTCCTGAGCATTCAGGTTTTCGAGTGCGAGGGTAATATCAAATTGCGCGGCCTGTTCTGAAACTTTTCGCGCTAAGTTTACAAACTCCTGTGTGGCTTTTGCTTTGGAGTAGCCCTCTGGCATTCTGCGTGCCCCGCCACTCCCCCATACAATCAATTTTATTCCTGCCCGCTTACTCCGCTCAAATACTTTTTGTGTGTAGGCAAGTAATGCCGTTTCATTTATTTCCGGACCTACCAATTTCAGTTCGCCCGGTATAAACACATTGAGGGCATAAACAGGTATCGTTAGATTTTTAATTAGTGTAAGTTGTTCTTCAAAGGCTGCGTCCGCAATTTTTGGTGAAACCGTGTTGCCTACCGTTTCGACTATAAATGCATAACCACTTCGCGCAAGTGTGCTGTCGTGGTTTAACTGTGTGGCAATACCGATTCTGGGTTGTGCGTAAAGATTACAACCAGCAATACAAAGCAGCAGCATTATTTTACTTGAAAATGAAGTGGTACTCTTAAAAATATGCGGAATGTGAGCCTGTAGAAACCAACCCAAACCAAAAAGCCTTCGACAAAGCTCAGGCTGGCAACTAACCTTAGTTTTGAGGCTATCGATTATCATCAGATCCATTTCTGATTGCGCACCGTGCGCTCATGTTCTACGTTGCCGGTATGTGCCGTTTCTTTCGGTTCGAATAACAAGACCCAAACCTCTTCACCATTGGTGCGGGGATTATGTTCTACACCTTTGGGCACCACAATCAGTTCGCCTTCGCGGATAATTTCGGTGCGATTGCGAAAATCCATATACAGTGTGCCTTTAAAAACCATAAACAATTCATCTTCATTTTCATGACTATGCCACACAAACTCGTCCTTTACTTTAGCCACCTTAACATACTGGCCATTCAGTTCGCTGATGATTTTAGGCGTCCAGGTCTCGGAAAAGAGTTTAAATTTTTCGATTACATTAATGGTAGTCATGAATTAGATATTGATTGAACTATTTTTTACCAGAAGCCATCACAAAAATCAAACTCAACTGTCGGCCTGAGCTTGTCGAAGGCCATTCCTTATCCGAAAAGAGGTTTCGACAAACTCACCCTGACACACAGCATATTTTGAGATAGCTTCTACACAAGAGTACAAAAACATTGAGGTAAAATTTACGACTTTAAATCAACATTCCCACAGCGGCTATTAGTGTCATTATAATAATAAACCAGCGATACATCCTATCTGTTAACTGGCGTACAATCACTATCCCCAGCCAGGCTCCCAACAAGATTACCGGCAGGGTAAGTAAATCCAGTAACACCGTCTGCCAGGTAATGGTATGCCACACAAACACATGAAACGGAACTTTAAACCAATTCACAACCAAAAAAAACCAGGCTGTAGTACCGATGTAAACATTCTTGGGCAACCGAACCGCCAGTAAATACACACTCATAACAGAACCTGCCAGATTACCCACCATAGAAGTAAAACCACCTGCCACACCGGTGGCCATTGCAAATGATTTATGTTTAGGAACCTTATCGGGATTAGTGTGCTCAAGCCAGATCATAATTACTACGCTCACCATAATAGTGCTGGCCATGATCAGCTTAAAAATTGAATCATCCATAAACTTCCCCAACACCGTGCCGGCAATAACTCCTAAGGCTGCCCACGGAAAAAGAATCTTTAAATGATGCCAGGATGCATGGCGATGATAGTACCACACACCAAACACATCGGCAATTATCAACATGGGTAAGATTACACCACTGGATAACTGCCCCCCAAATACCACAGCCAACATGGGTACTGATAACATTCCCGCCCCCTGCACCCCGGTTTTGGACATGCCCGTGAGTAATGCCACGCAAAGAATAATTCCGATTTCGGCAATGGTGAGGTTGAAGGAGAAGAGCTGCATGAATTAGTTGCTGGTAGCTTGTTTTGGTTACTGGCCGTATCGCCTAATTTATGTTGCTTTAATTACTCAACATAAATGCGAATAAACAGAATTTCTGAATTCATCATTGCCTCGAATCAAAAACCTGATAACCAGAGCCTGGCAACTCGTAACCAGCGGCCAGTAGGCAGCCACTATTTCTCCAACTTTTTTAACCCTGCATCAATCTCAGCTTTCGATAACCACTGGCCGCGCAACATAACGCCCGATACTTTTTTAGTATTGGTAACATCGGTAAGTGGATTGCCATCAATTAAAATCAAATCGGCCACATTACCGGGTTTAATGGTACCCGCATCTTTCATGTTAAGGTAAGTCGCCACATTTACAGTACCCGTACGCAACGCCTGATACGGTGTAAGCCCGGAGTCAACAAGGTACTTCAATTCATTATGGGTAGAAAAACCGGGCACATTAAATACCTGAGGTGCATCGCAACCTAACAACAACCCAATTCCATTCTTCTGGCATTCCAGAATGAGTTTGCGCCTTAGTTTAATTAAGTTTTCAACTCTGGTTGCTTCGTATTGTGCATTGGCCATCAGGTTTTTCTTGGAATCAATCCATTGATTAACCGTTTGCTTACTCATGTATTTGCTATCGGGGTCTTTCAGAAATTCATCGCCCGTATAATCGGCATCGAACCAACGATCGGCCAATGATTGTGTAGGTACTACCCAAATATTTTTTGACTTCAGTTCTTGCATTAATTTAGGAATACCGGATTCATCGGCTTTATCACCAACATACATTCCAAACAAACCGGTTTGTTGTTCCGTCATTGTTTCAATGCCCGGCACCAATGCCTCCACAAAACCATCTAAATGATCGATAGACGAATAGCCCGCATCAATCGCGCGCCACACCCCTACTCCAAACGACACATGGCCTGCAAACGGAATTTTTAGTTCATTCGCAGTGGAGCTTACTGCGGCAAAGGTTTCTTTGGTTAGTCCCGGGTGTAGTTTCAGAAAATCATAACCGGCTGCTTTTTGCTCGCGCACCATGTCAGCACCTCGCTCAGCTGTTTTTACACTCAATCCATTAAACGATGGCCCGGTAGTATAAAACCGTGGCCCCAGTACTTCGCCCGAATTTATTTTTGATCGCAACGTGAGGTGGCTGGGATGGCCCAGCATACCACGAATAGTCGTGATGCCATTAGCAGCAAACAGGAAAAGTACTTCTTTGTGTGCTTCCAGATTATCATTGGGTGGTACGTGTGCATGCATTTCGGCCAGACCGGGTATCAGATATTTGCCTTTGCCATTAATTACCAACGCATCTTTACCATACTTCAGTTTTTTGCCAACGGCCTGAATTTTTCCATCCTTTACTATCACCATCTGGTCGGTGAGAATTGTTTCCGTTTCCATCGGCACAACGTTTACGGCAGTAAACACGATCTCGCGCTGGCGGGAGTCAATGAGTTGCTGGCTGTAGCCTGAAGTGGATACTAAAAGCAGGAATGTTAGCAGCTTTTTCATAGGGAATGATTTTTATGAAAGCTAACGGTTTGAATTGAAAAAAGAGTAAGAAAAATGCTGACCGGTAAGAATCTCAGAAAAAACAAAAGGTTGGTTTATACCAACCCTTCTGTTAATAACGGTAAATAAAAGGTTGCCATTACTACATCAACCCGGAAGTCAGGTAATTTGGGTACATTCTATTCGTACCGAAGTGATTTAACCGGATTCACCAAGGCTGCTTTAATGGATTGATAACTTACCGTAACCAGTGCTACCAGGGTAGTTATAATTATTGCTACCGCAAAAATCCATGCACCAATTTCAATATGGAAAGCAAAGGTGGTTAACCACTTTTGCATTACAATCCATACCAGGGGAATGGCTATCACATTGGCAATTAGCACCAACCACAAAAAATCTTTTGAAAGAAGAATGAATATGCGGGCAACAGAAGATCCAAGCACTTTCCGAATTCCTATTTCTTTGGTTCGTTGCGATGCGGTAAAAGAAGCTAAACCAAACAAACCCAGCGAGGCTACCAGAATTGCCAACATGGCAAAGAAGCCAAATACATTACCGAATTGGCGTTCATTCTTGTACTGGCGGTTGAAGAAGGAATCAAGGAAGAAATAATCGAACGGATTATTCGGAAATACCTCGGCATATTTTTCTTGTAAAAACGCCATGGTCTCACTTGTATTTTGAGAACTCATCTTAATACAAAAGTAGCTGCGTGCATTTTGTTGCAACAGAAATGCCGTTGGCCGAAAGTCTTGCTTTAATCCTTCCTGATGGTAATTTGCTACTACACCTACTACACGCAAGGTATCGCCACCAATGCGTATTTCCTGACCAATGGCATTATCCGGTGATTTCAGATTAAAGATTTCAACAGCCTTTTCATTCACAATAACGCTGGAACTGTCACCGGGATATTCATAGCCAAACGTTCGCCCAGCCAGCACTTCATTCCCAAAGGTCTGGAAGAAATTGAAGTCGACACCCATCATGTACATCTGGTTACGCTGGGTTTCATCATCGCCCACACGCTGTGCACCATTTGTCCAGAATATAAGGTTACCCGGAACTTCCGATACTGCTGTAAAGTTCTTGATGGATGGATTCGTTGACAAAGTATTTCGATAAACATCAAGGTAATTACCATATAGCGAGTCGTATTCTACTACACCGGGCGCATTAATTACCAGGGTTTGGTCGATATCAATACCCAGATCGCGGTTTTCCATAAACCGTAGCTGATTGTAAACAATAATGGTTCCGGCAATAAGGGCTACCGAAGCCATAAACTGAACCACTACCAAACTCTTGCGCAGAAACAATCCGTTCTTCGAACTTTTCATGGAGCCTTTTAAAACCAATACTGGTTTATACGATGACAAAATAAATGCCGGGTATAATCCTGATAGTAATGACCCCAATACAAACAGAATAAACAAGGAAGACCACAACATCACATCCTGAAAAATACTGAAGGTTAGTTGCTTATCAGCTAATTGATTGAAGGCTGGAATGGCAGCATATACCAGAATAAGGCCCACTAAGGCCGCACAAAAATTTATTATCAGCGATTCTCCTATGAACTGAGTAACGAGTTGACCTTTAAATGCGCCAACAGCTTTGCGAATGCCAACTTCTTTTGCGCGTTCAATAGCGCGAGCAGTGGAAAGGTTGATGTAATTTACCCAGGCTATTATAAGGATAAAAAAAGCAATGATCATTAAAAAGTAAACGGTTCGTCCATTCCCATTTACACGGGCTTCCTGAATTAGATCAGAGTAGAGGTGAATGTCAGCCAGGGGTTGAAGAACAAATTTTGTACGCTCGCTAGCTTTTATTGCACCTGGGTTATTTTGGTCAGCACCATGCTTATCAATAAATGCCGGTAGTTTAGCTTCAAAGGCTTGCGCATCGCTTCCCGGCTTCAGCAGCACATAGTTGTAAAAATCATACCAGCCCCAGGCGTTGTTAAAGCCTTCCCCAAAAAGGGTAATCAATGTTGGGTAAGAAAATAAAAATGTGAACTTCAGGTGCGAATTCTCGGGCGATCGAAACACGCCTGTAATTTCATATTCTTCCTGGTCGCCAAAGCGAATACGTTTGCCAATGGGATCAACCGCTCCAAAGTATTTGCGGGCTGTTTCTTCTTCTACCATTGCAGTATTGGGCTGATCGAGTTTAGCAACGCCTTGTAAAATGGGATAGGAGAAAATCGAGAACAGGTTCTGCTCGGCCTGAAATACATTGTCCTCTTTAATCGAAGTTTCTTCGTAGCGCACTACTCCCCCTCCATATCGTAAATACAAACGGGTAGCATCTTCCACTTCAGGAAAGTCGGCCTTAAGCATGGGTGCAACTTTTGGAAATGCTGTGGCGCATTCAAAAATCTTTTGCCCATTTCGATAGGCATCAAACTGAACCCGATAAATGCGATCGGCCTGGGTGTGGAAGTCATCGTAACTCAACTCATCCTTTACGTATTGAAGGATGAGCAAGCTGGCACTCAAACCAATAGCAAGACCTGCTATATTAAGAAAGGAAAATCCTTTGCGTTTAAGAATACTGCGAACAGTGATAAGAAGATAGTTTCTTAGCATAGGAATTAGTTTAAGTTGTTAAAACAAGGGCAATGCCAAGCGTGTTACAACCTGATTTTGCTTGAATTTGTAAGGTTAAAGATTATTCCATCTTCACAATCGCACGAAAATGTCCGCAGGCGGGCATTTTAGGAGTGGCATACTCGGGTCCTTTTTCTATTTTTACAGCCCTGAATTTAGTATTTATATGGGTCGCATATTCGAGAAGAGAAAGCACAAAATGTTCGCGCGCTTTGACAAAATGGCTAAAGCGTTTTCGCGTATTGGTAAAGATATTGCCATAGCTGTAAAGCAAAATGGCCCAAACCCTGATAACAATCCGCGGCTGCGAATGGCTATTCAGAACGCGAAGGGTGTTAATATGCCCAAAGATCGCGTTGAGGCTGCTATCAAACGGGCATCAAGCAAGGAAGAAAAAGATTTTCAGGAATTAGTTTACGAAGGCTATGCCCCGCATGGAGTGCCGGTAATAGTAGCCTGTGCTACCGATAACCCAACCCGTACGGTAGCCAATATCAGGCTACACTTTTCCAAAAATGGTGGCAGCATGGGCAATTCTGGTTCGGTTATGTTTATGTTTGAGCATCGGGGGGTGTTCAAGTTTGATCCAGCCAAATTAAATTTAGATGAAGTTGAATTGGATTTGATTGATGCGGGTGCCGAAGACATTCAGCGCGATGAAGAAGAGATAACTGTTTACACCAAGTTTGCCGACTTCGGACAGATGCAAAAATTTCTGGAAGCAAAAGGCTGGGAGCCTAAAAGTTCGGACCTGCAATACATTCCCACTACCACAAAAGAACTAAGCGAAGCAGAGCAAGACGAAGTGATGGAGTGCGTAAGCGCTCTGGAAGCTGATGATGATGTGCAAAATGTCTATCATAACTTAGCCTGATGAAACTTGCATCAGCCATATTTCTTTTGCTGATAGGCGCTGCTGCCCAGGGGCAGGATTCTGTAAGGTTTTCAAACATTCATTTTTTTGGAGGTGTACAAATGGCAATACCCTCCCGGGAATTCAGGGAAGTAATTGATAACTCATTTGGTAATCTGGGTTATGGATTGAATCTGGGCCTGGTGTTAAGTCCGCTGGCTGAGAAAAAGCCTTCACCTTTTTTGTTGGGTGGTGATTTTGGATACTTCACCTACGGCAATGAAAAGCAGAGTGGCACTGCTACCTCGCCTCCCTTAAAAACCACCCACAATGTATTTACCTGGAATGCTATGGCGCGCCTTAAACCAACTTATCACCGGGGGCGTGTTATTCCGTTTGCCGATGGTTTGATTGGCTTGAAACTCTTTAACTCCAAAACCAAGATCGATAAGAATGTGGCCGACATAATCTTTAATACCGATCAACGCGAGGTTATTAATAATGTGAAGGACACAGGTCTGAACTACGGACTCGGGCTCGGCTTTTACACCAGCCCAAAAATTCATACTGGTGCAGGCTTTCAGCTTCGGGTGCTTTACCTGTGGGGCGATGAAGTGAAGTATGTGGAACGCAATTCAGTAGCCGTTGATACTAATGGGTTTGTCACTTTCACAACCGGACGTGCTAACACTTCGATGATAATTGTGCAACTTAATTTTACAGCAATGGGTATCAAGACCCTGGTTGGTTCTTATTAAGTTATTCCTTTCAAAAATCCGGCAAACGACCCAAAATCGGGCTTATTTATTCCCTTAATTTCTTAGTTTTGTAATTCTGCCAAAGCATAAAATGGTTTTTTTGACGTTTTAAGGCCAATATTTAACCAACCTGAACATCCGCATGAAAGCCGCTTTTACAGGCCTGTTCTTTTTCCTGATCATTCAGGCTTCCGCACAAGATGTTGAA
>JBPXJU010000029.1:0-11386 GCA_051715445.1 Bacteroidota bacterium | reverse complement strand
TGCGGGTTTATGAAGAAATGTTCTTCCTGCTCGACCCCGCTCAAAACACCTTTACCCAAACCGACCTCACGGAACTGGCCAAATCTAAACTGGCCAGCGATCCGGTAAACAGCAGTTGCATTTTACTGCCAGAAATCAGTAAGCGTTTTGCTGTTCGGCTTGCTGAAGCCGAAAAATACATCACAACCATATTAACGGGTAAACTCACGTTTAACAAATTGGAGGTAGCCCAGTTGGATGCTGGCTATACCGGTTGGGCAGAAGACAGAACTGAACTGGAATATCAATGGCTAACCGGCATTAAGCACCAGTGTTTACTGTGGATGCAGCGCAATGCCACAGCAAGTTTAGCCACACTAAATCCAAATGAATTGGCGCATCTGGAAGAACAGGCACGTGCGGCCATTTTAAAAAGTGAGCAGCTAAACTTTGCCCGAATGAAAGCCCTTACTGTAAATGAAAACAACAACCTTACTATTACATTCTTCAAAGCAATTGCCCATTCTTTTGATCCGCACACGGAATACTTTACTCCCGAACTAAAAGAAAAATTTTTCAACTCGCTTGATAAAGAAGGGCTATCATTTGGTATAGAATGGACAGAGGATCAATTGGGCAGAATAAAGATTGCCCGGCTAAATCCGGGTGGTGCCGCCTGGAAAAGTACAGAACTTAACCCGGGCGATGAATTGCTTTCCATTAGTTGGAATGATGGTGCATCCAGAGATGTATTGCAGTATGATCTGGAAACGCTCCTTCACGATTTTGAATCAACCGACTTCAAATTAGTTTCAATTACAGTTAAAAAATCTGATGGTCAGGTGCGCACCGTAAGCCTGGCTAAAAGCAAAATCGAATTAACAGACAATGCCATTCGTAGCTTTGTGCTGAATGGTTCAACCAAAGTGGGTTATATCATGCTGCCCGGTTTTTATGGAAGCGATGGGCAATCCACAAAAGGTTGTGCCGATGATGTGGCCCGCGAAATTCTTAAACTAAAAAAAGAAAACATTAGCGGACTTATTCTCGACTTGCGTTTTAACGGAGGCGGTTCGCTATTGGAAGCCATTAATCTGGCTGGTGTTTTTATTGACAATGGTCCGCTCGCACTTATGCAAGAGGTAGGGCAGCCCGCTGTTACCCTCAAGGACCTCAATCGTGGAACGTTGTACTCCGGGCCTTTGGTCATTCTCATAAATGGCTACAGTGCTTCAGCATCAGAACTGGTGAGCGCTGCCCTGCAGGATTGGAATCGTGCCATCTTAATGGGCAGCAAATCCTATGGTAAGGCAACCGGACAAATTATTCTGCCGGTTAATAACCCGGCATTAAATGGATTTATAAAAGTTACCAACGAGCGGCTCTATCGTGTAACTGGCAAAAGCTTGCAACAAAAAGGAATTACCCCCGATATAGAATTACCCGATGCTTATGAGCTCTTTTTTGAACGCGAGCGTAATCTGAGAAACTCGATTGTTCCCGATTCTATTGTTAAAAAAGTTTATTACTCCGCACTTCCTGCTTTGCCCTTAGCTGAATTAAAACAGCGAAGCCTGCAACGGCAGCCCCATGCATTTAAAGAAATAGCGGCCGCAGCCGATTTACTTACCAAGCCCATTCCGCTCCACCCCGTTGCCTTTGCAGATTTCTATACCCGGCTCGAAGCTGATTACAAACCAAAACCTTCAAAAATTTATACTGTTACAAATACAGGTTTTGACACCAACCTGCAGGCCGCAGATAGTTACCGGAAAATGGTTAATGAAGAAGTACTGGTGGAAATAAGCAAGAGCCGGTATATTGAAGAGGCTTTTCAGGTTATTCAGGATTATATTGCCTTAACTAAAACAAAATAATTGTGAAGTATTTACTGGTCCCCTTTCTACTTCTTTCGCAGTTGTTAGCTGCACAACCCAACCCCGATGCCGGAGAGTATCTGGGACGGATTGGCGAACAGTTCAATGAAATTTCCAAAGACCTGATGAGTTATACCAGTGCTACCGCACACGGCAAAGGCGCACGCAAGGTTGAGAAGAAAAGGCAGGAACTTATTGCTACCCTTAAACAAGCTGAATTTAATGTGCGCAAACTGCGGCCATTTAAAGAGAATAGTCAACTGCGCGATACCGTTGCTTCTTATCTGCGCTTATCCCGCATTGTACTTACTGAAGATTTTGGCAAAATCATAAACCTGGAAGATGTAGCTGAGCAATCGTACGATGCCATGGAAGCATACTTGCTGGCAAAAGAATTGGCTTACGATAAACTTGATCAGAGTTTTGATCGGGTAAGGGAACAACAAAAGACTTTTGCCGAGAAGTATGAAATCAAACTTATTGAAAATGAAAGTGAACTTTCGCGCAAGCTTGAAAAAGCGGGTAAGGTAAGTGCATATTACAATCAGGTGTACCTCGTTTTTTTTAAAAGCTATAAAGACGAGGCCTACCTGATGGAAGCACTCAGCAAGGGTGATGTGAATGCCATGGAGCAAACCAAAAATGCTTTGGCTGCCAGCTCGGCCGAGGGTTTGAAAAAACTTACTCAGATTGGTGTATATAACTACGATGCTACACTTAAAAACGCGTGCAGCCAGATGCTTACATTTCTGCAACAGGAAGCCACCGATAAAATACCCGGGCAAATAGATTTTTATCTGAAGAAAGAGAATTTTGAAAAACTCAAAAAAGCACTGGACAGCAAACGGCAGAGCGATCGCACCCAGGCAGATATTGATCAGTACAATAAGAGTTTAAAAGAATACAACGATGCCGTTACCCGGTACAATACTGTAAATAACGAACTGAACAAAAAGCGAGGTGTGGTTTTCGAACAATGGAATAAAGCCATAGATGATTTTATGGCCAAACATACACCCCGCTACCGGTAAAATTACCCTCTGCCAACCTGTCATTTTTGGTAACTGGAATGCCATTTGATTAGTGGCTGTTGCACTATTTTTTCAATCAAAAGCTGACAAACTATGACCACAACGGCAGAAAAAGGTACCATTTCCATTCATACCGAGAATATTTTTCCCATCATTAAGAAATTCCTGTACTCCGACCATGAAATCTTTTTGCGTGAGTTAGTAAGCAATGCGGTTGATGCCACACAAAAATTAAAGAAGCTGGCCTCGCTGGGCGATTTTAATGGCGAACTGGGCGATCTTAAAATTGAAGTTAGCTTCGATAAAAAAAACAAGACCATTACCATTAGCGATAGAGGGCTCGGCATGACTGCCGATGAGATTAAGAAATACATTAACCAGATTGCTTTTTCTGGTGCCACTGAATTTGTAGAGAAATTCAAAGACAAAGCCGATGCAAAAGATATTATCGGAAAGTTCGGGTTAGGTTTTTACTCTGCCTTTATGGTGGCCGATAATGTGGAGATCATTTCAAAATCGTATAAAGAAAATTCAGAAGCCGCCCGATGGTTATGCGATGGTTCTACCGAATTTGAACTTTCACCAGCAAACAAAGAAACCCGCGGTACCGATGTTATTCTGCACATTAATGCCGACTCAGAAGAATTTTTAGACGAGTTTCGGTTGAAGGGTATTCTGGAAAAATATTGCAAATTCCTTCCGGTAGAAATTAAGTTCGGCACCAAAGATGAAAGTGTAGAAGATGGTGTTGATAAAGACAACAAGCCCAAATATAAAACGGTAACGAGCGATCGTATCATTAACAATACTTCACCGATCTGGACAAAAGCCCCACTAGACTTAAAAGATGAAGATTACCTGAAATTTTATAAGGAGCTCTATCCGTTTAGTGAAGATCCCCTCTTCTGGATTCACCTGAATGTAGATTACCCCTTTAACCTTACGGGAGTTCTATACTTTCCTAAAATCAAAAACGATTTTGAAATTCAGCGCAACAAGATTCAACTCTACTCGCGGCAGGTATTTATTACCGATGAGGTGAAAGATGTAGTGCCGGATTTTCTTATGCTGTTACATGGCGTGCTGGATTCGCCCGATATTCCGCTCAACGTTTCGCGCAGTTATTTACAGAGTGATGCAAACGTGAAGAAAATCAGTGCGCACATCACCAAAAAAGTAGCCGATAAATTAGTTGACATGTTCATCAAAGATCGCGCTGAGTTTGAAAAGAAGTGGGACGATATCAGTGTGTTTGTGAAATACGGCATCATCAGCGATGAAAAGTTTTATGAAAAAGCGAAAGAGTTTGCGTTGCTGAAAAATGTGGACAACAAGTATTTCACTTTTAAAGAATACGAAGAACAGGTAAAACCCAACCAAACCGACAAAGACAAAAATGTAATTTACCTCTACACTACCAATACTGCCAAGCAACACGCCTTTATTGAAAGCGCAAAGAACCGTGCGTATGATGTGTTGGTGCTGGATGGCATTTTGGATAGCCATTTCATAAACCACCTGGAGCAAAAACTGGAGAAGACTCAGCTTAAACGGGTGGATAGCGAAACCATTGACAAGCTGATTGCCAAAGATGAAAAGATGGCGAGTGTGCTGAGTAAAGAAGAAGAGGAAACCGTGAAGAAAGTTTTTGAAACAGCCATTAACAATACCAACATGACGGTGGCGGTGGAGTCACTTTCGCCAGATGATATGCCCGTTACTATTACCATGAGCGAGTGGATGCGCAGAATGAAAGACATGCAGAAAACCGGTGGCGGTGGTATGTATGGGTTTATGGGGGCCATGCCCGATACTTACAATGTGGCTATCAACGGTAACCATGCGCTGGTTCAAAAAATTCTGAAAGCTGAAAACGAAGACCAGAAAAACAAATTGGCTAAACAGGTTTATGATTTGGCTTTGCTTTCTCAAAACCTGCTTACCGGTGCCGACCTAACTAATTTTATTAAGAGAAGCGTGGAGCTGGTGGGGTAACCTGGTCTGTTTTAGAAGGGCTGGGTTTAAAATATAGAACGGATACTATCGTTATTTAAGAACCCATGCGTCTAATCTTACTTCTAACCCTGATACTATTGTCATTTAATGGTTGGTGTCAGTTTACCAAGCCCATTCGATTGGAATCTATCTCTCTGAAGAGAGGCAGATTCTACTACGGAAATATGCGGTTAACCAATCCACATGCGCTTCAAATTCCTTTTGTGTACGGAGGGGCAGCCTCAAAATACCACTATCAGAAATTTGAAACTACCAAAAATATAAGCTCTTCTGTCTTAGTTATTTCCTCTATCGCATTTTTTCGACCATTCGAGTCAACTAATGCTGTCAATACAAATGCTTTAGTAATTGGTACAGGAGGTGTCATGCTTACAAGAGTTATTATAAATACAATTGCCAAAAGGCATCTTAAGTCAGGTATTGAAGATTATAATCGCAACGTTTCTGCCGGTCAATTTATGACTTTGCAACCTATCCATTTTGAACATGGGCGCTTTTACTACGGACTTGAACAGGTTCAAAATGCTGCTTCCGTTGAGATTCCATTACTCGTTTTGGATGATAAAGAAATAAGACAACGATTACATCGCTTCAGAAGTTATAGTGCTATCACCAAACCCATTTCACTAGTCCCTCTCATTTATCTTTTATCGACACAAGATCAAAACCCAATTATTACAACCCAATACCGGAATGAGGTTATTTATGTTGCTGTGGGATCACTTGTTACTCATCTTGTAATTCAGGGGCTAGCGCGCAGACAAATTCGCAAAGGAGTAGACCGGTACAATCAGTTGATTGTTAACCGGTGACCTGCTGATAAACTTAAGTACTATTTTTTTTATAATTTCGTTTAGATAAGTCATGAAGATACGTCTTTTATATATCGCTATTCTAGTTGGAGGTACCGCCTGGGCTCAGGTACAGCCCAATGTACAGGAGGGTCAGTTTACATTCGATACCGATAAGCCCTTTACCCTGCTGGAGCTGGATCAGAATGAAGAACCCATCCCCACCAAAAAAAAGAAACCCAAACGTAAAGTTTTTTACGGTATCAAAACCAAAAAAGCATTTACCCGCAAAGGCTTTGGCGATAAAATGACGGTTGAGTTATTCTACGTTTTAAAAAAGCCCGACAAACCCACAGGCTTTGCACGTGATGTGTATTGGTACGATTTCACCCGGAAGGAATTACGCAAAACCAGTGTAAGCGCATTTGATGTGAAGAAAGGTGTGTTGGCGCACGGCCCTTATAAAAGAATGGTAGGTGAAGATGTGATTGAAGAAGGTATCTTTTTTAAAGGCACCAAACATGGCCGGTGGATGCGGTACGACCGGCAAGATCTGGTTGAAGACAAGGAGAAGTATTACAAAGGCTGGCCCAAAGAATCGCTGGTAACCTATTACGACCCGACCGAAAGAAAAAAACTAAAAGAAATTACACCCATTGAATATGGCGAGAAGGAAGGCTACTACTATTACTTCCATGAAAATGGCCAGATAGCTGTGGTGGGCGAATACCATTGGGGCGAACGCGTAAACGATTGGATCGAAAATTACCCTAGCGGCAAACGCAAACGGATTATTGCTTACCCGAAAGAGCCCTTCGAGAAAGAAATTCGCCCCTACGTACGCAAAGAATGGGACGAAAAAGGAAAAGAAATTTATTCGAAGTAATAGCAATCGTTAGCTGCCCAGCCTGAGCTTGCCGAAGGCGATTTCGGATTAGAAAAGACAAGCTCAACCTGACGACAGAGCACTTTGAAACATCTGCCATCAAAGGATAACTACAGTAGTTACTTCACCACCACCCGTATCCCTTCAGAGTGACTTGCAAACTCGGGCGCATACATACATTGAATAGTGGTTAGCCCATTCGAGAAATCGCCTTTTTGCGATACGCGCAAATCATACTCAAACACATACGTGCCTTTACCCAAATACCCGATAAAGAAGTTGGTGGCCAGATCGCGGGTACTCTCGTAGTAATACAAACCATCCTGATATTTGTATGTTGAGATGGTAGTGGTCGGCTCAAAACCAGCCGCCCGCATGTCTTTCAGATGAACGTATTCCATATCGCGGTCCACCCGCAGCTCTATCCGCACTTTCACTAAATCACCAACTTGCAGCGGAGCTTTTTCGGTAATGGCTGTAATCACCGGGCCGCGATCAGTATTCTCTTGTTTGAAAAGTTGTTTCTTCAACTTTAATGGAGTTTCAGCCGGAGTAATTTTGTCCAACTGTTCAAAGTATTGCCAGTACGCTGCTCCCCAGGCCACACCATCATCTGTTTTTGAAAGGGTAATCCTGCCCATGTCAGATTTTATTTCGCCTGCTTGCCAGGCGGTTTTAAAATATCCGGTGCCCGCTTCTACTTTGGTGTCTTCGCGTTTGGTTGGGTCAATCGTTTCGTTTCCAACCTTTACATCTACCAGTTTTGTAGTGGCCAGCACATCGGTGCCTCTGCGCAATAAGGCATAGCAGGCTTCGGTAGTGGCTTTGGTGGTTTTCCAATCCTGAGTTTGTTTTTGTTTCAGTAACCATACTTTTAATTCTTCTACTACCTTCAAATCTTTCGCAACCTCATCGTACACTTCAATCATTAATGCTTGTGTTTCGATGGGGGCCTGATACCAGAAGTAGCCGCGATCCGTTTTCCAATACATGCCCATTTCTTCTGATCGCAGCGCGCGTTCGCTAAACGATTTTATCATAGCTGCCGGAGTTACTTTATCATCAAAGCGATGCAATGCTAAACTCAGCATACCTTCCATGTATAGTCCTTTCCGCAACCAGTATTTTTTTGCCTGCTCCAGGTAATAGGTGAAGGCTTCTTTTACATCATCCGGAATTGCAACATCTTTAAAATAGCTTCGCATATACAGGTAATGAATCTGGCTATACCCTAAATGGTCGTCCTCTAATTTGATTAAGCCACGCTTAGCCCGGGCTTTCAACTCATCGTAATCATCCTTTATTTGATAGTCCAGAAAATCAACTGCCCGCGTAACCATACTCCAGATGCGAGCATCTTCGCGCACTGTTCGCACACCTAACACATCCAGATGACCCATGCCGCTAACAATGTGCTGTGTCATGTACCGATCTTCTTTAAAACCCGGAAACCAGCTAAACCCGCCACTTGCATTTTGTGCTTTCATGATCTTATCGAGTGCGCGCTCCTGTTCGTTTGCCATACGGTTCAAATCAAACAACAAACCCACGTTTCGTTTGCGTTGCGATTCATCTTTGGCTTGCAACACCCACGGAGTTTCTTCGAGCAAAGCAGATTTTAACTCCTGGTTTTTTTCAAGGTTAGAAAGCAGTGCATCGGGTTGAATAGTTGCCCACGTATCAAACACCTGTTTAATGCGCGGGTTTGAATTAGCAATATGCGCGGCAATACTATTCGCATAAAACTTACTATACGTTTGCTCCACACAATCGTATGGATATTCCATCAGGTAAGGCAACGATTGAATGGCATACCAGGCCGGATTGGATGTGAACTCCAACGTAAAGCGATGGTGGCGCAACGTTTTGGATTTGTTGCTCACCATTTTTTCAAACTTAAATGTTTTGGTTTGCTTACCGCGAATAGGCAATGGTAACGATTCTGTTACCAGCATGCTGTTGGTTACTACCGGAATCGTCATTTCTTCGCCATCCGAAAAATTACCCGCCTTTGCTACAATTCTGTAAAGAATAGCTTGCACTCCTTCCGGAATTTCAATGCTCCATTCCAGGTTGGTGCTTTGGCGCGGCTTCAACGCAAAAGGTTTTGCTTTCGCGTTGTTCTTCATTTGCACATCTACCGCTTTCATGGTAAGAGCATCAAAGAATTCAAGTTGAGCCTGACCCGTTAATTCGGCATCTACCAGACTGCTTACTTTTACAGCAAAAATCATTTTATCGTTTTCGCGAAAGAAACGTGGCTGGTTCGGCACTACCATCAATTCCTTTTGTGTTACCAGATGATTTACAATTGAGCCCGACTTTAAATCGGGCGTATGCGCAAAGCCCAGCATCTTCCAGCGTGTAAGCGCTTCAGGAACGGTAAAGTTGATAATGATCTCGCCCTCCGCATTGGTCTGTAAGTGCGGATAAAAGAAAGCGGTTTCATTAAAGTTGGTACGCACTTTTACTGCGGAGAAGTCTTCTGGTTCTTTTGAGGCAGGTTTCTGTTGCGCTTTAGTTGAATCCTCTTTTTCCACTGTACCATATCCCACAACCACAGACTCTTCAGCAGGAGCAGCGGCCATCATATCCATCATTTCTTCTTCCTTCGCTTCCAACCTCATCGTACTTTTCATTTTAGCAATGTTGGCTGCACGATACCGTCTATTTCCATAATAAAAATCATAGAAACTATAGCCAAACCAATTGAAGCTATCGAAGTAAGCGCCTCCAGCAGACCGATCGTATTCCGGATTCCAATTTTTAGTAAACACCGAAAGATCTTTTCTATTAAACCCGTTTGTACTACTCCAACCCAACCGCACATAATGCGAGTTAAAGAAGTTGGCATACCAACTGTTGCTGCGGAATTGATCCAGCGATTCATCATAAAGTGTAGCCACCATTTCGGCCACAACTTTTTCTGCTCCATTACCTTTAATCCGGATTTTCCATTGTTCCTGCTGGCCCGGTTGTAGTTTATCTCTGAAACTTTCGAAAGCGATGTTCAGATTTTTATTGGAGAATGGCACTGAAATGGTCTCACTTTGTTTATACAGGCGGTTGTCTTTGATAAACGTAACGTGAATTCCCAGATTACCACGATCGGCCTCTGTAATGGGAACTTCAAACACACGCTGTTCATTTTTTAATTCAATCCATTCGTGTTTCAGTAATTCGCCATCGCGCTCCACTTCGTACAAGGCAATAATTTTTTTATCAGCTGTGCCAATCGCAAACGAGGCCTTTTCGCCCGGCTCTGCCGTCATTTTTATGGGTTGAAAATATTTCACCTGCGGAGTAGGGATTGTCTTTTCAGAGGGAGCCGACACCGTGAAGTAACTCACCTCTTTCACCTCCTGCCCGGAAGCATCAAGTGCTTTTATCTCTAACACATACTCCCCCGATTTCCACTTGTTAAGATTTTCAAGTACGAATGTTTTCTTTTCGGCTGTGTTAAAATTCAAACCAAAAACTTCTTTGGCCCGTTCCCACTTAAATTTGTTGGTTTCATCTTCAAACAGATCTACCGGAAAAAACTGATAGTATTGTTCGCGTGTATAAAGTGCCCGGTCTGGCTGCTCCCACAAACGTGCACGAAAGGCTTTGGCTGGTGCTTTAAGTTCAAAGATTTTAATGTTACCCTTGGCGGCTTCAAATTGTCCGGCCAGGTTGGTGGTTGATATTGTAAACTCTTTGGCAGCCGTTACCTGATCTTTATTGATGTTACTGATGTTGACACCAACCTGCAAGGCTTTGTACCCCACCGCGATTGTAGTTCTGCTGCTGTGGGTTTCGCCATTAATGTCGGTAACATCAGCATACACGGTGTAATCAAAAACCGGATCGGCCGCGCGGTCTACATTGCTATCAGGAAGTGCCTGAAAGTTTACTACAAATTTTCCATCGGCATCAGTTTCGGTTTTACCATTGGTAATTTCCATTTCGGGCGAGTTGGGGTAATAACCCCACCGGCACCACCACCAATACGGATACCGTGCCATACGTACCACCCGATAACTTACAGCAGCACCATCGATGTTGGCTCCGGAATAGGCGCGGGCAAAACCTTCGGCTTTGATGGTTTCATCTAAGCGGAATGAACCTTTAACCGGTTCAAAAGTCACCTCGAATTTTGGACGTTTGTATTCTTCTACCGAAAAATAAACCGTACCGCTTTCGGTTTGTAAACTCATCTGCCCGGTTAGCCCGGTAGAAGGCGCGGTAAATGTTCCGCTAAATGTTCCGTATTCATTAGTTGTTACCTGCACACTGCCCCGTGCCTGATTGTTCACATCGTAAAGTGTAACGGTATGGATGGATTTTTTACCAAGCTCTGAAGTTTTTCCATCGGTGTTAACCACCAGGCCTTTGAAGTAAATGGTTTGCCCCGGCCGATAAATGGCGCGATCTAAAAAGAAAAATGTTTGTACTCGCTTTTCGCGATCATGCTCTACCTGTTGATAAAGGCTTCCACCATAGTATGAATACTTATCAATGGGATCGGTGCTGTTGCGATCATTCCGATAACTGAAGTTGATAGAAAAATTGCCGTATTGATCCATTCGATAAGGCACCCGGAAATATCCTTTAGCATCAGATTTATACGAGCCGGATTTTACCGGTTCGTATTGTTGTTTTCTTGAATTGTATTTGCTGGAATATAAGTCAGCCACAACACCTGCCAAGGGCTGGCCGCTTTGGCGATTTCGCACAAATACTTCGGTGCTCCCATCCTGGGTGGAGCGATGAATAAAGCTGATGTTCGATACAGACGTGAATGCATAGGCCAGCCCGTTTTTA
>JBPXJU010000028.1:0-3338 GCA_051715445.1 Bacteroidota bacterium | reverse complement strand
ACGCGGCATGCTGAATTACTGAGCCAGATGTTGAAAGAAGAAAAGGATGTGCAGGTTTATCTGCAGAATAATTCGGTAACGTTGGAAGATGCGCCTTCATTCAATGTGATTGGCGAAATCCGCGGCAGTGAATATCCGGATGAAATTATTGTAGTGGGTGGACATTTGGATTCGTGGGATTTAGGACAAGGTGCCCACGATGATGGTGCCGGTTGTGTGCAAGCCATTGAAGTGCTGCGTTTGTTTAAACAGATGGGTTATAAACCGAAACGCACCATTCGTGCGGTTATGTTTATGAATGAAGAGAACGGCTTGCGGGGTGGATTAAAGTATGCGGAACAAGCTGAAAAAAATAAAGTGAAACACATTGCTGCAATTGAATCGGACCGGGGTGGTTTTGTGCCTCGTGGATTTACCGTGCCTACTGATGCCACCGCGAAAGCAAAAGTACGCAGTTGGAAACCATTGTTGGAGCCATACGGACTTTCCGATTTTTCTACTGAAGGAGGCGGGGCTGATATTGGGCCATTGGCCAACCAGGGTGTGGCGTTGCTCGGGTTCTTACCCGATTCACAACGGTATTTTAACTACCATCATACCGCAGAAGATACTATTGATAAAGTAGATAAGCGCGAGCTGGAACAAGGTGCAGCAGCAATGGCTGCTATGGTTTATCTGATTGATCAGTATGGGTTGAAGTAGATTTTCAATAATCAATCTCACCCAAAAACTCGGCATCCTTCAACACATAAATCATCTGATCCGGGTTGCTATCGTTCAGCACTAACTTGCCCTTCACCTCAACAGGTTTGTCGGTATAGGGTATTGGTTTTGTAAGAAATACTTCCACCACACCTTCTGGCCCACCTACGCCACAAAAAAAGCAGGCGTTAATGGGTAATGACGAAAGCATGAAATGAGTTTCTTTTGTTACGCCTTGAAACGGAATGATGTATCCCGGCAAAACAACTTCTTTACCAGCCAGTGCTTTCACTTCTTTTGTGAACACAGGTTTATCAAATTCTCCGGTAGGATCTTTCTGAAACGTGATGGCATACAATTTAGGCCAAACCAAGGAGGGGAAACCGGTATAGTTAGTTTGAGCCTGCGTGCTGAAGCCAGCCAGTACCATACCTATAACCAGTAATCGTTTCATATTTCGGGAAGTTCTATTGTAAAAACTGAACCTTTGCCATATTCAGATTCGTGAGTGATGCGTGCTCCGATCTTACTGGCCGATTCGCGGGCAATATACAAGCCAAGTCCGGAACCTGATGCTTTATCGGATGCCCGGTAGAACATTTCAAAAATTTTTGGACTCAGCTCTTTTGGAATTCCCTCGCCATTATCTTCCACCTTGATTAAAGTTTTGGTAGCCTCTTGCCGCGATGAAATCTTAATCATGGGCTTATGCCCGGGAATTTTTTTCTGAAATTTAATTGCGTTGGAAATAAGATTACTGAGAATGATTTTCAGGCGCACTTTATCCTGTTGAATGATGGTTTGTTCAGTCTCGCTCAGGTCTATGTTGATTTGGTTGTAGTCGTCCAGGTATTTCAGGTTGTCCAGAATCTCCTGGCATAAAGCCTTCAGTTTAATTTGTTCGGGTGTTACGGTAAGTCTTTTGTTGCGGGAATAGTCGAGTATTTCTGCAATAAATGATTCTAGTTTTAACACGCTGCGTTCAATCTCACTCAGGTATCCCGTTGAAGTTTCTGCTTTCGCTTCCAGTTTGGAGATGGTTACTAATCCCAAAATGGATTTGAGCGGAGCACTCAGATCGTGCGAAGCGCTGTACACAAAGCGGTCAAGTTCTTTGTTGGTGTTTTCCAGTTCCTGATTTTGTTGGTACAGCAAGTCTTCAACCTGGTGCAGGTCAGAAATAACTCTTCCTGTAATAGCCGCAAATAAGGAGAGCAACAAATTTCCAAGGAAGACGGTAAACAACATATCTTCCGAACTGAATAAATGATCAGGCGAACCGGTAATAACAGAGGGAATGACATACGTAATCAGAAATACAAACAGGTTACAGAATACTGCGGCACCAAAACCAAAGCGAATAGCTACATACAGCGAGACAATTCCATACCCAAACCAATATTGTTCAAACGGAATGGTAATGGATAAAAGTACGAGTGCTACATAAATCAAAATAGTTTCAATCCATTTTTTCCGGTCGTAGTGAAGGGAGTGTTCTATTTTTTTTGCAGGCAGTTCCAATAGCCACTTTCGTTGTTGTAACCATGGGGTAACGGAAAACAATAATGGAATTGCAATTCCAAAGTTAGCCATAAATTCTCCAAGCCAGTTTCTTAAGTATGCTTCTCCAAAGTTATCCCAACTCTGGTGACTGAAATAAATCAGCGTAAGCTGCAACAAGATCAACTCGATGGTAATGGGAATCACCAACGCGAAGAAAATAAACCGAATCAGGTGATTGGTGTTGGGTAACCAGTATTTACCCCGGCCAACTTTTCTAAACAAGTAATAGGAAATAGTTACGCCAATAACTTCAGATGCGGAGAACACTGGCCATAAATGCCAGTCCTCCACACCCCAGTAATAGGTGTTAAGTGTAGCCACAATATACATGGCTGGCACTACCCGCCAAAAGCCCCACCAATTAATGAGTACAACAGCTATTGCCGTAGGCAAGTAAAATGTGCTTACGCCTTGATCGTACTTAAATACCAACAAGAGCTGACTGGCAAGATGAATCACAACAAATGGAGCAAGCCACGTCCACCAGGGCAATTGTCTTGATTCTATAGAGGTCGATACCTTCACGCAGTAAATTATCGTTTGGGAGAAAGCATAACAGCCTTACCTGTTTTGGCAGAAGTTTTGGCTGCTTCCAGAATTTCCATAACCATCATATTGTTTTCCAGTGCGGATAAATCGAATGGTTGAATTTTTATTTCACCACGTACCACCGCAGCCAGGTAGGTAAATGGATCATGGTGAGGGTTAGGCAAGCCGTAGGCTGCAACAAATTCTTCAGGTTTATCAGCAGCCGCTTTTATTGTTGATCCTTGTCTGTCAGCAATCAGGTAACCTTTTTCGCCATACACTTCCATATCTTTTCTTCCGAAGGGCCAGTTCCACGAGGCCTGAATAATGCCTTGTGCTGAGGCGTAGGTTAATACGATGGTTGCTTCGTCATCAACTTTTGGATAAAGGTGTGGTTTAATTTGCTGCGTTACGGCAAACACCGATTTAGGTCGTTCGCCATTTAACAACCAGGTAATCTGGTTGGCACCATAGCAACCAAAATCCATTAGTGCACCGCCACCATTTTTTACCGGGTCAATCAACCACTCTAAAAACTCTCCACC
>JBPXJU010000027.1:0-132246 GCA_051715445.1 Bacteroidota bacterium | reverse complement strand
AAATTACTTGGTTGTCCGCTTGCAAGAAATGAAGTCAATAAGACAAGTATTAAAAATGTCAGGTTATGTACTCTTGTCACAGTTGTCCTTTAGTCTTTATTTGAGGTGCTCAATTGTCTTTGAAGCAATGCGCCACAACGTCCGAATATATGCAATTGCATATATTTCCAATATGTCAATATGCAAATTTTTCCATCAAAAACCCTCAAATCTGGTCATTTTCACGGATATTTTTTTTGTGCATAAAATCAGTAACACTGGCACTTGAGTCACCATTCGAAATTATTTTTTCCCCAACGCAGCCTTGATGGCCTGCTCCGCCAACGGGCCCATTATTTGGTAACCCGCTTCGTTAGGATGCACACCATCGTAGCCCAATTCTTTTTTAAGCCCGTTGCGTTCGTCTTTCATAGCCGTATGATAATCGAGATAAACGATCTTGTTAGTAGTACAATACGCTTTAATCATTTGATTAAGCGCTACAATTTTGGGTGCGGGTTCCAATCCTGGCCGCCACGGAAAATCAAAAGCCGGAATAACTGATGACAATACAACTTTAATTCCATTGGCTTTGGCCAGCTGCGCCATCGCAATAATATTATCGCGACTTTGTTCCAATGTCATGGGGCCCGTGTTGCCGGCAATATCATTCGTGCCGGCTAAGATCACCACTACTTTTGGTTTCAGATCAATTACATCTTGTTTAAACCGAAGCAACATTTGCGGAGTGGTTTGTCCGCTGATGCCGCGGTTGATGTACGGTTTCCCATTCCAGAATCCGGGCGCCAGTCTGCTCCAACCTTCGGTAATGGAGTTGCCCATAAATACAATGCGGTTTTCGGTGCTCACAGGGTTTGTTAAATTTTTATTTTCACTTTCAAATCGTTTCAGGTTAGCCCAGTCTAAGTTGGGTTCAAAATTTCTTTTTATCCAACGCAGGCAGGCATCAATCCATTGTTCTTTAGCGGTGGGATTATACATACCAAATCCGTGCGGCCCGCTTTCATAAATAAAAGTTTCAACCGGTACATTATGTTGTTGCAAGGCTGCTATAAAGGCAAACGTATTTCCTACCGGCACCACATTATCGGTTAGCGGAGCGGTAATAAAGGTGGGTGGGGTTTTAGTGGTTACCTGTAACTCATTTGAAAACAATTCTACATCTTCCGGGGTCATACCCAGTTCCTGAAATTTTTTCGATCCCTTTACCGATACATCTGCATGGCCAATTAAATTCATGCGCGAGCCCTGGTGTGTAAGACTATCGGAAAAACTGATAACGGGATAATTCAGAATCATAAAGTTGGGGCGCAAGCTGGTGTTATTGGGATTGTCGATATAGGCTTTTTCAAAATGAGTTCCGGCAGTAGAAGCCAGATGGCCGCCTGCCGATGAGCCAAGTATGCCAATTTTGTTTGGGTTGATGTTCCATTGTTTTGCATTTTCGCGCACCACCTGAATGGCCCGTTGTGCATCCTGCAACGAACCAATCCGCTTGTCGGGCATCAGTTCTTTTCGCGGCAAGCGATACTTGAGTACAAATGCAGCAATACCCACCTCATTAAATTTCTTAGCCATGTCGTGCCCTTCATGACTGGTGGCCAGAATGAAATAACCACCACCGGGGCAAATGATAACCGCAGTTCCCGTTGCCTTGGCCGGATCGGGCAAATACAAGGTTAGGGTAGGGGTAATAACACCATGCAGAATATCAATTTTATTAGGACCCACATTGTGGGTAACCGAAGTATCAATGGCAACAGTAGCCTTACGGGAATTAGGAACATCTCCCGAATAGAGTGGAATTTCCTTTTGCGCAAAAGCAACCTGCGAAAGCGCAAAAAACAAAAATAAGATCCTGAACATACGCATTGGTTTAGGATAAAGTTAGAACTATTTTTATCGAATCGTAATTCACAACCATGATTCGTAACGCAGTTCTTATTCTGACAATTTGTGCTATTGGTGTTTCGTGTACCACTCAAAAAGATTCGTTGACCTGGTACAAGGGCAACCTGCACACCCACACGTATTGGAGCGATGGCGATGAGTTTCCGGAAATGGTATTGGACTGGTATAAATCCAATGGCTATGATTTTGTAGCATTATCCGATCATAACACACTGGCACAGGATGAAAAATGGAAACTGATAGCCAAAAGCCCGTTGTATCAGGAAAGCTTTCAAAAGTATCTGGAGAAGTTTGGTGCAGACTGGGTAGAATATAAAACAGACACCGGCCGGATTCACGTAAAACTCAAAACGTTTTCCGAATACAAATCCAAAATGGAAGCTGCTAACTTCCTTATTATTCCTTCGGAAGAAATTACCAATTCGGTTGGCGGTAAAATTCCGGTGCATATAAATGCAACCAATCTGCAGGAGTTTATTGCTCCGCCCAACGCTGCCACGGTTGCCGAAGCCATGCAGCAATCGGTAGATGCTGTGCTAAAGCAGCGCGAAAAAACCGGGGTGCCGATGTTTCCGCATATCAATCATCCTAATTTTTACTGGGCCGTTAGTGTAGATGATATGATCAGCCTGCGAGGCGAGCGATTCTTTGAAGTGTACAACGGCCATCCCTTGGTTAATAATTATGGCGATTCAACGCATTCAGGTATGGAGGCGATGTGGGATCAGATCAACATAGCCTATACCAATCGCAACCAGCCAATCATGTATGGATTAGCAACAGATGATAGTCATAGTTACCACCAGTTTGGTTCAACTTTCAGCAATGCGGGCCGCGGTTGGGTAATGGTGCAGGCCAGTAAACTGGATGCTGCTTCGCTGATTGAAGCCATGGAGGCCGGACGATTCTATGCCTCTACCGGTGTTACCCTTCATACACTATCGGTGGTTGATCATCAACTTACTATTGAAATAGCAGCAGCAGCCGGTGTGGACTATACCATTGAGGTGATTGGCCTGAAAGGAGGTGCTGCCAAAACCGAAATCGTGCACACGCAAAGCGGCACCAGTCTTCACTATGTTGTACCCAACGACTATACCTTTATTCGTACGCGTATTACTTCAACTAAAGTAAAACCAAATCCTTTTCAGGAAGGAGATTTTGAAATGGCCTGGACGCAACCTGTGATTCTAAACTAATGTGATGAATAAAATACTACCTGTTATTCTGCTCGGCCTTGTTGTTTGGGCATGCAGTAAACAACCCGGGCAAACTGCCAACCCTGAAATCGATAAACTGAAATTGCCCCCCGGTTTTAAAGCCGAGCATTTGTATAGCCCGGAAGTACACGGGCAAGGTTCATGGGTGGCTATGACCTTCGATTATAAAGGCCGGATGCTTACATCCGATCAGTATGGTGCCATTTACCGGATTGAATTGCCCGCGGTGGGCGATACCACTAAAGTGAAAGTGGAAAAACTGGTTATTGGTTCCGAAGCCGATCGCAGTGCCGATACCACAACGTTAAAAATCGGGATGGGTTTTGCGCAAGGCTTGTTGTATGCTTTCAATAGTTTGTATGTAATGGTGAATCACAACAGTGATAAAAACTTTGATAAGAATACGGGCTTGTATCGGTTACAGGATACCGATGGAGATGATCAGTTTGATAAGATTACATTGTTGAAATCATTTGAAGGCGAGCCAGGCGAACACGGGCCGCATAGCATTGTGCTGGCACCCGATAAAAAATCCATTTATATCACAGCGGGTAATCATGTAAATGTGCCTGAGTTTGATACCTACCGGTTGCCACCGGTGTGGCAGGAAGATAATCTGTTTCCACAGATCAAAGATCCGCGCGGTCATGCCAACAATCGGCAGGCACCGGGTGGATGGATTGCACGCATCGATTCGCTGGGCGAGAAGTGGGAATTGATTGGCGCAGGATTTCGCAACGAGTTTGATATTGCGTTTAACAACGCAGGCGATTTATTTACCTACGATTCCGATATGGAATGGGATTTTGGTATGCCGTGGTATCGCCCCACCCGCATTTGCCATGTAACCAGTGGCAGCGAGTTTGGCTGGCGCACCGGAAATGGAAAATGGTCACCAGCCTATCCCGATAATCTTCCTGCAGTAATAAATATTGGGCAAGGTTCGCCTACCAATTTTATGAATGGAGCCCATGCAAAATTTCCAACTAAATATCGCAACGCGTTGTTTGCGTTCGATTGGAGTTTTGGAATTATCTACGCGATTCATCTAACGCCTGATGGTGCTACGTATACAGCCCAGGCCGAAGAATTTTTGTCGGGCTCACCGCTACCTTTAACCGATGGTGGTATTGGGCCCGATGGTGCCCTGTATTTTTTAACGGGCGGAAGAAGATTGGAATCGGATTTATATAGAATTACTGCAACCGAAAATGCAGACACTTCTCCGCTGGCCGCTGCAACGGTAACCGAAGCCAATCAATTGAGAAGAACGTTAGAGCAATATCACGAACCGAAAAAGGGTGCAGTGGATATGGCGTGGCCACATTTAAAACACGAAGATCGGTTTGTGCGTTATGCTGCGCGAATGGCTCTTGAACATCAACCCGTAGCCGAGTGGCAGGAGCGGGTGTGGAAGGAAACCGATCCGGTCATACTTACTCAGGCTGGCATTGCCCTTGCGCGACACGGCAAACCGGCCGTTAAAAACAAGTTGGTGGCTGCCCTGGCGAAAGTAGATTTCGACAGACTATCGCCTTCACAAAAAATTGATCTTGTTCGCGCTTTTGAAGTACTGATTTTCCGGATGGGCAAACCCGATGGCGATGCCCGGAAACAAGTGATTGCGTACCTGGATGCACATTATCCCTCATCCGCCAATGAATTGGATCGCTTACTGGCAAAAGTATTGGTGCATTTGGCAGCTCCGGGTTCAACTGAAAAAACAGTAGCGTTATTGCAAACGGCAAAAGACGATGCTCAGGAAAAAACGGTAAGTGCTTCAAGCGATTTGATCATGCGCAACCCGCAGTATGGATTGGATATTGCGCGCATGCTTTCCAATGTTCCGCCTGCACAGCAAACGTATCTGGCCACGGTACTTTCCGATGCCACTGAAGGCTGGACACCCGAACTTCAGGAAACCTATTTCAAATGGTTTGCCCATGCATTCACCTTCAAAGGCGGTGTGAGTTATGTTGGTTTTATTGATAAGGCGCGGAAGAAAGCCTTAACACATGCGCCAAAAGAAAAATTAGACTACTACAATACACTTTCCGGGGCAGCTCTGCTAACTGAATCCGGTAACGAAATTGCCGACCGGCCGCAGCCGAAAGGTCCCGGTAAACGAAGAACGCTGGATGAAGCCGTAGCCTTGGTGGAAATACTTTCAAAACGAAATTTTGAACAAGGCAAAAATATGTATGAAGCAACCTTGTGCAGTTCGTGCCATACCATGCGGGGCGAAGGGGGAGCCGTGGGTCCGGATTTAACTAAAGTAGGCTCACGGTTTTCAGCAAAAGATATTTTGATTCACACGCTGGAACCGAATAAAGAAGTTTCTGATCAATATGCGGCTACGGTGTTTACCATGAAGGACGGAAGTTCTATTGTGGGCCGGTTGATCAACGAAGAAGACGGAAAATATTTTGTATCGCAGAATCCGTTTATGCCACAGTCGCTGCGCGAAATCCCCAAAGCAGATGTAGTATCTACCAAACTGTCGAAAGTTTCGTTAATGTTGCCAGGTTTGTTAGGCCGGTTGAACGATGAAGAAATCAAAGACCTGGTAGCGTATCTGGTGGCGGGTGGAAATCCGGAGCATGAAGTGTATAAATAGTTTCATTAGTAACCAAGTCACCAGAACACGACTAAAAACAGTTTGAAGATAAACCTTAGTGACTTTGTGTTTTAGTGCTTAAAATTTACAAGAATGAAATACAAATTTTTAATACCTGGTTTGCTGATTACGGCAACTGTTTCAGCGCAGCAAATGAAAGATGGCTTCGTGTCTATCTTTGATGGAAAAACGTTGAAGGGTTGGGTGTGCGATACCACCTATTGGCGGGTAGAAAACGGAAATCTTGTTGGTGAGATAACGGCCTCCAAACCTTTGAAGGCAAACACGTTTGTGATCTGGGGGAATGGCGAACCAGAAAATTTTGAATTAAAGCTGGAATATAAAATCAGTAAAGACGGCAACAGCGGAATCAATTATAGAAGTGAAAAAGTTGCTGGTGTGCCGTATGCACTAAAAGGGTATCAGGCTGATATCGATGGTATGAATCGTTATACCGGCCAGAATTATGAAGAGCGGGGGAGAACTACGCTCGCCTATCGCGGCCAGACGACAAAAGTAAATGCTGCAACCGACACGGAGTCGATAAAGAATAACGCGTGGGTAAGCACGGAAGTACTTAAATCGCAAAGCAGAGATTCGCTGCAACAGTTTATTAAAACAGATGACTGGAACGAAATGCGCCTGATTATTAAAGGCAACCGACTACAACATTTTGTAAATGGTGTGCTGATGAGTGATGTTACCGATAACGATACAGTGAATCAAAAAGTAAAAGGTTTGCTTGGGATGCAGGTGCATGTGGGCCCACCGATGAAGGTTGAGTTTAGGGATATTTGGTTAGAACATTTGAAATAATTTAAGTCACAAATGTATAGATACAACATTTGTCTGCTATTTTTTGTTTTTCTTTTTTCATGTAGAAATGGAGAGAAAGATATGCCGGATAATTGCCCTTGTAACACGATCAAGCTCTGCTCTTTTTACCAAAAGATGGATGACTACTTAATAAAAAATAGATTGGTTGACATTAATGATAAGTACTCCTACTTTAAGTTAATTAATAATGTTAAGAATGATAAGTTATACATTAACCCTTATGAAATTTGGGATTTATCCCAAGAAGATCCAAGCGCTAGGGTAATAAGTGACTTCTGGGTAACTAAAAGGTGCATTGATTCTTTGTATTATAAATCGGCAGAAACGTCTGGAGATAGTAAGACGGTAGTTGATAATTTTGAAGCAAAAAATTTTGGTATACTACTCAGTGATGAAACATTAAAGCGAGCTTGCACTAATATGGAGAAAAATCCGACTGATTGGGTGGCAATTCACTTTTATTTATGGAATGCTATTTTGGAGAAAAGTACTGAAAAATATAATTTAGAAATGGGGCGGAAATAGTCAGTCGAACTGACTTACTACTCACAACTTCCTAATCCCAATATTTCTATACCGGTGTTTTGCACCGGGTATCCACGAACTCAGCGGCATTCCGCCACTGGCTTCAGGTGCATACACGGCTGTCCAATGGCATTGTAAAGCAATCATGCCCATAGTAGCTTTTGCGATAAAATCATTTTTAGTTTGTTGCACACTGTACATTTCAACTTCGTTAATCCAAACTGTAATTTTCGGAATCTCGCCCGTCATGCGAATGCGAAACGAATTCCAGTCGCCAGCTCTCCAAACGGAATCGCGCTTAGTGGCTTTACCCGGTACACTTACCGGAGTTCGCTCACCTAATAAATAACCGGTGTTTCCGGGAAGCACCAATTCGATCTGATAAGCAGCACCACCTTCATTGGAGCGCAGAAAAATTCCACCATTCGCAAACGAATCGATTTTAATTTCGATGTATAATTCAAAATCGTCAAAGCTTTGATCGGTTAATAAAATTCCACCTTGCCCAAATGGCTGCTGGCTGGCAACAATAGCACCATCTTCCACATAGAAGTTTGGCGTGGTACCCTGATGTGTGGTGCGACTTACATGCCAGCCTTTCAGATTTTTTCCATTGAAAAGTGGTTTAAACCCTTTCGGAAGTTGCGCCAGACTTAATGTGCTGATCAGGCTGAATGCTATGAGAGCGGGGAGTTTCATTTTTTTTGTTACTGATTCCAGTCTTACTAAATCGCTTACCGACTACTGCTTACTGCTTACTGAATACTACTCACTGCTTACTGATTACCGATTACTGATTACCGATTACCAATTCACTTATCTCTGCAACAAGTCTAAACCCCGTATCATACCCACTTCCCGGACCACCGGCATGTGTCATATACGTTGCATTCTTTACATCGCCATAAAAGCAAGAACCTTTTAGTACATGTTGTTTTGCTTTTTTGGGTGGAGCAGGGTCGGCAAAGATTTTTTCATTGTAATAATCTTCCACCCATTCCCACACGTTACCCAACATATCGTGTAAACCCCAGGCATTTGGTTTTTTCATTCCTACGGCTTGTGGTGTTAATTGTGCGATGTGCGCACTTTCATTGATTTCGTTCCAGGTAATGTCGCCCATGTTTCCGGCACGGGCAGCATACTCCCACTCAAATTCAGTCGGTAAACGATAGGTAACTTTACCTTTCTCCAGCTGATTTAATTTTTTAATAAATAGTTGTGTGTCTTTCCAACTCACACCTTCAACCGGAAAGTTATCGGTGTTGCCTTCTATCGCGCTTCCCTGAAAGTATGCGGGATTACTACCCATAATTTTTTTCCATTGGGCTTGTGTTATTTCAAACTTGCCGATATAAAAGGCTTTGGTTATGGTTACTTCAAAACCGGAACGCGCATCGCGCAAAGCAAGTTCTTTCGCGGCTTCGTAATCGCTGGCTTTAAGTTTGGGTAAGCCCATGTCATCGTCAGCGCTCTTGCGGTATTGTTCCAGAAAACCAAACTGCGAGGTAGTGGGCTGAAATTTTCCTACCACAAAACTTCCGGCTGGCACTTCTATAAATTCAATACCAAGGGTGTTGGTATAAATTTTTAAAGGCTGGGCATAACCGGTAAGACTGATTGATAGCAGAAGTAAGAACACCCGATACATCGATTAATCATTTATTGCCTGGTAGACCAATGTATTGAACGTTTCACGGATTTCATCATCATGGGCACCCCACATCTGGCGATACATCAGCACCACAAGCTTCTCTTCCGGGTCAACCCAATAGGTAGTAGAAAAAGCGCCACCCCACGAGTACGTTCCTACACGGCTGGGTCCAACAGCAGAACCCTTTTCAGTTACAATCTGAAATCCTAATCCAAATTTGTTATCACCTAAAGCAAGTTCATTGATCTGGTTCATCGTCATCATGCGCACGGTATTACGCGCCAATAACCGTACTCCGTTGTATTCACCATTATTCAACAGCATTTGTAGAAAGATGGCATAATCATAAATAGTAGACGACAACCCGCCACCACCTGAGAAATAACTTTTTTTACGGGCAGGGTAATCGATGCTGGTGCCTAAGCCACCGGAAGCTTTTTCAAGCTTGCCATCCTGATTAACAGTAAAAAAGTTAACCACGCGTGCAGCCTTATCTTCAGGTACATTAAAATAAGTGTCGTTCATGCCCAACGGTTTAAAAATGCGTTCGCTAAAAAAGGCATCTAATGTTTTACCAGACCATACTTCAACCAATCGCCCGAGTACATCGGTATTTAATCCGTACGTCCAGCGCTCACCAGGGTTATGCATCAGTGGTAGCGCACCTAACCGGTTCATGGCATCTTCCAGAGTATCATCATAAACTGCCAGGCCGGCTGTGATTTTATTTTTGGCGTAAATGGCATTGGCCTCGGGGCTACCGATTTGCGCATAGTCGATACCGGATGTATGCGTAAGCAAATCGCGAATGGTTATTTGTCGTTTTGCAGGAACAGAGGTGAAGCTGCTGTCTTTGGCGTTGAACTTATCCAATACCGCTGCATTGGCAAATGCCGGAATATATTTTGAAACGGGTTCATCCAGCAAAAATTTTCCTTCTTCCCACAACATCATGGCTGCCACGCTGGTAATGGCTTTTGTCTGCGAAGCAATTCTAAAGATGTCGGTGTTTTCGTAGGTATCTTTTGTTTCCGGATCATTGTAACCTGTTGATTGGTGGTAGACAATCTTACCATCGCGGGCAATAAGCGCCACAGCACCATTCATCCAACCGGCATCAACCCATTTGGTAAACGCAGTGTCAATGCGTGCAAGCCGTGCAGTTGAAAGGCCTACGGCTTCAGGTTTAGCAACGGATAAGATTTTTTTGGTTTCTGTTGGTTGCTGGCAGGCGAGGCATACCAGCAACACCAGTACGATGCCGGTGTGTTTCATGAAGGTTGGTTTTGTGTGTGTGCATTAAAGATAGAAAAGGTAGGGTAGGCAATTCTTAAAAGCACAAGATTTTTTCCGGAAGCATCCATTACCGGAATATATTGAACGTAAAAGGAAATCAGGTTGCCTGAGCCTGACGCATGGCATACGCGCGCCAACGTTTTTAATACCTACTAACCGGTTGTCAAATTACGAATGCGTGGAATAAACTTTCTGCAACGACAGCACGGCATCGGAAAGGTCGCGCAGTTCCAGCATCAACCGGGTTTGCAACAAGCCCATGCGATTTCCAAGATCATCGTTTTGAATGTCGGTAACTAATTCATCCAGTTTTTTATTGATAAAATGCTGGAGGTGCAGGGCTTCATCAAATCTGGGCGGTTGCTTGTTGGCGATGGAGTCCATGCTGATTTGAATAAAATAACTCAACTTTTTTTCCAGGGCAGCAGTCAGTTCAGCATATTTTTTCTTGGGTGGCGAATGATGGTTCACCACATGATTCATAATCACTTCGTTGATCAGGCTTGAGCTTTGATATAAATCCTGCATCAGATCAAATACATGAATGTACAATCGGCCCGCGGCCTGATTGCCCTTATCCATCTTGCGCACATACTTGATAATGCGCGAGTCAAGTTTTTCATTTTGCTGCTTCAGTTTTTCAAGCTGCGTATAGGCTTTGCGAAGGGGATCGGTGTTTTCGGTGAGTAGCGCCTGCAAACTCTTTTCTATCACCGACCGAATAGTCTCCAATGCGCTTACTGTATTTTTACGACTCTCTTCAACGGCTTCCTGAGCACTTACTTGTCTTTGATCCAGCAAGGGCGCATCGGCTTTAGCTTCTTTTTCTTTTTTGCTGAACATTACATGACTGCGGATGAGTAAGAAGGCTGCTGCCACAGTTAACGTAATAAAGCCGGCATTACCGGTATGATACATTATAAATGCAAGCAGACCACTGGCTAATAAGGCAACCACCGCAGTAACTAACCAACCGGCAATTACATTAATAACTCCGGCTACGCGATACACTGCGCTTTCGCGACCCCAGGCCTGATCGGCAAAGGATGAACCCATCGCCACCATAAACGTAACGAAGGTTGTACTAAGCGGAAGTTTTTGTGAGGTACCATACGCAATCAACACACTGGCCACAACTAAGTTTATGCTGGCGCGGATTAAATCGAACGAAGCCTGATCGGCAGCTACATCGCCAGACCCATCTTTCTCAAAGCGGATGGAAATTTTTCGGGACCACCGCTCAGGTGTAATGCGCTCAATCGACCGACCCACCCACATCGCACTGCCTACCAGCACGCGCGATACAACATTGGGTTTAAACTTTTCATCGCCTTCATCCTGACGACCTAATGAAACTTCGGTTTCCGTTACTTTACGACTTTTTGAGTTAGTCCAAAGCGTAATAACCATAATTAACCCACCCAGAAATAAAATCCAGGTAGGCGTAACAATCTTTTCGTTGAGGATACTCATGGTAAACTCAGAGGCGGGTACACCCGAAGCAATCCACGACTGGAACGAGACTAATCCGGCCACAGCCACACCAATAAAATTTACCAGATCGTTTCCGGCAAACGCCATGGCCAGCGAGAACGTACCTAACAAGACCACACCTTTCAGGGGATTAATATTTTTCCACCACATTAAAATCTGGATGAGGATAGACCACACCACCACCGAGATTAACACAATGGGCAATGTGTTGGCTGTTATCCATTTTATCTGCGCATCCGAAACAAACGAACTGCCCTTGGCGCCTTTAATCAATAAGAAATAAATGATGGCGGTAATGGCAAGGCCACTGAAGATAGAGCCGTATTTGCGTAATGACTTTTTAAGTTTAAAGGAGAATAGAATTCGCGCAATGTGTTGCACCACCGAACCCAAAATAAAAGACAGAAACACCGAAAGAAAGATACCAACGATAATCGTGATGGCGCTGGAGTAGTTGATGATCTCCGGCCACTTTTCAAAACCGAAACCGTTATCAAACGACATCAGTAATCCGGTAACCAGCGCAGCACCCAATAACTCAAACACAAGCGATACAGTGGTAGATGTTGGTAAGCCGAGCGAATTGAAAAAATCCAGTAAGATAATGTCGGTAAGCATTACCGCCATAAACACAATCATGATCTTATCGAACGAAAAGTAATTGGGATTAAAAATTCCGTTGCGGGCAATCTCCATCATGCCGCTCGAAAACATGGAGCCACAAATAATACCAATGCTGGCTACAGATAAGATTACTTTAAACGATGCTACCCGTGAGCCAATGGCAGAGTTGAGAAAGTTTACAGCATCGTTGCTAACACCCACAATCAGATCGACCACGGCAATAGCCATCAGGATTACGATCAGGATAAGATAAAAGTCCATAAACTGAAAATGCAGCGCAAAGTTAATGAAATGGCGCTTTCTTGCTTTAGAATCTGTTACCTTTAAAGCATTAAGTTTAGCTGCCCAAATGAAGGACTTTAAGAAATATTTTATTATTACCGCACAACCCGATCAGGTGTACCTGGCACTTACCACCGAGGCTACCATTCAGTTATGGTCTGGCGACAAAGCTGAAATGAAACCTGAACCGGGCACAGAGTTTTCGTTGTGGGATGGCAGCATTGCAGGTAAAAACCTGGAGTTTGAACCCGGTAAAAAGATTGTGCAGCAATGGTACTTTGGCGAACAGGCAGAGCCCTCGCTGGTAACCATTAAATTACATGATCATGTACAAGGCACTTCGGTTGAAGTAAGGCACACCAACATTCCCGATGAAGATTATGATGACATTGTTGAAGGCTGGATTCACAGCTACATGGCATCGTTGCAGGAGTTTTATGAAGATGAGCCGAAGGAGTGAATTCGGTTATCCGTTGCCTATTCCCAGTTTAAAGTTTATTGAATCCGTATTTTTAGTTAGAAACCATCTCAAAAATGCGCTGTGTGTCAGGTTGTCCCCGATAGCTATCGGGACAGGCTTACAGTTGAATTTGATTTCTAATTAAAGTGATACAAAAAAACCAGCAACCCGTTGAACGCAGGCTTGGGGTTGTCTTTTATCTCTAAGGTAACTTCTACTTCAAACTTGGTAATGCCGCGCAGGTTGGCAATAGAATGTAGTTTGGCGCGTAGCCGCACTTCGCTGTTAACCGTTACGGCCTGATTAAACTTGAATTTTTCAATGCCGTAGTTGATCATCATCTTAATATTTCTGAACTCGGCAATCTGATCCCACAAATGCGGTACTAAAGAAAGGGTTAAATAACCATGGGCAATGGTAGCTTTAAATTGTGTTTCCGCTTCGGCCCGTTTAGGATCAACGTGTATCCATTGGTGATCTAAGGTAGCATCGGCAAACATATTAATCTGGTCCTGAGTTATTTTCAGGTATTCCGATACGCCCAGTTCTTTTCCATTATAGGTTTCAAATTCTGCGTGACTGCTGATGAGGAGCGGCATTGATTTAGTAGGTTTGTGGGTTCGCGAATTTAACGATTAGATAACATTATTCATATCATGGTAAAAAAGCAGCGCTTTTCTTTTGAAACCCGCCTGATTGAGTATGACGATACGTTGGTTAACACCGTGGTGGAACTTCCGGCTGAGGTAATTAAAAAACTGCCGAAGGGCCGGGTGCGGGTAGAAGGCAAGTTGAATGCAGTGCCGTTTAACCTCGGGGTGCAATTCAGGAAAACCGGAGCGCGATACCTGAGCATCAGTCAGGTTATGCGCAAGGCCGCCAAAATAAAGCCGGGCGATAAAGTAAAAGTGAGTTTTGAGATTGTAGATCCGGACAAACTGGAACTACCCGAAGAAATGGAGGCAGTGCTGGCTCAGGACGAAGCAGGAGCAAAGCTGTGGAATAAACTTACAGTAGGATTACAACGAAGTTTAGTACATTATATTAACAGCACGAAAAATGTTGACCTACGCATTGAACGTGCACTGTATCTGTTGAATAAAGTAAAATCGGGCGCGTATAAGGATAGGATGAAGTGATGCATTTACTGGTTGCTGGTTTGTCGTTTCTGGTTGCTGGTTGTTCTGACTAACTTACTCCAACCGACCACTGATTACCAAATACTGATTACTGACTACCGAATACCGAATACCGAATACCGAATACTGACTACCGATTACCGATTTCCCAATACCCAATGCCTGTTATAGACATCCCCACCAAGCCCAAAGTTGAAACCGATGTACTTACGGCTATTGATTCGTGGACGCTGGAAGATCAGCATGTGTATGTGCATTGTTATTATAAAAACGAGCTGGATGAAATGCTCATTCGGGTATGGCGATCTACTTTTTTAGTTGATAAAGCCAGTGGTGCGCGCAGTGAATTGGTTCATGCCGAAAATATTTCCTTCGCCCCCCAGTGGACCATCATTCCCGGAAAAAAAGTATTCTCCTTCCTGCTCATTTTTTCTGCGTTACCAAAAGACTGCAAAGTGTTCGATCTGGTGGAAGACATTCCCCAGGCTGGCGGCTTTTTTGTTTCCGGCATCAGACGCAACGAGTTGGATGTGTATCATGTGGATATACTTTAGTTGCTGGTTACTGGTTGCTAAGACTAACTGAATACCGATTACTGAATACCGATTACCAATTACCACTAACTCACCCCCGAATACTACCTTGCACCCATGTATCCAGTACTCGAGATTGTTCCCAAACTAAAAGAACAATTTGCCCAAACGAAAATACTTATTCTGCAAGCACCGCCCGGTGCGGGTAAGAGTACCGTATTGCCGTTGCAAATCCTGGATGAACCGTGGCTTGCACACAAGAAAATAATTATGCTGGAGCCGAGACGCCTCGCAGCTCGCTCGGTAGCTATGCGCATGGCGCAGGTGCTGAATGAAGAAGTGGGCGAAACAGTGGGCTATCGGGTGCGCTTCGAAAATAAGGTGAGCGCGAAAACCCGCTTTGAAGTTGTAACGGAAGGTATTCTTACGCGCATGGTGCAAACCGATAGCACCCTGGAAAACGTTGGCCTGGTAATCTTCGATGAATTTCATGAACGAAGTTTGCAGGCTGACCTGGCGCTTGCATTATGCTTACAGGTACAAACCCTGTTGCGTGACGATCTGCGGTTGCTCATCATGTCGGCTACGTTAGATGGTGAAAAGATTTCAGGTGTGTTAAATAACGCACCCATTCTTACCAGTCTGGGCCGGCAATATCCCATCACCCACCAATACAGTAATCCCGATAAGGATTTGCGCCTTACCCAAAATGTAGCGCGGGCAATCCGCAGTGCATTGCGCGAACAACAAGGCGATATGCTGGTGTTTCTGCCGGGCGCAGGCGAGATTCAACACGTGCAGCAATTGCTGGAAGCTGAAAATATTCAGGGAGTGGTTCCTCTCTTTGGCGATTTGCCTTTTAAAAAACAACAGGAAGCTATCCTGCCACATCCGCAAGGCCAACGAAAAATTGTGCTGGCCACTTCACTTGCCGAAACATCGCTTACAATAGAAGGCATCACTACTGTAATTGACAGTGGCTATGCACGTGTGCCGCGGTTCGATCCGCGCAGTGGCTTAACGCGGTTGGAGACCGTGCGCGTTACGCGCGATGCTGCCGATCAACGCGCAGGTCGTGCGGCCCGGTTAGGTCCCGGTGTGTGTTACCGGCTGTGGCCGGAAGCAATACACCATACCCTGCAACCTAACCGGCAACCCGAAATACTGGAAGCAGATCTTGCCTCGCTTGTGTTGGAATTAGCTAACTGGGGTGTGCGCGATTTGAATGAACTTACGTGGATTACACCGCCACCACCGGGTGCAATCAGCCAGGCGCGCGAGTTGTTACACAACCTCGAAGCGCTGCACGAAGATAACATCACCGCCAAAGGCAAAGCCATGTTAAAGCTGCCCACCCATCCGCGCATGGCGCACATGTTGTTGGCTGCACCGGGCGAGGGTGAGGTTGCCACCGATCTCGCTTCGCTGCTTGAAGAGCGCGACCCGTTACCACGCGAAGCCGGTGCCGATTTAAGTTTGCGGATTGAAGTGTTGCGGAAGTGGCGCGCGGGCGAACGGGTGCAGGCCGACCGGCAGGTGTTGGAACGCATTGAACGCATAGCGGCCAACTGGCGTAAAATTTTTAAACTGAATGTTACAAACACCATTCCGCCCGACAGTGAAGTTGGGCGCCTGATAGCCGAAGCATATCCGGAACGCATTGCGCAGCAACAGGAAAAACAAAGTGAACGCTACAAACTGGCCAATGGCAGGGTGGTGAAATTACCACCGCACGATCCGCTGGCGCGTGAGCGTTGGTTAGCGTTGGCGCACCTCGATGCCGGCAGTACCGAAGGTAAAATCTTTCTGGCTGCTCCGTTAGATGAAACTGATTTGCAACACCGCGCAATAGAAACTGAAACGGTTAAGTGGGATGCAACCCGCGGCATGGTAGTAGCGACACTCGAAAAAAAAATTGGCAGCACGGTGCTGGCCGCCAGGCCGCTTGCCCCAATACCCGAAGCTAAACGCATCCGGGTTTTACTAAACGCCTTGCGCGAGGAAGGACTACAACTGGTAGGTTGGGATGATGCCCACACCGAATGGCAAAACCGGGTGTTGAGCATCCGCGCGTGGCGACCGGATGAAGGCTGGCCCGAGGTAACAACTGAAAATTTACTGGCCACTGCCGATAGTTGGTTAACACCCTACCTGAACACCATTACCAAACGCAGCGAGTTACAAAAGCTCGACTTGTTAAACATACTCACGGGCTTGTTGCCGTGGGAGCTGCAACCGAAGTTAGATAAACTGGCACCTGTGCGGTTGAGTGTGCCCAGTGGCTCGCACATAAAACTCACTTACTTTGCAGATGGCCGCGCGCCTGTAATGGAAGTACGCCTGCAGGAAATGTTTGGCTTGCTGGAAACTCCGGTTATTAATGAAGGCCGCACTAAAATTTTGTTGCACCTGCTCTCACCCGGCTATAAGCCCGTGCAGGTTACGCAAGACTTAAAAAGTTTTTGGCAAACTACCTACCACGAAGTGCGCAAAGCATTGCGCATGCGCTACCCGCGCCACCACTGGCCCGAAGACCCGTGGACAGCGGAGGCCGTACGCGGGGTGAAGCGGAAGGGGTAGGGTATATATTCCGACCAAGCAGTAGTATAGGTACAGATGCATTTAAAATGCTATAGATGAAATATGTGCAATTGCGTATATTCGGATGTTAGCAACAATTATTTTGCGACAATTGAGCACTCATGACAAAGATTTCATTAACACTCCTAATGTTGACACTGAGCTATTTCGATTGCTCTGCCCAGACAAGGGACTTGAAATTTGACAGAATGACAATTTCCCAAAACGGAGATTCTTTAATTAAACAGGAGTATGAACTCATCCTTAAAAGTAAAAAGGTATATTTTATAACACCCTTTGCGAGCTATCTACATATAAAAGGAGAAAAGTGCAGAAGACGCGTTAAGTTTGACAAGACCAAAAGAGAAAAAATATTTAACCTTGTTAACCAATTAACCTGGACAAATTTTCAACAGGTGGACGATAAAGAAATTGAGGGCAAGTACTTTGTTGTAGCAACCTATAACTCCGACAATTTGTTAGATAATTTTAAAGTTGCGGACGACTTGTTGCCACCAGACTTTAAAGAACTGTTTGACTTGCTGACAAAAAAATAACTGTTGCTAACAAAAGCTATAAGGCGTGGCGGCACTTTGGATGATTAATTTTTATATTTCGGTGTGCCGCCACGCCTTATAGCTAGACGTTGTGCAGCATTGCCTTAAAAGATATGAGTATTGTTAAAGAGTTAATTAAAACATTAAATGAAAGACCTGCGGCTAAACTATTTTTTATCTTATTGATCGCAAGCTTTTTTATTGTTCCTGCCTTTGTTTACATACATAATTTTGACACCATACAAGACGTTGACAATTTTATTAACAAGGACTTTAAGGGCGGAAAGATCACTGACATAGAAGAACTGGAAAGACCAACCTCAAGGGGAAGCTATAAAAGGATTGAAGTTGATGGACAAGAGTCACCGACCTATCCAGTTTTGATAAATGACTTTTATTCCGACACTCTAATAGCCGTTGGACAGACAATCTGGAAAGATGCAAAATCTCGACACTTCAAAATAAAAACAAAGACAACTGAGATTAACTATGAACTTAGCGACCCAAGGAAGTCCAGAAGAATTGAATTGATAATTACATTAACGATAGCCATTGGACTATTTGGACTACTTACTTTCTTAAACACGAAGATTCCGCACTAGCAACGGTGCACAAACGTTGTGCTACTTTGCTCGGGAAATTTGCAACCAGCTTCAACTGATGAAAAAATAAATAGACTCTTGGGCTGCGCTGAGAAAAAGTTAGCCGTTGACAGCAACCTGAAGAAATTTACAGTTGAGGGTTTTAGCTCACCAGAGACCGCAAACCAGCCATAACAAAACCTGGCGGATCTGGCAACAAAAAGACAAACCACTCATCGTTAGGTAATATGACCATCAGTTGATTTTTGTATCTTGAAAGTTCGTAGCCGCCAGTTATGGACTTATATTTTACCTTTTCCATTCTTATTGTACTCTCCGCCCTGTTCTCGTTTATCAACAGTCGTTTCCTGCGCTTGCCCTCAGCAATTGGTATTATGTTGCTGGCTATTCTGGCCTCTGTTGCCTTGCTTGGGTTAACGGAAACTGTACCCGAGTTTGCACACTATTTTTCAGGTCTTGTAGCCCGAATTGATTTTCCGGCTGTGCTGATGGGGGCCATGCTTAATTTCCTGCTGTTTGCCGGAGCCATTCACGTAAGTTTGCAGGAGTTGCACAAGCAACGCATCCCCATTCTTATTCTGTCCACGGTAGGTGTTATTCTGTCTACTTTTCTGGTAGGCGGCATGATGTATGGTACGTTGTTTTATCTGCACATCGATGTACCGCTGATTCAATGTCTTGCATTTGGCGCGCTGATTTCGCCCACGGATCCATTAGCTGTAATTGCAATCTTAAAGAAGGTGGGCATCAGCAAACCTATTGAAATCAAGATAGCCGGTGAGTCGCTGTTTAATGATGGCGTGTCGGTAATGTTGTTTGCTATCTTATTGCAACTGGCCCGGGGCAGTGCCGAAGAGATCACCTTTAAGAATGTGGCCGGCCTTTTCGTGCAGGAAGCTATTGGGGGAGTAGTGGTAGGCATACTACTGGGCTATGTGGGCACGCAAGCCATTAAGCGCATTAATGAATACCAGGTTACGGTTATTATTACAGTAGCTATTGTAATGGGAGGCTATATGGTAACGCAGTTTCTGCACATCTCCGGACCGCTTACCATGGCAGCTGCCGGGTTGGTGATTGGTAACTACGGTAAGCGCACGGCCATGTCGGCAACTGATAAAGATTATCTCGATAAATTCTGGGAAATGATTGATGAGATATTGAACTCAATCCTGTTCCTGATCATTGGTCTTGAGTTGTTGCTGATTCCGAATATTCAACAGTACTGGATCATTGGCAGTCTGAGTATTATTATTGTATTGTTCAGCCGGTACCTATCTATCTGGATTCCTGTTGGGCTTATCCCAAACCTGGGCCGCTTCGATGGTAAAACAATGGCGGTATTGGTGTGGGGCGGACTGCGTGGTGGAGTTTCGGTAGCACTCGCCTTAACCATCGATCCGCATCTTAATCAGAATCTGTTTGTGGCAGTTACCTATTATATCGTTGTTTTCTCCATTGTGGTGCAAGGCCTCAGTATGGGTAAAGTAATCGCGCTCATAAACCGGAAGCGGAAGGCATGATTAGATAATTGGATAGTGATCAAAAGGATTCTTTAAACGAGGATCATTATCCTGTTTATTATCCTTTGTTCTCACGCAGGGCAAAAACAGTACAAGCCACAATAGACTGAACTACTCCATAGGCTATCCAGGTAATCACCATCATGTAAGAAATGTTAATGGCACTAAAGGTTAGGAGTAATACCGGCAACATAGCCACAGCGCCATACGTTAACCCGGCTCTTAGCCCTTTTGAAAACGCTGACCCTTGCCAGGTTTCTCTGCCCCAAAACCAATACAAGGCAGCGCTAAGCACAAACGGGTGAACATAAAAAAGCCAATCTGTTCCGAATGAATTCGAACGGAAAACCGGGTTGTAATACTCTTCCATCATTCCGGTTAACAAATAAATAAATCCATAAAGCAGGATGACACTTACAACCAGTACGGCAATTCCGGCCAGTAAAATGGTAGACACTGATTTGTTCATAGCGGTGAAATTTAGATACCGAAGATACGTAAAAATGTGGGTATAAAATCCTGACTATAATCAAGAAGTAACTTGATATAAATCACAACTAACGTGATTGGCAGACAGCAAGAAAAGCCCATGAGACGACTGTTGGTATTAGTACAAGGAAAGTAAATTATTTGCTAATTTTAGTGAACTTATTTTAGTCTTAAATTTATATAAGACTTGTACAAAATCCGTTACTATTGAATGATCTGACTCTCTAATCACATGAATGAAAAGAGCAACGCCCGCGTTTACAAAATGATTGTGGCCGGAGTTTATCCGCACTACATTACCAAAGCCGTAAAGAAGGGCAGAACAAAAGAAGAAGTGGATGAAGTTATTTGCTGGTTAACCGGCTACACCCAAAAATCGCTGCAAAAGCAACTGGATAACAAAGTTGATTTTGAAACATTTTTCGCACAAGCGCCACAACTTAATCCCAATGCTTCAAAAATTACCGGAGTAATCTGCGGCTATCGGATAGAAGACATTGAAGACCCGTTGATGAAAAAGGTTCGCTACCTGGATAAACTGGTGGACGAATTAGCCAAAGGGAGGACCATGGAGAAAATTCTGAGAACGTAATTCATCACAACACTTCAAAGCGATACTTCGCATTTTCCCAAAACCGATCGAGGGCTATCATGCGGGGCTTAAAAAACGAAATCAACTCCGGCCAGTGTTCTGTATTAAAAACGGAAACGTTCGGTAAGGTTTTGGAAATGCAACTGATACGGTTATTAAATTCATCGTGCAGCTTCCAGGTCCATTCTTCCTGCAGTTCGTTGTGCAGCATTTTTTTTAACAGTACAAATTTTTCAAAGCAGAAAGCCTGAAGCGCCAAATCCCGATGCTCCAGAGTAATGGCAATGCTGGCTTCACGGCCATCGGCATTCATGCGAAAGAACACATCGTGTACACCGGTATGATAATTAATCCAGTTTACCTTACCGCCTTCGGCAGATGGCACAGGAGCCATATATCGGCCAAAGGTTGTCCAGAACTGTTGCCGCAGGCGCGATGATTCTTCGCGGGTATACATGCCGCAAAGTACTTAAATCCTTTGTTTTTGATCGAATTTAGTGTTTTGAATAAAAAATAAGGCCAGACTCTTGTTTCACTTTTAAACGCAAAGTACTTTTGATATATATTTAAGAACCACAAACAAACCCTTGTATGAAATCCCTGATCAAATTTCTGCACACCATTCCCGGAGTAGGAGTGGCCACTCTTTTAGTCTTGTCCATACCCTTAATCGCCATGCAGTTTACACCCGAGGTAAACTGGAGCGTGGGCGACTTTATTATTATGGGTATTCTGATTTTCACAATAGGATCGGCCTACGTATTAGTGGTACGGTACACCCCTCATGTTATTCAACGGGCGGCTTATGGCGCGGCCATCGGCACAACATTTTTAATGATTTGGTCTAATGCAGCCGTAGGACTTATCGGTGCCGGTCCACACGCGGGTAACTTAATGTACGTTGGCGTGGTAGCGGTAGTAATAATCGGAACCTACTTTTCAGGGTTTACGGCTAAAGGTATGGAGTTAACCATGTTTGCAACGGCTTTCGCGCTGGTATTGGTTGCTGTTGTGGCGTTACTGGCCAACATGCAGTCTTACCCCGGTAGTTCGGTGGCTGAAATTATTGCCGTGAATGCTTTCTTCATTTTTCTGTATAGCGTTGCGGGGTTGTTGTTTCGGTATGCAGGCTTGCATCAGTCGCAGGCAACTAAAGAAAGTTAGCCGAACATTTGCCGGTCATGTTAAGATTCAATAAAACGTATTTTGGGTTGGCGGTTCTGCTCTTGGTAGTTGAAGTACTGATTGCCTTATTCGTACACGATAACTTTATCAGACCGTATGTGGGCGATGTGCTGGTAGTTATTCTGATTTATTTTTTTGTTAAATCATTTTTGGATCTGCCGGAATTTGTGCTGGCCATGGGTGTATTGTTTTTCTGTTTTGCGATTGAAGTTTTGCAATACGTCAAAATTGTGAAGGTGTTGGGCCTTGAAAAATCGGAACTGATGCGCACGGTTTTAGGAACTTCCTTTGCGTGGTTAGACATGCTGGCCTATGTAGTGGGTATGGGTATTGTGCTGATGGCAGAAAAATACATTTGGCAAAAGCAGTTGGTATGAGAAAGGAATTTTTTGTAGCTGAAGATTCTATTGTGCGCGAGATCTGGGGCCGTAGTGATACTGTGCTTTTTATTTTTGCAGGCGCTGCCGCTGAGTTTGCGCTTAACAAATCGGTTGATTGGTTATACTTTACCGGTCGGTTACCGGCCGATCCCATTGGTCGATTATTTTCTACCGTATCGTATGCCCGCAACATTATGTTTTCTGAAAGGCAAACCGCGTTGCGTACCATTGATGCGATGACACACATTCATGCGCAGGTAGAACGGGATCGCAACACTAAAATTCCGGATTGGGCTTATCGCGATGTTTTGTTTATGCTTATCGATTATTCCATCCGGGCTTATGAAGTACTGGAACATAAACTCAGCCGCTCCGAAAAAGACGAGGTGTTTGATGTGTTCATCCGATTGGGAAACCGCATGCAGATAAATGGATTGCCTTCAACCTTTCCCGAATGGAAAATCATGCGGCAAGAACATCTGGAACAAAATCTGGAATACAGCACTCATACCGCTGACTTATTTAATCAATACGCCAAACATCTGGGGGCACTGCGTTATCGGATATTGTTGGAAGTGCAAACTAAAATTGCTCCGCCACAAGTCCGTACTCTTTTGGGCTTACGGGCTTTCTCATTCTTGTTTCCGGTACTGGTGTTTTACAAACTCAGCCGGATGATCAGGTTTGATGCGGCCGTAAAAGCGCTCATCTTGCCGGCTAAGTATAAAAAGGCAATTCTGGAAATGGATCTCCGGAGAGCTGTGAAGCCAGGCTGCCCTTTTCGGGGTCTGGCATTCAGAACTAATCCGGCCTGAAATTCAGATTTAAAATTTCCTTTCTCCGCATCCGGAAACCGCTTGCCCGGTTGCTAAGCCCTGCAAAAATTTTCAATTAGAATTCCTGCCGGAATTGGCTATATTTCCTTCTGTTCTTCACTAGCCTTTTCAACTTATTTAATATCAATCCAATATGGCAGCATATTCAATCAACGTAAATGGCGAAACCAAAAAAGTAGATGTCGCCTCCGATACACCACTATTATGGGTGTTGCGCGATTCGCTCGGTCTTGTGGGCACAAAGTATGGCTGCGGTATAGCACAATGTGGTGCTTGTACCGTGCATTTAAATGGAACCGCAGTGCGTTCTTGTTCATTGCCCATCTCAGCTATTGGTACCAGTAAGGTTACTACCATAGAAGGGTTATCCAAAGAAGGCGATCATCCTGTTCAGCAGGCCTGGCAGGAAGTAGACGTGCCTCAGTGTGGCTATTGTCAGGCCGGGCAGATCATGAGTGCTGCTGCGTTGCTGGCAAAAAATGCTAAGCCCACAGAAGAGCAGATTGCCACCGCCATGAACGGTAACATTTGCCGGTGCGGAACTTATCACCGTATTAAAGAAGCAGTTGTGTTGGCCTCATCTAAAATGAAGTAAGCATGGAAACCTTAACCAAAACAAGCAGACGCGATTTTCTGAAACTGGGCTTAACAGCGGGTGGTGGATTGATGTTGAGTTTTAACTGGAGTGATTCGGTTGCTGCGATTGTAAATTCAAGTGATGGCGCGTTGGCCGCGAACGTAGACTTCAACAGTTATCTTTCCATCTCACCCGATGATGTGATTACAATATTTTCGCCAAACCCTGAGTTAGGTCAGAATATTAAAACTTCTTTTCCTATGGTAGTGGCGGAAGAATTGGATGCCGATTGGAAAAAAGTAAAAGTACTGCAGGCTGCATTGGATGTTAAAAAGTACGATCGTCAGTTAACCGGAGGAAGTGGTGCTGTACCGCATTCCTGGGAACGCTTGCGCAAAGCCGGAGCAACCGCACGCCAGATGTTAGTTGAAGCAGCGGCAAAAAAATGGAATGTGGCTGCATCAACCCTAACCACGAACAATGGCTTTGTCATTCATCCGAATGGGAACAAACTAAGTTATGGTGCGTTGGCTACCGATGCTGCGGCCCTCACAGTACCAACCGAAGTAAAACTAAAAGATCGCAAAGATTTTAAGTTGATTGGTACTGCTGTACCCAACGTGGATAATAAGGAGATGATTACCGGCAAGCCTTTATATGGGCTTGACTTCTATCGCGAAGGCATGTTGCATGCTATGATACAGCGCCCACCTTCATTTGGCACTAAAATCAAATCGGTTGATGCCACCGCAGCAAAGGCACTACCCGGTATTGTAGATGTGGTTACGTTTAAAAACAATGTGGCCATAGTGGGTAAATCTACCTGGGAAATAATGAAAGCCCGCAAGGTATTGAAGGTAGAGTATGAGAACGCGGGCAATATTGAAAGTACTACCGATCATGATAAGTTATTCAAAGAGTTGCTGGATAAACCAGAAGCAACGGTAAGACGAAAAGATGGTGACGTAGAGACAGCATTTAAGAGTGCCGCCACGGTTATCAAACGCGAGTACCAGTGTCCGTTTCTCTCGCATGCACCGATGGAGCCCATGAACTTTTTTGCACACGTAAAGGCAGATGGTGTAGAGTTGATTGGTCCTACGCAAACTCCGGATCGTGCACGTATGGCTACAGCCCAATTGCTGGGTATTGCGCCAGAAAAAATTACCGTAGAGTTAACCCGGTTGGGCGGTGGTTTTGGAAGAAGACTACAAGCCGATTATGTAGTGGAGGCAGCCGAGTTATCGAAACTGATAAATGCTCCGGTAAAAGTTACCTGGAGCCGGGAAGATGATATGACAGGCGGAATTTACCGTCCTGCAGTACGCTATCGGTTTGAAGCAGCATTGGACACAACCGGAAATCTGATTGGCTATAAACTTCGGGGTGTTGGTATTAATGCAGGCAACCCCACACGCGAAGATAATTTTCCATCGGGTGCCGTTGCGAATTTATTGATCGATTCGATCGATCATCAATCGCCCATTACTACCGGTGCCTGGCGTGCGCCAATTACCAACTTCCTTGCTTTTGCTGAGCAGGCTTTTTTAGATGAAGTTGCGTTGGCTGCAAAAAAAGATCCCGTTCAGTTTCGGTTAGAGTTATTGGATAAAGCAAAACAATCGCCCACCGGAGCAATTAAGTACGATATAGATCGGATGAAGAGTGTGATTAATCTGGCAGCAGAAAAATCTGGCTGGGGTAAAAAGAAAAATCTGGCGCAAGGCTTCAGCGTATATTTCTCCCACCGCTCGTATGTGGCGCAGGTAGCCGAAGTGGAAATGGTAAGTGGCAACCCGGTATTGAGAAAAATTATTGCTGCTTCTGATTGTGGCATTGTGATTAACCTGAGTGGTGCCAGACAACAGGTAACGGGTGGCATTGTAGATGGATTAGGCCACGCACTTTATGGTCAGGTAACATTTAAAGATGGTGCAGCCGAACAACGTAACTTCAATAATTACCGGTTAATCCGTTATAACGAAGTGCCACAGGTAGAAGTGCACTTTGTAGATAATGGAATTGATCCGACAGGATTGGGTGAACCAGCCTTACCACCAACCGGTGGTGCGGTAGCTAATGCCATCTTTAAAGCAACCGGTAAGCGATTATATAATCAGCCCTTTACACTACAGGAAGAAATGAAAGGGGTGAAGCTGGGGCAGAAGATGTAATCCCAGGATTGATAATTTGATTTCAAAAGGTGAAGTCTGTTGTCAGGTTTTAGACTGTATCAAAAGTTAATCAACTGTCAGCCTGAGCTTGTCGAAGGCAATTTCGAAGCGATATGGGTTTTGTACCTATAGCTCTCGGGACTACCAGACAACGTAATACACTTTTGAGTTAACTGAAATCATGGCATACGATTTAAAACTGGCTGATCGAATCCGGGAATATCTGGCTGAATTTCCAACTCTTAAAATAAAAGAGAAGGAGATGTTTAGCGGACTTGCCTTTTTGGTTAACGGTAAAATGTGCGTGAATGTGAGTCATGAAAATCTGATGTGCCGGTTTAACCCTGAAAGATTTGTTGAGGTTTCAGAACGTACTGGTTTTTTGCCCATGATCATGCGCGGCAAACAATTAAACGGGTATTGTTATGTAAGTCCGGAGGGGTTTAAATCAAAAAAGGATTTTCAATTCTGGATGCAGCTTTGTCTGGCGTATAATCCAAAGGCTAAAATTTCAAAACCTAAAAAGAAAGCTAAATGAAAACAGCTTTATTTTTTCTATTCGTACTGATGGTTGGTTGTACCACGAAAGTAGAACGCAAAGAATCGTTTGACCTCGCAACGGTTAAACAACACATTCATCAAGCCAATCAAACGTATGGCGAGCGCTTCCGAAATAACGATCCGGCCTGGTATGCGGAACGATACACGGTAGATGCCTGCGCGATGCCACCTAATGAACCAGCCAGCTGTGGTCGCGATGGAATCCGCGCATTTAATTATAACGATGGTGCCAATGCTGAGATTAATGTGGTGATAACCGAAACGGCTATCTATGGTAGTGCCGAAGCCGTAGTGGAAGAAGGTACTTTTGATTTTCCGGATGATAAAGGTGGTAGCTACGACAAAGGAAAATTTATCGCTATCTGGAAACAGGAAGACGGCAAATGGAAATTGTATCGGGAAATCTGGAGTAGTGATTCAGCAACCAATTAAACTCAGCAACTAACTACATCAGCACAAGTGAAAAAGGTAATTGTTCAGGACGATTATTTTTCAAACTCATTCAAGTGGATGGCTTCCGGAGTTTGTGTTTTGATAGGTGCTTTGGCCATTTGGAATTCATACAATTGGGTAAGTGCCCCTATGTTAATCCTCATTACGACCTTCTTCACCACATATAATGAAATAGAGATAGATTTAGCAAAAGGAATAGCAAAGGACTCTTTTTTCTTTTTTTGGATACCGACCCAGGAAGAGACGAAGCAATTCAAATCTTTAATTAGAATTCGGTATGATAAACAGCGGCATAGCTATACTGCAAATGGCAGAGCGCGTACAGCTCAGGTTAAGTTCTCTGAATACGTTGGAACTCTTGAAATGGATACAGGTCAGTTGGAATTGATCAGAGAGGTTGATTATGAAAGATTTTCTGAGCGAATCAAAACACTGGCAACAGACCTTAATATTCCGGTAGAACATAATTTTTAAACGTTGTCGCAAAACACCCGTTAAATGGCGGGTTTGTGTACGCTTGGGTATAATTGCGACATATACCTTTACATTATCAAATCACAACTAAAACACAAATAGTATGACCAAGCAATCAATTACGGTTAAAGCACTTGTAAATGCCCCGATATCAATAGCATGGCGGGCCTACACCAATCCGGTAGCCATCACCCAATGGAATTTTGCTTCGGATGATTGGTACTGCCCCACAGCCGAAAATGATTTGCGCACCGGTGGTAAGTTTAAATCGCGCATGGAGGCTAAAGACGGAAGTTTTGGTTTCGATTTTGAAGCGGTCTATGATGAAGTAATCAATCAGAAAAGGATAGCCTATACATTAGGCGATGGTCGCAAGGTGGTCATCACCTTTGAAAGCGAAGGCGATAAAACAAAAGTGGTAACCACGTTTGATGCTGAAAGTCAACACTCACTTGAAATGCAGGAGGGTGGCTGGCAGGCAATACTCAATAACTATAAAGCCTATGCAGAGCGGGCCGTGCGCATGGAAACGTTGTATTTCGAAATAGAAATTAATGCGCCTGTAAATAAAGTAGTTGCAACCATGTTAGGCGAAGAAACCTACAAGGCATGGACGGCTGAGTTCAATCCCACTTCGCGTTTTAAGGGTTCGTGGCAAAAGGGATCGAAGATACTTTTTGTCGGTACCGATAAGGATGGCCATGATGAAGGTATGGTATCGCGTATTAAGGAACACCTGCCCAACAAATTTGTATCGATCGAGCATTTGGGTATGGTGCACAAAGGTGAAGAGATTACCACGGGTAGCGTGGTGGAAGGCTGGGCCGGAGCATTGGAGAATTATTCGTTTGCGGAAACCAAAACCGGAACAAAGCTTTGGGTTACGTTAGATTCAAAGGACGAGTACAAAGACTACTTCTCAGAAGCGTGGCAGCGAGCCCTTAAAAAGCTAAAACAAATCTGCGAAGCCTGATCAGTATTCATACTTGTTGTCAGACTGAGCCTGTCGAAGTCTATTAATTAAAGTCAATATGGAAAATCCAATCTTCCCTTGCTTGTGGTTTAATGGTCAGGCTAAAGCCGCTGCAACATTTTATTGCGCGGTATTCAAGAATTCCAAAATAATTGCCGATACACCCATGGTAGTAACGTTCGAATTGAACGGCAGAAAATTTATGGGACTTAATGGCGGGCCGCACTTTACATTTAATGAGGCAGTTTCGTTTGTAGTAGAGTGCAGCACACAGGCAGAGATTGATCACTACTGGAACAACCTAACTGAAGGCGGCAGCGAAAGTATGTGCGGTTGGTTAAAAGATAAGTTTGGTATTTCTTGGCAGATTGTACCTACGGTGCTTGGCGATTTAATGAGCGACCCGGTGCGGGCACCGCGGGTGGTAGAAGCTTTTATGAAAATGAAAAAGTTTGACATTGAAACGTTGTTGAAAGCTTAAGATCGTGAAAACACCAGTTGCAGCTTCTATTGACGAATACATTGCTGTTTTTCCGAAGGAAACACAGGCTAGGTTAAAGGAGATGCGGACGCTCATTCATAAAGCTGCGCCACGGGCCGAAGAGAAAATCAGTTATGGTATGGCGGCCTTTACCCTTAATGGTAAAAACCTGATCTACTTTGCCGGAAATAAAAATCATATTGGTTTGTATGGTGTACCTGCCTCTGCTGAGTTCAAAGAAGCTTTTGCAGCGTATAAAACTTCAGGCAAAGGCACCATTCAATTTCCGATTGATAAACCTTTACCGGTTACGCTCATTACACGTATAGTCAAACATCGTATAAAACTCATCACCCCTAATTCCTAATATCATGCAACGCATTCCCGCCAAAGATATAGACGAATACATCGCTGCATTTGAAGGCAACGTGCAGGCAACCCTGGTGAAGCTGAGAGCGACTATCAAAAAGGCTGCGCCCAAAGCTGAAGAGAAAATGAGTTACGCCATTCCAACTTTTTTTCTGGGAGGTAAAAATCTGGTTCACTTTGCTGCGTTCGATAAACACATTGGTTTTTATCCTACGCCCTCGGGTGTGGCCGCATTTGCTAAAGAGTTAAAACCATATCCTTCTTCAAAAGGTGCAGTACAGTTTCCGTTAGATAAGCCATTGCCGCTTACACTGATAACTAAGATTGTGAAGTTCAGGGTTAAGGAAAACCTCCAAAAGGCTAAAATCAAGAAGTGATTTATTTTCAACTTTGTTAAAATATTCTGAACCGTCAGGCGTCTATGCAGCTATAAACAGACCTGGCAGATGGACCTGGCAATGCAAGACTTAAAGCAAAACACATTTTTGCGCGAAAAAGATAAACTGTTAGGGTTTATCCGCAGCCGGGTTGCTACGGTTGAAGAAGCCGAAGACATTCTGCAGGACGTGTTCTATCAGTTTGTAGCTGGTTTTCAAACAATTGAATCGCTGGATCGGGTAACTTCCTGGCTCTACAGTGTGGCGCGTAATAAAATTATTGATCGCTACAGACGCGATGCCGTAAGGCCGCAACGTACCGATTTTGAATTTCAGGCGGGCCGCGATGAGGATGCACCGTTATCACTGCACGAAATTTTGCCCGACCTGGGTAACAGTCCGGAAGCCACCTTGTTACGCGAGGCCATCTGGGATGAGATCAGTGAGGCACTTGCCGAATTGCCAGCTGAGCAACGTGAAATCTTTATTCTGAACGAGATTGAAGAAAAAGGATTCCGGGAGATAGCCGAAGAAACAGGAGTATCAATTAACACCCTGCTTTCGCGTAAGCGGTATGCAATAATTGCTCTGCGCAAACGGCTGCAAAAATTTTATGATGATTTAACGAACGATTGATTTCTTAAAGAGATAATGATATGGATTCAGGAAAAAAAATAGCCAAGGTTATAATCCTTTGCATAGTGGGTGTAGCCATTGTAATTGGCGTATTGTGGGGCACCATGTATTTGTGGAACTGGCTGGTGCCGGAATTGTTTAGCGGACCCGTAATTAACATCTGGCAAACCATTGGGTTGTTAACCCTTTCGCGGGTTTTATTTGGTCGCTGGGGTGGAGGCTGCAAACACAAAAATTCCAACGGCCGGAAACACTACTGGAAAGAACGGTGGACGAATATGAGCACCGAAGATCGGGAAAGATTTAAGCAGAAGCTGAAAGACAAATGGTGTTATAAAGAAGACAACCCGTCAACCGCCAATTCAGGCACTTCAAACGGTTGAAGTACCTGTTTGAGAAAAAGTTCACAAAAAATTCTTCAAAAACCCTGAACAAATGCCAAAAACTGGCGTTGAAGGAAACTGTGGAAACTTTTGGTAAAGCTGTAAGTTTCCATACTTTTGCCAGCCCTATGGAAGAAATTCAGACATACGCTAAAATTTTAGAAGGTGCCGAGGCGCTTTTTATGAAGTACGGAATCCGCAGTGTTACCATGGATGATATTGCGCGACACCTGGCGGTTTCAAAAAAAACCCTGTACCAGCACTTTGCCGATAAGGACGATCTGGTGCTTAAAATGTCCAAAGATTTTCTGGAGCGCGCTTTCAATCAATACGATGTTATTGCCCTGAGTTCGAAAAACCCGGTGGAAGAGTTGAGTAAAATTTCGGTGTGCATGAAGCGCGACATGGAGCACATGAATCCTTCCATGCTGTTCGACTTGCAGAAGTACCACCCCAAAGCGTGGAACTTATGGAATGAACATAAGGGAAAAGTGATTAGCCAATCGGTAATGCGCATTATTCGTAAAGGCATTGAAGACGGGTACTTCCGTCCCGAAGTTAAACCCGAAATCATGGCCGTTATCCGGATTGTGCTGCTTGAAAATGCATTTAATGATGAGATGTTTCCGCGCGAGCGTTATAGCCTGGTAGATGTGCAATCGCAGCTCTTCGATTTGTTTGTACATGGACTGTGTACCGAAAAAGGAAAAAAATTATATCAGAAGTACAAAGAGAATACCCAAATAACCAATCAACCCAATGAAGCAGTTTTATAAATTTTTTAGTTTAATAATAGTGCTTGCAAGTGCATCCGCGTTGCAGGCACAAACTACGTTTACCCTACAACAGTGTATTGATTATGCGTTGGAAAATTCAGTGCAGGTGCAGAATGCCAGACTGGATGAAGAGATCGCGCAAGCCAGAGTAAAAGAAACTATTGGTATTGGCTTACCACAAATCAGCGGTGCCGCATCCTTAATGCATAATAATAAACTACCACGGTTCTTTAATACCTATTCAGGCCCGGGTGGTTTTATTGATTTTAGCGGAATACCCGGCATACAACCCGGTGATGTAGTGGCAGCCGAAAACTTCTTTCAGTTAAAGAGCAGTGGCGATGCCAGTGTTTCGGTAAACCAGTTGATTTTTAACGGCTCGTACATTGTAGGCTTACAGGCATCCAGAACCTATAAAGAACTTTCGTATAAGGCTACTGCGCAATCAAAAGAGCAGATTATACAGCAGGTAACCAAAGCGTTTTACACCGTGCTTATTAATAAAGAGCGGGTAACACTTTTTACCAGCAACATTGCGCGGGTAGATTCTTTACTTAAAAATACAAAAGCACTTTACGAAAACGGTTTTGCAGAGAGCATTGATGCCGATCGTATTCAGGTAACCCTTAACAATCTGATTGTTGAGCGCGATAAGTTTCTTAACATGAACGAACTGGGCATTGCTTTGTTAAAATTCCAAATGAACTACCCCATGAATCAGCAGATTGATGTGGCCGGTACCATTAAGGACATTGACATAACCGAAGCGGTAACCTATGAAACCCTGGATTATGCTAACCGCCCGGATTATCAGTTGCTGGAGGTTAACAAGCGCCTGCAGGAATTGAATATCAAAAACAATTATGCAGCCACTTTGCCTACACTGTCGGCATTTGCCAAGTATGGGTACTCCACCCAATCGCCAACAGTTGGCGGGTTGTTTAAAACCAATTCTCAGTTTGATGAAGTGCAGGGTGTTGGCCCGGATAAATGGTATGACTACTCAAACATTGGGCTTAGTCTTAACATTCCGATTTTTGGAGGTTTGCAAAACCGTTTTAAAGTACAACAGGAAAAAATTGCGTTGGAGAAGATCAACAACAACTTCCGCAGTTTAAAATCCGGGATCGATCTGGAGGTGCAACAAGCCAGCATTAATTACGACAATGCTTTGAAATCGTTAAAAGCGCAACAACAAAACATGGACCTTGCCGCTAAGGTAGCTAACGTAACTAAAATTAAATATGAGCAAGGTGTAGGATCAAACATTGAAGTTATTGATGCAGAAGATTCACTACGCCAGGCCCAAACCAATTACTACAATGCCCTGTTTGATGCAATTGTAGCCAAGGTAGATTTAGACAAAGCGTATGGTAAACTCCTGCCGGCACCAACCAATGAAAACAAGTAACCAAATTCAATACCCTATACTATGAAATCAAGATATACAAGTTTAGTAGTAGCTACGGCATTAACCAGTGTAATACTGATGGGCTGTGGTGAAGAAGATAAAACCGCAAAACTGGCTAACCTGAAAAAGCAACAAACGGAGCTAGCCAAACAGATAGCCGATTTGGAGAATGAACTGGCGGGCACAAACAAAACCGAAGTGAAAACCAAAGAGGTCGCAGCGCTGACTTTACAAGCTCAGGCTTTTGATCATTATGTAAAAACCCAAGGCCTGGTTGAAGCCGAAGATAATATTCTGGTAAGTGCAAAAGGAATGGGTGTAATTACTCAGGTGTTTGTGAAAGAAGGCGAAACAGTTTCCAAAGGCCAAGCGCTTGCGCAGATTGATAACACGCTTATCGTCCGCAATGTAGAAGGCATGAAGGCGCAGTTGGAATTAGCCGTTTCAGTTTATGAACGCCAGAAAAATCTGTGGGATAAAAAGATTGGAACCGAGGTGCAGTTTCTTCAGGCCAAGACCAACAAAGAAAGTCTGGAGAAACAATTAGCGGCTGTTCAGGAGCAACTTGATCAAACGCGTATCAAAAGCCCGATTAACGGTGTGATCGATCAGGTTAATGTTAAAGTGGGTGAAAACATTTCGCCTGGTATGCCGGCTGCGCGCGTAATCAACAATTCAAAGTTAAAAGTAGTGGCCAACGTGTCCGAAGCTTATATCACGCAAGTGAAAAGAGGCGATAAGGTAATGATCAGCTTTCCCGATCTGAAGAAGGAAATGCAGGCAAAGGTTTCGTTTGTGGGTCGCAACATCGATCCTTTATCCAGAACATTTGTGCTGGAAGTAGAACTTCCTTCAAGTGCTGAGTTGCGCCCCAACATGACAGCTTTGATTAAAATTGTGTATGCTTCTTATCCTTCTGTAATTGCAGTGCCGGTAAATACCGTGCAGGATATTAAAGGTGAAAAGGTAGTATTTATTGCCGAAGCCAGTGGCGATCAAACCGTAGCGCGCAGAAAAGTAGTAACCGTTAATGGCGTATTCGATGGTCTTGCGCAGGTGCAGGGTCTTGAAGCCGGTGAGCGTGTAATTACCGCAGGCTTCCAGGGGCTAACCGAAGGCCAGTATTTGAAAGTGCAGTAAGCCGTAAACGGACAATTTCAAAAAGACATTTTTATGCAAGACGTAAATAAAGAATTTAAACCCACCAGTTGGTCGATTGATAATAAAGTCAGTGTCTATGTGGCTACTGTAATTATTTCGCTGGCGGGTATTATGAGTTACCTGGGCATGCCGAAGGAACAATTTCCGGAAGTTGTATTTCCGCAAATCTTTGTGGCTACATTTTATCCGGGGCCACCGGAAGATATCGAGAACCTGATTACAAAAGAACTTGAGAAACAAGTTAAATCAATTTCTGGTATCAAGAAAGTAACCAGCAGTTCGGTACAGGATTTCTCCAGTGTTATTGTGGAGTTTCAAACCGATGTCGAGATAGAAAGAGCTAAACAGGATGTAAAAGATGCGGTAGATAGAGCCAAGCAGGAATTGCCAACCGATCTGGAGAACGATCCGCAAATTATTGAAGTGGATATTTCGGAAGTGCCGATTATGAACATCAACATAGCCGGTGATTTGAGCCTGGAAGCATTGAAAGAGTATGGCGAAGAAATGCAGGATCGCATTGAAGGCCTTACTGAAATCAGGCGCGTGGATATTGTAGGTGCGCTTGATCGCGAGATTCAGATTAATGTAGACATGTACAAGATGGCGTTGGCCGGTGTAAGCATGGACGACATTCAGAGTGCAGTGGGATATGAAAACCGGATTATCCCAAGCGGCCAGATTTCTGTAGATGGTATGAAACGCTCATTGGGTGTGAATGGTGAGTTTGCCAGTGCAGAACAATTAGGCGACCTGGTGGTAACCTCTATTAAAGGTGCAAAAATTTATTTGCGCGATGTGGCCGAAGTTGTAGATGGTCATAAAGAACAGGAAAGTTTTGCCCGGTTAGGAGGTAAGAATGTAATTACACTCAACGTAATTAAACGCAGTGGTCAAAACCTGATCGATGCCTCTGATAAGATCAATGAAATTGTAGCACACTTTGAAGCAAATGTGTTACCGGAGGGTGTGGATATTACCATTACGGCCGATCAGTCGGAGAATACCCGCATGACCTTGCACGATCTGATCAACACCATTATTATCGGTTTTGTGCTGGTAACGGTTATCCTGATGTTCTTCATGGGTGTTACCAACGCGATATTCGTGGGGCTATCGGTGCCTATTTCAAGTTTTATTGCCTTTATTGTAATCGATCAGTTTTTCGGGTACACGCTTAACATGATGACGTTGTTCTCGTTCTTGCTCGCATTGGGTATTGTGGTGGACGATGCCATTGTGGTAATTGAAAACACACACCGCATTTATGATAATGGTAAAGTACCGATTAAGAAAGCAGCTAAGGTTGCTGCGGGCGAGGTATTCTTGCCAGTATTATCCGGTACGCTGGTTGTGTTGGCTCCGTTTACTCCGTTGCTCTTCTGGCCGGGTATTATGGGTAGTTTTATGATTTACCTGCCGGTAACATTGATTGTGGCTTTAGTTGCCTCTTTGCTGGTAGCCTATATTATGAACCCTGTGTTTGCGGTTGACTTTATGAATGAACACGAACACGATCATTCGGATACTAAGTTTACCAAGGGCTTTAAGGTTACTTTGGTGGTAATGGGTTCAATGGCGTTGGTTGCTTACCTAACCGGAATGTTTGGCTTTGGAAACTTTGTGGTATTTATGTTTGGTGTGTATGCACTCTATCACTTTTTGTTGGTTCGGGTAATCAGCAACTTCCAGACTGTTGCGTGGCCCCGAGTGCAGGAATGGTATAAGCGCAGACTTACCTGGGTGTTAAAAGGCTACCGCCCAATCGGGGTGTTGGCATCTATGGTTGTGCTGTTCTTTTTGTCGATTGCATTTTTTGTGGCGCGCGATCCCAAAGTGGGTTTCTTCCCGGAAAGCGATCCTAACTTTATCTATGCCTATATCCGCATGCCTATTGGTACCGATCAACGCGTAACCGATTCGGTAACGCACATTGTTGAAAACAGGATTGCTAATGTAATGGGTAACGATAACCCATTGGTGAAATCCATTATCAGTAACGTAGCCATTGGTGCAAATGAAGATCCATTTGAAGGGGGCGGAGTGCAATCAAGTCCGCACCTCGGTAAAGTGAGTGTGGCCTTTGTGGAGTTTGCTAAACGCGATGGTCAGAGTACAGCGGTTTATTTGGATAGTATTCGCTCGGTTGTAAAAGGAATTGTAGGAGCGGAGATTACAGTTGGGCAGGAACAAAATGGTCCACCAACCGGTAAGCCAATTAACATAGAGTTTACAGCTGAAAACTTTAACGATCTGGTAAGCACAACCGAAAGTGTAAAGCGCTACCTCGATTCGATACAAGTGGCAGGCGTGGAAGAATTGAAATCAGATTTTCAAAGCGACAAACCTGAGATTAGAATTAGCATCGATCGCGAAAAGGCAAACCGCGAAGGCATTTCGACTTCACAGATTGGTATGATTCTGCGTACCGCGATTTATGGAATGGAAATTTCCAAGTTCCGCGATGAGAATGATGATTACCCCATTCAATTGCGCGTGGCCGAGCATCAACGGAATGATATTAATGCGTTATTAAATATACCCGTTACGTTCCGCGATATGAGTTCGGGCGGACAAGTGCGGCAGGTACCACTTTCGGCAATTGCTAAAATCGATTATTCAAATTCCTATGCCGGTATTCGCAGAAAAGACTCTAAGCGCGTTATCACGTTATCATCAAACGTGTTGAACAATTACAACGCCAATGAAGTGGTGCAGGAAATTGTCGGACACCTGAATAACTATTCATTCCCCGATGGCGTATCGTATAAAATGACGGGCGAACAGGAAGAGATGGCTGAGACAATGGCCTTTATGGGTAAAGCATTTTTTATTGCAGCCTTGCTCATCTTTATGATTCTGGTGTTGCAGTTCAATTCAACCAGCAAACCATTTATTGTGTTGGCCGAAATTGTATTCAGTGTGATTGGTGTGTTGATTGGCTTTGCCTTGTTTAAAATGGAAATGTCGGTGGTTATGACGGGCGTGGGTATTCTGGCCTTGTCGGGGATTGTGGTGCGCAATGGTATTTTGCTGGTAGAGTTTACCGACATGCTGATCAGCCAGGGCGTTGAGTTACGCGAAGCTATTATTGAAGCCTCTAAAACCAGGATGACACCCGTGTTGCTTACGGCTATGGCGGCTACTGCAGGATTAATTCCATTGGCTGTAGGCTTCAACATCGACTTTGTAAAAATGTTTACGGAGTTAAATCCGCACATTTTCTTTGGGGGCGACAACGTAGCCTTCTGGGGCCCGTTAAGCTGGACAATGATCTTTGGTTTAATTTTTGGAACCATCCTTACACTCGTGCTTGTGCCGGTATTATACCTGCTGGTAGCTAAGGTGAAGATCAAAATATTTAAGCGAAGCTTAGTGCCTGCTGCGGAAGAAACAACTCCGGCACCTGTACATTAATTGAAAGCTGTCAGGTTGAGCTTGTCGAAACTGAGCTTGTCGAAACTGAGCTAGCAGAAACCTGACATTTCATACACTAAACCAAAATCATCCTGCGTCCATTGATGCAGGATTATTTTTTAATATGAAGCGTATTATGGCATTATTTGTTGTGTTTGCGATCTTATTGCTGATAGACATTTATTTCTATCAGGCAGTGCTGGCTATTAGTAAAAACTGGTCGCCCGTGTGGAAGCAAGTGGGTCGCATAGGCTTCTGGGTTCCTACTGTATTAAGTTTTGCCGCATTAATCTGGTGGCAGGTGGCCGATCCGTATACCATAAACGCCAACGTGCGCAACTGGATTATAACGGGGGTGTTTGCCACTTACTTTTCGAAACTGATTGGAATTGTTTTTTTATTGATAGATGATTTGCAACGCGTGGTGCGTTGGGCGGCAGGGTTGTTTCAGAAAAAAAGTGAAGCGCTGCCAGGCGAACCCATTACCCGCTCGCAATTTTTAACACAAGCAGCGGTAATTGCCAGCACTATACCGCTTGGCGCGATGGTGTATGGTATTGTTTCCGGAGCGCACGATTACCGGGTGCGCAGGGTAACTGTTAAGATGCCCAACTTACCGAAAGCATTCGATGGTTTGCGTATTGTGCAACTTTCCGACATTCACAGCGGAAGTTTTTTTAACAAGACTGCAGTACGGGGTGGAGTAGAAATGGTACTAAACGAAAAGCCCGATTTAATCTTTTTTACGGGCGATCTGGTGAACAATGAGTCGGTGGAGGTAAAGGATTATATTAACGTATTCAATAAACTAAAAGCGCCATTGGGTGTGTATTCCGTAACAGGCAATCACGATTATGGCGATTACAAGAGCTGGAATACAACGGAAGCCAAGCAACAAAATTTTAAAGACCTGATAGAAGCGCATCGCTTACTCGGTTTTGATTTGCTGATGAATGAACACCGGTTTATTGAACAAGGTGGTGAGAAGATTGCTATTCTCGGAATTGAAAACTGGGGCGGTGGAGGTTTTGCCAAATATGGTAAACTTGATCAGGCCTATGCAGGCACGCACGATGCAGCTGTAAAGTTATTATTGAGCCACGACCCCAGCCATTGGGATGCGCAGGTGCGACCTAATTATAAAGACATCGATGTTGCCTTTGCCGGCCACACGCATGGCTTTCAGTTTGGGGTTGAGTTGGGCGATTTTAAATGGAGCCCTTCGCAATATGCCTATAAACAATGGGCAGGATTATACACTGAAGGCAATCAGCACTTATATGTGAACCGGGGCTTTGGTTATCTCGGTTATCCCGGGCGTATTGGTATGCCTCCGGAAATAACGGTACTCGAATTAAAACGCGCATAAACAAAATGGCTGTCTTACCCCGACAGCCTTTTTTGTTTTGAAGGGACAGCAAGTTGAAGCATGAGGTGGAGTGCGAACAACGGCAACAGTAGTCTTACATCATTGTTTTTGTTTAGTTATTTTTAATGGACAAATGCACCACTGCACATACAGACAATGATGAAAATATACAGTAAATCTCATTTCAAAGACCAAACGGCAGACCTAAACTATTTTGAAAATTGGGTAACGCAATTGGAAAAAAATAACAATAGACACTATGAGCGTTACGAAATTGAAACCTCGCTTGGCAGAACAATAGTTTGGGGACTTTATACAAAGGAAAGTTATGCTGATACATTAGTAATTTTTCCGGGAGCAAGAACCACTTCCTTGATTTGGGATTTCGATAGAGGCCTTGATAACTTAAATCATAAAATTAAAATTTTTATGGTAGAGACTAACGGGCTTCCAAATTTAAGTGACGGTTCAACACCCGACATCAGATCTCTGGACTACGGCCATTGGGCGTCAGAAGTTTTAGACAAACTCAAAATTGAAAAAGCGTTTGTTGCAAGGGCTTCATTTGGAGGACTTATCTGTATGAAGCTTGGAATTGTAAACCCGGAAAAAGTAAATGCGACTTCTTTGTTAAATCCCGGTTGTTTACAACCTTTCTCCATGACCTTAAAAAATCTGTACTATAATCTACTGCCCATACTAATACCGAATAAGAAAAACGTTTTAAAATTTCTTGACAAGGCCGTTTTTTCAAAACCAAATCATAAGCTATCAGACGTTTCAGAAACAATGCTTGTAGACTATGAAGTTTTTGCCATAAGTCGCTATAAGGACAAAACACAAAAGCCTTATTATATGAACAAGCAACTTGAGGCAGTAAAGGTCGAAACCTATTTACTGGTTGGCGATAAAGACCTTCTATTTCCTTATAAAAAATCAATTGATAATGCAAAAAGACAGATTAGCACTTTGAAAGAAGTAAAAGTTTACAACAACGTGGGGCACGGAATTGAGACATACGATAAAGTATTAAATTACATTGGAGAGATTATTCAGAGAGCCCGTTAAAGCACAAGTACTAATCGGTGGAGAATTGGTTCTCGCTGGAATGTTATTAGTTTAGAAATAAAGCTGAGCTTCAAAGCACAGAGGCATAGCCATCCGGATAAAAGAAAAAGGCAGACGTAACCATCTGCCTTTTCATTTTACATCAGCCCAGCGGTTAATTGCTGGTGTACTTCATTTCGCCTAAGCGTGCATGTGCAGCGGCCAGGCGGGCAACAGGTACACGCGGACCAGAACAAGATACATACGTGAGCCCGATTTCGTGGCAGAACTTAATGGATTCCGGATGACCACCATGTTCACCACAAATACCAACTTTCAGATCGGTGCGCACGCTGCGTCCGTCTTGTACCGCCAGTTTCATAAGTTTGCCCATCGCTTTTCGATCCAGTACTTCAAACGGATTGTCTTGCAACACTCCTTTTGAAATGTAGAAGGGCAGGAACTTATTCTCGGCATCTTCTCTGGAGAATGAGAAGGTGGCCTGAGTTAAATCGTTGGTACCAAAAGAGAAGAACTCTGCCACATGGGCCAGTTCTTCTGCCTGCAGGCAGGCACGCACTACTTCTATCATAGTACCAAACTTAAAGTTCAGGCTGATGTTATTTTCCTTTTCAATTTTGAGTCGGATTTCATCTACAAAAACTTTTACTGCCTTCAGTTCTTCGGCTGTGCAAACCTGAGGCACCATTATTTCAGGGCGCACATCCAACGCAACTTTCTGGCATTCGGCTGCAGCCTCCAGTATGGCCTGAATCTGCATTTTATAAATTTCAGGAAAGGTTAATCCCAAGCGTACTCCGCGATGACCCAGCATGGGGTTTACTTCATGTAGTTCGCGTACTTTTTTCAGCATCTGTTCTTTTTTCTCAATGGCCTTGCTGATCAACTCAACACCCATGTTATTGAATGGCGCAGGAGATTGCTCAGCCATCTTTACATCGGCATTGAGCAAGCGTAAACTACCAAACAGATTGGCTACACCGCTCACCGTATCTTTTAAGTGGTAGAGGTGTTGCAATTCATCGCGCAGTACGTCTTCGGTGGGTAAGAATTCATGAATCGGGGGATCGAGTAGCCGTACGGTTACCGGACGTGGCGCCATGGCGATAAAAATTTCTTTGAAGTCTTGCCGCTGCATATCCTTTAACCGGTTCAAGGCATCTTCGCGTTCTTCCGGTGTGGCCGCCAGAATCATTTCTACCACAACCGGTAAGCGATCGATATCATTAAACATCCGTTCGGTACGGCAAAGTCCAATGCCCATGGCTCCGAATTCCAACGCGCGTTTTGCTCCGGCAGGCGTATCGGCATTGGCAAATACTTTCAGGGTAGCCATTTCATCGGCCCACGTTAACAGGGTGCGGAGTTCATCCGAGAATGTGGGTTCAACAGTGGGGATAATTCCCTGGTACACAAACCCGGTTCCACCATCAATGGTAATGTAATCACCTTCGTGTAAAATCTTATCACCAATTTTTGCTTGCCGCAGTTTGGTATCTACATGAATACCTTCTGCACCGGCAACACAGGGCTTGCCCATACCACGGGCTACTACGGCAGCATGTGAAGTTTTTCCACCTCTGCTGGTAAGTACACCTTGTGCTGCAAAAAATCCGTGAATGTCTTCGGGTTTGGTTTCTTCGCGTACCAAAATAACTTTTTCTCCGGCCCGGCCTAACAATTCGGCACGATCAGCATCGAACACTACATGGCCCGATGCTGCACCGGGTGATGCCGGCAATCCTTGCGCAAGAGGTGTAACCTTGTGCTGTGAATCTAACCGCGGATGCAGCAGTTGTTCCAACATATCAGGTTTAATGCGTAGCAGCGCTTGTTCTTTGGTAATCAATCCTGAATTGGCCATCTCAACCGAAGTGCGCACCAACGCAGTGGTGTTCATTTTACCATTGCGGGTTTGTAAACAATACAGCACACCGTTTTCAATGGTGTATTCAAAGTCTTGAACCTCTTTATAATGCTTTTCCAGTTTTTGGCGGAGTGTTTCCAGTTGCCTGTATTGATCTGGCATTTCGTGTTGTAATTCGCTTACCGGTTTAGGTGTGCGAATGCCGGCCACCACATCTTCGCCTTGTGCATTAGTCAGGTATTCACCAAACATAACATTCTCGCCTGTGCCGGGGTCGCGTGTAAAACCTACACCGGTGGCACAGTCATTACCCTTATTGCCAAACACCATGGTTACCACGTTTACGGCCGTACCGTTGGCCATCTCAGGCGTAATCTTAAATTCTCTTCTGTAATCAATGGCACGCTTACCCATCCACGAGTTGAATACAGCGCGGATGGCAATTTCAAGTTGTTCATACACATCTTCAGGGAAGGGTTTGCCCAACGTTTCATAAATCACGGTGAGGAATCGTTCGCTGATTTCTTTCAGATCTTCTGCACCCAAACCAATGTCAACTTTTACACCAGCTTTCCTTTTTACTTCTTCAAAGTGTTTATCAAATTTTTCATCGGGCACACCCAACGCAACTTTACCAAACAACTGGATAAACCTGCGGTAGGCATCGTAGCCAAACCTTTCGTTGTTGGTTTGCTTAATCAGACCTTGCAGGGTTTGCTGATTAAGCCCCAGGTTCAGAATGGTGTCCATCATACCGGGCATGGACATGGCCGATCCTGAACGCACCGAAACAAGCAATGGATTTACCGGGTCACCAAACTTACGCCCGGTGCTTTTTTCAATTTCGTTAACCTGCTTACGTACTTCCAGCATCAATCCTTCTGGTAGCGTACGGTTAGGAGAATTAAGATAACTGAGGCAGGCTTCGGTAGAGATGACAAAGCCGGGGGGTACGTTCAGGCCAATCTGAGTCATTTCGCAAAGATTAGCGCCTTTGCCACCCAACAGGTGTTTATTTTTACCATCACCATCGTGAAACGAGAAAACGTATTGAGGGGTACGCTTCATTTGAACCGTATCTGGGTTCAGGGTATCGGAAGTTTTCATAAAAATTGTATTTTGGTTGAATCGACACTTGAAGGTACCTTCAATCCTATGGCTAAAACATGATAGAGGTCAGGTGTTTACACGATTGAAATCATGAATCGGACAGGAAAGGGTTAACTTGTTTGTAGAATTTAAGAAATGGGCACTTTTTTGAAAGTTTAGCATCTGCGGCTGATCGGGAGATTGTAACGATCCGCAAGAAGAGTGCGAGAAGATCAGAAAATATACGGTGGGTAAGAACGATGAAAATTTTGACAGACTTGAAGTTGTATTGAATAACCTGTAATTAAGGTTCGCGCAGCATCCGCATGGTAAAGGCTCCAAGAATTGCCACGATAACGGCAAGTGCGCCCCATATCCAGAGTTTATTTTTAAACCACGGTGTAGATTCTGGGGCGGTAATTTGCTCGGGCTTTAATTCACTGCTTAAATTCAATTCAGGCAGTGGGTCTGGTAGTTCATTAACAAAATGTTCCAGATCGTAATGAGGTGCAAAGGCTTTTGGGTTTCCGTATTTCACCTCATAGGTACCGGGTTGCAGGTGTGTAAGTATTTCTACCTGTGGCGACCAGGCTAAAATTCGGTTTACCTGCACAGGTGGATTATCCTGATCATAAATAATGATGCGGAGTTTGGTTACTACCTGCGGAGCAAACCCTATCGTATCTTGTTTGAACGAACTGATTACTCCCGAATAGAGCGGCTGGTATTGATAATGTGTACCCTTTTCGGATACAATACTATCGTACACCCAATCAATGGTAATATTGCGATAGAAGAGTTGATTCCTGGCCGCCTCAATACTTAATCGTGATACGAGCACCGGCTGATCAAACTGCACCATTAATTCACTTTGCTTATCAATTATCCTGGTAGATAGGGTAGAGCCTGCTTCACTGAAACTTCCTTTAGTTGTTTTGGTCTGATAGAAACTAACCTGACTTAACGTGAGTGCAATGTTGTTAGTAACGGCAAAGCGTAAGAAGTTATACTCAGTGTTTGGAAAGCTAATCCGATTATAACTGTAGTTTACCGGAGTCTTGTTAATAGCAATAATTCTTCCGGTTTGAATGGTAAACCATTCTTTTTGATCGTTGCTTCCCTCCACAGTTACGGTTGCATCGTAGTTATCTTGTTCAAACCGGAAGGTAGCCAGGTTAATCTGCTCAACACGATTTAGCTTAACGGTAAAGAAAAGTGTAGTTCCCTGACGAGAGATATTAAACGGTTCGGCTTTAATTTCCGCCTGCGTAGTTTCATCGGCCGCAATGCGAACCAGGTATGGAATTTCTGTTGAATCACTACCAGTTGCATGGATACGCAGATCATCGAAGCCTGGCTTTATTTTGGGAAACATGGCAGGCGGCAAGGTGAAGCGATACCAACCTGTTTGGGTTACATCAGATAACTTTCGCTGGTAGGTATATTGAGCAGAAGCAACAAGGCTAATCAGCAAAAGGATACTTACAAGATTTAACTTACGGTTCATCGGTTGAAATCTGATTTTTCTTTCTCTTGTTATAAATAAACGAAGCAATTAGCAACAACGCACCCAGCACCATCAGTACAATTGTTTTGGCAATGGTGCTCATGTCGGTAAGGTCATACAAAAATAATTTACCCAGCGTAATTCCAAACAGAATAATCCCACCGATTCGTAGAAAAGCGAAATCCTTCACCAGGCCCCACACAATCAGGTAGAGTGCGTAGATGCCCCATAAAATACTCAAGGCCAGGCGCGAACCATCTTCTACTCCGCTTAACGCAAGCCATGAAAGCAATTCAGAACTTAGTATCGTAAGTATGGTAAAATGGAAGAAGAGCCTTTCCGATTTTACAAGAGCTGAAGTGTGTTGTTTGGCAACAGAATAGAGATGATACAGAAGACCGCCAATGAAGAGGTAACAGATATAGCGTATTGCAATGTTCCAGAAACCATGTACAAACCAGACATCGGGCTGTAAATAAGTGTAACGAAGGTTTTCCAGTGCCTCCAATCCGCCAATCAGATAAAGGGCAACCAGTACGGCCGCGCTACCCGCCAAAAATCTATTTAACAGTTCATTCTTGAAGAAACGGTTATTTGCTAGCCAAACTATCAATATGAAGGCCGCACTGTAATTCATCAGCCAGATGGATCTGAATGAAAGCCAATCGTAATTATATTGACTTACTTCTTCCTGTTGGATGGCTGTGAGGTAATACTGTTGGTTGAAGTACAGACTTATTTCTTTCAGAATTGTAGTGTATAAAAAGAAAAGCAATCCGGCCGGAAGAATATAACTCATTACCGGCACAATCAGGTTTAACCATTTGGTTGATTGATCGTGTGCTGTTTTAACTGAAAGTTTATAGATGGCGCCAAACATGAATGCTACCAATAATCCCGTCAGAAAGAAAACGTTGATAAAGGGAACGAACAGTAGCTCGTCATTTGAATAATTGTAATAGCCGCTGTAGGTATAATTTAGTTCACTCCAATCGTGCAAAAGGCTAATTGCAGCGAGGCCAATTAGCGGATAAGATAAAATTTCGTATACCGGAAATTTTTTATGGCGACCAATCCAGAACAGAAGCACAGCCTCCAGAGCCCAGATGGCGGTAACCCAATTACCTTCCAATTGTACCGGCACCGCAAGGGTAAGAAACGTAAGTACCATTCCGGCAACGAAATAAAAAACATCGCGCACCTGCCGCAGTTTGTAGTAAAGTGTTACGCATACTATAAAATGTAAAACGGCATTAAAGGCAGTAAAAAGTCCAAGAAAAAATTCCCCATTGGCATGATCGCTGATGGAGCCATAACCCAATCCATAGAAAATGAAACTGTTGCTTAAGATGAGGGCAATGTCACCGACTTTAAGTTTTTGCTGCGTGCTTAATTTTGAGACCAGAAAGGCGAGGTAAAACTGAATGAAAAAAATAAGTGTAAAACCAAGACTTATCCACAGATGTTTTTCTGAACTGTAATCGTTTATAATCCACGCAAGAACAATTAACCAGGTAAGTACAAAGGCAAACCGAAACAAGCCACGCCAGTCTTGCTTGAAGGAAATAAAAAGAATGCCGCAGTTGATGATGGTAACATAGGTGAGCATAACCACCACGCGACCGGAACCATCACTCAATAAAAAGGGAACGGCATAAGCACCTACCAAACCGATAATGGCAATAACCTGTTGCTTGTATTGCAAGGCTGCCAATACCGTAAAGGCCGTAAACAAAACCATTAACACAAATGCAACCAATTGCGGAATGAATTGATAGAAGTCATAAGCCGCGTAGGTGATGAAATATAAACTGGCCATGCCACCACTTAACAGCACCGCGCTGAAGGCAGCGTAATTCTTTTTTAGTTTTAGTGCGATACCCAACAACGCACCACCGGCCAGATAACCCAGTATAACACGGGTTAGTGGGTTAAGCATTTGATGATCGATGGCATACTTTACGCCAAAGCTGATACCGATCACTAAAACTGCAATCCCGATTTTGTTCAATAGGTTAGTGCCGATAAAATCCTCCAAGGCAGTTTTTTCCTGTGACTCTTGATTTTTGTTTGTAGGCGTAACGGGAGCAACGGATTCAACAACAGGTTCAGTTATAACCACAGGGATAACCGTGGGTTCAACCGGTTTTGTTTCCTTTTGTTCTGTGGATTGAAATGCCTGTAGTTGTTTCCGAAGTTCCTTAAGGTCAAACGTCAGTTGTTGTTGCCGCATTTCGGCAGCCTGAAGTTTTTGAAGAAGTTCGTTAATTTTTTGCTGGTCTGACATGGGATTAGCGTAATAATAGGGCCAAATTATTTTAAAACTGGCAATACCTTATTTGACAAATGTCAAAAAACAAAGTGATCCTTCAAATTCGGCCACTACTTACCTGGCCTGATGTAATTTGACGGTGTCTTTCCGGTAACTTTCTTAAACTGTCTGTTAAAGTGCGATAAATTCTGAAAACCAACTTCATAACAAACAGATTGAATGTTGGGCTCGCCTTCAATCAGTAATTTACAAGCATGGCTGATGCGAACTTCATTCAAAAAGTTAGTGTAAGTCTTGCGCGTACGGATTTTAAAGTAACGACAAAAGGCTTCATTGGAAAGATTAGCGACAGAGGCGACCTCACTGATTTTAATTTTGCGATTGCTTTGCCGGAAGGTGAATTGCAGCACATCATTCATGCGTTTATCTTCCTCCGCATGCAAACTTTGAACCGGAGAAACAGAAAGTCGTTTCAGGTTTTTGGATTGTGCCAGCAATTGAAGCAATCGTAAAAAGAGAATGAGTTTGGTTGCTTTTTGTGCCTGAGTGATTTGGTGAATAAACAATACAGCTTCCTTCAGGGTTTTGCCTTCCACCCGAATGGCACCGGCCTTAGCCAGAAACTGCCGGATGTCTTTGAGTTCATGGAGCTGCCAGAAACTTTTGCCGGCATAATACTCATCAAAATATAACGCAATCGACTGTACTTTCTTTTTGCTTCGGGTATGGTAGTAGGTTTCATCGCTCCGAAACACATGTGGCTGTCCGCTGCCAATAATGTAAACATCGCCCGAATTGAAGCGCCCAACGTAATCTCCCGCTATCAGTGTACCTTCACCTTTTTCAATTAACATAATCTGGGTTTCCGCATGCTGATGCAACCGATCATAGAAGTAGGGTTGCGAATCAATCTGCAACCGAAATGCCTCTTGACCGGTTTTGGGTACCTGAAAGGGAATTACCTTCATCTCAGTCTGATTTTGACTTGAATTTTGGAAATAAGCCTTCGAATTTAGTCAAAATAGTATCAGAAAGGGTTATTCGCGGTAATAATGATTCGAGTTGCATCTCTTACTTTTGAGGTGCTACTAAAATCTTAGATCTATGACCGTTGCATGGCAAGGAATTTACCCGGCCCTCACCACCAAGTTTACTCCAGATGATAAACTGGATTTTCCACTCTTTGAAAAAAATTTAAAGGCACAACTGGAGGCAGGTGTGGAAGGCGTGATTTTGGGAGGCACATTGGGAGAAGCCAGTGTCTTAAGTAATGAAGAAAAATTCGAGCTGGTACGTTTTACTGTTGAGAAGGTGGCAGGTCAGGTTCCGGTGGTGATGAACATAGCTGAAGGCAGTACACGCGAAGCATTGAAACAGGCAGCTGAAGCCGAGAAGAATGGTGCATCCGGTTTAATGATGTTGCCACCCATGCGCTATAAGTCCGATCATCGCGAAACAGTAACGTATTTTAAGACTGTTGCGCAGTCAACCGGCTTGCCGATTATGATTTATAACAATCCGGTTGATTATAAAATCGAAGTAACACTCGATATGTTTGCTGAATTGGCCGAAGTAAAAAATATTCAGGCGGTAAAAGAATCTACCCGCGATGTGAGTAATGTAACGCGCATGATCAATCGCTTTGGTAATCGGTTTAAAATCTTGTGTGGTGTAGATACCATTACCATGGAAGAATTGATGTTAGGCGCCAGTGGTGTGGTGGCAGGTTTGGTTTGCGCCTTCCCGAAAGAAACAGTTGCTATTTATAAACTGACAAAAGCAGGTAGGATAGAAGAAGCATTAAAAATATACCGTTGGTTTTTGCCTTTACTTGAATTAGACATTCATCCTAAACTTGTTCAGTATATTAAACTGGCCGAACAAGAAGTAGGATTAGGTTCTGAAATTGTGCGCGCTCCGCGATTAACGTTGGTTGGCGAGGAACGGGAACGGATTTTGAAAATTATCCGGCAAGGTATTGCCAGCAGACCTATGTTGTAATTGTATAATGTTGCTGCTTTCTGGTCGCTGGTTAGTTTAGGGAGATCAGACCAGTAACCAGCAGCAATTGACAAGGAACAAAATGATTAATCATGATAAACAATCCTACCGAAGAAGTTAACCACACACTGCAACAAGCCCATGTTGCCTTTCTATCCTATAAAAATTTTACGGGCAAACAGAAAGCAGCTTTTTTAAGAGCTATTGCCGATGAGATTGAAGCATTGGGTACTGAGTTGGTAAGTATGGTGATGCACGAAACCAATTTACCTGAGGCGCGCGTTATCAACGAACGCGGACGCACCACGGGGCATTGCCGCATGTTTGCCGATCAGGTGGAGGAGGGCTCGTGGGTGGAAGCGCGTGTGGATACGGCACTGCCCGATCGCATGCCGGCACCCAAACCGGATATGCGAAAAATGCTGGTGCCCATTGGTCCTGTTGTAGTGTTTGGTGCAGCAAATTTTCCGTTAGCGTATTCAACAGCCGGTGGAGATACTGCTTCTGCATTGGCGGCAGGTTGTCCGGTAATTGTAAAAGCACATCCTGCTCATATCTGGACTTCTAAGTTGGTGGCCGCTGCAATTGAAAAAGCTGCAGCTAAAACCGGAATGCCGCAAGGTGTATTTCAGCATGTACAGGGTGCAGGTTTTGAAATCGGGCAGGCGTTGGTGAAACATCCGTTTACCAAAGCAGTCGGGTTTACAGGTTCATTGGCAGGTGGCAAAGCTTTGTTCGATCTGGCCAACCAACGGGCTGAACCAATTCCGGTATTTGCTGAGATGAGTAGCATAAATCCTGTCATCTTATTACCTGAAACGCTTTCGCGCGATGCAGTAAAAACCGCAAGCCTGTTGGCCGGGTCTATTACCTTAGGTGTAGGTCAGTTTTGTACTAACCCCGGTTTGATCATCGCTATTGACGATGCCGCATTGACATCATTCACCAACGCGCTTGTTGGTGAAATACAAAAAGTTTTACCTGGCACTATGTTGCATCAAGGCATTGCCGATAATTATGCCAGGCGACTTGCCCAAACACTTGCCCAGAAAGGGGTTACGGTGGAAGGACAATCTTCGGTGGCTGGAAATACAGCTCAGGGCACACCGCTTGTTGCTTCTGTTGCAGCCGAAACCTTTTTAGCTAATCCAACCCTGGCTGAAGAAGTGTTTGGCCCGTTTTCATTAATCATAAAGTGTAAAGACATTAACGAATTGCATAAAGTGATTAACAAAGGTCACGGCCAGTTAACTTCTTCCATCATCGGTAATGAAGCAGAGATCAGCAAACATAAAGTATTGATTAATATGTTAATTGAGAAAGCAGGTCGGTTAATCCTGAATGGTGTGCCCACCGGTGTAGAAGTTTGTCCAGCGCAAATGCATGGTGGACCTTATCCGGCTACAACCGATTCGCGTTTTACGGCAGTAGGTACCGATGCCATCAAGCGATTTGTTCGACCGGTGGCGTTTCAGAATTTCCCCGAATCATTATTGCCAGGCGAATTGAAAACTGAAAACCCGTTGGGGATCTGGCGATTATTTAATAATGAACTTAAAAAGTAATCAGTATTCAGTTGGCAGGTCTGACGCTAACTATTTATTATGACACACACTTTCAAATGTATAGATGCGCACACCTGCGGCAATCCCGTTCGTGTGGTTGCAGAAGGCGGCCCGCAACTAATTGGAACCAACATGAGCGAGAAGCGGCAACACTTTCTTCGCGAGTATGACTGGATTCGTAAGGGATTAATGTTTGAACCACGTGGCCATGATATGATGAGTGGTAGTATTTTGTATCCGCCATCCGATCCGGCCAACGATGTAGGGGTGTTGTTTATAGAAACCAGTGGTTGTTTGCCCATGTGCGGGCATGGTACAATTGGTACCGTTACCATTGCTATTGAAGAGGGTTTGGTAAAACCTAAAACACCGGGTGTACTTCTCCTCGAAGTTCCGGCTGGTCTGGTGCGCATTGAATACAAACAGCAAGGTAACAAAGTGAAGTCTGTAAAAATCCGCAATGTAAAAGCCTACCTGGCAGCTGAAAATCTTTCGGTGGATTGTCCGGATCTGGGTGAACTTAAACTCGATGTTTCCTACGGAGGAAATTTCTATGCACTGGTTGATGTGCAGAAAAATTTTCCAGGATTAGAACATTACACAGCTGATCAGTTAATCAGCTGGAGTAGATCGTTACGGAAAAACATCAATGCGAAGTACACCTTCGTTCATCCGGATAACCCAACCATTAATGGGTGTAGTCATATTTTATGGACCGGAAAAGTAATTGATCCCTCTTCTACTGCACGCAATGCGGTGTTCTATGGCGATAAAGCCATTGATCGTTCGCCTTGCGGCACGGGTACATCCGCACGCTTAGCACAATGGTATGCCAAAGGCAAATTGCGAAAGGGGGAAGACTTCATTCATGAAAGTATTATCGGTTCAAAGTTTATTGGTCGGATTGAAGAAGAAACTGAATTACACGGCAAGCCAGCCATTATTCCAAGTGTGGAAGGCTGGGCAAAAATCTACGGCCATAATACAATTACAATCGATCCTGATGATGATCCGTATGCGTATGGATTTCAGGTACTATAATTAGTTTCTGGTCGCTGGCAGCTGGTTTGATTTGACTTAATGATGTGGTGAGTTATAATAGTCGGGAGATTTGGCAAGAGAAGCCACCTTGCTTATTCATGATATGAGTCTAAACCCGCCACCAGAAACTTTGTTTGAAACAAAATCAATTACTTTATAAAGGAGTCTAAAAAGGATAATTAAAATTAATCTAACCAGCGATCAGAAGCCAGCAATGAAAGTAGCAATAATAGGAGGCGGTATTATCGGGCTAAGTTCTGCTTATTACCTGAACAAAGCAGGGCATGAAGTAACGATTATTGATAAAGGTGATTTATCAGATGGCTGTTCGCATGGCAATGCGGGTATGATTGTACCCAGCCATATCATTCCACTAGCTGCTCCGGGTATGATTGCTAAAGGCATTCGGTGGATGTTTGATTCAACCAGTCCGTTTTATGTAAAACCAAGATTAAATCTGGATTTAGTGCGTTGGGGATTTCAGTTTTATAAACACGCCAACCATCAGCATGTAAATGCGGCCATTCCGGCTTTGAAGGAATTGAGTTTGTATAGCCAGAAGTACTATCAACAACTGGCTACAGCGTTACCTTTTGATTTTGGCTATACCGAACGTGGACTTCTTATGTTATATCAGACTGCTGAAACCGAACACGAAGAGGTTGAAACAGCCGCTATTGCCAATGCTCATGGTGTAAAGGCTCAGCTACTTTCTGCAGCAGAAGTACAACAAATGGAACCCGATGTAAAAGTCACTGTGCGTGGTGGGGTTTACTTTCCCGGTGATTCACACCTGACACCTCAAAATCTGATGCAGCAGTTAATTCCCTATCTGAAAAAGCAAGGTGTGCAGTTTCTCAACCATTCACCTGTTGAAGATTTTGTGGTACTAAATGGAAAAATAAACTCTGTTAGTACTGCAACAGGTGAGTTTCAATTTGATGAAGTGGTTCTGGCCACAGGCTCGTGGTCGGGTATGATTGTCAAACGCCTGGGTATCACATTACCCATGCAGGGTGGTAAGGGCTATAGCTTTTTATTGAAAGGAGTGGAGAAGAATATTCGCATTCCGTCAATTTTTTTAGAAGCGCGTGTAGCTGTTACGCCTATGGGTAATGATCTTCGCTTTGGTGGCACCATGGAAATAGCCGGAACGGATCAACGCATCAGTATGAATCGTGTGAAAGGAATTGTGGATGCTGTTCCAAAATATTATCCGGAGATGAAGGTAGAGTTACCAAAGGTTGAACAAGTCTGGCACGGATTACGACCTTGCTCGCCTGATGGCTTGCCTTACATTGGTCGTTCCCGTAAAATCAGCAATTTAATTTTTGCAACCGGCCACGCCATGATGGGTTTAAGTCTTGGGCCGGGAACAGGAAAAATTGTTGCTGATTTGGTATCAGGTAAACAAACTGAAATTCAATTGCAGGCATTTAACCCGGAGCGATATGCTTGATGAATAGCCAATGATGTACCTTTGTTACTTTAACTAATTCAAGTATGAATTTTTTAACAGCCGAATGGCGAAAACTGGCCATGGCAAATTATGCTGTGGAGGCAAATCTGCTGGAAAAATTTCTCCCAGCCAAAACCGAACTTGATCTATGGAACAATACCTGTTATGTCAGTTTGGTCGGCTTTATGTTTCTGAATACCAGGTTAAAAGGTATTAAGGTTCCGTTTCATGTAAATTTTGAAGAAGTAAATCTCCGCTTCTATGTAAAATACAAGCATGAACTGGAATGGAGACGAGGTGTGGTGTTTATAAAAGAAATAGTTCCCAAGCCGGCCTTAACCTTGGTGGCCAATACGGTTTACAAAGAGAAGTATGAGACCATGCCGATGAAACACGTCTGGACAAATTCTGCCAACTCGGTACAGGTTGAATACGCCTGGAAGAAAGGAAACTGGAGTACCTTCAAAGTAGTTGCGGATAATCAACCCGTAGCTATCGAAGCTGGTAGTGAAGAAGAATTCATTACTGAACATTATTGGGGTTACACAAAAATCACGAATCAGAAAACATCAGAATATCAGGTGGAACATCCGCGGTGGATGGTCTACCCAACCAAAAGTTATCAGATTGAAGTTGACTTCGCAAAGGTGTATGGAGCCGAGTTTGGGTTTTTAAAAACTGAGAATCCTAAATCGGTTTTTTTAGCGGAAGGTTCTGAGATTAAAGTTAATGGGGGCAAAGTTATTTCTGCTTAACGCTTTGCCAGATTTGATGCGATAATACTCACAATCAAAATCTGAATAGCGTGAAAAACCATTATCGGCAATAGCATCATACCGATAGCCGTAGAGTTTTCGAAAAGAATTTTTGAGAAAACCGTTCCGTGTACCAACGATTTCTTTGTCCCGCAGAACTGCAATGTAATACTGTCTTCAGTATTGAAATTTAAGATTTTAGCAACGTAACCGGTGAAGGTATAAACCAAAAAGAAAAGTAGCGTTACGGCACCGGCAATCAACAACAGATCGAACAGGCTTACGGTACTGAATACATTCCCTTCAAACGATTCAGCGAAACTTTTGTAAATGATAAGCAGGATGATAGCCTTATCAAAAATTGAAAGTTGTTTGGAGTATGTAACGGCAAAGTGTCCTAAAAAGCGCTGTAACATAATACCCAATACAACGGGCAGCAGTATTTGGGTAACCAGATTTAAATACACGCCCGACAGATCAAGTGTATGCGTAGTTTCAGGAATAAAACTACTCATCCATAAAGGTGTAATCGCAACGCCAATCAAACCCGAAATGCTGGCATTAAATATGGCAGCCGGAACATTGCCTTTGGCCATCGACACCATAACTACCGATGAAGAAACAGTAGAGGGAAGTGCAGCCAAAAAGAGAAAAGCAAGCCATAGACTTCTTTGTTCTTCGGTTTGCAGCAACGGGTAAAACACCAATACCAGCACCGGAAATACTAAAAATGTTGTAGCCTGCACCAAAAGGTGTAGCCTCCAGTTTTTAAGTCCTGCTTTTAATTTTTCAAAACTAAGTTTTAAACCATAAAAGAAGAAAATAAAAAATATCCCAATCTTGCCTATAGCCGACAACGGTAGAATCTGATCAATTTTCGGAAAAAAATAAGCGATAGCTATCGCCACTACTATGGCAAGTACAAAACTATCAATCCTAAACTTCATGGGGTAGCCATTTCTCTAATATGCCGTAAATTACCTATTTTAACTGATGGCCACTTAATATCAACCGGTCAAATAAAACTTGCGACCCAGGTAACCATCTCACGTTAGTGAAGTATTCCATCATACCCACTTATAGCCATGTTTGCAACTAATTTAAAAGTGGCTCTGCGCAATTTGCTCAGGCAAAAAGTCTATTCCATTATCAATATTGCAGGTTTGGCTGTTGGTATTGCCAGTTGCCTGATTATCGTGTTGTATGTACAGAATGAATTCTCTTACGACCGATTCATTCAGGATCATGACCGGATTTACCGCATGGTACTGGAGCGCAAATACCCGAATCATTCAACTTTTTATGCCATCATACCACAATCCTTCGAAGGTGTAATCAGGCGGGATTTTCCGGAAGTGGAGCAATCCACCAATCTTTTTGGGTTCGGCAATTTTACACTTTCCTATAAAAATGAGCGCGATGAAGTAAGTCAGTTCGATGAAGAATCTGTGTTGGCTGGCGATACCAGTTTTTTAAAGATGTTCAGTTTTGAATTATTGAAGGGAAACCGCGCCACAGCACTCGCGCAAGCCAACGAAATCCTGATTACCGAAGAAGCGGCTAAACGTTTTTTTGGATCGGCCGAGCCATTAGGAAAAATTGTTACCGCAGGCCAGAATGAATTTAAGGTAGTTGGGGTGTTGCAGAACATACCTCAGAACTCGCATTTTAAATTCAGTGCCGTAATTGCAGCCAGTACTTTTCAATTCACCGCACGCGAAAACTTTACAAGCTTTGCAACATTTACATTTTTAAAGTTACGCCCGGGGGCAAGTCCAACTGATGTAGAAGCAAAAATGCCAGCGGTTGTAAATACCTATGCTGCTGCGCAGATTGAACAAAATCTGGGTAAGTCGTGGGCCGATTATACAAAAGAAGGAAACGGCTATCGTTACTTTTTACAATCGCTGCCTTCTATTCATCTTGATCCCACTAACCTGGAGGCTCAGATGAAACCACCGGGCAATCGCACTTCGGTTTATATTATGATAGCAGTGGCTGTGCTGATATTAGTAATTGCGTGTATCAATTTTATGAACCTGGCCACTGCACGCTCGGCTGAGCGGGCACGGGAGGTAGGTGTGCGCAAAGTAATGGGTTCGTTCAGGAAACAGTTGGTTTGGCAATTTTTGACTGAATCGTTTGTGTTAAGTTTGGGAGGTGTGCTGCTGGCGGTGGCGATCATTTATTTTTCGTTACCTGTATTTAACGCTCTTACCGACAAACAACTCGTGTTACCCTTCACAGCTAAAGCGGTGGGTGTTTTGATTTCGTTGGTACTGGTAGTTGGTTTATTGGCGGGTAGTTATCCTTCATTTGTGTTGTCATCGTTCAACCCGGTAGTGGTGTTGAAAGGAAAATTTACCGGTAGCCAGAAGGGTAAATGGATTCGCAACGGATTAGTAGTTTTTCAATTTTGGATTTCGATTATACTGATGATCGGAACTCTGGTAATTCAGCAACAGATGGAATTCATGTCTACCAAATCATTAGGGTTTGATCGCGAGCAGGTGTTGGTTGTGGAACGCGGCTTTGGTCTAGGGCCCGTATCACGCACGATGATTGAAGAGTTTAAGCGATTGCCAGAAGTAGCTGGTGCGGCAGGTTCGTTTGCCATGCCTGGCGATGAAGGTAATTTCTTTGGCATTCAGTTTCAACCGGAAGGTTCGTCTGAAATATTAACCACCAAGTCAATGGTGGTAGCAGATGGATTGCCCGAAGTGATGAATATGCAATTAATAGATGGACGTTGGTTTGCACAGGAAACAAATGATTCGCTGCATCTGATTTTAAACGAAGCCGCAATAAAGGTAATGGGTATTGAAAATCCGATTGGCCGTACGCTTATGGAAGTGCGGCAAACACCTGAAGGGAACATCACGCTGCCCATGAAGATTATAGGTATTGTGCGCGATTTCAACTTTATGTCGCTGCGCGATAACGTAACGCCACTGGTTTTGCAAAGCAATGAGTCGTTTGGTGGTGCTTATCAGTTTATTGCAGTGCGTGTAAAGCCCGGGCAGGTTCCACAAGCTATTCAGTCAATAGAGGCCAAGTGGAAAGAGCTTGCGCCTGAACAAGGTTTTAAATTTTCATTCCTTGATCAAAAGCTGGATGCGCAGTACCGCAGCGAGCAACAATCAGGAAAATTGTTTGGCATATTTGCGGGGCTGGCCATTTTTGTTTCGTGTATCGGGTTGTTTGCGCTCTCGGCTTATATTACCAGCCTGCGTACAAAGGAGATTGGAATTCGTAAAGTGCTGGGCTCATCCGTGGCCGGTGTGGTGTTGTTATTATCGAAAGACTTCACCCGAATGATACTGATTGCATTTGTGCTGGCGGTGCCGATTGCATGGTATGTGATGGAAACCTGGTGGCTGCAAAACTTTGCTTATCGCATCGCCATGAATGTCTGGATTTTTCTGGTAGCGGGTGGTGCGGCCTTACTTATTGCATGGATTACCGTAAGCTATCAATCTATTCGGGCTGCTGCTCAAAATCCAATTGGGGCGTTGCGGAGTGAGTAAGCGCAGTTTGAATTAAAGCTGATAAAGTTTCGGGTTGATTCGGAACAAGCATTACGCTTGAACCTCAGCGGCTGTTATTTTTTCTGTAGGTTTAAAAACAAGTGCTATCTTCATGTTCTATGAAGCCAACCCTTACTGCATTTGTCTTACTGTTGTTCTCCTGCTCACCACCAGAACCACAACGATATGGTGTTTTGATGTCCAGTCAGTCGGCTATTGCCGGTAAACCGCAATACCTGCAATCGCCTTTTGTTACCGCAGGCGATCGGGTGTATATGGTCGGCCATCAGGACGGTTCGTTTCCGGATCTGGGTTGGCATGTAACAGGCGAGATGGGCGGAATCTGGAATCATCCTTTCAAATTAATGGATGGCTTTGTTGCATCGCTTACTGCTAAGCGTTCTGGTAATTTGTATTGCCTGAACAATGCTGATCGTTTTATAAATTATCCTGTTGGTAACCAACATCACTTTACCTGGTCAGATGAAGGCATTGACGTGCAACGCTTTCAGTTTGCGCCAGATGGTTGGGAGGGCATGGTTGTGGAGTATACACTTGCAAACAGCAGTGCAGTAACCAAACAATTCGATTTTTCTTTTACAGGAATGGTTGATCTGCGACCAACGTGGCTTGGGGAGCGCACCAACATGATTGATGCCGAAGATGAAGTTTCATTCGATAAAGAGCTTTCGGCTGTGGTAGCGAAGGATAAAAATAATCCGTGGTATGTGGTGTTTGGTTCAGCTTTGAAGACCAGTACTTTTTCTTCCACCGCGGTTTGCGGAAGTGAGCGTAAGGGTTTGGGTGCGAATGGAACGTTAACATATGAACTAACCCTTAAGCCTGGTTCTACGCAGGTTATTCAGTTTTTTATTGCTGGTTCCTATCAATCCGAAAGCGCGGCCCGCGAAACGTTTTCATTTTTAAAAAATATGGGTCCGAATGAACTTGTTCAGAAATTGGATCGCTATAAAAAGATAAAGGCCACGGCCAACCTAACTATCCCCGATAAGGAATTGACTCAGATGTACGAGTGGCTCAAGTATAATACAGAGTGGTTGGTACGCACGGTGCCTGAACAAGGCAGTGCCGTTTCGGCCGGACTGCCCGATTACCCGTGGTGGTTTGGTGCCGATATGACTTATACCATGCAGGGAATTCTGGCTACCGGTAATCATACATTGGCTAAAAATTCTATTGAGTTGTTGAGTATGATTTCAAAACAAACCAATGGTAACGGTCGCATCATTCACGAAGTTTCTACCAACGGTGCCGTATTTAATCCCGGTAACGTAAACGAAACAGCGCAATACATTACCATGCTGAAACTATATGCTGACTGGACAGGCGATAAAGAATTAATCACGCAACTTTTTCCTGACGTGCAAAAAGGTATTGCGTGGCTCACCGAAACCATGGATGAAGATCAAAACGGATATCCAAATGGAAATGGAATGATGGAAATTCATGGACTGGATACCGAAATGATTGATGTAGTAGCTTACACGCAACAGGCATTGGCCAGTGCAGCGTACTTAGCAGAATGGGTAGGAGAGAAGCAACTGGCATTAGATTATCAACGTAAGGCCGAAATCTTGAAAACTAAAATCAACGCGGAATGGTGGAATGAACAAGAGCAGTCATTTGGCGATTTTAGAAGTACGGTAGCCGAAGCAAAACCTATTGTAGCTGCGGCTTTGGTGCGGGCCGATACGTTAGGCAAACCTTGGGCGGTGAAAGAACTTAAGGCTACTGAACAAAAAATGAAAACGTATGCTACCGGAAAACAGTTTCCGTTTGTGGTGTATCACAATTGGGTGGTAAATACACCCATGGAAACCGGTGTAGCGGACAAATCAAAGGCATTAGCTGCATTACAAACAGCTACCAAATATGAAAATCCGTTTGGTGTTTATGTTACCGGGATTGATCGAAGCGATGAGCCCGACAGTGTGGTGTTGAAATCGCGGAAGAAAACATTTTCTTATACAGGTGCCGTAATGACATTACCTACAGGAGTACAGGCGGTTGCTGCTGCCAATTACGGCCGGCCTAATGAAGCCCTGGGTTACATTAAAAAATTGCAACAGTCTTTTAGTTATGCATTACCGGGTTCTATGTATGAAGTATCACCCGATTTTGGTATGGTAGTGCAGGCGTGGAATATTTATGGAGTTGCTGTTCCGGTAATCCATTCATTTCTGGGTATTGAGCCGCATGCCCTGGAGCAACAAATTAACATTTCTCCACAGTTACCCGATGCCTGGAATGAAGCTGCGATTGAAAAGGTGAAGATTGGAACCAATACGCTTAGTATAAAGATTAATCGAAATGCGGGTTACGATGAATATCACGTACAACAAACTGACCCGGCCTGGACGCTGGTGATCCATACAAAAGGAGCAAAGCAGGTATTGGTAAATCAAAAGGAGACCACTGCAACGGATCAGCTTTCACTTCAGGGGGCAGAGCATGTTGTGAGGATTTACTGGTAGGGATTTTTTGATAACAACCTCACTATGAAAAATCATTCCGGATGGGCGAGGTATTTAACATTCAATGAATGTACGTGGTATTCTTTTTAGTCAAGACACAGCGAATTCCGGAATCCCGGGCAATTAACATCAATTAGTTTCTTTCGGTTTGGGTTCCATCAACTTATTAACCTGTGGTTGAATAAACCAAACCCCAATAACATGAAACCAGATCAGAATAAACTCGCCTATAAATTCACCAAACGAAACCTCACGTTGCAATTCAGCAGTTTTTATGGTTTTGGCCGCAAAGTACATGCAGTAAATGGTACAGAACATCATGAAAAGGTGTAGCGGAAAAACAATAACAAACACCACTCCAATCACGCTTAAGTTTGGCACCTCAGTACTTTCAATCATGGTAGACATGCTGCTTATGAATACCGATATGCCCACAGAGAATAATATCAGGTAACTAATCTGAAACAGGAAGAATGTTTTAAACTTACGTGTTTTCATTGGTACCTGCACGGGTACTTTAGGTTGCAACCCGATAGCCAATGACCATAACCAGAAAAAATGGGGTGCTGTGTACACGATCATCAGTACTGGAAAAAATCTAAAAAAGCTGAATAGGGCATTGAAATCGGGCTCTGTTTGTGTTGCTATCTGGCTGATAATACTGGCAAACCAGCTAATCATTACTCCAATCTGAAGCAGAAAAGGAAGAACAAACGTGAGGACAAAGATGTGCCAATGTTTAGCGAGTAAGAAGCGGTGGGTTAGGGGCATTGCTCGGTTTCTATAATTTCAAAAATTAATGAGATGAAGTTAGGGATTTTTCAGGGGACAACCTTATGGTATTACTTCTTGGCGCGAGCTTTGGAATAAAAGGAGTAGTTAAGTGTAACCATTTGATATGATACTGAGCTCTTGTAAAGTTCAGATTTCGTTATTGATGCCGGTAATCCTTGCGAAAATGTGATCGACAACATGGTTGTCATGCCTTTTACATCAATACCGAAATTAATCATGGGAGTAATCATTCCAGGTTTAAACTGATCACTGAAAATTACAGGCATATTAACCGGAAGCATACTGGGCCAGGTATCCCCACCTCCTATAATTTTTTTAGTTCTGTAAAATTGCCATTCTATATCAGAGCTTTCCATTTTTTTACTAATTGGAGTTGCAAGATTAACACCAATTCCAAGCTTTGGCTGAATGTTGGCATTCAATCCAAAATTATAGTTTATAGACAACGGTATTTCCAGATAATCAACATCGACACTAAAATAATCAGATGACCATTTGCGATTAGTATAGTTAATCATGGTATTAAAGGAGAGATGCTTATTATCTTTGGTAAAATTTGTTAATGATATTCCAAAGGTGAAGGTTGAATTTTTGAAATTTTTATTCAATAAAAAGTCTAGATCATAAGATCCATATGGGGCAGAATCGGTATAACCGTAAGGCTTGACAATGGCTTTTTGGTCGTTGAATTCTAAATTAGAATTAAGGTAACCCAAAGTGAAACCAAACATGGTTTTCGATTTCCGGGGGGTATATTTTGTGCTCGGCACTTTGGAGCAATCATTGTAAGAGGTGACTATGCTACGAAGATCATAGGTATTGTACTTCAATAAGGGTGATACGGATGCGCATTTAGAAAGTAATTTTCTCAATGTCCTTTGAAATGGCTTTTCTGAGTTATATAACCTGCCATTAACATTTTTACTTCTATCATTTCCTTTTTGCAATAGGGCAAGCATTTCACTATTTGAAATTAAGTATTTGGGTTTAGCGTTCTGGGTATAAGAGTATAGGCTGGCTGGACCCTGAACCATTACTCTCACAAATGCACTACTTGCCACTGAATCAACTGTAGGATGTTGTTCTCCCAGTACTCTTTTTGAAACAAATAACTCACCTTCATTTTCCAGAAAGAAATAGTCTATAGCCTCGGGGCCAAAATTTTGATATGGTTCATTCTGGTTTTTTCGAAACTTCACACGAGTATATAGTTCCTTTTCGCGAATGAAGGAGATATAGCCTTTAACTGTATCCCGTGTAGCCAAAACAATATATCCATCTTCTTCGGGATTGTTAATATATTCTGTTTGACCATAGCCTATTTGAATTAGACCGACACAAAATAGAATTCCTAGTAAATTTGCTTTCGAGGCTTTAGAATACATTATTTCAATAATTAGTTATTCAAACGTCAAATATCGGACAAATTTCTTTTTAGGACACCGTGCTTTTCCTCGTATCTCATACGTGGTTTTCCCCCTAAAGGAGTTTGTTCTAAAATAAAAAAGCCCCATTTCCGGGGCCTTTGCAAATCAGAATCAGAACAATTTTATTCCAGCGCCTTTACGCCTGGTAAAACTTTTCCTTCAAAGTATTCCAGCAACGCTCCGCCACCGGTGGAGACATAACTTACCTTTTCTTCAAAGCCAAACTGTGCCACAGCCGCGGCCGAATCGCCACCACCAATTAATGAAAATGCACCTTTGCCCGTAGCGCGCACCACAGCTTCGGCAACAGCTTTGGTGCCCTGCTCAAATTTCTTCATTTCAAATACCCCCATCGGGCCATTCCATAAAATAGTTTTAGAGTCTTCAATTACTTTGCTAAACACCTGTACCGCCTGCGGCCCAATGTCTAGTCCCATCCAGCCATCCGGTATATTGTTGTTGTTTGTGGTTTGTGTGTTTGCATTCGCATCAAACTTATCAGCTGCAATCGAGTCGATCGGTAAATGTAACTCCACACCTTTAGCCTTTGCTTTTTGAATCAGTTCTTTAGCGAGGTCTAACTTATCGGCTTCTACCAGTGAGTTGCCAATGTTACCACCTAACGCTTTGAAGAATGTGTAAGCCATTCCACCACCAATAATCAGGTGGTTTACTTTGTCCAGCAGTTTTTCAATGATGAGAATCTTATCAGAAATTTTTGCACCACCCATAATGGCGGTAAAGGGTTTGGCAGCATTCTCCAAAACCTTTTTGGCATTATCCAACTCGGCTGTCATGACAAAGCCAGCACATTTGGTTTGAAAGAATTGGGCTACAATTGTAGTAGATGCATGGGCACGATGAGCCGTGCCAAAGGCATCGTTTACATAGATGTCGCCATGTTTGGAAAGTTTTTCGGCAAAAGCTACATCGCCCTTTTCTTCTTGTTTATAGAAACGCAGGTTCTCAAGGAGTAGTACTTCGCCTGGTTTTAGCGCAGCAGAAAGTTTGTACGCTTCATCACCAATGCAGTCGCCTGTAAATTTTACCGGTACACCCAGTAAGGCTTCTGTTGCTTTAATAGTGTGCTTTAGCGAGTATTTCTCTTCGGGACCTTCTTTGGGGCGGCCCAGGTGACTCATCAAAACACAACTGCCGCCATCGGCCAGAATTTTTTTAAGGGTAGGGATGGTAGCACGAATCCGGTTATCATCTGTTACTTCAAACGACTTATCTAATGGTACGTTAAAATCCACGCGAATGAGTGCACGTTTTCCCTTGAAGTTAATGTCGGTAACAGTTTTCATAACTAGTATTTTGGATAGAATTTTTAAGTGGGTACAAGGTAAGAAAAAGACTGGATGTGACCGCGCCCTTAGAATAGCGCAAAGCGTTGCATGAGTTTTTTTTATGCGAGGGCAGGCGGTTGCCTTCTTTGTGCAATGTTACAGGAGTTAAGGTTTAGAATGAACCGTTTGTGGCAATAGGTGTTGCCAGCCATCACCTTCAGCATAATATTTAATAACTGAGTTACGTTTGGCCAGCAAGTTTGTAAGATAATTTTTTAAGACCAGTGTATCGGTAAGTTTGCCCAACGGGCCCAGAGGCGACTGGAAATAAAAATGATCGACCATGGTGGTGCTGCTTTCTTCCCAATAAAAAAAATGATCGTGTACCATTGCTTTAAACGGACCACGAACCATTTCGTCAGTAAAAAAGAATGGTCGTGTAAATTTTGTAATAGCCGATTGCAACGTAAACCGCATACCGAAGTGTGTAGCCTTCCAGATAACACGATCGTGTAGTTTCATTAAACCCGATTCAACACCACCGGCAATTTCTTCGCGTGAGTGTTGCATCGAAACCTTGTGAAGATCCACACTACGCGCTAAATCAAAGCACCGTTCGATGGGTGCTTTAATGGCAGTAGTAAGTTCAATCTTCATCATGAATTTAATCGCCAAAGTTTATTCCTAAGCCCTTGGCTGATTTAACGAGGTATGAATCTTTACTAAGAAAATTATAGTGGGCCGTAGCTTCTTCGAGGCTTACCGAGGTTATCTGGTTGTTTTTGAAGGCTACCATTCGCCCAAATTCCTGGTTAAGTGCAAGTTCAAATGCTTTAACACCAAACAATGAAGCTAACACCCGATCAAACGCTGTAGGTGTACCGCCCCGTTGCACATGGCCCAGCACAGTTTCGCGAATCTCAGCTTTGCAGCCGGCATCCTTCAATTGCCTGGAGAGTTGGTAGGCTACTCCGCCTAACCGTACATGCTCGGAACCTTTATCGCCAGCCGATGACGTAATGGTACCGGCTTTGGGTTTTGCACCTTCGGCAATAACAATGTTTACAAAACCACGACCGTTTTTATAACGCGCATCAATCTTCTTCACCAGTTTGGTAATGTCGTACGGAATTTCAGGGATCAAACAAATTTCCGATCCACCCGCAATAGCGGTGTGCAGGGCAATCCAGCCGGCATCGCGCCCCATCACCTCCATAATCATTACGCGATGATGGCTTTCGGCTGTGGTTACCAGTTTGTCAAAACTATCGGTAGCAATTTGCACTGCGGTTTGAAATCCAAACGTTACATCGGTTGCCGATAAATCATTGTCGATTGTTTTAGGAACACCAATCATTGGTAGTCCCTTATCGAAAAGTGTTTTCGAAATTTTCTGCGAGCCATCGCCACCAATGTTAATAATAGCATCGAAGTTTAATTGTTTCAGTTTTTTCACCAACTCATCCGAGCGATCGAAAAATTTGGTTGTGCCATCGGGTTGCACCACCGGAAATTTTATCGGGTTAGCTTTATTGGTAGTTTTTAGGATTGTGCCACCCTTTACGTGAATGCCTGCGGTTCTTTTGCTGGTGAGTTTTATTATTTCCTGCGGTGTATTAATCACCCCATTGAAAGCTTCAATGCTGCCATATACTTCCCAGGGTTCGCCCTGCAAACTTTCTTTGCGGGCGCGTTTGCAAACTCCGCGAATAACGGCATTTAGGCCTGGGGCATCACCACCACCGGTAAGGACAAGAATCTTTTTGGTCATAGTTTTTGAAAAGTTTTGGTGTCATCACATTATGCATAGCGGTATGACACCAGTTCTATACAAGTAATGGAAATAATTCTGCTGGTACAAATTTATTTTAGGGGGCAGCGGCTCTGCGAAGGCGATCGTTAATGGCGCGACCGAGACCCGATTCCGGAACGAGTTCTGCCAGAATCAGACTTACATCGGCTTTATCAAGTGTGCGTAAGGCCGCAAACAGGTGTTGGGCCGCTTCATCCAGATTGCCAGAAGGTGAAAGAATTATTTGCCTGGTGGCGGGTATGTTGGCTAAAATATTTTGAAAGACAATTGCCCCGGCATTGGAATGGGTGTGTTCAAGCAGTTGATTGCGCGAGCCTAATTTTACTTTTTTGAGAGGTGCATAATGGTTTAGTAATTGGCCGGGTGCATGCGGGTTGGAAGAAGAGTGAAGTTGCACGTTTAGCGGGCCGGTAATTGGTTCCAGCGTTTCCAAAGCCAGTCCACCTAACCGATATACGGTTGGGGTAGGCTCAAAACCGATAATTGTAGATTCGATGCCCACACGGCATTCTCCACCATCTAAAATATAAGCCACCTTGTCGCCCAACTGTTCATTTACATGTTGGGGTGTGGTGGGGCTTACATACCCGAACGGGTTTGCGCTGGGTGCAGCCAGCGGAAATGGTAATTGCTTCAACAGCTCTAGTGTAAGCGTATGATCGGGGCACCGTATACCTACTGTGTTAAGACCGGATGTTACCAGGTCGGGAACAATTTCTTTTTTAGGAAGCAATAACGTTAGCGGCCCGGGCCAGAATTTTTGGGCGAGTGCTTTTGCTTTGTCGGGAAATATTGTTGTCAGAGTTTCGGCTTGCGCAATGCCGGCCACATGTACAATCAGCGGATCGAAGTGCGGACGGTTTTTGGCTTTAAAAATTTCGAGTATGGCCGTTTCGTTTAAGGCATTCGCGGCAAGGCCATAAACGGTTTCAGTGGGAATGGCTACAAGAGAACCTTCCATCAAGAGTTGCTTTGCCCGGATTATGTCTTTTCCTATTTCAGCCATTTTATTAGTTATCCCTTAGAAGTTTACCACGAAGAGGCACTAATGGTAAGTCTTATCTAACTACAAAGCTAAAATTTATTTGCCACGATAGCGTAAACGCAGTAAGTTGCAGTAAAACCATTTAGCCATGAGTAACAAAACCCGTTCAATATTAAAAGCGATTGCTGTACTGTTGGTATTGCTGGCTGTGTTGATGGAATTACACATTATCATCATTCCGGCCATAGCTGTGTACAAATTCTGGATCGTAGTGATTGCTTTTGCAATAATGCTAATCAGCACGAAGTAACTTGGCCTTCATTCGAAGCACTGATTGTTCGGTGGTGTAACGTTCTAATTCAGAAAGCGGAACCCATTTTACATCGTGCGACTCTTCGCTTACCACGATTTTTTCTTCGCGCGCGGCCTCAACTAAAAACCGGACATCGTAATGGTGATGAGCCGGAAAATCTTTTCGTTCAGGGATTAAATGTATATCAACATCAAAGGGAAGTTCAGTTACGATTTTGAAAGTCTGTAGGCCGGTTTCTTCTTCAGCTTCGCGCAAAGCCACCCGGAGAACATTTTCATCGCCATCCGCATGGCCACCGGGTTGCAACCAGCGGTTTAACTTGGCGTGATGGACCAACAGTACAGAATCGCGTTCGGGCGTGGTTATCCAGGCTGAGCCGGTAATGTGGCCGGGCAGGTGGGTGCGTTCATAACAGGTGGTTGCTGCCAGCAGACTTAAAAAATCCGGGATAAAAATTGATTCTTCTGTGTAAGCACTTTTGTATCGTGAGAAAAACCGAATAAGGTCGGCACGGGTTTGCGCCATGCTATTGAATTACAATTGTAACCTTATTGAATTTACCTTCTTCCAGTTTACCGATTATCTCACCGCCCCCGGAATTATCTTTATCTTCCGTCCGTACGATCACGAAATAAGAAAGGGCTTCCATCTTTTTCAGTTTCACCAAACCTTTTGCATCAGAGATACCTTCCATTACTACATTTTGTTCTTTGAGGTAATCCTGTTCTGTCTTAAAAAGTTTTACTTCGGCACCTTCCACTACATTGCCGGTTTCATCACGTACCGTAATGGTTAATGAGGTATTAAATAATTGAGCGGGAGCGTCATTCGCTATAAAGACAAAAAACACTACTATACCGGATAAGAATACTTTTTTCATGGTGAATAAAATTACGATTTACTATTTATAAGGTACGATTTCTGGTTTGTGATACATAGTTACACAAACAAGTTTAAAAAGGAAAGTAAGAGGTTGTATCAAAAGTGCAGTGTGCTGTCAGGTTGAGCTTGTCGAAACCATTTCTGTTACGAAATAGCCTTCGACAAGCTCAGGCTGACATTTGAAACTAACTTTTGAAACAGCCTCTTTAAGCATTGATAGTAAAGACCGTGAAGGCCTGAAAAAAAGGAAACAGTTTATTTACCGAATCAACACCACGCCACCACGCTGCTCCTGCAATCCTTTTTCAGGACGGAACGAACTTACGTATTTAAATACGTAGGCGTAGGTGCCGGGCGGTAAAGGCTGGCCGGCATTGTTGTTATACCCGCCATTCCATTTAAAATTTTTGTCTTTCGATTCAAATACCAGTTCGCCCCAACGGTTGTAAATCAACACCTGAAAGTTGTCGGTGATGAAGAAGGTGTAAGCGAAGAAGTTTTTATTATCGTTTACACCACTGGTTGGGCGAAATGCGTTAGGGGCCACAATTTTGGGAATACAATCGTTAATCACTTCCGTTCTGTCGCGCGAGGTGCATCCAAATGAGTTGGTAATATCCACATCGTATAAACCTTCGCTGTCGGCTGTTAATACTCTGTCTGTGTAGCTGAGACTAAGCTCATTCTTAAACCAATCATAGGTTTGGAATACACCCGGATCAAGATCTACCGTTGAAGTTTCAGGATCGTTGTTGTCCGGATCATTACAGATAATCACCCGATCGGGCAGGTTACCTTGTGGCAAGGGTAATTTAATCACCTGAATTTCGGCAGGAGTAGTACATCCGTTTTTGCTTACCTCAACCCGGTACAAACCTGCTGCCGTTTGATTAATGGTAGCGGTAGTTTGCCCGGCAATTACTGTATTGTTCAGGAACCAGGCGTACGTTTCACCTGTGGTATTAGTAGTTGCAGTAAGTGTGAAGGGCTGGTTATCATCGCATGCCGGGGTTCCGGTAACTCCGGCTGTTATCAAACCAACTACCGAAACAGGTTGTGGCGCAGAGCGAATAATGCAACCATTAACGGTATTTACAACTTCCACTACATAAGAGTCGCCATCATCGGCAAATGAAAGACTGATTGACTGACCCAATGCAGTTGGTGTAGCGCTGCCATTGGCATACCAACGATACGTAAAATTACCAGATGGCTGGGCGGTTAAAATCACCTGATCAGCACAGGCATCGGTTTGGGTAAAGGTGGGTACAATTGTAGAAGGCACATCAATAGTTACATCTTGTGTAAACGGGCAACCACCCGGGCCTGATCCGGTAACGGTATAGGTTACCACACCGGCACCTGGTTGAAGTTGTATAGTAGCTCCGTTGGCAGGGCCTACAATACTACCCGGTACGTTAGTGGTCCATGCATAAGCTGTTGCCGTGCCCGATGCGGTAAGCGAAGGGGTGGCATCACACAAGTCGCTGGCATCTACTGTAAAAGTTACAGGCGGATTAGGAGTTACTGCCAGATTTTGTGTGTCGATACAACCGCTGGCATCTTCTATTTGAAGAATGTAGTTACCGGCCGGCAAAGTGGGTGCGATGGCTGTGGTTACAAATGGCGATGGTGAAGGTAAGGAGGGACCGAACACCTGACCGGTTCCTGAATCGGTAAGTGTAAATTGATACGGTCCGGTTCCACCCGCAACTGTTACGGAGTATGCCACTATGCACGGATCGGTTACCACAGGAGTAATGGTTAACGTAACATCATTCAGAGCAAAAGAACTTGATAATGTACACCCTGAAATCTGGTCGGTAACAATTGCAGAAAAGGTACCAGCCGTTTGACCCGCAATTGGTCCCACTGTTGATGGTGCTGTCTGGTCTATGCCTTGCTGATTAAAACTATTTGGACCGGTTAAGAAATAGGAATACGGGCCGCCTACCGGAGCCGATGGATTAAGCTGTAATGTTATGGTACCGTCAGGTGTTCCACACGAAGTCGGATCTGTTCCGGTAAGTGTAAATGAAGGCGATACATTAATCGTAAACACTTTATCTTCAACGGTGAAGCAAGTGGTGAATGGATCAGTAACTGTTACTTCGTACGTAAACACACCGGGTGTGGTAACATCAACGCCTTGCGTTTGAATGGTGCTGGCATTAACTCCATTAATAGTCCATTGATAAGTAGCACCAGGATTTTGTGCATCTAATGTAGCAGTTGCATTGTCTTCGCAAATCGTGAGGTCGGGCCCAAGATCCACCTGCGGTCGGTTATCCACCACTACACTCTGAGCCGTTGAAGTACATCCGTTTATACTGGTATTTACAACCGAGATAAAAGCCGGATTGTTGAGGGTAACTGTCTGCGTTGTTGCTCCGTTGGACCACACGTGCGTAATCCCCGGTGTATTGGGAATGTTGGCATCCAGGGTAACAGCACCTGTACAAAGTGCAATTGCTCCTGGAATAGAGGGAGGTGCGGGTGGATCAAAAATTTCTACTTGCTGAACAATTGCGGTATCTAATCCGCAGCGATTGGTTAAGCGCATGGTTACGGTATAAACACCAGCTGCAGCGTATAAGTGTACAGGAGCGGAATCGGTACTGCTGGCACCATCGCCAAACGACCATTGAAAATTATCAATCGGATCAGTAGCTGTTCCGGTAAAGCGGGTGGAGTCGCCAAAGCAAACACCGGCAAAGCTAAATCCGGGTCCACCAAACGCGTTGCCCTGAAATTGAATAAAGTTTGGTAAGCCCAACCGGCTGTTGGTTCCACCCAGTAATGCAAAGCCTGCAGGGTTGAATGATGATAGCTGCGTAGTATCTTCATTTACCTGAATGGCTCCCAACACACCACTACCATTAATGGCTACATAGAGTTGGCCATCAGGAGCAATTTGAATAGCACCCAATTCCAGGTTTTGATCAATACGTTGTTTGAAGAAAGGTCGATCCAATGAATCGAGAAAGTATTCAAAAATCTGCGAGGGCGTAGGCGAACCTTTTACGGTTGCAAAAACCTTACTGCCACCCGGTGAAAACTCTACACCATATACCTGTCCGTTGGGTTCGTTCAAATCAATCTGACGAAAGTTTTCTAACCGGCCGGTGCTGTCGTTAAGCGTAAACAATTCAATCAGGTTACGGGTGCCGGGTGTTGATAACGCTACTGCCACGTTGTTACGTGGGCCGATTTTCATATAGCCTTCTGCATTTACAGCCGATTGAAAAGAATGATCGGAACCAACTTCTGAATAAACCGGTTGGCCAATTCCATCGGCAGATATGGGGTAGGACCGGAAAATGTTGTTGCCATATTCGTGTACAATCAACCAGTTATCATTTGCCGTAATTCGTTCTGTACTCTTCGAGAAAAGCAAGACGTTTTTTTGTTGCAACGCACCGTTACCGGAGTTGAGTTTTAAATCGAAGAGCGAGTAGCGGACTTCAAAAAGTGCAGTTCCGTTTACTGCTTGTGTGGTGAAGATGTAATACAACGTTTCATCGCCCGGCACAGGAACAATAATTGCCGATTGCGAAGCGGCCGGATCGCCCCCGATGCCGCTATCTATTTCGGTATCGGTTTTGTCGAAAACTTTGTCGCCATCGGTATAGAAAATAACATCTCCGTTTCTATCGCACACAATAGCACAACCTTCGGGTGCATCCATGGCACTGTTGTCTAACGCAACAGGAGGTGCTTCATTGAAATCAATTCCGGCCTGATTACCAAAATGCCAGACGTTCGATCGCTGATCCTGCAACCCATACTCTTTCACATTCACACCCGCATAGGCCGAACAACCCGTGGCATCTGTAACTACTACGTAGTAATATCCTGCAGAATCAGGTCTGAGTGTTGCCCCAATATCACCATTCGACCAAACAATGGAGGCCGGTGTACCGCCTTGAATCTGAACCGTAACACTAAACTGGGTAGCTGGTGTTGCGCTGCCGCGTGGTGGTGGAAACTCATCGCGGCAAGCCGTTGTATCCTGTACAAGTTGTAACGTGAGGGAAAAAGGATTTATCGTAATGGGTTGCGTGGTTGATTGTATTTGGCCGCGATAGAAAGCGGTAAGTGTTACATTAAAAGTTCCTGCATTGGCATATGTATACACGGGCGACCAGTTGTTTGAACCTGAGCCATCGCCAAAATCCCAATTCAAACTGTCGGCATTCGGTAATACTTCCGGGAAAAAACTGGTAGGTGAATTCTGACACGTACCCTGTGCGATAAATGATACCTGCAGTTCAACACTATCGCGCGGTTTAAAGGATGGGAATTGGGTGCCGGTAAAATTCGCACCCCCGAATAACGCCTGCGTGTTAATTACTTCAGAAGATATTGTATCTGTGTTGGTTAATTTTCCTACTAAGAACGGACCTGCTGCTACAGCCTGATACAAATGGTAGATGGCACTGTCGGGGGCAGTTTGTAATCCATAACTTCTGAAAATAGCTGGTGAAATAACCGGTGTCAGGGTTATGGTTGGATTAAGGTAATCGTATTGAAATACATTTGCCGGAATGCCTGTATCGCCATGTTGCGAGAGGTATAAATATTGGCCCTGATTATCCCATTCAATATCATAAATCGCCTGACCATTTGTGGCAGATACTGCTGAATTAAAAATGGTACGATCGAAACTTAATGCACCGGTACTATTATCAAAATTTAAAATGTAAGCATTGATGTCCGGGCTTTGTGGTGATACAGCCAGTTTACCGGTTGCCGCATGATAAGCAAAATTAGCTGCGCTATGTGGAAAAATGTTGGTACCGGCCGGATCGGGTGTAGAAACAACCATATTGAAAGTTGCCGTGGCATCAATTAAGGTTGCTGAAAATTGAGCCGAACCATTTTGGTGAGTGATCAACCAGAAGTCGATGTTATTGGCATGCGGTACCACAATCATGGCCTCCGATCGGTTTGTTAGAAAAGGTACAGCCACATTCTTGGCCGCTTCTACCACACCCAGGGCAGGAGCCGGAAACACCGCGTTTCCAAATTGATTCATGTCCACTGCCGATCGGCTAATGCTGCCTCCGGTTGTAAAGTTTGCTGAGTTGGTAAAAATATACCACCGGTTGGTTTGCCCCGGCATAGGCGAAATAACTACAGGTTGATTAGTATTAGCAAATGCATTTAGCCCCGTGCCGTTAGGCATTAAGCTATGGGTAGCATCATACACCCGAATACCATCGGTATAAAACAATAAGTTGGCCGTTGCCGGATCGGTAGCTACAGCTGCACCACCTTGTGCAAAAGGAGTAGCCTGATTGGTAACGGGTTGAGCTACATTGGTACCGCGGTTAAACCGGATGCCATTAGCCGAATTTCCAAAGTACCAGTTATGCTTTGATAAATCCTGCGCAAGCAATGAAAAGGGCAGTAGAAAAATCAACAAAAGGAGCCCCCGCATGTGTGGCTTTTGGCCACCGTTTTCGTTCACCCTCTTAACACACACCATGTTCAATTTATTGAGATCGAAATTTAAAACGTCAAACTCCACTAAAGTAATACAATTTGCTCTAAAATTTCGTTTATCAGTCCAAACCGTCCTATTTGTCGGTAAATGTTTTTTTTAATGTTCCGAAAGAATTTAATTTGCCTTGATTGCGCTTACTAAAAACTGAGTTGATGCTTCGTGTTTCATTTAAGTCCACCTCAAAAATATTCCGAAAATCTGCTTGTCATGCGGGACTTGTTCCGGCATCCAGACTGGTAGCTCTGTTTTCGGGATCGCGGAACATTGTCCGCGATGACAAAATATTTTTGAGATGGACGGTATACGGTATCTGTATGCTGTTGGCGGTGGGCTCGGTAACTGCTCAAGACCCGCAGTACTCGCAATTTTATGCCGCACCGCTTTACCTTAACCCTGCTTTTGCAGGTTCGACCGGCCAAAAACGTGTAGGCATTAATTACCGCAATCAATGGCCGGCCATTGATGCCAATTTCAACACCATCTCTGCCTTTTATGATACCTACATCGAAGATAAAAACAGCGGTATTGGCGTTTTGTTAACACGCGACCGCGAAGGAATTTTCGGACTTCAATCCATGAGCCTGGCTTTTCAATATTCATACGATCTAAGAATTATTGATGGACTTTCATTTCGGCCTGGGGTACAGGTTGGCATTTATAATCGCTCTATAAATTTTAATCGGTTGGTATTTGGCGATCAGATTGACCCGTTAACCGGTAACCTATTACCGGGTGCCTCCGGAGAAAATCTTAATACAGGCGAGACAAAATTTTTCCCAGACTTATCGTTTGGTGGTTTGTTGTACAGTAAACGTGCGTGGTTTGGGTTTGCAGCCCATCATTTAACAGAGCCCAATCAATCTTTAATAGGCGAGGAGAGCAAATTGCCACGCAAGCTATCGGCACATGCCGGCTTAAAATTTTTCTTTAAACCGGGCGAAATGGGGGATGGTTTTTATACACGCCCGCGTGAACGGAGTATTGCACCGGCACTACAGTATCGCCATCAGGGCGAGTTCGATCAGATGGATGTAGGTTTCTATTTTACATTCGAGCCGTTGATTATTGGTACCTGGTACAGGGGTGTGCCTTTCAAAAAAGTAAACGGGTTTACCAATAATGAATCAATTGTGTTATCGCTTGGTTTTACCAAACGCGGTGCAAAAGATATTATGAACATTGGTTATAGTTATGACTATACCATTTCGCAACTTGGCCCGGCCAGTGGCGGTGCGCATGAGTTTAGTTTAGTATACTCGTGGTCAACCCGCAATCCGCGCAAACCACCTAAGGATAAGTTGATGATTCCGTGTCCGGATTTTTAATAACGGTTACCAGTTTCCGGTTTCCAGTTGCACGTATAAAAAATGTATTAGGCAAGTATTTTACGGATGAAAAATCAACCAGCACTGTGGTACACAAATCCTTCCTTAAAAGTTGTAGTGATTTTTGTTTCCATTTGGCTGGTTGGAAACGGATTGTTGATACTAGCGATAACAGATATTTTCAGGCAGTCTTTTGTTGTTACGGGTCACTATATAAGTATTCTTATGATGGTAGCGTCTACTATTCAAACAGGTAAACTTATCCGCAATTACTTCCGTACCCGAACAACTAACAACTAGAAGCCTGTTACCGGTAACCTAATAACTGGTAACCAGCAACCAGTTGCTACTCCTCCCCACCATCAATCTTACAATAGTTGTCCATGCCAATATGCAGCAAGGCATCGCCTGCGTTTACAACCGGGTGATTGTTTAATCCGATGACATATCCGGTTGAAGGAGATTTTACGGTTTCTTTAAACTCACCAAACGGATCCGTAATGGTACCAACCGTCTGGTTTTTAGAAATCAGGTCGCCACTTTTAACGGTGGATTGAAACAACCCAGCATGTTGTGCGCGTGCCCACGAGGTGTTCCAGATAATCTTATTCGCTTCCTTTGGCTCAGGCGCATCGTCAATCATGTTTAAGTGTTTCATCAACCGCAGTGTTCCGCTAATACCATCCTCAATAGCTTGCTGATCGAAACGCAAGGATTCACCTCCTTCATACACAATTATATTCTTACCCAGCTTGGCGGCCTGCTGCCGAATGGAATGTGGACGAAAAGGAGAATCGATTGTAAAGGGGGCGTGAAAAGCATGAGCCAACTCAACATTTTTTTCTTCGGCCATTACACATCTTACCTGCGGATAGTTGGTGCGCATGGCACCGCCAGTATGAAAATCAATACCATAATCGATATACGGAATAATATCGTGTGTGATATGATAAGCCACGCGCGAGGCCAGCGAACCATTTTTGCTTCCCGGAAAGGAGCGGTTTACATCTTTACCATCGGGTACTTCGCGCGAATAATTCAGAAATCCATAAATGTTAATGATGGGCATACAAATTACTGTACCACGCTTTACGCGATTGTAACCCAGATCTAAAATCCTGCGCACAATTTCCATCCCGTTAATTTCATCGCCATGCATTCCGGCCGTAAGCGCCAGCACCGGGCCGGGCTCTAATCCGCGAAAAGCATAAATAGGGGTATCGATTTGGGTGCGCGAAGGAAGGCGTGCAATGTTGATGATAATCTCTTTGAATTCACCGGCTCTTACAGAATGGCCTGCTATGGTTACGTCTTTCATTTTTACTTTAATTGGTCGATGGTTGAAGATCGATAGTCGATAGTTAAGACGCTATCGACCATAGACTAAACAACCATCGACTATTGACAATTACGCATTTATTTTGTCTTTCTGAATTTTCTTTTTCCCGGCATGCTGCTCCAGGTACTCGTAGATCTTTCCGGCAATGTCTACTTTGGTAGCGCCTTCAATGCCTTCCAGACCAGGCGAAGAGTTTACTTCTATTATGAGAGGTCCGCGTTTGGAGGGCAACATATCTACACCGGCCACACCCAATCCCATTTTCTTTGTGGCTTCAATGGCCGCATGTTTTTCGTGTCGATCTAATTTTACCACAGTTGCAACACCTCCCCGATGTAAGTTTGAACGAAATTCTCCTTCGCGGGTGGCCTGTCGTTTCATGGCACCCACTACTTCGCCATTCACTACAAATGCACGAATGTCAGTACCCTTGGCTTCTTTGATAAACTCCTGAACAATGATTCGCGTTTTTACACCGTGAAATGCTTCGATAACAGATTGAGCAGCTTTTTTATTTTCGGCTAACACCACACCAAGGCCTTGTGTACCTTCCAGTAACTTAATTACAACGGGTGCTCCACCTACGGCTTCAATCACACCTTCTGTATCGCGTGAATAATCCATGAATATGGTTTTAGGCAAGCCTAAACCGGCACGTGAAAGTATTTGCAAACTTCTTAGTTTATCGCGCGAGCGAATTAACGCTTGTGACTCCACTGCGGTAAATACCTTCATCATTTCAAATTGTCGTACCACCGCGGCACCATAAAAGGTTACCGATGCACCAATACGCGGAATGATGGCATCGAAGTAATCCAATCGTTTGCCATTGTACCAAACCATCGGATTTTTCTTTTCAATCAGCAGCACACATTTCATGTGGTCGATGATCTCTACCTTATGCCCCCGCTTTTCACCGGCTTCCTTCAGTCGCCTGGTAGAATACAGCTTCGGGTCTCTGGATAATATGGCGATGTTCATGTGCCCTGTGTTTTATGTTGGTAAGATAAATCATTTTTAGTGACGTCAATCAAAAAGCGATCGCGTAATATCTTTCGCCCCAGTAATACCGGAAATTTCAGATTGCCCCGATTGCTTAAAGAAAATTCGGCCCGGATTAAATGATGATAAATTCGGATTGTGGTTTTAATCACATACCGCAGTTCAGCTTCGCCAAATGAGTTTTTGATTTCGCGTTGCTTGAATTTTGTAAACACGTATTTCATGCCTGTAAACTCCGGATGCTCTTCATCCAGCAACACAAACTCAAGTTTGCCATCAATAACTTCTACCCGCGAACAATGTAAACTACAGTTGTAGGCACCGGTATCAATTTTTGCATGAATATCGTACAATCCCAGTTTGGGTAAATCCACCCGATCAGACCGTCCAAGGGTTAACATATAATTAAACTATGCAGAAATTCTGAAATAAAAAAAGCCCCGATTAATCGGGGCTTTGATGAAGGTTATGAAACCTTAGTATTTCAATGGAATTTTAACCAGTGTGGTTTCCCAGGCTATAACCATGGCAGCAGTTGCATCCTTACCATCAAACATAATAGTAAAGGCTTCTACTTCGGCTTCGGTTTTGCCAACCGGAACCTTAATACGCGCCACATCTTTCGACTCTTCGTATTCATAAGCGCCCCAGGTATCGAGCTTGGTGTTGAAGATTATGGTCCACTCCGTTTTATCCGGAATAGCATACATGGTGTAAGTACCGGCCTTTACAAGCTTATCGCCAAACGTAATGTCTTTGTAAAGTTTGATTTCGGTAGCTTCGTTCGCACCTAAGCGCCATACTTTACCAAAGGCTTCGGTACCACCCAGCATGGTGCGGCCTTTTTTGGAAGGGCGACCATAAACTACTTTAGCCAAAGGTGCTGCATTGCGGCCATTCGGACGGAAGTAGGCAATGTCGGCCGGACTTGGATCAAGCCCCGGTAATTTTTGTGCAAATGTTTCGAAAGCTCCGGCTACCAGAAGAATAGCCACCAGAAATTTTACATGCTTCATACGTATTGAGTTTAGTTGTGTTAATAAACAATGTCTAAAACGATATCCTATCGGGAATTGTTCACGAAACTATACGAACGGCACGATTAAAAAAAATCTGCTTTTGTTAACGTTATTTTAACTTATCCAATTCCCGCTTCAGGTATTCGGCAGGAACCACCCCCGACTGCCGCCATTTGGGCTGTCCGTTTTTAAAGATGATCAGGGTTGGAACTCCCTGAACCTGAAAGCTCTGTGCCAGAGCTGGGTTTTTATCCACATCAATTTTTACCACCCGCAAATGATCTCCAACCTTTCCTTTTAATTCTTCCAGAATGGGTTTCATCATTTTACAAGGGCCGCACCACTCAGCCGAGAAATCAACCAGTGTGGGTACCTCGCTTTGAATAAGGTCTTGGAAACTTCCTTTAGCCATGGTGTTCAACCTGGTTTGTAGTTACTATGATTTTAGGATTCATGGTAACTTTTGATTTGATTGAATTTGAAATGAGGCAAGCAGCCTCGGCTTTACTAAGTACACGTTCGGCCCGCTCACGATCTTTTTCATGTGCGATGGTTACGGTTGGTTCCAGTTCTACTTCGGTCATTAAAAATTTGCCTTCTACCTGCTCCAGTTTACCTTTTGCATTGGATGTAAACGCGGTGAATTCCAGTTTTGAGTTTTCGGCTATAGCCAGAAAGGTTGTCATGAGGCAACTGTTAACGGCAGCGGTAAATAAATGCTCTGGCGACCAAATGCCGGCAATCCCTTTCGGGAACTCAGGTGGCGTGGCCACTTCAATGCAACCCGAACTTTGTGCCGGGGCATCCAATTCTGGTGAACACATTACACCCTTGCGATCTTTATTCCAGGCTACGGAAACATTATAAACATGAGCGCTCATAAAATTTAAATTTTGTTTTGAAGACCAATCCAACTTCCGCCATTATACACTTGTGTGTACCCCTTCGATTTTAAAATGTTTTTAGCTACCCCACTGCGCATGCCCGAGGCACAGCATGTGATGATGGGTTTGTTCTTGTCTGTAAAACGACCGGTATTGTTACTTATCGAATCAACAGGAATATTTACAGAGCCTTTAATATGCCCGCCAGCAAATTCGCTTTTGCTGCGCACGTCAACAATTATCGCCCCATTTTTAAGTAGCTCGGCATAATTGGTTTTAGGACCAAACCCGAAAATATTTTTTAATAGTTCTATCATATAGTTTCAACATTTTGAGAAAGCAAATAGTTTATAGATAGCCAGCTTCCGGCATCTGCACATTCAAATTTTTGTTCTTTAAGCAGGTTAGTAGCCATAGCACTTCGCCCGCCTGATGCACAGCAAAGAATAAGGGGTTGTTTTAAGTTAGCCAGTTCATCCACCCGTTGCAATAAATCGCCAACCGGAATGTTCACTGAACCAGCAATGTGCCCGCCCTGATATTCAGCAGGTGTACGCACATCTACTATGGTGCCCTCATTGTTTTTAAGAAGTTCCTGAATAGTCATACTAGTTATGTGTTTGATTTTTCTTTTTTGAACATGTTCACTACAAGGCCGCCCATCAAGGCGCCATACAGCGAAGCGTTTACCGGACTTGAGGTAATAGGGCAGGTACCCGAAATACAGCCAATCTGTTGCCAGTAGAGATAGCCAGCACTTAAGCCCAGTGCAATGCCGGTAAGGGTAAGCCAGTATTTTTTAAAAAGTACCATAACCTTTGCGTTTTACTGATGCAAAGGTAGGTTGTGGGTATTTCCGGCTTTGTGACCACGGTCACATAAGTGTAATTTTATTTCGGGCGAGTTTTACCAGGCCTTCGTTTTCCATTTGTTTAATAACGCGCGATATGGCTTCGCGGGCCGTACCCAACTCATCGGCCAATTGTTGATGGGTAATGATTATTTCTTTGCTTTTATACAATTCAGCCTTTTGCCTGAGTAACTGCACCAACCGCGAATCTAATTTTTGAAATGCAATGGCGTTAACCGCAGCAAGCAATTCTTCAAACCGTTTATGATAGAGCTTGAAAATGAAGTCCGACCATTCGGGAAATTTCTTTACCCATTCACTTGCCTTATCAACCGGAATGAAAAGAATTTCTGCATCCTCCTCTACAATAGCTTTTACTTTACTGGTTTCATGATGAATGCCACCCAGAAAAGACATGATGCAGCTTTCGCCTGATGTGATGTAGTAAAGTAAGATTTCGTGGCCTTGCGGATCGGTACGCAATACTTTCAAACTTCCTTTCAGCACCAGCGGTATGGCTTTGATGTAGCTGGCTTCTTGCAGAATAACAGATCCGCTTTCAAAGGTTTTGAGTTGCCCAAACTCCGATACTTCGTCCTTTAACAGACCATGAAACATAACTTACGATAACAGGAATAGAAAGATGAGCGGGAAGATGATCCCTGCCAATGCAAGTTTCCAGCCGCGGCCCCAAAAACTGTTTGCTCCTTTTTGGATGAACATTCCTGTAAAAGCCAGCACGAGCATGGCCACTCCAAAAATATCGGAATAATAGATCCACCATTTGCTGGTGTCCACGTGCAGTTTTGTCATTTGACCCAGTACGGGTGTGGTTCGGTACGTTTCAATTTTTCCCTTACCCGAGGTCAGATCAACCTGTACATCGTTATTCGCATAGGAAATTCTGAGGTTGTTACCATCAACTGAAAATCGTCTGAGTTGATCATCAATTTTATATTCCTGGGTAAAGGCAGCAATAAATTTGTCATTCACTGAATCTTTCAGCACCGTTTGTTTCAACTGAATTTCCTGTGCGTTATAGGTATATCTGCGGGGATGCCACGCCTGGCGGTGATTCAAAAAAATTCCAGAGAAAGAGAAAGCAATGATTAAGCCCAAATAGAAGTAGGCTATATCACGATGAGTGTTGCGGGCTGTAAGGTTCATGCTTGATAAGGTATTGGATTATTTCTTTTTGTAACTGATCATAATTCCGGCACGACTGGTACGATCGATCGTGGTGGTGAACTGAGCGTGATTTTTAACATAGTTTAAAAATTCGGCATCAGCCTGACCATCGGCTACATTATGCGTGGTAAAACAACCTCCGGCTTTTAGCTTTGATTCGAGATCAATAAAATATTGTTTGTACCAATCCTTGTCGGCATCGGAAAACACAAAATCAAATGGCCCTGGCAATTGTTTAACGAGGTCGTGTGCATTTCCAAGCCGCGCATCCACAAAGGCTGACAGTCCGGCTTCTTCAATATTTTGCAGGGCTTGTTTATACCTGCGTTCGTTTAATTCCAATGTAGTCACTTTGCCTCCGGTTTTACTCATGGCCCACGCCAGCCAAATGGTGGAGTGACCTGTTGAGGTACCGATTTCAAGCGCAACGGTATACTTGTTTTTAATAATCAGATCATGAAGAATCCTGCCGTCTTCGTAGGGCACATTCATATCGCGCCATTCGCCCCGGTGTTCTTTCAGAAATTTTTCTACCCGGGCATCCAGTTCTGCATTTTGTGCAAGAGAGCTTACCGAAAGGATAATCAATCCAAGCATTGTCAAAATAGTTTTCATGGTAGGTTAGTTTATTTTAGACAATCCCCGGATGTTATTCCGGGTTTAACGACCAAAAGGATTCAGCGCATTTAACGCGCGCTTACCGCCACCCATTTTATTCATGGTCTTCATCATTTTGCGCATGTCTTCAAATTGTTTCAACAATTGATTAACCTGCTGAATGGTGGTACCACTGCCTTTGGCAATTCTGTTTTTACGACTGGAGTTAAGCTTGTCCGGATTTTGTCTTTCATCTAACGTCATAGACCGGATTATCGCTTCAATGGGTTTGAATGAGTTATCATCAATATCCACATCTTTTATGGCTTTGCCCATGCCGGGAATCATGCCCAGCAGGTCTTTCATGTTACCCATCTTTTTGATCTGATCCAGTTGCGACAGAAAGTCGTTGAAGTCGAACTGGTTCTTGCGCATTTTAGCATTCAGCCTGCGCGCTTCTTCTTCATCAAAAGTTTGTTGTGCTTTTTCAACCAGACTCACCACATCACCCATGCCTAAAATCCGGCTGGCCATCCGGTCGGGGTAGAAGCGATCAATGGCTTCCATCTTTTCGCCCGAGCTGATAAACTTAATGGGTTTCTCAACCACTCTGCGAATAGAAAGTGCGGCACCACCACGGGTATCGCCATCCATTTTGGTTAATACCACACCGTTAAAGTTAAGGCGATCGTTGAAGGCCTTGGCGGTATTTACCGCATCCTGCCCCGTCATGGCATCTACCACAAACAAAGTTTCAGAAGGCTTCAGCGCTTCTTTCAACTTTGCAATTTCGTTCATCATCTCTTCATCCACAGCCAGGCGACCGGCAGTATCGACAATGACTACACGATGATTATTTTTCTTAGCGTGCTCAAGGGCAGCTTTCGCAATTTTTACTGCGTCTTTGTTTTCAGGTTCGGCATATACTTCCACGCCTACCTGCTCACCCAAAACTTTTAACTGATCAATCGCAGCCGGGCGATAAATATCGCAGGCCGTTAATAAAACCTGGCGGCCCTGGCGCTTCAGGTAGTTGGCAAGTTTTCCCGAGAAGGTTGTTTTACCTGAACCCTGTAACCCGGCAATCAGAATAATGGCGGGGTTGCCTTCAATTTTAATGTCTTCACTTTCGCCACCCATCAACAGGGTAAGCTCATCGTTGGTTATTTTGGTAAGCAACTGGCCGGGCGAAATAGAGGTGAGCACGTTCTGGCCCAGCGCCTTTTCGCGGATTTCGTCCGTTACTTCCTTGGCTACTTTATAGTTAACGTCCGCATCAATCAGCGCTTTGCGGATTTCCTTTACCGTGGTGGCAATGTTTATTTCGGTTATTCTTCCCTGGCCCTTCAGGGTTTGAAAGGCTTTATCCAGCTTAAGACTTAAACTATCGAACATGAGCGTATAAAATTAAGGCCACAAAGGTAATGGGTATTTTGAAAGACCGAAAACAAAGATTTAGCCCCGTTGGGGGTAGGCCGCCTCGTTTAATTTCTCCACCGGATTCATCATATACGTAACCACCGAATTGTTACTTAATAACTCAACAATCCGAAAGCCTTTGTAGGGTGTGCCCCAATTGCCGCCAATGTGCGAGTCGTATAGGTGCGGAATGTTGCCTAACATTTTTTCTCCGTCCTGATCGTGATCATGCCCATGAAACACGGCTTTCAGGTTGGGATACTTTTGAATCAGCTTCGCGTATGCCGGGTTATCAATGCTGTTGGGTGTCCATTTTTGCTGGCCGATGTGCAAAAACAGAAAAATATTTTTCTTGCGATGTTGTTTTAACTTTTTCTCCAGCCACTTCAGATCGGGCGAAAGGTATTCGCCCTTTTCGTTGGAGGTGGTCATCATCAGGAAAATCTCTTTGCCAAATGTTCTTTCATAATTCAACGGTACATTCCAGATTTCCTGCCATTGTGTTGCGGATATGCGATCGTGATTTCCCTGAGTTACACAAAAAGGAACCGTCAGTTTTTCCAAATGCGGTTTAAGTTGCAGCATCAATTCGGGTTGATCGTGAATCAGGTCTCCGTTAAGCACGCAAGCATCCAGGGCAAGTTCTTTATGAAATGTATTCATGTGCGAAACAAACTCGGTAATGTATTGATCAAACGCAGTAGTTGGTTGACCATAATGGCTATCGCTGCCCACCGCAAAACGCAGCACTACTTTATCCTGGCTCCCTAATACATCGGCAGCCGAAAGCGATTGATAGCCCCCGGCAATTAAATAAGCCGAGGTAAGCGTAAACCCTTTCAGGAATTTTCTGCGCGAGATTTCATTTTTGTTTTCCATGCTCAAATCCAACCAAAGTTAACTCTACCACAATCAGATTTTTGTTAAAATTGGAATAAAGCAATTTTACCAAATCTTTATTTTGAAGGTTGTTGGCAAACTCAAAAGCTTTGTCAAAATCGTGTGCCGGCCAGTTTAAAAACTCCTGTACATTGCCCATGCCACCTTTCAGTACCAGATTTTGTAACACGTGCTGCTCGCTTTCACTTAATTCCATAAATCACAGATAATCGTTAAAGATAAATTTATTTCGTTTATCTTGGTTAAGGGTTGCTACCAAAGTATGAACGGAAAGAAATATGAAGTTACTAGTTGTTGCTTTAACGTTGTTAAGTTCGGCTTTGCAGGCGCAAACGGTAAATGAACTTTCATGGCTTACCGGTACGTGGAATCGCACGAACGTAAAAGCCGGTCGCGCGGCACATGAACGCTGGATTAAAACCGCAGAGGGTTTGCAAGGCTGGGGTGTTAACCTGAACGGAGCGGACACCACATTTATAGAGAAGTTGCGTATTGTTACCAAAGAAGATAAATTATACTATGTGGCCGATGTGCCAGAGAACAAAGCGTTAACCTGGTTTTTGATAACCGAAGTTTCAGCCAACACATTTACCTGCGAAAATCCACAACATGACTTTCCTAAGAAAATTGTTTATCAACGGGATGGAAATAAACTTAAGGCAACAGTTTCCGGTAATGGAAAGTCGATTGATTATTTATTTGAGCGGAAGTAGTTTGTTGAGGTATTCGTTTTCCATTATTCTTTTTTCAATCCAATGCTCAGGTTGTTTCATCGCCATCTCAACAGAAGTATTTTCATCCACCAAACTGATCACCTGACTTATTCCAACTTGCTTCCATTGTGCTTCGCTTAGTTCATTCTTACCCACAATAGCAAATACGGGTTTCTTATATCGAACAGCACTGGCTGCCATACCGGCTACTACTTTTCCCGAAAGTGTTTGTGCATCCATTTTGCCTTCTCCGGTAATAATCAGGTCGGCATTATGTATCGCAGTTTCTACCTGAAGTGCTTCCATCACATAGTCAATTCCGCGCTTCAGGGTGGCGTTCAAAAAGACTTTCGCTCCGGCACCCAACCCACCGGCTGCCCCGGCACCGGCAAAGTCAGTAGAGATATTTAATTGTGTATGAACGATGTTGGCAAAATGCTGCAGGCCTTTATCCAATTGTATCACATCTTGTTCGCTGGCGCCTTTTTGTGGTGCAAATACAAAGGCCGCACCGTTATCACCATGGAGGGGATTGGATACATCGCACAGCACCACAATTTCTGTTAGCCGAAGTTGCGGATTAACTTGAGAAGCATGAACCCGGTGCAGGTAAATTAAATTTTCACCAATAGGTGTTAACTCCTGGTTTTGGTTGTCATAAAATTTATAACCCAATGCAGTAGCCATACCTAAGCCGGCATCATTGGTGGCACTGCCGCCAATGGCCAGTACAATTTTTTTTACCTGATGCTTCAGGGCATCGGCAATTAAATCACCAGTGCCTACGGTAGAAGTTTTCATCGGGTTGGTTTCCCACGGGGTAAGCACTTGCAAACCTGATGCGGCAGCCATTTCAATGAAAGCAGTTTGACCATCACCAGAAATTCCGTATCCGGCTTGTGTTTTACGGAAGAATGGATCGCGTACCTCGCAAGTAATCCATTTGCCCCGGGTGTGTTCGGTTAAAAGTTGTGCTGTGCCTTCGCCACCATCGGCCATGGGCAAAGTTTGAATGCAAAGGGTTGCATCAGATTTTACCAGCGCCTGCCGGATGGCTTCACACACTTGTCGGGCATCCAGCGAGCCTTTAAACTTATCCGGGGCAATCAGAATTTTCACAGCAGGTAAATAATAATAGCGACCATCAATGCTGTAAGGCCTTGTGCCAACGTGATAAGCGTATAACTTTTATACGCATCGCGTTCGCCTATGCCACTGAATTGTGTCACCACCCAAAAGTATGAGTCGTTGGCATGCGAAACCGTCATGGCACCACCACCAATTGCGAGTACCAGGGTGGCGAGATCAATCGGGTTGGAAAATCCTGCGGCAAAAGTTAGGGGTGCCAGTAGCGAACTGGTTATAATTATTGCAGAGGTTGAAGAACCCTGCGCAGTTTTTAGAATTGATGCCAGGGCAAATGCAATGAAGAGAAAAACAACTCCACCCGCTTGCGAGGTAGCCAATACGTCTTTTAATAAAGCATCGATACCACTTGATTTTATGACAGCGCCAAAGGCACCACCCGCACCGGTAATTAATAAAATGATGCCGGCATCTTTCAAGGCTTCTGAAATCCAAACCGGCCAGGTTTGTTTGTGCTTGCCGCGAACGAGCAGGAATGAAAAACACAATCCGATCAGTAAGGCTACAGTCGGATTGCCAATTACCTGAAGTATGGCCCAGGATTGCAGTACCGGAATTAAAGTGGGTAACGATGCCAACGCAATCAATGCAATTGGAATCAGTAATGGCATAAAAATGAGAATGGTTGCGTGCGATTGTTCTTCGGTGTTTTCAACAGCGGGTGTGGTTGTTGAAATTCGCAAACCCAACTTGCGTGATAAGAAATAGGCTACTCCACCCACCGGCAGGGCACCTATCAAACCAATTAGTATAACCAGACCAAGATGTGAAGTTGCGCCCAGATTAGCAGTTGCAGCCAGCGGCCCCGGAGTTGGTGGCACCAAAGTGTGCGTGGTGTAAAGTCCGGATGAAAGTGCAAGCGAAAGTTGTGCAGATGTGGCAGTGGAAGAAGCCAGTGCGGGTATTAACCGCGATAAAATAATAAACCCAGAATCGCAGAATACAGGAATACCCACCAGTAACCCAATTACCGACATAGCCAATGTAGTGCGTGAGGCACCAAATGCCGTAATAATTTTTTTTCCGAGTGCGGCCATGGCTCCGGTTTTTTCCATCACGTTACCCAGGCACGAACCAATGGCCACCAGAAACCCGATTTGTTGCAACAGCAAACCAAAACCACTTTGCATGCTGGAAAAAATTTCCAGAAAGGGTTTACCCATCAGTAAGCCAAACAACAAGGCGGCTACCAGCAAGGCAAAGAAGGCATGCAGTTTCAGGTAACGCGAAACAGCAATGAGAACAGTAATTGAAATCAGTAGGGCAACACTAACCTGAATCATGAATTGCGAAACGGATAATAGCGAAATACTTGTCCGGCTTTGAACTCGGTAACCTCAGCGGGCAATTCAATAAATCCGTCCACCTCTTTCAGATTGGCAAAATCGCCAGAGCCGCCACCGGCATCGGGCCAGGCTTTCAGTTGGCTCATTTCATTTTTTATTTTTACCTGTAGAAAATAAGTAAGCGCAGGTTTAAAAGTAAAGTTCTGGGCCAACACCACTTGCTGCGGTGGTGTTTCAACCCCCAGGCTTTTCATTAACCACGGTTTGATGTAACGATAAAAGCACAGGTAGGTAGAAACCGGATTTCCAGGAAGAGCAAACACCACATGCTTGGCCGATGTGCCAAACCAAAGTGGTTTACCCGGGCGCTGGCTAACCTGATGAAATCTTTTTTGAATGCCGTTACGCTCTAACGTTTGTGGAATGTAATCGTACTTGCCTTTGGAAACACCACCTGAGAAGATGATAAGTGAATAATGCTGCAGGATTTTTTTTACTTCGGCTTCTAAAATCTCGGGTTGATCGGGCAGGTGAAACTGATCGGCTACGCAACCCAATTCGCGTAACGCAGCTTGCAATGCGTAGCTGTTCGATCTGCGCACCTGGTAGGGCAGGGGAATAAGTTCTACCGGAATCAATTCATCGCCTGTGGAGATAATGGCTGTTTTAGGAAAGGCAGCCACGGTAATTTTCTTTTTACCAACTGCTGCCATCAAAGCCACTTCAGCCGGAGAGATTTTTATTCCGGGCGTAAGTAGCACATCATTATTTTTGGCATCGACACCCTGGCGATGAATGCTTTCGCCTTGTTCAATTTTTTCGGTGGTGATGCGTGCTTTGCCCTCTTTAATTTCCAGACTTTCATACGGTACTACCGTGTCAGTACCCAATGGCAACATGGCACCGGTCATTACTTCGATACAAGCTAAGGGGTTTGAAAGTTGTTTTTGTTGCTGCCCGGCTGCCTGAATGCCTTCCATACTAAAAGTGCGTTCGCCTTTTTGCCACGCCTGAAAAGCAATCGCAATCCCATCCATCGCTACCCGGTTGAATGGCGGGAAGTCGCGATCGGCCCGCACCGTTTCTTTCAGCACACGGCCGCACGCTTCCTGAATGGAAACTTCTTCCACACCGGTTTCAACAGTGTGCGAGAGAATGATTGCGGTGGCTTCAGATACGGTGATCATTTATCAATAATTGAAATGTCGTATTAGGGATTATTATACAGTGTAAGTTAATGACAAAATTGACTATTTTTGATATTGCGATTACAAATCCGATGAAAGCAACAGATTTAAAATTTAGTCTTATTGATACTTACCTTGGACTCTTGAACAGTTTAAGCCCCGAACGCAAGCTTGAATTGATCGCCAGGCTTTCGGATTCCTTAAAGGGTTCTAAAAAACCTTCCAATAAATCAATTGAAGAACTCTTTGGAGCCTTTACCTCGAAACAATCGGCTGATGAAATAATAGCCGACCTTAAGAGAAGTAGAAGATTTGACCGAAAGACTGAAGAGCTTTGAGTAAATACTTACTGGATACGAACATCTGTATTTATTTTTTGAAGGGTCAATACGACCTCGTTCAAAAACTTGAAAAGATCGGACTTGAAAATTGTTTCATTTCAGAAATAACTATAGCTGAACTTAAATTTGGGGCAGAAAATTCTGAAAGTAAGGAAAAGAACAGAAATACCGTTGACGATTTCATTAGCAGATTTACGATTATCCCAATCTTCAACTCACTCGATATTTACGCAAAGGAAAAATCTCGGCTTAGAAAGGCCGGAAGCCCACTTGATGATTTCGATCTCTTGATCGGTGCCACTGCAATCTCAAACAATTTAGTTTTAGTAACAAGAAATGTTACCGACTTTGAACGATTGGAAGGAATTGAAATCCAGAATTGGATTGCTTAGGATCACTGGTTAAACAGAATTAATGAAAAAACAATTTACACATATTGATGCATCGGGCAACCCCAAAATGGTAGATGTATCGGAAAAGCAGGTAACAAAACGTGTGGCAAAAGCACAGGCGGTGGTCATTTTGGGCAAAGAAATCTTAGCTCAAATCAAAAACAACGAACTCATCACCAAAAAAGGGCCGGTGTTTCAAACGGCCATCATTGCCGGGGTAATGGCTGCCAAGAAAACGCATGACCTTATTCCGTTCTGTCATCCATTGGCCCTTGAAGATTGTCAGGTGCGTATTGAAGTGGTTAAACAGAAAGTGGTGATCACCACAGCCGCAACTGTTACCGGTAAAACCGGGGTGGAAATGGAGGCTCTTACTGCTGCTTCGGTAGCTGCACTTACGGTTTATGATATGTGCAAAGCCCTATCGCATAACATTGTAATTGAAAAAATAAAACTGATGGCCAAAAGTGGAGGCAAGCGCGATTTTGTTCGGAAAAAGTGACCGTCTTGATATTCATGCTGCAATCCGGCCTGAAAACGTTACCAATCTTTTCTCAACCTTAAGTTTCAATTTACTAATCACTTACCGCCTTCCGGGTTAACTATTTTGTGAAGTGAGAATTTCCACAAACACGTGAAATAGTACTGATCACAAAACATTTTGTGGTGGACAAAACTTTTTTAGCCTACTACAGGTTATCTTTGTATTGTCTAAAATAAGTTGGCTATGAAAATTATTGACAGAAACTTTCTTCTGAACCCTATCAACCGCGACTTGTTGCTGGTGGTAGGTTCAGCGCTTGTAATTGCAGTAGCAATCATAACGCTTGGAGTAATGATTGTGAGTCAGCTCTAAGGATGAGCTGACACCCACTGGTCCCCATCCTGGAAGAATTCTTTTTTCCAGATGGGGACAGTTTTTTTCAGGGTATCGATAATATACTGACACGCCTCAAACGAATCTTTACGGTGCGGGGTCGATACCGCTACCACTACAGCAACTTCGCCAGGTAAAAGCGTTCCTATTCGGTGACTGATAGCCCAGCCGGTAACCGGCCACTTTTCGCGCGCGTCATCTATTACCTTTTGCATTTCCGAAATGGCCATTGGCTCGTAGGCTTCATATTCTAATCGCAATACTTCTTTGCCAGCCGTTTGGTTTCGTACCGTTCCGATAAACACATTCACGGCACCCGCCTGATTATGGGTAGCTGCATTGGTTATTTTATTTATGTCGATGGCCTGGGTTGTTATTTCAATCACCTTCAAAGATAATTTTATTTTATCTGACTTTATTTTTTAAGCACAGTGGACTTTATTATTCTCCCAAACTCGCCCCACTCAAATCCCGATTCAATTCTTCCATGTCGTAACGCGGGTATCTGGGTGGTGATGATCAGGGTGGTTCCGTTAAGATCTGCCCGGTGGTGTTGAGGAATTTTAAGTTTGATTCCTTTGCCGGTAACAAACTTAACGTTACCCAAACTATTCTGTACCGATTTCTTCAACCCGTTGATGTTCTTCATGCCATACATCAGCACCACTTCGGGTTTATGGGTTTTTATTTTGGAAAGAATCGTTTGCATACGTTGTTCGTACACATGTTCTTCATAGCGCTGCTGACTCCGCAGAAAATCGCAACCCGAAAGGTTAAGCCAGTTGTAATGCCACGAATGGGTGTGCGAACCAGGCAGGGGATAGAGCGGAATCAAAGCTTCCTTTTTTAAATCAGGCACTGCAAATTTTTCTTGTTGATAGGCAAAGGTATCGGGTAAGGGTTGGTGTGCATACCCGGATTCAAACGCAATCAGATTTCTCCAGATGGTACTTGGAATGGCGGTGGCGCCAAACCGGTAGTCAAAGCGTGTACTAAATTTATCGCCTTTTGGATCCTCGGGTCCAAGGGAAACATGTTTATACAGATCGCGGATGTTGCACAACGTGGGTCCGGCTTCCGGATGGTGAGTATAAAAATAATTGAACTTGTCAGCTACTTCCTGGGGCACATCACCACCCGGTTCTTCGTATCCAATAAACCAGAACTGCGCCTGCCACGAACCGTAGCCGTAGAAATTTGTGAGCCAGTGTTGGAGTTTGGTTTCGGTGATGAGCATGCTGCCGGCAAGGTAATGGCAAAAGTGCTTTCTAAAAAATTCCACTCAGTAAATGGATTTGGCAATCCTTATTTGAAAAGTGTAACGTGATGTGACTTGTACAACGAGTATATTTACAGAATTCAAAAATCCCCCAGCGCTCTTATGAGAACCAAAGTAGTACTAACCCTCATTTGTTCTTTCTATCTTAGTTCTGTGTATGCCCAACGCGACAGTACATTTTTTTTCAGAGCAGATTTAAGTGTAACCAATAACGGTTTTTCTATTATTCCTGCATTTTCATTGGGCGATCCGGCAGGGTTTCTCGATTTGAGGATGGGTAATAAGCGACTTAGCTTCGAGCCTCAGTTTCGGTATTCGTTGGAAGGCCGCCCGTGGTCTTTTGTTTTCATTTATCGCTACAAAGCTATCGTAAAACCCAGGTTTCAACTTACCATGGGTGGCCACTTGCCAGGCTTGAATTATGTAACCACTACTGTCATGATAAACGGTATTGAAGAAAAACTGTCGGTTGCAAGGCGTTTTCTGGCATTAGAAGTTATTCCTACCTACAAGATTTCAGACCATGCAAGCATTGGATTGTATTATTTGCGAGGTCATGGCTTTCAAAAACATGGCCCTCAGAATTCTAATTTTTTATCGCTGCAAGGAAACATTAATAAAATCAAGCTGGCTGGTAAAGCTTACATTAATCTTAATCCGCAGGTATTTTACCTTAAGGTGGATACAAATGATGGTTTTTATGTAAACGCAACTACAACTTTTGGAATAGCGGGATTTCCAATAACAATTTCGAGCATCGTAAACAAAGCGATTGAATCTGAAATTCCCGCGCAGGATTTTGACTGGAATGTAAGCCTCATTTATACATTGGATAAACAATTTACTTTAAAGAAGTAACTGTTATGGATGCCGCCTTTGCCCGAAATTTATAATCATTCTCAATTTGAAAATCTGTAATTTTAGGTGTCTGTAATCACAAACAATTATTACCACTATGGCAACCTTCAATCTTCATGTAAATGGTAAAAAACAAGCAGTAGATGTTGATCCGAATACACCGGTGTTGTGGGTGTTGCGCGATCATCTCGATCTGGTGGGTACTAAGTTTGGTTGCGGCATAGCACAATGTGGAGCCTGTACCATTCATCTGGATGGAACAGCCACACGTTCATGTATACTGCCGGTTTCGTCTGTAGGCGATCAGAAAATAACCACTATTGAAGGGTTATCCGAAAAGGGCGATCATCCCGTTCAAAAAGCATGGTTAGAGCATGATGTGCCGCAATGTGGTTATTGCCAGGCGGGCCAGATTATGAGTGCAGCCGCTTTGCTGAATGAAAACCCTACTCCGACAGATGAGCAGATTGAAACGGCTATGAATGGAAACATTTGCCGGTGCGGAACCTATGTCCGGATTAAAGCCGCAGTTAAAACAGCATCCAAAAACATTAACGCCTGATTCTTATGACAACAATAAAAACTTCGATAGGCAGACGTTCATTTTTGAAAACAACGGCATTGGCTGGTGGTGGTTTTATGCTCAGCTTTAGTTGGCTGGCCGGTTGTAAGCCTGCACCCGAAATGCTCGCACTTCCCAAAGAGTGGTTTGAGTTAAATGGTTATCTGAAAATTGGTGAAAATGGATTGGTCACCATTATGTCGCCAAATCCGGAGATTGGCCAGAACGTAAAAACTTCTATGCCCATGTTAGTGGCCGAAGAGTTGGATGTGGACTGGAAGAAAGTAATGGTAGAGCAAGCGCCCCTGAATACAACCGTGTTTACAAGACAATTAGCCGGGGGAAGTCAATCGATTAGTCAGGGATGGAAAAGCTTGCGCATGGCCGGAGCTACCGCCAGAAAAATGTTATGCGAAGCAGCGGCAAAAACCTGGCAGGTACCGGTTGATGAAATTACCACCGAGGCAAGCGTATTATATCATAAAGCCAGTGGTAAATCAGCCGGCTATGGTGAGATGGCCTCGGCAGCAGCCGGTATTGAAGTGCCGAAAGAAGTAGAACTTAAAAACAACAGCGACTTTAAAATCATCGGTACATCGCGCAACAATGTGGATGGCGAGAAGATTGTTACCGGTAAACCTTTGTTTGGATTAGACTACCGTAAAGAAGGGATGTTGATTGCCATGATTGCGCATCCGCCTGCCTTTGGTATGAAATTGAAAAGCGTAGATGATTCTGTGACACGCAGCATGCCAGGTATTAAGGATGTGTTTACCATAAAAACCTATCCGGAAGATTATGCCCAGCAATGGTGCGATGTCAACTCATTCCCCGATCTCGTGGTGGTGGTCGGCAATACCACATGGGAAGTGATGAACGCCCGTAAAGCACTGAAGCTGGAGTGGGAAGCTTTTTCCGATCATGAAATCTCGTCCTCTACTTTCTGGGGTACAACGGTAAAAATAAAAGTGCCGGGTGGACTGGAGAACAGCGCACAACATACAAAAGTGATGGCTGAGTATTCGGCTAAAGCCGGAAAGGTAGAGCGTAAAGACGGAAACCCGGAAGCTGTGTTTAAGAAAGCTGCCAAAGTTATTGAACGATCTTACTCTGCTCCGTTTCTCGCGCACAATACCATGGAGCCCATGAACTTCTTTGCGAATGTAACCAGCGAGAAAGCTGAGTTGGTAGGCCCGATTCAAACGCCCGAGTTTATGGAGAAAAGTATAGCGACACGTTTGGGTTTACCCCTGGAGAAGATTGATATTCAGATGACGCGGCAGGGTGGGGGTTTTGGCAGAAGGCTGTATGGACACTTTCTGGTGGAGGCTGCGGTAATCTCGCAAAAAATCAACGCTCCTGTTAAATTAATTTATACCCGGGAAGATGACATGTCGTTTGGTGTGTATCGGCCAGCGTATCATGCGTTGTATCGTGCGGCATTAGATGAAAATAATAATCTGATTGCCTTTCATGTAAAGGCCGGAGGAATTCCGGAGAGTCCGTTGTTTGCCAATCGCTTTCCGGCCGGAGCCGTTGATAATTATTTAGCCGAGTCGTGGACTGCTTCATCGAATATTAGCGTGGGTGCGTTTCGCGCTCCGGCTTCAAACTTTATTGCCGGAGCGGAGCAATCGTTTTTAGATGAGGTTGCTGAGGCTGCTGGTAAAGATCCCATTCAATTCAGACTTGAGTTGTTGGATCGGGCATTGAACAAACCAGTTGGTGAGCGCAACGATTATGAAGCGAAACGTTTAGCAGGCGTATTGGAGTTGGTAAGAAGCAAATCAAACTGGGGCCAGGATATGCCAAACATTCACCGCGGTGTTTCAGCTTACTTCTGCCACGACAGTTATGTAGCCCATGTAATTGATTTAAAGGTTGAGGGTGGAAAGCCGCGCGTAGAGAAAGTACATTGTGCGGTAGACTGTGGTATTGTGGTTAATCCGATTGCAGCAACCAATCTGGTGGAAGGTGGTTCGGTGGATGGTATCGGGCATGCGATGTATAGCGGGCTAACGTTTACTAACGGAACTCCCGATCAAACTAATTTTAATAAGTACCGGTTAATCCGGCACAAGGAAGCACCTAAAGCTATTGATGTTCACTTTGTGCAAAGCACGGTAGACCCAACCGGGTTAGGTGAGCCGCCATTCCCTCCTGTAATCGGAGCTTTAGCTAATGCGCTCTATAAAGCAACAGGCAAACGCCATTATCAACAACCCTATCTGGGTGAGGGAATTACCCTGGGGTGATTGTAGAGAATTACTTCATTTGATTTTCGTAATAATGAGTTTGATTTAACGAACTTCGAAAGTCAAATGAAGTATACTTTTGCATATGGAAAAGGCAGAAACACTTCAGGATTTTTACAAGCGCAAGTTTGCCGAAGTGCCCGGAACATTTACCTGGGAGATAGGACACTTCAATCTTTTTCGGCTGGAACCTTATACAGAAGGTAATCCCACCAGTATTCCCTACCGAAGACGAGATTTTTATAAAATCATGCTGGTAAAAGGGCAAAGCGAAGTCCACTTTGCTGATCGTGTTGTTCAGATTAAAAAGCAAGCGCTTTCGTTTTCCAATCCGCAAATTCCATATAAGTGGCAACATCTTGATCAAATCCGCGAAGGAGTTTATTGTATTTTCAACCAGCAGTTGTTTCATCAATATGGCCAGCTTTCGCAATACGAAGTATTTCAGCCCACCGGTACCCACATCTTCGAGTTGACGGATGAACAGGTTGCTATGGTTCTTGATATTTTTAATCGGATAGAGAAGGAGTTTAATTCCGACTACAAGTACAAATACGATTTAATCCGAAATCTGATTTCAGAATTATTGCACGTTGGTGTAAAACTTCAACCCCCACAAGATCAATCCAATCAGGTTACTAATGCTTCGCAGCGAATTTCAGCTTTGTTTATTGAATTATTAGAAAGGCAGTTCCCCATCGATGATCAACACCCGTCCATTCAACTTCGGTCTGCCTCCGACTTTGCCAATCAATTGAATGTACATGTTAACCATCTCAACCGGGCTATAAAAGAGAATCTGGACAAAACGACTACGCAGGTAATTGCAGAACGCATAATACAGGAAGCAAAAATTTTACTGCTCCACAGCAAATGGGGTGTTGCCGAAATCGCTTATGCCCTTGGTTTCACAGAGGCAACACACTTTAACAACTTCTTCAAGAAGCACACAAACAGTAGCCCTACCCAATTCCGGAATGCTTGATTTTCGTAAGTCTTCGTTTGAATTAGGCTAACAAATTATATTTACAATCTCGCATTTTTGTAGGGCAATATACAATCAGCTGCGCTGATGTCTTGAGCGGGTTTCATTCAAACAGCATGAAAGTGGAAAAGAGAATACTTGGAAAAAGCGGACTTGAAGTTTCAGCCCTTGGCCTTGGTTGCATGGGACTAAGCTTCGGCTATGGCCCGGAAACAAATAAAGAGGATGGAATCAAATTGATCAGACGAGCATATGAGTTGGGTGTAACATTTTTCGACTCAGCAGAAGCATACGGTCCTTATAAAAATGAAGAACTCTTAGGAGAAGCAGTCGCCCCATTTCGTGACAAAATTGTTATTGCCACAAAGTTTGGGTTTGAGCAGGGAAAGACTGCGCTCGGATTAAACAGCAAGCCGGAAAATATCAAAAGTATGACTGAGGCTGCTTTAAAACGCCTGAAGACAGATCGCATTGACTTGCTTTATCAGCATCGCGTTGATCCTAACGTTCCCATGGAGGATGTGGCTGGCACAGTGAAAGAACTCATTGAACAAGGCAAAGTAAAACACTTTGGTTTGTCGGAGGCCGGTGTCGTAAGCATTCGAAAGGCCCACGCTGTTCAACCTGTTGCTGCATTACAAAGTGAATATTCACTCTGGTGGAGAGAACCTGAAAAGGAAATTCTTCCATTATTAGAAGAACTCGGGATTGGCTTCGTGCCCTTTAGTCCGCTGGGCAAAGGTTTTCTTACCGGAGCCATTAATGAAAATACAAAGTTCGACAAGACAGATTTCAGAAATGTAGTACCGCGGTTTGCTGAAGAAAACAGAAAAGCAAATCAGGTTGTTGTTAACAAGATCACAGACTTCGCACACAAAAAAAATGTGACACCGGCACAATTGGCATTGGCCTGGGTGCTTGCACAAAAGCCCTGGATCGCTCCGATTCCGGGAACGACAAAAATCGCTCGTCTTGAAGAAAATCTTAAAGCAGAACAGCTGAAATTATCAACAGAAGATTTAAAAGAAATCGAACAAGCATTCTCAAATATTGAAGTTCAGGGCGCGCGATATCCACAGCATCTTCAACAAAATGTGGGAAGATAAATTGAAACTGCAAATGAAAAATTCTTATCATCGGATCCACCGGAAGTCTGGCCAGTTATGTCAGAAATCGGAAAGACATTCATCAATAGTTAGTTGTACGAAACAAGAGAAGTTTACTTATTGCGGCATTATTCAAAATCCAGAATTATATATTAAATACTAACTCAGGTATCAGTAAACCATAATTAACTTAAATACTATGGCGACACAATCACACAAAAGTCGGAGAGGTTTTTTGAAAAGCGGAGCGACACTCAGCGCTGCCTTGTTGGCGGTACCCACGTTCGCAGCAACTAATACTAAGGAAAATGGTGAACAGGCGCAGCGCTCTTCAACTGCTTTAAAAGAGCGCACATTGGGTTCAGGAAAATGGGCACTTAAAGTTTCTTCACTGGGTTTGGGCTGCATGGGTATGAGCTATCACCGAAGTTTTGTACCCGACAGGAAGTTTATGATTGATTTGCTTCGTAAAGCACCCGATCTTGGAGTTACATTTTTTGATACAGCCGAGGCGTACGGTCCACTGATCAATGAAGTGCTGGTGGGCGAAGCCATTGCACCATTCCGAAAAGAAATAATTTTAGCTACAAAGTTTGGATTTAAAGAAGGGAAACCGAGCCTGGGTTTAGATAGCAGACCCGAAAGAATAAAACAAGTGGTTGATCACTCTTTAAAAAGTTTGCGTACAGATTACATCGATTTGTTATACCAGCACCGCGTTGATCCTAATGTACCAATAGAAGAGGTGGCTGGTACAGTTCAACAATTAATTAAAGCCGGCAAAGTAAAATACTTTGGCTTAAGTGAAGCCAATAGTGAAAATATCAGGAAGGCACATGCGGTTCAGCCTGTTACTGCTTTACAGAGTGAGTATTCTCTAATGACCAGACGCCCTGAAGAGGATGTGATCAAAGTTTGCGAAGAATTGGGAATCGGGTTTGTACCCTACAGCCCGCTTAGTCGGGGTATGCTCTCCGGTTATCTGAATGAACGAACAAAGTATAATCCCAATAATGATAATCGGCAATCGTTGCCGCGCTACCAGAAAGATGCTGTAATTGCCAACTGGCCTTTAATTGAAACGCTTAAGGAATTTGGTGATCAGCGGGGGTTAACCGCTGCTCAGGTTGCGTTGGCGTGGTTACTTGCTCAAAAACCATTTATCGTTCCGATTCCTGGCACCACGAAGCTGGCGCATTTGCAGGAAAATCTGGGTGCAATTGATTTTCAATTTGAAGCTGGTGAACTACAAAGCCTGACAGCTGAGATAAACAAAATAAAAATTGTGGGCGAACGCTACACCGGCCAATCGGCTCAACAGACTAATAATAAGTAATGGGTAGAAGTTGGTGAGCGGTGAGTACAAATTTGTAATTTCAATTATATGGAATTGTTAAGGCGGAAAAATGTGAATGACTTTCGCTTGCGAATGAGGCCATCCTTCAAGTTCATGTTAATTATAATCCTGATTTCCGGATTGTTCACTAATGTTATGGCCCAGAATAACAAACTTGTTCGGTTAGCGGTTATCGAGGTTGATCCGGCTCAATTAACTCAGTATAACGAATTGCTGAGAGAGGAAATAGCGGCATCGATTAAGAAGGAGCCGGGTGTTATCACATTGTACGGAGTGGCAGAGAAAGAAAATCCGGAACGGGTTACACTGTTTGAAACGTATGCCGATTCAAGCCAATACCGGTCCCACCTGGCTACGCCTCACTTTATGAAGTATAAACAAGGCACGCTTCAAATGGTGAAAAACCTGGCGTTAATTGAAACTCAACCCATCTTGTATAACCGCAAGTCTAAACTGGATAAGGCAAACAGCCAGAATCTTTATATCCGCTTGATCAAAATTGAATTAAATGCGGACTGGGTTGAGCCCTACACTAGGCTTGCACAAACGGTAATGTTACCCGGATTAAAAAAGGAGTCTGGTGTTCTGGTGATGTATGCTGTGGCCGAGAAGAACGACCCCACGCGTATCAGTATTCTGGAAGTTTATGCAAACCAGAAGGCCTACGAAAAGCATAGTAAGACGGCTCACTTTCTTACTTATAAGAAAGAGTCGGCTCAAATGATTAAATCATTGAAGTTGATTGATGTAAATCCTATTTTGCTTGGATCGAAACCCAATTAAGTGGCACGTATTTTTATAACCGGTTCGGCTGATGGTCTTGGGCAAATGGCCGCTCAAAAACTTATCAGGGAAGGGCATGAGGTGGTGTTGCATGCGCGGAATAAAACACGCGGTCGTGAGGCATTAGCCAAAACACCTGGAGCTAAAGCAGTAGTTACCGGTGAGCTTTCGGACATTACAGAAACAATAGCACTGGCCGAAAAAGTTAATCAATCAGGTGCATTCGATGCGGTAATTCACAATGCTGGCGTGTATAATGCTTCATCAAAACAAATTCTTGCAGTTAATACATTTGCGCCTTATATCCTTACGGGATTGATTCGCAAACCACAGCGGCTCATCTACCTGAGTTCGGGATTACATAAGCAGGGAACCCTGAACCTGGAGGGGATTGCGCATGGGCGTATCAGTTACTCCGACTCCAAATTGCATGTGCTCATGCTGGCCAAAGCACTTGCCCGCTGGTGGCCCGGGGTGTATGCAAATGCTGTTGACCCGGGTTGGGTGCCTACAAAAATGGGCGGCAAAAATGCTCCCGATGATTTACAAAAAGGTTATGAAACCCAGACGTGGCTGGCGGTTAGTGAAGATCAATCTGCCAAAGTAAGTGGTGGGTATTTCTTTCATCAAAAAGAAAGGCCGCACAATCTGCTGGCTGATACGGTTGAAGGACAGGAAAAATTATTGAGTTTGTTGGAACAGCTTACCGGGATTTCTCTTCCAGACAAATACTAACCCGAAATACGATTAATCTTTCCTCTAGTTGAGAGAGTTGCGATACTCCAAAGGAGTCATTCCAACATGTTGTTTGAATACACGGGTAAAGTGTTGCGGGTATTTAAATCCCAATTCATAGGCAACTTCACTCACCGACTTATTCGTATCGAAGATTTTTGCTTTTGCAGTTTCAATTAATTTCAGATGAATGTATTCGGTGGCCGATTTGCCAGTTTCTTTTTTTATGAGGTCTCCAAAATAGTTGGCAGATAGATTTAATTCATTTGCACAATAAGCAACAGAAGGCAAACCTACCTGCTGCGATTTTTCAGACGCAAAAAAATCGTTAAGCAGAGTCTCCAGGCGTTCAAGAATTCCTCTGTTTGCATGATCACGGGTAATGAACTGACGATCGTAGAACCGAACGCAGTAGTTTAAAAATAATTCGATGTTGGATGCAATAAGCTTCTTACTGTGCTTATCTACAGACTGCTCAAGTTCATATTTGATTTTGGAAAAGCAATCAAGAATGATTTGCCTTTCCCGCTCCGACAGGTGAAGCGCTTCGTTGGTAGTGTATTTAAAAAACGTGTAGTCTCCCATATGGTTTCCCAGCGAAGTGCCCCGAATAAAATCGGCATGAAATACCAGAGCCTGGCCTTTGGGTTGATAATATTCATCCCCGGCTGATCCAATCACCTGGCCAGGGGCCAGAAACACCAGCGTGCCCTCTTCATAATCATAGTTGCTGATACCATATTTAAGATCACCACATTTAATCTCTTTCAGAAACACTACATAAAATCCGTAGCTCATCCGCCTGAGCTGCCGGGGTGCTGCTTTTGACAAATCAACAACACTAACCAGTGGGTGTAAGGTCTCATTTCTATTGAAAGCATTATACTGGCTAACGGTATCGAACTTCAGAATCTCTTCCATGTTTGGCTCTTGTATTTTCAAAATTAGACCTTCTATCCGGGATTTACCTGCCCCAACATCTAAATCAGTGAAATTGGTAGTTAAATCCGTAAATCGTATAAGTCAATACCCTGAAAATGCCACACCTTTGTTTAGCAATAATGCCATAAAATCTGCCAGCAGTTTTTTCAAAAACAACTAATTGAACAATTATGAAAGTACCGGTAATCGCACTAATTCTTATCCTTGGAGGCCTTCATGGATCTCTGGCTCAAACGAGCCAGGAGCAAGAAGTTATCAATCTGTCAAAAGACAAATGGCAGTGGATGGCCGACAAAAACGTTGACAAACTGGCCACACTCTTTCACGACAAATCGAAATTTGTGCACATGAGTGGAACCTGGAAGAAAGATGAAGAACTGGAAATTATTAAAACCGGAAGTATTTGGTATAAAAAGGCGGATGTGCATGATACCGCTGTTGAAATTGTTGGCGAGGTTGCGGTAGTGTGGAATCGCATTACGCTAACCGCGGTAGTTCGTGGCGCTGATGCCGTAAATCAGTTCACCGTAACGGAAGTTTATAAAAAGGAAACCATTGGTTGGAAATTATTAGCACTGACTTTCAGCAGCGTTAGAGATACTCACGCTATCAAACACTGATTCAACTTATAAACTTTTAACTATGAAAACGAAATTTCTGTGTTTACTATTTGTGATTGCCTTCGCGCCAGCTTTTGCGCAGACTTCGGGTGTTGATCAGGAGATAATAAAACTATCTAAAGACAAGTGGCAGTGGATGGCAGACAAGAATGTGGACAAACTAAAAGATCTTTTCGATGACAAATCTGTTTTTGTGCACATGGGCGGAAGCTGGGGAAAGGATAGGGAACTTGATGTTATTAAGAGTGGGGGCATTCACTACAAGAAGGCCGATGTGCATGAAGTGTCTGTGCAAATAATTGATAACACGGCTATTTTGCTCAATCGAATTACACTACTGGCGGTAGTGGGTGGGAATGAAGTAACCAATCCGTTTATTGCCACAGAAGTGTATGTGAAGGTAAATGGCAAGTGGAAACTGGGCTCACTCTCATTTACCAGAATAATGACCCCACCAACTCAAGAACAACCCAAAAATTAATTTTATCAATCCGTTTAGTATGAAATCATATCAGACCATAATCAGGAACAGTGTCTGTTTGCTGGTAGTTTTATTTTTTAACGCCCAGGCTATAGCCCAGCAGAATGTTGGTTTCAGAGCGAATATAGTTTCCCCGGTTGTCAGCGAAGATGGTACGGTTACATTCAAACTAAAAGCACCGCTTGCCAAATATGTAAATGTACGTGGTGATTGGGAAGCAAACGGAGGCATGGGACAAATGACTAAAGATACCAACGGTATCTGGAACTACACAACCGTTAAATTGCCGTCCGGTCTTTATTTCTACTCATTCGAGGTGGATAGTGTGCGAATCGTTGATCCATCCAATGCATTTTCATACCGTGATGTGGGCAACCTTTTCAGTCTATTCATTGTAGGCAAGGGTAATGGCGATATGTATAGTGTTAACAATGTACCCCATGGTAATGTGTCAAGCATTTGGTACCCTTCCACTCAGTATAAAACAGAAAGACGACTGACTGTTTATACGCCTCCGGGATACGAGGCTAGTAAGAGTAAATATCCGGTGCTCTATTTACTTCACGGCAGTGGTGGCGATGAAGGAGCCTGGGTTACCCTTGGCCGGGTACCGAACATCATTGATAACCTCATTGCACAACGTAAAATTGAACCCATGATTGTTGTGATGCCGAATGGAAATCCATCAAAACAGGCTGCACCAGGAGAGACGAGTGAAAATTACAACTATCGCCCAGCCATGAGCCAGTTTCTCCCAAATTTTGCTGATGGCTCCTATGAACAATCATTCAATGAGATTGTAAACTTTATTGACTCACGATACAAAACAAAAGCACAGAAAAGTCAACGGGCAATTGCTGGTCTTTCAATGGGTGGCTTTCACTCGTTATTAATTTCAGCCAATCATCCCGATTTATTCGACTACGTTGGTTTGTTCTCGCCCGGAACACCGGCAAGCCGCGCGCTTGACACAACCAGAACAGCGTATAAAAATCTCGAAGCCAAGTATACGAATCAAAAAAAGAAAGGCTATAAATTATACTGGATTGCTATAGGCAAGACCGACTTCTTGTACAATGGAATGCAGGCACACCGCAAGAAACTCGATGAGCTTGCATTTCCCTATACCTATGTAGAATCTGAACGGGGTCATATCTGGAGTAATTGGAGAGCTTATATGCTACAATTCACACCGCTGTTGTTCAAAGAAGAGAAGAAGTAAAGCGAGTAGTATTAGATAAGACTGCACATGAAATTCATCATTAGTTTTGCGCTGATTGTGGGTATGCTGGTTAGCTCTGCGCAAGCTAATTCAGGAATAATAACAGATACACTCAGTTCAAAACAACAAAGCATTGTAACCATCGCTGCGTTTACCGCCAATGGAGATCTGACAAAACTCGATCATGCCATCCGGGAAGGACTTAACGCGGGCTTAACGATCAGTGAGGTTAAGGAGGTAATCGTTCAAATGTATGCGTATGCTGGATTTCCAAGAAGCCTGAATGCATTGCATACCCTGATGGATGTGCTGAAAGAACGAAAGAGCAAAGGTATTAACGATCCTGAGGGAAAGAAGGCAAGCCCTTATCCCAAAAATAAATCAAACCTTGAGTTTGGTACAGAGAATCAAACACGGCTTGTCGGTTCTCCTGTAAAAGGCGAAGTATACACGTTTGCTCCAGCCATTGATCAGTTTCTTAAAGCACATCTCTTCGGAGATATTTTTGGTCGTGATATTCTTGATGATCAAACCAGAGAAATTGCAACCATTGCTGCTCTGGCTTCGCTAAGTGGTACCGAAAATCAGTTGCGTTCGCATTACCGAGTTGGTATGCACAATGGGTTAACAAAAGATCAGTTAAACAATATCGTTTCGATTGTTCGACTGGAAGTTGGCGAAGCAGAAGGCATCAGCGCAGCAAAGGTTTTGCGAGAAGTTCTCGGCCTTGAATCAGAAATAAAAAAAGCGAGCGAACCAAATAACAATTTTGTTGGCATAGTGTCGGTAAAGATGTTGCATACACCGGACAGTATTGTCAAAACTCCGATAGCGAGTGTAACATTCGAACCCGGTGCAAGAACGAATTGGCATTACCATCCGGCAGGTCAGATCTTAATCATTACCGATGGCGTTGCTTACTATCAGGAAAAAGGAAAGCCAAAGCAGATTCTATCCAAAGGGCAAGTGGTAAAGTGCCCACCCAATGTGCATCACTGGCATGGTGCAGCTCGGCACACTTCCATGACGCACACGGTGCTGACGCCTGGTGGGGTGGTGTGGATGCAAAAAGTAACAGATGAAGAATATGAAAACCAGAATTGAGAGCATTCAAACTACCGTGGTATTTAAATGATAAATGATTAAATTCGAACTAATTGGTATGAACCAAATCAATATCTGGAACTTGTTTGAATTTCGTAATCTAAGCAGCTAAGTCGTCAATTAAATTTCAATCTCAAAATCTAAAGGCATGGCAACAATTAACCTGAACATTAACGGCAAAAAACAATCTGTTGATGTGGACCCCAGCACACCGGTGTTATGGGTTCTGCGCGACCACCTCGATCTGGTTGGTACTAAGTATGGTTGTGGCATTGCGCAATGTGGTGCCTGTACAATTCATTTGGATGGTGTAGCGGTTCGCTCCTGTTCAATTCCGGTTTCGGCTATTGGTGAGCAGGAGATCACTACCATCGAAGGACTTTCAGAGAAGGGAGATCACCCGGTGCAAAAAGCATGGCTGGAGCATGATGTGCCGCAATGCGGTTATTGCCAGGCGGGGCAGATTATGAGCGCAGCCGCTTTGCTTAAGGAAAATCCTTCTCCAACCGATGAACAGATTGAAACGGCTATGAATGGAAATATCTGTCGGTGCGGAACTTATGTGCGTATTAAGGCCGCAGTAAAAACAGCTTCCCAGTTATCATAAAAAATTTTGAAAGCCATGACTATTGTAAAATCAACCATAACCAGAAGATCGTTTTTGAAAGCATCGGTATTAGCCGGTGGAGGAATGGTGTTAAGTTTTAGCTGGCTGGCTGGTTGTACGCCATCTGCCGAAGAAACACTGGCACTTCCCAAAGAGTGGTTTGAACTGAACAACTTCATTAAAATAGGAGAGAACGGTTTGGTAACGCTGGTATCGGCAAACCCGGAGTTTGGGTCGAATGTAAAAACATCTATGCCGATGATTATTGCCGAAGAGTTGGATGTGGATTGGAAGAATGTGTTGGTGGAACAAGCTGACTTTTTCCCCGAGCGATTTAATCGCCAGTTTACAGGAGGTAGTCAGGGTATTCGGCAGGGTTGGAAACCTTTGCGCACGGCCGGGGCGACAGCCAAACAAATGTTGAAAGAGGCAGCGGCACAACTATGGAATGTTCCGGTTGCGGAAATCACCACAGAGAATGGAACATTATTTCATAAAGCAAGTGGCAAGCAGGCCGGTTATGGCGAAGTAGCTAATCTGGCAGCTACACTACCCGTTCCGGAAAACGCTCCGCTTAAAGAGGTAAAAGATTTTAAAATTATTCGCACCTCCCGGAAAAATGTGGATGGTAAAAACATCGTAACCGGCAAGCCCATGTTCGGGCTTGACTTCAAAAAAGAAGGTATGCTGGTTGCCACCGTGGCGCATCCGCCTTTTGGTATGAAAGTAAAATCGGTTGATGATTCAGCTGCCCGATCAATGCCTGGGATAAAAGATGTGTTCATCATTAAAACACTTAATGAAAATTATGAACGCAACGGATTTGATACCAATGCATTCAACGAGTTGGTGGTAGTGGCAGGCAATACTTCGTGGGAAGTCTTGAATGCGAAGAAGGCATTGAAAATTGAATGGGAGAAAGCACCGGAAACGTCTTATGTAGTGCAAGGCTGGCGGGGTTCTCAAAAGATAACCATACCGGACGGTCTTGAAAGTACACAAGGCCACCAGACGCGCATGGAAGAGATGGCTAAGAAGAAAGGCGACATTTTGCGCAGAGATGGCGACCCTGAAGGGGCATTCAAGAAAGCAGTGAAAGTATTGGAACGTACTTATAACGGACCCTACTTAGCCCATAACTGCATGGAGCCTATTAATTGTTATGCCCATGTAACGGGTGATTCGGCAGAACTTTATGGACCCATTCAGGCACCAGAGTTTATTATGCGCACATTGGTAGCGCGATTAGGTCTTCCGAAAGAGAAAATAAAAATCAACCTGGCCCGTATGGGTGGTGGATTCGGCCAGCGTGCGTATGGTCACCATTTGGTTGAGGCGGCAGTGATTTCACAAAAATTAAATGCGCCTGTAAAAATGTTTTACTCACGCGAGGAAGACATGACCAATGGAATCTACCGACCAATGTACACAGCCACGTATAAAGCCGGACTAGATGAAAACAATAACGTGATTGCTTTTCATGTGAAAGGTGGCGGCATACCCGAACATTCCGTTCATGCACATCGTTTTCCAGCCGGAGCAATTGATAATTACCTGGCTGAAGGCTGGCGGCTGGATTCCAACATTAGTATTGGTGCGTTCCGCGCTCCGGGCTCTAACTTTATTGCTGGTGCTGAGCAATCGTTTCTGGATGAACTGGCAGAGTTAGCCGGAAAAGATCCGATAGCATTTCGATTGGAATTATTGGAACGCGCTAAGAATAATCCGGTTGGGGAGAACAACGATTACGACCCCGATCGTTATGCCGGTGTGTTGAAATTGGTACAGGAGAAATCAAAGTGGAATGAAACAACCGGAAAGAACAGGGGAGTAGCTGCTTACTTCTGTCATAACACCTACGTAGCTGAAGTGCTTGAACTGGAATTGAAAGACAACAAACCGGTTGTTACGAATGTGATTGCTGCAGTTGATTGTGGAATTGTAATAAATCCGGATGCCGCAGTCAACATGGGTGAAGGTGGTATTGTTGATGGAATTGGCAATGCATTTTATGGTGAAATGACTTTTAAGGAAGGAATACCGGATAAGAATAATTTTCATCAGTACCGGATGATCCGCCATAAAGAAGCACCAAGGGCTATTGAAGTACATTTTGTGCAAAATGATTTTGATCCTACCGGCTTGGGCGAACCATTATTTCCACCTGTGTTTGCGGTAGTGGCAAACGCGTTGTATAAAGCAACCGGTAAACGATTCTACAATCAACCTTTTGGAAAGGAGTTGGAGAAGGGAATTCAATTGATGTAGAGATGTTCCTGAGCCGTTTCGGCAAAGGCACATCTGTTACTGGATTGGTAAATTTTATCCGCCACTCACCGGGGGAATCAAAGCTATTTCATCCTTTTCGGTAAGGAGATGGTCATCGGCTGCGTACTCCAGGTTAATAGCAATAAATAGCGAGTTGAGCCTTTTAAGTGCCGGATAAGATGAATTAAGTTGAGCGCGCAAGTCGGCCACCGAATTACCATTCAACACAAGTTCAACCTCACGTCCGCCCAGTATATCGCGTGCAATGCCAAATGTTTTGATCTTTATAATCATTTAACAAATATACACCTCAGATTCATTCGCAAAATTTCTTTCAGCCTTCTAACTTACGCCTGATTTAAAGCATGAGTACGCAGAAACTATACGATAACCACGGTCGCCCGATTAATTACCTGCGGTTGGCCGTAACTGACCGGTGTAACCTGCGTTGCTTTTATTGCATGCCCGAACAGGGAATTAACTACTTACCCAAAAAAGAACTTCTCACATTCGAAGAGATAGAACGTTTGATTCGTCTGGTCGCCTCGATGGGTATTTCAAAAATCCGATTAACCGGTGGCGAACCGTTTGTGCGTACCGACCTGATGCAATTGATCCGGAAGATTGTTTCTATTGATGGGGTTGAGCAACTTCACCTTACTACTAACGGAATTCTGACTTCACCTCACATCAACGAGTTGAAAGAATTAGGTATTGCTTCCATTAATTTAAGCCTTGATACGTTAGATCGGGAACGATTCAGGAAAATTACACGCAGAGATGAATTTGAAAACACCTGGAATACCTTGCAGCAATTGATAGCAAGCGGTATTCCGGTTAAGATCAATGCCGTGGTAATGGAAGATAAGAATATTGAAGACATCATACCCATGGTGGAACTTACCCGGGCACATTCTGTGGCAGTTCGGTTTATTGAAGAAATGCCCTTTAATGGTGAAGGCAATCATTACCCCAAGCTTACATGGACCTATAACAAAATTTTGGATTGGGTTAAGAGTCAGTATCCGGATTTGAAAAAGATTGCAGACGAGGCCAATACAACCTCATACAACTATAAGGTACCCGGTTACAAAGGAAACATCGGTGTGATTGCCGCCTTTAGCCGAACCTTTTGCGGAACCTGTAACCGAATTCGTGTAACCGCACAAGGAACATTAAAAACCTGCTTGTATGATGATGGTGTGCTGAACATTAAAGAACTGATGCGAAGCGGAGTAAGTGATGATGCATTGAAAGAAAAATTACTTCAGGCATTTGCTTCCCGGCCACGCAACGGATTTGAGGCAGAAGAACATCGTAAGGGTAAAGTTGTAATGGAATCAATGTCAACTATTGGTGGATGACTTCAACCATCAGATGAAAAAAAACAGAACTTTAAAATTTCTGCTATATGAGAATACTTTGTTTATTAGTAATAGCATTAGGTTTTGCGACCGCAACCCTTGCCCAGAAAAAGAATGACACAAAATCTTTTCAGATAACCGGAGAGGTTAAAGCAGAAAAGAAAATTTCCATAGAAGATTTAGCGAGCTACCGGGAGTCCGCTCTTGGCGATGTTATCATTACCAATCATATGGGAGAAGTAAAAAGCACCCAAAAGAAACTGAAGGGCATTTTGCTGCGTGATGTACTGGAAAAAGTGGAGTTTAAAACGCCTAGCCCAAAAGAGTTAAGTACATTTTATATTGTGTGCAAAGCTTCTGATGGCTACATCATAGTTTATTCCTGGAATGAAATTTTTAACAACCCTGCAGGCGAATCGGTTTATTTGATTACCTCAAAAGACGGAGTGGCCGCTAAAGACCTTGAAGAATCTGTTTTGATGGCTTCACCCCGCGATTACAAAACCGGCAGACGGTATTTGAAAGGACTAACCGAGGTGCAAATCAAGCGCGCGCGATAGGATGGAGTCTTATATTCTGATCAGCGCTTTTTTTGTTATTGCCCTTATTTATTCTTCCGTTGGTTTTGGGGGCGGATCGAGTTATCTCGCCTTGCTGGCTCAGCCTTTTTTTTTATTACTTCCCGAAACCATTAAACCTGTTGGCCTGCTTTGTAACATTGTTGTAGTTACCGGTGGCGTAATTATTTTTTATCGACAGGGTTTGTTGAACTGGAAAGAAATCTGGCCCTTTCTGGTACTGAGTGTTCCGGCCGCTTTTGTGGGTGGGTATTGGCAACTGAAGGAGAGCACCTTCTTCATTTTGTTGGGGTTTACGCTTTTACTGGCAGCCGTGTTTCTTTGGTTAAAGCCCAAATCATCCTTCTCCAAAGAGCTGTCTCAAACAGCACAATCTGCGCTGGGTGGCGGTATTGGTTTGCTTTCCGGATTGGTAAGCATTGGCGGTGGAATTTTTTTGTCACCTGTTCTTCACCTGTTGAATTGGTCGACACCAAAAAGAATTTCGGCCTTAGCCAGCGCCTTTATATTAGTTAATTCAATCAGTGGGCTGATTGGTTTTTTTTCGGCAGGCGGCCGCGCGATTGACTGGCGGTTTACCTTACCCTTGCTGGTAGCTGTTTTTGTAGGCGGACAAATTGGTTCGCGGTTGGGTTCGCAAGTATTTAATACGCTTTACATCCGCAGAATAACTGCGCTTGTAATAGCGGTAGCCGCTGTGAATATTCTAAAAGATCATTTATAAAAATTTAGTGTTTATGAAATCACTGCTCACGGTTTGTTTGCTTGTCTGTGCCCTAAGTGGTATGGCTCAAACCCGGGTAAATCCGGTTATCAAAAACTTTGGTGGCATTTTTCCAGTTCCCGATGCGGTTGAAAAACCCGATCCGAACCTGGAGTATAACATCGTAATTGAAATAGAACGCGCCAGCGACAAACCCGATACCCTCAGTTGGGCGCTTAACAATGTGGCCCGGTTACTTAACCTCCATGTTTCGGGTGGTGTACCAAAAGAGAAGCTGAAGGTTGTACTCGCCATTCATGGTGGTGCGGCTTATACCGTAATGAACAACGAGGCCCATCGGGCTAAGTATGGTGTTGATAATCCGAATCTTAAACTTTATCAGGAACTAAGCGCAGCGGGTGTAAAAATTTTTGTTTGTGGCCAGTCGCTCGTGGCCCGAAATATTGATCGGAATAAAATGGTGCCGCAGGTAAAAGTTGCAACCTCCATGCTCACCACACTTACCACCTACCAGCTAAAGGGTTATGCTGCTTTAAAATTCTAAACCTCCACCGATCACCCACTTATTATTTTTCTTTTTGAAGATAAGTGTGAAGGGCCCGCTGGGTTGATCGCTTTCGCGGAAGAGGGTGTATTGGCCGGTTAGTAAATATACATCAGGTGCCAAGGACACAATCTGCCAGATGTCGAATTGTAATCGCCCCATCAGTTCGCGGGTTGAGTAATTCTTTTTATAATTATCCAACGTTTGCAGCCAGCCATATCGGATGGAGGATCCGATAAACTGCAACGAATCTGATTTCCAGTAACCTTCCATAAATAAATCAAGATCGCCATTATTCCAGGTATCTTGTTGTTTGGTTAATACTTCGCGTATGCTGATCTCGGCATCAGCTTCGGGTGCTTTGGGTGTACAGGCAAGAGCAATAAACAGAATGGGTACTATGAATTTCATTTTGTAAGTATTAACAGCATTTACTTATCCAGCGGTAGAAATTTTCCTTCATCAATTTTTCCATTCACAATTGTATATAAGGTTACGCCAGAGGGCAAAGTTTCATCGCCATACTGACTGCCTTCCACTACCGCACCAGTTTGTTCAAATCTTATTTTTTGTTTTGAAGTTTCATACCAGAATACCTGGCGGGCATGATAATGGCCGGACAATGCAATCGGGAAGGGGTGAGTAGAAACAAGATCAATTACTTCATCGGCATTGGAAACGATATGCCTGAATTGAAGTTCACCGGTTTCGCGTTCCAGTGTACGTGCGGGCCCCTCTTCCGTAAACGAAGTCATACTTAATCCGCCCGAATAAAATGGCATATGCCCGAAAGTAATTACCGGAATGTTTGCCGGCACGTTGCTCAAGTCTTCTTTAAGCCACTTCACTTGTGTGGAATCAACCCGCCCGAAGTACCACAAATCCTCAAAGTCCACATTATCCAACCCTACAAAATGATAACCACCGGCATTGAACGAAAAATAGTTGGGCCCCAGATAGTGACGGTACATTTTCTTTCCATACAAAGGATGTGCTTTGCTTACCAGTGAAAGATGCCGCTCAATACCAAAGATTTCGTGGTTCCCAGGCACACTCCAAACCGGTACATTAAACTTTCCAATCTCCTTTTGGTACAATTCATAATAACCGGTAGCCTCTTTTTCAGAAACCCGCAAGGCATCTTTAATCAGATCACCCGAAACCAGTACAAAGTCGGGTTTATGTAAGCTTACCAAAGCCCGAAGTTTTTCCAGCCGATCAATACTTTTTTCGCTGATGTGTGTATCAGAGGCATGAATAAAAGAGAAGCTGGTTTGGGGTGTGCCTTTGGTTATGGCAAAATCGTTTGAAGTTGCCACGCGTTGCCACCACGTCTGCGTACGGTATCCGTCTGGTAAACTGAGGGCAACAAAGCCATAGCCTTTACCGGAGGGTATTTCATAAACTCCATCCGTATTGGTGCGCACCACCTGAACCTGGTCAGTAACGGCTACATTTTCAATACCTTCTTCACCTTTATCCCGAATGCCGTTGTTATTTTTATCATGAAACACTACACCACGAATGGGTTGAGCCAGACTGGCGTGTACGGTGAAAAGAAAAATTGCAATGAATCGCATGGTGGTGTCTTCTGCAGGTGAAGGTACAAAGAGCATCCAAGGTTGACAACCTTTGGCAAATCCTTCCTATTTTGCGCCTCAAATTATTCCCGGAATGCGACAAATTAATTTCTCTCAACACGTATTGCCACATGTAATTGCTGTGTGTGTGTTCTTGTTGGTAACCATACTTTTTTTCAGGCCCGTTTTCTTCGAGAGCAAATCACTGGGTCAACATGATATCCAACAATGGAGTGGTTCGTCAAAAGAACTGCGCGATTACCGCGATAAAACCAACGAGGAAGGATTGTGGGCCGCTACCATGTTTTCAGGAATGCCAGCGTACTTAGTGAATATTAAGTGGAGCGATGGTATTGTACTGGGCATGAAAAAAGTGTTATCGTTTTTTCTGCCCCATCCGGTGTCTCACATTTTTCTGGCCTTTATCTGTTATTACATTCTGTTGCTTTCGTTTCGGGTGCGCCCGTGGTTGGCCATAGCCGGTGCGCTGGCATTTGGGTTATCGAGTTATGTCATTATTGGATTATCGGCCGGGCATAATGCACGCATTGGTGCCATTGCTTATATGCCGTTGGTATTTGCGGGCATTCATCTGGCATTTTCAGGAAAACGCATTTTAGGTTTTGGGGTAACCGCTGCCGGAATGGCTTTGCACTTACGCGAGAACCACTTGCAGATTACCTATTACCTTGTGTTGATCGTAGCTGGTTATGGTTTGATGCAGCTTATTCTGGCTATTCGCGCCAGGCAGATAGGAGAGTTCTTCAAAACATTAATGATACTTGTTCCGGCCGTTCTGATAGCGGTTGGAACTTTCTTCGGGCAATTCTGGGCAATAACTGAATATACACGCTATTCTATTCGCGGACCATCAGAGATTGCACAAACTAAAGATTCGGATGTTTCAGGCTTATCCAAAGACTATGCATTTGCTTATAAGTATGGAGTTTGGGAACCCATGACCTTGTTCCTGCCAAACTTTTATGGTGGTAGCAGCCGCCAGCTTTTTGTGCAAGATCAGAATAGTGAATCGTACAAGGCATTAGTACAATCGGGCGATAATGAAATGGCGAATCAATTAGCCAATTATACTTCCGCGTATTGGGGGCCTCAGGATTTTACCATCGGACCCTACTATGCCGGTGTGCTGGTTTGTTTCTTGTTTGTGTTGGGAATTGTATTCGCTGAAAAAAAATACGTGTGGTGGTTAGTACCCTTGAGCGCTTTGAGCTTAATGCTAAGCTGGGGCGATAGTTTCGCCACCTTCAATTATTTTATGTTCGATTACTTCCCTGGCTATAATAAGTTTCGCTCAGTAAACTTTGCTTTAGTGATCATTTTATTTTCAATGCCTTTGTTGGGATTGATCGGCTTGGAAAAACTTTTGACGGAAGGTTGGACTAAACAAAATCAAAAGAAGTTGTTATGGCCGGTTTCGATTTCGATTGGGTTGTGTTTAGTATTTATACTGGCAGGAGGCCTGTTCGACTTTTCAAAAGTAGGTGAAGAGTCATTGCCTAATTGGTTCAAAGTTGCGTTGAAAAAAGACCGACTGGCCTTGTTCCGGGCTGATGCCTGGCGTGCTCTGGGTTTATTGGCGGTATTTGCATTCGGAATTTTTGCGTTGCTAAAAAATTTCCTGAAGCCTGCACTTGTTTATGCAGTGTTGATTGCATTAATCTGGGCCGATCTGGCATTGGTGAATAGCCGCTATTTCAGTAAAGACAATTATGTGCGTAAGCGCGACAACAGTGTACTTGCCGCAACCGCAGCCGATGAAGTAATTCTGCAGGACAAGGATTATTATCGGGTGTATAATTTGCAAGGTGCCATGGCCGAGGCCCGCACTTCTTATTTTCATCACTCATTGGGTGGTTACCATGGAGCTAAGCTCAGACGTTATCAGGATTTGTATGATTCAGCTATTGCAAAAGACACACAAAAACTATTTGAAGATTTTCAGGCCGGTACACCAAAATTTGCACAATACCATGTGCTGAATATGCTTAACGCAAAATATTTTACCTATGGCCCTGACCGCGATAATGTAATTCTTAATCCGGCAGCCAATGGTGCAGCGTGGTTTGTAAAGGAAATCTTAAAAGCAAACTCACCTGCTGAAGAACTTCGGTTAACAAGCCTTACCAACACCAAAGAAGTTGCTGTGGTTAACGCAAATCTGAAGTTGGAATATGGTCAATCCACCATCGATACGGTGGCGAATATTAAATTGATAGCGCACACACCACCTTATCTTAAGTACGAATCAGAATCAGCTTTAGATGGGCTGGCCGTTTTCTCTGAGGTCTATTATCCCAAAGGCTGGCATGCGTTTATTGATGGCAATGAGGTGCCACTTCTTCGCGTCAACTATGTGCTGCGTGCGTTGCAGGTGCCGGCTGGTAAACACACCATTGAATTTAAGTTTGAGCCTAAACCCTATACTACAGGAAATAAAGTAACCCTGGCTTCCGGTTGGTTATTGCTATTAGTTGTATTGGGAACAATAGGTTGGAGTTTGAAAAAGCCTGAGGCTTAATTATCCAAATCATAATTTACTCATCCTTCAATACCTTAACCGGATTGGTGAGTGCAGCTTTTACCGAATGATAACCGGTTATCAGGATCGCGATAAGCAAGGTTCCCAGCCCTACGCCAAAGAATATCCACACCGAAGGAGTAATGCGATAGGCAAAATCCTGGAGCCATTGCTCCATCAGCCAGTAGGCAAGGGGAGCTCCAATGATAAACGCAACGATCACCAGCATGGTAAAGTTTCGGGTAATCAGGGTAAGGATATCCAACACACTGGCGCCTGAAACTTTTCGAATCCCGATTTCTTTAGTGCGTTGCTCCAGTGTGTAAACAATCATACCTAATAGTCCCAATGCAGCAATCAAAATGGCAAGCGAAGCCATTACAGTAAGTATACCGCCAAAGCGTTGTTGTGTTTTAAAAGTTTCGGCAAAGGCATCGTCCACAAATTCATATTGCAGGGGAGTGTCACCGGCATGTATTTTCCAGATAGCATTTAATTCAGCAAAAGTTTTATCCCAGCCGTCAGTGCTTTGTGGTGTAATGCGCAACACCATGTATTTTTTGTCACCTATGCCAAACAGGTTGGTTGATTTGTTATGGAACACAGCCATGGGTTCGATGGGGCTCTCCAGCGACCAGAAATTGAAATCGGCCATAATACCGATTACCTCAAATTTTATTTCACCTCCGGGAGCTTCAATCCTTTTGCCAATGGCACTTTCATCTACCGGCCAGCCAATACGCTTTACGGCTGTTTCGTTTAAGACCACACGTTCATAATCGCCACCATTATCGGCAATAAAATTGCGACCATATTTTATCTTAATACCCATGGTGGGAATGAAGGCCTCATCGCCACTGGTGTAGTTGAGGGCAAATGTCTGGCTGTTCATGCCATCGGCACTAAACTTATCGCCACCCCACACGCGGGGCGGTACCGAGGTGCATGCACTGGCGGTAATCACTCCACTTACCTGTTCTGTTGCTTTTACAAGTGTTTCAGGGTCTTTAACCAGATTTACATGATTCACCACCAATAGGTTTTCTTTATCAAAACCAAGTTCTTTTTCGGTTACGTAATTCAGTTGCTGAAATACAATGGCGGTACAGGCTACCAGCATAATGGATACGCTGAACTGAAACACAACCAATCCATTGCGAAACGCCTTTCCTTTGGTACCGGCTTTCAGTTTTCCTTTCATGCCTTCTACCGGGTGAAATCCCGTAAGGAAATAAGTGGAGTAGCTGCTGGCCACAAGCGCCATAAGAAGTACCAGTGCTGCAATAGAAAGCATCAGACTACCATCGCCAAACAGGTTAAAAGAAATTTGCTGGCCGGTAAGCAAATTAAAGGCTGGCATGGCTAACTGAATAAGCGCAACGGCAGCAATCAATGCAATGGCGCAAAAGGCAAGAGCTTCCAGAAAATAATTCAGACTTAATTCTTTTCTGCCTAAACCTAAGATTTTTCGAACACTCGCTTCTTTTACCCTGCGTGTAAATTGGGCCGTAGATAAATTCATGAAGTTGATGCATGCCAGCAACAAAATAAAAATGGCAATGCCCATCATAGCATATACCATCTTTTTATTACCGGGTTCATTCAACCGGTTATAAACCACCTGGTCAGGCAAGTGAATGCTTACCAATGGTTGCAGAAACAAATCCCACTTCTTTCCGGATTTGATGTACTCATCATACGATACATTCATAATCCGTTGCAGCGTTTCTTCCGCGTACTTGCGTGGAATTGCCGCCAGCTTAGTTTGCGTATTTGCAAAATCGGTTCCTTCGCGCAAGCGTACATAGGTTTCCAATTGTGTAAATACCCAGCTCCAATGTAATCGGGCAATGGTTGGAAAGCTGTTCATGGAAAGCAGCACATCAAACTCGATGTAAGAATTATCGGGTGTATCTTTTACAACTCCGGTAACCTCATAGGTTTGCTGATTATCGAATGTACCCAATCGTACCAATTTGCCGAGTGGATTTTCGTCACCAAAATATTTTTTGGCGGTGGATTCGCTCATCACCATCGTGTTGGCTTGCTTCAGGGCACTGCCGGGTTCGCCTTGTAGTAGCGGAAAGTTAAACATGGCAAAGAAGTTGGTATCAGCAGCAAGAATTTCATCTTCTTCAAATACCAATACCTCACCCTTGGCATTGGTATAACTGATTATAAAATTGCCGGGTGTATGGATGCTGGTAATCAACTCGGCTTCCGGAAGTTCGGCCCGCAGCGCTGTGGCTACACCCGGCCCGGTAGATGAAAACTGATTGTTATCGTTCTCGCCCCAGATAAAGGTTTGATTGATCCGGTAAATGCGTTCAGCATGGTTATGAAAGCGGTCGTAGCTCATTTCGTGCCGCGCATACAGGTAAATCAGTACGGCACTGGAAATACTTACTGTTAACCCCAGCAGGTTAATAAAACTGAAAAGCTTTTGTCGACTCAGGTTTCGGAGAAACAACAACACGTAATTCCGGATCATAGGTTGGTATTTGTTGCATGCAGTTTCAAAGGCTGTACCAGTAGCTAATCACTTGAATTCATTCAGGTTAGAGGTTTTTGAAGTAGTACGGTGTTCATTTGGGTTATGCAACCGTCCGCCAGCGGGCGGGCAAATACTTACAACTGTTACTTATTTTGACGAAGCAGATTACGGCACCATTCAAAAAATAATAGCAGGTAGTTAGGCTAAGGTAGTTGCTACTTTCGAAAAAGAACCTGATTTTTATTCAGAAAACCATTGCGGAAAGCGCTCTGGGGCAGATCAGTTAATGCATTACTAACCTACACCTACTACATGGAACCTAAAGATTATTACGTATTCATTATTTACTTCATTATAGTAGCCGGATATGGGTACTGGATTTACCAACGAAAGAAGAAGGTCACGGCCGATTCAAAAGATTTCTTTTTAGCCGAAGGGTCACTTACCTGGTGGGCCATTGGTGCCTCGCTGATTGCTTCTAACATTTCAGCCGAGCAAATGATTGGGATGTCGGGCAATGGATTTAGCATGGGGCTGGCCATAGCTACCTACGAATGGATGGCGGCCGCAACATTGATAGTAGTTGGTGTGTTTTTCCTTCCTATCTATCTCAAGAATAAAATTTATACCATGCCACAGTTTTTGAGGCAGCGTTACAACCCGCAAGTGGCCAACATCATGGCCATCTTCTGGTTATCGCTTTATATCATTGTAAACCTTACTTCCATTTTGTTTTTGGGAGCATTGGCCATCAGCACAGTGTCGGGCATCAACTTTACATTGGCTATGTTGTTCCTGGCTGGATTTGCCATAATCATCACCTTAGGGGGTATGAAAGTGATTGGGTACACCGATGTAATTCAGGTGTTTTTCCTCATACTGGGTGGTTTGGCTACAACCTACCTGGCACTTAACCTTGTGTCCGAACAGTTTGGCACAACCGGAGTCTGGAACGGGCTTTCATTAATAGCGGAAAAAGCCTCCGATCATTTTGATATGGTTTTTACCCAGGAGAATCCCAACTTCATCAGTTTACCAGGGCTTACCATTATGCTGGGCGGTATGTGGATTGTTAACCTGAATTATTGGGGCTGTAATCAATATATAACACAGCGGGCATTGGGTGCTGATTTGAACACCGCGCGCAACGGACTTTTGTTTGCGGCTTATTTAAAAATGTTAATGCCTGTTATTGTAGTGTTGCCCGGTATTGCTGCCTATGTGCTTTGGAAGAACGGTATGTTTCAAACCGAAATGCTAAAGGATGGAGAGTTGATGCAAGATAATGCCTACCCGGTATTGCTTAATTTGTTACCGGCCGGTTTAAAAGGCTTGTCATTCGCGGCCCTTACTGCTGCGGTGGTGGCTTCACTTGCCGGAAAGGCCAATAGTATCTCTACCATTTTTACATTGGATATCTACAAGAACACCATTAATAAAAATGCTTCTGAAAAAAATCTGGTGTGGGTGGGTAGAATTGCCGTAGTGGTTTCCATGATACTGGCATTAGTTATCGCGCCCTTTCTGGGAATCGATAAGAAAGGTGGCTTTGAGTTTATTCAGGAGTATACGGGCTTTGTATCGCCCGGTATTTTTGCCATGTTTATTTTCGGATTCTTCTGGAAGCGCACCACATCTGCGGCTGCTATGTTTGCCATTATTGGTGGATTTGTATGTTCTGTAATCTTTAAAGTATTACCCGATTATGTTGATGTTTCATTCTTGCAGCCTCTTGGTTTCGCTGCATTAAATCCAGCCACAGGCATTATTGAAATTCCATTCCTCGATCGTATGGGCTTTGTGTTTGTGATCTGCGTAATTGGAATGATCCTGATCAGTTTAGCAACACCGGCTCACAAACGACCAACCAATACACTTGAAGTGGATATAAAAATGTTCAAGACCTCACCGGGTTTTGCTATTGGTGCCATTATCGTATTGATTGCACTGGCGGTGTTGTATTATACATTCTGGTAGTTAGTTTCCAGGTTGACAACTTTTTAGTTTTGAGTAAAAGGTTGTCAACCTTATTAGCCTTGGTATTTTGAATTATCTTAATGTCAGCACTTTACTCCTATATCCTAAAGCATGATGGTGGAGCAGCTCCGAATCCTTTTTGGGGCAAGTGTACATTAACAATTTGTAAACCTGCCATTAGACGAACTGCTAAAATTGGCGATTGGATAATAGGAACAGGCTCAAAAAATTCAAGATTAAAGGATGGCAATCTTCACGATCTATCTGGTTGCATTGTATATGCTATGAAAGTTAGCGATGTAAAATCCATTGCCGAATATGATACCTTTTGCGGGAAGAGCCTAAAGAATAAAATACCGAATTGGTTTTCAAAGGATTGGAGAAGGAGGATGGGAGATTGTATTTATGACTATTCATCAGGCTCCACGCCAATCATGAGAAAGGGTGTTCATAAAGAAGAGAACAGAAAACGAGATTTGAGTGGATTAAATGCGTTGATTTCAAATCATTTTTATTATTTCGGAGAAGAACCGCGACCAATACACAAGCATTTAAGAGCGATAGTTAAAAAATCTCAAGGCCATCTTAAAATTGAAAATGCGGAATTGATTACAGGGTTTTTTAAGTGGATAAAAAAGTTTAGAAAAAATAAAATCTATGCTGATCCGCAAGCAAAATATAAATTTGACGTATCTCCTTCTGATAAACAAATTGACAATTGCTCAAAACAACATTTGAAGGATGATAAATCTGAGCGTGAAAAAGTAGTGTGTTGAATCATTAATTTGAGAAGTTTTGAACCGCATCGATCGCCTTACAGCCATTCTCATTCACCTGCAAACCAAGCGCGTAGTGAAGGCAGAAGAAATAGCCGAACGATTTGGTATGAGCCTGCGTACGGTTTACCGCGATGTAAAAGCTCTGATGGAAGCCGGTGTGCCGATTGGCTCCGAAGCTGGCAAGGGTTATTTTATTGTTGACGGGTTTCATTTACCCCCGATCATGTTTACCCAGGATGAAGCCAATTCCATGATATTAGCGGGTAAATTGGTAGAGAAGATTGCCGATAAATCGGTACGCGAAGCCTTTAACTCCTCACTCTACAAAATCAAGTCGGTATTAAGCAATGAGGATAAGGATAGTGTAGAGAATCTGGATTCCAACATTCAGATTTACTTCCGGGGTCGCACCAACAATACCGATCATTCTTTTCCGGATCATTTCATGACGGAGATTCAACGTGCGGTGGCCCGCAAACAGGTTTTAAAACTGGACTATGTAAATCAGGCTGGCGATGTTTCGCAACGGCTTGTTGAACCCGCAGGTATTTTTTTCTATAGCCTGGCATGGCACCTTATTGGCTGGTGCCGGTTGCGCAATGGCTATCGTGATTTTCGTTCCGACAGAATAAAAAATCTGACAAATACAGGCGAAGAGTTCAGCGAACGCAGCACCGTTTCACTCAAAGAATACTTTAAAGCAATGTATGCTGCCAACGAAAACCTGAAACCGGCTGTAGTTATTTTTGATAAGAAAGCCCTTCATGGACGATCCTTGAATTCTACTACAACCCAAACCGACTTAGGCGATCGCATCCGGGCTGAATTTGTTATGGACAATATTGATTTTATTGCACGTTGGTTATTGATGTATGGCAAAGGCGTGCAGATAGAATCGCCTGATAGCCTGCGCCAAAGAGTGGCTGAATTGGCCGAGGAGCTTCACATGCATTACAATTTGAGTAGGGTTAATTCCTGAAATCAAATTCCTTGTTCTGCACCTCCTGACATACCGTTGTCGGTGCTTTCAAAAAAAAACTTAAAAATTTCTTTTTCTGGTGACATAGGGCTGTCACATGCCGGGGCGTGATTAGCATAAAAAATAATCGCTATGAAAAACTCAACGCCAGTCCTTAAAACCATCAGGCCTATCAATTTTTTATTTTACAGAACAGAAACAACGGTCGATAAACTCAATACCCTGTTTTGGGTAGCGCCTGAACTTTTTCAGGAAGCAGTTCTCAGCCGCCTTACCATTACAGGTCCCGTTCATTGGCACTATATAGGGTTTACCGATCCTTCAAAGCCATTTACGTTGGAGATTGCGTTACCGGTAGGTGAGGTGCTGGCCGATTACGATGGGCGGTTTCATTTTAAACGCACGGAGGAGTTCAAATGCTTAACCACTACGCATGAAGGTAACTGGTTAGAGATACCGAACAGTTACCAGAAGCTGCTGCAGGTAGCACATCGTGAACATCTGCAACCTCTTGGTATTAACCGGGAGTTGTACGTGAATGTGGATTTCAATCATCCGGAAGCAAATACTACTGAGTTGCAATTGGGATTACTATGAACCGCAATCGCTTGTTCGTTTTGTTAGCCGGATTGGTTATAGCAGCATTATCAATCTTAATAATTGTGTTGAGTTATGGAAGTATTGGTATTTAAAACATCGGTTCAATCAGCAGACCATGTGCTGCGGTTAACGCCACTATTAAATCAATTGGCTGGTAAGAGCTGGAATTTTGCATTAGATGATTGTGATCGTATTCTACGGATTGTAGCCCCAACGGTTGAGCCAGACGCGGCTATTCAGTTGTTAACCAAACAAGGTTTTGAGTGTGAAGAGTTGGAATGATTTATAAAACTTTAATATAAATGAGAAAGATTGTGCTTGGTCTGGCTGTAAGCCTGGATGGTTTCATTGAAGGTCCTAACGGAGAGTATGATTGGTGTTTTACCGATCAGGATTATGGTCTTAAAGAATTTTCAACCCGTATCGATGCTTTGGTGATGGGTCGCAAAACTTTTGAGATGATGAAGAGTCATGAAGGTGCCAGTCCGTGGAGCCATGCAAAAACATACGTATTCTCCCGCACGTTGAAATCGGCATCTGGTTTTGAGTTGTTAAACGGAGATCTGGTGGAAACAATAAATCAGTTAAAGAAACAACCGGGTAAAGATATCTGGTTGTTTGGTGGTGCCGATCTTACCACTCAGTTCATTAATCATAATCTTATTGATGAGTACTGGCTCTCCATTCATCCGATATTGTTGGGCGCAGGCAAACCTTTGTTTAATGGAATAACAGATCGGAAAGTACTTAAGCTTGTTGAAAGTAAAGTGTATGAAACAGGACTTGTGTCCGTCAAGTATAAGCCTGCCTGAATTTAAGTAACTTCACCTTTACCTTACGCAAATGAAAACCAAAACTACACCCAGAAAAGTTGTTAAGAAGGCAACTCAAAAATCATGGGCCGATAGAATGGAGCAGGATCATTCGGTTGTAAAAAAGCTGGACAAAGATTTTGCCGATATGAAAGCCGGCAGTCTGATGTACATCTCAAACCCCAGGACAATTGATGCTTATATCCGGAACATTCCGAAAGGGAAGGCTGTAAATTTAAAAACCCTGCGTAACGATCTGGCTCTGGAGCATGGTGCTGAAGTTACCTGCCCCGTTACAACAGGAATCTTTTTACGGATTATTGCGGAAGCTGCTAATGAACAACTTGAAAAAGGTAAAGCGGTTAGCCGCATCACTCCGTTCTGGCGTGTGATTGATTCAAAGATGCCTTTGGCGAAAAAATTAACCTTTGGAACAAAACTGATCCGCGAACAACGCAAAAAGGAAAAACTCGATGCGTAGTACTTTTAATAATAAGGCAATCTGCTGGTTAGCGTTACACGGAAGTCCGTCATTTTAAACAGACTACTGTACACATAACCTACATGATGTTTATGCACTACTTGAGTTTGTGTATTGATAAAGTCCGCAGTAAAATCACCAGTGCGATTGGGTGGAATGGGGCCATGATGATTGGGGGCATCGGTATTCATGTATTTAACCATGCCTCCTTGTGTATAGAACGCACTCACATTCAGGTTTAATACTCCCGTTGAAAGCCGTGTAAAAATATGGCTAAGGTCGTATTGAAAGCCTCCACCGGCTGCGTAGGCCAGCGTACCATCTTTATGCAATAAAGCAGTTTCAACGGGGGCGCAATCATCCCAATCATTAGGATCGTAAATATTAAGATTTGTTCTGAACCACGCATACCCTGCTCTGAAACCCACATATGGTGTAAGCTTTTTGCCGGAAATAAGATTGTACTTTGCGGAGGCCATCATATTGGTGAATGAATTTGTTACGCGTACATCCATGTCGGCCACGGTACCATCCTCAAACGTATATTGTTGCCGTGTTTCGTCATTTCCGTAAATCGTAAAATTCAGGTCAAGTCCAAACGAGATCCGCTTTTCGGAAACTACCCGATGCAAGCCCAGTGTAACACCATGCCCTTGCCGGATGTTCTGTTTCATTTTTCCGGAAGGCGAGGCATGCGTATAACCGGCCGACCATTCCATACGCCCCTGGCTTAAGGCGGGGATAACAATCACAACCAAAAGGATTGACAGTAGGGTTTTCATGGGAAAAATATTTACAAGTGAAGATAAATAAAAAGAATGGCTTTAAGAGGGCTTGCTTAATTTTGATCCATGACAATACCCGAAAAGGCCAACGCTGTAGCACAAATTTTTGATGAATTAGACGCACGCATTGCAGCTTTTCAGGCCAACACAACCCTGCACTGCAAATTTGGGTGTGGCAAGTGTTGTTTTAAACCCGACATCGAGGCCAGCGTATTGGAGTTTCTTCCTTTTGCTTTGTATTTGCATCAAAACAAGCTGGCTGAACAATGGCTTGATAAATTAGAAGGCACTGCTGATCCGTTATGTTTAATTCTTAATCCCACGCAGTCAGGTGCGGGCTTGTGTTCAGAATATAAACATCGGGGGTTGATTTGCCGGTTGTTCGGCTATTCCGCCCGTACCAACAAGTATGGAAAGAAAGAACTGGTTACCTGCCAGATTATTAAAACCGAACAAGCCGGAGCTTACCAGACAGCAACAGCAAGAATTGAAGCCGGACTAGAAGTACCGGTTATGAATCAGGTGTACATGAAACTGCACGCCATTGATTTTGAACTGGCACAGAAATTTTACCCGATCAATCAGGCTATTCGCCAGGCCATTCAAACAGTATTACAGTATTACGCTTACCGCGATTGAAATTCAGAATTTGTGAAGAAGAACCTTACCAATTTTTGCCGGAACCCCAGACGAGAACTTTGGTTTGGGAAGTAGCTGCAGCGATTCGCTTTGCGATGGATTATACAGCATCCAGGTAGTAATGGCAATGATCATGGCCACCAGTACACCCGCTATCAGAATCAGGTCTTTATGTGTGATTTTAAACTGCACAGCCCGTTGATTTCCAAAACCAGTGCCAGTAGCCTCAAGGCCCGAATTTTCTGATTTTTTAAGGTTTTGGGTAGGTTGCATGTTCAGTTTTGTACAATTCTATTGGCCTGATCCGGACAGCTGGTTACAGCGGCCCGGTGTTTGTTAATTAAACCAACGGAACTTGTTTTCTTTTTACATTTGTTACAGGAATTGGTTCATAATTACAGATTTATGAAAAAATATTTGCTGGTTTTGCTTGCTGCGATGGTTGGCCAGGTGTGGGCGCAGGAAAAAAACGAGTCTGCCGTAAAATGGATGACTTTTGAGGAGGCTGTTGAAAAATCGAAAACCGAAAAGCGTAAGATTTTTATTGATGTATACACCGATTGGTGCGGCTGGTGTAAGGTGATGGACAAAAACACCTTTACTGATCCGAAGATTGCAGCCCTCCTGAACGAAAAATTTTATGCTGTTAAGTTCGATGCTGAGCAAACAGCCGATGTAGTTTTCAGAGGTACAACTTTCAAGTTTGTTCCTTACGGGAACAAAGGCTCGCATCAATTGGCTATGGCGTTGCTGAATAATCAGATGAGTTACCCCAACTTTGTTTTTCTGGACGAAGAGTTTCGGATCATTCCGGTTATTCAGGGCTATCAGTCATTGCCCGGGTACCGCAAGCCGGAAGAGTTCCACATTTTTGTCGACTATGTGAGTGGCGATTTTTATAAAACCAAGTTGATTCAGGATTACCAGAAAGAATACAAATCGCCTTATTCTGCTCCAACTTCTTCTGGAGTTGGAAAGTGATTACCTTTAATTTTATGTAAATAAAAAAAGCCATGCAGTCCGCATGGCTTTTTCATGTATAGATTCAGGTAAATAACTTAATCGTGCTTCTTCTCGTTTTTAGAGGTCTTAGCTTTATCCAGGTAGCCAACAGCTGCAACGAAACCAATAATTACGGCCACAATAGTTACAAATAAATTTGCTCCATCGGCCACATTTTGTTCAAAAAACATAACGGTGTATTTAATTTCTTCCCAAATGTAAGAGTTATGGATAAAAATTCAATGCGGCCCCAGTTGATTTGTTAAATACCCAACTCATTTTTGTTAGCACGCAAAACTTCAATAATAAATGCGATGTGTTCGGCAAGGTCAACACCCAGCATTTCAACACCTTTGTAAACTTCGTCCCGTTCCACTTTAGCAGCAAAGCCCTTGTCTTTCAGTTTTTTAATTACCGATTTAGGTTCCAGAGTGGCGATACCTTCGGGCCTTACCTGTGCACAGGCAACAATAAAACCTGTAAGTTCATCGCATGCCAGCAGGGCTTTGTCTAACCGGGTATTATAGGGCACATTCCATTTGGTGTAATGGGCAGAAATAGAATGCGCAATTTCTGTTTCGCCCATGGCTCTCAGCTTTTCAACAATAATCTGCGGATGTTTTTCGGGGTAGGCTTCGTAATCAGCATCATGCAATAAGCCGGCAATGGCCCACGCTTCTTTGTCTTCACCAAATTTTACGGCATAGGCCTCCATCACCAATTCGATGGTACGCATGTGGCGAAGTAAGCTTTGGCTTTGCGTTAGGCTGCTGAGTATACTGCGGGCTTCGGTACGGCTAATCATTTGCGCTTAACGGCTGTAATTGATTTACGTTTGGAATAGAACAAATTAAAACCGCCCAGCACAATAGCTAAACCCAAAATGGTGATGGTAATAATCATTCGCGTTTTCTGTAGTTCAAGGGCATTTATTTCGGCTTTGGTTTTCACCTCTTCCATTTCACGCTCTTTTTCTTGAAGATCCAGCGCTATTTCCATCTGCGCAATTTTACGACTGCTTTCTTCACCATAGATTTTTTCTTTCACCACATCGTAGCGCAACATGGTTTCGTATGCTTCTTTCATTTTACCCTGCTTGGAGTAATTAAGAGCCATACTTTTCAAAATGTTGGGCTCAAACAAAAAGGCTTGCATCTGGCCGCTCATCATCATGGCACTATCCAGATAAGCCTGTGCGTTTTTAAACTGACCGGCCCGCGCATAAACTTCGCCCAGGCTGCTGAGTACATTTAGAACAACCAGATTGTCATTTTCTTTTCGGGCCAGTCCAAGTGCTTTCTCATAGTATTCTACGGCACGCTGATAGTTACCTTGTTTAAAATAGAGGTTACCAATGTTGTTAATAGGATCGGCAAACACCTGACCTTTTTTTTCTGCCAGTTGGTAAGCTTCTGAATAGTATTTCAGAGCTTGTTCATAAAGTTGCAGATCGCTGTGCAGGTTGCCGAGGTTATTCATCGAACCGATTAACTTATCCTGATCGCCCATTTCTACAAACTGCTGGTGCGAGTCTTCAAAGTATTTCATGGCCTGGCCATAATCTTTTTTGAAAGAGTAGATGTTACCGATGTTGCTCTTGGTGGCAGCAATGCCCTCTTTGTTTTCCAACTTGGTGTAAATCTGTAAACTGATCAGAAAATACTCCAGCGATTTATCCAATGCCCCCTGACTGCGGTAAGCCACTCCCAGATTATTGTAGGAGGCGGCCATCCCTTTTTTGTCGTCAATTTCTGTGGCGAGCGACAGCGCCTCGCGTGTATACTCAATTGCTTTTATCGGATCGGTGTCGTGGTAGGCTCTGAAAAACTCATTCAAAGTTTTTACCTTCAGATCGCCTTTGGCAGTTTCAAGTGCTCTTTCAAGGCTATCGATGTTAGTTTGAGCAAACCCGGCAGCCGAGAAGCCTAAAGCCAGTAATACCATGCAAATACCCTTCATAAAAACTGAATTATTTTCTAAAATTAAGAATTATCTCTTAACCCGTATTCAGGCCGCTCGTTATAGAGAGCATTGAACTTTCATTTTTGTTAAGCATATTTCAACTTCAATCATTATTCCTATGCGCAACCTCATACTTTTTATCTGTGGATTTTTTGGAATGCTTGCCACCCAGGCTCAATCCCAACCAACTGAACAAACCATCATGGAGCCTGTTGTAAGGCTGTTTACCGGCATGAATAAGGGCGATAGCGCCATGGTACACAGTGCATTTGCCAACGAGGTAACCATGGCTACCGTAACCAGGGACAAAGCCGGTAATGTGGTGGTAAGGCGTGAAAATTCGCTGGCTGGGTTTCTGAAAGCCATTGCCACACCGCGCCCTGAACCATTAAGTGAACCAATCTGGAATACCAAAATTGAAGTAGATGGAAATTTTGCGCAGGTATGGACTGACTATGCATTTTACGTTGGTAAGAAGTTTAGTCACTGCGGGGTTGATGCATTTCAGTTAGTAAATAACGGCTCTGGTTGGAAAATCATTCACCTGGCCGATACCAGACGCACTACAGATTGTAATGTGCCCACATCGGTTTCGGATCAGTTTAAATAAGTCTCATCATGAAATACCTTACTCTACTCTTCTTATTTAGCCTAAGCCTTGCTGCAAGCGCGCAAACGCAAACCACAGTTATTTTAGTTCGCCACGCAGAGAAAGGTACCGATGACCCCAAAGATCCGGAATTGTCGGAGGCCGGTAAGCAGCGTGCACAGCACCTGGCTGAGGTATTAAAAGAGATAAAAGTTGATGCAATTTATTCAACACCCTACAAGCGCACGCGGAATACAGTTGCACCATTGGCCGGGGCAAAGGGAATTTCGGTTTTAAATTATGACCCCTCCAAAAAGGAAGAGATAGATCAATTATTGCAAAAGTTTGCGGGCGGTACAATTGTAGTGGTGGGGCATTCTAACACAATACCAGGTCTTGCCAACTACCTTACCGGCAAAAGTGATTTTCAGAATTTTGACGACAGCGATTACGATAACCTGTTGGTGGTAACTGTGGTGGAGCGAGGAAAGTCAGCAAAAGTGGTTTGGTTAACCTATTAAAAGGTATCAGATATTCTTCTTATACTTTACCAATGTAGCCTTAATCATCTGGCCTTTGGTGTATTTGGTCTTGGAACCAAAAATTCCGAGAAAACCCCGTCTTCGGCCAGCACCTGCTATAGCGCCACCGGAAGAACTTCCGGTATTGGTCAAAGCAATTTCATCGAACAAAATCGCATCGGCTCCTTTTTCTTTTACCCGTTCCACAATTTTAGCTTGCACCTTGTCTGAATTACGCCTGGCGGTAACTTCATAGGTGGCCTTGCCCATAATTTCGTAAGCTTCGGTTATGTCGTTTTCACGAAAGTAGATGTCTACATTTTGTGTTTGGCTATAGGTTCGGCCGTAGTAAATTATTTTGTTCGAACAGGAAGAAACAGCGACCACGGTTAGAAGCAGGAAAACGGATTTCATTAATAAGGTTTTTAAACCACGAATGTAAGGGCTTTCTTTTTTCTAATCAGCAGGTTAAATTCGTTTCATGAAATTGCGCTTGCTGGCAGCTGGAGTATGGTTATTAATGTGTGCACCACTTTTTGCACAACAACCGGAAGAACTTCGCAAAAGCATTTATTTCAATGGGGGTAGTTTTGATATTGATGAATTTCAGGCCAAAGTTCTTTCCGATTGGCTCGATTCAATCCCCAACCTCCTGGATAAATACCAGATTCAACTCATTAGCCATACCGACCCTATTGGTGGCAAGGAATACAATCAATGGCTTTCGCAAATGCGGAGCCAGGAAGTTTTCCAATTGTTACTCGATAAAGATATTCCTGAACAATCCATTTCAATAAAAGACTGGGGCCTTGAAAATCCTGTGTACACCAATCAAACCTACCGCGGCATGCGGTTAAACCGCAGGGTTGATGTTATTCTGCATCCACTTGTGTTTTGATGGCAAAACCTTGCGGCTGCCGGTCGCTTTCGGACACCTTTTTTCAGTTACGGACGTGATTTTGTGCAACTAATCGCGTATTTGTGCGTCTAAATCGATATTACGGTCTTGGCATGTTATTGGCCAATAGCGGTCAGGCTGGGCAAGACTTCCACCAACAAAAGCCAAAATTCATGATTGTTTTAAAGAACATCGACAAATACATCGACTCTCGTTTTCAGCGCACATTCATTCTAAAAGGCATTGACCTGGAAGTAAAGCAAGGCGAATTTTTAACCATTATGGGCCCCAGTGGTTCTGGCAAGTCTACTTTAATGAATATTGTTGGAATGCTGGACGAACCCTCGGCTGGCGAATATTACTTTTTTGATGAACCCGTGCACAAGATGCGCGAAAAGCAAAAGAGCGATATGCATAAGAACTACATCGGCTTTATTTTTCAGGCCTACCATCTGATTGATGAACTTACGGTGTATGAAAACATTGAAACACCGCTTTTATATAAAGGAGTAAACAGCAGCCAGCGTAAAAGCATGGTAGCCGAAATGCTCGATCGGTTTAATATGGTGGCTAAAAAGGATTTGTTTCCAGAACAGCTTTCGGGTGGGCAGCAGCAATTGGTAGGTATTGCCCGCGCTATTGTGGGGCAACCTAAACTATTACTGGCCGATGAACCGACCGGTAACCTGCACTCCGAGCAAGGCAAACAGATTATGGATATTTTTCAAAAGCTGAATGAAGAGGGCATAACCATTATTCAGGTAACACACTCAGAAGAAAACGCCAGACGCGGCAAGCGCATTGTACAAATAGCCGATGGGGCAATCGGATCGGACGAAAAGGTTAGTTAAGAATAAATATGAAGTTTACAGTTACAGTTTTATTATTCGTAGTTGGTGTAGGTTATGGCCAGGCGCAACAAACACTTACGTTTAAGAATGCAATAAATATGGGTTTGGAGAATAACCTGTTGCTTAATCAGCAGAAAAATATGCTGACAAGCACTGGAGTAAATCGCACCTCGGCATTGTTGCAAATGACTCCAAGTCTTTCGGCTGGCGGAAGTGCTGGTAGATTTGATGGTAATTCATTCAATCAGCAACGGGGCGAGGTTGTAAATGGCCAGGTTGATTTTATTAATGGGGGGCTATCGGCAAGCATTCCAATTTTCAATGGGTTTAATCAGGTTAATGCCTATAAACAAGCTGCCAGCCAGAACGAGGCCCAGTTAAATTTTGTAATGCGTACCAAGCAAGATGTAATTCGTAATGTGGCATTTCAATACCTAACGTGCCTCCTGGATCAGCAACTGCTCAAGATCGATCAGCAAAATCTGGAAACCCAAAAAACACAGCTTAATCAGATAAAGCAGCAAGTTGATTTGGGTGGCCGGGCGGAGGCGGATTTGTACAATCAGGAATTTCAAGTTCGCAATGCGGAGTTGTTGGTTGTACGTTCGTCCAACAGGCTTAAAAATGATAAGGCGTTACTTGCACAAACTCTTATGATCGACCCCATTGTTTCTTTTGAACTTGAGGAGGTGAATTGGGGCGCAGAAGATTATCTGATAGAAGATCTGACTGTTGAAAATCTCAACACCACCGCGTTGCAAAGCCGGGCCGACTTAAAGCAAGCCTCAAATACAGAACGGGCCGCTCAATTGGGTTATCTCTCCAGGCGCGGCCGGTACTTACCTAACCTTTCGGGTTTTGCTGAAATGAACTCACGATATAATTATATTCACGGGGCTCCTGATAATCGTACGTTCGATCAGCAATTCAGATCGGATAACCGCCAGTTCAACTATGGCGTATCGTTACAAGTACCGATTTTCAGTGGATTCATTAACCGCGCACAAGTAATACAACAGCGCGTTACATTTGAAAATGCAAGACTCAACACAACCAATATGGAAGTTCGGGTAAAATCGGACGTACTTATTGCATACCAGAATTATCAGGATGCCCGCGCCAGTTTTTCATCGGCCGAGGCACAACTCAGATCAGGCGAACTTTCTTATAAAATGGAAAAGGAAAGGTATGACCTGGGCATTTCTAACATAGTGCAGTTAACTACAGCGCAACAATCTTATGTGCGGGCACAGTCCGACTTTGCCAGCGCCCAGTTTACCCTCATGTTTCAGAAACTGCTGATCAATTATGCCACAGGTACACTGCAAGAGGAGGATATTCCCTAAAGTGCCTTTTACGGTCAGTTTTCAGATATTTTACTACATTTGCAGCCCCATCATTCGGTGGGGCTTGTTTTTAGATTAAAAACTCGCTTTTTAAACCAAATTTGCAGTCACCTGCCCGCTGGCTGCATGTAAACAGGGCAAGATTATGGCGAAAGTCCAGAAGGAAAAGAACGAAGAATCCAAATCAAAAACAGCCAAGCCTGTAATTGACGATGCCCCGGTAAAGAAGGCCGTTAAAGGTGCAGCTGCCGAAGAACTCTTCGAAAAAGACGAGCTTACCGAGTTCAAAAAGGCCAAGAAAGCTGAAGAAGAAGAAGGCATAAGCCGCATGATTAAAGATGTAACAGCACGCAAGGCTGCTACAGAATCAAGCATTTCAACCGAAAATTTTGACTGGGATGCTTACGATCGCAAAGGTTTTGGAGAAGGCTATTCTTCCAAAGACCGCGAAGCATTACTTAAGAAATATGAAGGAACTGTAACCACTATTAACGAAAGTGAACTGGTGGTAGGAACAGTTGTTGGTATTAACGACCGCGATGTGATCCTGAACATCGGTTTCAAATCAGATGGTCTTGTGCCATTGGCCGAATTCAAAGACATGCCAAATCTGAAGATTGGCGATGTAGTGGATCTATTTATTGAAGAACGCGAAAACCTGATGGGTCAGTTAATTCTGAGCCGCAGAAAGGCCAAGTTATTGAAAGGTTGGGAAAATGTGCAGAAAGCTTTGGATAACGATTCAGTTATTGAAGGTTTTGTGAAGCGCAGAACTAAAGGTGGTTTGATTGTAGATGTATTTGGCATTGAAGCATTCTTACCGGGTTCACAAATTGATGTGAAGCCTATTCGCGATTTCGATGTGTATGTAAATAAGAATATCGAAGTGAAGGTGGTGAAAATCAACTACACCAACGATAACGTAGTAGTATCGCACAAGGTGTTGATCGAGAAAGATCTTGAACAACAAAAAGCGGTAATCCTTACTAACCTGGAAAAAGGTCAGGTGTTGGAAGGTGTAATTAAGAACATGACCAACTTTGGTGTATTCATTGACCTGGGTGGTGTAGATGGCTTGTTGCACATTACGGATATTTCATGGGGTCGAATCAGCCATCCGGAAGAGTTGTTAAAACTTGACCAGACTGTAAAAGTTGTGGTGTTGGATTTTGATGGTGATAAGAAACGCATTTCATTAGGTATGAAGCAACTTACTCCTCATCCTTGGGAATCGTTGCCTGCTGATATTGCAGTAGGTTCTAAGGTGAAAGGTAAGATTGTAAACGTAGCAGATTATGGTGCATTCCTTGAATTGCAACCGGGTGTAGAAGGCTTGATCCACGTAAGTGAAATGAGCTGGAGCCAGCACCTGCGCAATCCTCAGGATTTCATTAAAGTAGGTGATGAGTTGGAAGCTGTAGTGTTGACTATCGATCGCGAAGAGCGCAAAATGTCACTCGGTATCAAACAACTTACTGAAGATCCTTGGACTCGCCAGGATGTATTAGGCAAGTATGCAGTAGGTACCCGCCACAAAGGTGTGGTGCGTAACCTTACCAACTTTGGTTTGTTCATCGAACTGGAAGAAGGTATTGATGGTCTGGTACACGTTTCAGACTTAAGCTGGACTAAAAAGATCAAGCATCCTTCTGAGTTTATCAAAGTAGGAGAGTCTTTAGAAGTTCAGGTATTGGAATTGGATGCCACCAACCGCAGACTGGCCCTAAGCCACAAGCATTTGGAAGAAAATCCATGGGATACTTTCGAAACCATCTTTACAGTGGGTTCAGTGCATAAGAGCACTATCATCAGCAAAAATGATAAAGGTGCTGTACTTGAATTACCTTATGGTATTGAAGGTTTCTGTTCGGCCAAGAATCTGGTAAAGCAAGATGAAGGCAAAGTAGAAGTTGGCGAAGCGTATGACTTCAAAGTGCTGGAATTTTCGAAAGAAGAGCGCAGAATTGTGTTGAGTCTTAAAGCAAC
>JBPXJU010000026.1:0-23388 GCA_051715445.1 Bacteroidota bacterium | reverse complement strand
AGCGTACGCTTAAGAGAATTACTTTAACTATTCACACGGCTCGCCCGGGTGTAGTTATTGGTAAAGGCGGAAACGAAGTTGATAAGATCAAGGAAGAGCTTAAGAAGCTTACCAATAAAGATGTGCAGATCAACATCTACGAAATTAAACGTCCTGAATTGGATGCCAGATTAGTAGGTGAATCAATTGCACAACAATTGGAAGCCCGGATCTCTTATCGCAGAGCCATGAAGCAAGCTATCGCTTCAACTATGCGTGTAGGTGCAGAAGGTATTAAGGTAAAACTATCTGGTCGTTTAGCTGGTGCCGATATGGCCCGCACCGAACAATACAAAGAGGGTCGTATTCCATTACATACTCTTCGTGCGGACATTGATTACGCTATTTCTGAAGCACAGACAGTTTACGGAAAGATCGGTATTAAGGTATGGATCTTTAAGGGCGAGGTTTATGGAAAGCGCGACTTATCGCCTAACGTGGGTATTGTAAGCAATGCAGCTGGCGAAAACAAACCTAACCAGGCCGGTGGAGGTGAAAGAAGAAGAGGCGGTGAGCGTGGAGGTAGAAACGAGCGCGGTGGCGAACGTTCAGAAAGAAGACCAAAGAAATAATTTCAGACAAGTAAAATTTTAGGAAATCATGTTACAGCCTAAACGGACGAAATTCAGAAAGATGCAGAAAGGCAAGGTAAAAGGATCGGCCACACGTGGTCATTCTATTGCTTTCGGATCTTTTGCATTGAAGGCACTTGAGCCAGGTTGGATTACAGCCCGTCAATTAGAAGCAGCTCGTGTAGCTGTTACCCGCGCCATGAAGCGCGAAGGTCAGGTGTGGATTCGCATATTCCCCGATAAACCAATTACCCGCAAGCCTGCAGAAGTGCGTATGGGTAAAGGTAAGGGTGCGCCAGAGTATTGGGTGGCAGTTATTAAGCCTGGTACCATTTTGTTTGAAGCTGGTGGTGTAACCATGGCAACAGCAAAAGAAGCGTTGGCATTAGCAGATGGTAAATTGCCAATTAAAACGCGCTTTACAGTTAGAAGAGATTACGTAGAACAAGCAGCAAAATGAAAAACGGAGACATCAAAGCTTTAACTCTGGCTGAGTTAAACGAGAAAATCGGCAGCGAGAACGAAGCCCTTCGCAAATTGAAGTTTGCACACCAGGTTTCGGCTATCGAAAACCCGATGCGGATTAAAGAAACCCGCAGGCTAATTGCCCGCTTGAAGACTGAATTGAAAGCAAAAGAAACTCAAAAATAAGTTGTCATGGAGACGGCAAGGAATTTAAGAAAAGAAAGAGTCGGTAAGGTGGTAAGCAATAAAATGCAAAAGTCCATCACGATTGCAATCGACCGTAAGGTAAAGCATCCGATCTACGGCAAGTTCATGAACAAAACAACCAAGTTCATGGCCCATGACGAGAAGAACGAGGCAGGTATTGGCGACACTGTGCGCATAATGGAAACCCGCCCGTTAAGCAAAAGCAAAAGATGGAGATTGGTTGAAATCATTGAAAAAGCGAAGTAATCATGATATCTACAGAAAGCAGATTAGTTGTAGCCGATAACAGTGGTGCCAAAGAAGTTCTTTGCGTGCATGTACTGGGCGGAACAAGAAGAGAATCAGCAAGCGTTGGCGACAAAATCGTAGTAACGGTTAAGTCGGCTATACCTACCAGCCAGATTAAAAAGGGAACTGTGTCAAAAGCAGTTATTGTGCGCACCAAAAAAGAGGTTCGCAGAAAAGATGGCTCTTACATTCGCTTTGAAGATAACGCAGCTGTTTTGTTGAACGCACAAGATGAGCCACGTGGCACCCGTATTTTCGGCCCCGTTGCTCGCGAGTTGCGCGAGAAGCAGTTTATGAAAATTGTGTCTTTGGCACCTGAAGTATTATAAGTTATGGAAAGAAAGTATAACAAGCAGCCCAAGTTGCATATCCGCAAAGGCGATACTGTGTTGGTGCTGGCTGGTGACGACAAGGATAAGGAAGGCAAAGTACTGGAAGTATTTGCTGACAAGAACCGCGCAATTGTAGAAGGTATTAACATGGTGACAAAGCACCAGAAGCCTTCTGCCGGCAAGCCTGAAGGTGGTATTAAAAAGATGGAAGGCACCATTCACATCAGTAACCTGATGTTGATCGAACCTTCTAATGGCAAGCCCACCCGTACAGGTAGAAAGCTTAACGAAAAGGGTAAGCTGCAGAGATTTTCAAAGAAAACCGGAGAATTTATTAAGTAATGGCAACTCCAAGATTAAAAGAAAAATACCTGAAGGAAGTAGTTCCTGGTCTGAAAGAGAAATTTCAGTACTCATCGGTTATGCAGGTACCCAAAGTGGAAAAAATTTGTATCAACAAAGGTATTGGCGCAGCTGTTGCCGATAAAAAGTTGATCGATGTGGGTGTGGAAGAATTAACCACCATTGCGGGTCAGAAGGCTGTGTCAACACGGTCTAAAAAAGACATTTCAAATTTCAAACTACGCGGAAACCAAGCTATTGGAGCTAAGGTTACCCTGCGTGGCGATAGAATGTATGAATTTATGGATCGCCTGATGAGTGTGGCTTTGCCCCGCGTACGCGATTTCAAAGGCGTAAGCGACAAAGGTTTTGATGGTCGTGGCAATTACACACTTGGTGTAAAAGAACAGATCATCTTCCCGGAAATCTCGATCGATAAAGTGAACAAAATTAATGGTATGGATATCACCTTCGTAACATCGGCTTCTTCTGATGAAGAAAGCTACGAGTTGCTCAAGGCGCTGGGTATGCCATTTGTAAATAAAAATTAATTGACTCCATGGCAAAATTATCAATTGTTGCAAGAGACAAGAAGAAGGAAAAACTGGTAGCACGCTACGCAGCCAAACGTAAGGCTTTGAAAGAAGCTGGCGATTGGGCCGGGCTTGATAAACTTCCCAGAAGTTCATCGGCTGTGCGTATCCGCAATCGCTGCAAACTTACCGGCCGCCCACGTGGGTATATGGGTAAGTTCGGCATTTGCCGTAACCAGTTCCGCCAAATGGCCAGTGACGGTAAAATTCCGGGACTGACCAAGGCAAGCTGGTAAGCGCCTTCTCACACATATTTGGTTGCTGAGTATCAAGGTCGGGGCACCCTCTAAAACAGGCTAAACCGAAACCAGATAACAGTTTGGATAACAGAAATTGTTATATATCTTTGCAGCCCGTTCCAAAAAACGGGTTTGCTTTTTATAAATAAGTAAAATGAAAACAACGGATCCAATAGCAGATTATTTAACCCGGTTGCGCAATGCCATAAAGGCGCGTCACCGTGTGGTAGATGTTCCTGCTTCCAACATCAAAAAGGAAGTAACAAAGGTGCTCTTTGATAAGGGCTACATCTTGAACTATAAGTTTGAGGACACTTCCAACAAGCAAGGCAATATCAAAATTGCGTTGAAGTACAATCCTGAAACCAAGGAGTCGGCTATTACAAGCCTTACACGCATTAGCTCTCCTGGTTTGCGTCAGTACAGACCTGCCGATAGTTTACCTAAAGTATTGAACGGGTTGGGCATTGCCATCCTGTCTACTTCAAAAGGTGTAATTACCGACAAGGAGGCTAAGGCGCTTAATGTAGGTGGTGAAGTTTTGTGTTACATCTATTAAACGAAGCAGGTCATGTCACGTATAGGTAAATTACCCATAGCACTTCCGAAAGGAGTAACATTCTCCTTCGCAGCAGCCGACCACACCGTTAGTATTAAAGGTCCTAAAGGTGAGTTGAAGCAAAAGATTGATCCTGATTTTAAAATAGTTTTGGAAGAAGGAAATGTTGTAGTTCAACGTCCCACTGAACAAAAGCGTCATAAGGCTATGCATGGTTTATACCGTGCACTAATTGCCAACATGATAACTGGCGTAAGTGAAGGTTACAAAGCACAGTTAGAATTGGTGGGTGTAGGTTATAAGGCATCTGCTCAAGGCAATGTTTTGGATCTTAGCTTAGGTTATTCACACAGTGTAATTGTGGGTATCCCAGCTGAGTTGAAAGTAGCGGCTACACAAGAGAAAGGGCAAAACCCAACCATTACTTTAGAAGGTATCGATAAGCAATTGATTGGCCAGGTTGCCGCTAAAATCAAGTCGTTGCGTCCGGTTGAACCTTACAAAGGCAAGGGTATCCGCTTCACAGGTGAGTATGTTCGTAGAAAAGCTGGTAAAGCAGCTGCTAAATAATAGTTAGTTATGGCAAACATTAAAGACAGAAGAGTCCGCATTAAGAAGGGCATTCGCAAGAAGCTGGAAGGCACATCTGCCAGACCGCGCTTGTCTGTGTTCCGCAGCAATAAAGTTATCTATGCGCAAATCATAGACGACTCCAAAGGACATACTGTAACCTCATCATCTTCTACCGAATTGGACAAGAAGGGTGGCGTTAATCTTACCATTTCTAAAACAGTTGGTAAGAAAGTAGCTGAAAAGGCAGTAGCCGCGGGTATCACAGAAATTGTGTTCGATCGCAATGGCTATCTCTATCATGGTAACATCAAAGCTTTGGCCGAAGGAGCCAGAGAGGGAGGTTTAAAATTTTAAAAGAGCATGACACAAAGTAACGTCAGCACGGTAAAAGCTAGCGAAATAGACCTGAAAGAAAAGGTTGTTGCTATTCAGCGTGTAGCCAAAGTGGTTAAAGGTGGTAGAAGATTCAGCTTTGCTGCCATTGTGGTTGTAGGCGATGGTAACGGAGTAGTGGGTTATGGTTTAGGAAAAGCCAATGAAGTAACCGATGCTATCACAAAAGGAATTGATGATGCCAAGAAGCACCTGGTGAAAGTTCCAATCATTAAAGGAACTGTTCCGCATGAGTCGCTTGGTAAATTTGGTGGTGGCTTTGTATTGCTTAAGCCTGCTTCGCCTGGTACTGGAGTAATTGCTGGTGGTGCGATGCGTGCCGTATTGGAAAGTGCCGGTGTACATAATGTATTGGCAAAATCTAAAGGATCATCTAACCCGCACAACGTGGTAAAAGCTACTTTCAAAGCGTTAACCACTATGCGCGATCCGCAGACAATTGCCCGAAACCGCGGTGTATCATTATCGAAAGTATTTAACGGATAAGAGTTATGGCAAAAGTTAGAATTACTCAAACCCGCAGCACAATAAAAAGACCTGAGACTCAATTGAGAACAATTCAGTCTTTAGGTTTAGGAAGAGTACACCGTTCTGTTGAAGTGGAATATACACCACAGATTCAGGGCATGGTTAAGAAAGTAAAACATTTGGTGACTGTAACCGAATTATAAGAATGAAACTGCATACACTTAAGCCGGCTGAAGGTTCGGTAAAGACAAATAAGCGCCTGGGAAGAGGCCAGGGCTCTGGTGGTAGCACCGCAGGTCGAGGACACAAAGGTGCTCAATCACGCTCTGGATACCACAAGAAATTTGGTTTCGAAGGTGGTCAGATGCCTTTACAGAGACGTATTCCGAAGTTTGGTTTCAAAAACAATGAGAAGGTTTATTTCAAAGCTATCAATCTGGATGCTTTGGAAGATCTGGCTCAGAAAACAAAACAAACTGCTCTTACCGTACAGTTAATGATTGATAATGGAATTGTAGGTAAGAAGGACAGTGTTAAAATTTTAGGACGTGGTGAGTTAAAAGCAAAAGTAAGTGTGGAAGCACATGCCTTCTCAGCCACAGCCACTAAAGCAATTGAAAACGTAGGCGGTACCGCCACAACTATTAAGTAATGAAGCGTTTCTTTACTACAATAAAGAACATCTTTTCAATCGAAGACCTCCGGATTCGTATTTTAAATACAATCGGGTTTCTGATCATTTTCCGTCTGGGTTCGTACATCGTACTGCCAGGAGTAGATGCAGTTATACTCGAACAAACCGGTGGAACCCAGGGTGGTATTTTCGATTTGTTAAACACTTTCCTTGGCGGATCATTTAGCCGGGCATCCATTTTTGCACTGGGTATTATGCCGTACATATCGGCATCTATCGTAGTACAGCTTTTAACGGTAGCAGTACCGCACTTCACTAAACTTCAGAAAGAAGGCGAAAGTGGACGCAAACGCTTAAATCAATTTACCCGCATCCTTACTATCATCATCACGGCAGCACAGTCGTATGGTTATATCCGGGCAACTATCCCGAACGAAGCAGTAGTAAATCCGGGCATGTTCTTCACCTTGTCATCAATTATCATTCTGATTGCTGGCACCATGTTCTGTATGTGGTTGGGCGAGCGCATCACCGATAAGGGAATTGGTAACGGTATCAGCATGTTGATCATGATCGGTATTGTGTCACGTTTCCCGGTAGCTATCTATCAGGAAATCGATACCAAAGGAATGAACGGCATGTTGTTATTTATCCTTGAAGTATTAGCCCTGTTCTTTGTGGTAGTGGGTGTAATTGCACTTACACAAGCAACTCGAAGAATTCCGGTGCAGTATGCCAAGCAGGTTGTAGGAAATAAATTGTACGGAGGTAAGCGCGATTTCATTCCATTAAAGTTGAATTCAGCGGGAGTAATGCCAATCATCTTCGCTCAGGCGCTGATGTTTATTCCGCCACTGGTGGCGCAAATCTGGCAAGACAGCGATATTGGAACCTACGTAGGTTCAACCTTTGCTGACTTTACTTCCTGGCAGTACAACTTATTGTTTGCTACACTTATTCTGATTTTCACATTCTTCTATACAGCTATCACAGTGCCTTCCAACGACATTGCTGATAACTTAAAGAGAAATGGCGGTTTTGTTCCCGGTATTAAACCCGGCAAAGAAACAGCTGAATTTATTGATAGTATTTTATCGAAAATAACTTTACCGGGCGCCATCTTCCTGGCTGCGGTTGCTATCCTTCCTGCATTTGCAGTTAAGGCAGGTATTACGCAGAACTTTGCTCAATTCTATGGTGGTACTTCACTTCTGATATTGGTGGGTGTTGTGTTAGACACACTCCAGCAGATTGAAAGCTACCTGTTGATGCGGCATTACGAGGGTATGATGAAATCGGGTAGAGTAAAGGGACGTTCTCAGTTTGCTGCGGCTTGAAGTTGAATGATTCGCTATAAGACGGACGAGGAAATTCAGTTAATGCGAGACAGTGCACAGATCTTAGGAAAAGTGCACGGTGAAATTGCAAAACGGGTAAAACCGGGTGTAAAAACCAAAGACCTGAATACACTTGCCGAAGAATTTATTCGCGATCATGGAGCTTCGCCATCGTTTAAAAACTACCACGGTTTTCCGGCTGCCTTGTGCATGTCGGTAAATGAAGTTGTAGTGCACGGTTTTCCGAGTGAATACGAGTTGAAAGAAACCGATGTGGTTTCAATTGACTGCGGTGTGAAGTACAAGGGATACCACAGCGACTCGGCTTATACGTACCCACTTGAAAAAGTGAGTGACGAAGTGTTGAAGTTGCTGGAGCGCACCTACGAATCGTTGGAGATCGGGATTTCTCAAGCGCGTTCGGGTAACCGAATGGGTGATGTGAGTTTCGCGATTCAGCACCATGTGGAGCAGTTTGGATACGGTGTTGTGCGTGAGTTGGTGGGACATGGAGTAGGGAAAGACCTGCACGAAGATCCGGATGTTCCAAACTACGGAAAGCGCGGAACGGGTGTGAAGTTGGCTCCAGGTATGGTATTCGCGATTGAACCCATGATAAACCTGGGAACAAGAAACGTAGTACAGGAGAAAGATGGCTGGACCATCAGAACCTCAGATCGTAAACCTTCAGCCCATTTTGAGCATACGGTAGCGATCCATAAAGACAGAACGGAAGTCATAACGACTCACGAGTATATAGAACAAAACTATTCGTTCAAGTGGCGAAACAAAAGTCGATAGAGCAGGACGGAACCATTTTGGAGGCACTTTCCAATGCCATGTTCAGAGTGCAATTGGAAAATGGCCACGAAGTGTTGGCACATATTTCAGGAAAAATGCGGATGCACTACATCCGGATTCTACCTGGCGATAAGGTAAGACTGGAAATGTCGCCTTATGATTTAACAAAGGGAAGGATAACGTTTAGATATAAATAGAAAGACTATGAAAGTCAGAGCATCTATAAAGAAACGCAGTGCCGATTGCAAGATCATCAGGCGCAAGGGCAAACTGTTTGTTATTAACAAGAAGAATCCACGGTATAAACAAAGACAAGGATAATTATGGCACGTATTGCTGGTGTAGATATTCCGGATAATAAAAGAGGCGAAATCGCCCTTACGTACATCTATGGCATTGGCCGCAGATCGGCTCAGCGTATTCTTACTAAAGTAGGAGTAAACTGGGACAAGAAAGCAAAGGAATGGAACGATGAAGAATCGAATGCCATCCGTGCAGCTATTGCTGAAGAGTTCAAGATTGAGGGTGCTCTGAAATCTGAAGTTCAGCTTAGCGTAAAGCGTTTGATGGACATTGGATGTTACCGTGGACTGCGTCATCGAAGAGGGTTACCGGTTCGTGGTCAAACTACCAAGAACAACGCGCGTACCCGTAAAGGAAAGCGCAAGACGGTAGCAAATAAGAAGAAGGCAACTAAAGGATAATTAAATAAAACAAGCATAATAGCTTTTCTGTATGGCAGCACCAGTTGAAAAGAAGAAGGATAAAAGTAAAAAACGCGTAGTAGTGGTTGAGGCAATTGGCCAGGCCCACGTACGCGCCACCTTTAACAACATCATTATATCCATGACCAACTCAACGGGTCAGGTTATCTCCTGGGCTTCTGCAGGGAAGATGGGCTTTAAAGGTTCAAAGAAAAACACACCTTATGCTGCTCAGGTAGCTGCACAGGAGTGCGCGGTAAAAGCTTTTGAACTTGGATTACGCAAAGTGGAAGTATTTGTGGTTGGCCCGGGTGCCGGCCGTGAATCTGCCATCCGCAGCATTCAGGCTTCAGGAATTGAAGTGATGGTGATTAAAGACATGACGCCAATCCCGCACAACGGTTGCCGCCCGCCTAAGAAAAGAAGAGTTTAATAATTAACGACAACGATAATAACATGGCAAGATACACAGGCCCCAAAGCTAGAATCTCCAGAAGATTTAACGAGCCTATTCTTGGTGAAAACAAAGCGCTTCAAAAAAAGAACTATGCACCAGGTATGCATGGTAAAGGTAAAAAGCGCAAGCAATCTGAATATGCAGTGCAGTTAGCTGAAAAGCAAAAAGCCAAGTATATCTACGGAGTGCTGGAGCGTCAATTCGAAAACATTTTCGATAAGGCTTCACGTAAAAAGGGTGTAACAGGTGAAGTATTGCTTCAGATGTTAGAGTCGCGGTTGGATAACACTGTATATCGTTTAGGTATTGCCCCAACCCGCAGAGCTGCGCGCCAATTGGTAGTACACAAACACATTACGGTAAATGGCGATGTAGTAAACATTCCTTCATTGAACTTGCGTCCGGGTGATGTTATTGGTGTTCGTGAGAAATCAAAGTCATTGGAAACAATCAGTAATTCCTTGTCAGTTCAGGGAGCTAAGAAGTACAATTGGTTAGAATGGAATAACAGCGAACTGGAAGGAAAGCTGATTAATCTGCCATTACGTGCAGATATTCCGGAAAATATCAACGAGCAGTTGATTGTCGAATTGTACTCTAAGTAATTAACACATTTAATCAAATTTGATATGTCAATATTAGCGTTTCAAATGCCGGAGAAGGTGGTGATGGAAAAATCAGATGATTTCCATGGCCTCTTTACTTTCAAACCATTAGAGAAGGGTTACGGAGTAACAATCGGTAATGCTTTAAGACGGATTCTTCTTTCTTCATTGGAAGGTTATGCAATTACCGGTATAAAAATTCCGGGCGTGTTGCACGAGTTTTCTACCATTGAAGGAGTAGTAGAGGATGTAGCCGAAATTATTCTTAACCTGAAGCAGGTACGCTTCAAAAAGGTTAACGATAATTTTGATAACAAGATTGTGGTAAATATCAAAAAGCAAAAGCAATTTAAGGCTGGCGATATTTCCAAGTTCACATCATCATTCGAGATATTGAACAGCGATCATGTAATCTGTAACCTGGACGAAACAGCTCAATTTGAAATTGAACTGACTATTGAAAAAGGTCGCGGTTATTTGCCTGCGGAAGAAAACAAACCAAATGAGCAGGTTTTCGGATTTATTCCGATCGATGCCATCTTCACGCCAGTAAAAAATGTGAAGTACAGCGTTGAGAATACCCGCGTTGAGCAGAAGACTGACTACGAAAAATTATTGATTGATATTGAAACTGACGGTTCAATCCACCCTGAAAAGGCTTTGGAAGGAGCAGCTTTCATTTTGATTCAGCACTTCCGTTTGTTCTCTGATAAATCAATTGAACTTGAAACCGGAAAAGATAGCGAAGTAGAGCAGGTTGATGAAGAGATGCTGCACATGCGCAAGTTGTTGAAAACACAATTGCATGATCTGGATCTTTCTGTACGTGCCTATAACTGTTTGAAAGCTGCCGATGTAAAATCGCTTGGCGATTTAGTACAGCTGGATATTTCAGACATGATGAAATTCAGAAACTTTGGAAAGAAATCGTTGGCTGAATTAGAGCAACTGGTGGCTGAGAAGAACCTTACTTTTGGTATGGATCTGGCCAAGTATAAACTCGAAGAAGACTAACCCATGAGACACGGTAAGAAAATTAATCACTTAGGAAGAACTGCGGCTCACCGCCATGCACTTCTTTCAAATATGGCATCTTCACTTATTTTGAATAAGCGGATTACGACTACAGTTGCCAAAGCTAAAGCTCTAAAGAAGTATGTAGAGCCTTTGCTTACCAAAGCAAAAGACAACACTACACACTCCCGCAGAACGGTGATGTCGTACCTGCAAAACAAAGAGTCGGTAACGGCTTTGTTTGGTGAAGTGGCAGGCCGAATAGGTGACAGACCAGGTGGGTATACCCGCATTATTAAGTTTAGCGCACCTCGCCTGGGCGATGCAGCAGAAATGTGTTTGCTGGAGTTGGTTGACTTTAACGACATCTACAAAAAAGATGGTGCTGAGAAGAAAACGAAAACCCGCAGAAGCCGCAGAACTAAAAAAGCTGAAGGCACGGAAGAAGCTTCTGCCGAAGTAAAAGCAGAGGAGACACCAAAAAAGGCCGCCAAGAAGACCAAGAAAAAGGAATAAGTGGCCTTTACAGGATATAGCGAAGGGATTGAATTTTCAGAATTCAATCCCTTTTTTATTGTCGTAACCGTTTGAAATCGGAAACTGAAATTTTAAAGAAATTAAAACCTGTAAAACCCTTAATACCAGTATTTTTGTTAACCAAACCCAAAACGAATTGAGCACAAAAGCATATTTACTCCTGGCCGATGGCCTACTGTTGGAAGGAAAAGCAATTGGCAAACGCGGAACCTCAGGTGGCGAGATTTGCTTTAATACCGGCATGACAGGCTACCAGGAAATTTATACCGACCCTTCCTACTATGGCCAGATAATCGTAAACACAACCGCCCACATTGGTAATTATGGTACGGTTGCCGAAGAACAGGAATCATCCTCACCTAAGATAAGTGGTATTGTTGTGAATGAGTTCTCAGACGAGTTCAGTCGTAAAACAGCCAAGGATAGCTTACAAACTTATTTAGAGAAAAACGGAGTAGTAGGCATTTCCGATCTGGATACCCGCATGCTCGTGCGCTATATCCGGAGTAAAGGTGCAATGAATGCACTGATTTCATCGGAGTTAACGCCAGAGGAAATGAAAGCGGAAATTAAAAAAGTGCCTTCTATGGATGGCCTCGAGTTATCTTCGGTGGTAAGTACGAAGGAAGCTTACTTTTATGGTGATGCCAAAGCAACCTTTAAAATAGCTGCGCTTGATTTAGGAATTAAAACAAACATTCTGCGCAACCTTGCTTCGCGCGATTGTTACGTAAAAGTGTTTCCAGCCAAAACTTCCTTCGCAGAAATGGAAAAGTGGGAACCACACGGCTACTTTATTTCAAACGGTCCGGGCGATCCTTCGGTAATGGATTACGCCATCAAAACTGTAAAAGATATTCTGGCGGCTGATAAACCAACCTTTGGTATTTGTCTGGGGCACCAGTTATTGGCGCTTGCAGCGGGATTAACAACCTATAAAATGCACCACGGCCATCGGGGGTTAAACCATCCGGTAAAGAATCTGCTTACTGGTTTGGGAGAAATGACTTCGCAGAATCATGGGTTCGCAGTAAGCGAAAAGGAAATTGAAAAAAATCCGGATGTAGAAGTAACGCACTTGCATTTGAACGATAATACCATAATGGGTATTCGCTTAAAAAGCAAACGAGCCTTTTCAGTTCAATATCATCCCGAAGCATCACCAGGCCCGCACGATTCGCAATATTTATTCGATCAGTTTGTGACTATGGTGAAAGAGGGCAACATGGTTGGTGTTTAATAATTCCACAAACAACATGAGAAGAATACTACCGCTACTACTTTTTTTAACGATTTCAGTTATGAGTTCAGCTCAGGAAAAATTACTTCAGCATGTAGTATTGTTTGAGTTTAAATCGAGTGCCAAGCCTGAGGACATCAAGAAAATTGAAAATGCCTTTCGTGCACTTTCATCTACCATTAAAGAAATCAGGAAATTTGAATGGGGAACTAACAACAGTCCTGAAAATCTTAACCAAGGCTTTACGCATTGTTTCATCGTAAGCTTTGCCTCCGAGAAGGATCGAGATACCTATTTACCCCATCCGGAACACCAGAAGTTTGTCTCGCTGGCCAGTCCCTTTTTTGAAAAAGTTTTGGTTGTTGATTATTGGCAACAACACTAAATCATAAATAGTAATTAAAAAACAACTTCCATCTTTAATAAAAAAAATATGAGTTTAATCGAAGGAATCCATGCCCGTCAAATCTTAGATAGCCGCGGCAACCCTACTGTTGAAGTAGATGTAGTTACTGAATCGGGTGCGTTTGGTCGTGCTGCGGTTCCATCCGGTGCATCTACCGGTACACACGAGGCAGTTGAATTACGTGATGGTGATAAGAAAAAGTATGTAGGTAAAGGTGTATTAAAAGCTGTAGACAATGTGAACACTAAAATTGCAGCTGAGATAGTAGGCCTTGATGTATTTGATCAGAATCTGGTGGATAAGGTAATGATTGAATTGGATGGCACCGGTAACAAAGGCAAGTTGGGCGCAAATGCAATTCTGGGAACTTCGTTGGCGGTTGCAAAAGCAGCTGCCATGGAAGCTGGCCAGTCGTTGTATCGTTACATTGGTGGTGTAAACGCCAACACATTACCGGTACCCATGATGAATATTCTGAATGGCGGAAGCCATGCGGATAACTCAATCGATTTTCAGGAGTTTATGGTTATGCCAGTAGGCGCTGATACTTTTTCTGAAGCGTTGCGAATGGGTGCCGAAGTTTTTCATACCCTGAAGAAAGTATTGCACGATCAGGGCCTTTCAACAAACGTGGGCGATGAGGGGGGCTTTGCTCCAAACATTAAATCAAACGAAGAGGCGATTGAAATAGTGATTAAAGCAATTGAAAAAGCTGGTTACAAACCCGGGTCGGATATTTTCATTGCTTTGGATCCTGCTGCTTCTGAATTCTATGATCCCAAAACGAAATTGTATCACTTTAAAAAATCTTCCGGCAAGAAATTGAAGCCCGAAGAAATGGCTGCCTATTGGACTAACTGGTCTAAGAAGTATCCGATCATTTCGTTAGAAGATGGAATGGCCGAAGAAGACTGGGCCGGCTGGAAAACACTTACCGATAGCATTGGCGATAAAGTGCAATTGGTAGGGGATGATTTGTTTGTAACCAATGTGGACTTCCTGCAAAAAGGAATTGATAAGGGCGTAGCCAACGCCATTCTGGTAAAAGTAAACCAGATTGGATCATTGACAGAAACGATTAATGCCGTAAACCTGGCCAAGCGCAACAGCTACAAGAGCATTATGTCGCACCGCTCAGGCGAAACAGAAGATAGCACCATTGCCGACCTGGCGGTGGCTTTAAATACCGGTCAGATCAAGACAGGTTCAGCTTCTCGTTCCGACAGAATGGCCAAGTACAACCAGCTTATCCGCATTGAGGAAGAGTTGGGAGAAACTGCTTATTTCCCGGGCAAGAAGTTTTAGTACCTCGGCAAAACCCAAAGAAAAAGGCTGTTACGAAAGTGACAGCTTTTTTTGTTTGCCCATTTTGGGAAATCATCACAATAATGGGCCAGATTTGGGAGCTGCTCATCACCTTCATTAATCCAAATGTCCAAAATTTTAGGATTTTAAGCCTTTTTGGAACCTCGTCTGGTTTTTGCCAAAGTATGCCAGAAGGTTTTCATCTAATTGGAGCCTTTCAGGAAATGGAAGCAAATATGATGTTTGTGTCGTTTGTTTTGTTGATGGTAGCAGGTGGTATAATCGTGTTCCTGCTGCGCGAGCAATTTCTGGGGGCCGATTTTCAACATAATCTGGTAGGGGTTTGGTTTAATGAGCACATGAACGTGCGCGTCCTAATTTACGATGTGGATTCTGTGTTTCAGGGTTCTGTAGTATGGGCCGACAATATGAACAACTCCATACTGGGTACTCGCGTATTAGAGAATTTGCGCGTTGGGATGTTTAAGAAATGTAAGGGATCGTACATTGACCCGGTTTCCGCTAAGGAGTTTGATGTTACCCTGCAGTTGAAAAACAAATCGGTATTGAAACTTACTACTTTCCATAAAGGCACGCAGGATGTTGCCTTTGCTCAGGAGTGGAAGCTGATGAAACCGTAACTCTGATTGAAGAATTTTTAGACGCAAATCGGGCACCAGCCCGATTTGCTATTTAATCGGGTAAATCTTTATCTTCGTACTACCATTTTTTAAACTTATGCTCAAAAAACTCCCACCAGCCTTCAGAAATTTCTATGTCGTTACCGGGTTGCTTTTTTTTATATGGCTGCTGCTGCTCGATTCCAACGATCTTATTTCGCGATTTAAGATGACGGCTAAAGTAAACAGCCTCGAAAATGAAAAGGAATTTTATCTGGAAAAAATCAGTGAAGTAGAGAAGGATCGTAAGGAGTTACTGACCAACAAAGAATTACTCGAAAAATTCGCCCGCGAGAAATATCTTATGAAAAAGGAAACAGAAGATATTTTTATTGTTCAGGAAGACTAACAAAGGAACATTAAAATACACAGCATGAAGAAGGTAGCGGGAGTAATACTATTTTTTGTTTCAATCAGTTCATGGGCTCAACGCGATGTAGATGATAACACGGGTTGGGCACTTAAAGATCGTATTTACACCGGGGGCGGTTTAGCATTAAATGGTGGTACAGACACCTATGGAAACCGATATTTTTATTTTGCTGTTAACCCGATTGTAGGGTATATGGTTACGCCAAAGTTTTCGGTAGGTACAGGTATAACCTGGCAGCGTATTGCGTATTCACAGCCTGTCAAACTAAATATTGATCAATACGGAGTAAGCCCGTTTATGCGGTATAATTTCAATCAGGTTTTTGCCTATGGCGAATATAATCTGATCAATACCCCTACTTTTCTGGCAACAGGGGAGCGCAGGAACTATGACCGATTGTTACTGGGATTAGGTTATTCGCAACCCATCGGGCAACGCAGTAAGCTCAACATCATGGCTTTGTATGATGTTATTTACAACAGTCAGGAGCGTGCCTTTACATCTCCATGGGTGATTAGGGTTTTCTTTACTCTTTAGCGTATTTCAACCAGAATCCATCCTAAACCCTGATTAACCTTTTGTCCATTTTTTGGTTCGGATCAGATTCATGTCTTGTATTTTTAGCAATACAATAGGTTACGACCATCAATTCAATTACTATGAAATCAGCAACAACTTTATTAGCGGTGTTTGGCTTATCAATTGCCTTAAGCTTTGGCCAATCCTTAACCGATGAAGCCTTAATTAAAAAGGCTAAAGCCATCCACGAACGCGTAATTACATTAGATACCCACGATGATATTGATGTGGCTAATTTCACAACTGCAGTAAACTACACACAAAGACTTAATACCCAGGTAAACCTTCCTAAAATGGAGGAAGGTGGTTTGGATGTTTCGTGGCTGATAGTTTACACAGGGCAGGGTGAATTAACCCCTGAAGGATATGCAAAAGCCTATGCCAATGCCGATGCAAAGTTCAATGCCATTCATAAACTCTGTAAAGAAATTGCTCCCGATAGGATTGAGTTAGCGCTTACATCAGCCGATGTAAGACGAATTGTAAAATCGGGAAAGAAAGTAGCCATGATTGGTGTGGAAAACGGATACCCCATTGGAACGGATATAAAAAGAGTAAAAGAATTTTACGATCGGGGTGCGCGTTACATGTCGTTAGCACATAATGGCCACAGCCAGTTGGCCGACTCCAACACGGGTGAGCGCGACAATGTGTGGTTACACAATGGACTTAGTCCTTTAGGGCGAGAGGTAATACAGGAAATGAATAAGTGGGGAATTATGGTTGATTTATCGCATCCATCAAAGGCAGCAAACATTGAAGCCATCAAGTTGTCAAAGGCACCGGTTATTGCGTCACACTCATCAGCCCGGGCTTTAAATGACGTAAGTCGTAATCTGGATGATGAACAATTGGAGTTAATAAAAGCCAACAAAGGAGTGGTGCAGACTGTTGCGTTTAAGAGTTATGTTAATACCAAGAAGAATGAAGCCAATGCGGCAAAAGTAAATGAGATTGTAAAGGCGGTTGCTGCCGAAGAAGGGTTTACGGTACTGGAGCGATCAGCCCTGCGCGATTTACCGGCAGAAGAACGCACCGCGTATTTTAAGAAGTATGCGGAGATTACAGCCAAAGCAAAGCCGCGTATTGAGAAGGAAGTAAATCCCGTAGCGCCTCCGGTAAGTGTGGCCGACTTTGTAGATCATATCGATTATCTGGTTAAGAAGATAGGTATTGATCATGTGGGCATCAGTTCTGATTTTGATGGCGGTGGCGGTATTGATGGCTGGAACGATGCCTCTGAAACGTTTAATGTAACCTTAGAATTAGTAAAGCGTGGGTACACCGAGGCACAGATCAGTAAGCTTTGGAGTGGTAATTTGCTTCGCGTGTTGGATGAAGTGCAGGCTGTAGCCAAGAAGATACAGGCTGGGAAGCTGTAAGACTTATCTAATAGTTCTTGTTAGAAAGGATGGTGCGACCATCCTTTTTTCATTTAATTCTAGTACAACGCCCTAAAATATTGGAAAACGGAATTCCGTTTGTTCCTAAATCCTGTTCATAGACGGTATGCAATTATCAGGTAATAGCTTGTTCGGGTGCTGCTCAGACTTCTGTATGCGGACATTCCATTTCCACGTTCGTAACGAATTTCACCCGTAAGCCTATTTTGTTTCGCACCAATGCCAACGATATACCCCTGTTCGTACTTACGGGTATCTTCAATAGCCGTAGCTTCTGTAACCGTTTCGACATCATGAAAGATTGTTTTTGTTAAACGGTTATTGCTGTTTTCTTTTAATGCGTACCCATTTATAATACCAAAGTTGGCATAGGTTGAGATGTTCTTTCCTGAAAAGAAACGGTACCGTACCATATTCCCTAACTTCAGGTAAGAATAACCCATGGTTATTTTACTTTCAACGTACCGGCTTGGCGTTTCCTGTTCTGCATATTTTCCTGTAATGTTATAAGAGGCAAAGGTTAGTCCGTTAATAATGGACCATTTGTTCAAATTTCTGCTTAGAATCACATCAAAATAAATGCCGGCAGTAAAGTTTGTATGTGTGGTGTAATCAGCATTTAAAATTTGGACGTTTCCATCGCCACTGAAATTTATGGTGTTTAATGAAGGCCCGGCTAATACACCAAGCTCTGTTTTAATTTTCTCCTCCTTCTTGCGATACTCACTTTCCATGCCTGCGCATTGATAGTATGTATTGAAAAGATTCAGCAACTCTTTTTTATTATAAGCTGTGCTTTTTAGTTTGCTTTGAATGGTTGAGCAATTATTAAGATATAGCGTTAACTGGCCTGTATATTTTTTGTTTTCCAGGGTTACTAATCTGCCACCTTCTTCCCGCATGTATTTTTTATAGACGAGTAATTCAATTGCTGAATCTTTTTTGATATAGAAGTTGTCGTTCCCCTCGGTATTTTTAGAATGGTATAAGCTTTTGGATCCTTCGAACAGTACTTGTAGGAATGTGGCCTCATTCCTGATCACGGGAGCTGCTTCTCTCGGTAGATTAATTTTTGATGGACTTATTTCGGAATCTACAAGAGCTGACAAATAAATTTCATCGCTAACCTGAAAGCCTGAGATTTCAAGTGGTGAGTAAATTATTTCTTCAGATGTAATTTCCTTCTTAAAGCTGATTATCTTGGGGTTTACTTCCCAGTTTCTGTAGTCAATATAACCGGTTAAAGTGTCGTGCTGTAGTGTGATTACTTTTCCGGTTAGGTAGTTCTTTTGCGAGAATGAGATTTGAAAGATTAGCAAACCGCCAAGTAGAAGAAGCATTTTCATAATCAAAAATTATTTTTTCATACTGATATAAAACCCGGTGAAGGAAATCATACTTTAGAGATACCGACTATTGTTTTCCAAAAAGAAAACTAACCCTTAGGGTTATATGACTTACATTACCTTGGTCGCCATCATTAACCGGTTGGTTGGTTATACCCTTGTTATAGTTAAGGCCAACCGAAAAATGTTTGAATGTATAACCAGCCATTGCATTCAGTGCTAACGTAAGGCTCTTTTCGGGGGCATTAGCGCTTCCTATCGTTAGCTTATCATTCTCAATTATATTGTCGTTATGCGTTACGGTTCTTTTGCCACCAAGTCCAACCAGAAGGGTGGGGCCAGCCCCCACAAAAAAACCTCTTGTTTTATTTGTTGTAAAAACTACCTGAACCGGGAGCTCCAGATAATTCATGGAAACCCGGGTTATATAAAACTCGCCCCCATCATCCAATTCTTCCCACCAGCGTTTGTTAATTAAGTTTAAGGCAGGCTGCACCGAAAGGTGATCGGTTACCCAATATTTATAAAATACTCCGGCAGTAAATCCAATTGCTCCACTCACTTTGTCTAAACTATCATACGGAACAAACGCTTCGTAGGGTGCGGCAACAGCTCCGGCCTGTATACCAAGCTGAGCATTTGACTGGATGATTGATAGAATACAAACTATTGACAGTAAGGCTACCAACTTCTTCATAACAAACTTTTAGTGGATAAAGATTGGGTGTGAAAATAACTAAATCGTAAGCAACTGCAATTAAATTGACACCCCCAAACTCTCACCCAGTTTTTTCAAGTCTTCAAACACTTTATCTATCAATGGAATTCCTTCCTTCATTCGTATCGCTTCAAACTCCCTTTCCGGATCGCCCGGTATAACCAAGTGATCATATCCTTCTGCGGTTTTAGCGCTACGGAAACGAGTAATCCAATTGTCCATGTGCGATTTAAATTCGGCTGCCGGACGAAACGCATCTACACGCATGGCTCCAAAAAAATGACCAATGCCTTCACCCACCGGATCGGCCGGTGGCGCCAGAAAACTTACAAAGGGTGGAACCCACGGACCATAATTGGCACCACTCAGCACAGCTGAAAAAATGTCTACCCACGCACCCAGGCAAAAACCTTTATGACTTCCATGCTCGCGATCGCTACCCAGCGGAATAAGCGCACCACCCTCTTTTAATTCATGAGGATTAGTAGAAGTGCTGCCATCTTTTTTCTGAATCCATCCTTCCGGTGCTTCTTTATTTCTGCGTTGCAGAATTTCAAGTTTACCATTTGCTGCTGTTGTGGTAGCAAAGTCGGCAACAAAAGCGGGTTGTTTACCGGCAGGTATGGCTACACAAATCGGGTTAGTGCCAAGTAATCGCTCAATTGAAAAAGTGGGCGCTACCAACGGGCTGGCATTGGTCATGGCCATACCAATCATATCTTTTTGCAAAGCCATCATTGCATGGTAGCCTGCAATACCAAAATGATTAGAGCCCTTTACGGCAACCCAACCGGTTCCGGCAATGGCTGCTTTTTGTATAGCTATCTCCATTGCTTTGGGTGCTACCACAAGTCCTAACCCGCTATCGCCATCTACAACAGCAGTGCTGGGGGTTTCATGCACAACTTTGATATCAGGCTTACTGTTAATGCGCCTGGCTTCCCAAAGCCGTACATAACCAGAAAGCCGCGCTACTCCATGCGAATCAATGCCACGCAAATCTGCGCTAAGCAAAACATCGGCAGCCAGTTGCGCATCAGCCTCCGGGCAATTCATTTTTCTAAAGATGTCAACGGCAAACTGCCGCAGTTGAGGATAGGCTATTGTTATTTCGTTCATGGCGCAAAAGTTGCCTGATTCGGATTGAATTTCAAGGTATTAATAAAAATTATCTACTCGTTATGGAAATGCGCGTTATCCTTCATCTTATTGACAAAATTCTAAAAATCATGACAAATCAACTTTTAACATCGGCTTTGGTGATGAGTTCGCTGGTAAGCATGGCACAGCCCGATAAGCCGGTAGATTCAAAGATTACGGACGTTACCGTATTCCTCAATAAAGCCCAGGTTTCGCGGGTAGTTAAAACAAAAGTGGAAGCAGGCAAAACCAATGTGATTGTAACGGGGCTTTCATCTCAACTCGATCCGCAAAGCGTGCAGGTATCGGGCAAAGGCGGCATAATAATATTGGGTACATCCCATCGCCAGAATTTTTTAAGCGAATTTAATTTGCCTAAACCCTTGCGCATGCTGAAGGATTCGGTTGAAACACTGCAACGGCAGATCGTTTTAGAGCAAAGTCAGAAGGAGATTCTCAGCAAGGAAGAGCAGATGTTACTCAGCAATCAGAAAATAGGCGGTGCCAATCAAAACTTAACGGTGACTGAACTTAAAGGGATGGCCGATTTCTATCGTACCCGCTTAGGTGATATCGTTTCATTGCGAATGAAACAGGATGAGAAAATCAAAAAACTGAATGAGCGTATTGCTAAACTAAATACACAGATCAACAGCGAGAATGAATTGTATAGAAGAAACACCAGCGAGTTAGTGGTAAGTGTTTCGGCAGAGGTGGCAACAGCTATTGAATTGCAGGTGCGCTATGTGGTAGCAAATGCAGGCTGGAGTCCTGTTTATGATTTACGTGCGGCAGATACTAAAAATCCTGTGCAGTTAAGTTATAAGGCAAACGTTTTTCAAAGTACGGGCGAGGAGTGGAGTAATGTGAAATTGAAACTTTCAACGGCTAACCCAAATCTTAGCGGACAAAAGCCTGAGTTGAATGCATGGTATCTGGATTTTTATTATCCCATAGCGTATGAAATGGCAAAGCGCAAATCAATGGCAGGCGCTCCTGCTGCCCCGCTTAAAGAAATGACTGCAGAAGATGATTTTGAGATGAAGGTTGCATCTGTTGCTGATTATGTAACCACAATTCAAACCGCTTTGAATACTGAGTTTGATATTGCACTGCCTTATACCGTTGCTTCTTCGGCCAGGCCAGTGGTAGTTGATATTCGCAATTACGATATGAAAGCTGATTACATTTATTCGGTTGCCCCGAAGTTGGATGCGGATGCCTTTTTAATGGCGCGGGCAACCGGTTGGGAAGAATTTAATCTATTACCTGGCGAAGCCAATATTTTCTTTGAAGGAACTTTTGTAGGAAAATCATTCATCGACCCTAACAGCATACAAGACACGTTGGCGGTTTCGTTGGGTCGTGATAAGCGGATTGTAGTGAAGCGTGAGAAGCTGAAGGATTTAACTTCAAAAAGTTTTCTGGGCTCATCGCGCAAGGAAAGTTATTCGTGGGAGATTTCAGTCCGTAACACCAAAACCGATGCGGTGAAGATAATAGTAGAGGACCAAGTACCGGTTTCACAGAATACACAGATTGAAGTAACCACGGTTGACCTTGGTGGAGCAAAGTACAACAAGGACACCGGTAAACTGACCTGGGAGGTGGAGTTGACACCAAACGAAACCCGTAAGTTGGTATACAAGTTCGATGTTAAGTATCCTAAGGACAAGCAGGTTTCGGGGTTGTAATTTGTAACTCACTGAAGGTTGTTGGTTGAGAGGTAACGTTCAACTAAAGCCATCTCAAAAATATGTGGTATGTCAGGTTGTTCCGATAGCTATCGGGACAACCTGTTTCAGTTTTAGATCGCCTTCGACACGGGCAGGCAGACATTTGAAATTAACTTTTAAGACAGACTCATGCTGTCAGTTGAATTTTGAGATGGCTTCTGACAATTTTTAACGTTCAACCAGTTTGCTGAGTACTCCCTCCTTCAGTGAATAGGAAGAAACCCGGATAGAAGTAAACGGATGTGCCTGCAGCAGGTATTTAATCAGGCAACAAGCTACCACAATCATATCCACCCGCATTTCAATCATACCCGGTATTTGCATGCGCGCGGCCCGATCCTTTACCAAAAGTTCTTCATAGATTTCGTCAAAGGCGCTTACTGAAAAAGGTGTTTCCGGGGCTTCTGTTACCGGGATGTCGTTTCGGAAACAATACATGTCACTGAGGGTATCAAACGTTCCGCTTGAGCCAATCAGGGTGCTGGGTTGATGTTGTGCTAACTGATCAATCAGCAGTTTTAGTTCGGCAGTAAAGTAACTAAAAAGCGAAGTAACTTCTTCCGGTAAAATAGGATCGTGCTTTTGAAATCGTTCCAGCAACCGTTGCCCGCCAATTTCAAAGCTATGGCTCCAGAAAATTTCAGTTTGGTTGGCGATAATAAATTCTACACTACCACCGCCAATATCCATAACCAGATGTTTTTGATTACCCATGGCAATCGCAGCCCGGGCTCCCTGGCAAATGTATTCCGCTTCTTGTATGCCTGAAATGATGTTGGTTTTAATGCCTGTCTCGGCTTCAATTTGATTAGCTACTTCATTTCCGTTGGTAGCATTGCGCAATGCACTGGTGCCAAACGCCAATACCTGGTTTACCCCGGCTTCAGTAAGTGTTTTTTTGAATGCTTTCATGGTAATTAACGCGCGACTAATGGCCGCATCGGTAATCAGGTTGAGGTTTATGCCACCCACGCCAAGTTTTAGCGGTACTTTTTCCCGATGGATGATCTTAAAAATTCCAGCCTCCGTTTCCGCTATCAGCAGGTGGAAGGTATTGGTACCCATATCAATAATCGCAACCTTATTCATTACCGGTAATTCATGCAGCCAAGATACAATCCGGTGGCAACAATTTCTATCTTTGGAGATAAGTACGATATGCTATGACCAAACGTAAAATCAAATCCGAAATCCTTCAACCCAAGTTTGACGAACTGGAACGCAAAAACGAGGAATCGCTTTTGGGTGGCGGTGAAAACCGAATAGAGCAACAACACAAGCGCGGCAAACTTACTGCCCGTGA
>JBPXJU010000025.1:0-39983 GCA_051715445.1 Bacteroidota bacterium | reverse complement strand
TTATTCATGTACCCGGAGTCAAGGGTGATAAACCCTGTGGTATTTCTCAGGGAAGTAACATCGATGGCTTTCTCATTTTCTGTTCCGGTTACAACAGGCAGGCTGTACGTTTTGTCTCCGAGGATAAGGGAGGCTGTTTCTGACATAAAACTGAATTCCTTTTCTGAATCTATTCTGCTGACTCTGATTGCATCACTGCAAAATCATGAAAATCAGATTAAAAAGAAAGTGATGGATTGCTTTTTTCGATAACATTCGTACCGGGTGTTGAGTTCAATTTCCCGGAAAATAAAAAGCCGGACTGCATTGCACAGCCCGGCTTTGATCCCGAGTATAAGGTAGGCTTTTAAAACGAGGCTTTTTTAGGTGTGATAACCGACGTATGAAGAACTACCGTCGGCTAGCGATACAAAGGTAGCAATGCCTGTGCCAAAAAATCAACTTAAATTTTTCAGAAATTCGGCCAGGCCGGATTGGGTCCTGGATCACCCTCTTTGGTGATTGGATAAAGTCTTTTGCGGTAGATACCGTAATAATAGAGGTATAACCCAGATTTGGGGATCATTCGGGTTTTCAACCCCGAAACCCGGCAGGTAAAATAGTAACAACCCGAACCAGGATTCATTACTTTTTTACCGAAAAGGCTTATTTTTATTCTTAAAACTGGTCCCTGTCAAAACTCAGAACTCTGATTAACGGATTGTTTTTGTTCTGTTTAAATCTTGACTGAGGCCAAATCGGATTGTAACTTTGTAATCTCTAAACCGCCCAGGTGGTGAAATTGGTAGACACGCTACTTTGAGGGGGTAGTGCCGCAAGGTGTGCTGGTTCGAGTCCAGTCCTGGGCACCACTTATTCAAACTCAAAATTTTCGATTCGGAATTTTGACCATGGAATAAGAAGCCGAAGTGGTGAAATTGGTAGACACGCACGTTTCAGGGGCGTGAGCCGTAACAGGTGTGCGGGTTCGAGTCCCGCCTTCGGCACTTTTTTAAGGGATGTGCGTCTTCGATACTATCGGGATGCCCTCCGTGCTTAATGTGAAGTCATCTTTCTTAGTTTGGAAAGATGACTTTTTTGTTGAATCAGGGTTTGTATGGCTGATCATCAGCAGATAAAATTTTTTATTTCTATTATTGCTGATACTTCCATGAATCGGCATGTTCTTTGGTTCAAAACACTCAAATAGAGTTTGTTATAACATGAAACGAATACCCATTATATCCTTTGTCCTGAGTTCGATTTTGCTTTTTTCGTTTGATCAAACTTACGATCTGAAAGCAAGTATGGAACGGGGCAAAGTTGTTTACGAGGCCCAGTGCATGTCGTGCCACATGGCCGAAGGCGAGGGGCTGCCTGGTGTTTTTCCGCCCGTTGCTAAATCCGATTACCTGGCCGATAAGAACAGGCTGATTAAGGTGATAGTGCAGGGTGTGCGTGGCGAAATGAAAGTAAATGGAACTGACTATAACGGTGAGATGACGGGCTTTCAGCTTTCCGATCAGGAAGTTGCCGATGTGCTAAATTATATCGGTAACATGTGGGGTAATAAGGCCGCCACAATAAAGCCTGCTGATATTCAACCTGCATTAAAGGCTACCACCAAAGATTATCAGCCTTACTAACCAATCGGGGTACCATAAAAAAGGCCACCCAAAAGGGTGGCCTTGCTTTTGATTCGGTTACGGTTTTAAGCCACAACTTCTTTACGGCTCCACGCACTGGCTTTTGGCTTCAACTCGCTATGGAGTTTTACCACAGAGGAAAAGAACACAAAAAAGAAAGTTAAAACGGCTGTCAGGCAAAAAAGTATCATAGTGGTTGCGTTTTAATGGATTCAAAAGTGAGCAATTGCATAGATCTGATATTGTGTATAGACAGCCGGGAAGTACGGGAGTAATTTCCAACCCACTTTTTTAAGAAAATACCGGCCCCACATTACGGTTTCCCCACCCCGCAAATAATAAATGCGCTTCGAAAACGGTTTAAATGTATCTTGGCATAGTTTTTATCTTTCACCGGTATGACAAAAAAGATTTTTCTGAGTGTAATATTTTCACTCGCATTCCTGTTTCCCGCTTTTTCCCAATATGCCTCTGGCAAACCAGTACCACAGGATTGGTTTTTGCGAGACCCTGAACTGGATACTTTGCTGGGCGTAAGTTCAGAACGAGCTTATGAAACCCTGTTGAAAGGCCAACCCTCCCGTACGGTAATCGTGGCGGTAATCGATTCAGGCGTGGATATTGAACACGAAGATCTGAAAAGCGTAATCTGGAAAAATGAAAAAGAAATTCCCGGAAACGGGGTTGATGATGATAACAACGGTTACACCGATGATGTGTATGGTTGGAATTTTATTGGTGGAAAAAATGGAAACGTAGAGGCCGATACCTATGAACTTACCCGCGAGTACATCAGGTTGCATGCTAAGTATGGCTCGATAGAAGAAAGCAAAGTAAGTAAGAAGCAGAAGACTGAATACGAAACTTATCTTCAGATCCGGGATAAATACGAAAAACTGAAAGCCAAAAACGAGCAGCAGTATAAGTTATACGCTAACATTTACCGCAACATCAATCACAGCATTGATACGATTAAATCAATCATGAAGATTGAGAAACTTACAGCAGCCGATGTGCAAAAATTTGAAACTAAAGAACCGGCTTTACTTTTTGCAAAAGGATTCTTGTTAAGCATGTATAAGAACATGGGCGAAGATGAAAACATTGAAGACTATGTAAGCGAATTGAAAGAGGCTGTTGATTATTATGAAGTGATTGTAAAATATGGCTATAACGAAAATTTTGATTCGCGCACAATTGTAGGAGATGATAGTAATAACCTGTATGAAAAGGGTTATGGTAACAATGATGTAACCGGAGCTGATGCTACTCACGGCACGCATGTGGCTGGTATTATTGCGGCTGATCGCACGAATAACCTGGGCATAAAAGGTATTGCCAATAATGTGAAGATTATGGCTGTGCGGGCTGTGCCCAATGGCGATGAACGCGACAAAGATGTAGCGAACGCAATCATTTATGCGGTGGACAATGGTGCGCACATCATCAACATGAGTTTTGGTAAATCGTTCTCGCCACAAAAGGAGGCCGTGGACAAAGCTGTACGCTATGCCGAACAAAAAGGTGTATTGCTGATACATGCTGCCGGTAACGATGGAGAGAATATTGATGAGAAGAAAAACTATCCGACAAGATTTTATAACGATGGCAAAGAGGCCAGGAACTGGATTGAAGTTGGTGCCTCGTCCTGGGGTGGCGATGAACTGGTGGGTGGCTTTAGTAACTATGGAAAAAAGATGGTTGCCTTCTTTGCGCCTGGAGTTGAGGTATATTCTACCGTGCCCGGAAACAAGTATAAAAATGAAAGTGGTACAAGTATGGCAAGCCCATCAACGGCAGGAGTGGCCGCATTGATTATGTCTTACTTTCCTGAACTTAGTGCACTGGAGGTAAAAGATGTGTTAATGAAATCAACCCGGAAGTTCGATAATCTGCAGGTGCAAAAGCCTGGGGGCGGAAAAACAAAACTGGATCAGCTTAGTATTACCGGTGGTTTGGTTAATGCATACGAGGCTGTAAAATTGGCGCAAACGTTAAAAAGCCAGAAGCAACCTGTTAAGTAAAACTAACTTCAGCAATTGATCGTGTGCTGAATATGTTAGAGGAGGAATTACTGGGTTAATTTATTTTTTATCCAACCGAACTATATTTTCTACATGTGTGGTTTGCGGAAACATATCTACCGGCTGTACAGCTGTGATGGTGTAGAACTCGGCTAGCATTTTTAAATCGCGGGCCTGGGTGGCCGTATTACAACTTACATAAATAATTTTTTCGGGCGCTGCCTGCAGAAGCATTTGGGTAACATCTTCATGCATGCCTGCACGCGGTGGATCGGTTATGATTACATCTGGCCTGCCGTGTAATGCAAGAAAATTTTCAGTCAACAAGTCTTTCATATCGCCTGCAAAAAAATCGGTATTGGCGATGTTGTTTATCTGCGAATTAATTTTGGCATCTTCAATTGCGGCTGCCACATATTCCAAGCCCACTACTTTTTTTGCATGCGCGGCAACAAAATTGGCAATGGTGCCCGTTCCGGTATATAAATCATATACTAATTCATGGCCTTTCAGATCGGCCATTTGCCAGGCCACTTTATATAATTCATGGGCTTGCTGCGAGTTGGTTTGATAAAACGATTTGGGGCCAATGCGATACTTTAAGATACCAGAACCATCAGGTTTTTGCATTTGCTCGGTAATGTATGGATTACCCTTCCAGCAGATCACCTCCAGATCGGCAAAAGTATCGTTACGTTTATTGTTAATAATGTAATTGGCCGATGTTATCTGTGGAAACGAGCGGGTAAGGGTTTCCAGAATCAAATCAATCCATTTTTTTTCAGGCTGCGTTACCTGAAGAATAATCATTACCTCGCCCGTGCTTGTAGTGCGAATGGTTAATGTACGCACAAAGCCAACCTGTTTACGCAAATCGAAAAAAGGAATATTATTTTCAAGAGCTGTTTTTCTGGCCAGTAACCTTATACTGTTAGATGGTTCTGGTTGAAGGTAACAGGTATGCACATCAAACACACGGTCGAACATGCGTGGTATATGAAATCCCAGTCCGGGCTCATCGGGAAAACGACCGCTTGGTAAAGTCTCCGCTCCGAGTTTCTTTTTTTCATCAATCTCTTCAAAAGTAAGCCAGCGACCGGCTGTAAATGTATAATCCAGTTTGTTCCGGTAATGCTGGGTTTGTGTTGAACCGAGTATGGGTGAAACAGGGGGTAGGGTTAACCCGCCTAATCGCTCCAGATTATCAACTACCTGTTGCTGCTTATATTTTAATTGAGTTTCGTAATTAATGTGTTGCCATGTACAACCCCCGCATAACCCAAAGTGCTCGCAAAAAGGAGTGGAACGCAGGGGCGATAACTTCTGAATGGTTGTTACTTTTCCCTCCAGAAAGTTGCTCTTGATTTTGGTTAGTTCCACTTCTACCACATCGCCCGGTGCGCCACCCTGAATAAATAATACCAACCCGTTTACTTTAGCTACACATTTGCCTTCGGCAGCCATGGTATCTATTGTAATATTTTCCAGCCGATCGCCCTTTTTCATCATCTCATAGCTTAATCAAGGGTGCGAAATTACTGAAATAAGAGATTTTAACACCCACCTAAATTTGTTTACCTTTCGTATGGAGTTGGTTGTATGAGAAAGATTTTACTCACGCTTTTGGTATTGATAGCATTTCCCGTATTCGCCTCGCACATTGTGGGTGGCGAATTTGAATTAATTTATATTTCGGGGAATCAATATCGACTTAATCTCATCATTTACTTCGATCAGATAAATGGTGCATTGGGTGCCAAAGATCAAACAGCCACGGTATCCATTTTCCGAAAACGCGATAAGGCATTCATAAACTCGGTAACGCTTTCGCGTGTTGATGAAACCAATGTGCCCTATACGCAGCCAGAGTGTTCAAAGGGTGAAATTATTACCAGCAAACTCTTGTACACTACTGTAATCACCCTCTCACCCAATCAGTTTAACGACCCGCAAGGTTATTATGTAGTGTGGGAACGTTGTTGCCGAAATTATAGCATTTCAAATATTTATAGTCAGATACCGGGTGGTGCCAATATTTCAGCAGGTCAGACTTTCTATCTGGAGTTTCCTCCCGTAGTAAAAAACGGAGAGCCTTTTCGCAACTCCTCACCACGGTTGTTTCCGCCACTTAATGATTTTGCTTGTCCGTTCCGACCATATTATGTTGATTTTGCCGGAATAGATGATGATGGTGATTCATTAGTTTATTCTTTGACTACACCCCTTAACACCACCACAGCCGATGCTTTGCCTCCAGTTTCTGCCGGTCCTTACCCACCTGTAATCTGGCGCCCAGGCTATAGTCTTACCAATATTATCAATGGTCAACCTGATTTACGTATAAGTCGCGAAGGGTTACTCACAGCCACTCCGCGCAACCAGGGTTTATTTGTTTTTGCTGTTAAGATTGATGAATTCCGGGCCGGAGAAAAGATAGGTGAAAGCAGACGCGATTTCCAGATGTTGGTTGTAGATGCCTGCCCGCAAGCTGAGCCGCCAGCCATAACCGGAAAAAAACTTACCGATGCAGCCTTCACCTTTTCTAACAACATGTCGGTATCTTTCAGTAATACTGTAAATGATGCCAGTCGGTGCATTGATGTTCGCGTAAGCGATCCGGATGCGAGCAAAATCAGTGATAATTTTTCCGAGCGGGTTTCTATTCGGGTAGTGCCACTTAATTTCAGAAAGGACGTCAATAGCATTTTACCCGCCTCTACCACAACCGTTTTAACCAATGGCAGCACGCACGATTTCAGGATTTGCTTTCCGCAATGTCCTTTTATTGATGGCCCCTACCAGATTGGGGTAATTGCGTTTGACGATGCGTGTAGTTTACCATTAACCGATACCCTTAAGGTTATTGTAAACACACAACCACCACCCAACACAGCGCCATATTTTGTAAAACCTACACAACCTATTACCCAGATTACGCTTTTGGAAGGTGATGTGTACGAAGCCGAATTTGAAGTTCGGGATAATGATGGCGATGAACTGATTCCGTTTATAACCACCAATGGATTTATACTGGCCGATGCCGGCTTTACGGTTACCTTTGATGAACCACGTGTTAATGGAAAACTTACCGGTAAAATCCGGTGGGATGCTTTCTGTAATATTTTCGATTTTACTAACCGCACATTTTTTGAAGTAAAGATTTTAGCAAACGACAAAGACATATGTGATAACAACTCGCTTATTTCGGTAGTGTATAAATTTCAGGTTGTACTTCCCGGCAATGCCGATCCTCTAATTGATACCAATCTAACCCCCGATCCGCAAGAGCGAACGGTGCTTAACATTCAACGCAGAATAAATGAGTCGCTTGCGTTTACAGTAACCGGAACCGATCTGGTGGATAATGATTTTTTAACGTTGGACATCGTGAAGCGCGATTCAATGGAGTATTACGGAGCCTCCTTCACAGCTACTAGCGGAAATGGAAACGTAGCTTCACAATTTTTGTGGGATTTACGCTGTGCAAAAATAGATTTGAGCAAACGCAGCACATTCGTGTTTACATTTATTGTAGCCGATGCTGCCAATAAGTGTCGCTTTTACAAAGCCGATACCGTTGATGTGCAGGTAAAAGTCTTGCCGCCAATAAACACCGAGCCGGTACTTATTATTCAGCAGGATAATCAAACAGCTAATGATCAAACGCTAACGTATCAGGTAGGTAATACCATTTTGCTTAACCTCACAGGAACGGATGCTGATCTTTTTCCGGAACCGGATTTGCTCACGCTGCAATTGATTGAGGCCAACGGAGATGTAACCCCTGAAGGTTATGAGTTTACAACTAAGCAAAGTGTTGGCCCGGTTCAAACCACCTTTACCTGGGCTCCGGACTGCTCGGTATTTCAAGACGGGGATTTTGAAAATGATTATGTATTCACTTTTCGTGTAAGTGACAACCGGTGCTTTAATTCCAAAGCCGATACAGTTTCAGTTAGTATTAAATTAAAAGATATTGAGGGCTACACAAGCGAATTTTTACCGCCCAATGTATTTACTCCCAATAACGATGGGCATAACGATTACTTTGCGGTAGAGGGTATCGATCCGTTTAGTTCAGATCCCGAACTACATCCCGATGCACTAATAGCTTTTCCACCAGATAACTGTCAGGGAAAGTTTGAGTCGGTTAAAATTGTTAACCGATGGGGTACTGCGGTATTCGAAAGCAATGACCGTAAATTCAGGTGGTATGCACACAACCAGCCTGCGGGTGTTTATTATTACGTAATTAGATTCACTAACAAAGAATACCGCGGTTCGTTGTCGGTAAGGATTTAGTCCATCAACTAAAAATTACAACAATTCATTCGCCAGGTTAGCCAACTCAGAACGCTCGCCCTTTTCTAAGGTAACGTGTGCGTACAGTTCATGATCTTTCAACCGGTCTATCAGGTACGAAAGTCCATTACTTTGCGCATCCAAGTATGGGGTGTCAATCTGATGGATGTCTCCGGTGAAAATGATCTTGGTATTTTCACCAGCACGCGTAATAATGGTTTTTACTTCATGGGGTGTCAGGTTCTGGGCCTCATCAACAATGAAGCAAATGTTTGATAAACTTCTACCCCGAATGTAAGCCAGTGGCGTAATCACTAACTTTTCATTCTGCACCATCTCTGTAATCTTCGAATATTCTTTGTCCGATTCGCTGTATTGATTCTGAATGAACTTCAGGTTATCCCACAGCGGCTCCATGTAAGGGTTAAGCTTCGATTTTATATCGCCCGGTAAATAACCAATGTCTTTGTTGCTAAGGGGTACAATAGGGCGCGCAAGATAGATTTGTTTGTACTCACGCTTTTGCTCTAAGGCTGCGGCAAGGGCAATTAAAGTTTTACCGGTTCCCGCCACACCCTGCATCGATACTAACTTGATTTCTGGTTTTAATACGGCATGTATGGCAAAAGCCTGTTCGGCATTGCGGGGTTTTATACCATAAGCATTCCGTTTTTCTACCTGCTCAACCATGCCATTGGCTGAATTGTAAAATGCCAGTACAGATTTTTTGCCACTCTTTAAAATATAATAGTGGTTTTTCATGGGCTTATCTTTACCCAATACATCTTCTGGCGGACAATAACCTTTTTCGTACATCAGGTTAATTACGTTGGGGTCAATGTCTTCCAAAATGGTGCGTCCGGTATGTAGCGAACTGATGTTCTGAATTTTTCCGGTAGTATAATCTTCTGCTTGTAATCCTAAGGCTTTTGCCTTCAATCTAAGATTTACATCTTTCGATACCAGAATAACCTTGCGGCCTTTTTCTTCTTTCTGTAAAAGCAAAGCGGAATTGAGAATGCGATGGTCGGCCTTGTCTTCATTAAAGATTTTGTTCGCATCCATCAGGGCTGTACCGCCCGTATCCATTACCACTTTAAAGTTGCCTTTACCCTTTCCATTGATGGGGTTCCACTGGTGCAGCATCTGGTCTTTGGCCAGCTTATCAATTAACCGGATAAACTCGCGGGCTTCGAAATTTTTGGTGTCGTTACCTTTTTTGAAGTTGTCGAGTTCTTCCAGTACTGTTATGGGTATGCCGATATCGTGTTCATCGAAATTAAGAATGCTGTTGTGCTCGTAAATGATAACCGAAGTGTCGAGTACAAAAATTTTTTTATCTCCCTTGGTTTTAGGCATACAACTGAGAAGGTTAGTGGTGTGTTTGGATAGAATGGCTTAGCGAATGAAGTAAAGGGTACCCGTTTAGGAGTCGGGTATAGTTTAAAAAGGTGTTCCGTTTGTCCCTTCATTCTTAAATCATGGTCAAGGTATCAAAATGTGTAAGGATTTCAAATGCTCATCAAGTAATAGTATGTTGGATGTATATTTTTTCTTAATATTAGATGCTTGTATTATAACCTACTATTATTAACCAAACTCATTGCCAATGAAACAATTTTACAACTCAAAAGCGGGACCGCGGCATGCTTCCAAAACCCTGAAGCAAAGCGCAACATGGTTCCTGTCTGCACTTTTAATGGCTATTGCCCTCAATTCTTTTGGTCAGGAAAGAATTGTACGGGGTAAGGTAACATCAGCTGAAGATAATTCAGGTATTCCGGGCGCAAACGTGATGGTGAAGGGTACATCAATCGGGGCGGTAACAGACGGAGAAGGTAATTACAGTATTGGCTTACCGGCTAACGGTGGAACATTGATTTTCTCATTTATCGGCTTCCAAACCCAGGAGGTGGAGGTTGGTGCCAGAACAGAGATTGATGTAGTATTAAAAGTCGATGTTACTCAACTTTCGGAAGTGGTGGTTACTTCTTTCGGTATAGAAAAGAGTAAGCAATCGCTTGGCTATGCAGTTCAATCTGTAGGGGCAAAAGAACTTGCCGAAGCCAGACAACCTAACATTGTATCGGCACTGCAAGGTCAGGTGGCCGGTGTACAAATAACCAATACGGGTGGTGGCCCGGGTATGGGAGCCAGAATTGTGGTTCGGGGTTTAACGTCATTAAACCCGGGAGCAGATAACCAGCCGCTATTTATAATAGACGGTGTTCCAATTGACAATACAACAAACGACAATGCTACCAACTCACGTGGTATGACAAACCGGGCAGCAGATATTAACCCGAACGATATCGAAACGATCAGTATCTTAAAGGGTGCTGCGGCAACCGGTCTCTATGGGGTGCGGGCAGCAAACGGGGCAGTTGTTATTACAACTAAAAATGGAAAATCAGGAAAAGGGCTCACCATCAATGTTGGTTCTACCTTTGGTACCGACAAGATTAACAAGCTTCCACAATTTCAGAAAAATTTTGGACGGGGCTGGTATGGTATTGATGACGGTAGCGTGTACTCTGCCTCAGGAGCATTGATCGAAGCCCAATCCATAGTAGATCCTACCTATGTATTCTATGACAACTACAAGAACTTCTACCAGAAGGGAAGTATGCGCGATTCGTATTTTAATATGTCTGGCGGAAATGACGTGTTTACTTTTTACACATCAGTAAATAATACTCAACAGGAAGGAATTATTCCCTTCTCCAACTGGGGAAGAACATCCGCACGATTCAGAGGATCGGCCAAGTTTAGTGAGAAATTTAATATCGAAGCCAGCGTGAATTATTCTAATTCTGGCGGAAACAGGGTGCCTCATACCAGCATGGGCGAACGCCTTATGTACTGGTCACATACTCAGGATATAACCAACTATAAAAAACCCGATGGAACACAGGTGCCGGGTATCTTGTCAGCAAATCCCTTGTGGACAGCCGAGTTCTGGCCGTATGAAGATCAGGTAGACCGCACTATCGGTAACCTTACCTTTAACTACAAACCAGTTGAGTGGCTACAGTTTACTTACCGGTTTGGTCACGATTTTTATGTGGATAAGCGCGATGAAATTGTGCCCGGCCCTAAAGGTGTAGTCGGTGAGTCACTAAGTGGACTTAGCTCAGTTGGCTATATGGAGCAACGCAGATTTATAAACCGGGTTATTAACTCCAACTTTTTCGCCACTATAGAAAAACAAGTAATACCAGATTTAAAAGCCACGGTTCGTGTGGGGCACGAAATATTTGAAACCGAAAACAATTACAGCTACAACTATGGTGAAGGTTTTGTAACACCTGGTTTCTACAGTTTCAGTAACGTAACACTTGTAAGAATCTCTGAAAATACGTTTAGAAAGCGTTTGATTGGGGCTTTCGCGGATGCCACATTCGATTATAAAAACTTTTTATACCTGAACCTTACAGCCCGAAACGACTGGACTTCTACGCTTCCAAAAGGAAACAATTCATTCTTTTACCCTTCGGCAAGTGTGAGTTTCATATTCAACGATGTGCTTAACCTGCCCAGCCAGTTAAGCTATGGAAAAATACGGGCTGCTTACGGACAGGTGGGTAAGGATACCGAACCTTACAGAACAGCCGCTACCTATACCACGGCCACTGGCTTTCCACTAAATAATCAGGTGGGTTATGTACGCTCTTCTGCTAAAGGAAGTGATCAGCTGGTGCCAGAAATAACAACGACACTTGAATTTGGTACAGAGTTAAAACTGTTTGAGAACAGATTAGGATTAGATTTCACCTGGTACAAGGCTAACAGTAGAGATCAGATTCTGGCCGTACCAGTTTCCAACACAACCGGATATTCATCCATCTGGATTAATGCCGGTGAGATTGAAAATAAGGGTATTGAAGTGGCTCTGTCTGGTACCCCCGTTCAGTTAGGAGATTTTCGCTGGGATGCTATGATCAACTTCACCCGCAACAGAAATATGGTAGTGGATATAGCCGAGGGAGTTACTGATATCGCATTAGCAACGCAAAGTGGCTATGTGAATTCTGCCGTAACGATGAGAATTGCAAAGGGCCGACCTTATGGTGATTTATATGGAACCTCTTATCAACGCTATTATGAAGGGGGAAAACCAGAAGGAACTGTGGTGTTGGATAGAGACAGACCAGTTATAATTAACAATGCTGGAAACTTTGCCGGATTTCCAACCATGAATACCACCGAGCAGATGGTATTAGGAAATGCCATGCCCAAGTGGTTAGCCGGAATTCGAAACACCTTTAGTTATAAAGGTGTGTCACTTTCGGTTCTGATTGACACCCGTTGGGGAATTGACCAGTTTGATCAGTATGGTGTGTGGCTGGCAGCATTCCTCAAACCCGAATTTACCAACGACAGGAATGACGTGGTTATTTTTGATGGTGTATTGGCAGACGGAACACCCAACACTCAACAGGTTTGGTTAGGCCAGGGCCTTGGTCCTGATGGCAGAGACTATGCTGCCGGGTACTACAGAAACATGCACCGGGTTATATCCGAAAACTTTGTGTACGATGCTTCTTTTGTAAAACTGCGCAACATAACTCTGGCTTATAACCTACCAAAACAATGGCTCACACCTTTGTCTTTGAAAGCGGTATCAGTTTCCGGGTCCATAAACAATATCATATTATGGACACCGTGGCGTAATTTCGATCCTGAATCGTACTCTTTAGGCTCAGCCAGTAATGCCACGGGCCTTTCAGGCATGGGTTATCCCGGAGCACAAAGCGCGTTATTTTCAATAAACATTACCCTTTAATGCGTAACCTATGAAACAGAAATTATTTATACTATTAATCTTAGCTGGGGTTTTCACGAGTTGTGAAGATTACCTTGACATTAATACCGACCCCAACAATCCAACTGTAGTTCCTGTAAAAGGATTGATGTCTGTAACCAGTGTACGAACAGCTTCTAACACCGCAAACGTAGGATACACCACTTCCTATTTTGTACAATACCTGGCTGGTCCAAATGCAGGAGGTAATACAGATACTCATATGGAGATAAATGCAAATGGTACATGGGTAAACATTTACAATGTATTGAGTAACCTTAGCGATTTGGAGTTGTTAGCAGAAGCGCAGGGAGCCCCAAACTATGTAGGTGCAGCAAAAGTAATGAAGGCTATTAATCTTGCACTCTTAGTAAATGCCTGGAATAATGTGCCTTATACAGACGCCTTTTTTGCACAAACAATTAAGCCAACGTATGATAATGGTCAACAACTTTATACCGAAATATTTACGTTGTTAACCGATGGTATAGCCAAACTTCAGGAAACCCCAAGTGCATTAACCATGGGAGCTGATGATTTCATGTTTGGTGGCAACCTGTCCAGGTGGATAAAAATGGCTCATGCATTTCGGGCGCGGTTTCTTAATCACTTAAGTAAAACATCAGCCTATAATCCGGATGATGTACTTGCTGCTATTTCCAATGGCCTTGTCGGTAATATCGACAACGCGAAAGTTACTTTCACAACAGCCGTTTGGAATCCATGGGGAACGATAGCAGTGAATCAGGCAGGGTTAACATTAGACGGTTGGATTTCAAAACAAATTGTGGAGGCCATGGATGGTACCACATTTGGTGTAGTTGATCCACGCATGCCATTTATGTTTAGCCGCACTCGCCATGGAGACTTCAGAGGCACTGAAAATGGTGCAGGCCGCGACCCGGAGGTAGTAGATCTTAGGCTGGATGCTTCTACATTAGTGGAAGCCTCTTACTATGCCAATAGAACTTCTCCCGTAATGGTAATGACGTTTGCCGAGCAGAAGTTTATTGAAGCGGAAGCATACCTGGCTAAAGGCGCAGCCTTTAGACCTCAGGCCTATGCAGCATACCTGGCTGGAATTGCCGCACACATGGATATGCTGGGTGTTACCACAACAGATAAGGATGCGTACATTAATGATCCGGTGGTTTCTGTAGGTGATGCAAACATAACACTTGACTTGGTTATGAAAGAAAAGTATGTAGCCATGTTTCTGGATCCTGAAACGTGGAATGATGCACGCAGGTATAATTTTCAATATACTGACATGACTACTCCTGTACTTTTAAACCCGGAATTAGGTGGTCAGTTTAGCAGAAGATTACAATATCCATTAAGCGAATTCTCGACAAATTCAGCTAATGTACCAGAAGTGAGTTTGTTAGACAGAATCTGGTGGGATCAAAACTAATAACCAACACGATTATGAAATTTTGCATAAGAATTTTTACAATACTATTTGTTTTTGCTGCGTTTGTTTCTTGTGATGAGAACGCGGTGGGTCCATCTTACAAGAAGATAGGGACTTCTACATCTACCAATGCGTTTATTACGGTATCACCGGTGTCAACCGTTGCACCAACTTCCGGCTCAACTGTAACGGTAACGTTGCGGTATGTAAACATTAACAGCGATCCGGCAAAAACACTTGTACTGAAACTGCGCGAGGGAACCACAGGCGATTTTACAACGATCCAGACTTTTGATGAATCCAATCAAGACACTGGTGTAGAAGTAACACGCATTGTAGATTACAACGTTACACAGGCTGTGGGAACTCAATTAACCTTCAGGCTGGAATTGACCACACAGGCCGATTTTCCAAAACTGGTTAACCGTGCTCCTTTTCCTGTGAGATAACTTTGGATTACCCCGTAAGAAAAAGAGGCTGTTGAAAAACAGCCTCTTTTATTTTCTTAGTCCTAAACCCTTGAATACAAATCTCCTTTTTCCGAAGCGGTAATCTTAAGCACGTTGGCCAATACCAACAAAATCAGTTTGCGACTGGCCTTAAAGCGATTGAGCCCTGAAAGCTTCATGTATTGGTGCAAGGTTATTTGCGGGCTCTGTTCCAGAAAGCCCATCAGATTTTTCTCGGCATCGCCAAACACAAAATGTATATCGCGTTTCTTTTTAGATCGTTTAATAATTTCCTGCATTTCGGCACTCGCCTTTATGCTCATATCCTGAACCCGCACAAAAGTTTCGCGGGCTTTATCTAAAATCAGAAAGTGAAGTTTGTCGCTGGGCGATACATCGTACCGAACTACAAACCGGTTTTCTGAAATTGGCAGAACAGATTCCTGATAAACCAATAATGGTTTGCAATTTTGCTGAAGCGCTGCAGCTATTACGTGAATTTCTTCTTCCGGATATTTTACACCCGGAATGGATCCATCGTCATCTACTCCAATCAGCAATGTGCCTCCGGCTGTATTGGCAAAGGCAATCAACTCGCGTACAATTTTTTCAGGGTGTGCGGCTTTGCGCTTAAATTCCAGGTGCTGGCCTTCACCTTCCAGCACCAGTTTACGAATCTCAAAAAGATTTTGGGCCTCAGCGCTTGCCGGTGCCGAAGTCTTCATCGTCCTCAGGTTCGTCTTCATCTTTCGGCAAGCTAAACATACCGCTCAGTAAATCCTTAAACTGCAAGCCCGAAGTAAGGGTATGCTTACTGATGAGGCTAAACTCGGCAAGCCCATGCAGGGCAAACTCCATCAGAAAAAGTTTTAAGGCATTGTCGCCCCCTTTGTGAAACTCGTTTACCAGATCGGAAAGGCCCGGTACGGATTTTAATGTTTTTTCATAATCGGATTGGGGTAATTCATTCAGCAAGTCAATGCTGTTACCATCACCAAACCAGTTGGTAATTTTTTTATATGGACTTTTCTCTTTCTGCTTGCGGAATTTGTCCGGGTCAGGAAAGTAATTCAGGAATTGCGTGCGGATAGCTTTGCCCACTAAATTTTGCGCTACAATTCCCGGTCCTTCTTGTTGGCCTTCATACACTAACTCAACCTTTCCGGTAACCGAAGGCACCACGCCCACAAAATCTGAGACCCGGATGCTGGTGTTTTTTTCATTGTTGAGCAAAGTTCTGCGTTCGGCTGCAGCCATCAGGTTTTCGAAAGCCGAAATGGTTAACCGAGCCGATACACCACTCTTGGCATCTACATACTCGCTCTTTCGTGCTTCAAAGGCAATTTGTTCAATCAGGTCTTTGGCAATCTCAGGCACAGCAATTAATTGTTTTTGTTCAGTACGCACATTTGCTTCCTGTTGGGTAATTTTTTTACCGATCTCCAGCGTTTTTGGATAGTGTGTAATAATCTGGCTGTCGATGCGATCTTTCAATGGTGTAACAATGCTTCCGCGATTGGTGTAATCTTCCGGATTGGCTGTAAACACAAACTGAATGTCCAATGGCAATCGTATTTTAAATCCGCGAATCTGAATATCGCCTTCCTGCAAAATGTTAAACAACGCAACCTGAATACGGGCTTGCAGATCGGGCAATTCGTTTATCACAAACAAACACCGGTGCGAACGCGGTATCAGACCAAAATGAATTACGCGCTCATCAGAATAAGGAAGTTTTAGCGAGGCGGCTTTAATAGGATCAACATCGCCAATCAAATCGGCAATGCTTACATCGGGTGTCGCTAATTTCTCTGCATAGCGATCGTTACGATGCAACCATGCAATGGGTGTACTATCCCCCAGCTCAGCTACTTTATCTTTTCCGTATCGTGAAATAGGATGAAGGGGATCGTCATTCAACTCCGAACCTTCAATTACCGGAATGTATTCATCTAATAAGTTTACCATCAACCGTGCCAGCCGTGTTTTAGCCTGCCCGCGCAAACCCAATAAGTTAATATCATGACCCGCCAGAATGGCGCGCTCCATATCGGGTATTACTGTTTCTTCATAACCCCAGATTCCGGCAAACACGCTTTCTTTCTTCTTTAATTTAGCAATAAGATTCTGGCGTAGCTCTTCTTTAATGGTTTTATAGGTATATCCGGCACGCTTTAGGTCTCCGAGAGTTTTTGTCTTTTCTATCATTGTAAAGTATCGATGGTTTATTTGATCGGTAAGTCGATGGTAAATCCAAACCTACCGGTTTCTACAAGTTCTTTGTTCTGTTTTTTTTGAAGTCTTCAAAAACAAGATTACCCAACCCCTGCAAACTGCTGTAGTAGGCGTTGCCGTTGTTGGCTTTGGTAAATTCGCGTACAAAAGCTTTCAGGTATGGGTCGGTTGCAATCATAAACGTAGTAACCGGAATTTTTATTTTGCGCAATTGCGAAGCCAGACTCAACGTTTGATTCAGGATTTTCTGATCTAAACCAAAACTGTTTTTATAGTACTTTATTCCTTGTTTGATACACGTGGGCTTACCATCGGTTATCATGAAGATCTGTTTATTGGAATTTTTTCTGCGTCTTAAAATATCCATAGCCAGTTCCAGGCCGGCAACGGTATTGGTGTGGTAGGGGCCAACCTGCAAGTAAGGAAGATCTTTGATTTCAATCTGCCAGGCATCATCACCAAACACCAAAATATCTAAAGTGTCTTTCGGATATTTTTTGGTAATGAGTTCGGCTAAAGCCATGGCAACTTTTTTGGCTGGGGTAATCCGGTCTTCGCCATACAAAATCATAGAATGCGAAATGTCAATCATTAATACGGTACTGGTTTGTGTTTTGTATTCGCGTTCCAGTACTTCCAGATCTTCTTCCGTCATAAAAAAATCTTCCACACCATGATTGATCTGGGCATTTCGCAACGAATCTGTCATTGAAATCTGCTCCAGTGTATCGCCAAATTCATAGTCTCTTCTATCGGTGGTGGGTTCATCGCCACGTCCGCTGTGGGTGGTTTTGTGATCGCCCGATTTTGTTTTTTTAAGTTTGCCGAAAATTTCTTCCAGTGCCGACTGTCGCAGATTCTGTTCGGCTTTGGCCTTCATGCGAAACTCGCCATTCGGACCATCATCGGTTATGTAACCGTTGCGTTTAAGGTCTTCAATAAAGTCGCCAATGCCGTAATTTTTATTGGTGAGGTTGTATTGTTTGTCAACTTCGGTTAACCACTCCAGGGCCTCGCTCACATTGCCCGAAGTGATCAGCAACAGCTGCATAAAAATATTCAACAGCTTTTCGAAGTCGCTCTTCGCACTATCGGGCGGTGGAGTATATTTTGAAAACCGATGACCGAGCATGTTTGGATTCTAAAGATAGTATCAGTAAAAGTTAATAACTCGTTTACGTTGGTATTGTCTGAACGATGAAGTTTACAACCTCTAACCTTAAAGATTGTAAACCTTAAGAAGCCTGCAACCCTTTTAAAGCTTGGGTTTTTTCAAGCACCCGTTCATAGTACTTTTCGTACAGCGGCAAAATCTGAGTAATGTCAAACTCGCGGGCGCGGGCCACGGCATTAGTCTTAAACTGTGGCAGGTTGTCTTTATCCAGAATAAACAGTGCCTTACGGGTCATGTCTTCTACATCGCCCACGTTACTCATAAAACCGGTTACCCCCTGAATGTTTAATTCCGGCAAACCTCCGGTGTTAGAAGAAATTACCGGCACTTCGCAAGCCATCGCTTCCAATGCAGCTAAACCAAAGCTTTCTTTTTCGGACGGCATCAAAAATAAATCGGCCACAGAAAGTACTTCTTCAACTGCTTCTAACTTTCCAAGAAAGCGAACGGCATCATTTATACCTAACTCGCGTGCAAGGGTTTCAGCGGGTTGGCGCTCGGGTCCATCGCCAATCATTAATAATTTAGAGGGCACTACTTTGTGGATATTATTAAAGACTTGGACCACATCCATTACCCGTTTTACTTTGCGGAAGTTAGAGGTGTGTACAATTAATGCTTCGCCATTTGGGCAGATAGCTTTCTTAAAATGATCTTTCTTTTGCTTTTTGAATTTCTCCAGATCGATAAAATTAGGGATCACTTCAATCTCGTTGGTGATTTTAAACGAGTAGTACGTTTCTCGCTTCAGATCTTCGGATACACTAGTAACGCCATCCGATTGATTGATGCTAAAGGTAACCACAGGTTCGTAACTCGCATCTTTACCCACCAGGGTAATGTCGGTTCCGTGCAATGTAGTTACCACCGGAATATAAATGCCATGTGTTTTTAAAATCTGCTTGGCCATGTATGCTGCTGAAGCATGCGGAATAGCATAATGTACATGCAGCAGATCGAGGCCTTCGTTTTTAACCACACTTACCATTTTGCTGGCCAGTGCCAGTTCGTAGGGTGGATATTCAAACAAAGGATACGAACGGAACTCTACTTCATGATAAAATAAATTTTCGTTCAAAAAGTCTAACCGGCTGGGCTGACTGTAAGTAATAAAATGTACCTGGTGGCCTTCTTTGGCGAGCGCTTTGCCCAATTCTGTGGCAACAACACCGCTACCGCCAAAGGTAGGATAACACACAATTCCAATTTTCATTAGGTAGAGTTAAGTGGCTGGTTTGAAGATAAAACAAAATCCCAAAACCTCACCTGTAAACCCGTTAAGTGGTCATTTAGTTTCAGCAGATGGTGCTATTAACTTATTTTTAATATTGGCGGTAGTTAAAAATGGCTTTGTAGATAACCTCCTGTATGCGCGGCCGAATGTTGGCATTCAACAACTTATTGTTGGTCATGTCGGGGTGTACCCGGTTTGAGAGGTAAACATAAACGAGGTTAAAGGCAGGATCTACCCAGATGCAGGTTCCGGTAAAACCCGTATGCCCGAAGGTGAGAGGCGAAGCCAATAAAGTTGTTGGTCCGGCCCAATCGCTAACCGTGGGTTTATCCCAACCCAACCCGCGTCTGCTGGTTTCATATTGTTTGGTGGTAAAAAACTCAACCGTTTCTGGTTTGTAGAATTGGTGCCCGCCATAGCTTCCTTTTTGTAGTAACATCTGGCCAAGTTTAGCCAGGTCGTTTGCGTTGCCAAATAATCCGGCATGGCCGGCAATGTTTCCATGCATGGCCGCACCTTGATCGTGCACATAGCCGGTTAATAGTCCACCACGAAAAAGTTTATCGTCTTCGGTAGGTGCAATCTGATTGGGCGAGAATCTTTGCAAAGGCAAGTATCCAAGCGTATAGGCGCCAAGGGGTTCATAAAGATTTTGTTCCAGAAAATCTTCCATGGGTTGGTTTAAGAGTTTTTCGGCCAGCCGTTGCAAAATATAAAAACCCATATCGCTATAGCGGTACCCATAAACAGTGCGGGGTATTTTTTCCTGTACACGCGATTTTATAATCCACTGCCACAAACTGTCTTTCATTGCTTTGGAAGCAAACATTTTCTCCGTTACCGGAAATGGATAGTTATCATTTGAAGCAGAACTGTAATATTCTGGTAAAGGCTTGCTTTCTTTTACCGTAGTTGTCCAAAACGGCAAGAAGGGCCACAGGCCGGCCTGATGGGTAAGAATATCTTTTAGGGTATAATCTTTCTTGTTTGATTTTTTCAATTCAGGCAGATACACCGAGGCTTTTTTGTTGATGTCGATCAACTTCCTTTCGTGCATGAACATAACGGTTTGCAGGGTGGCAGCTACTTTGGTTATCGATGCCAGATCGTACAGCGTGTTTTCCGTTACCGGTTCCTGATTGTTATAATTTAACCAACCGCTGGCACGATCGTAAATTACTTTGCCATCTTTAATTACCACTACATAGCTGCCGGGTGTAGCACAGCTATCAATGGCTTCGCGCACGATCGTTTCAATTTGTTCCAGTGTTTTGCTATCCACACCGGCTGCTTCGGGCACCGTATAAGAAAGGCGATCAAGCGCTGTAGTATGAATACCCGTACCCGCATCAAATGAATTGGGTATCGAAAATGGAAGAACACCCTGTGCGGCCATTCCACCAAAAACAACCTGGGCCATAATTTTCTGAGCTTCAATTGAGGAGGTGTATGCCGTTACCAGCACCGGAAAATCTTTTAGTGCGGCCAATCCACCGGCATCCGTCAGGTGACAAAGAATTAGTTGCCTGTCCGAGCTTAATTTTTTTAAAAAAGTTAAAACTGATGGTGTAGGGGTATCCAATAAACCCACCACAATAATATCCGCCTCGGTTAGCTTCTGTTTTAGTGCTGTGGTATCCCGTACATCCAAGCCATAGTGTTTAAACGCTGCATACTTAGTTAAGTATCGGGTAAACTCGTTTTGGGCAACGCTTCCAACTGTAAGTGATGCAAATTTTTTGTTCTCTAACTGAACAATGGGCAAAACATTTTGGGTGTTGGTAAGTACAGTAACCGTACCTTCTGAAATCTGGTGGTGAAGTAATTCTGCTTCGGCATTGGTTAAGCGTGCAATCAGATTATCGGTATTGATCTTTTTTGTTTGGCCTAACCCAGCCTCGTATTTAAGTGTCAGAATTTTTTTTACGGATTGATCGACTCGCGCAACCAATGCTTTGTCTTTTCGCATGGCTTTTGAAATTTTTCGCATGGCTGCAACGATATCGTCACTACCGGTCAACACATCGTGCCCCAGGTGAATGGCTATCAGCTCTACCTCGCCATCGGGCTGTTTGCCGGCTAACTGTTTGATGTAAGGAATATCGGCAATCAGTAACCCCTGGTAATCCGGAAGTGGTAAAAAATCATCTTCATCTAATTTACCGCGTTCGTCTGTTTCAAAATTTATTATTCCGGTATGCGATGTTACCGCTCCGCTTGTGAGTTTAAGTAATTGTTTTGTCCACACTGTATCGGCATCGGGCGCACTGGTTACCCAGGTAAATGCGTTGGTTGCGTTTAGCCCTTTCAAAAAACTCAGGTAAGTATCTCTGAATCGCGAGTTTTTATAACTGTGTTCGGGTGCTTGTAAAGGCGTGGGTACCGGAAGCAATGCCGCATGAATTCCCAGCAACTTTTGCTTTCGTGTAGTTTCGGCTCCGGCTCGCACAACTAAATCCGGGGTTGTTAACGCACTTAAAAGTCGGAAATCCTGAAGCCGTAACAGGCTATCAATTTGGGTTTCGATTTGCCAACCTGACCGGGTTACAAATAAAGGCACCTCAGCGCTTTGCTGCAGTTTATTTAGCCGTTTGGCGTGACTCACCGGCCCGCTTTGCGTTATGAGAATGCCACCGGGTTTAAGTTTTAAGAAATCATCTTCGTCTGTATCGGCCGGGAGTTGTACCCAAAACAACTGACTTATTTTCTCGGACGGACTAAGTGATTGAAAAACACTATCCACCCAGCGGGATTTGGAATCTTGCGCAAGCGTTGTTAACTGAATGAATATGAAGAGAATAAAGAAAACTTTTTTCAACATCGGCCCAATCGATTTTTGTACCTTTACCTTTCTTTTAGAATCAAAAATCTGAACTATAACGAAAGGGAAAGAATTATCAGATGCGAAGCTACGTTTAGATTAAAAGAAAAGCTATGAAGTTTTTATCGTTGTTCACAAAAGCCCCGCAACATCAGCGGTTTACGTACAAGCCCCGTTTTTACGACTCGCAGAAAGAAGAAATGCTGGAGCGCGAAAACAGGATTAAAAGAGAGATTGAACGCGAGCGGGGTATCGTAACTGAAAGCCAGGGCGAATATCGCTCGCGCATTGCAGGTTCGTTTCAGGCGGCCCGCAAGCGCAGCCAACCATCTGCCAGTACTAACGCAACCCTCATTCGGTTGGGTGTGCTCCTGTTTTTAACGGTGTTTATCATAGCGTTTATCACATGGGGTAAACCGGTGCTTTATTCTTTGTTTCTGGTTATACCCATTTACGCCTACCTGAAGTTTAAAAGTTAATTTTGCGAACTTCTTTCATGCCCGACATCATTCATTTACTTCCGGATTCTATTGCCAATCAGATTGCTGCTGGTGAAGTAGTGCAGCGTCCGTCATCGGCAGTAAAAGAGTTGATGGAAAATTCGATTGATGCCGGAGCCACGCAAATCAAACTTGTTGTAAAAGAAGCCGGAAAAACACTGATTCAGATAATTGATAATGGCAGCGGCATGAGCGAAACCGATGCCCGGATGAGTTTGGAGCGGCATGCCACTTCTAAAATCCGGACTGCCGATGATTTGTTTCGGTTACGCACGATGGGTTTTCGGGGCGAAGCACTGGCGTCTATCGCAGCGGTATCGCAGTTTGAACTAAAAACCCGTCAGGCCCAGTCCGATCTGGGCACACATTTAATTGTAGAAGGCTCGGAAGTAAAAAGTCAGACCCCGGCAGCATGCGAGAAGGGAACCAACATCAGTGTGAAGAATTTGTTCTTTAATATTCCGGCCCGCAGAAATTTTTTAAAATCGAACCCGGTAGAAATGCGTCATATCATTGACGAATTTCAACGCCTTGCCTTAGCGCATCCGCAGGTAGCGTTTCAACTCCGGCACGATGAAGAATTGATTTATGATCTGCAACCTTCCAAACTAAGCCAACGCATTGTAGCTATTTTCGGAAAATCATTTCAAGAGCAACTCGCACCCTGTAAAGAAGAAACCTCGCTGATAAAAATTACCGGTTATATCGGTCGCCCGGAATCGGCACGCAAAACGAGGGGCGAGCAATTTATTTTTGTGAATCAACGCTTTATCCGCAACAACTATCTTAATCATGCAGTAACCAGTGCGTTTGAAGGTCTGTTACCCACTGGTAATTTCCCGTTTTATGTTTTGTTTATTGAAATCGATCCAAAACACATTGATGTAAACGTGCATCCCACCAAAACCGAAATCAAGTTTGACGATGAGCGTGCTGTGTATGGTGTAGTATGGGCAGCTGTAAAGCAGGCATTAGGGTCGCACAACCTGGCGCCTGCAATCGACTTTCAGGCCGATGTAAATCTGGTTGGCAAACTCAATCAGGGTGTTGCCAAAGAACAGTATGTAGACGAACAATTTTCGAATTCCCTCAACCGCAGCAACCTGAGCAATTGGGAAAAACTTTTTGAGGGTGAAGTACCCACTTCTAAACTGTTTCAAAAATCAGAACCGGAAAGCACGGTGTTGCGCTTTGAAAGTGCCATCAACAATGCAGACGAAGAGAAACCCACAGAAGAACACGGGCTTTTTCAGTTTCAACAAAAATATATTGTTCGTGCTTCCAAAACCGGGTTAATGATTATCGATCAGCAGGCTGCACATGAGCGGGTATTGTTTGAGCGATACCTGGCTCGCCAAAAAGGCACCGCGGGTAACAGTCAGCAAAGTTTATTTCCACAAACCGTAACTCTGGCGGCTTCCGATTTTGCGCTTGCCATGGAGATTGAGCAGGAACTAATAGCCCTCGGGTTTAGGTTTGAAATCTTTGGTAAAAACGCGGTGTTGGTAACGGGCATTCCTACAGGTGTAACAGGAACAGAGAAAGAGTTGTTTGAAGGCTTGATTGAGCAGTTTAAGAAAAATCAGGCCGAATTACAGTTGCCGGTGCGCGATAACCTGGCATTGGCACTGGCCAGGCGGGCATCCGTAAAATCGGGGCAAAAGTTAATGCCCGAAGAAATAAAATCGGTAGTAGAAGGGCTGTTTGCCTGCTCCAAACCTAATTTTTCTCCTGACGGGCGCCCAACATTTTTTACCTTTGAAACGTCTAAGATAGAAAGTTACTTTACCCGATAATCCGATCGCATGTTTCGAGTTACTCCTTTGGTCAGAAATCTGATCATCATTAACGTAGTGGTTTACCTTGTTCAAATGTTGGTGCCCATCTCAACTTATTTTTTGGCACTATTTGATTTGAGCTCTACGTATTTCAAGCCCTACCAGTTTTTTACATACATGTTTGCGCATTCACCAGATAGTTTTTTTCATATTATGTTTAATATGATCGCGCTCGCATCTTTTGCGCCAATTCTTGAAAGCTATTGGGGAGAAAAAAAATTATTGTTTTTTTATTTATCAACAGGTATTGGAGCTGGAGTGATTTATGGAATCATAAACTACTTTTTACAAACTTCCGGTGGTGTAATGATGGGTGCTTCTGGGGCGATCTATGGAATCTTGATGGCTTTTGGAATGGTTTTTCCTAACCTTGAGATTATGCTTTTGTTTCCTCCTATTCCAATTAAAGCAAAGTACATGGTTTTTATAATAGGATTTATTACTTACATAACGGATAGAAGTGGTACAGTAGCCCACCTGGCCCACTTTGGTGGTGCGTTTGTAGCGTTTATAATTATCAGTATCTGGAAAGGGCAGGGCAACAATCGCGGTTGGTAACTGACAGGAAATAGGATTATCTTAAGTAGAAATTGAAGGGTTGTGTTTAACGAATTTAAAAACGCATTTAGCCGGCATAACAATGCCCACGTTCAGTTAATCATCATTAACGTGGTGGTTTTTTTAGTGCTGGCCGTTTTTAAAGTCTTTTCCAAGATGGCTGAATCGCCTGAGGTATTTGATGTCATTCATGCTCAGCTTGCTATCCCCGCACCTTTCATGGATTTTATTCAAAAACCATGGACAGTATTTGCCTACGCATTTGTACATGATTTATCCAGCATCTGGCATATTCTGTTTAACATGCTTGCGCTGTATTGGTTTGGAAAATTGTTTGTAGAGTATCTAGGCAGCGATAAACTGATAGCCGTGTACGTATTAGGGGCATTGGCAGGTGCATTTTTTTATTTATTGGTTTACAATACAATCCCATTTTATCAAGATAGAATTCCTGAGCTTGGTATGGTGGGTGCATCTGCAGCCGTCTATGCAGTGTTGGTGGCAGCAGCAACTTTACTACCGGATTATACTTTCTTCTTATTATTGTTTGGGGCAGTACGCATAAAATATATTGCACTTATTTATATCGTAATTTCTTTTCTAGGCTCGGTTGGTTTAAATGCGGGCGGCAACATCGCGCATCTGGGCGGTGCATTGATAGGATACATTTACATCAAACAATTGCAAGCTGGCGTAAACTGGGGTGGTTGGATAACAGCTACGCTTGGGTGGTTTAATGGGTTATTCGTACCAACGTCCAAGGTTAAGGTTACATATCGGAAAACCGAAACCCGTTCTGGTCAGCCTGCAGCAACTTCAAAAGCAAGTAAGGCAAGCCAGGATGAGATTGATGCGATACTTGATAAAATCTCCGACCGCGGTTACGAGAGTTTAAGTAAAGAAGAGAAAGAAAAACTCTTTAACGCCAGCAAGAAATAAACTCAATCTTTCAACGCAAAAAACTGAATCATCATCGTGATAATTTCCTGAGGTGAAGTCAGGTAAAATACATCTGGATTTTCTTCGTTAAAGCGTTCCAGCTTTTTGTTGTATTGTTCTTCAGTAAGATTGTAAAGGCTAATCAATTGTTTTTTTGTTTCAGGATCGCTGATGGTTTTCCGGTATGTTTCGGTACGACTAAGTTCATCGCGTTTGTTTTTGGTTTTATCTTTTCCGCCAAGGCCAATGGTTATACCGGGCCCAAACACGGCAACCTCATTAGGCAGAGGTTCCAGCGCCTGTTTCTTCATTTGAACTTGTGCATTAGGCGGTAAATCTTTTTTCCAGTCATCAAGTCCTTTAATATCGTAATCAGCATACACGGTTACATCTTTCAGAAGCTTGGTGTCTTCGGCTAACATAATTCTCAGCCGATCGTTTGCTTTGGTAATTTTTAACAGAACGGGTTTGTATCCCAGTCGGGTAAATACCAATGTGTCGCCCTGCGGGCAAGTAATAGAAAAGGTTCCGGTTTCGGTGGTGGAAATTCCAATGGGTTTGCTTTTAATCTGAACGGCAACAAACGGTAAGGCCTGAAATGTGGTGGAGTCGAGCACAATGCCGCTAACGCTGACCAGGTCGGGCTGTGCTTTACTTTGGAGGCTAAGTAAAATGAAATGAAATAAGAGAAGCTTTCTCATTTTGGTTAGTTCACTATTTGATACTGATAAGAGGCAGTTCCTACAGCTCCTGAACTTGATCTACCGTTTATAATGCACGAAATAGTGGTTTCATCATCATGATTGTAGAATGAAATAGTGGCATTTCCCAGTGAATCAGTTTTTATAAGAGGAGCCCAGAAAAGCGTTACTCTCTTATCTGGTTTGGCATGCTCCGGTTTTTTCACATCGTATTGTGGAGAGTAAAATTCTTTGGGGCTTGAAAAACCTTCCACAGAAATTTCATAAATACCTTCTCGTGGCAAATAGACACTTTTGCCGGACTTTGTGTAAAAGGCAATTACTCCATTAGCGCCCTCTGATCCAAAAACAGCGGCATCAGCGCCTTTCCACACTTCTACACTTTCAATATCCCGAACGGGAACCTGACTCAGGTTGTCCATCTGAACCTGAATATTGTTAACAAGGATAAGCGGAGTATTTGACCCGCCAATAGAACCAACTCCTCTTATAGTTACAGTCCAACTTAATCCACTACCTGTTACCTGAACGCCAGCCATTCTTCCTTGGAGAAGTTGTAAGGGGTGCAGTAAGTTTTCAAGCCCTGGATTTTCGGAAACTTTTATGGAACTTGAACCAGAGCCATACATTCTGATAACACCTGTCGATTCTTCTTTTTTGCCTTGTACTTCAACAGCATCCAGTACAATGGCATCTTGATCGAAATTAAAAGCTTTATCAATCTGTTTTCTCTCAAGACCTTTTCTGATAAATTCTCTTTCGTAAGAATTCCGACTTAGTGAGAGTGGACTCATGTTCATTGTGAGTGGTGGGCGAACCACCACGCTATCCATTACAAATTTTACAAGTTTACTTGATTTTCGGGTCTCGCCCTGCAAAACAGCTTGTGGAGTATTAAACCAGGTGAGATGATTAAATTCAAACTCGCCAGCAGAATTGGTTCTGATTACTTTAGTATTAGGAGCGGGAGAAGTTATCAGGTAGGTAACCTTACCATCAACAATCGGTTTGTTATTAAATTTATCAATCAGTTTCCCTTTTAAAGTAAGGCCCTGTTCAAACTTATGCTTCGGTTCTGGCCATGTTTGACTCATCGCATCTCGAATAAGAAATCTTCTCCATCCTTGCGTTAGTAACAGGTTATCGAGAGCTTCTCTCCGATCGGTATTCTTTACATTAAAATAATAACCTGGGCTCTCAATGTTTCCGCGTAAGTCGGAAGATAGGTAAAGGTAACTCAGTATCGTTTCAGCATTTTCATCCAGCAGTACCTGTTCTGAATCGCATACCGCTAAAGAAAAATCTGAAATCACCGGGTTGCCTGCTTCATCCTTCACCTGGAGATTTAATTGCACTAATTCGCGGGGTTTGTAACTATGTTTAGTAGAAGAAAGGGATACAGAGAGATTTGATTTGTTCTCCACAAAAACAAGTCGTTCAGCATAGGGAAGGCCACTTTCATTCAGTAAAGTAATTTGACTTATTCCTGTCAAAAAATTTTTCTTTGGGATTTTAACAAACATTACGGTGTTAGTGATTGTAATCTTTGTTGCATAGGAGACTACTCCACGGGTTTGTGCCAACACGTAGCTAATGGCATTTTTGGTCTGCTCATTTGTTTGAATGCGAACTACAATGTCAGCCATATCAGAATTATTTGTAACAATCATGTTTGTTCCGGTTTCGCGGGCCTCGGGTAAACCGAAAGTAAAAGGACTTTGCTCAACTACAGCTTCGTACCGTGCTTTTGTGTCGGGGGTAAATAGAAAAGAGCCCATACCAAAAATGTTGCTCTCAAAGGTGGTAATAGTTTGATTTTGGTCATCAACCAGTTTTCCTTTTACCTTTAATCCAAGCCCATCACTTCCAACGGCCTTAAAGGCCACTCTATTTCTTAGCCCAGCAATTAATTCACCGCCCTCAGGGAAGAACTGCAGATCAAGTTTGTCAATCCGCTCTGGTGTGTTAGCTTCTGCTTCATTGGCCTGCCAGATTTTTATTTCTTTATGAAAGAAATAGTCGACTGAAAAATTTTTCATCCAGTTGGTATAAGAACGCAATACATAATTGCCAGAGGGCAAAGAATCGGGGATGTGGAGTTGGCCATTAGCAGAACCTTCAGTAGCCAGAAACTTGGCATCCAGAACAGAATTTCCGTGATGATCAAAGAGTTCAATGTAAATAGTGTGACTAAATGGTGATGGTTCGTGATAAGCACCTGCAGTGAGATATACCTTTAGCCACATCGTTTCTCCGGCTAAATAGTAAGGTCTGTCAGAATGAATAAAGATTTTTTCCTGCGGTAACTCTTCCAGGTACTTTTTGTAACCTGAGAGGATATTTTGAATAGGTTCACTTGATGAACTACTTAATAAGATGCCGGATGTAACAACTAAGAGGAATAGTCGAATTAATCTCATCAAGATTTCGATTTAGGTTCAGCAAAGTGATGCATTTAAAACGCAAAAAGTTTTACAAATGTTATTGTATTAAGAAAACTTAAGACTTATTCGCCAACTGCCCGCATGCAGCATCAATATCTTTTCCTCTGCTTTTACGGATCCGGGTAGTGATGCCATTTTTCTCAAGCAGATCCATATACATATCCAACACCTCATCATCGGCTTGTTGAAACTCGCCATCATCAATCGGGTTGTATTCAATCAGGTTTACTTTTGAGGGAACGAGCTTGGCAAACTTTAAAAGTGCCTGGGCATGGGCAGGCGTATCGTTTACGCCTTTCCAAACTACATACTCGTAAGTTACTTTGCTTTTTGTTTTCTGATACCAATATTGCAATGCTTCGGCTAATTCTTCCAGCGGGTTGGTATCGTTAATCGGCATAATAGACGATCGTGTTTCGTTTAGGGCTGCATGTAACGAAACTGCCAAATTGAACTTCGGGTTATCATCGGCCATCTTTTTGATCATCTTGGCAACTCCCACCGTAGATACGGTTATGCGCCTGCTGGCCATGTTTAAACCTTTCGGGGAAGTAATTTTTTCGATGGCGGCCATAACGTTGGCATAGTTCAGCATGGGTTCGCCCATGCCCATAAAAACAATGTTGGTAAGAGGTCTTCCAAAAAACACTTCGGCTTGTTCTTTAATTGCCGCCACCTGATCGTAGATTTCATCTACACTTAGGTTGCGTTGGCGTTTCAATCGCGCGGTAGCGCAAAATTTACAGGCCAGACTACAACCTACCTGCGAAGACACACACGCAGTAATTCGTTTTTCGGCCGGAATTAACACCGATTCTACCACCAGACCATCGTGTAACGTAACGGCATTTTTAATGGTGCCATCGGTGCTGCGCTGCATAGTGTCAACCTTGATATGGTTGATTACAAAATTTGCCTTCAGCATGTCGCGGGTTTCGAGTGAGATGTTGGTCATCTGATCAAAACTCCTGGCCGACTTTTTCCACAACCACTCGTAAACCTGCTGGGCACGAAAAGCTTTGTCACCCTTTTCAACAAAGAATGCCTTTAAATCGTCCAGTTTAAGTTTGCGGATATCGCGTTTGGTTGTATCTATCATTTTAGTGTAATCGCCTGTAAAGGTACGTTAACACCAAATAATTTTTTTGAGTTTCGGATTTTATCCCCGTATTTTTCGAATCAGGAAAATTTTATGGAAAAGACAAACGCAATAATTATTACAGCTGGTTATTTAGACAGCAACAACGGCAAAACCGCGCACGGATTAATTCGGGGAACCGACCGGTACAACATTGTGGGCGTAATCGATCAAAAGGCTGCCGGAAAAGATGCCGGTGTGGTGTTGGATGGCAAACATCGAAACATTCCGGTTTTTGCCACTATCGAGGAGTTTTCAAAAAACTCAAAACAGGTTGCCAAGTATTGTATAATAGGCGTGGCCACCAAGGGAGGTATAATTCCAGATTCACTTCGCACCATTCTGAAAGATGCGTTGATACATGGTTATGGGCTGGTAAACGGGCTCCACGAATATGTTTCGGATATTCCAGAGTTAGCAGATTTTGCAAGGGCCAGGGGCCTTGAAATAATTGATGTGCGCAAACCCAAAAAAGTGAAGGATCTTCATTTCTGGTCGGGCAAAATTAAAAGTGTGCATTGCCCAAAAGTGGCTGTGCTGGGTACCGATTGTGCACTTGGTAAACGAACTACCACCCGCTTTTTGGTGGAGGCCATGAAAAAGGCTGGCTATCGGGCCGAGATGATTTACACCGGGCAAACCGGGTGGATGCAGGGCGCGAAGTACGGTTTTGTGTTTGATAGCACACTCAACGATTTTATTTCGGGCGAGATGGAGCATGCCGTAGTACAATGCTGGGAAGAAGCCAAGCCTGATATTATTTTTATTGAAGGGCAATCATCATTGCGCAACCCGAGCGGCCCGGCAGGTGCCGAGTGGATTGTATCAGCCGATGCCACTATTGCAGTTCTGCAACATAACCCCGCCCGTAAAAAGTTTAAAGGTCTGGAAGATTATCCGGCCGATCTTGCTCCTATAAAAGATGAGATTGAACTGATTAAAATTTATGGCGCGACTACAGTAGCCCTTACCGTAAACACCGAAAAAATGACCGAAGCAGAAGCGCGTGCTTACGCGAAAGAGCAGGAGCAGGCTTTGGGTATTCCGGCAATTTTACCATTGGAAGATGGCGTTGAAAAACTGGTTCCAATCTTCAAGGATCTGATCGATAAATCAATTGCACAGGTTTAATTACGATATTATTCATGAAAATTAAAGACATCAAAGTTTGGTCGGCCGATCTGGGTAATACAAAACCCTACACCATTGCTTTCAAAACAGTAGATGAAGTGTGGAATGCTTTTGTGGAAATTACGCTGGAGAATGGAATAACGGGTATTGGTGCCGGTAACCCAAGCGAGTACGTAACCGGTGAAAGTTTTGAACAGTGTACCGAAGCTCTTCAGGAAAAGAACATTCAGTTTTTGATCGGTCGCGATATTCGTGAACTCAGCCAACTTACGTTTGAGGTTTTGCAAAAGTTGCCCAAAAATCCTGCTGCACGGGCAGCACTCGATATTGCCCTTTATGATGCTTTTACGAAATACCTTGATGTTCCTTTAGTAAAATATTTAGGTCAGAAAATAAAATCGTTGCCCACTTCAAATACCATTGGTATTAAGAACGTAACAGACACCTTAAAAGAAGCCAAAGAATATGGCGACCGTGGGTTTAGTGTGCTAAAAGTAAAACTTGGAAAAGATTTGGAAGAAGATATCGAACGCATGGTAAAATTGCGCGAGACCTTCGGCAAAAAATTTGTGATCCGGATAGATGCTAACCAGGGGTACAACGCGGCACAAACAATTGAATTTTATAATCGCACCAAAGCGCTGGATATTGAGTTAATTGAACAACCACTAAAAGCGAGGGCCATCGAAGAAACCCGTCAGCTTCCGGATGAAATAAGAAAAGTAATAGCGGCCGATGAATCTTTGTTGTCACCGAAGAATGCGTTGGAATTGGTTAAGCCGCCATTGGCTACAGGCATTTTTAATATTAAGCTCATGAAATGTGGCGGTGTTAGTCAGGCAATAAAAATTGCCGACATCGCGCAACATGCGGGGGTAGATTTGTTCTGGGGTTGTAACGATGAAAGTATTGTTAGCATAACAGCCGCTCTGCACGTGGCGTTTGCCAGCAGTAACACCAGGTATATAGATCTGGATGGTAGCCTTGATCTTGCAAAAGATGAGGTAACCGGTGGATTTATTCTAAAAGATGGTGTGATGTATTGCTCAGATAAACCAGGGTTAGGGGTGGAAAGAATTTAATATATGATTCGCATCAAGCTAATCGGCATCTTAATGATTGTAGTAGGCTTGACTAGCTTTGGTCAGAACCATGCCCAGCATACTGAAGGCACTGAAAAACCGGTAAACCAGCCTAGTGAAATTGTAATTTTTATGGCTGTGGATTGCCCGGTAACTCAAAAGTATATGAGTACCATCAAATCGTTGGCCTTACACTATCAGAATCAAATTTCGGTAACCGGTTACTTTCCGGCCGGCTTAACCCGGCAAAATGAGAAGCAGTTTCGGAAGGAGTTTAAGATACCTGAAATTATTAAATTGATTGATGATAAATCCCACCTGATGACCGATAAATTGGTGGCTTCGATTACTCCAGAAGTATTTTTACTTACCGCAAATGGCGAAGTGTTATACTCGGGTGCAATTGATAACTGGTTTTTTGAATTGGGAAGATACCGACCTGAGGTGACCGAGAATTATTTGAAAGATGCTATAACAGCTACTTTAAACAAAACACCGCCAACCGTTACAAAAACAACGGCAATTGGATGTTTCATTCAAAAGAAACAACAGGGTACAAGCCATCATCAGCACTGACTATGCTTAAAAAGTTTTTGGTCTTAGCGTTAGTATTAAGTAGCGGGTTGTGCTCATCTCAGCCCATAACATACTACCAGTACATTCAGCCTTTATTCGAAAAGAACTGTACAGGGTGCCACAGGCCAGGTGGAATTGGACCGTTTAGTTTGCAGACCTATGAAGAGGTTGCAGCAAAAGGAAATTTTATCGGTCATGTAACCAAAACAAGATACATGCCGCCCTGGAAGGCAGATCCGGCTTTTCAATCGTTCAGAAACCAAACCACACTGGAACAAAAAGAGATTGATCAGATTCAAGAATGGGTGGCCGCAGGAATGCCTAAAGGAAAAAGAAAAAAAACAAAGCCAATGGTTCAAACCGGGCAATCGGTTAAGCCTGATCTGATTTTGCCCATGGTTAAGAGTTATCAACTTACCGATCAGGCCAAAGAAGACTTTCGGTTTTTTGTGATTCCAACCAATCTGCCTAAGGACACTTATCTTGCAGCAGTTGAATTTGTGCCTGGTAATCGCAAACAAGTCCATCATAGCAGGGTAATGGTAGACTCAACACAAAAGATAAGAGGCATTGATGGCATGAGTGAACTTGATCCCAGAGTAAAGGATTTTCAAACCACTCCTTTAGCAGATGAATTTCTTTATGGCTGGGTGCCCGGAAACACCAAAATTTTCTTTCCGCCAGGCACTGGTAAGTTTATTAAGCGAGGGTCGGATTTGATTTTGAACATTCATTATTCTCCAACCTCCAGTTCTCAGAAAGATCAATCTGTGGTGAATTTATATTATGCCAAAACTTCGGTGAAACGCGAAGTAAAGACACTTACGCTGAAAGAGAGCGACATTCGGAATCAGCCGTTTTTTATAGAAGCCGAACGCAGACCAACTTTTTATATGGATTACCCGGTGCGCAAGGATATTTCACTCATATCGATTATGCCGCACATGCATTTTATTGGGAAATCATTTCTGGCTTATGCCATTACCCCAACGGATGAAAAAATTCCACTAATAAAGATTGATAATTGGGATTTTAACTGGCAGACTACTTATCAGTTCAAAAACCTGCTTAAAATTCCTGCCGGGTCGCGCATTCGGGTAGAAGCAAAATTTGATAATACTTCTGAAAATCCTATGAATCCCAACAATCCACCAAAAGACATTGGCTACGGTTGGAATTCAACCGATGAGATGTGCGATCTGGTAATTTATTTTCTTGATTATGAATCGGGAGATGAGACTATTAATTATTGAACGGATCCATCAGAAAGTTTAGTTAATAAATCTTTTAGTGAGGAAAATTTTTGTTCCTCATTTCTCAGTTTTAAGGTATACACGGGCTGATCGTTTTCCAGATAAACGGCTATTCTTGATGGTTGATCTTTTGCAATTTCATACCCACTTCGCTCCAATGCATTTTTTGTCCACAAGTATTCCGGCCCGGTACCATCCAATTGTATCGATGTTTTGCGATAAGGGGTATGCGAAATTTTACCAGTCTTAAGATCAAAGCCTTTTAATTGAAATACAGCATCAAAGGTACCGTCCAACACCAGGTCTTCGGGTATACCAGTTACAATCTTTTTGTTCTGGGTAGCCAGCCAGATTTTATCGGCTGTTTGCAAAGCTAAATCTAACTCGTGGGTAGCAATCAGTATGGTTTTACCGGTTTCGCGTGCCAGCGATCTCAGTAAATTCATAATCTCAACTCTGTTGTTAAGATCCAGATGTGCGGTTGGTTCATCTAATAAAAGGATGTTGGCATCCTGAGCCAATGCTTTAGCAATCATTGCCATTTGCAATTGGCCATCACTTAGCTGCGAAAGATGTTTGTCGGCTATTGATTCAAGGTGCACCTGTTTGATAGCATTATCTATTAGTTGGTGATCGTGATCATTCAACTTTAACCACCAGTTCAGGTGTGGGTAACGGCCATAGGTAACCAAATCTCTTACCGTCATCAAACTCCCCGAAATTTTATCCGTAAGAACTATGGCAGTGGAAAAATTGCGCGTAACGGTACCACGCATGGGAACTTGAATTCCGGCCAACGTTTTTATAAGCGTTGTCTTTCCTATCCCGTTCGATCCCATGAAGCAAACCAATTCACCTTGGGTAAGGATTAGCGACAAGGGCTCAAACAACACATGGGTTTGATTATTTTTTTTATAACCAACCTCCAGGTTATGGGTTTGCAGCGCTATGGGGGTTGAGTCAGACACTGATTCGTTTGGCTTTAATTACCATCCAGATTACTACCGGTGCACCAATCAGCGAAGTGATGGCATTAAGAGGAAGTACTTGTGTACTTCCGGGAAGTTGTGCTAAAACATCGCATGTTAATAGAAGGATTGCGCCACCAAGCATTACGGCCGGAAGCAAGATTTTATGATTACTGGTTGGTAAGATTAGTCGCACCAGATGGGGTACAGCCAATCCAACAAATGCAATCGGTCCGCAGAAAGCGGTTACCACACCCACCATCATTCCTGTAGTTATTACAATCAGATAGCGGGCACGCTTAATATTTATGGCCAGATTCTGAGCATAACTTTCGCCCAGTAGTAATCCGTTAAGCGATTTAATCAGACTAAAGCTGATAACAATTCCTGCACTTATTATAATACCAAGAACTACTAACTCCGACCAGTTTGTGCTTCCTACACTACCAAGCATCCAGATCATGAAGGTCTGCAGGTCGTCAGCCTGGCTGGTGAATTGCAGAACACTTACGATAGAGGAGGTGGCCGCGCTGATCATCAAGCCCACTATTAATAAAGACGTGTTATCCTGCACGTATCGGGCAATGAAGATAATTACTACAAAAACCATAGCACCCCCAAGGCTTGCTGCCAGCGCCACACTCCACGGATTTTGAATCAGGTTACCCATAATCGATCCATACTGTCCAGCCATCAGGAGTAAAGCCACAAGCAAACTTGATCCCGAAGTAAGTCCTAGTACATCGGGTCCGGCCATTGGATTGCGAAAAAGTGTTTGCATCAGCAGTCCACCGGTGGCCAGTGCACTTCCAGCCAGCACACAGGTAATTGCTTTTGGTAAACGAAACTGCCAGACAATATCCGCGTTGGAACTGCTGTGGGCAAACAAGGCACGTATCACCTCCTTAAAGGGAATAGAAACGCTGCCAATAGAAATATTGGCTAAAAAAAGAATGACCAAACCCGCGGTTAAAACCAGTAAGGCAAGGCGGGCGGAATTTTGCTTCATACTTTTCAAGTTGGCCAATCGGTCGCAAGTAAAACCTTTTTAAGGTTGCTGAAAAAAGGCTTTGGTGAGCATTTTCAGATTTCGTGCAAATAATCAGGTATTATCTTTAAGTGCACTGATAATGAATTACTTACGATTCATCTAAAGGAAGCCAATTTGGGGATGTATTCATTTCCTTTAATTTTTTGAAACCTGCTCTTGGTACCTACACTTTAGTTCCTATCTTTGCAGTCCTTTTTGCGGTACAAAACCCTCAAAACGGATAAAAAACAAGTAAAATAGGTTTCAACCATGCCTGGAATAATCGGACGAAAAGTAGGAATGACCAGCGTATTTGGCGCAGATGGCCAAAATATCGCGGTAACGGTCATCGAAGCAGGCCCTTGTGTTGTCACTCAGGTTAAAAACGCTGAGACTGACGGATACCGGGCTGTGCAGCTTTCTTTCGCAGAGCGAAAGGAAAAGAATACTCCCAAGCCGCTGGTTGGTCATTTCAAAAAAGCCAACACCAGCCCTAAGAAATCTACAGTTGAATTCAGAGACTTCCGTAAGGAGTTTGAAGGCATTGTAGAACTTGGTAAGGAGATTAAAGTACAAGATGTATTTGTTGAAGGCGACTTCATCGATGCAGTAGGCACCTCGAAAGGTAAAGGCTTTCAGGGTGTAGTGAAACGCCACGGTTTTAGTGGTGTTGGTGGTCAGACTCACGGTCAGCATAACCGCTTAAGAGCTCCTGGTTCTATGGGTAACGCATCATTTGCGTCTCGTGTAATCAAGGGTAAGCGTTTACCGGGCCGCATGGGTAGCGATCGTGTAAAAGTTACCAACCTGAAAGTGGTAAAAATTCTGGCCGACAAGAATCTGATTCTGGTTAGTGGTTCGGTACCAGGTGCAAAGAATTCAACCATAATCCTGCAGAAGTAATGGAAATAGCAGTTGTAAAACAGAGCGGTGAAAACACTGGCCGCAAGGTTAGCCTTACCTCAGAGGTATTTGGCATTGAACCTAACGATCATGCTATATGGTTGGATGTGAAAAGCTTTTTGGCTAACCAACGCCAGGGCACTCACAAATCAAAGCAGCGTAACGAAATCTCTGGTTCCTCAAAAAAATTGAAGAAGCAGAAGGGTACAGGTGGCGCACGTGCGGGTAATATTAAGAACCCACAGTTTAAAGGAGGTGGTCGTATTTTCGGACCAACCCCGCGCGACTATTCATTTAAATTGAACAAGAAAGTAAAGGATCTGGCGCGTAAGTCGGCCCTTACTTATAAGGCAAAAGATAACCAGATTGCTATTGTAGAAGACTTCAATTTTGAAGCTCCTAAAACAAAGCAGTACATAAGCTTACTTAAGTCTTTGGCTGTTCAGGATAAAAAGACATTAGTAGTGTTACCGGAGGTAAAGAAGAACGTTGTTCTTTCTGGCCGTAACATTCAGAACTCTAAAATCATTACAGCTGATCAGATCAATACCTATGATGTGATTAATGCTGACCAGATTATTCTGGTTGAGAGTTCTCTTACCAAGATTGACAACCTTTTAAATAAGCAGTAATCCCATGAGTATCTTAAAACGACCCCTGGTTACTGAGAAAGTTTCTTCCTTGAACGAAAAAGGCAAGTATGGTTTCATTGTAGATGCCGCTGCCAACAAGGTAGAAATTAAGCAAGCAGTAGAAAAGTTATATGGTGTGAACGTAGAACGCGTAAACACTATTAATGTGCTGGGCAAATTCAAGAGCCGCTTTACTAAAGCCGGTGTATTGTCAGGCCGCAAGCCAAGCTACAAGAAAGCCATCGTAACATTGGCTTCTGGCGAAGTAATTGATTTTTATAGCAACGTATAATTTCTGAGCAATGGCGTTGAAAAAACTTAGACCGATCACAGCAGGCACCCGTCACCGGTTGTCTCCTGGTTTCGAGGATATCACAACAAGCAAGCCTGAAAAATCTTTGGTAACAACCATTAAGAAATCAGGTGGCCGCAATAGCAATGGTCGTTTAACCATGCGTTACATTGGCGGTGGTCATAAGCAGAAAATTCGTTTGGTAGATTTCAAGCGCAATCGCTTTGGAATACCGGCAGTTGTTAAGTCAATAGAGTACGATCCAACTCGTACTGCCCGCATCGCGAAGCTTTTCTATGCCGATGGTTTCAAGTCATACATTTTGGCTCCGCAAGGAATCAAAGTAGGCCAAACTATTTTATCGGGTGAAGATATTGCTCCGGAAGTTGGTAATGCATTGCCGCTTTCAAAAATTCCGATTGGTACAATCATCCACAACGTGGAGATTAAACCCGGAACCGGTGCTTCTATTGCCCGCAGCGCTGGCGCATTTGTACAGTTGGTTGCCCGCGAAGCGGTGTATGCCACACTTAAAATGCCTTCTGGTGAATTGCGCAATGTTTTGGTTAACTGCCTGGCTACAGTAGGTGCTGTTTCCAATGCAGAGCACATGAACGAAAGCGTAGGTAAGGCTGGTCGCAGCCGCTGGAGAGGTATTCGCCCGCGCACCCGTGCGGTAGCGATGAACCCGGTAGATCACCCGATGGGTGGTGGTGAAGGTCGTGCTTCAGGTGGTCATCCAAGATCACGTAAGGGCTTACTTGCCAAAGGCAAGAAGACTCGTCACCCGAAGAAATATTCTGATGGTTTAATCATTGCAAGAAGGAAGAAATAATTATGGGAAGGTCAGTTAAAAAAGGTCCTTATTTAGATGCCCGCCTCGCAAAGAAGGTTGTGGCTATGGAGCAGTCAGGTAAGAAGTCAGTAATCAAAACCTGGTCACGCAGATCTACCATTACTCCGGATTGCATCGGGCATACGTTTGCCGTGCATAATGGTAACAAGTTTATTCCTGTGTATGTAACGGAGAATATGGTGGGCCATAAGTTGGGTGAATTTGCACCTACCCGCACATTCAAAGGCCACTCAGGTAATAACAAGGCTTAAGTAAAATCAGGTTAATTATAGATTCCTGAACAATGGAAACAATAAAGAAAACAAAGAAGTCGGTAGTTAAAAGGGCGAAGATTAAGGCGGTTAAAGAAGCTGCCAAGCAAGGTCCTGCTACTGCATATTTAAAAGACGTTCCTTCTTCACCTCGTAAAATGCGCCTGGTTGCGGATATGATTCGTGGTGTAAGAGTGAGCAAAGCTTTAAACATGCTGAAGTATGAAGCCAAGCATCCGGCTGCCAAAATGGAAAAGTTGTTATTATCAGCCATCAGCAGCTGGGAAGCAAAGAATACCGATGTAAAGCTTGAAGAAGCTGATCTTTTCGTAAAGGAAGTATTTGTGGATGGTGGTCGTATCCTGAAGCGTTTAAGACCCGCTCCTCAAGGCCGTGCGCACCGCGTTCGTAAAAGATCAAACCATGTAACATTAACAGTTGACCGCATGCCTGCAAAGGTTGAGGCGGCTAAATCAGAATCTAAAGAAACGAAAGAGTAATGGGACAAAAGATTAACCCCGTAGGTTTCAGATTAGGCATCGTTCGCGGCTGGGATTCCAGCTGGTTCGGTGGAAATACGTTTTCTGATAAACTGGTTGAAGACCAGAAGATAAGAAAATATGTAGATGCCCGTATTCAGAAAGGTGGTATCTCAAAGGTTGTTATCGAGCGTACGCTTAAGAGAATTACTTTAACTATTCACACGGCTCGCCCGGGTGTAGTTATTGGTAAAGGCGGAAACGAAGTTGATAAGATCAAGGAAGAGCTTAAGAAGCTTACCAATAAAGATGTGCAGATCAACATCTACG
>JBPXJU010000024.1:0-79169 GCA_051715445.1 Bacteroidota bacterium | reverse complement strand
CTGGTTCAGTGTAGCATTGTAGTTTTAGTTTCTTAATTTCGTTCGGTGTCGTGGGACAAAACGCAGCAGGTCGCTAAAGCCATTCCTTCGTCATTTGGCTTTAGCTCCTATGCCGCAATACGTCACATGCACCAACGTTGTGGTTAATATGGTTTTGTACTAACCCCCTATAAGTTGGACAGAATCGGTTTTTACAATGTGTAGTGCTTGCCGGTTTTCCTGTTGTCCATTTCTGATGCGGAGGTATACGTCCAAGCTTTCTGTGCTTTCGTTCGAAATTATACCACTGAATGTAGTTTTCGATGTGCTGCTTGGCTTCGTAGATGCTCAAAGCGTTCGATAAGTTCGCGTTGAAGGATGCTATGAAATGCTTCGATGTATGAATTTTCTTCAGGGTTGGAATCAAAAACGGTTTTATCCGTTGTATAGTTTAAATTTCCTATCTTCAAGCATGGTTTGAAGGTTAACTTCAAAGCCACTTCGTGTTGTTTCACTTCCATAAACTACCCATGAAATATCTTATTCTTTGTACCCTATTTTCGTTTAACCTTTACGCCCAGGATTTTTACACGCCTGAGCAACGGGCCGCATGGCTAAGCAAAGCCGAGCGGTTCAAGCCGAAATTGACTGAACGTGTAGTTAAGCCTGTTCAAATTGTTTCGATAGTAGCCGATCCCAATGTGTTTCAGGGATGGAAGGCAACCAAATCAGGATCGTTGAAAGACTTCTATGAGAACTCATTCAAGACGCAATCGGGTACCATTTTTGATTTTGGTGATCATCTTACCGGTCACTTTAGTCTTTCCATAAAAGAATTGAGAGGCGTGATGGATGGGCCCCTACGGCTAAAGCTCACCTTTGGCGAAGTACCCGCAGAAGTAGTAACTCCGTTTGATCCCTACACCGGATCTTTGAGCCGTGCGTGGTTGCAGGATGAGATTATTACCGTGGATGATATTTCGGTTCCCATTAAAGTGAACAGGCGAATTGCTTTTCGGTATCTGAAAATTGAGCTGTTAGGAAGTTCGCCCTACTTTGATTTTGCCATTAACGACATGCAGTTTGTGGCAACCACATCGGTGGCTGCGCAACCCGAGCCATTAGCAACCACAACCGAGAAACTGGTTCAGGATATTGACCGCATTGGTTTAGCAACACTAAGAGAATGTATGCAAACGGTATATGAAGATGGCCCGAAGCGGGATCAACGGTTGTGGTTGGGCGATCTTTATCTGGAATCGCTTGCCAATAATTTCTCTTTTAAAAACCATGATTTAACCAGGCGCTGTTTATACCTGATGGCCGGGGTGAGCAAGACAACAGGTTATCTGAATCATACATTATTTGAAGGGCCGAAACCGCATGGTCAGGATGGAGCTCCATTTCTTTTTGAGTATTCCTTGTTATTCAATGTTACCCTGAAGGAATTTTTAATTCAGTCGGGCGACAGGCAAACGGCCGAAGACCTGTGGCCTGTTGCCAAAAAGCAATTGGAGAATATAACCGTGCATTTAAACGAGCAAGGATTGCTGAATGCCGAAGCTGCGTCCAAAGCCCGGTGGTGGTTGTTTGTAGATTGGAACGATAAACTCGACAAACAAACTTCCGTGCAAGGCATCATGATCTTCGCCTTAAAACATACCTACGAACTTGCCAAAGCGCTTGGAAAAGAAAAAGAGCTGGCGCACGTTCCGGCCTTAATCAAAAAACTAACCGATGCTGCACGTAAAAATCTTTATGACAAAAAGCTGGGTTTGTTTATCAGCGGACCATCGCGGCAGATTTCGTATGCCTCGCAGGCCTGGATGGTATTGAGTGGTGTAGCTTCGCAAACAGAAGGTCAAAAAGCATTGCTGGCAGTGCAAACAAATCTGGTTGCGGTTCGTCCCGGTGCACCCTACCTGGTTCATTATTTTATTGAGGCTATGATACAGAGTGGTTTGAAAAAAGAAGCCCGCGAAATGCTGGTGGAGTATTGGGGCGGAATGGTAAAGAAAGGTGCTGATACATTTTGGGAAGTGTACGATCCAAAAAACGACCAGCTTTCACCGTATAATTTCTTTCCCATGAACAGCTACTGTCATGCGTGGAGTTGTACGCCAGTTTACTTCATTCGAAAATACCCTGACATTTTCCAGAAGTAATTCGTTTAGGCTTACTAAATAGTTATAAAAGCGAATTGATGTAAACGTTACCATCAAGATAAAAGCATTGGTATTCTGACAAGCCTAAGGCCCATCACCAACTCTGCTTAAGTCCCTGCTTCATTGCCCGATTGTATTTCTTTTTATCGAAGCGATACAGAAACGGAGCTTTGTGCGCACCACCCGTTTTTCTTTCATTTAGTTTAATCAGTATATCAAGCGATAACATTCGCTTCTGGAAGTTTCTACGATCCAATGATTGACCCAGAATCGTTTCGTACAACCGCTGTAACTCGGGCATCGTAAATTTGGATGGTAATAAGTTGGAGCCCACCGGGTGATCATTCAAACTTAATCGCAAGGCATCCAATGCCGCATTCATAATTTGCTTATGATCATAAATCAGGTTAGGTACTGAGTCTATATCCCACCATTTACAATCGCTGCTCAACAAATCGGGTTGCGGAAACACTTTTGAGTACTCCACCAACGCATAGTACCCAATGGTTACAAATCGTTTTGAAATCCAGCCTTGTTTATGCCGCTTTCCTTTTTCCCGGGTGGGATCGCCAAAAGCCTGAAACTGTTTTAGAAAAATATCATCAAGACCGGTACGCTCTTTCAAAATACGGGTGGCCGATCGATCAATGGATTCTTTATGTTTTATAAATCCACCCGGTAAACACCAGGGCCCGTGTTTCCATTTCAACAACAAAACTTTCAAAGATCCCTCATGAAAACCAAAAATTACACAATCCACCGAAAGGTGCGGTAAATACACCCGATCACCAGCCTCGTAAAATTCGTCCTGCGATTTAAAACCTGCCATTTTACCAGAAAATAATACCTGCCAGCCGTTCTATCTAAAATATCGGCCAATCTATCGTAAGTTGTTGATAACTCAAGCGAAATTAAATACTATTGTGTAAATCATACACAATGAAAAAACTACAAACTATAACACTTGGTGTGGCACTGGCCGGACTGATGCTGACTGGTTGCGGGCCTAAATGGACCGAAACAGAAGTTGATGGAATAAAAACCGTAATCAACGAAGGCGGCAAAACGTTGGGCTACTCATCAACTTCTGGTGTTACCATTTTAACGGTTGACCGGTTGGGTTTTAAAGACCTGAATAAAAACAACCAGTTAGATAAGTATGAAGACTGGCGGCTTTCTGCGGATGAGCGCGCAAAAGATCTTGCCTCAAAAATGTCGGTAGAAGAAATTGCCGGCTTAATGTTGTACAGCCGGCATCAATCCGTGCCCGCCCAAAACCGCGGGTTCTTTGCGGCTACCTACAATGGAAAACCTTTTTCGGAAAGTGGTGCCAATGCATTTGATCTATCCGATCAGCAAAAAGAATTTTTAACAAAAGATCATTTAAGACATGTGTTGCTTACTTCTGTGGAGAGCCCCGAAGTAGCCGCCCGGTGGAATAATAATGTGCAGGCGTTAGTAGAAAGCTTTGGGTTTGGCATTCCGGCCAACAACAGTACCGATCCGCGGCATGGTACCGATGCCAGCGAAGAGTACAATGAAGGTGCCGGTGGAAAAATTTCCATGTGGCCCGGCTCACTTGGTTTAGCTGCCACATTCGATGCAGATCTGGTGGAGAAATTTGGTAGCATTGGTGCGAAAGAGTATCGTGCATTGGGTATTACCACTGCGCTCTCGCCTCAAATTGATATTGCAACTGATCCGCGTTGGTATCGCACCAGCGGTACATTTGGTGAAGACCCCGCGCTCGCTACCGACCTGGCCCGCGCATACATTGATGGTTTTCAAACTTCAACCGGGGATAAAGAGATTGCTGATGGCTGGGGTTATACCAGTGTGAATGCGATGGTAAAACATTGGCCGGGTGGTGGCTCGGGCGAAGGCGGCCGCGATGCTCATTATGGTGTTGGAAAATTTGCCGTGTACCCGGGAAACAATTTTGCCGAACACCTGATTCCGTTTACAGAAGGTGCGTTTAAACTGAAAGGTAAAACCGGCATGGCATCGGCCGTAATGCCATACTATACCATTTCGTTTAATCAGGATACCAAGAACAATGAAAATGTAGGTAATGCCTACAACCGGTATATTATTACTGATCTGCTTCGCGACAAGTATAATTACGATGGTGTGGTTTGTACCGACTGGCTTGTTACCGGAGATGTTACTCAGCTTGATATTTTTCTTACCGGTAAAGCGTGGGGCGTAGAAAGTTTGTCGCTGGCCGAAAGACATTACAAAGTACTGATGGCAGGTGGCGATCAGTTTGGTGGTAATAACGATATGAAACCTGTACTTGAAGCATACAACCTGGGTGTAAAAGAACATGGTGAAGAATTTATGCGCAACCGGTTTGAGCAGTCTGCTGTGCGCTTACTTAAAAATATTTTCAGAACCGGCTTGTTCGAAAATCCTTACCTGAATGCGGAAGAAACAAAAGCTATTGTTGGCAATCCGGAATACATGAAAGCCGGGTACGATGCGCAATTGAAATCTATTGTGATGCTGAAGAACAAAGACAATGTGTTGCCTTTGCAAAAAAATAAGACGGTCTATATCCCGAAGAAATTTACACCGGCCGGCAGAAATTTTCTGGGTATGGAGATTCCTGAAAAGCTGGAGTATCCGGTGAATGTTGAAATTGTGAAAAAGTATTTTACGGTTACCGAAAATCCCACCGAAGCTGATTATGCCCTGGTGTTTATCAGCAGCCCGAATTCGGGAATTGGCTACAGTGCCGAGGAAGCTAAGAAAAGCGGCAACGGCTATGTGCCCATCTCATTGCAGTATTCTACCTACATGGCAACCGAAGCCCGCGAAACAAGTATAGCCGGTGGTGATCCGTTAGAGAAAACAACCAACCGATCATATAAGAATAAGAAGAATACCGCCATTAACGTAAGCGATCTGGCTATGGTAAACGATACATACAAAAAAATGAATGGCAAACCCGTACTTGTATCGGTTAATCTGAATACACCGATGATTTTTTCTGAGTTTGAAAAAAATACAAACGCTATTCTGGCGCATTTCAGTGTACAGGATCAGGCCTTACTGGATATACTAACCGGTGCTGCGGAACCTTCTGCTTTATTACCCATGCAAATGCCTGCCAACATGACTACCGTTGAAAAACAAGCCGAAGATGTTGCGCACGATCTTGAATGCTATGTGGATGATCAGGGAAATAAGTACGATTTTGCATTCGGATTAAATTGGAAGGGTGTGATCAACGATAACCGTACTCAAAAGTATAAACGCTAGAGCTCGCAACTAACTAAACACTTCGCAAAAACAAATACTATGAAAACGAAAACCTCCAGACGTAAATTTATCGGTACAGCCACCGCACTGGTTGCAGGGTCTGTACTGGCCAGCCAAAAAAGTTTTGCGCTTCCAACCTTCATCAACAACCTGGGTAAAACCGGTTCAACCGTTAAAGGTGTAAGGTTAGGGCTTATAACCTATTCGTTCCGCGAATTGCCGGATCAAAGTGCTGAAGCTACATTGGAATACATCCGCCAATGCGGAATTACCAATATTGAATTAATGGGCGGCCCCGCTGAAACCTTTGCCGGAGCTCCCACCAATCCCGTAAACTTCAGCGTACTGTTTCCGCTTTGGCGCAAACGACAGCAGCAACAAGAACTTACTGCCGAAGAGCAGAAGACTCTGGCTGAGGCGCAGGAAAAAATGAATGCCTATCGTGCTGAGATGAGTGCCTGGCGAACCAAAGCACCAATTTCAAAATTTGAAGAGTTTGGTAAAATGTATAAGAAGGCCGGAATTGATATTTATGCATTTAAGCCGGATGCATTCGGTATGCAAAATTCGGATGCGGATATTGATTATGGATTACGGGCAGCCAAAGCATTGGGTGCATCGCACGTTACGCTTGAACACCCCAGCAACGATGCGCACACACTGAAACTTGGTAAGGCAGCCGAAAAATATGGAATGAAGATTGGCTATCATGGTCACGAACAACAAACGCCAACTTTCTGGGACACTGCCCTTACGCAATCACCAGCCAACGCACTTAATCTGGACTTCGGGCATTACATCGCAGCCGGTAATTCCAATGCGCTTGAGTTTGTTAAAGAAAAGAACAAACACATTGTAAGTATGCACATGAAAGACCGCAAGAGCAAAGCCAACGGTGGCGATAACCTGCCCTGGGGCACCGGTGACACTCCCCTGGCGGATGTCTTGAAACTGATGCGCGATAATAAGTACACTTTCCCCGCTACCATTGAATTGGAGTACAAAGTACCGGAAGGTTCGGGCCCCATTGAAGAAGTGAAGAAGTGTCTGGAGTTTTGTAAAAGAGCTTTGGGCTAAGTTTGCTTTCGCACAACAAAAAATGCCGGCCAGATGGTCGGCATTTTTTTATGGTATCAAATCGAATGTTCAGTTAAACTCACTTCAGCATCAATGCATTCTTACCGGGAACTAAAGGAGTTGTCTTTCCTTTCCAAACGAATGAGCCACTGACACCCTGCGGAAGAGATATTTCTGCTGTTAAATTTTCTTTCTTCAATCTGTAGCTAACCGATATCATACCATTTGGATGCGGCATTTCTCCTTTAATTGTTTCAATTGAACCCAGGTGGGGCTTGATGATTACCTTGCTGAATCCGGGTGCCGCACTATCAATACCGAGTAAGGTTCTGAAGAATTCGATGTTGGGACTTGAGCCCCAGGCATGACAATCCGATCGTGCACTGGTTACCTCAGATATTTCTGCCCAGGTGGTTAAGCCGAGATTAATATTTTCGCGCCACTTATCTAACCACAACAGATAATCATCTCCCAGGCCAACCTTAATCAAAGCCTGATGCAGGTAAAATTTAAAATAGATTGATGCCGGAACCAAGGTAGTATCGGCCAACAATTTTTTACCCAAGGCAATCGCATCATCCCCGGAAATTACGCCTGCGAGAATAGCAAGGGAATTAGCGTGCTGCGAAAAAGTATCCTTGCTTTCAGTATCAGCATATAATTGCCTGGAGGAATCCCAGTATTTACGTTGAATGGTTTCTTTCAATTGATTTGCCCGGTCTGAATAAATGCGACTAAGTTCTTTGAGGCCTAAATCATTTTCGAGCTGGCTGGCCAATTGGTATGTCCAGAGCAATTGAAAATCCAGGATTGATGATTCTCCTTTTTCTCCGACAGGTGCCATTCCAAAATCCCAACCCTTTCCTTCTGTCCAATCCGTAAAAATCCAGTAGGGCACATCTTTCAACGAGCCGTCTTCCTGTTGGTACCGCTCAAAAAAAGACATTACCTGGCGGGCACCCGGAAGTTTACCTTTAATGAATTGCGGATCAGATCGGTACATATAATAATCATGTAACATCGCCACCCACCACAGCGAGAAGGTTGGGATTTCCTGATTTAGATCTGTTGGATATCGGCTTAGGGTAATTCCTTCAGGAAGTCTTGAATGATCCATTAAGGTTAACCCATATCGGGCAAGCCGATCATCTCCGGCATTATAATAAGAAACAATGGCCTGAATCCGGGCATCACCAATATACTGCAGTTGTTCATAATAGGGACAATCCATATAGGTTTCAAATGCACAGAGTCGTGCGGTTCGCCATCCGATGTCGAGCATCTTACTGAGATCCGGAGTTGTGCTCTCTAGCTTTGCCTTCATTTGAAAAGGATAACCCGTAAACGTACCATAGATGTCGTCAATAACTAACGGTTCACTTTGGGTATAGATTCTCAATTGAATATACCGATACGTACGCCACCAGAGCGGACTATATTCCTGCTGATTGGTTCCATCCGATACCAGGCTGTCTAACTTACCAATGAAGATTTTTCCATCAACCTCGTTGCGATTATCTTTGAATAATGTGGGTTGAAGGTTTCCTTGCGCATTGCGCACATTGCGTCTGGTATACAGGCCTTCGGCATAAGCCATGGCTATGCGTGCGTCCTTCCCTTTACTTACAATTAAAGTTGGATAAGCATTAGTCAGGAATCCTTGATCGAGCAGGATAACCGCTTTTGTGTTTGCGGGAATAGTTACGCGAGTATTGGTTGCCGGAAATTCTTTGGGGACTTGAACCCCTTCCGCCTTTCTCACAGCCGCTAGTCTTTGTGTTGTCATTTCCATTTGTGGAATAGGCGAAGGAACCAACATCCAGCCTGTTGAATTTACTGCTGCTTCTTTGGGCGTTCCGGTTATAATTGCACGAGCCTTTACCCACTGACTATCATTAAACTCTGGTTTGTACCAACCTTTGATATGCTTACTCATTTCAACTACTTCGCCTGGTCCGGCAACATAATAACCAGGAACACGAACTTGCAGTGGCTTATAACTTTCGTCTTTAATCGACTTCCAGGTATCATTGGTATTTGCAATTGCTTCGCGCTCCGTATCACCTTGAAGTATAAATCCAGTAAGATGGGTAATTTGTGCTTCCGGTTTTTGGCGACCATCATTCCAAATAACAGCGGCCAGTGTATTGCTTCCGGATGTTAAAAACGGAGCCAGATCAACAGTTTCAAAATTCCAAAAGTATAGATCACCTCTGGCCGGGCCCTGAGATGCCAGTTTGCCATTTACAAAAAGCTTATACCGATTGTCGCCTGAAACGTGTACCAGAAAGGACGATGGTTTCTCATTCAATTGAATGGTTTTTCGAAACTTAAAAACCCCGTAATCTTTCAAACTAAGGTCAGATGTGGCATTAAATCGGTTGATCGGAATTCCCGGTCCGGTTATCCATTGGGCTTTCCACGGCTTATTCATGATATCCGCATTTATTACCTGCCCCTGAGATTTTAAGGCAACCCCAAACAGCATCATCAAGAAGTAAATTCTCATAGTCTGTCTCATCGTTACGTTTTTAGTGTTGTAAAAATAAAGTTACCTGTCTACAATTCGTTTACTGTACTGAACTGTGATGCCGCCAACAGCACGCCCTCACTACTTATCATTAAAGTGAAGACCGTAGCGTTAAATAAAACGGGACTTCCTTTAATTCCTTCGTATTGCTCAAAATCATTTTTGCGGCCTCCTCTCCCATCATCCTAAAATCAGATGAAATAGTAGTAATCCCATTTAAGATTACCTTTTTTAAAGGCGTCTCATTGTAAGAAATAACACCCACATCTTTTCCTACAACAAGATTTGTAGCCAATATTTTTTCAATGAGCCGGACCAAATCATCTTCCATGAGATTGACATAAACTTCGCCTGGTAAAATTGGCTCCTCCGAAATATTATCAACTACCTTACTGGCAAAGGCGAATTCATCGCAAAACCGCTTAAACCCCTTCAGGATTTCAATAGGAAAGTAAGAGTACTTTGGAAAAATAATTTTTAGTGTATTGTACTTGGATAAAGGCTCGCGCGCCTGATTAAGGGCATTAAAAATGTCTTTCTCAAAGTTCTCGAAAACCGCTCCAAACTCACCTGCTACATTCGGCACAAGTTTGTCCAGCAAGATGAGTTTATCCTTATCAATCGTGTTAATTATCTCATGCGAATTTTCACCGCCTTCAATAAAATGGGGAATAATTACATAATGGGTATAGCCCTCTTTTTTGGAGAGGAGTAACTTCTTAAATGCAGAGAAATCATTTTCATAGATGTAAAAATCGATGAGCGCCTTATTATTTAGTGTGGCCGCAAAAGAATCGTAAATTATTTTCTTGTGTGGGCTTAGCTTATTAAATAACAGGAATATTTTTGGTTGATAATTGATTTGAGTACTCTTAATATAATAACCCTTTCCGGGTACTGAGCCCAGGATTCCTAATTCTTTGAGGACCCTATACCCTCGTTCAACCGTATCTCTGGATATTTCAAAATCAAAACTTACATCATTCAGGGAGGGTAGTACATCATCGGCTTTGATTTTTCCCTCCTTAATAGCGGCTATAATCGAATTAGCCAATTGCTGGTATTTGGGAGTAGCCGAAAAGTCATCAAGAACTATGTGCTCATAAATTGGAAATTTATTCATTGTCCTTAAGAATTTGGAGGCCTTTGAAATTCAGTACAGTTCAGAACAGACTGGATTTTCAATTTGTACAAATTTGAAATTTACTTCGAAAATTAAAACTAACTTCCACAATTCCTAAGTTTCATTAAAACCCCCCGCTATGAAATCTACCAAATACATTCTTCTGCTTGTTCTTTTTGCGGGATGTACCCAACAAGATTCCAATCTTCTGAAGGAATTTAAAAATCCGCCAGAAGCTGCCAGGCCCCGCGTATGGTGGCATTGGATGAATGGCAACATCACGAAAGATGGCATCCGAAAGGATTTGATTTGGATGAAGAATTCAGGCATTGCCGGATTTCAAAATTTTGATGCCAGCTTAAACTCTCCGCAAATCGTTGATACACGACTTACCTACATGACACCCGAATGGAAAGATGCTTTTGCCTACACCACACATCTGGCCGATTCGCTGCAACTCGAGATGGCCATTGCGGGTTCTCCCGGCTGGAGTGAAACCGGTGGGCCATGGGTAAAACCAGAGGATGGGATGAAAAAATTAGTGTGGACGGAAGTGCGCGTAAAAGGTGGTGAATCAAACATAAAACTTTTGCCGCGGGAAGGTACAACGGGTCCATTCCAAAATATCCCAAAGATTGCCGGGTTTGGTGAAACTCCTTTAGAAGCAGATACGCTGAAATTTTATAAAGATGTGGCCGTAATAGCTTATAAAATGCCCGCAAGTGATAAATCGTTGCAGGAATTAAATGCTGTTGTTACTTCAAGCGGGGGAAATTTTTCGCTTGCCCAACTCACAGATGGTGATGTGGCCAAAACAATTTTATTACCGCGTAATGATAGGACCGGCAGTGCCTGGATTCAGTTTACATTTCCTCAACCTCAAACTATTAAAGCAGTTTCGATGGTGGGCGGTGGTTATGCCGGGATATTTGGAATGGGTGCTGATCCAAAGGACTCCCGATCTATTGAAGCCAGTGATGATGGTAAAAACTTCAGGCATATCGCCATAATTACCGGTGGTGCGGTTTTGCAGCAAACAATCAATATCACACCCACAACAGCAAAGTATTTCCGCATTGTGGTAAAAAATCCACCAGCTCAATTCAACGGAATGGCTGCTATGATGGGTGGACCGGTTGCTCCGGTTATTCCACCCGGTACCGGAATTGCAGAGATTATCTTGCACCCACTCACCCGCGTACACATGTTTGAAGAAAAAGATGCCTTTGCTCCCGATGCTTTACTATTTGCAAAACCTACTCCTGCTACAACCGATGTAGTTGAAACCTCAGATATCATCAACTTAACCGATAAACTGAACTCCGATGGAACATTGAACTGGACTGCACCGGACGGAAATTGGAAAGTGATTCGGTTTGGGTATTCGTTAATGGGTATCAACAATCACCCGGCATCGCCAGAAGCAACCGGATTGGAAGTTGACAAATTAGATCCTGAAGCTATTAAAAGATATTTCAATAACTACCTCGATCAATACAAGAGCGCAACCAATGGGTTGATGGGTGAAAAAGGATTACAATATATGATTACCGATAGTTGGGAAGCTGGAGCACAAAACTGGACAGCCAACCTGCCACAGGAATTTGAAACAAGACGCGGGTACAGCATGATTCCGTGGATGCCAGTACTTACCGGACAAGTGGTAAAAAGTGCCGAAGCCAGCGAACAGTTCTTGTTCGATTTCAGAAAGACTTTGGGAGACCTGGTGGTTGCTTACCATTACGATGCATTGACAACAATATTAGCGGAGCGTGGAATGAAGCGCTACACAGAATCGCACGAGAACGGAAGGGCATTGATTGCCGATGGTATGGAAGTAAAACGCAAGTCAGCCATACCCATGTCCGCCATCTGGACACCTAATCCATATATCAATCAGAATGATCAAACCTATCATACCGCTGACATTCGTGAGTCGGCATCTGTTGCCCACATATACGGTCAGAATCTTGTGGCTGCCGAATCGCTTACAGCCCTTGGTCTTCCTGCTGCTGCCTGGTCGTACTCACCCGAAATTTTAAAACCTACGGCCGACCTTGCGCTTGCGCATGGGTTAAATCGATTTGTGATTCATACCTCGGTGCATCAACCGGTTGATGATAAAATTCCAGGACTCGGACTTGGCCCATTCGGGCAGTGGTTTAACCGACATGATACCTGGGCTGGCCAGGCCAAAGTCTGGAGCGACTACCTGTCGCGCAGTTCCTATCTGTTGCAACAAGGAAAATTTGTGGCCGATATTGTGTACTACTATGGCGAAGACAATAACATCACCGGATTATTTGGTAAGGGGCTGCCTTCCATTCCGGAAGGTTATAACTTTGATTTTATTAACTCTGATGCGCTACTGAATTTAGTTAGCGTAAAAGATGGCAAGCTGATTACACCCAGCGGAATGGCATATTCAGTACTGGTGATTGACGATAATGCCAAAAAAATGCCACTCCCTGTACTGAAAAAAATAGGTGAATTAGTAAAAGCCGGAGCTGTGATTGCCGGAGCAAAACCAGAAAGCACACCAAGTCTTTCCGATGATCCTGCTGAATTCACAAGACTGGTAAATGAAATCTGGAATGGAAATAATACTCATGTTAATGCCGGTAAACCGATAGCAGATGTGTTGGCTGGAATTAACATTAATCCAGACTTTACCTACACGAAACCCAACGCAGAAACAAAACTTCTTTTTGTTCATCGATCTACCGGGGGTGAAGAAATTTATTGGATTAACAATCGCACCGCCAACGCGGAAGATCTTGATTTAACGTTCCGCGTTACTGGCAAAGTTCCGGAAGTTTGGTTTGCGGACACCGGCAACACAGAACCTCTATCCTATACTGTAAACGATACCCATACACAAGTTAAAATCCATCTTGAGCCATTTGATGCATTGTTTGTTGTATTTAAAGGTAAAGCCTCAGGCAAATCAGTAACAATTCCTGAACCGCAGCTAACGGAGCTTAGTACACTGGAGGGAGAATGGAATTTAAGTTTTCAAGCTGATCGTGGTGCACCTGCCAATCTTACCATAAGTCAATTATCATCCTGGTCGGATCATGAAGATACCGGGGTAAAATATTTTTCAGGGTCAGCTACCTATTCCAAAACTATTACAGCCGATGCGTCCTGGTTTTCGGATAGTAATGAATTGTGGTTAAACCTGGGTGATGTGAAAAACCTGGCTGAAGTAATTATCAACAACAAGTCGGTGGGCGTTTTGTGGAAAGCTCCATTTAAAACTAACATTACCAGTTATCTGCAACCCGGTGAAAATAAAATTGAAATCAAAGTCACAAACTTATGGGTCAACCGGTTAATCGGTGATGCTCAACCCGGAGTAACTACTAAAATCACTTATACCACCATGCCCTTCTATCAGGCTGATTCACCACTCCAACCCAGTGGTTTACTTGGCCCGGTAAAAATTATAGCGCTTAAAAGATAAACCGATAGCAAAGGTTACCTGAAATGATTTCCCTTTTCCCATATAAATTCTAATCGGCATGCAAATTATTCTTGGCGTTATATTTCATTTTATAGGAGGCTTTGCTTCCGGCAGTTTTTACATTCCCTTCCGAAAAGTGAAAGCCTGGGCATGGGAAAGTTATTGGATCATTGGTGGACTTTTCTCGTGGTTAATTGTACCACCCGTAGCTGCGTGGCTTACGCTTCCCGGCTTTTCCGAAATAATCAGTACAACAAGCACAACCACCCTTTCTTACACCATCTTCTTTGGCGTTTTGTGGGGCATTGGCGGGTTGACTTATGGATTAGGTGTTCGGTACCTCGGTATGTCGCTTGGTAACTCTGTTGTGCTGGGTTTCTGCTCAGCCTTTGGAGCCATCCTTCCATCTATCTATTACGATTTTGTTCCAACACCTGGCAAAACCAGTATTACAGAAATGTTTACCTCAACCTGGGGCCTGATTGTTCTACTTGGTGTACTGATATGCCTTATTGGAATATACATCTGCGGTCGTGCCGGAATGCTGAAAGAAAATGAATTGAATGAAGATGATAAGAAGAAAAGTGTGGCAGAGTTTAATCTCACCAAGGGATTACTGGTGGCCATTACTTCTGGCATCTTAAGTTCCTGCTTCAACTTTGGAATTGAAGCCGGAAAACCTATGGCCGATGTAGCTGTGGCAAACGGATTAAATCCTTTGTATCAGAATAATGTTACGTATGTGGTTTTGCTCTGGGGCGGACTTACCACTAACCTGATCTGGTCCGTGATATTAAATATCCGCAACAGTACCTATACGAATTACACAGATCGGAAAACACCCTTACTGAAAAACTATGTCTTCTCAGCCCTGGCCGGTACTACCTGGTTTCTGCAATTCTTTTTTTATGGAATGGGTGAAAGCAAATTAGGTAATGGTGCCAGTTCCTGGATACTACACATGGCCTTTATTATTCTGATTGCTAACGTGTGGGGTATTGTATTAAAGGAATGGAAAGGAGTAAGTAAAAAAACCAAGGCCACGATCATCTGGGGGATCGCTACAATAATTCTCTCGGTATTGGTGGTGGGATATGGAAATGCCATTAAATAGATAGTCTCTGGTTAAAAGTAACTGACAGCAAACAGCAGATTAACGACTAAAGACTCATAGACTAATAACTCAATATGACAAAAACATTTAAACACGTAAGCTACTTGTGGGATGAAGCGAAGGCCGAAGCTTTAGCTGGTAATGAGGTAGACCTTCTGATTTATCGTTCCAATCTATTAGGCGAAGACCTTCGTTTGACCAATTATGGTGGTGGCAATACGTCTTGTAAAGCCCTGGCTAAAGATCCTTTAACCGGCAAGGAAACCGAGATCATGTGGGTAAAGGGTTCCGGTGGCGACATCGGCACGCTAAAGCGCAGTGGACTTGCTGCATTATATGTAGACAGATTAAGAAGTCTTACCAATGTTTACCGTGGAATTGAATTCGAAGATGAAATGGTAGAGCTATTCAATCATTGCATTTACGACCTCGCCTCCAAGGCACCTTCTATCGATACTCCGTTGCACGGATTTCTGCCATTCAAGCATATTGATCACCTGCATCCTGATGCCGCTATTGCCATTGCCGCTGCAAAAGATGGAAAGAAAATCACTCAGGAATTGTTCGGTGGAAAAATCGGTTGGGTAGAATGGCAACGTCCGGGTTTTGATTTAGGTTTGAAACTAAAGCAATGCCTCGATGAAAATCCAGGCATCCGCGGTATTATGCTGGGTTCACATGGACTATTTACCTGGGGTGACACCGCTTACAAAAGTTATCTCAACACGCTGGAAGTAATTGAAGCCTGTGCCGAATACGTAGAAAAGAACTATGGCAAGAAACGACCAGTATTTGGTGGCTCCATTCTCGAATCAATTCCAAAAGCAGATCGTCTAAATCAGGCCGCTGCTTTAGCCCCTGCCCTGCGCGGACTTTGCTCAAGCCACACGCGCATGATCGGCCATTTTACGGACGATGAACGCGTATTGGAATTTATCAACTCGAAAGATTTAGCGAAGCTGGCGCCCATGGGCACAAGTTGCCCTGATCATTTTCTAAGAACCAAAATCAGTCCACTGGTTTTAGAGCTTGATTCAAAAGCTGATCTTACCGATACAAAAGCAATAAAAGAAAAATTATTGCCAGCATTTGAAGCCTATCGCAAAATGTACACGGACTATTATAATACCTGCAAACATTTAAACAGCCCAGTGTTGCGCGATGCAAATCCCGTAGTTATTCTTTATCCGGGCGTTGGCATGTTTACGTTTGCCAAAGATAAACAAACGGCACGCGTAGCCGCTGAATTTTATATCAACGCCATTAATGTAATGAAGGGTGCTGAAGCAATTTCTGAATACACTTCACTCCCCCGACAAGAAGCCTTCAATATTGAATACTGGCTATTGGAAGAAGCGAAGTTACAACGGATGCCTAAACCCAAACCGCTTAGCGGCAAAATTGCCATGGTAACCGGAAGTGGCGGTGGAATAGGTAAAGCCGTTGCTAAAAAGTTTGCCGAGGAGGGCGCTTGCGTTATTCTCAGCGACAATGATGAAAACAGGCTGAAGGAATCAACTGAAGAGTTCAATAAAAAATTTGGCAAAGATGCATTTACTTCAGTGCTACTTGATGTTACCAACGCACCACACATTGAGAGCGCTTTTAAAGCTTGCACCTTGTACTTTGGCGGCATTGACATTATTGTTAACAATGCCGGAATTTCTATCTCCAAACCAATTGAAGAACATACCGAAAAAGATTGGGATCTGCTGTATGATATCCTGGTGAAAGGACAGTTTAATGTTACACAAGCCGGAATTAAAATTATGCGCAAGCAGGCACTAGGTGGCGATGTTTTAAATATTGTAAGTAAAAACGCATTGGTATCCGGGCCAAACAATGCAGGCTACGGCTCAGCCAAAGCAGCTCAACTTCATTTAAGCCGATTAAACGCGGCTGAATTGGGAGCTGACAAAATCCGTGTCAATGTTGTAAACCCCGATGCTGTGATTGCAGACAGTAAAATCTGGGAAAGCGGATGGGCTGAAGGCCGCGCAAAAGCGTATGGCGTTAAGGTTGAAGAACTTCCGGCCTTTTATGCTAAGCGAACATTACTGAATGAAATAATTTTGCCCGAGGACATTGCCAATGCATGCTTCACTTTTGTTGGCGGTTTATTAAATAAGTCAACTGGGAATGTATTGAATGTAGATGGCGGAGTTGCCATGGCTTTTGTCCGATAGCTCAAACCAAAAAAACAGCGGCCGATGAGAGTCAGTTTTAAAATGCAGTTATACAATGGCCAGGAGGAGGAGTACAAACGCAGGCACGATGCCATTTGGCCTGAATTGGTTGATCTTTTAAAAGAATCAGGAATAAAAGATTACTCAATCTTTCTGGACGAGGAAACTAACACGCTCTTTGCAGTTTACACTGTCGATAACCCCGATGAGAGACCGAATCTGTCACAACAGGCCATCATGAAAAAGTGGTGGGCCTATATGAAAGACATCATGTACACTCATGACGACAACTCTCCCATCACGCAACCCTTAAAAGAAGTTTTTTACCTGAAATAGCAGTTTCAATATTATTGTTCCGGTTTAATGATCAAGTTAGCCGTAACAACTTCAATTACTTAACTACCTGGTCATGAGAATCGAGAAACAGCAAATTGAAAAACATAACAGCAAGTTATTGACGGGCCATCAGCGCAAGCTTAAGCACCTATCAAATGAGCTTCCTAACATTCAAAAAGTAATCCGCAAGCTGGTCGATTTTCAGGTGGCTATTCCAAGTTGGGCATTAGGAACAGGGGGAACACGATTTGGAAGATTTTCCGGGGCGGGTGAGCCCGGATCGCTTGAGCAAAAAATTGAAGACGTTGGATTACTCCATGCGCTTAACAAATCAAGTGGAGCCATCTCACTGCATATTCCCTGGGATATCCCATCCAGCTATAGAAAAATAAAGGCACTGGCAGCAGAGCATGGATTGCTCTTTGATGCCGTCAATTCAAACACATTTCAGGATCAAGCCAACCAAAAGTTAAGTTACAAGTTCGGATCGCTTCAGCATGTTAATGCAAAAGTTCGGCAGCAGGCTATAGATCATAACATTGAGGTAATTAAACATGGAAAGGCCCTGGGGTCAAACTCCATCACAGTATGGTTATCTGATGGATCATGCTTTCCCGGTCAACTTAATTTCAGAAAAGCCTTTCAGCGTACATTGGAAAGTCTGGAAGAAATTTATGCAGCCTTACCTGCAAACTGGAAAATGTTTGTGGAATACAAGGCCTTTGAACCTAACTTTTATTCCATGACCGTTGGCGATTGGGGGCAGTCGCTTTTATATGCTTCCAAACTGGGGCCAAAGGCATATACGTTGGTAGATCTGGGGCATCATTTACCCAATGCAAACATCGAACAGATCGTTTCCTTGTTGTTAATGGAAGGTAAGTTGGGCGGCTTTCACTTCAACGATTCAAAATACGGTGATGATGATTTAACGGTGGGAAGCATAAATCCATACCAGTTATTTCTGATCTTTAATGAATTGGTAGAAGGAATGGATGCACGTAACATGAACCATGCCACCGATCTGGGTTGGATGATTGATGCCTCGCACAACGTGAAAGATCCGTTGGAAGATTTACTTCAATCTGTAGAAGCAATAAAAATTGCGTATGCCCAGGCCTTATTGGTTGACCGAAAAGAATTAAATCGTTCGCAAGAGCGCAACGATGTTGCCAAAGCGCAGGAGATTTTACAACAGGCATATCGTACAGACGTAAGACCTTTGTTGGCCGAAGCCCGGTTAAAAGCCGGAGCAGCCATTCAACCGATTCAGCTCTTCAGAGAATTGAATGTGAGGAAACAATTAATTTTTGAAAGAGGGTTAAAGACGATCGCAACCGGACTTTGATTTTCATCTATGCCCGTACCCGTTATCGCCATCTTCGACATTGGAAAAACAAACAAGAAACTTTTTCTCTTTGATGAGAACTACACGATTCGGTTCGAGAAATCCACTCAGCTCCCCGAAACTGTTGATGAAGATGGATTTCCATGCGAAGACCTGAATGCATTGACAGCATGGATTACAAAATCATTCGGTGAAGTACTCGCATCATCCGATTATATTATCAAAGCAATTAATGTATCCGCCCATGGTGCTAGCTTTGTTCATATTGACGAAGCGGGTAAACCTGTAACTCTTCTTTACAATTACCTTAAAACCTATCCGGAAGATCTTAAGCAAAAATTTTATTCGCAATACAGAGGTGAGTCTGACTTTGCCATAACCACAGCATCGCCTGTGCTCGGCAATCTGAACTCAGGCATGCAGCTATACTATATTAAACATCGGCAACCGGATGCATTTCATAAAATCAAATACTCCCTTCATTTACCAGAATTCATCAGTTATTTATTCACAAAAAATCCAGTTTCCGGAATTACCAGTATTGGATGCCACACGAACCTTTGGGACTTTACTAAAAACGAATACCATACCTGGGTTGATGCTGAAAAGATTGCAGCCAAACTTGCACCCATTCAATCCGGTTCACTTACAACCAAGGTGAAAATCGGAACTCAAATAATAGCTGTTGGAATTGGATTGCATGATAGCTCCGCTGCACTTATCCCCTATCTGGATTGCTTTGATGAACCCTTTGTGCTGTTGTCTACAGGCACATGGTGCATCAGTCTTAATCCCTTCAACTCAAATCCATTAACCGCCAAAGAACTTGAACAAGATTGCTTGTGCTACCTTACTTATAAAGGTAGTCCGGTTAAAGCATCACGGCTGTTTGCTGGTCAATGGCATGAAGATGAGACCCTGAAAATTGCAGAACATTTCAAGATTAGTGTTGACCTGCTCAAAAAAACAGAATACAGTCGTGAACTGATCTTAAAATTCGGCTCAGTTCCATATCACTACGGACAGTATACTTCTTATTCTACTTATGAGGAAGCTTATACACACTTCATGGTTGATCTCGTAAATCGTCAGATCAAATCGACAAGGCTTGTCTTAAATAGGGATACAAAGCGTATTTTTGTAGATGGTGGGTTTAGTCGCAACCAACTCTATATGAACTTGCTTGCAGGTGCATTTCCAGAAATAAAAGTTTTTACGGCCTCTGTAGCTCAGGCTTCCGCAGTCGGTGCGGCTATGGCTATTCACAATGACTGGAACACTAAACCGATGCCGGGTGATTTAGTTCAACTTATCCAAATGTAACTTAAGCATACATGAAATGGTCTTATAACTCCCAGTATCCCGCCATCGATGACCTGCGTGCAAAAGCTAAAAGTCGCATCCCGCGCTTCGCATTTGAATATTTAGATGGCGGCTGCAACGAAGATGTTAACCTACACAAGAACACAACCGACCTGCGTAACGTTGAACTTGTACCAACCTATCTTAAGCCGGCCATTGATGTTAAACTTCAAACCGAACTCTTCGGTACTGTTTATGATGCACCCTTCGGGATTGCCCCGGTTGGATTGCAGGGATTAATCTGGCCAAACTCAACCGAAATATTGGCGAAGGCTGCCTTTAGCCACAACATACCATTTATACTAAGCACCGTAACAACCTCAAGCATTGAACGGATAAGTGAACTTACCGAAGGCAGAGCCTGGTTTCAACTTTACCATCCAGCCGAAGATGCGCTGCGCGATGATATCATCAAGAGATTAAAGGAATCAAAGTATGAAGTGTTAGTCCTGCTGTGCGATGTGCCCACATTTGGATATAGGCCACGCGATATTCGCAATGGCCTGGCGATGCCACCCAATATGTCTGTGCAAAATATTTTACAGATACTAGGCAAACCACAATGGGCATGGAACACGTTACTGCATGGCACGCCTGAATTTGCCACGTTAAAAAAGTACATGCCCCGGGGGCAGAGCATGAAGCAACTGGGTCAGTTCATGGACAAAACTTTTTCGGGAAAATTGAATCGTGAAAAGATTTCCGCCATCCGTGACCAATGGAAGGGTAAGCTGGTCCTTAAAGGAGTAGCCAGTGAAGAAGATGCTGAAATGGCGGTGCAACTTGGATTGGACGGGATCATTGTTTCCAACCATGGGGGCCGGCAAATTGATGTTGGTGAATCGGCCATTCACTCATTGTTACCGATTGAAAAAAAGTTTTCGGATAAAATCAAAATCATGATGGATAGCGGCATCCGTTCAGGGCCAGATGTAGCAAGAGCAATGGCAAGCGGTGCTAAGTTTACATTTCTGGGGCGGTCGTTTATGTATGGAGTAGCCGCGTTGGGCAAAGCGGGCGGAGATCACACCATTGCGATTTTGAAAACACAACTTCAGCAAGTGATGAATCAGATCGGGTGCGAAGCCACTTCTGATCTTGCAAAATATCTAAAGGTTAAATAACAAAGTTAACTGAGTTCCGATTCTGAACTTGGGTTTACACTAACTATAGCACTTTTGTTGATAGGGCCATACACGTGTGGAAAAAATTCATCGTTGGTTGATTTCTCGTATTTCAATTCCGAGGTTAATTCACGTTCATCAATCTCAAGAATAAGCAAACCGGTTTGATCTTTAAAGTATCGGAATAACACCCCAGCCAGTTGCTCGTCTGTACAGCAATGTATAAATCCTTCTGTTTGCAGCGAAGGCGCTTCAATCACATCAGCATGCTGTTGACTGGTCCAGGCTACTTCTGCAATTACATGGTATATCATCACGCTATCAATTTGTGTGGCTCACCTCCTACAACTTCAACATTCCAAATCTTATAATCGCGCATCTCTCCCTTTTCTGGTGTTTTTCTGCCTAGCGAATAAATAACTTCATCCAATTGATGGCATCCTCTAATTGATCAAAATCTTTCAGTTCAATTTTGTGCAGTTCCGTTTTAGCAACCATACGATCAAGGTAGTTTTTTCGGATAGGGTCGGAAAAACCAATGGCGGCTATACGCCTTAATCCGCAAGTAACAGCCTCTGGTAACACGGTAGTTAGAAACCATTTCTGTTCTTCATCCGGTACAGTACCCTGCAATCTTAAATCGGCTATCCAGCCTGGGGTATTATAGGTCCTAAGGGTATATAACACCGTTTGGAAAGCCTTGCGGTATTCGGGGCCGGTAATATTTTTTTTCCAAACAATAACGGTATTGTTAATGTCGGCATCATAATAAATCTGAGCTGCCTCACTTTCATAAAACACTTGTTTACTAACGTTTTTAGGATGCGGTAAGGTAATGCTGAAGGTAGTACCCCTGTTAATTTCACTTTCAATTTCAACCGATCCTCCCAGTGTATCCACTTGTGTTTTTACCAGATACAAGCCAAGACCCTTTCCATCCACATGGGTGTGAAACCTGCGGTACAGTTTAAAGATATTTTCCTTCTGTACGCCAAGATTAATACCAAGGCCATTGTCCTTTACACGCAGCACCACGGTTCCATCCGGTTTCACCAAGGTGGTTACATCAATACACAAATCCTTTTCCGGGTTACGGTACTTGATGGCATTACTGACCAGATTATACATAATACTTTGTATCATTGCCCGAATCGAGTAAATAAAAGGAGCCTGACTAAAGTCAACTTGTATGTTATACCCCGGCCTGAGTTGCTCCTGCAAGACAAAAAGTGTTTTCTGCCATTCGTCTGCAAAGGCTATTTTTTCCCTTACCTGATAAAGATCGTTTCGCAAATCAATGATCTGATTTAAATCTCTTAATACTTCATCCAACTCATAGCTTGACTTACGAATCATGTTCGAAATTTCACTTCGATCATGATCCAATTTACTTCTGTTTAATAAATCTGTTAATCCAAGCAGCCGTGCTACCGGTGCCCGCATATTATGCGAAACAGTGTACGAAAACTGACGCAACTCATTATTATGGCGCACCAGTTCCTCGTTGGTAGAACTAAGATCTTCCGTTTTTTCCTTTACTAGTTTAGCAAGCACTTTGTTTGATTCTATCAACCTCTCCTGTTGCTGGCTGATCAGTAAATTAGCTTCGGCTATCAGCTCCCGGCTCTCCTGAATCTCTTTCTTCTGCCTGATCAATTCTTCGCTTTGCTGCGCCATTGATTCATTCAACCGCATCAACTCATCATTCTGAGTCTGCAATTGTTTGTTACTTGTATTTAACTTTTCTATCGTTTTTTTTACCTGTTCTTCGGCTCTGCCGGTTATCACCTTCAGTACTATTACCCCAGAAGCCAAAACCAGAAAAGAAAGAAAAGTGATGTAGTTGATGTAATAATAAGAAACCGCAGTAAAGCCCCGCTGAAAGTAGCCCAAACCAAACGCATTGTGTACCGGATCGAACAATACCAAACACAACAAGGTTGAGCTCATACAAATCGCAATCTTCCACTTTTCAGAGATTGCAAAAGCGATGGCTGGCAAAATGGTAGTAACCAAAATGATAAAGCGGATGTCGAAATAAGTAATGTAGGACTGTTCAGGCACTTTAAGCTTGCCATACAAGGAAATGCCAAAAGAAACATACACCGGCACCAGACAAAACAAAAGCCTGCCCCAATTGTAGTTTATTCGATTAATTGCCGGAATGATTCCAAAAATTACCGAAATCAGAATGATGAAGATTGAGGTGTTGGTCCAACCGAAAAGAGAAAACAGTATTCCAAAGAGGATAAATGCCAGTACCGCTAAAATGGATGATAGAATGTTTGTAATGTAAACGGCCGGTCTTAGCGACTCTGGAACACCCCCGGAAGGCGCGTAAATAGTAAAACGGCTCAACATTAAGTGGAATAGTCTGCAAAATTAAAAGAAACAGTTGTAGTCTCAAACGCCTACCACCTGTTAGCTTACTACCTTTTTATCAGTACTTTTACACGTTAATCAGGTTAAGAAATGAGTACGGAAACCAAGACTGCAAAATCTCCACAAACCAACCTTGCCGGCCATGCGGCACCGCAACCTTATAAACCCAAAAACAAAGTTCGCATTGTTACTGCTGCCAGTTTATTCGATGGACACGATGCTGCCATCAACATCATGCGCAGGATTATTCAGGCCACCGGTGTTGAGGTAATTCATCTTGGCCACGACCGCAGTGTGGAAGAAGTAGTGAACACCGCCATCCAGGAAGATGCCCAGGCTATTGCCATGACGAGCTATCAGGGTGGACACAACGAATACTTTAAATACATGTACGACTTGCTGCAAGAGAAAGGCGCAGGTACTATAAAAATTTTTGGGGGTGGTGGTGGTGTAATCCTTCCGGAAGAAATTAAGGAACTCATGGATTACGGTATTACTAAAATCTATTCACCTGATGATGGCCGGGCAATGGGTTTGCAGGGAATGATTAATGATTTGGTAGAGAAATCCGATTTTCCAACCGGCCTGACCCTGGATAGCCCGAAGTTGACCGTAGACAATCACTTACACATTGCACGACTAATTTCTGCTGCCGAAAATTATTCAGATGAACATCGTGATATTTTGAATGGCATTCACAAAAAAGCAGAACAATCAAAAGCGCCTGTGTTGGGAATAACCGGTACCGGTGGTGCCGGTAAATCATCCATGGTAGATGAAATTGTAAGAAGGTTTCTGGTTGATTTTAAAGATAAGAGAATCGGGCTTGTTTCTGTTGATCCATCCAAACGCAAAACCGGTGGCGCGTTATTGGGCGACCGCATTCGTATGAATGCGATTAATAATCCACGGGTGTACATGCGTTCATTGGCCACCCGCCAAAGCAACCTGGCACTTTCAGCTTATGTAAAAGATGCCGTTAGCATTTTAAAAGCTGCCGGTTTTGACCTGATCATTTTAGAAACTTCGGGCATCGGCCAGAGCGACACGGAGATTCTTGATCACAGCGATGTATCACTTTATGTAATGACACCCGAATACGGTGCCGCTACCCAACTCGAAAAAATCGACATGCTCGATTTTGCCGATGTAATTGCACTAAACAAATTTGATAAACGAGGTGGATTAGATGCGTTGCGGGATGTAAAAAAACAATATCAACGCAACCATCAACTGTGGGATAAAAAACCGGAAGACATGCCGGTGTTTGGCACCATAGCCTCACAATTCAACGATCCCGGAACGAACCGACTATACAAACACATCATTGAAAAGATAGCAGCTAAAACAGGTGCTGATCTTCAATCAGCGTTTGAGATTACGCATGAGATGTCGGAGAAAGTTTTCGTGATTCCACCCCACCGCACACGCTACCTGAGTGAAATTTCTGAAAGTAACCGGGCATACGATCAATGGGTAACGGAACAAAGCGAAACCGCACAAAAACTATATGCCGTTCAGAAAACTATCGACACCATTACCGACAGTAGTCTTAAAAAAGCATTACAGGCGGAGTTTGATAAACTAAAGCTGAACATCGATCCAAAAAACAGCAAACTTATTGAAGACTGGAATTCTAAAGTAAAGCAATACCAGTCACCAGTGTTTAAGTTTAAAGTACGCGATAAAGAGATCGGTATTCAAACACACTCCGAATCACTTTCACATTTACAGATTCCGAAAGTATCGTTACCGCGCTATGAAGCCTGGGGCGATTTGCTGAAATGGAATTTACAGGAAAATGTTCCGGGTGAATTTCCCTACACAGCCGGTATTTATCCATTTAAACGCGAAGGCGAAGATCCTACCCGCATGTTTGCCGGTGAAGGTGGGCCTGAAAGAACCAACAGGCGATTCCATTACGTAAGCATGGCTATGCCCGCGAAACGTTTATCTACTGCCTTTGATTCGGTAACACTTTATGGAAACGATCCGGATTACCGACCCGATATTTATGGTAAGATTGGCAACTCGGGTGTAAGCATTTGCTGTTTAGATGACGCCAAAAAATTATACAGTGGTTTCAACTTAGCGGATCCCAAAACATCCGTATCCATGACCATTAACGGCCCTGCCCCGATGTTGCTCGGTTATTTCATGAATGCAGCCATCGATCAGCAGTGTGAATTGTATATCAAACAAAACGGACTTGAAAAAGAGGTTGAAGAAAAAATCGCAGCTATTTACAAAGGCAAGGAACGTCCATCCTATCAGGGTAGTTTACCCAAAGGAAACGATGGCTTAGGTTTAATGCTATTGGGTATTACCGGTGATCAGGTGTTACCGCAGGAAGTCTATGAAAAAATCAAAGCTGAAACCCTGGCTCAGGTACGCGGTACCGTTCAGGCCGACATCTTAAAAGAAGATCAGGCACAGAATACGTGTATCTTCTCCACAGAGTTTGCCTTGCGCTTGATGGGCGATGTACAGCAATACTTCATCGACAAGTCGGTTCGTAATTTCTACTCTGTGTCCATTTCGGGTTATCACATTGCAGAAGCCGGAGCCAACCCCATTACCCAGTTGGCTTTTACATTGGCAAATGGTTTCACATACGTAGAATACTATTTGAGCCGGGGCATGAACATTAACGACTTTGCTCCTAACCTGTCGTTTTTCTTTAGTAATGGAATTGACCCGGAATATGCCGTGATTGGTCGCGTGGCGCGAAGAATCTGGGCAAAAGCAATGAAGAATAAATACCATGCGAATGCACGCAGCCAGATGTTGAAATATCACATCCAAACATCAGGTCGTTCACTGCATGCACAGGAAATTGACTTCAATGACATTCGCACTACGTTGCAGGCGTTGTATGCGATTTACGATAACTGCAACTCACTGCATACAAATGCGTACGATGAAGCCATTACCACGCCTACTGAAGAAAGTGTACGCAGGGCCATGGCAATTCAGTTGATCATCAATAAAGAATTAGGGTTGGCGAAAAATGAAAATCCCACACAGGGTTCGTTTATTATCGAGGAGCTTACTGACCTGGTAGAGGAAGCTGTACTTAGCGAGTTCGATCGCATTACGGAGCGCGGTGGGGTGTTGGGTGCCATGGAAACCATGTATCAGCGTGGAAAAATTCAGGAAGAGAGTTTGTATTACGAAACCCTTAAACACACCGGTGAGTTTCCGATTATTGGTGTAAATACATTCTTAAGTTCAAAAGGTTCACCTACTATTATACCCCAGGAAGTCATTCGGGCAACAACCGAAGAGAAAGAATATCAGATTGCCATGCTTAAAAACCTGCATGCCCATCAGGGTGCTAAAGCCAAAAGTTCATTGGAGAAGGTTCAACACGCAGCCATTCAAAACAAAAATATTTTTGAGGAATTGATGGAAGCCTGTAAAGTGTGCTCGCTGGGTGAAATCACCAAGTCATTGTTTGAAGTGGGCGGCCAGTATAGAAGGAATATGTAGAAATAAAAAGCCCCGCCAATGACGGGGCCTTTACACACACTCCTAAAAACAATTACCTTAATTAATACCTTACAATTTTTGTTTCGGTAGAACTGCTCACCTCAAATTTAGGTGTACCTATAATTTTACTTAAGTCATACACCAAACCTATGCTGCCGTTTACGGCTACATTCTGATCATGAACCAGATTGTTGGTACCATCATAAATTTTCACATTAACTTCTTTGGTGTTTGCAACCGCCAACAGGTACTTGTTACCAGTAGCCAATTTAGCTACGTGAATTGCTCCTTCTTCCGTTAAAGGCTGATAGTTGATTTTCTGAACTTGCTTTCCGTTAACCCCACTCACCTCAATTGTGTATTCACCGGCTGACATGCCCGCAAAGTTTACGGTACGCATAAAGCCATCAACACCAGAAATAGTTTCAGTAACTACTTTCTTACCTTCGTTATCAAATATTCTTAAAGTAAGTTTTCCTGTTTGAGTCCCTTCATAAATCACTTTGAAGGTTGAAGGATCCTTTTGGTTTACAACAACCATTTTAGGTCCTACGGGATCAGCCGCAAGAGCTGCCACCGATACTAAAGCCATCACTAAGGCAAATACAACTGATTTAGTTTTCATAGTTTGTTTGTTTTGTTTCGATACAAATGTACGGCTGCACACAAGCAAGGTTGGCTGGCTGTAAGTAAACTTGATTTTTGAAATGAAAAATCGTTTGCAAAACTTTTACGATTCAATTTTGCAAAAAAGCCTGCTTACCGATACTTCAAACAAGAAGAAAACACCGGGTCTCTAAAAAATTATTTTCTCAAACGATTGCAACACGACATAAAAAAATAAGGCTGTCTCAAAAGTGTATTACATCGTCAGGTTGAGCTTGTCGAAACCATATGCGGTTCGAAATCGTCTTTGACAGGCTCAGGCTGATATTTTGAAATTAACTTTTGAGACAGCCTCATTTTGCTTCACTACCTACCCCTCTTAATTCTTTAATGTCTTGAGTACACCCTGGCTATCCGTAATTTCAATTGTAAATTCATTGATGTTCTTAAGATTAAGTACTTCAGCAAAATCCTTTTTAACGTCCCGAACTTCTGAATGAATTAACCGGTTTTCGCTGTCGTACACATTCACATTAATTTTATCAGATGCCTTTGAGTTAACTGAAAGCAGATATTTTCCATCATCCGGCAGCCGAACGATGTTGATCAGTTTCTCAATTTTACCAGCCGAATAATCTACTACCTCCGTGCGCTTACCATTTTTATCCTGAATCTCTACCGTATATTTACCGGCTTGCAATCCCGTAAGATTGTAAGGCCTCACAAAGCCAGAAATCTTTTTGATGGTTTCAGTAAATACAGTCTGATTTTTTTGATTCAGAATTCTAACCTTTACATCACCCGCTTGTGCCGAAGAATAGTATACTTTTAATACTGAACTTCCGGTAACATGCGTAACCGCAACACCTTCTGCCGAAGCGGGCTCATCAACCACGCTCGCAAATGCACATGTGCTGAATAACACACCTGCCAACACCAATCTTAATGCTTTCATAAAAAAATAAATTTTATAGCCTTAGGACGCTATGCAATCGTTAATTGTTGCACGAGTGGTGTTAAACTATGTTAAAAAATTTATGAAGTGAATTTTGAATGAAACCCACCTGAAACGAGCGTGGGAACAGAAAGTTTAAGAAGTACCTAAATAATTTACAGAATGAAACTTAGTTAAGATGATAAACGTCTTTAGCCTTTTCTACTTCTTTCAACAGCGTCATCTGATATTTAAGCCGGGTAATAATGAACGGTGATTTACGATCGTCCGGTAACTGTACGAATTTGAGACGATCTTCAAATCCGAGGTTTAACTCATTGGCTACATCATAAATGGAAGTACTCTTTTCAGGATGGTTTAACCGCATCATACCCATGTATTCTGAAAAGTAATGGCGCAAAGTGCTATCCATCGATTGGTTAAGATCAATGTTCCACAACTCCACTTCGCCACCTGGATACAATTTATCGCGGTATGTGCGGAACAACTTGCTCATCGACAGCAGATCGATACATTTAACAATTATATCCGATTCGCCCGTACGATAGCGTTTAATCACGCTTTCGAGCTTTACCAGCGAGCCCAGTTTTTCGACATTGGATACATGGTTATAATAAATTCCAAAGGCAATGTCCTTGTTTTCGGCATCTTCCAGCAACTGCCGGTAGCGCGGTTCAAAGATGTGGAGCGGAACCATTTCGCCCGGTAATGGGAAAATGGAAAGGGGAAACATTGGAATTTTAATCACATTCATCACCCTGCTATAACAACCAAATTTACCGGAAAGTTATGGGTAAAATATTTTTGTCCAAACTAAGTATACCGAACCAGATAGTGAGGCTTTACCCCAAACCTATCGGTTAAAATCTGTTCGCCAGGCAAGAAAGCCAGATTGATAATAAAAGAATAACCCGCCACAATACCCCCTAGTTTTTGAATCAGGTTACCGGTAGCACTGGCTGTTCCACCCGTAGCCAATAAATCATCGTGAATCAATACTCTGGTTCCGGGCTTTACTGCGTCCACATGCATTTCAATAGAAGCCTTTCCATATTCAAGATCATATTCCTCACGGATTTTATGATAGGGAAGTTTGCCGGCCTTTCGCACGGGCACAAAAGCTACGTTAAGTGCCTCCGCCAACAACATTCCAAAAATAAATCCACGCGCCTCCACAGCTGCTACCGCATCTATCTTTTGATCACGAAAGTGCTCGGCAATTTCATTTACAACCAGTTTTCTGGCTTCGGGTTCGGCCAATAATGGAGTAATATCTTTAAACAAAATACCCGGCTTTGGAAAATCGGGTACATCGCGTAACAATGCTTTTATACTTTCTTCCGTCAACATCTTATTTATTTTCTGTAAATAGTTTCCCGTTCAAAATTGCCTGGCTTACCGGATTAGTACTATATCCATAAGGAATAGCGGCTACCGATCGCATGGGCTTAGTAATAAATACATTGGCCACTTTACCTTTTGTAATGGTGCCCAGTGATCTCAACAAACCCATTGTATAAGCTGTATTTATAGTTGATGCATTTATTGCTTCTTCCGGTAACATCCGCATTTTAATGCAAGCCAAAGAGATGTTGAAAGGCATACTGCCACCGGGTGCACTGCCCGGATTATAATCGGTGGCAATTCCTACCGGCAAACCTGCATCAATAAGCTGACGCACCGGAGTAAAGGGCAAACCCAGAAAAAATGCAGCTCCTGGCAGTGATACCGGCATGGTACTACTTCCTTTCAGCGTTTCAATTTCTTCAGCACCGATATTCTCCAGATGATCGACACTGATTGCTTTTGTTTTTACACCCACCTGTACTCCGCCTGAACGCCCCAACTGGTTGGCATGCAGGCGTGGGATAAGTCCATGTTGTTTTCCGGCTTCTACTATCCGTTCCGTTTCAGCGGGCGAAAAAAAACCAGACTCACAAAACACATCAATGTAGTCGGCCAGTTTTTGTGCTGCAGCAGCCGGAATCATTTCGTTGATTACTTCTTCTATATAGTGTTCCTTCGATTTTTCCTGAGGCACCGCATGCGCACCCAGTAAAGTGGTTTTAACGGTAAGCGGAGTTTGTTCACCTAACCTGCGGGCAACGCGCAGCATTTTTAATTCATCTTTGGTTGTTAATCCATAACCGCTTTTAATTTCTACAGCCCCGGTACCGGTGCTTATAATTTCAGCTACTCGGGTTAACGCCTTTTCAAAAAGTTCGTCTTCGGTAGCCTGTTGAAGTTTACGGGCCGAGTTGAGGATACCTCCACCCGATGCGGCAATCTCCTGATAGGTTGCACCTTTCAGTTTCATTACAAATTCTTCTTCGCGCGTTTCGGCAAAAACCAGATGCGTATGCGAATCCACAAATGATGGCAGCACCAATCTACCCGAAGCATTTAATGTAGTGGTTGCTTTTATGGTTGTTGGAAGGTTATCCATCAATCCAAAATCGGTAATCACACCTTTGGAGATAACCAGATAGGCATTTTCCAATTCAGGGAGGATGCTCATGGCAGAGCCGCTCACAACACCCTGTGCCTGTTCCCGCACCTGCACTAATTTGTGGATGTGCGTGATCAGGATGTCGGACATCATCCTACTTTACTTTTGAAAAGCTTCGACTTTGTTGTCGAGGTTGGAACTGAAAACCGGGAACGCAATTTTAAACACGGCAAAGAAACCGCGACCATCTAAAGAAGGACGGTACCCCAACTCGCCTCCGTAAGACCAGCCAAGCGTGCGATTGTATTTGCCTTCAAACCCAGCCCGAACGCCCACCTTATTTAACTTAATGGGGTCAGTTGAATAATCAAACCCATTGTAGTTGATCGGGTCCAGCTTAATGGAGGGAGCAAACAACACATCGAGATAAACATTAAAAATACCATCATCCACCGCATCGTCATACTGATCGAAACTTACTGCAATGTTCCGGATCCACGTAAGTGAGGCACCTACGTAAACATTGGTAGCATATAAATTGGAGAAAGCGAGCATGTCCTGCGTTTCGCCATTTCCGTCCACATAGGTTTCGGGCAAGCTATTGCCTTCGCTGTTTACCAGATCGGCATAACTTAAACCTTGTTTATCAAGCGTGCGGTTAATATCGGCAGTAGCATCCCAGATCACTGTACCAAGACGGGCACCATAAATCTTTCTGAGTTTGCTGGGTACTTCGGCATAGGTAGCCACTGTTGAGGCCCACTTACTACGTGGAATTTTTTTCTGATGCAGGAAAATCTTGGCGGTTGATGTTTCATCAAAATCTTTGATGTGATACGTACCACCAAATTCATAGTAGTTGAAAATTTCTGGCGCAAGAGCAACTGTGCTGTTACGTAAAGCATTCTCGCGGTTAAAGTCCATAAACTTACTGCTGTACGATTTCCGGAACTGGCCCTTAATGTTGAATTTATTCTTGTGGAAATATTGAGCTTCAATCCCAAAGCCGGCATTCACGTTGGTGGCAAAAATTTCTGCGTAAAGTGGTTGAAAGCCAATGAAGAGTTTATTGATGGAATAAGGCTCATCGTAAAGCTCATCGAATGTAACGGCTACTTTTTCGGTGGTCTGGCTAAACACCATAACCGAACCAAGTAGCAAGAGGCATGTAATAGTTGCGCGCACGTTAACCATAAGTTAATCCTAAAAGTACTAAAAGATGCGGATTCAAGTAAGTCCCAAAGGTATTAAAAGCCATTGGGATGCCTGCTTTGGTGTAAGGATTTGGCAAAAATAGGTGACTATGGCCTACTCAAGCCCGGTGGTTACAATGGCCCCTTTCCGAAAGCTGATAAACGGAACATGCCCATTGTCGCGGGCTGGCAAGGGCAGGTAACCTGCACCCAGATGGCCCGGCTGAAGCTCGCCCGGGGGCATCAGTTCCAGGAAATGCGCACCGTACTTACTGAAAAACTGACCCAACATCATGGTAACTTCATAGCCTAAGGTTGCATACTCGCCCGGAAGCAGGCCATGCTTTTGAATAAATTTCTTCCGAAACTCTGCATAAGCCGGGCTATTAACAGCCCAGTAGTTTGGGGCAGCAAGGTTAACACGCGTACGTTCAAATTTAGAATAGTCGATGGAGGTATCGGTAAGCCAACTCTCCTGCCCGATTACTGTAATAGAGTCGCCCCGGGTTTCTACACCATTCACCACTTTCGAATAAATCAATTCATTATCTGATGCTACAAAGATGCTACCGAGGCTGTCTTTTTTGAGTTTAAACTGCAATGGGTTTTTCCATTCGTCATACTCGGTTGCCGACACAAGGCTGGTTAAAATACTGGCCGAATTTTCTTTGTGTACCTCTTCGGCATAAACAACGTTAACCCCTAACTCAAGGGCTTTCTTAATAAAGGCAAAAGCCACTATAGAATCCTTCACGGTTTCGCCATAATAAACCAGGCAATTTTTTCTGCGCACATGTTGTGCAACCCATTCGGCTGAGCGAACGCCCAACGTTTCATGGCTGGGTTGAAATAAAAATGAATATGGATGTGGCGCAAACTCAATGGTGTTGGAAGCCGGATTAATTAACGCATTAACCTGGTTTGCCTGCGAAAATTCTAAAACCGGTTTAGCTTCCTCCGGAAAAAGCGGTCCAATAATTACATCTGCTGATTTAAGCTCTTCCTGCGAAAGAATTTTCCGGGTAAGTTCAGTCGAGCGCTCATTATCGTATGCTAATACTTCAAGATTAATACCTTGCTTACGCAGAGAATCGGTTGCCAGCTTTACACCTTCATAGATATCCAGCACAAACTGATTGCGTTTCACTACAGGAGATGGATCTAACGTGTTGGCCAGAAAAGGCATAATCAATGCCACCCGGTAAGAGTCTTTAAAAATTGGTTTTGGAGTTTCTACTGTTACTAATTCTTCGCGCGGCAAATTGAATTTGTTAATCAATAACTCCATCATAGCACTTTCCTGTAAATGATGAGGTTGCCTACCCAATACCTTTAACAAGGCACGGCCTGCCTCCCGTTCTTCCGGGTAATCTTCCAAAACCATTTTAAGGGTTTCGCTATCGTTAACCTTATCGAGATAAAACCGCTTTAGTTCTGAAAGACTGTTTTGTAAGGTTGGATTTGTAATGGTTGCAGCAACTTTAAGCGCCTGAAAAATATCGCCCTGATCGAAATACAATTTGCAAAGCCAATAATCTACTTCCTGCATCTGGTCCCACGAAGGATACAGTTTTTTAATTTGCAAAAACATGTCTTTGGCTACCGAGCCATAACCCAGTTGCTGCGCAGCTAATGCATAGTAATACGAAGCATATTCCGGAAAAGGATTAGCCTGATCATAAACAGTAAGCGGTTTAAATGCAGCCATGGCAGCACTATACTGCTTGCTTTCGTATAAGTCTTTTGCCTGACGGAATTGTTTTCTAAAATCCTGCGCGGTTGCCTGCGTAAGACTTGCAACCACTAACAACAGGTATAAATACTTAATCATGCGCAAACCTTTTTTCATTCAGTTGGCCAATATAAGGAATCAAAAATTAAGCCGCTATTCCCATTCGATGGTTGCCGGGGGCTTGGAACTGATATCGTACACAACCCGGTTAACGCCTTTTACTTTATTAATGATGTCGGATGATACTTCGCTTAAAAATTCGTGCGGTAAATGTGCCCAATCGGCCGTCATTCCATCCACACTTACTACTGCACGCAAAGCAGTAACCTGTTCGTAGGTACGTTCATCGCCCATTACCCCTACCGAATAAACCGGTAGCAACACCGCGCCAGCCTGCCATACCTTTTCATACAAACCATGTGAACGCAAGCCTGCAATAAAAATTGCATCTACCTCTTGCAGTACCTTTACTTTATCAGCTGTTATTTCACCTAATATCCGGATTCCTAAACCTGGTCCCGGAAAGGGGTGCCGGCCCAGAATAAGCGGATCAATACCCAAAGTTTTACCAACCAACCGAACTTCATCTTTAAATAAAGTATTCAGTGGTTCCACAACTTTCATCTTCATCTTTTCGGGTAAACCACCCACATTGTGATGCGATTTAATAGTAGCCGATGGTCCTTTAACCGAAACTGATTCTATCACATCCGGATAAATGGTGCCCTGTCCCAACCACTTCACATCTGTAAGCGCATGGGCTTCTTCATCAAACACATCGATAAAAGTTTTACCAATGGCTTTACGCTTTGCTTCCGGTTCTGATAATCCTTTTAAAGCCGCATAGAATTTATCTTTGGCATCAACACCCTTAATGTTAAGTCCCATGCCTTTATAGGATTGCAATACCTGAGCAAATTCATCTTTACGCAGCAATCCATTATCTACAAAAATGCAATACAGGTTTTTACCAATTGCTTTATGAATAAGCATGGCCGCCACTGTAGAATCAACACCACCCGATAGAGCCATCACAACTTTATCGCTGCCTAACTTTTTCGTAAGGTCAGCCACGGTCGATTCAACAAACTGATCAGGGGTCCAGTCCTGTGCACAACCACAAATGTGAACCACAAAATTGCGAAGCAGGTTTTTGCCTTCCAGCGAATGTGTTACTTCCGGGTGAAACTGAATACCATACACCTTCTCGCCTTTTAAATGGAAGGCCGCTACTTTTACAGATGGCGTGCTGGCAATAATTTCAAACTGATCTGGTATGGAAGTAATGGTATCGGCATGCGACATCCACACCTGCGAGTCGAGTGAGATTTCTTTTAATAACTCGTTATGATGGTTAACCGTGGTAAGCTTGGCGCGACCGTACTCACGAATCTGAGAAGGCGCTACGGACCCACCACTTTTATGCGCAATCAACTGGGCACCATAACAAACACCCAACACCGGAATTTTTCCAAATTGTTTTAAGTTCACATCGGGCGAACCGGCATCGCGCACTGAGCATGGGCTACCGGAAAGAATTACACCTTTTATTTCAGGCGTAATTTCAGGAATGTGGTTGAATGGATGTATTTCGCAATACACATTTAACTCGCGTACCCTGCGGGCAATCAGTTGTGTATACTGCGAACCAAAATCGAGAATGAGAATTTGTTGTGCCATGCGATAAACTAAAATTTTATAACCCGACCGGGATTACTTTAATACCTCGTAACAATACTGCTTCAGGTAATCAGCGGCATCATCAAAGCCCTGATAGAAAACTTTATTCAGGCAGCGACACCCTTCTTCTTCACGTTTCAGTTCTACCAATGCAATGCCTTTATAAAATAAGGCCTGCTGGTTTTCAGGATCAAGCCGCAATGCTACATCCAGAAATTTCAAAGCTTGTTCATACTGTTCCAACTCCAGCGAAAATGCCCCACCATAATAATAAGCCGGAGGATAGGCTCCATCTAACTGAATAGCCTGATTAACGGCTATCATTGCACTATCTAAATTTTGCATGGAGTAATGCACCAGCGCCAGGTTCATTTGAATCTCCGGATCGTCCTGAATCTGGATAATCGATTCAAAATCTTTACGTGCCAACTTATACTCTTCTTTCTCCATATATAAACTTCCGCGCCAGCGAAGCAACTGCGGATCGCCACCTGTTAATTCGATGGCTTTATTTACATCTGTGAATTGATTTTCGGTATCGTCCAGCTCGCGGTAAACGAGTGCTCGCAAAATACGCGCCTGGTAACTTTGTGGAAACTCGGTAATAAATTTTGAAATATCAGCAATAGCCGGTTGCCATTGGCCAGAACTGTAATGGGCAACGGCTCTTTTATAGAGTGTCCGGTAGTTTTCTTTTTGCTTGAGACCAGAAGCTTTAATGACTTTGGTATAGAGTGCGATCGCCTTCTTAAAATCTTCGCGCCCCATCAAGGTGTCTGCTTCGGTTTCCCAGGCAGTCCACTTAGGGTTTTGTGCGAAACCCGGGGTGAATATCGCCAACGTAAGAAGACCGATCAGAAAACTCTTATGCATTCGCTCCGCCTTTGTTTCGTTCGCGTTTACGGTCGTTTTCGTTCAGGTAAATTTTCCGTAAACGAATTGACTTTGGAGTTACCTCTACATACTCATCGGCCTGAATATATTCTAACGCTTCTTCCAGGGTATGCTTTAAGGGAGGTGCAATTTTCATTTTTTCATCGGCACCAGAGGCCCGCATGTTGGTAAGCTTTTTTGTTTTAGTTACGTTAATAACCAGATCACCACTGCGGCTGTGTTCGCCTATTACCTGACCTTCGTAAACAGGTTCGCCCGGATTTATGAAAAACTTACCGCGATCCTGCAGGTTGTGCAAGCTATACGGAATTGCTTCGCCTTGTTCCATTACAATCAACGAGCCATTGATACGGCCTGGTATTTCACCTTTATACGGCTGGTATTCTTTAAAGCGGTGTGTAACTACAGCTTCACCTGCGGTTACGTTCAATAAATAATTTCGCAGCCCCATAATCCCGCGTGACGGAATGAGGAATTTCAAAATCATCCTATCTCCCTTTGGTTCCATGTTTACCATTTCACCCTTGCGCATCGATACCGTTTCGATGGCTTTACCGGCATCGGTTTCCGGCAAATCGATAGTAAGTTCTTCAACTGGTTCGCACTTCACACCATCAATCTCACGGAAAATAACCTGCGGCTGACCAATCTGTAATTCGTAACCTTCTCTGCGCATAGTCTCGATCAATACCGACAAGTGCAGTACGCCCCTGCCAAACACCATAAAACTATCGGCCGATCCGGTTTCGCCTACGCGCAACGCAAGATTCTTTTCCAATTCTTTTTCAAGACGATCTTTAATGTGGCGTGAGGTAACAAATTTTCCCTCCTTCGCATAGAACGGTGAGTTGTTGATGGTAAACAACATACTCATGGTTGGTTCATCGATAGCAATCGACTTTAATGCTTCTGGTTTTTCAATGTCGGCAACGGTGTCGCCAATTTCAAAGCCTTCCAAACCAACTAATGCGCAAATTTCTCCGGCATTAACCTGCTCTACTTTCTTTTTCTCGAAACCTTCAAACACATATACTTCCTTAATACGGGTTTTTACAACCCCACCGGCATCGCGTTTTACCAGCGCCACTTGTTGTCCGGCTTTTACCGAACCACGTTGCACGCGCCCGATAGCAATACGGCCGATAAAAGAAGAATACTCTAATGAAGTAATCAACAATTGTGTAGTACCCTCATCAATTTTAGGGGCTGGTATATATTTAATAATACCTTCAATCAAGGCGGTAATATCAGTAGTAGGAGTTTTCCAATCTGAGCTCATCCAACCTTGCTTAGCCGAACCGTAAAATGTGGGGAAGTCAAGCTGATCTTCGTTGGCATCCAATGCAAACATCAAATCAAATACAGATTCGTGCACTTCATCGGGTGTACAGTTTTTCTTGTCCACCTTATTGATAACTACTATCGGCTTTAAACCAAGTTGTAATGCTTTTTGCAATACAAAGCGGGTTTGTGGCATTGGGCCCTCAAACGCATCCACCAGCAGCAAACAACCATCGGCCATGTTTAATACACGCTCTACTTCACCACCAAAGTCGCTGTGACCCGGGGTATCAATTACATTGATTTTATAATCCTTGTACCGAACCGAAACGTTTTTGGCAAGGATGGTAATTCCTCGTTCGCGTTCCAGATCGTTACTGTCCATTATCAACTCACCAGGGTTTTCATGGTCTTTAAACAAATGACCTGCGTGCAATAATTTGTCAACCAGGGTGGTTTTTCCGTGGTCAACGTGGGCAATAATGGCGATGTTTCTGATCTTACTAACTTCCATAAATAGTGGTTTCCGCTGCGTTTTTCAACTTTAAGGCCGCAAAGATAGCGTTATTTGGCGATTTTACCGGTAGGCGCTTACAATATTCCCGAAACTCAGAAGGTATCTGATTTCAACCGATTTATTGCTGTGGTTTGTTCTTTTCGAAGAAGCCGTGTAAAGCTTCCATGATGGCATCCGGATCGGTAAAATAGTGAACCGAGGGATGTTGAATATTGAATTTTTCGATCAGGGAATAATAGGTTTCTTCATCGATGTGATGATCTTCAACCATAATTTTTTTTACATCCGGATCGGTAATAACCTGCCGGAATGTTTGTGTACGATTATTCTCTTCTATTACCCTACTGAGTTTACGTTTCTCCCGTTCCAGTTTCCAGAAATAATCGAAAGGCGACTCGAACATTTGAATTTTGCTGAGTGTTCGGGGTGCCACTTTGGTATGATCTTCTATCTGGTTGGGATAAAGGCGCTTCGACTTAATAGTTACTTCCTGCAACATAATCCGGTTTTCGCGCAGCAGAATAAAAAGCGCATCTTCTTCAAACATCAGGGGTAATTCCTGTGAATGATAGCCCACGGCTGTAAATACTAATGTGTCAACCGGTTTAGCGGAGATCAGAAAACCACCCGAAGCATTGGTTACCACCCCTTTACTGGTTTGCTTGATAGCAATATGCACACCCGGTAAATTGACAAGGTTGGCCGAATCCACCACAATACCGCGATAAATGGTTTGGGCCGAGAGTAATTCCGGGATGGTGCAGATGGTAAGAAAAATAACTAATCGTAGCAATGTAGAAGCTTCTGGCTTGTAAGATGCCATGGGTTACCTAAAAGTTGAAACCTTACCGGTTAAACCGCAGATAAGTTCCCATTGGTAAATCTCTTCCGGTTTTAGATTTGAGGTAGAATTCCCCAAACCCGGGATTAACATCCGGAAAGTGGGTCTTCACTACATTCAGCCCAACCAACGATGACAAGCCAACGGCATACATGGAAAGAATAAAGAAAGATGGTGTGGGTTCCAGCAACTGACTGGCTAAGTAAACCAACTCATTTAGTTTCTCTTGTAAGGTCCACTTCTCGCCTTCGGGGCCACGCCCATAGGGAGGTGGATCCATAATTACACCATTGTATTTATGACCGCGTTTTACTTCGCGTTTCACAAACTTGAGCGCATCTTCATACACCCAGCGGATGTCTTTCAGATTATTCAACTGCATGTTTTGATTGGCCCAGTTTAAACCCGGGCGCGAAGCATCTACATGGGTAACTTCTGCACCCGCTGCGCGCGCCACTACCGAAGCTGCACCGGTATAGGCAAACAGATTAAGTACCCGGCCGGGTTTGCTCCAGGATGTAACCGTATCATAAATAAAATTCCAGTTAGAACCTTGTTCTGGAAAAATACCTACGTGACCAAAACTGGTAAGTGCAAGACGTAACGTGAGCTTTAAATCACCATAGTGGTAGACAACCGGCCAACTGTCATCAATAGACTTAATTTTTTTCCAACCCCCTTTTACTTCCTCGCCAAACCGGAAATTGTCTTTTTGTTCGCGGGTAAAATGGGCATGTGCTAACTGTTTCCATTCTTCAGCCGGTAGCACGGGTTGCCAGATGGCCTGTGGTTCAGGTCTTATCAGAATAATGTTACCAAAGCGTTCCAGTTTTTCAAAGTTGCCCGAGTCGAGCAACTCGTAGTCGTTCCAGGATGAAGGGTGGATCAAGTTCAAGATTCAGAGCGTTAAAGTTCAAAATTAGCAAATAACAAGTTCTTACTCCTTTGATCTTGAATTTTGAATCTTGAATTTTGAAGCACATGCACTTCCTAATTACCAGCACCCAAAACCCCAAGGTTAAAAGTCTGCTCGCGTTGGAAAAACCACGCGAACGCAGAAAGCAGCAGCTATTTATAGTAGAAGGCGCAAAAGAGGTGCGCATGGCTATGGAAGCCGGCTATCGTATAGGCAATATCTTTTTCTGTGAAGAGATTTTAGATAAAAAAGAATCGGGCGATTTACTGAGGCAAGACAAGTTACTAATTCCAGTCTCTAAAGAGGTGTTCGATAAAATCGCTATCCGCGAAAGCACCGGTGGTATTCTGGCTGTAGCCGAACAGAAAACACATCGGCTTCAAGACATTAAATTAAGTGCTAACCCATTGCTTTTAATTTTAGAAGCAGTAGAAAAGCCCGGCAACCTGGGTGCCATTCTACGCACGGCCGATGCAGCCGGAGTAGATGCCGTGATTATCTGCGATCCGCAAACCGATTTTTATAATCCCAATGTTATCCGCAGCAGCGTGGGCTGCGTATTCACCAAGCAAATTGCCTCCGCCACCAGCGAAGAAACCATTAACTGGTTGAACCAACACCACATCAACATCTATTGCACTTACCTGAAAGCTTCTAAACCTTATTACGAAACCGACTTTACAAAACCTTGCGCCATTGTAATGGGTACCGAAGCCACCGGACTTTCGGAAGTGTGGGTAAAAAACAGTGCCGCCAACATCATCATCCCCATGCAGGGCAAAATCGATTCGATGAATGTATCGAATGCGGCTGCCGTTACGGTTTTTGAAGCCCGGAGACAGCGCGGTTTTTTATGAATTTTGAAAGAATTTACCCAGGGTTGTAGGTCTTTGGCTACCAACCCACAACTCACTACACCAATACCGCAGTTCATTTCAATACGTTTGCCGGCCGCGAATCCCTACCCCACCTTTGCATCGTATCAGGTTATGAAACCAGTTGTTATGAGATTAGCTTACATTTTACTTTTGATGGTGGCCACACTGGCCGCCAACGCCCAGTCGGAAGGCACCAGCATATCGATTTCCCGTAACGATTCCAAAACGTCTTATCGCACCAGCAATGGCCTGAACAGCTTTGATGTGGAGATTCGCGGAACGATAGAAGTAACGGATGATGATCGTGATATAAGTAATATGTCGCACGATGGTTATTTTGAAGTAACCAAAACTTCGTTCGGATCAAGACGCAGCATTAAGATAACACGCGAAGGCAGTGTATTGATTAAACGCTATTACGAAGGTCGCACCGAAGTAAACTTCGATCCGGAAGGTCGTAAGTGGCTGGCCGAAGTGCTGCCTGAAGTGGTGCGCACCACTACCATTGCTGCCGAAAGTCGTGTAAACCGATTTTTTGCAAAAGGCGGAACACAAGCTGTTTTGGCTGAGATTGATGTTATTAAAAGCGATCACGTAAAATCGCATTACGCCAAATTGCTGATGAAGAAACCCGTTCTTGAAAAAGACTATCCTGCCATTGTGAGCAAGGTTACGGGCAACATGCATTCCGATCATTACATTTCTGAGTTTCTGCAAGACAACATGAGTAAATTGTTGCGTAACAAAGCTGCAGCCGAGGCCGTTTTTGCCACCACTAATAAAATGGGCAGCGATCATTACAAAAGCCAGCTTATAAAAGAAGCATTACGGGTACAACCGGCCTCCCTGGAAGCCATAAAAATTGCCCTTGAGTCTGCTTCTAAAATCAACTCTGATCATTATAAAACCGAAGTTCTTACCTCGCTTATGCAACAGAATAATCTGACCGATGCCATTGTGGCCGAGATGATCAATACTTCTAAATCTATTCACTCCGATCATTATCGCACGGTAGTATTAACCGAAGCATTAGATCGCAACCTCTCTGCAACTTCGCATCAGCGTGCAGTGGAGTCGGTAAAGGAAATCAACTCTGATCATTATAAAGCGCAGGTTATCAAATCCATGCTAAATAAATCCATTGATGAAAAAGTATTGAACGAATTGTTACCGGTAACTTCAACCATTGGCAGCGATCATTATCGAACCGAAGTGCTCACCAGCATGTTAGATCATCAGAAATTTTCGGATGCTATGTTTAAACAGTTGGTTGAATACGGTGCCGATATGGGAAGTGATCATTACAAATCGGAAGTATTTAAAAATGCTCTTGATGAATCTGATTTAAGTGAAGCCAAAGTAATTGCTATTATCAATGCCGCCAAAAACATAAACTCCGACCATTATCTGACGGAAGTATTGATTAGCACCGCCCCACGGGTGCGCACCGGAAGCGATGCATTGAAAAATGCCTATCGCGATGCTGCCCGTGAAATTGGTTCCGAAACCTACTACGGCCGCGTAATGCGTGCTTTAGATCGTTAAAACTTTTTCAAAAAAATAAGTTAGTTTGGGGCTATGCAAGCCCCAGCTTTCCTTTTCCACCCACGCATGAAAAAGTACGGCACGCTGATATTGGTTTGCACCACCCTGGGTATTCTGTTCTTTGTGTACATCTATTACAGTGCGCAGGGCAGATTTCCCTCGCTGCGTTTTGAAGCTTACGAGTTTGTAGTATTTACCCTAATTATTAACAGTACGGCCTTTATTGCCTGGCAATTCGATAAGATGTTGGACAAGTGGATTGACTGGCGTACACACTTTTTATTGCGCTTTATTTCTGGATTCTTTCTAAACGGAATTTTAGTACTTCTGCTTTCCATTACAGCCAGTGTATTGTTATTGGAAGTGCGCAATGATGATGTAATCAAAATGAGTATACTACTCATTATTACCTTATTCATTTCCGAAATATTTTATGGGTTGTTTTACTCCTATCGCTACTATGCCAAAACCCAGGTGGAGACCATGCGGTTAGACCGGCTTCAACTGGAACTACAATTCAATTCACTTAAAACACAAATCAGCCCGCATTACCTGTTCAATTGCCTCAACACCGTTTCTTCTTTGTTATTTAAAGATCCGGCTATGGCCGAACAATTTATTCGCAGAATGGCGGAAACCTTTCGATACGTAATCGACAATCAAAAAGAAAAATTGGTTACCGTATGCGAAGAGATTGAGTTTGTAAAGGCTTATTATTATTTACTGCAGGCCCGGTATGAGCAACACCTAACACTGGAGATCAACCTACCCAAAAATCTCTTTAACACATTGATACCACCCATGACGCTACAGTTGCTGGTTGAGAATGCGGTGAAGCATAATAAAATCTCGAAAGAGCAACCCTTACTGATTTACATTTCCGCACAAGACAACACGCAAATAATTGTAAGCAACTCCAAGACAACCACAACCCAGGCAGAAAGTTTACAGATTGGTTTAAGTAATATTATCAACCGCTACCAGTTTTTTACAACCGGAAAAGTTCAGGTTAAAAATGATGCCCGGTTTTCGGTTACGTTGCCTGTAATTAAAGCTTTGCCCAAACTATCTCATCAACCCTTGCTGCCATGAACCGCCTCTTTATCCATCAGGCATTATTCCGAATTCTGTCGGCACCTGTACTGGGGGTAATGGTGTATCTGCTTATTCTGCTTATCAATAACAACTTCTCAGAACTCGAAAATCTTTTCAGCAGTTCAGAAGTATATGTGTGTGTTGCCCTTACGTATATCTCGCTCGAAACCATGCGCCTTACGCTTTCGGTTTCAGAAAAGTGGCTGAACAAACAATCTATCAGGAGAAGAATACTGGTGCAGCTTTCTGCAACCCTTACACTGTCGCTGCTCTTCGTTACGCTTGCTATTTGGGCCTACTTCAATTGGGTAATTGGCTTCAGCATCAGCAAGGGGGAGCTGCTGGGGTTTCTGGCGATTTATAGCGTAATCGGTTTGCTTTACAACGCCCTGTTCTTCAGTAATTTTTATCTCAATCGCGAAAACACGTTACTCATTCAGCAGGAAAAAAAATTGCGCGAAAAATTAGAATCAGACTTCATCTCGTTTAAGAACGACATTAATCCTGATTTGCTTTACGAAAGTCTGGAGAACCTGATTCTTACACTGCAGCACAATGTTGACAAAGCCGAAGAACAAATTGATTATTTGGCGGGCATTTACCGCTATGGATTAATTAACCGTCACAAAGAATTAATCTCGCTGGAGGAAGAACTGGATGCCGCAGATCATCTGATTAAGTTATTAAACTACAAACATCGTCAGCTTAATTTGTTAAATGCCATTCGCGATACGCGTAACATTCAACTTATTCCGGGTTCGCTGCTGGTTACCATCGATTCTATTGTGCGCAACACACTCATCTCGAAAGAATCACCATTGGTTATCCGGCTTTACCTGGAAGAGGGTGATGAGTATCTGGTTCTGCAACATACACTCAACGACAGGCTTTTGCTGCATCGGGATAGTTTGCAGGCATACGACCGGTTGAAGCGCTCCTACTCATTCTTCAGCGAGAATCCATTTGTACAAGTTAAAGCCGGCAAAGAAAATTATATTAAATTTCCGCTTGTTCAAATTGCAGATGAAATTGACAAATGAATAGCCTCTCGTTAAATGTGCTGATTGTGGAAGATGAAACTCCAGCTGCCGAAAAACTGGAGCGTTATCTTTCGCGCTATAGCGAAGGCATTGTAGTAAAAGGCAAAGCCGAGTCGGTGGAAGAAGCTGTGAACTGGCTTGCCGATAACCAATCTTCTATCGATTTGATTTTTATGGACATCCAATTAAAGGATGGGATGAGTTTTGAGATTTTTAAAGAAGTAAAAATCAACAAGCCAGTAATCTTTATTACGGCCTACAACGAATATGCGCTGGATGCATTCAAAGTGAATGGCATTGACTACTTACTGAAGCCCATTACGTTTACCGATTTATCCAATAGCCTAAAAAAAATAGAGAGCTTTGGCACCCAATTGCGTTGGGGCGATGACCGCACCCAAACTGTGCTTCAGGGATTGAACGCACCCGAGCGTGCATACAAAAACCGGTTTATGGTAAAACTGGGCGATCACATTAAATCTATTACGGCCGATCAAATAAGTTTATTCTTTGCTGACGGTCGTGATGTTTACCTGATCACCAACCAACTGCGCAAGTTTATCATCGATTACACGCTTGAAAACTTAGATGAGATTCTCGATCCGAAATTTTTTAAACGCATTAACCGCAGCTATATCTTAAACATAAGCGCAATTCAAGATGTGGTGGTTTATTCCAATAGCCGGCTAAAAATTACACCCCACATTAAATGGGAACCCGAAATAATTGTGAGCCGCGAAAAGGTGAGCGATTTTAAAGAATGGTTTGACGGGATTCACTAAACAAGTTTTTATCGGTAAACTAATTTTCCCGAAATTACAGGCATGAAAAACATGCTGCTCCTGCTCGCTTTGGTCGTAATCTTTATTTCCTGCAACAGCAAGAAAACGCTTCAAAGTTATTCGCAATTAGATACCACGTACATCTCGCGTGGTAATGCCATTGCCAGGCTTTCGTTTGAAACCCTGAGCGGTGAATTGCAGAGAGCGATGCAGCACGGTGGTATTGATTCTGCTTTACTTTATTGTAACCTGCGGGCCTACCCCATTACAGATTCACTCTCACTGGTTCATCATGCTGCCATAAAACGAGTAAGCACCAAAGTGCGTAACCCGCGCAACAAAGCAGACGAGTTAGCCACTTTTATGGCCAAGGGTTTTGGCATTGATGTAAGTGAAGGCAAAGCCATTACACCTAAACTGGTTTTAAAAGATGATTCGGTGCTTTTCTTTAAACCGATTATTACGCAGCCGCTTTGTCTTACCTGCCACGGCACACCCGGTAAAGAAGTGGCTTTCAGTACAGATTCCAGTATTCAAAAACTTTATCCGCGCGATAAAGCCGTGGGCTATAAAAACAACGAGGTGCGGGGCGTATGGCGGATTGCATTTAAAATAAACTGATTACTGAAGTTGGGAAATCCAAATCCCTGCATAAATCAAAATATTTTCTGAAAATGGAATAACCCATTCCCTTTATTTTTATTGCTTTACTAACTTACAAATCAACTACAAAAGTAATTTTGATTTAACTGATTTTATTACCTTACCTGCAGAATTACGAATATGAGCACACCCGAAAACAACCAACCCGGCAAATACAAATTTCGCAGCATAAAAGTCCACTCGTCTGACGAATGGATGGCCGATGCCACCAAAAAATACCGCAAGGTTTATGATCGGTACGAAACCACGTACATCCGCGTAGAATTTTCGGTTTTTAATAAACTGTTTGACGAAGCCGAATGGGAAGCCAACGTGCGCCTGAAGTGTTTTTTTGTAACCGGCACGCACCGCAGAGAACTCTGCAACCTGGAACAGAAGCGTAACATCGGTAAAGACGAGAACATTGTCTATTTCCGCGATTCGTGGGGCCAATCCACCTTCGGTACGTTCTGGTTAAAAGGTGTTTACGTTTGGGAAGGCTACATTGACGAAGTGAAGGTTGGCGAAACCACTTTTTATGTGGAAGATGTTGGTGCAGCGCGCAAAGGCGAGAATCTCTTTTTTGAGATTGAGTCGGTTAGATTGTTTGAAGGCGATGGCAAAGCCTCAACGCAGGAAAACAAACGCTACCTTAAAGCATTTAGCCAGAAAGAAACCCGGTATGTGTGGAGCGAGTTCCGGTTTAAAAACAAAGTACATAGCGACTATTACACCGAGGTGTTCTTTAACTTTTATGATAAAGCCGGCTTGTTGAAGGGAAGTAGTTCTTACATTACTTATGTTTCTGCCAATACACTCGGTCAAACCTATACATTGTTTCCAGGTTGGGGTGGCGAAACTCCGGGCCGCTGGGGCAGCGATACCTACACCATGGAAGTAATCTTCCTCGATAACCTGATCGCCACCGTTCCTTTTAAAGTGGGCGATGCAGCGGAAGAAGGTGATGCCCAGGTGTTAACCAACGGCATTCAACTACAAACATCAACCGGGCAGGCCAGTACAGGTTCGGCTCCTGCCAACAAAAACTCAGATGACTTATTGTTTGAAAGTCTTGCTGAATTGAATTCATTAACCGGTCTTACCAAAATAAAACAAGAAGTAAATGAGATGGTGAAACTGGTTAAGTTTTATCAGGAAACCGGAAAAGATATTCTCAATAAGTTTTCATTGCATACCGTGTTTACCGGAAACCCCGGTACAGGTAAAACAACCGTGGCCCGCATACTGGCAAAAATTTATAAAGGTCTTGGCGTTTTAGAGAAAGGGCATCTGGTTGAAGTTGACCGTGAAGGATTAGTAGCCGGGTATGTTGGGCAAACTGCATTGAAGACGGGCGAAAAAATAAATGAAGCCATGGGGGGTGTTTTATTTATTGATGAAGCTTACTCACTGGCGCACGGAAAAGGCTCGCAATATGATTTTGGTGGTGAAGCCATTCAGATCATTCTGAAACGCATGGAGGATAATCGCGGTAAGTTTGGTGTAATTGTGGCCGGATATACCGAGAACATGCACCAGTTTATTGAATCAAACCCCGGTCTCAAATCCAGATTTGACATGTACTTTGAGTTTCCGGATTATACTCCGGAAGAAATGAATGCCATTGCAAATGCCTTGTTCAAGAAAGAAGGTGTAAAAGTTGATGACACGGCTCGCAAACATCTGGAAGACTACTTTACGTTCCTGCACTCCGAACGCGATCAGCATTTTGGTAATGCGCGCTCGGTGCGGCAGGTTGTGGGCGAATCAGTACGCAATCAACATTTGCGTTTGGCTTCCATGACGAAAGAAGAGCGCACGCCTGAATTAATGGAGACTATTATCTTTGATGATGTGAAAGAATTTGAAATTAAGCCGGGCAAATCAAAACGCCCGAGTATTGGGTTTCAAACAGGTAAGAGTTAATCAGCATATAACATCAACTGATTAGCTTTCTAATCAAAGCAACACCGCGGGTTCATCCTGCACCACACGCCTGCGGGCGCGGTAACGGATTACTACTTTCACAGAAGTAAGCAGAATAATGGATACCACTACGGTTAGCCACATACCCAACACCATGGGCATTGTAGTACCGTTATGCAAAGCACTTACAATTGCAGTAATTACACCACCCACCAGCATACGGAAACTTCCAACCAGAGAGGCCGCGCTACCGGCATGTTTGGTAAATGGAGCCAGCGCCAGAGCCGAACTGTTTGGTCCGGTTAACCCCTGCCCTAACATAAAAAAGAAAATAGCCACGGTTAGCCCAATCAGGTTAAACCAATCAAACGCGACACCAGCCACCATTACCGCTCCGGCAATTACCTGATAGCGTAACGCAAATTTTACCAGCTGCTGACTGGTAAACTTTTTTAATAACATGTGATTAAACTGTGCAGAGCCAATCATAGCCGAAGCAATGAAGGCGAAAATCCATCCGTATTGTTGCTCGGTAGCGTGAAAGATATTGAGAAACACATCGGCTGAAGCTGCGATGTAAGCAAACGGAGCCGACATGGCAATGCCTCCGGCTACGGCATACATGATAAACTGGGGTTGCTTCAATACCAAAATAAAATTACTGATGATGGCGCGTGGCTTTAATGAAATGCCGGCATCGGCTGGTTTACCTTCGGGTAATAAAAAGAACGTGGCCAACAGAATAAGAAACGTTACCACTGCCAATGCAATAAATACTGAAGCCCATCCAAATGCAACGGTAAAATAACCGCCCACCGTTGGTGCAATCATAGGCGAAACGGCAATTACCAGAATGATGGATGAGAACGCTTGTGCAATTTTTCGTACAGGAAATAAATCGCGCACCAGTGCTTGTGAGGCTACCATACCTACACAGCCGCCCAGGGCTTGCAGAAAACGCATCAGCACCAGCGATTGTAATGAAAATGAAAAGGCGCAGCCGATCGAACTCACCACATAAATCACCAAACCGATATACAGGGGTTTTTTTCTGCCGAAGCGGTCGAGCAAAGGCCCGTATAATAATTGCCCGATGGAAATACCGATCAGGTAAGCGGTTAACGAAAACTGAACCTGCGAAATGCTTACGTTCAGATCTCGTGCAATTGCGGGAAAACCCGGCAAATACATATCAATTGAAAATGGACTGATGGTTGAAAGAGAACCGAGAATCAGAATCAGAAGAAAGTAACGGCTGCGGGTCATGTATAAAATGCAAATATAGAGGTTACAGGCCGTTCTTGAACCACAAAAACTCAAACCTGCGAATGAAAACAACGAGCCTACGGTGAATGGTTCAGATTGGAATTTGATATTTTTCTTAATCAACTACAGGCTTTTTAGAAGCTAGTGATCGCTAAGTTCCTGCCCTGTTGGAGGGTAAAAAATCACCTCTCACATAACATGCAACCCGCTTATTACTTTCTGGTCTTTGTCTGTAACTTGTTCAATCAAAATCAGTTCTAAAGCAAAACCCCTTTGCCATGATCCGTAACTATCTGAAGGTTGCCATTCGGTCAATCTTTCGCAACAAACTCACAGCCTTCATTAACATTGCCGGCCTTGCATTGGCTATGATGTGCTGTGTACTGATTTATTTATTTGTAGCGGATGAGTTGAGTTACGACCGGTATCACACAAAAGCTGATAGAATCTTTCGCGTAACGCGCAACTTTCTTAGTAAAGATGGTGTGCCCAACCTGCACCTGGCCAATGTGGCTCCCCCTATCGGGCCATTGCTCAAAAATGATTTTGGCGAAATTGAAGTAATGGCACGCACCATAAATTACAGTTTGAATATTAGTCTTGAACAAAATGGTGAACTGGTAAAAAACTTTATTGAGAATGACATCTTTGTTGTTGAACCGGACCTTTTTAAAATTTTTGACATCGAAGTTTTATCGGGCGATCCGGCAAAAGCACTGGTGCGGCCACTCACCGTTATGTTGTCTGAAGAATATGCCCACAAATATTTTGGCACTCAGGATGTAATTGGCAAACGCCTGCGGGTAAACAACCAATTGGATATTGAAGTAACCGGAACGTATAAAAGCTTTCCTGCGCAATCGCATTGGCACCCTACCATGCTGGTTTCGTTCAGCACATTTGAAGACGATGCCATTTATGGTCGCAAAGCGTTGGAAACCAATTGGGGCAACAATGCCTTTGGTACTTATCTTTTATTGGAACCAGGTGCTGATCCTAAAAAGGTAGAGGCCGGTTTCGGGGATTTTATGGAGCGCCACTTCGCTACTTATGCCCGATCAAACTTTGGAGCCGCACCAGACTTCAAGGCTTCGCAATCCACCAACCTGTTTTTACAAAAATTAACCGACATACACCTCCATTCACACCTCGATGACGAACTGGAGGTAAACGGCAATATCAATAACGTGCGTATGATGAGCATGATCGGTGTGTTTATCATTCTCATTGCCTGTTTCAACTTCATTAATCTTTCTACTGCCCGGGCAACCAAACGGGCTAAAGAAGTAGGCTTGCGTAAAGTAGTGGGTGCCTTTAAAGCCCAACTGGTTACACAGTACCTGAGCGAATCTGTTCTCATCTCCCTCTTTGGCCTGGTGTTGGCCATCGGGCTTGCCCTGATTTCGGTTTCGTGGCTAAATAGCTTTACCGGCAAAGTGCTTTCGCTGAATCCGGTTGTTAACTGGCCGTTGTACGTTGCACTTATTGCCTTTGCCGTTGTAGTGGGTGTAATGGCTGGTCTTTATCCTGCTTTTGTTATCTCTGGCTTTAAACCCGCGTTGGTATTAAAAGGAGAACAAGGTTCGGCCAAAGGCAAAGGATTGGTTCGAAAAACTCTGGTGGTGGCGCAGTTTTCTATTTCCATCGTTTTGTTAATAGCCACAGCCATTACTTTTCAGCAATTGAATTTTCTGAACAGTCGCACGTTGGGCTACGATAAAGATCAGGTTGTGGTATTTACGTATTACGCTGAGCTTGCCAAAAACTACGAAGCCTTTTATAACGAGCTTACCAAAACCTCGGTAATTGAAAATGCTGCCCGGTCATCGCGCATTCCTACCGGGCGCTTGCTGGATAGCTCCGGCCCACCCCTTATTACCAAAGGCGATAGCCTGATCAACTCTACAGTTACAACCAAGTTTGTAGTTATCGATGAAGCCTTCTTTCGTACTTACGGAATGGAGATGGCTGCAGGCCGCGATCTATCAAAAGACTTTGTAAATGACGATTCCCTTTCTTTCATCATTAACGAAACTGCCGCCAAAGCCTATGGCTGGAACAACCTTAGCGATGGACTGGACAAAGATTTTTCCTACGCCAACATTAAAGGCAAGCTGGTAGGTATTGTTAAAGATTTTCATTTCGAATCGTTGCATCAATCCATTATTCCGATCGTATTCTATTCCCGGCCCGGTATCTTCAGCGACCTGTCCATTCGCATCGCTGGCGGTAAAACACAAGAAGGCCTGGCCCACATCGAAAAAGTATGGAAAGAGTTTTTGCCGGACCGCCCATTTAACTATGCCTTTATAAGCGAAGACTATCACCGGCTGTACCTGGAAGAACAAAAGCAGAATCAACTCTTTACTATTTTCTCGGGCCTGGCCATTTTTATTGCTTGCCTCGGGTTATTTGGTTTAGCCACCTTTAACACCCTGCAGCGGATTAAAGAGATTGGAATTCGCAAAGTACTGGGGGCCTCGGTGCCAAGTATTCTGGGTTTGCTCTCCAAAGAGATTGTAGTGCTTATTGTGGTGGCAAACCTGATTGCCTGGCCAATAGCCTGGTACTTTATGCAACAATGGCTAAACAGTTTTGCCTATCACGTAGATATGAACATTGCCATTTACCTGCTTGCTGCAATTGCCGCAGTGTTACTGGCCTTGCTCACGGTAAGTAGCCAAACTATTAAAGCTGCTCTTACCAATCCGTCATCAACCTTAAGGTATGAGTAAACCCTAATCTGCCATTTTTCCCACAGCAAAGTGCTTGATGGTAAAGCCTATCAGTAACCCAAACAAGCCAAAGCCCAGCACGATATAGAGCAGGTTATCTTCAAATACCTGAGCTTGCAGGTTCAATAGCTTGCCAATCCAATAGCCGGTTGTGCTTACCACCGTTGCCCAAACCAGGCCGGTTACCGTACTGTAGAACAAATAGGCAGCCGGGCGAATGCCACTCATGCCCACCACCAACGGTATAATTACTCTGAATCCGTACAGGAAACGGTAGCTGAACAGAATTTGAAGTTTATGCTTTTTGAAGAAGTTGGTTACAGGCACAACACGGGCAGCCAGTTTGGGGCGCTTAGCCAGAAAATATTTTCCTTTCAGTCTGCCAATGAGGTAATAAATCCAATCGCTGACAAACGAACCGAAGAAAGCTGCCAGCACCGTGGGCGGAAACTGAAACGGGCCATGAGCAATAAGCGATGACGCCACCAGTATGGCCGTTTCACCTTCCAGAAAGGTGCCCGCTATCAGCGCCAGGTATCCATACTGCTCCAGAAAACTTTCCATTCGTTAGGCTGCGTAAAAAAACTTCGCATAAAAATGAACTAACTATTGAAATATTCGTTTTCAATTCCATTAATTTTGTAAAAACATTTTTTAAATGCCTTTTATCTGACGATTTAAACGCAACGAGAGAAATTGAAAACAACCACCACACCTTTTGAGCCTGCTGACCTTACGTTCAGCCTCGCCCTTCCGGCACTTACGCTCATGTGTACCGATTGCTTGCCCCGTCCGGGGTTCAAAAGCTTTCGAAGGCAAATCAGAATCTGATACCTTCATTTACTAACAATTGTATGGCGGGTTCGCAAGGCGAACAACGCCTGAAGTGCTTTTAATGCATTTCGGTTTTTATTACCATTTTTAACGATTCACAACCTTGGATAATACTATAATTGTCAGAACGGCTACGGCCGATGACACACATTACGCAGAAACCATCACTACAGAGATGGCTGAATCTGCCAAAGCGCGCGGCACCGGCATTGCGCAACGCTCTCCCGACTATGTAAAAATGAAAATGGAGGAGGGCAAAGCAGTAATTGCCATTACCAAAGACGGAACCTGGGTAGGGTTCTGTTATATCGAAGCGTGGGAACATGAAAAATATGTGGCCAACTCAGGCCTCATTGTTTCACCACCCTTTCGCAAAACCGGTGTGGCTACCGAAATCAAACGCAAAGTGTTTGAGCTTTCGCGGAAGAAATATCCGGATGCGAAAATTTTCGGACTAACTACAGGATTGGCGGTAATGAAGATCAATTCTGATTTGGGTTACGAACCAGTAACCTATTCTGAACTTACAACCGATGAAGAATTCTGGAAGGGTTGCCGCAGTTGCGTGAACTATGAGATTCTGATGGCCAAAGGCCGCAAAAACTGTATGTGTACCGCCATGTTGTTCGATCCGGTGGAAGATGCCAAGAAGAAAGCCGAGTTAGCCAAAACCGTGGTTACCCCCGATGGCGAACTGGAGCAACACAAGAAGCGCGAGTTTAAGGGCAACTTTAAATTGTTTGAACGCTGGGTGCGCTTTAAGCAGTTTGTATTACTAAAAAGCTGGAAGAAACAACAAGGTGATGAAGGTAACAAAAAATCTTCCTTTCTGAGTTTCTTGTTCTTCTGGTAAGAAATAATTTAGAACCTAAAATTTAAATTAAACTCCGCTCCCCTCTCCCGTGGAGAGAGGCCGGGGGTGAGGCCATGAAAAAAGTTGTTTTAGCATTTAGTGGAGGATTAGATACATCCTACTGTGCGATTTATCTCGCTAAAGATTTAGGTTACGAGGTACATACGCTTACGGTGAATACCGGAGGGTTTAGCGATGACGAAGTAAAAGAAATTGAAAAGCGTGCATTGAGCCTGGGGGTAGCTTCGCATAAAACGGTAAACGAAACCAAAAACTATTACGATACTGTAATCAAATACCTGGTGTATGGTAACGTATTGAAGAACGGAACCTATCCGCTAAGTGTAAGTGCTGAACGAATGAGTCAGGCTTTGGCGGCTGCCAAATACGCGAAACAAGTAGGGGCAGATGCAGTGGCTCACGGCAGCACCGGTGCAGGTAATGATCAGGTTCGGTTTGATATGATTCTTCAGATCATTAATCCAGGCATTGAAATCATTACACCTATTCGCGATAAAAAACTAAGTCGTGAAGAAGAAGTAAACTACCTGAAAGAAAAAGGTATTCACTTCAGTGCCGAAAAAGCCAGGTACTCTATTAATAAAGGTATCTGGGGCACCTCGGTTGGTGGCAAAGAAACCCTTAACTCGTTAGGGCAATTGCCGGAAGAAGCATGGCCTACACAGCTAACCCAACAAGGTAGCGAGGAGGTAAAGCTTGGTTTTGAGAAAGGTGAACTACTTTCTGTGAACGGAAAGAAGTATAACCACCCGGTTGATGCCATACACGCGTTGCAAGCCATTGCCGGCCCTTATGGCATCGGTCGCGATATACATGTGGGCGATACCATTATTGGTATTAAAGGCCGCGTTGGTTTTGAAGCTGCAGCACCTGTGTTGATCATCAAGGCACATCATGCTTTGGAAAAGCACGTACTTACCAAATGGCAACTGAGTTGGAAAGATCAGTTGGCGCAGTTCTATGGCAACTGGCTACACGAAGGTCAATACCTCGATCCGATTATGCGCGATATGGAAGCGTTCTTAACCAGTTCGCAACAACACGTTACGGGTGAAGTTTCGATAACCCTCTACCCCTACCGTTACCAACTAAATGGCATTACTTCAAAGTATGACCTGATGTCGGCTAAGTTTGGAAAGTATGGTGAGATGAATCTGGGTTGGACCGGTGATGATGTGAAAGGCTTCACCAAAATTTTCGGTAACCAGGTTGGTATTTACCATCAAGTAAAAGCAGAAGCCGAAAGCACAAAGCAATAAGCTTTAAAGCTAAGGCAGACTTAATAAATTCGGACACAGAAGAGCTTTCAGCTTTAATGCTTTAGGCTTTCGCTTTACATTATGAAAAAGATAAAAGCAGGAATAATAGGTGGGGCAGGCTATACGGGTGGTGAAACCTTGCGGTTATTGTTAAATCACCCGCAGGTAGAAGTAGCCTTTGTGCAAAGTCGCAGTCAGGCTGGCAAACCGGTTACAACCACACACCATGATTTAATTGGTGAAACAGCGTTGATTTACTCAGCCGACTTCAATCAACCCGTTGATGTACTCTTTCTATGCTTAAGTCATGGTGAGAGTAAAAAGCTATTGAGCGAACAAAGCTTTGGTGCTGATACCCGCATCATTGATTTGGGTAACGACTTTCGTTTAGGCGATAAAGCAGGCGATCGCGAATTTATTTATGGCCTTCCTGAATTTCAGCGCGACAAAATCAAACAAGCTAAAAACATAGCCAACCCAGGGTGTTTTGCTACAACCATACAGTTAGGTCTACTGCCATTAGCTAAAGCTGGTTTGTTAACAGAAATTCATACCACAGGTATTACAGGCTCTACCGGTGCCGGACAAAAACTTCAGGACACCACTCACTTTACGTGGCGCGCAAATAACATTTCGGCATACAAAACGCTAACACACCAACATCTGGGCGAAATCAATCAGACGTTAAAAAAACTACAACCCAACTTTGGTGGCGAAGTAAACTTTGTACCCTGGCGGGGCGATTTTACCCGTGGCATTTTTGTTACCTCAGTTATAACCACTACGCTTTCGTTGGATGAATTGTATAAAATGTATGAAGACTTCTATACTTCTCATCCATTCACACACGTAAGCAACAAAACCATTGATCTGAAGCAAGTCGTGAATACCAACAAGTGTTTGATCAACCTGGAAAAAGTGGGTAATAAACTGGCCATTCATTCCATTACCGACAATTTATTAAAGGGGGCCAGCGGTCAGGCTGTACAGAATATGAACCTGATGTTTGGATTTGATGAAGCTGAAGGGCTAAGGTTAAAAGGAATTGTATTTTAAGCTTAAGGCGAAAAGCCTTAATGCTTGCGTTACTAAATTAAACAGAATGAAGTTATTTGATGTCTATCCCCTCTTTCCCATTGAGCCTGTAAAAGCGATTGGATCGTGGTTATGGGATAGTGAAGGAAAAAAATATTTGGATTTGTATGGAGGTCATGCTGTGATTTCCATCGGGCATAACCATCCTCACTTTGTTGAATCACTGAAGAATCAACTGGATAAAATCAGTTTCTATTCTAACAGTGTTAAAAATTCACTTCAAGAAAAGCTGGCTGAAAAACTTGGGCAACTTTCCGGTTACCCGGATCATCAGCTCTTTTTGTGCAACTCCGGTGCCGAAGCCAATGAGAATGCGCTGAAACTCGCTTCGTTTGTTACCGGAAGAAAAAAAGTAATTGCTTTCCGGAAAGCATTTCATGGGCGTACATCCGGGGCAGTTGCCGCTACCGACAATCCTAAAATTGTTGCCCCCTTCAATGCCGGTCATGAGATTGTATTTCTACCACTTAATGATGTTGCCGCTTTTGATCAGGCTATTGACAATACCATCGCAGCGGTAATTATTGAAGGCATTCAGGGTGTGGGAGGCATTCAGATTCCAGGTGATTCATTTCTCAGACACATCGCACAAAAAACAAAACAAGCCGGAGCATTATTCATTCTGGACGAAGTACAATCGGGCTATGGCCGCACCGGTAAATTCTTTGCGCATCAACATGCCGGCATCGAAGCCGATCTGATAACACTTGCAAAAGGTATGGGCAACGGCTTTCCGATTGGCGGGGTGTTAATTCATCCTGACATAAAACCATGGAGCGGCATGCTCGGTACCACATTTGGTGGAAACTATCTGGCTTGCGCAGCCGGCATTGCTGTGTTGGAGGTAATCGAACAGGAAAATCTGATGACCAATGCCCAAACGTTAGGCGATTATTGGATGAAAGCACTTGGCGCGTACCCCGCTATTCTGGAAGTACGTGGTCGTGGCCTGATGATTGGATTCGATTTACCGGAATCGTTGGCTGGCTTGCGCAAGGATTTACTCTTCAAACATTTTATTTTTACGGGCGAAGCTAAACCTAACACCGTGCGTCTATTGCCTTCTCTTGCATTATCCAAATCCGAAGCGGACATTTTTCTAGAGGCACTTTCTGTAGAACTAAAGCCGGTTGCTGCCCTATGAAGAATTTTCTTTCTGTAAATGAAGTTGATCATCTCCCAACATTGATAAACAATGCATTGGCTTACAAAGCCGATCCATTTAAGGATAGTAAACTGGGCGAGCGCAAACGCCTGGGTATGCTATTCCTGAATCCGAGTATGCGTACCCGAATCAGCACACAGATTGCAGCTAAAAATCTGGGTATGGATGCTATTGTTTTTAATGTGGGCCAGGATGGCTGGACACTTGAGTTTGAAGACGAAGCCATTATGAGTGGCAGCACCGTTGAACATGTGAAAGAGGCTGCCCCCGTTCTTGGAAAATATTTTGATCTTCTGGGGGTACGAACTTTTCCATCCTTAAAAAATAAAGAAGACGATTACAGTGAACTGTACATTAATCAGTTTATAAAATATGCAGGTGTACCTATTTTAAGTTTGGAAAGTGCCACCCTGCATCCCTTACAAAGCCTTACCGATCTGATTACCATACAGGAGACTTTTAAAGAGAAGCGCAAACCAAAAATTGTGCTTACGTGGGCTCCACATGTAAAGGCTTTGCCGCAATGTGTAGCAAATAGTTTTTCGCAATGGGTTACGGCCTGGGGCGCGGCTAATTTTGTGATTACCCACCCGGAAGATTATGAACTGGACACCAAGTTTACCAAAGGTGCTGCCATTACGCATAATCAGGATGAAGCCTTGAAAAATGCTGACTTTGTTTATATCAAAAACTGGAGTACGTATAAAGATTACGGTAAAATCTATTGCAACGACCCCGAGTGGATGCTCACAAATGAAAAACTGGCTCAAACCAACAATGCCAAAATTATGCACTGCTTGCCGGTTCGGAGAAATGTTGAATTGAGTGATGAAATTCTGGATGGACCAAATAGTCTGGTTACCCAACAAGCCGGAAACCGGGTGTGGGCTGCCCAGGCCGTGTTGGCCGAGTTACTCAAATCAAGTAAGCCTTAACGAGTAAGCAGGTGGTTATACCTGCCTGCTTCAATAGTAAGACATATGAACAAACTATACATCATAAAAATTGGTGGCAACGTACTGGACGATGAAAAAGCTCTGAAAAGCTTTCTAAAAGATTTCGCCTCTATTCAGGCACCAAAAATCTTAATTCATGGCGGTGGAAAAATTGCCACCAAATTGGGCGATCAACTCGGCATTCAATCCAACTATGTAAAAGGAAGAAGAATTACCGATGCTGCTACGCTCGACTTGGTGACCATGGTATATGGTGGTCTGGTAAACAAGCAGGTGGTAGCAGCACTTCAAAATCATCATTGCAATGCGATGGGGGTAACGGGTGCTGATGGAAATCTGCTTAAAGCAAAAAAACGCCCGGTGGGTGATGTTGATTATGGTTTTGTGGGCGATATAACACCAGATAGTGTAAACAGTACCCTGCTTTATTTTCTGTTGAAACAAAATGTTATTCCGGTATTTGCTCCGCTTACGCACGAGAATGGAGTAATGCTAAACACCAATGCCGATACAATCGCTTCGGTACTGGCCATTTCTTTAAGTAAACATTTTGATGTACGCCTTATCTTCTGTTTTGAGAAAGAAGGCGTTTTGCTTGATGTGAGTAAATCAGATTCTGTAATCCGCAATCTCAATTACGATTTATACAAAGAACTTTTAGCCAAAGGTTCCTTTCACGATGGCATACTTCCTAAGTTGGAAAACGCTTTCAGTGCCATTCAATCCGGAGTAAAAGAAGTTTTGATTGGTGAACACTCACACCTCATTGCCAATACCGGTTATGATACCAAAGGAACCCTCATCACACAAGCATGAGAGAACACCTGACTTTTATCGGAATTGATTTGTTGCAGCAATTGGTAGCTACTCCTTCTTTCAGTAAAGAAGAAAATAAGACTGCCGGATTGTTAATGGGATTCTTTGAACATCATGGCATGAAGCCTTTTCGTAAAGGAAACAATGTATGGGTTATCAATGAACATTTTGATCATACTAAACCCACTCTTCTTCTTAACTCCCATCACGATACCGTGAAGCCTAACCCCGGTTATACACGCGATCCGTTTGCACCACATATTGTGGATGATAAACTGTATGGCTTGGGGAGCAATGATGCCGGTGGGCCGTTGGTATCATTGATTATGACCTTCTTCTACTTCAGCAACCAACCCGATCTGAAGTATAACTTAGTAATGGCCGCCACGGCCGAAGAAGAAATTTCAGGTACGGGTGGAATTGAATTAATCTGGAACGACTTACCCAAAATTAATTGCGCCATTGTAGGTGAACCAACCCTTACTGAGATTGCCATTGCAGAAAAGGGATTAATGGTTCTGGATTGCGTAGCGAAAGGAAAAGCCGGCCACGCAGCCCGCGAAGAAGGAGTTAACGCTATCTATGAAGCATTAAAAGATATTGAGTGGTTTCGTAATTTTTCATTCCCGAAAATATCTGAAACACTCGGCCATGTAAAGATGTCTGTAACGGTAATCAATGCCGGGCAGGCCCATAACCAGGTTCCGGCCGAATGTAAGTTTACCGTAGATGTGCGGGCTACCGATGCATATTCGTTGGAAGAAATTCTGGAAACGATAAAACAACATGTTACGTGCGAGGTTACACCACGCTCGTTAAGACTTAGACCTTCTGGTATTCCGAAAGATCATCCGCTGGTGGTAGCAGGAAAAGCTATCGGCAAAAAATTATACGGCTCCCCTACAACCTCTGATCAGGCGCTGATTCCGGTACCTTCCATTAAAATGGGACCTGGTGACTCTGCACGCTCTCATAGTGCCGATGAATTTATTTACGTGCAGGAGATTGAGGCTGGAATTGAAAGTTATATTCAACTTTTGGAGCAAATTGTTTAGTAACAAGTTTCCGGTTACCGGTTTCGTGTTATAAGTTTGAGAAGGAAAATCCGGCAGCCGTAAACCTGTAAACTGGAAACTAAGTATGAAACTCTGGAGTAAGGACAAAGAATCTCTTAAAAGCGTAACCGACTTTACCACCGGACAGGATAATGTGCTTGATCTGCACCTGGCTCCATTTGACGTATTGGGATCGCTGGCCCATATCAATATGTTAGAAACAATAGGGTTGCTCACACGGGCCGAACTTGATATACTTTGTAAAGAACTGAAATCAGTTTATAAAGAAATACAGGCTGGCAAATTTGAAATCGAAGCCGGAGTAGAAGACATTCATTCGCAGGTAGAATTATTACTAACCCGCAAATTAGGCGATGTGGGGAAAAAAATTCACAGTGGCCGCTCACGTAACGATCAGGTACTTGTAGATGTTAAGTTATTCCTGCGCCATGAAATTGAAGAAATCACAAAGGCCATACAACAGTTTTTTGAATTGCTGATTGCACAAAGTGAAAAACACAAAGACAAACTGCTACCTGGCTATACACACCTGCAGGTGGCTATGCCATCCTCATTCGGGTTGTGGTTTGGCGCGTATGCCGAAAGTCTGACCGATGATTTGATTACGTTACAATCTGCTTACCAGGTTGTGAATAAAAATCCGCTAGGCTCTGCAGCCGGTTATGGCTCTTCCTTTCCCCTCAACCGCACACTTACTACACAACTCCTGGGGTTTGATGATCTAAATTACAATGTTGTGTATGCTCAGATGGGGCGCGGAAAAACTGAACGTATTATGGCACAGGCAATGAGTAACATTGCTGCCACTGTTGGCAAACTGGCGATGGATTGCACACTCTTCATCAACCAGAATTTTGCATTTATTTCTTTTCCCGATGAACTGACTACCGGATCGAGCATTATGCCACACAAAAAAAATCCGGATGTGTTTGAATTAATTCGAGCCAAGTGTAATAGCCTGCAAGCTTTACCAAATGAAATAACGCTCTTGATTGCTAATCTTCCTTCCGGCTACCACCGCGATTTACAATTGTTAAAAGAAAAGCTCTTCCCGGCCATTCATACTTTGAAAGATTGCTTACGCATGACACACCTTATGCTTTCAGCAGTTATTGTAAAAGAGAATATTCTAGAAGATGAAAAGTATAAATACCTCTTTAGTGTTGAAGAAGTCAATAAACTGGTTTTATCAGGTGTACCCTTCCGTGATGCGTATAAAAAAATTGGTTTGGATATTGAACAGGGGAAATTCAACTATTCAACTGAAATCAATCACAGCCACGAAGGGAGCATAGGCAACCTGATGAACGATCAGATTAAAAAGTCCTTTACTAAAGTTATTACCAACTTTAATTTTCAAAAAGTTCATTTCGCGCTTGAGGCCCTCGTTAAATGAAACCAGAGATTATATTATCCATTATCATTACCATTGTAGTAATCAGCTATTTGTTTGATCAGTTACTGGACTACCTAAACCTGAAGGCTCAACGTACTGATATTCCGGATGAAATAGAATCTTTCTATAACAAAGAAAAATATTTAAAGTCGCTGGAGTATCAAAAAGTACAAGCGCGCTTCTCATTTATTACAGCTGCTTTTAGCTTTCTGCTTTCACTTGCCATGCTAGTATTTGGCGGCTTCGGCTGGATAGATGGGTTATTACGAACAGCTATTACTCATGAAATTTTACTGGCACTTACTTTTTTTGGAGTAATCATGATCGCTTCAGATCTATTAACACTTCCATTTCAATGGTATAGTACGTTTGTGATCGAAGAAAAATTTGGTTTCAATAAAACCACGCTTAAGACCTTTATTACCGACAAACTAAAAGGTTATTTACTTGGTGCGATTGTGGGCGGTGGGTTACTTGCACTCTTAATTTATCTGATAAAAACCATCGGCCCAGATTTTTGGGTCTGGTTTGGCTCAATAGCAGCCGTATTTATTTTGTTGGTGAACATGTTCTATGCTTCCCTCATATTGCCTTTGTTTAACAAGCTTACACCATTAGCCGATGGTGATCTAAAAACTGCAATTGAAGCCTTTGCCCGAAAAGTAAACTTTCCGTTAGACAATATTTTTGTGATGGATGGTTCCAAACGTTCGGCTAAAGCCAACGCATTTTTTTCCGGTATCGGTAAAAAGAAAAAGATTGTCCTGTACGATACATTAATCAACAACCACACCACCGAAGAATTAGTAGCTGTACTGGCACATGAGGTCGGCCACTTCAAAAAGAAACACATTATCTGGAGTTATCTGATTTCCATCGTTCAAGTGTACTTTATCCTGTTTGTGTTATCCAAAATGATTTTCACTCAAAATCTTTCCCTTGCGCTGGGTGGAACACAACACGCTATTCACCTTAACCTGATTGCCTTTGGTATTCTCTTCTCACCCATCTCAGGCATAACCGGGTTGCTGATGAGTTTGCTTAGTCGCAAAAATGAATTTGAAGCCGATGCGTATGCCCGCGAAACATTTGATGGTGTTGCATTAGCCAATGCTCTCAAGAAACTTTCGGTAGATACTTTAAGTAACCTCTACCCTCATCCCTGGTATGTCTTTTTTCATTACTCGCATCCGCCATTACTGCAACGGCTAAATGCGTTGGCACCTAAGTCCTGATTTACCATCAACTATGCGACTTTCCAGAAAATCATTTCGCAAAACGTTTATCATTTCAATAGTACTATTGAACGTAATTTGTTACGTAAGCCTCCGTATTCCACCGCATGTTTTCTGGCCGGCAGCTTTCCTGAGTTATGGATTTCCTGTTTTGATCTGCCTAAATTTAGTTTTATTGATTCTGGCGCTCATCCAAAAACGGTTAACAGCTTTTATCTGGTTTTTCTTTTTTATTCTTGGTGCCCCGTATCTGCTGCGCACCGTGCGATTCAATACATCAAAAAAAACTATTGGAACAACCCGTATACTTAGTTTTAATGCCAAGCTTTTCCGCAAGCCCTATGTTTATGATCAGTTTTCGACTGAATTGATTAACTGGGTTGCCACCGATTCTTCAGCTATCAAATGCATTCAGGAGTATAGCACAAATGCTTCATGGGCAGGCCTTGATGTTACTGGCAAACTTAAAGCAGCCGGTTACGAAGGCTACACATTTGTGGCTGAGATAGACGATCGTCAACACAATCCTGGTCTGGCCATTTTTTCAACCTATGAATTTATTAATTCCGGATTAGTGTGGCAGGATCCGCAAAGTCTTAATGCGGCCATTTATGCAGACTTGAAGTATGGTGAAAAAACAATCCGGGTTTACAATGTTCACCTCTCTTCTATGAAACTTAAGAACCGACCTGAAGGTTTGTTGAAAAAAATGCTTTATCTGTTCGGACAACTAAAAAGCGGATCGGTAAAAAGAAGCCAACAGATAAACCTGTTATACGATCATATGAAAACATCACCCTATCCATACCTGGTATGCGGTGATTTTAATGAGACACCCTATAGTTATGTCTATTCCAGAATGAGGCGGGAACTAACCAATGCTTTTGAGGACCGTGGTTATGGCTTTGGTTTTACGTTAAATCAAAAGCCTTATCTTCTGCGCATTGATCACCAGTTTTTCAGTAAAGACTTCAAACTTCAGAAATATACCGTAGATAGAAGTATCTCTATTTCTGATCACTTTCCTACTTATGGTTATTATATTTTACCTTAAACATTATGACCACTGAACTTTTTCTCCGTTACCTCCACTTCATCAGTATTTTTACTATTGTAGGCTCGCTGGTATCAGAACATATGCTATTGCAAAACCAACTTACAAGAAAGGTCATTGCCAAAATTGCCCGTATCGATGCGGTATATGGACTAGCGGCTATAACTTTACTCTGTGCCGGCTTCACACTTTGGTTGGGGGAATATGGCAAGCCTGCAGCGTTCTACAGCAAAAACTGGATTTTTCATACTAAGCTGACACTATTTGTATTGATTGGTCTGTTATCCATTTACCCAACTGTATTTTTTATCAGAAACCGCAAAGGAAACCCGGATGAACTTATTACTATTCCCAAATCAATATTTATGATGATAAGACTCGAGCTACTAATTCTGTTCATCATTCCACTTTTGGCTGGGCTGATGTCGCGCGGAGTTGGGTTCTTTGGCAACTAAGAATGTAAAAATCAAAATGCCTTAGCAATTCATCCGAAATCGCTAAGGCATACTTAAGCTTCTCAAATTTCTATCCTTTCTTCCTGATTTTAATATCACCATTATAATTGCGCATCGAAATTTCAGGGCCACCGCCTCCGATGTCTGCTTTCACCCACTCGTCTAACACAACTTTAAAATTACCTGTGCCTGAATCCTTCTTCTGAACAGGCTCATTCTCTGAAACATTCATATCAAATCCAGTCAGGATTTCACCCTGCTGGGCCTTCATTTTTAAAGTTACCTTAACGGTAGCCGGGAAAGTAACATCAATATCTCCATTGTAAGTTGAGTACGACATGGGCACAGCTGATACCTTATCGAAGGTTACTTTAACATCACCATTATAGGTGTTAGCCACTACAGAACCAGAAATATTCTCAGCAGTGATTCCTCCGTTATACGTAGTTATTTCAACTTCCCCCTGCACGTTGCTGATGTTAATATCACCATCGTTATAGGAACTTACTTTCAGATCAAAGCCAACGGGCACTTCAATTTCAAGGTTCATTTGTGTATTCCATGAACCTGACTGCACCTTCACCTCGTTGGAATTTTCAGAGATTTCCAGGTTTAGTGAACCTCCACTAATTCGTTTTAAACCATCCTTATTCTCTTTCACTTTACCTTCTTCATCTTTAGAAGTGTATTTAACCAGCACATCTTTACGTGCAGTACCCCGCACCGTAATTGAACCCTTATTAAGATGGGCTTTTAGTTTACCGCGCTTTGCCGGATCGCTTAACGGAACCGGAAACTCCCCACTAGCCTGGCCAAACGAAGCCAATGTTAGAATACATAGTACAATTGTTATCAGGTTTTGCTTCTTCATCATTCTATCTTTTAACAGTTATTAAATCTTTTCCTTTAAATACACATCTCCATTGAAAGTTTCGAAATTCAATTGCACACCACCTGTTCCAATCTTAAACTGGTTGCCTTTTATTTTGAATTTCAATCCTTCTTTCGAATCTTCTCGTCTAACCACTACTGGCATCGACTGAAGATTTGCCACATTTGTGAAAAATTCTCCGTTGAAACTTTCAAAACTCAGTTCGGCCTGCAAGCCCTTTTGAAACCACGCATGGATATCGCCATTCAACGTATAAAAGCGACATGGACCTTGTGGATTCTTTGCATACGTAATGTCTACATTGCCATTGATGGTATGCGCTACCGCTTCGCGCGAAATTCCATTTAATGTTATTGCTCCATTTACATTGTTTGATACAATGCCACCAGCAACATTTTCGATCTTAATATCGCCCTGATTTACAGTACTCACCACCACATTGGTGTTTCGGGGAACCCGCACCACATAATTTAAGGTGTATTCAACTTTCTCTCTGCAATCATCCAGGTCCCGTCCACTCCAATCGTAGCCCCAGCCTTTCAGGTGTCCCCAATTGTTTTTCTGATTCTGTTTGCGGCCAAACTTGCTGCAAATTCCTTCCGTGTAAAATATTAATGTATCGGCCAGGTCAATCACACCCACTGTAATAATCTTTCCTGCCTCCAATCGTTCGGCTGTTTTACCGGTAATGGTGCGGGTTACTTCAACCTGAATCTTGTCGCTATCATTACCAACAACCGAAATACTGCCATTGATGTTGGCTATCAGTATGGCATTCTCTGTCGATTTTTTTTCGAACGCATACTCGCGCGTAATTTTTTCGCTAAATGTCTGGCTTATCACCACATTGGCTACCAGCAATAATCCTGGTGTTAGTATCAATCGCATACTTTGTTTCTTTAAATCAACACTTCAATACTTTCCGAAATTTTTGACTTCACTTCCTGGGGAGTGCTCTCTTTCTCCAGTAATTGTTTCAACGCGTCAACCGATTTTTTCTCCTGAATGTTTACCATCAGGTCGGCCAACGCAACCTGTACTAAGGGCGAATCCTGCTTCGCAATAGAGGCAATCAAACCACTACGCACCTTATTACTTTTTACATACGGCCTAAGAGCTTCCAGTGCAGCCAGCCGTACGTTTACATTTTCATCGCTGTTCAGTGTAGCAAACAACGCATCGGTTACTTTATCACTTACCTGATTCATTTCACTGGTAAGACTTACAGCCTTTAATCGTTGCGTAGCTGATTCTTTTTCGAGTAACGAAAGCATCATCATTTCCTTTAGCTCACCTACTTGCTGGGTTAATTGCGTAACTTCCCTTTCACCAGAATAACGTTGCATAAAATACCCAATCATAAATCCACACACCAACAGACCTGCCGCAATTGCCATACGCTGATACAAGGGAATTACAGGTGCCGACTTATTAGTTTGCTTCTCCGCATTAAGCATCTGATAAAACCGATCATCAACCGACAAATCCGGTTGCTCACTTTCTAACTGAATCACCTGATGATGGATGTGATGCAAATCGGTAAGTTGAGTAAGGTGAACTTTGCCTGCTTCTATTAATTGCTCCAGCAACTGTACTTCCGAGGGATCGGCCAAACCCTCATTATACTTGGCTATCAAATCCTGTATCGCTTTGCTTTCCATACCCATTAATTTATTCGTTCTAACTGTTTGTAAATTGCCTTCAACTCCTGTAAGGCTCTGAAAACTTTTACTTTTACGGCTCCTTCTGAACATCCCAGCACTTCACCTATTTCATTATACTTCATTTCTTCAAACTTGCTTAACAGAATTACTTCACGTTTTTCCAGCGGCAGTTTATCCAACGCAACAGTAAGAAGTTGCAATTCCTCTGACTGCTGAATTTCAGTCGCTTTGTTTTCCATATGCCCAATCCGGTCTTGCCAGTTTTCCAGATCATCACTCAAAATTTTTTTCCTTCGATGCTGGTCCAGATGCACATTACGTGCAATGTGAAACATCCACGCCCTAAACTCACCTCCGTTACTTTCGGCCTGCTCGCGAAACAGATGCCGGTATTTCAGAATGCGAAAAAAGGTGTTCTGAATCAGGTCCTCACTTATATCCTGCTTCCGGGTAAGACCATAGAAAAAACCATACAACGGTTTTTTGTAGCGTTCAAAAAGCAGCCCCAGTTTATCCAGGTCGCCATTCTTTACCTTTAGCATTAAGGCATTATCCGAAAGTGCTTTCAAAGTTTTGAGGTTCTTGTGCAGGAAAACTTAAGGTAGCGAAAATGGTTACAGGAATTTCCTACTTTTATTCAAACTTCATAAAAACCATGAAACGCCTTCTCCTGCTCTGTGCCGTTATAACCGTCCTTTCGGGTTGTGAAAAAAAACCAGTGTGGTCAGACGAATTTGATTATACCGGCACGCCCGACACCACCAAATGGAACTACGACCTGGGCGATGGCTGCCCGGATGTATGTGGTTGGGGCAACAACGAAGCCCAGTATTACACCGCTGACAGCAAAAATGTGCGGGTAGAAAATGGTAACCTGATTATTGAAGCCCATCAAGATTCCCTTGGCGGAAAAGCCTATACCTCCACGCGCATTGTGAGCAAACATAAAGGCGATTGGCTATATGGCCGGATTGAAGTAAGGGCCAGACTCCCTAAAGGCAAAGGCACCTGGCCTGCCATCTGGATGCTTTCAACCGATTGGAAATATGGTGGTTGGCCAACCAGTGGCGAAATTGATATTATGGAACACGTGGGGTACGATCCGGGTGTGATTCATGGAACCATTCACACTGAAAAATATAATCACATCAAGCAAACACAGAAAGAAGGAAAAGTTACTCTTGCTGATGCCATGGATGAGTTTCATGTCTACGCAATCGACTGGACCAAAGATAAAATTGATTTCTTTGTGGATGAGAACCTTTATCATACCGTAACGCGCGATCAGCAGGATGATTTTAATGGTTGGCCTTTTGACCAGAAATTTCATTTAATTATGAACATTGCCGTGGGTGGTAACTGGGGTGGCAAAGAAGGAATTGACAATTCCATCTGGCCACAGAAAATGGAGATTGATTATGTACGGGTTTATCAATAAAAGAATGAAATCCCCTCTGATTCTATTTGTTATTCTCGCAATAAATTCATTTGGTCAATCCAATGAAGAACGCGTTGATCAACTTCATCGCAAAAAATTTACCTGGCTTATTAACAAAAACTACGATTCATTAAACTGGATTCTGCATGAGCAGGTACAATACATTCACTCTAACGGCTGGGTGCAATCCAAAAAAGAAGTTAATGAGGATTTGAAAAGCGGCAGGTTGAACTATACCAACATCGACATAGTGGAAGCAAAAGTAACGGTTCATCAAAAAACAGCCGTTGTTTCAGGTAAAGGTCGCTTTCGCGGACTAATGCCTGATAAATCGGAGTTTAACCTGAGTTTGTTCTACACAGAAGTGTATATTAAGGTTGGTAAAGAGTGGAAGTTACTAAACCGGCTCGCCACCAAAATCACACTTTAGTTACGCCCAAGATCAACTAATTTGTTCCGTTCGTTCTGCAACTCGCGCGAAAGTTTGGTCTGGCGCTCCAAAGCTTTGCGTTTATATTCTTCAAACTCGTGGGTAAGTGAATCGGCTACGTGCGTTTTATCCTTAACAGCGACTTGCAATATTTTTAACCGGGCTGTAACAGCCACAATAACGGTAATTAGTGCTGCTACCACCACCAGAGTCATCAATAAAAACATTCCCTTTCCAAAATGAACACCCAATACGGAAATATGTTCGCTATCAAAAGTGATTCCTTCTACCGAAGCTTTTTGCTGGGCTAACTGCTGGTGCGAGGCCGCTAGTTCTGCCTGCAAATCGGTTACTTTCTGACGCTCTTGAGCTAGTTGAGTTTCTTTCCGGCTAATGGTATCTAATGCAATCTTCCAGAACCCATCCAGAATGAACTCTTTTATTACTTTATAATCTTCATAAGTCTGCGAATTGGTTTTCATTACCTGATAACGCTCCTTCAATTCAAGTTTATCGTCTTCAAGTGCTTTGGCTGCAGGTTGTGCAAAGGCTATTACCGGAAAGAGCAGGATAGTGAGGCAGAATAATCTTTTCATAGTATTGGAAGTTACGATCAACTAACATAATGCGAAGCCATTCCTCACCGCAACTCAAATTAGATTACCCGCCTCACAATCCGATTAATAGAGAATTAACAGGTTGAATGGCTATTTACGCTTCAATACAATATGCGATTGTTCAGTGCTTACAATACGATTGAACAATTCCTTCAATAAATGGTACTCAACAGGTGAGTATTCTGACTTGGAAATATTCAGTATGCTGGTTAGCGATATTTTATTACCAGTATTGGTAATGTTGCAGAGATACCTACCTCCATTTTGCGGCAGAGAAACTGCCGAACTGGCTGGTAGCTCATCCACTACAAATTCCTGTGGAAATTCCAGGGCTAATAAAAAAGTAGTTTCAAGTGGAGCGCCAAAATCAACAGGGTAAAGCCGCTCATTGGCTTTAAATGGATTTGACTTCCATTCTCTCACAAAAAACGGATTGAGGTATAACAGCTCAGAGCTGGCTAGTTCTAACGATGATTTTAACTTGAATTTCTCAATAACCGGTTTACTTAAATCCTCAACATTTTCAACTTTGTACTCTAAAATTTGAAAATCAGGATAACGCTTCTCCTGTTCATCACGATATTTCTCTACTGAACCCGCAATTATCAACCCTCTGCGTTTGTCTAAGGCCTCGTAGCCATAAGAGGTTATAGTCATATCGCCAGCAAACTCACTATCTACTAATTTCAGGTTTAATGAAACCAGCTTCTTTTCCTTCTCACGGGGTTTAAGATCAATCCATTTGCTGTCATCCTCTTTACGGGGAATAAGCCGGCCTGTTCCATTTAAACATCTTCGGGGTAGAAGTCCAAAAGGCAAAAGTGGTGTTGTGGCATCTAATAAATAATATTCATCTTCTAACACAACAGAAGCTACCACGTAATTAAAATCACTGATGACAGGGTAAAGTTGGTTGGGTAAAGCTGCCTCGCGCGTAGCCAGAATTACAGGTTCGGCCTGCAGGCCAGCCGATTGATAGTTTGCCCGGGTGTCCTTTCCAGATAAATTCAACTCACCGGTCTCTGAATTATACGCAACAGTAATGAGTTGACTTATTCCGGATTCCACTGCAAGAACATCGCCACGGGTAAAATTCTCAGAAATATTTACACGTGCCGAGAATACGAAATTATCATCAACATCATTAATCACCATGGAGTTTGTGATCTGAACTGCTGGATCTCCCAGACTGTATAATATTGGTGCCGTTTCTATATTGGTTAACACCGGAGGATCATTTACTTTGGCTACCTTGATAGCTACTGTTGCATCTTGAGTAGCGAGGAAGGTTCCTTCAAAGGCATTCCATTTAAAGGAATCATTACCATTAAAGTTTGATGTTGGGGTATAAATAAAATTCTGCAACTCACCACCAGTAACCGTAATCTCCGCCCCTGCTGTTATGGCCGTTCCATTCCAGGTAAGAGAACCATTTAACGGAAGCGTAACCACTTTTACATACATAATTCCGCTTCCAGAAAAACTCTCAAAGTTATCACCAAAGGTATTGTAGGTAAAAGTTATGGGCTGATCTTCCAACGTTTCGATTTCGAAGTTTGTAAGTGTAGGTGGAAAATTGGGGGTTACAGTAAGCGTACCTTGCTGGTAAGTAAAGCTATAATTGTTGTCAGTTCCACCACTCACCACAATAGGGTAACCGCCTATTGGCGATGCCTGAATGGCAGTGGTTGCAGCTACCGGGGCTGTATCAATTACTGTTGCATTCTCGCCATTAACGAAACCAGTATAAGTAATGGTAAACTCCGGATTAGGTGTTCCAAACAAGCGCGATTGATTATCTGCCGTTGCTGTAAGGTTTGCTTTTGTGATAGACAGGGCTCCAGGCACATACGAAAAATTGTAGTTGTTATCCACCCCACCCGCCACCGGAATGGGGTATGTACCTACATTAGAAGTTACAGTAGCCAGAGTAGTGGCCACAGGTTTCGTATCTAAAACAGTTTCATTCTCTCCATTTACAAAACCTGCATAGGCAATCGTCAAGGTTGGATTAGATGCTCCATAGCCGCGCGTACGATTGTTGGCGGTAACTACCAGAGGTACTTTGTTAACCGTTAACGATGCCTGGGTTCCAACTACGGAATTGAAATTAGCCGTGTTGGTGGGCACAAAATCAACGGATAACATCTGTGTGCCGGCATCCAAAATTGTACCCGCAACTGGCGAATAGGTAAATGCTCCTGGCACATTTGCTGTGGCATTAAGCTGTGTAGCACTTAATGCTGTGCCATAGGAAATCGTGGCCGGGTTAGCCCATGAAATTACAGGATTAGCCTTCGTTACTGTAATCAAAACAGTTACACCCGTAACCGGGTTAAAATTAGTAGTGTTTGAAGGCGCAAAGTTTACTGACAAAACCTGATTAGGGCCTGCATTTAATATTGTGCCGCTGGCTGGTGTGTAGGTAAATGTTCCGGTAGTATTAGCAGAAGCATTTAATTGTGTGGCCCCAAGCGCAGTGCCATAAACAATTGCCGCAGGCGTATTCCAGGTAATAACCGGAGTAGCCTTATTAACCGTAATCGCCACTGTAGTAACCGGCACCGGATTAAAGTTTGCAGCATCGGTAGGTGTAAAACTTACTGACAAAGTTTGATTGGCTCCGGCATTAAGCACCGTTCCGGAAGCCGGAGAATATACAAATGCTCCGGCTGTATTAGCCGATGCATTTAATTGCGCACCTCCAAGCGGAGTTCCAAATGTGATGGCTGCCGGAGCGGGCCATGTAATAACCGGTGTTGCTTTATTTACCGTTATCTGAACGGTGGTGTTAGTAACGTTATTATAATTGGCAGCGTTGGTGGGTGTAAAGTTAACAGAGAGTGTTTGACTACCGGCATTAAGTACAGTACCGGTTGATGGTGTGTACGTAAATACACCGGGTACGTTAGCGGTGGCATTAAGTTGTGTTGCTGACAAAGCTGTACCGTAAGTTATAGCAGCCGGATTATTCCAGGTAATAACCGGAGTGGCTTTATTAACGGTTATCGTTACCGTTGTTCCATTTACCGAACTATAATTGGTCTGATCGGTAGGTGTAAAATCAACTGTTAAAATCTGGTTGGCACCTGCATTAAGTAGTGTACCCACGGCCGGTGTGTATGTAAAGGTGCCGGGTACATTTGCAGTTGCATTTAATTGAGTTGCACTTAAAGCAGTGCCGTACACAATAGCGCCAGGATTATTCCAGGTAATAACCGGGGCGGTTTTTCCAATTGTAAGTACACCACTTACATAAGTGAACGAATAATTAGCATCAGATCCTCCGGCTACATTGATCGGGTATGTGCCAATTGGGCTTGCGGCAATTGCCGTGGTGGTGGCTGCAGGCAAAACATCAATAACCGAACTGTTTTCACCATTTACAAAACCCGAATAATTAATAACAAAAACAGGATTAGCGGTTCCATAAGGTCTGCTGGTATTGGCTGCGGTTGCCGTTAGCATTGCCTTATTGATCGTTAGTGTGCCCGCTGTATAACTGAAATTATAATTGTTATCAATGCCTCCAGTAGCCGTGATAGGGTAAGTACCCACAGAACTTGTTGCTGTCGCAGCTGTAGAAGCCACTGGAGCTATATCAAGATCACTTACATCATCACCATTAAGAAAACCGGTATAATTAATTACAAAGACAGGATTAACCCCGCCATAGGTACGCGTAGCATTGGCAACCGAAACACTTACTGTTGCTTTATTAATGGTAAGATTTCCAGCAACAAAATTAAGGTTATAGTTATTATCCGATCCGCCTGTTAGCGTAATTGGATAGGTACCCACATTGCTTGTTACGGTTGCACTGGTTGAAGCCGTAGGCGCTACATCAAGTACCGCAGCAGTTTCACTATTAACAAATCCTGAGTACACGAATGTGAGAGCTGGATTTGAAGCTCCATACGTTCGGGTTTGATTATTAGCGGTTACCGTTAGGTTCGTTTTGTTAACGGTAAGTGTACCGGCCTGAAGTACTATCGCATAATTCAAAGCAGCACCTCCGCTTAACGTGATGGGATAAGCCCCTACTGCACTGGAATTGTTAGCCGATGTAGAGATGGTTGGTTGTGTAATGGAAGCTGCATTATCACCATTTAAAAAACCCGTGTATGAAATGGTTAATGGCGGATTAACTTGTCCATATGTTTTCGATTTATCATCTGCACGGGCGACCAGAGGTGAACTATTAATGGTAAGCGTTCCATTCTGTAATGTAAAATTGTAATTGGTTGAAATTCCACCACTCAATTGAATAGGATATGAACCAACATTGCTTGTAATCGTTGCCGTTGTAGAAATTCCAGGAGGCGTGATGGCCGCTTCCGTATCGCCATTCACAAATCCGGTATACCCTATGGTAAGCGCTGGATTGGCTGCACCATATAATCTGGTTTTATTATCAGCCTGAGCAATTAGCGGTGCTTTGGTAATGGTTAGCGTACCATTTATATAGTTAAATGTGTAGTTATTGTCCTGGCCACCAGCCGGAATAATAGGAAATGAACTTCCGGCATTGCTCCCCGCAATAGCCGCGCTGGAGGCTGTAGGTGGTGTATCAATTACAGCATCATTTTCTCCGTTCACAAACCCGGCATAGGTTACACCAAATGCAGGATTGGCAGCCCCATAAACCCGGCTGGTACTGGTAGCTATTACTGCTAAGGTTGCCTTGTTTACTGTAATGGCAACATTGGTGCTTACAGAGTTATAGTTAATTGCGTCCGTGGGAATAAAATTTACGGATAAGGTTTGGTTTGTTCCGGCATTCAATAAGGTACCGGCCGCTGGTGTATACACAAAAGTTCCCGGCACATTTGCCGTGGCATTTAATTGCGATACTCCAAGTGTAGTTCCATAGGTTATAGCAGCCGGATTATTCCAGGTTACCACAGGGTTATCTTTATTGTTTACCTGTATCTGAACCTGAGTACTGGGCACAGAGTTATAGTTGGTTGCATCCGAAGGAGTAAAACTTACCGTTAAGGTGTAGGTACCTACGGTAGCAAAAGAAGAACCTGCTGCGGGAGAATAACTAAAAGTACCCGGCACATTGGCTGTAGCATTTAACTGTGTACCGGTTAAAGGTTCATTTATTTTTATCGGCAAGGGTGGTGGCCAATTTACTACAGGGGTTGCTTTGTTTACCGTTATCAAAACGTTCGTGCCCGATACCGAATTATAGTTTATTGCATCGGCTGGTGTAAAGCTTACCGAAAGGGTTTGGTTTGCTCCGGTATTAAGAATTGTTCCGGCTGCCGGTGTATAAACTAATGTTCCCGGTACGTTGGCCGAAGCATTCAGTTGAGTAGAACTTAACGGAGTTCCGTAAATGATAGCTGCTGGGTTTGCCCACGTGATAACTGGTGTGGCTTTGTTAACCGTTATTAATCGCTGCACATTTGAAACAGGATTGTAGTTTGCCAGATCGGTAGGTGTAAAATTTACCGACAGCACCTGATTGGGACCCGCATTTAACAACGTACCGATTGTGGGTGTATACACAAATGTGCCGGCAACCGGAGTGGATGCATTTAATTGAGTAGCACTAAGTGCCGTTCCATAGGTTATAGCCGCTGGGTTGTTCCAGGTTATTACCGGAGTAGCTTTACCAACGGTAATCAAAACAGTTGTTCCGTTAACCGGATTATAATTATTGACATCCGTTGGCGTAAAGTTCACCGACAAGATTTGATTCGCTCCTGCGTTTAAGATTGTTCCTGCAGCCGGTGTATACACAAAACTTCCAGTCACCGTTGCAGTGGCATTAAGTTGAGTAGCCGATAAGGCAGTACCATACGTTATGGCAGCCGGGTTATTCCAGGTAATGGTAGGCGTGGCTTTATTCACGGTTATCAACACGCTGGTTCCATTAACCGTATTATAATTTAGCGCATCGGTGGGTGTAAAATTTACCGACAACGTTTGATTCGCACCGGCATTAAGAACGGTACCCAAACCCGGAGCATAGACAAAATTTCCCGGCACGGTTGCCGTAGCATTTAGTTGGGTGGCGCTAAGCGGGGTTCCATAAGTAATGGCAGCCGGATTATTCCACGTAACAGAAGGGGTAGCTTTATTTACGGTAATCTGAGTTGTAAACCCATTTACCGGGTTGTAATTGCTAATGTCAGTAGGTGTAAAATTTACGGATAAGGTTTGGTTAACGCCTGCATTGAGTACGGTTCCGATTGCTGGCGAATAAACAAAAGTACCCGGAACATTCGCTGAAGCATTAAGTTGTGTTGAACTAAGTGCTGTTCCATAGGTAATGGCAGCCGGTGCAGACCAGGTGAGTACCGGTGTTGCTTTGTTAACCGTAATTTGAACCGTAGTGCCATTTACAGGTTCATAATTTATTCCATCACTGGGTGTAAAATTTACACTCAATATTTGATTGGGGCCAGCATTAAGTACTGTGCCGGCTGCAGGTGTGTAACTAAAATTTCCTCCTACCGATGCAGTAGCATTCAATTGTGTAGCGCTTAATGCAGTTCCATACGTAATGGCAGCCGGATTATTCCAGGTAATGGTAGGTGTTGCTTTGGTAATAGTTAAAGTTCCGCTTACATAATTAAACGTGTAGTTGTTATCACTCCCGCCCGCTGCATTAATGGGATATACTCCCACATTACTGCTGAGAATGGCCGGGCTACTGGCTACAGGCAATACATCTAATACAGCGGAAGTTTCTGAGTTAACAAATCCTGAATAGGTAATTGTAAATGCAGGATTAGCAACTCCATAAATCCGGGTGGCATTTGCCACCGTAGCGGTAACGGTAGCTTTGGTGATAGTGAGCGTACCCGATGTATAGGTAAATGTATAATTGCTATCCAACCCACCTGATACAACAATTGGATAGGCACCAACTGCACTGGTTGCAGTAGCGGCTGTGTTTGCACCAGGTGGTGTATCCAATACACTGGAATTTTCACTGTTTACAAAACCAGTGTAATTAATTACAAAAGCCGGGTTAACAGCCCCATAAGTGCGGCTGGCATCCTGAGCGATTGCAATCAAAGTAGCTTTATTAATGGTAAGCGTACCATTCACTAATACCAGGTTGTAATTATTATCAGATCCTCCCGCTAACGTAATGGGATAGCTTCCTACTGCCGAAGTATTTCCAGCAACAGTGGATGCCGTTGGTAGTTCATTGATTGCCGAAGCATTGTCGCCATTTACAAAACCTGTATAAGTAATAGTCAGAGTTGGATTTGGTGCACCATACGTACGGGTTTGATTGTTGGCCGTGGCGGTAAGCGTTGCCTTATTTACAGTAATCAATACCGTGGTTCCGGAAACCGAATTGTAATTGGTGGCATCGGTGGGTATAAAGTTTACAGACAACACCTGATTTACTCCCACATTTAACACGGTGCCGGATGCTGGCGTATACACAAAAGAACCAGCAACAGTTGCTGTGGCATTAAGTTGAACTGCACTTAAAGCAGTTCCATAGGTTATGGCAGATGGGTTATTCCACGTAACAATGGGGGTAGCTTTCGTTATTGTTAGTGTTCCACTAACATACGTAAAACTGTAGTTTGCATCGGCTCCTCCACTCACGGTTATTGGATAGGCACCCACATTGCTGCCAGCAGTTGCCACCGTATTCGCTACCGGAAGCACATCGATAACACTTGAGTTTTCTCCATTTACAAAACCGGTATAATTTATAGTAAAGGTTGGATTGGCGACACCAAACACCCGGCTTGCATTTGCAGCTGTTGCTGTTATGGTAACTTTGGTTATGGTGAGAGTACCATTTACGTAGGTTAAATTATAATTACTATCCAAGCCGCCAGAAACTGTAATCGGATAAGCGCCAACATCGGATGTTAATGTAGCTGCAGAATTTGCTTCCGGTGCAGTGTCCAGTACCGATGCATTTTCTCCATTCTGAAACCCTGTATAGCTTATGGTAAACGTTGGATTGGGCGACCCATATGGTCGGCTTGCATTAACAGCTGTGGCCGTTAAAGTAGCCTTGGTAATTGTAAGCGTTCCTGAAACAGGAGCAATTTCATAATTCCCATCCGAGCCTCCTGTAACCTGAATCGGGTAGCCGCCTACAGGTGAGGTAGCATTTGCCGCAGTGCTGGCAAGGGGTTGAACATCTAAAACGGAAACGGTTTCACCATTTGCAAAACCCGTATAGGTAATGGTTAATGTAGGATTAATTGCCCCATAAACCCTTGTTTGGTTGTTGGCAGTAGCCACAACAGTTGCTTTTGTAATAGTTAAAGTGCCTGCCACATAACTAAAATCATAATTGCCCGATACGCCACCACTAACGGTAATAGGATAAGTTCCCACATTAGAAGTAGGGCCCGCTGCACTAGCACCTAATGGGGCAGCTGTAAGATTGGCCGGGGTCTCACTGTTTACAAAACCATTATAATTAAGTGTGAACGCAGGATTGGCCTCACCATAATTCCTGCTCTGGTTATTGGCAGTAACCGTGAGCAACGCTTTTGTAATAGTTAAAGAACCGTTAACCAATGTAATGTTGTAATTATTGTCCAGCCCTCCTGTTAGGGTTATAGGATATATACCGGGTACAGATGCTGCATTGGTAGAGGTATTGATAGTTGGTTGTGTATCGAGGTCTGCCGATGTGTTACCATTTACAAACCCAGTGTACAGAATTGTTAATGTTGGATTGGCAGCACCATAAGCGCGACTTTTGTTTTCCGCTGTGGCAGTAAGAGTAGCTTTCGTGATGGTAAGCGTTCCGGCTACCAGACTAATGGTGTAGTTATTATCTGTTCCTCCGGTTAATGTAATCGGGTAAGGGCCTACATCCGATAGAACAGTTGCTGTAGTTCCAGCCGTGGGCTGACTATCAATTACTGCTGATGTTTCACTGTTTACAAAACCTGTATAAGCAATGGTAAGGGCTGGGTTTGCTGTTCCATACACCTTACTCTTGTTTTCAGCAGTAGCCGTAAGCGGGGCTTTGTTAACCGTTATTTGAACTGTGGTTCCGGATACCGAATTGTAGTTCACTGCATCGGTTGGAACAAAATTGACCGACAGAATCTGGTTAACACCTGCATTCAGTAATGCACCTGATGCCGGAGTGTAAGTAAATGTTCCCGCCACTCCGCTTGATGCGTTCAATTGAGTAGCGCTTAACAAGGTACCGTAAGTAATTGCTGCTGGGGTATTCCAGGTAATTACCGGAGTTGCTTTGGTTATCGTAAGCGTTCCGTTTACATACGAAAACGAATAATTGTTATCCACTCCACCTGTCGGGGTAATGGGATACGTACTAACCGGGCTGGACAATATGGCCGTAGTGGTGGCAGTGGGGGCCGTGTCAAGATCCGATTCATCATCACCATTTACAAAACCGCTATAGGAAATTGTAAAGGTGGGATCTGTGGTTTGGTAAACGCGGGTTTGATTATTGGCTGTAGCTGTAAGTGTGGCTTTTGTGATTGTAAGCGTTCCGGCTACCAGACTAATGGTGTAGTTATTATCAATTCCTCCGGTTAATGAAATCGGGTAAGGGCCTACATCCGATAGAACAGTTGCTGTAGTTCCAGCCGTGGGCTGACTATCAATTATTGCTGATGTTTCACTGTTTACAAAACCCGTATAGGCAATGGTAAGGGCTGGGTTTGCTGTTCCATACACCCGACTCTTGTTTTCAGCTGTAGCCGTAAGCGGGGCTTTGTTAACCGTTATTTGAACTGTGGTTCCTGATACCGAATTGTAGTTCACTGCATCAGTTGGAACAAAATCGACCGACAGGCTCTGGTTAGCACCGGCATTCAATAATGCACCTGATGCCGGAGTGTAAGTAAATGTTCCAGCCACTCCGCTCAATGCGTTCAATTGAGTAGCGCTTAACAAGGTACCGTAAGTAATTGCCGCTGGGGTATTCCAGGTAATTACCGGAGTTGCTTTGGTTATCGTAAGCGTTCCGTTTACATACGAAAACGAATAATTGTTATCCACTCCACCTG
>JBPXJU010000023.1:0-260023 GCA_051715445.1 Bacteroidota bacterium | reverse complement strand
CCATAAATATCAAAGTACTTTACGTCACCAAACTTCTTAAGCTTATCGGCCACTTCGGCCCCTTTGCCCACTATTACAATGTGTGCATTCTCCGGACGGATGTATTTTTTGGCAGTGGCCTGTACATCGGCTAACGTAACGGCATCAATTGCCTTTACATAATTATTATAGTAGTCTTTAGGGAGGTTGTACCGTGCCGTGTTAAGTGCGAAGCCAGCAATGGTGGAAGGATTTTCGAGTGAACGACCAAAAGCACCTGAGATTTCCGCTTTAGCTGCGATTAACTCTTGTTCTGTAACGGGTTCGTTTACGATGCGTTTTAATTCGGATAGAAACTCAAACACCGCGCTATCCGTAACTTCATTGCGCACACTGGCCGAAGCATTAAAATTACCAACCAGAATATCTGTACTAAGAGATGAACTGGCTCCATAGGTGTACCCATGCTTCTCGCGAAGGTTTTGCATGAGTCGCGCAGAAAAACCGCCACCTAAAATCTGGTTGGTTACGCGTGCTTTAATTGCATCGGGTGTACCGGGTTTTAAATCAACCGGGTAGCCGATGTTAATTACAGATTGTACTGAGGCTGCCCGATCAACCAAGGCCACATACGTTTTGGCGGGTTCTTTGGGTTGGGCATAAGTTGGATTTTTTACTTCACCGGCCACCCACTTCGAAAAATATTTTTCTACTAACGACTTAGCTGTTTTAAAATCGATATCGCCCACAATAGCGAGGTATGCATTGTTCGGTTTGAAGTAAGTGTTGTAGTAATTCTTGCAATCCTCTAACGTAATTGAACCAACCGATTTTTCGGTGGTTGACAATCCATATGGATGTTGTTTACCGTACACTAAGGCACTGCGCACATTAGCGGCAATGCTGCCGGGGTTATCCTTACTGGCAGCCAATCCCGATAAGGTTTGGGTTTTCAGCTTCTCCATTTCTTCGGGTGCGAATGCCGGGTTGTATAGCACATCGGTCATCAAATCCAACAACTTAGTGGAGTGCTTGCTCAGACTTGACGCAAAGATTCCGTCTGAGCTTGTACTTAGGTTTGCCCCGATAAAATCAATCTCTTCATCTAACTGAGCTTTGGTTTTTGTTTTGGTGCCGGTACCTATTAATGTACCCGCCATTTCTACGTAACCTTCCTTATCGCCCTGATAGATTGGGTTGTTTTTAAGTTGTAGTGAAAACTGAATACGGGGCAGCTTATGATTCTCTACCACAAATACCTGCAAGCCGTTCTTTAACGTGAACGTTTGGTATGCGCCTATTTTAATTTCGCGGGCAGGTGCCGGCTTCGGGGCTTTTGTACGATCTACCTGAGCTACTGCTGCAACACTTGCCAGCAACAGGCTAAAGAATATTATCTTCTTCATAATCAATTGTCTTTTTTGAGTTGCGTATTATCGGGTTTGCTTTGCGCTGATTTAGGAAGATACTGAAGTACCACCCGATTTTCTTTTACCAGATATTTTTTAGCCACGCGTTGCAAATCTTCGCGGGTAACTTTCATGTAACGTTCCAACTCGGTATTGATCAGGTTGGCATCTTTGTAGTACACATGGTAGTTTGCTAACTGCTCGGCTATACCTACTGCCGATGAATTCTGTTGTACAAACTGACTTTCCCTTTGGTTGCGGATTTTTTGAAACTCCTTCTCGGTGATGAGCTCCTTTTGCACTTTTTCAATTTCAGCATCCATTGCTTTTTCAAGATCGGCTACATCCACACCCATATTTACCAAACCTAAAGTAATGTACAAGCCAGGATCTTCCATGGAGAACGGAAACGATGCAACCTGCAAAGCTTTTTTCTGATCGTCCACCAATGCTTTATACATGCGCGAACTTTGTCCGCCTGATAATAAGGTACTCAGCATATCCAACGCATAGGAATCGGGAGTGCCCTGAGCCGGAATATGATAGGCCTGAAATACAGCGGGCAATTGAATGTTGTCAAAAATAACATCGCGCACTTCGGCAGTTTGTTGTGGTTCTTTCACCGTTGGCCGTGGAACTGCTTTAGTACCGCGTGGAATGTCTTTAAAATATTTAGCGATTAACGTTTTGGTTTGCTCAATATCAATATCGCCCGCAATTGACAGCGTGGCGTTTTCAGGAACGTAGAATGTTTTGTAGAAAGCAATGAACTCATCCAGTGATGCTGCATTTAAATGATCTAGCGATCCGATGGGTGTCCACTGATAAGGGTGTTCTTTGTAGGCACGTTTAAAAATCTCAGCCTGAAACGACATGTAGGGTTGGTTGTCAATACGCTGCCGCTTTTCTTCTTTCACTACTTCGCGTTGCGTTTCCACACCTACATTTTCAATCTTTGCATGCAGCATGCGCTCCGATTCCATCCACAAACCAAGTTCTAATTGATTGGAGGGTAATACTTCATAATAAAACGTGCGGTCGTTGGAGGTGTTGGCATTATTGGTTGCTCCGGCATTTTGCAAATACTTATCGAACTCGCCCCGTTTAATGTTTTCTGTTCCTTCAAATAATAAGTGCTCGAAGAAATGCGCAAAACCTGTGCGCTTGGGATCTTCATTTTTTGAACCCACGTGATATAAAACCGATACCGCTACAATGGGTGTGGTGTTATCCTGATGCAGGATTACATGCAGGCCGTTGGGCAAATCGTACTCGGTAAATTCAATTTTACGAGCCTGGCCAAAACTTACCGAAAACGCGATAAGGAGAAGCCAGAAGGTTAAATGATGTTTTTTAAGCATAAGTTGATTTTAGAATTACAATGATAAATAATAAATAAATAATAATCAAGAACTCGAAAATTGTTAGTGAAGGTTACTATAATATCAACTTCCCTGCGGGAGAGTCGTTTAGTACATCTCCTAGATGCTTGCACAAGGGCATCGAACCTATCACAAAAAACTATTGAGTTGTACTAACTGATAGTGTGAAAATCAAGAAGGTTTTAATGCCAAACAACTTCTACACCAAATCGCCCAAAATCTTTTTCATCTGATCAGGCTGCAGGCGCGGGCCCCATTGGGCCACTACTTTAGATGAAGCCAGGGAGGCTAGTTTACCAGCTTCCGCAAAGCTGTGGCCATGCGTTATACTATAGAGAAAGGCACCTGAAAACATATCGCCAGCGCCATTGGTATCCAGTGCACGAACTTTGTAGGGGTCAATCTGAATAAAGGTATCGCCATCGTAAATCAACGCACCATTCGCGCCAAGTGTAATCGCAAATCGTTTGGCTACCTGTTTTAGTTTTTCGCGGGCCTCGTTTACGGAATTTGTGCCGGTAAAAATCATGGCCTCTTCTTCATTGCAGAAAAGCAAGTCCACGCTTGCGCCCACAATTTCTTCCATTTGAGATGAGAAATATTTTACCATGCTGGGATCTGAAAAAGTTAATGCCGTACTCACTTTACTTTTCTCGGCAATCCGCTTGGCTTCTTTCATAGCTTCCAAACCTTTCGGGCTTGCCACCAGATAGCCTTCCAGGTAAACATAAGTGGAGTTTTTGATGGCTTGTTCATCCAAATGTTCGGGCGAAAGAAAAGAACTAACCCCCAGAAAGGTATTGAGTGTACGCTCTGCATCTGAGGTTGTCATAACCAGACACCGGCCGGTGTGACCTTCCGGGCAACTTTCATACACCATGTTGGTATCTACTCCGTTGCGCTTTAAATCATCCAGAAAAAATTTACCTAACTCATCTTTTGCCACCAGACACGAGTAAAAACTTTTACCGCCAAACTGATTGATAGCCACAACGGTATTACCGGCAGAACCACCACCCGACATTTTGCTACGCTTCATGTCAATGGCTTTCATTAACTGAAGTTGGCGCTTTTCGTCTACCAGTGTCATTAAACCCTTTTCTACTTCATTTTTAGTAAAGAAATCCAAATCAACTTCGGTAACTATATCTACTAAGGCATTTCCTACTCCGTAAACATCGTATTTGTTTGATTGGTGGCTGATTGACATGGTACGTTTGTAAAATTTGGTGCAATGATAAAGTTAAAAGTTGGAAGTTTGATCGTTTGAACGTTGAAACATTCCAACTTCTTAGCGTTGCTTCCTCAGGTTCAAGGTGCGCTTAAACTTAGCTGCGCGATTGGGGTAGTCGGTAATAAAACCATCTACATCCATTCCCTTTACGGAGAGCATATCTTTTTCTTCGTTCACCGTCCATGGTATTACCCGGATTTTTTTTACGTGCAACGCTTTTACATCATCGCGGGTAAGCAGTTTAAAATACGGACTATAAATGGAAGGTGTAAATCCAAGATCGTTCAGGTTTTCATCTACCGACTTCTTATTTTCTACCAGAGCCGCTAAGCGCACTTCCGGATATTTTTCATGCCAGTATTTCAACACTCTGAAATCAAACGATTGAATAACCACACGCTCAAGAGGCAAATACTGATCAACCAGATTATAGACCAGGTCTGAAAAAACATCGGGTCTGGGATGAAACTTGTTATCGCCTTCGGGCAGGCTTTTTATTTCGATGTTGTAATCTACTTCGTAGCGCGTAAAATTTTTAATATGATTTTCAACCGCCACAATTACATCTTGCAACAACGGCTTTGCTGCCACCCGCCCGGATTGTTGCGGAAATTTTTGATTACCCATTGAGCCGCAGTCCCATTGTTTAACTTCGGCATAGGTCATTTTATAGATATTGAATTTGCGTTCGTCTTTTGTTTTGATTGTGTCGCCCTGAGGGGAGAGACAAATTGAAGCCGCCATCCAAGGTTCGTGCGAAACAACGAGCTGATTGTCTTTGGTAACGGCAAGATCCAATTCTACAGTTGTAACACCGGAATCAAGCGCCATTAAAAATGCCGGAATGGTATTTTCGGGCATGAGGCCGCGTGCTCCGCGATGCCCCTGAATATCAAATTTCGGAATGTAGGTTTGAGCATAAACCGATGCACTTGCCAACAGAAAACAGAGTATAAACTTCATGCGGCAAGATAATACAGGTTGCTATCAACTTTCAAGGAATTCTAATTCCACGTTACGTAATAAACGTAACTAATGCGCGCTGCGCCACAATCAACACACCTTCTACATCAACCTCTATGGTGGCGCATTTTGCTTTATCAAATAAACAAAAACCCCGGCCTGCTGCCGGGGCTATACATATTTAGAGGCTGCTGTCTCAAAAGTGCAGGATGCTGTCAGGTTGAGCTTGTCGAAACCTTTTTCTGCTTCGAAATCGCCTTCGACAAGCTCAGGCTGACATTTGAAAGTAACTTTTGAGACAGCCTCTGACATTTTAAACACGGCCTATTATAATACTGATACGCTTTACAACAGGTAAGCTTAACCAGAAACCAGCAAACAGCAACTCTCTACTGATTAATAATCATGCGCATTCCACCGCCTCTGCGGCCACCACCCATGGGGTTAAGGTGCTTATTAAGCGCATACGTAAAACTTATCATATAATACCGACCGAGGTTATTCATAACCTGCTGTTGTATAAAGTTTTCGCCAGTAGACTGCGTTACGCTATTGCTTTGATCCAAAAGGTTGTTCACCCCTATTTTCAACTCGCCTGCGTTATTCTTTAACACAAAACGAGATAGCGAGAGGTTCCAGAATGGAATGGTCTGCCTGAAATCAGTTGTGCTGCTGGTATAAATCAGGTAGTCGAAGCTGGTATTAAAGGCGTACTTCTTTAAGAAGTTGAGATTCAATTCCGAACGATAAGTCTGATTAAAATACTCCTGATCAGGTGTGCTGAAATCATACTCGGTAAGTTGTTTGCTGAAGTTGGCACTTAGGTCGAAGATAACATACTCTTTATAGGTATAGTTGTACCGAACCGAGCCACCCAGTGTGCTGTTGCGCACATTGTTTTCGCGTTCGTTCAGCACTGTAATACTTTCAGAAAACGATGCAGTAGGACCGAGATTAAAACGGCTATTCAGTTTTTTGATTGGGAACCCACCGTTAAAATTGGCTGTAAGATTTTTTGAACTGCTTACGTTTACAGGTCTGGTGGTGCGGGCAAAAGTAACCGGGTCGGTAGTTTGCGAGTTTACAATGGCATTCTCCATGTACGATGCATTTATAAACGAGAAGAAGTTCATAAACTTGGCCGGATTAAAGGCAGTATAGTTGGCGCTTAGGCGATGTACATAAGCCGGCTTAAGTTCAGGATTACCCACATAAATATTAAGTATATCAGAGTTGTCTTCAAATGGCTGTAACTGGCGAATGGTAGGCTCCTGCATAGAAGTTTCGTAATCTAAACGCAGGTGTTTAAAACTACTGAAGTCGTAGTTGAAGTGAGCCGAAGGCAATGCATTTTCAAACGTGTTGTTAATAAGCGCACTGCGTGCCGGATCTTGCGAAATAACATCACCTTTTAAAGTGGTCATCTGGTAGCTGGCTCCAACCGTTATGCTGTACTTCTCGCGGTTCATCCGGAAATTTAAGCCAGGCCTATTATAAATATAGTTGCTGGTGTACTGATTACTTAATGGAATATTAAACTCGGGGATTGTGCCATCTACATCGTACACTTCGCGCACCACATCATTTTTGTTGGTTTGAAAATTATAGTTTGCCTCCAGGTATTTTCTTCCACCTAATGGTTCAGTAAATGAAACTAAAGCTCCCAACGATTTATTATCTGTGGTTTGTGTGTTCGTCTGAATTTGCAAAACCTCGCCTGGCGTATCGCCATAGATAGAGTTCCGGTTATCAAGGCTACCTTCACTATCGGTTGAACTTAAGCCCAATGTAAAACTGGTGGATAAGTTTCTGCCTTTCTTTTCAAACTTATGTCGCCACAAGGCTGTTGCATTGATTGCCATTGAAACCTGTTCGGTATACGATTGTTGTCCACTTTCATTGGCTAAGCTGTTATCACTTAATCGTCTAGTTTCGCTACTACTTATCGAATTCTGATCTGACTCACCATAAGAAGCATTGGCTGAAAACCTCAAGGTATTTGCCGAATCCAGGTTATGATCGATAACCAACGTGCCGCGGTGATTATCGCTTGAACTGAGGTTTCGACTATTTTGTATGAGCGAATTATTTAAAGTATCCAGTGGCGAATTAAAAAAATTAACCCGGTTCAAATCTGTAATCACATTTCTATCCAGGTGATTATAGAAATAGCTGGACGTAAGTTTAGTGTCTTTGTTTAAATCTTTATTGAAGTTTACACCACCAGCATAGTTGGTCATAATACCACTTTGCCTTCCGCCAAAATTAATGGCCGGCCCACCACCGCCTGATCCACCGCTATTCCCTCCAATGGTTATGGTGCGGGAGCCACCACCACCCCCCATCATACTTTGGGCTCCACCCGAAAAATTCATAAAGTCTCCAATAGAAAACCCTTGCTCGTTAATGTTGTTGCCCATTCCCAGAAAAGAAAGTTGCTGACCCTTTGAGAATTTGTTTACACTTCCGGTGGCCTGAAAGCGATCATCTGTTCCGGCACCGGCCATCAGATTACCGAAAGCCCCGTTGCGTTTATCTTCTTTCAATTCCAGATTAATTGTTTTTTCGCGTTGGCCATCATCAATACCGGTAAACTGCGCATTGTCAGACTTCCGGTCGAAGACCTGAACTTTCTCAACCGCATCAGCGGGTAAATTACGCGTTGCCAGTTTTGGATCTCGACCAAAAAACTCTCTTCCGTCAACGGTTACCCGTTGCACCTGTTCGCCCTGTGCCCGCACGGTTCCATCTGTTTCTACTTCAATGCCGGGCATGGCTTTGAGTAAATCTTCCACATTTGCATTGGTTTTGGTTTTGAACGAACCCGCATTAAACTCAATCGTATCCTTCTTAACCGTTACCGGATTTTTTTCACCCTTAATTATAACCGCATCTAATTCTTGTGTTTGGGGGGCCATCTTAATTTTACCAACATCGATAACCGTTGGTTCAGCGGGTGTAACAATGCGTTGCATGTGGCTGGCGTAACCCATAAAAGTTATTTTGAGTAAGTACTCACCTTTGTTTACGTTTCTGATTTCAAAGAATCCTTTCAGATCGCTTACGCCAAAGTTTACCAGTGTAGAATCTTTTGCATTCAACAACATTACGGTAGTAGAAGGCAACGCGGATGACAAGGTATCGGTTACCTGACCTTTAATTGAAAATTTCTGAGCTTGTGCAGCAACCGCTGCCAGCACCAACACCACTAGTAAAACCTTCTTCATGCAACTCTTGTTTTATTTGTTACTCTATATTTTTGGGCACACCTCTGGCTATATCCCTATGGGAATTGTTCTGTGCCACGATAATTTGTCAATACTTAGTTTCGGATAGTCATGCCGCGACTGCCCCCCATCTGCTTTATCTGCTCTTCCATCAGTTTGCGAAATTCGGCTTGCGTGGTTTTGGTTCCGGTAGCTGGTTCCTTCAATTCATTCTTCTTCAATTCGCGCAGCTCAATAGTTTTTGCAACTATTACCCGCTCACCATTATTGATGTCAATGGCCAGCACTGCTCCGGGTAAAGTATTAAATCGCTCCGGCCCCAGAAATGGCCGAATCTTATCCGTGTACCAGGCTGTAATTTCTGTGGTTCGAACCTGAGCCTCTCTCTTTTGTTCCGTTGCACCGGGCCCGCCTATCACCATGGTTGGAATGGTATCGGTGCGGGTAAAGTAAGCCATGCGGCATTCGTAACCGGCAATAGTTTTTACCTGATCGCCAAACTTCCAGGGCGACATTTGTACGGAATCTTCAATCAGGTAATTCTTACCCATAAACTCCTGTCTGGAAATTATTTTACCCGAGCTTTTCATATATAACTCGGTGTTAGGCATCCGGAACGTCATCCGCATGCCGCCATTACCACTCGAAAATTGTTCTTCTTCATCTTCAATCACCGTTTTGTATAATGACTCATCGGTATTAAAGAACAATTGTTGTTTGGTCGTGCGGAATTCAGGAATCATAGCTTTCATGGCTTCGCGCTCGGCCGGAATGTTGCGATGCATATTTATTTTTTGCTCGTACATAATAACACCGGTTTGTCCCATTACCACGTGGATAGCCGCTACGGACACCAGAATGCCGACCAGAAGAATTATTTTTTTCATCATTGAAGAAATTTTCATTTGTGGATTAACTACAGAACAAATGTACGGTCTTGGATGGCCACATTTGGTTAATAGTTCTGAAATCAAGGTTAATTAAGGTTAAAAAGCGGTTAACACGTAGCTTATAACCGTACTTTTGTAATGTGAAAAAGAATAAAAATCGACTGGCCTTACTCCTTATTATCAGCAGCATAGCGCTATTGCTGGCCTTGCAGGCGTTCTGGTTATCCAACTCGTACGAGAAGGCTTATTTTGATTTGCGCAGAGAAACCAATGGGTTGTTCAGGAGCACGATTATGGCTATGCGCGATTCTCTATTTACACAAAGTATTTTGCCTATTGCTGGCGATACATTGGATAATGTGATGGAAAGAAATCCGATTGACTCTTTATGGCGCGGAAGGTCCGGAGAAACCTCACAAGTTCGCGTTTATATAAATACACAGAATGTAAAAGGAGATTCAGTAGGAGAAATTCTTAAACCGCTGGCCGGAAAGTTGCGCACCCGTCAATTTACCGTGGGAAGAAGTTTTATGATCCAGCTCACGCCCGATTCACTGTCAATTGACTCGATAAACTTTCATTTCACTAAAGCACTGAAAAAAAATAATCTTGATGTGGCTTTTAAAGTGAGAGGCGGAAAGCAATTACCGCCTCAAGAAGATTTTACAAAAAGGCATTTCAGATTGAATGAACCCCAATGGGAAGACTCGCTACCACAACGAATTTACTCGAATTCAATTTACTCCGATTGGGTACGTTTCGACCCCATAAACCGATACTCGGTAATTCTCTCAGACTTCAGGTCTATCATAGTAAAACAAATTGCACCTCAGATTCTCTTCTCGGTATTTCTTACATTACTAACCACCGTTGCGTTTGTGGTAATGTATCGCAACATCCGCGCACAGCAGAAGTTAATGGAGCTAAAAAATGATTTCATCAGCAACATTACCCACGAATTAAAAACCCCGGTAACAACTGTAGGTGTTGCTCTGGAAGCCATCAAAAATTTTAAAGGACAAAATAATCCGGAACTAACAACCGAATACCTCGACATTGCCCAAAACGAACTAAACCGGTTAAACATTCTTACTGATAAGATTTTGAAGACGGCCATCTTCGATGACAAAGGTGTTGAGTTTAACAGCGAGCCTGTTGATCTGAATCAATTGGTTAGCCAGGTGCTGGGGTCTATGAAACTCTTGCTCGACAAACAAAAGGCAAAGGTTGAGTTTAAAACCGAAGGCAGTGATTTTAATTTAATAGGTGGCGCAACACATTTAACCAGCGTTGTATATAACCTGTTGGATAATGCCTTGAAATATAGCCTGGCAGAACCGCAGATTTCTATTTTACTACAAGAGAACAAAGACACTATCACACTTCGTATTAAAGACAAGGGCATTGGCATTGCATCCGAATACAAAAAGAAAGTATTTGAGAAGTTTTTTCGGGTGCCCACTGGCGATGTGCATAATATTAAAGGCTACGGATTGGGGTTGAGTTACGTGGATAGTGTAATTCGAAGTCATAAAGGAACTATTGAAGTAGAAAGCGAACCGGGCAAAGGAAGTGAGTTCATAATCCGGTTGCCTAAGAGTTAAACCAATGCGTCAGGACGCTTTAAAAGCATCAGACACCTAAACAATTAAATGAGTAAAGTCAAAATTCTATATGTGGAAGACGAACCCTTTCTGGGGCGGATTGTAAAAGAAAGCCTGGAGGTGCGCGACTTCGAAGTACGCATGGTAGCCGATGGCCGGTTGGTGAGTTCGGTGTTCGATGAATTTAAGCCCGATATCTGCGTGTTGGACATCATGTTGCCGAATAAAGATGGGTACGCAATCGCACAAGACATTCGAAAAAGCAGTGCGGCTATTCCTATTATTTTCGTAACAGCCAAAACACAAACCGAAGATTTACTGAAAGGATTTGAAGTGGGTGGCAACGATTACCTGCGTAAACCTTTTAGCATGGAGGAGTTAATTGCCCGTGTAAATAATTTGTTGCAACTCACCCAAAAACTTAACAGTGCGCCAAAAGAAAATGTGGGCCTGGGGCAATACGAATTTGCACCACACCGGTACGAGCTTAGAAGAAACGGAACGGTAAAAAAACTTTCGCACCGCGAAGCCATGCTGTTGCAAATACTGGCTGAAAATCAAAACAAGAATATTGATCGCAAAACTATGTTGATGCGGGTATGGGGCGATGATTCATTTTTCAATTCGCGCAACCTGGATGTGTACATTACCAAACTACGCGATTATCTGAAAGAAGACCCGGCCATTGAGATTATTACCATTAAAGGTATCGGTTATCATTTTGTGGTGGGGAATTAGCACGAAAGTGTTAGTTTAGAGTTACCAAACTCTACCTCATGTCGCACTGGAAAATCAAGCTCTCGCTTTTTCTCAATTATTTTGTTTTTGCCATTCTGCTAAACAGTGTGGGCACCGTAATTCTGCAAGTGCAAAGTAATTATGGTGTAACCGAATCGGCTGCCAGTGTGCTGGAAGCTTTTAAAGACCTGAGTATTGCGGTTGTTTCATTTTTTGTGGCCAGTTACATTACGCGTATCGGTTATAAAAATGCTATGCTCATTGCATTAGCCCTTGTTACGCTAGCCTGCCTGGCCATGCCTTCGCTACCCAGCTTTGCCATGACCAAGGTTTTGTTTGCCGTAGTGGGAACTTCGTTTGCGCTTATCAAAGTCTCGGTTTACGCCACATTGGGTATTGTAACCGAAAACAAAAAAGAGCATGCCAGCCTGATGAACTTCATCGAATCGTTTTTCATGATTGGTATTCTCACCGGTTATTTTATATTCAGCGCGTTTGTAGATGAGTCGGCAACACAATCCGATGTCTGGTTAAAAGTGTATTACTTACTGGCTGCTATTTCGGCCGTGGCGTTTGTATTGTTGTTTCTTACCCGACTGGATGAATCATCCATTCAAGCCACAGAAGCCAAACCTTTTGTAAAGGAGTTTGCCGATATGATTAAGCTGGCCATCAAGCCGCTGGTGCTGGTATTCATCATCAGTGCGTTTACATATGTGCTGATTGAGCAAAGCATTATGAGTTGGTTGCCAACCTTCAACAGCAAAGTGCTAAACCTGCCAACCGCATTAAGTATTCAGATGGCCAGTATTCTTGCGGCCTCTACAGCCCTTGGACGATTTGCAGCTGGCTTTGCGTTACGAAAAATTCATTGGTTTGCCGTTCTGATTATTTGTTTGCTTGCCGCGGCCACATTGGTACTGGTCGCTATTCCATTGGCAAAATCCGGTAACCCTGCAGCGGTAACCGGTTGGAGCACGGCACCATTGGGCGCATTTGTGTTTCCGTTAATCGGATTGTTTATCGCACCCATTTATCCGGCCATCAATTCAGTAATCTTAAGCACACTACCGGCAAGGCAACACGGCCCTATGTCGGGATTGATTGTAATCTTTTCTGCCCTTGGCGGAACGACCGGATCTATCATTACCGGCAATATTTTTGAAGCGTATGGTGGCGAAACCGCATTTTACTTTTCGCTTGTGCCTATTGCTGTGCTGGCTATTTGTCTGTTCTTCTTCAACCAGCTTCAGAAAAAATCAGAAGCCGCGATTGAGTTTAGTTCAACCGGAGGGCATTGAAAATGGAAAAACAAATTCATGACACTGGTTCCCTCTTCGAAGATGTACAACTTCAACACATCCTCGAAGACGGTAAAACCTTTCCGGATTGTTTGCCGAAAAGACCACTCGATGAAATTGAACGCGATTACCACCAACAAAAAGATGTGGCCAACTTCGACTTGAAAAAATTTGTATTACAAAATTTTTCATTACCCGAAAATCCCGCTACAACTTATCAAAGCGATACAAGCCGCCCGGCAAAAGAACACATTCATGAATTGTGGAACGTGTTAACCCGCAAGCCCGATCAGGCTGGCGGCTCACTTATTCCGCTTCCGCATCCGTACATCGTACCGGGTGGTCGCTTTCGCGAGATCTACTATTGGGATAGTTACTTTACTATGCTTGGATTAAAAGTCTCCGGCCGCACCGACCTCATTCAAAACATGGTAGACAACTTTGCTTACCTCATTGATACTATCGGTTATATTCCCAATGGAAACAGAACGTACTACCTCGGCCGTTCACAACCGCCTTTCTTTTCATTGATGGTAAAACTTTTGGCCGAACTGAAAAAGAACTCGCTCAGCAAATACATGGCGCAGCTTGAAAAAGAACATGCGTTCTGGATGCGTGGCGTTAAAGAAGTAACTGAAAAAACACCCGCGCTGCATCGTGTGGTGCGCCTGCCCGATGGCTGTATCTTGAACCGCTATTGGGATGAACACAACACTCCGAGGCCAGAATCCTATAAAGAAGATGTAGAACTGGCGCGGCATGCTATTCAACAACCCGAAACATTATACAGACATCTTCGCGCAGCAGCAGAATCTGGTTGGGATTTTAGCAGTCGCTGGTTTAAAGATGAAAATTCATTTACTACCATTCACACCACCGAAATTATTCCGGTTGATTTAAATTGTCTGCTCTATCACCTCGAAAAAACGTTAGCCGAAGCCCATCAGGAAAGTGGTAATCAAACTCAAGCTGCACATTTTATACAACTGGCAAATAAACGCAAAGCCGCCATTCGAAAATTTTGCTGGAGTACTGAACAAGAATTTTTCTTCGATTATGATTTTGTTGCCCAGCAACAGAAACAATCGTACACGCTGGCGGCCACCTTCCCTTTATTTTTTGAAGTAGCCACACCCGAGCAGGCTATGGCGGCAGAACAAGTTGTTAAAAGTAAATTTTTAAAACCTGGCGGACTCACCACCACTACCTTTAACAGTGCCCAACAATGGGATGCGCCCAACGGCTGGGCTCCCCTGCAATGGATTTCTTACAGGGGATTGTTGAATTATGGATTTGACGATTTGGCCAATGAGATAAAAACCCGTTGGCTTAACACAATCAACAACGTGTATGCACAAACCGGAAAGATGACGGAGAAGTATAATGTATATAACACAACGGCTGAAGGCGGTGGTGGCGAATATCCTAACCAGGATGGTTTTGGCTGGACGAATGGAGTTTATTTGGGGATGCAGAGGTTATGAACTTTATATTTGGTTCTTAATATTAGGTGGTATCAATACGCTGTACGACATTTAATTAAAGAACAAAAATTAAACTGAATGGAAAAAATCTTATTGACCTTAACATTTTGCGGATTGATTCTAATTGCAAATTCACAAACTGCAAGTGTGGAGCAATCTACCTACGGAATACAAACTGGAGTTTTAGGAATTTGGGCTCATAAAGAGATGAAATTATCAAATCAAATTGCCTTAAGAGCAGAAATAGGAATGGATGCTGGATTTTGGGGAGGAAGTATTTATCCTAAAAATGGTTACTTAATGACACCATTAATTAGATTAGAACCAAGGTGGTATTATAATCTTAACAAGAGAGTATCTAAATCAAGAAATATCAGCGGAAATAGTGGTAATTTTTTAACATTACAGGCAAGCTATAATCTTAATTGGTTTGTCATTTCAAACTACGAAAATGTAGAGGTGGCTGACCAGATTTCCATAATTCCAACTTGGGGGATTAGAAGAAACATAGGGAATCATTTTACATATGAAACAGGAATTGGGATTGGGTATAGGTATATTTTTGCTAAAAGTGCTGGGTATTTAGAAAATGAAAGTGAAACCGCTTTGAATTTGCATTTACGAATTGGATACAAATTTTAGCTGAATAAAAACGTTGTACAAAAAAAAGCTATACCCAGTGGCGGAGTGATTGTCAAGAAATTAATGCCAATGAACTACTTCCTATAAATCCCCCCCAACACTTCTTCTTTCCCATCTATTACCGGCAACGGTAACCCCAGTATTTTAGCAATCAGCGGATACACATGAATGTTTTGAAACGCAGCTACCTTTGCGCCTTTCTTTATGTTTGGACCTTGCGCATAAAAAATCCCGTACATGTCGCGCACAACAGCCGGGTCGTAGCCATGCACGCCCATTTTTGTTCCCAGCTTTGCTGAACTTAAAAAACGCTCACGTGTACCTTCCCGAATATAAAATCCTTCATGGGCAACAATCATAATGTCGCCCACGCGTTCGTGCGTGTATTGCCAACTGGCAGGATACTCTTCTTTCTTTAAAACTGTAAAATTCTTTTCCTGTTTCTTCAGCAGGGTAAATACAGAATCTTTTTTGTGTTTTGAGTCGAAGTACAAATGAGCCTGCGTACCTCCATTAACAAGTTTAATACTACGATCCTTCCTATTGAACAGCTCATCAACAAAAATAAAAGTCTGTTCCTCCACAGTCAGTTCTTTCATTCCGTGATCGGAAATTAAGACCACATTTACCGGTAATCGGGTTGCCTTTATACCCATCATCAACTCGCCCAGCAAACTATCGGCTCGTAAAACTGCCTGTTGGGTTTCAATGGCATTCGGACCAAAGTTGTGCCCTTCATGATCAGGAAAAGAAAAATAAAGAGTAATGAGGTGCGGCCTGTCTGCGGCCGGAAGTTTTAACCAATCTACAACCTGCTGCACGCGTTTACGTGGATTAACAGTATCATCAAACGGAAAGTAATAATCGGGCCTGCGTTTTTCATCGCTCAGTTCTGAGCCCACCCAGAAAAATGAAGCCGACTTCATGTTGTTTATTTTGGCCAACTCCCACAACGGCACCCCTCCATAATATTGAGGATCGACCACAAGCTCTTTTTTGCGCATCCCATAAAACTCGTTGCTGGCACGATCATAAAACGAGTTATCCACCAACCCGTGATTACCCGGATTCAATCCGGTAACAACTGCATAATGATTGGGAAATGTTTTACTGGGAAATGATGGAATGATGGCCTCAGCCTGCGCGCCCTGCTCAATAAATTTTTTGAAGTTTGGCGGATTGTATTTGGCTACATAATCGTGGCGAAAGCCATCGAACGAAACCAGAATAACGTATGGCTTTTCCTGAGCCGTGGCATAAAAGCCCACCACAAGCAAAGCCAGAACTAAAAATTTTTTCATAGGCGCGGCAAGATGATTTTTTTTACTCAATTGCGCTACGATTTTTATTTCTTTGGATGTTAAATAAATAAGGGGTTGTCTCAAAAAGTCATTCTGTCATCGCGGCATGACATTCCAACTTCATTCGACTTTTTGAGACGGCCCTAACTAATAAAATCATTGCTATGCATCCGTTTGAATTCTGGATTGAGAGCCTGAAATTACTTCCACACCCGGAAGGTGGCTTTTATAAAGAAACCTATCGCAGCCCGGAAGTGCTTGAACACCGGCAATTACCACCACGATACAAGGGTTCGCGAAATTTTTCGACTGCCATTTATTTTTTGCTCCGCTCGCAGGATAGATCCGTTTTTCATCGCATTCAGTCAGATGAACTCTGGCATTTTTATGCGGGCACTACACTACTTATATATGTATTAACGACAGATGGGTTAAAAATCCACCGGCTCGGGGCTGATGCGCTGCGTGGCGATTTGCTTCAGGTAGTGGTACCAGCCGGTTGTTGGTTTGGAGCAATGGTGGAAAAACCGGATAGCTATGCGTTGTGTGGCTGCACGGTAGCACCGGGTTTTGATTTTGCCGATTTTGAAATGGCCGAACGCAATGAGTTAGTGAAGATGTTCCCGGATCAGGAGGAGATTATTCGCAGACTTACGTGAAAGCCAGGTAATGTTACCGCGAAATCAAAACTTTCTTCACAAACCGAATGCCTTGCAACTCATAACTCAAAAAGTACAAGCCGCTGGCAAGATGTTGTACATCAAGCCGGGTTTGTTGATTGATCTGTTCAATAGGAATGTAACTTGTACGCCCCACATAATTTACTAACTGAACCGAAGCAACTGCCTGTGGCAGATAAATCCAATCCTTTGCGGGATTCGGATAAAAATCTAAACTGCCAGCCTCTGCATTCACTATGGTTTCAACTGTAAGTGCTGCCGTATTACTAACAACCTCTCCGGCACTATTGGATACCTGCACGCGATACAAACCCGCATCGGATGGCTGAACGGATAAAATAGAATACGTGCTTGCATTCGCCAGGTTAAGGGGTACCTCATCTTTTATCCATTGAAATGTAAGCGGTTGGCTACCGGATGCGGATACTGAAAATGAAACTGAAGTTCCTGCCGGTACGGTTGCCGCTTGCGGTTGTTCTATTATAACCGGTGGGTTTACAGCCGTGTAGATAATTTTATACAACGCACTCGCCCCACGACTGAGATAATAAAGATTTCCATCAGGCCCGGTTGTAAGTGCAACCGATGAACTACCAACGTTACTACCAAACAAAGTGGCTACAGGTGTTCCGGTAGGGTCGAGCGAATAAATCCAATGAGGCGCACAAAAATCCTGAAAGAAATAGTTGCCTGTATAGGGGGCCGGATAAGTAGTAACCTGTGGATTAAAAAATGTGCCACCCGTAATGGCGCAGCCTGTGGGTTGCGGGCCACTGTGCAAATAGGCATATACCGGATTGCTGTAGGCTGGGTTAGTACTATTTCCTTCAGCCGAAGGCCAGCCAAAATTTTTTCCTCCTGTTGTGGCGTCATTAATCTCTTCGGCAGAACCCTGGCCCACATCATTTACAAAAATCTTTCCGGTTACGGGTTGAATGGCAAACGTGTATGGATTGCGGAGCCCGTAAGCCCAAATACGTTTACGTTGTTCCGATGCGGCTTCGCTGTAAAATGGATTATCGGTGGGGGCGCTTCCGTCTTTGTTGATGCGCAAAAATTTTCCATGATAGGTATCCGGATTTTGGGCATTGGCTCCGTTAGCATTGTCGCCTACGGCCACATATAATTTCCCATCTAAACCAAAAGCCAGTGCCCCACCATTGTGGTTGGTGGCGCCACTCAGGTTATCTAACTCCAGAATGGGATGTTCACTTCCGGCAAGTGCTACATCGCCATTGGCGGTATAACGTACAATCCGGTTATGGATTGGTGCTACACTGGTGGTATAATATAAATACACATAACTGTTCGAAGAAAAATCCGGATCGAGAGCAATGCCTATAAGCCCACGCTCGCCCAAAGAACTTACGGAAGGCAGAGAGATAAAAGGTGTAGTGAGCAGAGAGCCGTCTTTAACAATACGTAACGCACCATTTTGCTGGGCTACAAAAATTCTTCCATCGGGGGCAAAAGCCATTACTGTTGGTGAACTGATTCCGGTTGCAACCGGCACACGTTCAAAACCAGAAAGAAAAGTCTGTGAAGAACCGTTAATACTTACCAGCAAGCCTGCCAAAATGAAAACGACACTTTTCATGCCCTCTAAGTTAGTGGAATGATCGGTGTTGATTTGTTCATTCAACGGTGAGCATGGCTATCCACCGACATGATAGGGTTATCCTTCAAAACCAATCTTTTTATGACTGCCATCGCAGAATGGTTTGTTGGCTGATCCGCCACAGCGACAAAATGCAGTTACGTTATGTTTTTTGGTAAGATTACCAGCCGCATCCTTAATGGAAACATTTCCATAAACCAGCAGCGGCCCATTGGGCGAGGTCTCCACAATTGTTTCTGTTTCAACTTTCACCGGCTCTTTCGTTTCGGTATTCATGTAATAACTTAACGCACCGGAAGGACATTTTTTTATCTGTTCAATTATTTGTTGCGTGGTGGCTTGCTCAGGTGTTATCCATGGCCTGCGCCCGGGGTCGAACACCTGCCCCAGACCTTTAAAGCAAATGGTTGAGTGAATACACTGGCTGGGCTTCCAGATAACGGTTACCTCTCCATTGGTATATTTTTTAGTGATGTCTTTCATGTGTTTATTTTTTTTTAGTTAATGGTCACATGGAATGGCAAAAAACACCCGCGGTTGGAGCAAGGTATTGCATGGCCATTTCATAACTTTATCAGGTTAAGCCCGGGCAAAGGCCCGCCTGGGTATTGTTGCAACAGGGCCCCTTGCTTAAGTGTTCCTGTATCTACTCCGGCAAAACCAATTTTATCAATAATTGATTTTACTAGTGCTTTGGCCTCGCCATTATCACCACAATAAAACAACACCCGCTTACCACCATTTTCTACGGGTACTAATCCTAAAAGCTCGGGTGTGAAGGTGTTAAAAGCCTTTACAAGTTTTGCACCCGCCAGCATTTCTTGTACTACTTCGCTGGAAGCTTTACCATTCAACTCGGCTATTTTATAATCGGGTGGTACAACGGGATTGATCGGATCTATAACAACTTTGCCCGTCCAGTTTGCAATTTGTTTTGCAACTGTTGGCAGGTGTATCCATTGCACAGCCAGAAAAATTACCTCGGCTGCTGCCGACTCTGCTACTGAGCCGGCCCGAACGTTATTGCCCAACTGTTTCACCACTTCGTTTAGTGAATCAGGCCCGCGGCTATTGCTAATGATTACTTCGTACCCGGCTTTCCCAACGTGTTTGGCAAATGCAAGACCTATTCCACCCGAACCAATTATTCCAATCGTCATAATGCATAAAATAATGCCTTAAGATAAGATGTTGGATCGGGTTCGTGCAACCTGATTAATAAAACAGCAACTTAAAACGATTCGCTGCGCACAAAGAATTGCTGCACATAGCGCTCGCGGGGAGCATGTTCGCGGGCTTTCAGATTTTCCGGCAAACTTTCCGGATCGCCCGGATAACCGATGGCCAGCACAACAATTGGATCTAATTCATCTGGAACATTGAGAGCGTTAATAAGTAGAGATTTATTGTACCCTCCCATTTGGCGTACACTTAAACCGGCATGTGTTGCCTGCACCGACAACAAGGCATTGGCCGCACCCACATCGTAACGGGCCGCTCCGTTTATCGCCCCATTGGCAAGGTGATTCTTGCGTGCAAAACTAACCACCAACACCGGTGCCTGTTGTGCCCAGATTTTATTGCCCTCATTCAAGGTGTTTACTATCGACTCATAAAATTCCGGTTGGTCTTTTGTTGCATACACATAAACCCATGGCTGGCTGTTCATACTACTGGGTGCCCAACGGGCGGCCTCAAAAAGTGAACGAATAGTTTTATCGGATACAGCTTTGTCAGAAAACGCACGTTTACTTCTGCGTTTCTCCAACTCGGGTAAAAGGGTGTATTCTATTTCGGTTGATTTCAGGATTTCAGATTGCGCTTGCATAAATTATTGAAAAGTTAAAAGAAGAAGCTATCTCAAAAGTATTATGTTGTCAGGTTGCCCCGATAGCGATGGGGACGAAACCCATTTCAGCTTCGAAATCGCCATCGACAAGCTCAGGCTGACATTGAAATTAACTTTTGAGACAGCCGCTTTAATTAACAGCCATGGCTGGCAAACAGTTTCGGCTTGATAAAAGTTATTCTAAGCATGAGACCACATCAAGGGTCTTAAAGAATTGGGTGTTTCTCTTCAATCAATACTCCCATCTTACCCATCTGGTAATCGCGCATAGCTTCCATTATCTGCGTTTGCGTATTCATTACAAATGGTCCATACGATACAACCTCTTCGTTAAGCGGTTTGCCACTCAATAATAACGCCCGCGTGTCTTCCAATGCGGTTAGCCTGATTCCTTCGCCATCATTTTTAAAATGAACAAGGTGCAATGCCTCTACCATGCCAAAACCATCCACATTTAGTTTACCATCCAACAGGTAAAGCACAGCATTATGATAGTTGGGCAGCGGAATACTGATTGTTCCACCTTTTGCTAACTCAAGCGTAGCAGCATTTACTTCCACCTGAGCAGGCGCAGGTCCTTTTGTGCCCAATACTTCGCCTGAGAAAATATTTACCTGAACGAGGCCATCATCACTTTTTACAACCGGCACCTCCTCTGCCTTTATTGGAAAATAAGCGGGTTGATCTAATTTGTGGTTAGCCGGAGTATTTATCCATAACTGAATAATTTCCTGCCTGCCGCCAATCTCATGAATATCGCGTGGCGGACGTTCACTATGGATAATACCCATTCCGGCATTCATCCACTGTGCGCCACCCGCATAAATTGTACTGTCGTTGCCCCGGCTATCGCGATGGTGCACGCCACCTTTAAAAATGAAAGTAACGGGCGAAAAGCCGCGGTGTGGATGTGGCCCAACACCGGCATCATCCGGATCAGTAGTAGAAGACGCTTTTATATCAGCATGGTGCAACAATAAGAACGGATCAACCTGTTGTACTTGTTGCGAGGGCAACGGTTGACGAATCGGAAATCCGCCCATATCCATTTTATGAGCATACAATAATCGGGAAACTGTTCTGGTTTTCATGGTTTAAATTAAGCCCTCCTGGAGCCGTTAAAAAAAGTTATTACAATTGTTGTATATACAACTATTTATGCCTCTTTTTCGTTCCTTATCTTTGAAGGGCCTTCACAACCGTGCAAAAAAGTCGGCCAGGCCTGGTTAACAAACTGAAAAACTGATCTTTATGAAACCTCAATTGATTAACGGCATCCATCACGTAACAGCTATGGCCGATGATGCCCAGAAAAACCTCGACTTCTATACCGGAATTTTAGGATTACGGATGGTTAAAAAGACGGTAAACTTCGATGCGCCTGACGTTTACCATTTCTATTATGGTAACGAAACCGGAAGTCCCGGCACCATCATGACTTTCTTTCCCTTTGCCGGGATGGCACGCGGCCGCCATGGCAAAGGCCAGATGACGGTTACTTCATTCTCTGTTCCGGCTGAAAGTCTGGACTACTGGATTGCCCGCCTGAAAAAATTCAATATCTCTTTTACCGGTCCGCATCAACGGTTTGATGATGAAATGTTCATTAGCCTGTTCGACAACCATGGGCTGGGATTGGAACTGGTATTTAATAAGACCGACCTGCGGCCAGGCTTTACTTACGGACAAATTCCATTGGAATATTCCGTGAAAGGATTTCATGGCGCAGTGTTGTCTGAAGATAATTCTGATCGTACGGCCAGATTGTTATTGGAAACAATGGATCATAAACTGATTGCCGAAAAAGGAAATCGTAAGCGTATTTCAGCCAGTGGCGTACCGGGCGATTTTATAGATATTTTGAATGTTCCGGAAGCAACGCGCGCCTTAGGTGGAAGTGGTACTATTCACCACCTCGCCTTTGCCACTGCCGATGATACTTCGCAATTAGAGATCAGAGAGAAGTTGTTGAGCAAAGGACATCAGGTAACAGAGGTATTAGACCGGCAATATTTTCATAGCATTTACTTTCGCGAACCCGGTGGTGTATTGTTTGAAGTAGCTACCAATCCGCCAGGCTTTGCAATAGACGAACATCCTTCCAAGCTGGGTGAAGCCTTGAAACTTCCGGCCTGGTATGAATCGATGCGCGATAAAATTGAGGATGCGCTGGAACCAGTTACTCTTAACCCTGAAAAATTCATTTAACCATAGCCGCAGGGGCGGTAAAAAAAGATTATGCATACTAAGCAATTCATAGAGTCGGGTGTTGCGCTAAACAAAGCAAAGAAGGCTTTGATTTTAGTCCATGGCCGCGGTGGCTCGGCCGAAGATATTTTATCGTTAACCGAATACCTGCCGCTTACTGATTTCTACATTGTTGCACCTCAGGCTACCAACCATACCTGGTATCCATTAAGCTTCCTCGCGCCCCTATCACAAAACGAACCGTGGTTAAGTAGTGCACTGGAATTAATGCAGGAGGTGGGTAACAAAATTAAACAAGCAGGTATAGCAGCTGAGCAAACGTATATTATGGGCTTCTCGCAAGGTGCCTGTTTAACACTTGAGTTCGCGACACGCAATGCTCAAAAATGGGGCGGTGTAATTGCCTTAACCGGAGGCTTAATAGGTGACAACGTAGAACCCACTCGTTACCCCGGAAATTTTTTAGGCGCACCAATCCTAATGACTAACGGAAGTAACGATCCGCATGTGCCGTTTACACGCAGCGAGCAATCGAAACAACAATTGGAGAAGATGGGCGCCAACGTTGAACTTTTAGTTTATCCCAACAGACCCCATACTATTTTACAGGAAGAATTGAGCACTGCTGCCCGTTATTTATCGGCTTAAAGATTCCGGCATTGGATGGTATGAATATGATGTAAATCATGTAATACATCATTTCAAAATGCACGAAATCAATAATTGGTTTTTGTTAACTTGGAAACCTTATGACGGCCGAGAAACAAAGACTGATTGAAGATCGCGATAAAGTAAAGAATTGGCGCCAGTGGGGCCCCTACCTTGCCGACCGGCAATGGGGAACGGTGCGCGAAGATTACAGTGCCAATGGCGATGCCTGGAATTATATAACCCACGACATGGCCCGAAGCAAAGCCTATCGCTGGGGCGAAGAAGGTATTGCCGGAATTTCTGACGACAACCAATTTCTTTGTCTTGCACTTGCGCTCTGGAATAAGCAAGATCCGATTCTGAAAGAACGTTTCTTTGGATTAACCAACCCTGAGGGTAATCATGGCGAAGATGTAAAAGAATTATACTATTACCTGGATTCCACACCCTCGCATTCGTACATGCGCATGTTGTACAAATATCCGCAACGCGAATATCCGTACACGCAATTGTTAGAGGAGAGCAAACGCAGAGGCAAACAACACCGCGAATTTGAATTAACCGATACGAACATTTTTGCCGACAACCGATACTTCGATGTTGCGGTTGAATATGCCAAGGCGGATGTTTCGGATATGCTCATGCAAATTACAGTTACCAATCGCGGTCCTGAATCTGCCGCCCTTGAGCTACTGCCAACACTTTGGTTCAGAAATACCTGGGCCTGGGGTTATGATGAAACCAAACCCGAAATCTATTTGGATGATAAGGGCAAGATGAAAGCTAGTCATAAAAAACTAGGAGCCTACTACTTCTGCTGCGAAGGTGACCACGAAGCCTTATTTTGTGAGAACGATACCAATACCTGGCGATTACATCAGCATTTTCAAGCGGGCACATTTAAAGACGGCATCAACGATTACGTTATTTTCGATTACCCCAATGCCATCAACAAAATAAAAAAAGGAACTAAGGCAGCTTATCGCATTGATCTGTCGCTAAAAGCCGGTGAATCGAAAATAGTCCGGCTTCGGTTGGGATCGCAGTTTTATCAAAAACCTTTTCAACAATTCGAGCAGCTTCTTAAAAAAGCAAAGGCCGAAGCGGATGAGTACTATGCTGACTTACAAAAAGATATTTCATCGGCCGAAGAAAAAATGATTCAACGGCAGGCATTGGCCGGCATGTTGTGGAGTAAACAATTTTACTATTACGATCTGGATGTATGGCTTCGGGGCGACCCGCATCAGCCACCACCACCACACGAGCGCAGGCGCGGTAGAAATCGCGAGTGGGATCATCTTCATAACTCCGACATAATTTCAATGCCGGATAAATGGGAGTATCCGTGGTACGCTGCGTGGGATCTTGCCTTTCATGCTATTCCGTTGGCCATGATTGATCCGGAGTTTGCCAAGAATCAATTGCTGTTGCTTACGAAAGAATGGTACATGCATCCCAATGGGCAATTACCAGCCTACGAGTGGGCATTTAGTGATGTAAACCCACCCGTGCATGCGTGGGCTGCATGGCGCGTATATCGCATTGATAGCAACCTGCAGGGTGGCAAACGCGATCGGAAATTTTTAGAAGAGATCTTTCACAAGCTGTTGCTCAACTTTACGTGGTGGGTAAATAAGAAAGACGAGAGCGGCAATAACATTTTTCAGGGTGGATTTTTAGGTATGGATAATATTGGTGTGTTTGATCGCAGCAGTACACACTTGCCTACCGGTGGTTACATCGAACAATCGGATGGTACCAGTTGGATGGCGATGTACACACTCAACCTCTTGCGCATGTCGCTGGAGTTGGCGAAAGAAAACCCAACGTATCAAAGTCTGGCCACAAAATTTTTTGAACACTTTTTATACATCGCAGGTGCTATGGCCAATGTAAACAACGAGGGCATTAACCTGTGGGATGAAGAAGATGAATTTTTCTATGATGTGTTGCACCTGCCCACTAGCGACCGCCTGAAGTTGAAAGTTCGTTCGATGGTGGGTCTTATTCCGTTGTTTGCAGTTGAAGTATTAGACGAAGAAATTTTTCAGATGATGCCGGAGTTTACCGCACGGCTCGATTGGTTTTTACAGAACCGGCCCGACCTGGCCAACCTGATTTCGCGCTGGGGCGAACGCGGAAAAAATCAACGGCACCTGCTTTCATTACTACGGGGCCACCGGATGAAGCGTTTGCTCAAACGCATGTTAGATGAAAAAGAATTTTTATCGCCTTATGGCGTGCGTGCACTTTCGCGGCATCATTTGGATAATCCCTATGTGCTGCATGCCAATGGCAGTCAGTTTACAGTACGTTATCAATCGGGCGAAAGCGATTCGTATTTATTTGGTGGCAACAGCAACTGGCGGGGGCCGGTTTGGTTTCCGGTAAACTATCTGATTATTGAATCATTACAACGCTTCCATCATTATTATGGCGATGACTTTAAAGTAGAACACCCTACCGGCTCGGGCAACATGCTTACCCTGCGCGAAATTGCCAGCGAACTTTCGCAACGCCTTATCGCCATGTTTAAAACCAATGCCGAAGGCAAACGACCCATGTATGGCGATGATGAATTGTTTCAGAATAACCCGCACTTTAAAGACAACTTACTTTTCTACGAATACTTTGACGGTGATACCGGCCGCGGTTTAGGTGCCAACCACCAAACCGGCTGGACAGGGTTAGTTGCAAAGTTGATACAACCGATAATGACGAGGAAGAAGAAAGATCATAAACCTAAACCATAAAGGCCACGGTGAAGTTAAATTAGTCTAATGCCACCCACTCTCTACGAAAAACTCGGTTCCGAAAATATCTCACGATTGGTTGATCAATTCTACGATCTCGTTTTCGTACATCCGCAAATCAGTCACCTGTTTAAAACCGATAAAGAGTTGATTAAAGAAAAACAACGGTTGTTCTTAACGCAATTTCTGGGTGGCCCCGCACTTTATTCGCAACAATATGGTCACCCACAGTTGCGCGCCCGCCATTTGCCGCATCCCATCGGCAATGATGAAGCTGTAGCCTGGCTGGCCTGCATGAACCAGGCCATAGCCACCTTGCCCATAGATGAATCTTTAAAAGATGAACTCTTCAACAGGTTTATACCCACCGCCATGTTTATGGTTAACCAGGGCGAGGAATAGTCTTATTTCAGATACTTATCCGGCAACGGAAACCCCAGACTTTCAGCACACCAGAAAATATTTACAATGTAGTAGCGGTCTTTGTCTTTAAACAACTGAATGCTGTTAATACCGCGATTGGTTACCGGGCCATCTTTCTTCTCTTTGGTTTCGTAAGTGCTGAAGGCATGTACAACCGTTCCGAAGGCATCCTCTTTGCGACTTAGTTCGCGTTCAAAAAAACCGGTGCTGATGCGCGATGAAAAAAATTGCACATACTCTTCGGGTGTCATGGTACGCAAATCAAAATTGCCTTTGTCATCCTTGCGGGAAGGAATGAGTTTAGCGTCAGTTTTAAATAAAAACCGAAAGCGATCCCAATCGCGTGCAGTACCGGGGTCGCCTGAAATCACCTCGTACAACGCGTGTATAATGGCATCCACCGATTTTACATCGGAGCTGTAATCTTTAGTCTGCGCTTTTGTTACTGCTGGTGCCACGAGTAAAATAAGAATAATTATCTTTTTCATTGTCTGTTAGGTTTGAATGCTGTTTATCCTGAATCAGAAATCTATCTACAATACAGCACTTTTAAAAGTGATTTTTCTGGTTAGCCATTTTCATTCTTAAAAAGTAGTATCACTCCTGATTTGCGCTTTTCACATACGCCATAACCGCCTTCAGCTTGCCATAACCATACTTACCGTTCAGCGTATCATACAACGCTTTCGAAGCAAAAGATTCGGGTAGTTGCTGCATGGCCTTGATAATCTCATCAACTTCGGCTTGTGGCATAAAGGTTTCAATCTCCAATCGTGCGGTTTCAACGGCTTTGGCTAAATGACTTTCAATTGTACTTAGTACAAGTCCGCGCTCTTTGGCAATCTCGTCTGGCTTCATTCCGCTCTTAAACATCTCCAGTGTAACATCGTATGTGCTTTTATCGCCAGCCTTTTTTCGTTTTTCCCGGCTCTTCTTTTTGGCGGGCTTATCAAGGAAGGACGCATTGGTTTCTTGCAAAAGTTTTGCGCGTTCTGTATCCACTGTTGTTCGTACTGCCCGTAAATCAAATAATTCTGTTCCCCGTATTATCTGCGCTACAATCAGGTGCGCCTGGTGCAACTCGGTTAGCTTGCGCGAAAGCAACTGGTCTATTTCCTGTAGTTGGGCGAGGTATGTCTTTACTCGTTTCTGTCTCTTTACTGATTCGAGGTGGTTAAGCAGCAACCGAAGTTGGTCTAGTATCAGTTTACGATAATATGCGCTGCCTTTTTCAATGCGCTCCAATAACTGCTCGTGTGTGGATGACGTAATAAGGTTCACTAATTGATTCCGAAACCGTTCAGTATTAATCTTTTCATGGGTTAATGCATCGGTAATCTGAACCAACACAGGCTTCATGGTGGGATCTTCAAATTGCTCTGGCTCTTTGTTCTTTTCTACGTAATTTATTTCTTTCAACAATCCCTCGAACGAAAAAGTCTGCGTAAGCAATTGTGCTATGTATTGCCGCTGCCGGGCTTCGATTACCTGATCTAACTTATCGGGTTGATGGGCCTGGTTTGTAAAAGACTGAATGTTGGTATCGGTACGAATGGCTTGCGGATTAATTTTTGAACGAAGAATCAATCCATCTAACGACCGTAATCGCGAGAGTGCCACATACACCTGGCCATCGGCAAAAGCCTGGGCCACATCAATAACTGCTTTATCAAAGGTTAACCCCTGACTTTTATGCACCGTTATCGCCCACGCCAACTTAACCGGGTATTGTTCAAACGAGCCAATCACATCTTCGTTCAATACATGATTGGTTTTGTCAACCGAATATTTTTTGTTTTCCCACCGTTCGCGCGAAAGTTGATATAATTCCTTTGTGCCGGCCATCTGCACCCAAACATCATCTTCATCAATGCGAACAACCGTTGCCAGTTTCCCATTAAAATATTTTTTGTCTAAACTGGTATCGTTACGCACAAACATAATCTGTGCACCTTCTTTCAACTCCAGCTGTGGCTGCACCGGGTACATACTCTCCGGAAACTCACCATCCAGAACTGCTTCAAAATAATGCGATTCCATGGGCAGGTTATCCAACGCTTGCCGGTTCAACTGATCGGCTTTATAATTATGGGTAGTGAGCGTGATCACTTCCTGCAATTTATCAATCTGATCGGGGGTTTGATAATGCCTATTAAGTTCATCAACATCGTCTGGCTCAATAATACTGTTGCGCAGGTTATTTAAAATGCGAATGAAGGCCTCATCGTGCTGCCGGAAAATTTTGTCTAATTCGATATACACGGGTTGATTATCGCGCAAAGCCAGCGCCTCGTAAAACCAGGGCGATGGATAATACCGACTCAACAATTCCTGCTCATCATTTCGGGTAACCGGTGGCAACTGAAATAAGTCACCAATAAACAACACCTGAACGCCACCAAAGCTTTGGCTAAAATTTCCGCGTGCTGCCTTCATACGATAATCGATCGCGTCCAGTAAATCGGCCCGCAGCATACTCACCTCATCAATTACCAATAAATCGATAGCCCTCAAAACCTGCTTGCGGCCACTGTTAAGCGGATGTTTGCGGGCCAGTGTTTGCGTGTTAATATATCGTCCTCCGGCAGTGAGGTTTTCGGGGAGGTAGCGATCGGGAATAAAAGTGGCGGGAGGAATTAAAAATTGTGAATGAATAGTAACACCGCCCGCATTCAGTGCGGCAATACCTGTAGGCGCCACCACTATAAAATTTTTGTGGGTGTGCCCGGCCAGACTTTTCAAAAAAGTTGTTTTACCCGTGCCTGCTTTACCTGTTAAAAAAACATGACTTGATGTGGTGTTCAAAAACCGGCTGGCAAATTTTTTAAAATCAGGCGTTTCCATTCACGCACAAATTACTGATATGATTTATTAAGTATAACATTCCTCTTCAAAAAATAGATGCAACCACTTCAGATAAACTTACATCTGGTACGAAACTTACCACGTCAGGAATTTGTACTTTTAACATCATGAAAATCTGCTTTTTTATCGCGGGCCTACTTTTGTTTAGTGGATGTAAAAAAGAGGAAGATCCTGCTACCCGAACGTTTAGGATGGGCTTTCAAAACTCAGCACCGCGCATTGAAATAGATTTATTTCTCCAGTCGCTTAACCTGTGGTCGCAACGTGCCGATGTGGCGATGATTACAACAGAAGTACCATGGGCTGAGTTACTGGATGGCATGACCGTGAATGATTATGTAGTGAACAATTACAAAGTTCTGGTCGATTTTTATCGAAGTAAAGATTTCACACTCTGGATTTACATCGATCCGCAAAATGGACTAGATCGTGCCGCTGATGCGGTTGATCTACAACAAGTCAATAAAAGTATTGCTGATGCTGATATGCAAATGCTCTATCAAAAATTTACGATTGCCATGGATAGCATTCTGAAGCCCGACCATTTAGGACTTGCTTTGGAAACCAATCTTATCCGCGATGCATCGCCTGCAGCAATTTATAAAGGTTTGAAAACTGCCGTTAATGCCACTGCTACAGCGGTTCGTGCCCGCAACGCAACAGTTCCATTAAGCGTTAGTGTGCAGGTTGACCACGCCTGGGGAAAATTGGTAGGTGGTTCATATACCGGCATAGCACAAGATTTCGCAGACTTTCCTTTTATTCAGGAACTCGGGCTATCTTCCTATCCGTATTTTGGGTTTGATAATCCTACGGATATTCCACTCAACTATTATACAAGATTAGTAGAAGGAAAAAATATTCCGGTATTTGTTACCGAGGGTGGTTGGAGTTCAGCATCTGTAACTACTCCTGATCGGTCATTTGTAAGTTCGCCTGAAATCCAGAAAGCATACATTGAGCATCACGCCCGGTTGCTAAACGAGGTACGTGCAACAGCTGTGTTTCAATTACTCTTCACTGATTTTGATATTACAGCTGTGCCTGATGATGTACCCGATAACATCGGTTACTTTCTATACATCGGTTTAGTAGATGTAAACTTTAACACCAAACCAGCACTAAAGGCATGGGATGAAATATTTAAGTATCGTTATACGGGTACTCAATAATTTTTACAGATGTCTGGCCGTCAATCCGCGTGCTGTTGATGAAGTATTAATCAATTTTAAGAATGTAAATGTTGGGCCAGTTTTTTCCGGTTACTAAAATTGATTTGGTTTCCGGATGCCAGGCTATTCCATTCAGCACATCTACTTGTGGGCTGGCCTTGCGGGCATCGCTCGCTAACTTCGAAAGGTCTATCCGGCCTACAACTTTACCGGTACCCGGATCAATTTTTAAAATCAGATTGGTTTGCCAAACATTGGCAAATACAAATCCATCAATGAATTCCAATTCATTCAGATTTTTGACCGGCCCATTGTCGTCTGTAACTTTTACAGATTTAACAACTTGCAGTGTAACCGTGTCTAAATAATGTAAGGTGTTGGTACCATCGCTCATGATCAGGTTGACATTATCGTGCGTTAGCCCCCATCCCTCTTTGGCAAATGAATCAAATCGAAAATCATTTAACTTCTTAAATGTTTTCAGATCATATACAAAGCCAACCTTATTCTGCCAGGTAAGCTGAAAAATTTTGTTGTTGAGTATAGCTATGCCTTCCCCAAAGTATTGTTTATCCAAAACAACTTTTTTATCCGCTTTCCCCGTGTTGATGTCCACAATTCCAATCCACGAAGTTCCATACTGGCCCGTACTTTCAAACAATTCGCCATTGTGAATCAGCAGGCCTTGTGTAAAAGCCTCCGGATCGTGCGGCCACATGCTGCGGATAGCGTAGTTCATTTTTAGCGGATCGGCTAAAGTTTCCTGCTTAGTTTTGTCTGGCGAACATGCAAACAGGATCACATAAATACCCAACCAAATTAATTGTCGAAATTTTAGAACCATAACTGCCTTTACAAAAGGTTAAAAATACATCTAAATCGGGTACAATAACAATGACAAAAGCGGTGCTTTTTTATATGTTAATTTCCTAATTTTAAGTTGTTGATTTTTGTAAAAATGAAATTACCATTAGCTATTATTTTAGTTTTAAGCCTTAAATGTGGTGCCCAAACTCAAACTGATTCACTTGTACGATGGAAAGAACTGGAATTTACCACGCCATATGAATCCACCGCGTTTGAAAATCATTTCAAAAATGGAAATACCGATTTTATTTCCCTCTTCTTCGCCAATTCACCTACTGCAACACAGGACGCGAAAAACTTTGAGGAACGCTTCAATGCTACATTGAAAGAGATACAATCCTCAGAATCTTATAAGAAGAAGAACGACAAAAAGATAAAATATATTTATCAATTGGTGCACAGTAGGTTCCTCTCTAAGTATGAAGCAGAGAACCGATTTTATGAAATCAGTCGCACCGGTAATTATAATTGTGTAACCGCCACAGCCTTATATGCACTATTCTTCGAAAAACTAAACATCCCGTACACCATTAAAGAAAAGCCAACCCATGTTTATCTGGTTGCTTACCCCAATGCAGACAATATAATGATTGAAACCACCACACCTGTTTTCGGGTTTCTGACATTTGATAATACCTACAAGAGTAATTTCATTAACAACCTAAAAAATCAAAAAGTAATTGGCAGTTCGGAGGTTACCAATTCAACAACTGACGAGCTGTTCAACAAGTATTATTTTCAAAGTGAAAATATTAACCTCACACAGCTGGTTGGAATTCACTATCTGAATGACGGAATCTTTAAACAGGATCATAATGATGTCGCTGGGGCATATGAGCAAATCAAAAAGGGTTACCTGTACTACCCCAATATCCGCTCTGAATATCTGTTGCTCCACTCTACAGCCGCAAAGCTGGAAATGCCCAATCTTGACCCTCTTCAAAAGGCCGCGCTAATTGGCCGTATTTCCAGATTGAAGGAAAAAGGTGTTACCGTAGACATGATAAAAGGCGAGTTTTATAATCTTACTCAAACCGTTCTGTTTAAGAACAACGACAAACTACTTTACAAGAGATGTTACGAAGCGATTACTCAAAACATAACAGATAAAGAAACCCTGGATGAGATAAATTTTATTTATTACTACGAAAACGGACGTGTATTTTATAATCAGGGAAATTATGTTCGGGCCAAACCTTTCTTCAGTAAAGCGATGGAGATTCAGCCCAATAATGTTGACTTGAGCGGTGTGTTTGTTTCCTGCCTCGCGCAATCATTTCGTAATGAGAGAAAGAATAGTGTGGTGATGGATTCGCTGGAAGCCTACAAAACGCGCTTTCCGGTCTTACAAGAAAACAGCAATTTCAATTCGATGCTTGCCATGCTGTACGCTGCTGAGTTTGGTGAAAGTTTCCAAAACGGTGATGAAAAACGAGGTGAAAAATATCAGAAGCTCTTTGAAGATTTTTATACCAATAAAAACATTACTATCATGAACCCTCCAATAATAGGCCAGGCTTACTCAGAAGCATGTGTTTACTTCTTTAGGAAAGGACAAAAGACAAAGGCTAAACAATTTTTGCAGAAAGGGTTGGAGATTGTGCCCGATGACTTGCAACTGAAAATGCGCAGGCAAATGTTGGGTGGCGGTTAATTCTCAATAGCCAGGTTGTGAGTGCGTTGAACGACATAAGTATTGCCGTAAATGGTTTCCACTGCCGCTATAATGTTAAGTTCTTCCATCAAAAATGCTCCTGGCGGAATATTGTATTTTATCACGCCTGTCTTTTTCTGCTCGTCTAGCAGAACGGAATATAAATCATCGTTCAGACATCCTGCTGGCGATAGTTCTCCGGTATAGTATTTTACTTTTCGCACCTTTTCGGACATAGAAATATTCAACTGATAAACACCTTGGCTTTGAATTCTGTCGATAGGGGTAATAATCAATTTGGGGTATTCCTTCTTTAAGGTTTTGTCGGTATAATATTCTTTTACCCCTGCACAAGGAAAGTCATTCTCATACCTTGCCTCTGACATTACATCACCATTTTCACGATACTTTACCTGCATGCCATGAAGCAGATCATTTTTATATTCTGTTGTCTGATAAATCTGTTTGCCTCCTTCATAGTACTTCTTGGACTGCCCTTCGCGTTTTCCAAACACATAAGGCAGTTCCAGCATTATATTACCATCCTTATCGTAAGTTTTTGCTAAGCCATGTTTCTTTTTACCCGCATAGGGAACCTCTGCCTTAAGCTTTCCATTTGAGTGGTTTGCTGTCTCCACTCGAACGCTGTCGCGTTTCTTAATTCCTTCGGACTTGCTTTCCTTTTTTTCGGTAGGCAAAACACAAGCTGATAAAAAGCCAAGAGCAATTACCGTCACCCCTGTTATAAATTTATTCATAGTTCAGATTTACTGCTAAAATAACACTCTTCCTTAGATTTTACCATGCGCTATTTGCATTGTGATAGACCCGAAGTCATTTAATCCGGCACGATTTTTCATTCTGATTTCGTATCTTCGATCAAACAATAAATTTATGGCAACGCGATTAGTAAAAGGAGAAAAGAAACTTTTTGGGGTTTGTAGTGGTCTGGCTAACTATTTCAATCTGGATCCTACCATTATGCGCATTATTTTTATTGTTGCCTTTCTTTGCTTTGGTACCGGCCTGCTCCTTTACCTCATTATGGCGCTGGTAATGCCCGATAAATAACTGTACGGTTTTGCATTAGGGGGTGTACATCCCTGAACATTTTTTTGCCGCTTCGAAAAAAAATTGCGCGCCACTGCAACTAATTCTGGTTTTAATCAGTCTTGGTAGAAAATATTTTCTGCCTGGCCTGATACCTTTTTAAAAAAGTCAAGTAATACCAGTCTAACTCCACCCCTATGTTTCGCAATTACTTTCTCGTAATGGTTCGCAACCTGTTTAAAAATGGGTTTTATTCTTTCATAAACATTACGGGCCTGGCTTTAGGCATTACCTGTAGTATCCTGATTTTGCTATGGGTTGCGGATGAAACCAGTTTTGACAAATTTGTTCCCAAAGTAGACCGCTTGTATCAGGTTTGGGTGCGGGCACAATTTGATGGCAAAATAAGCTCGTGGACCAGCGTACCCCTGCCTACCTACGAAGCCTTCAAAACCGCCAACAGTAACATTGCCCGCATGGCTGTTACTGACTGGGGCAGTACCCACCTGATCACCGTTGGCGAAAACCGGTTGATTAAACGCGGTTATTGGGTAAGCGAAGAATTTCTGGAAATGTTTGAGTTTCCGCTGGTGGTAGGTACTGCCGAGCAGGTATTGGATGCTCCGCCCTCAATTGTTATTACTGAGTCAACAGCCAAATCTTTATTTGGCGATGAAGATCCGATTAACAAAGTTATTCGCCTGGATAACGAGTACGATTTAAAAGTATCGGGTATTTTAAAAGACATCCCGGGCAACTCCACTTTTCAGTTTGATTTTTTAATGCCGTGGAAGTTCAGAGAACAAAACAATGAATGGGTACGCGAAAACACAACCAATTGGGGCAACTATTCCTTTCAGGTATTTGCAGAATTGAATGATGCCAAAAACCAACCCGATGTGGAGGCCAGTGTGAAGATGATGCTACAGGAACATGGCGAAACCGATACCAAGCCCGAATACTTTTTATACCCGATGGAGCGCTGGCGCCTATTCGGAAATTTTGACAATGGCATAGAGACAGGCGGCATGAACGATTATGTGCAGATGTTTACCGTAATCGCCATTTTCATCATCATTATTGCCTGCATTAACTTTATGAACTTAGCCACGGCACGCAGCGAACGCAGAGCCCGTGAAGTGGGTGTTCGTAAAAGTGTTGGCTCCAAACGTTATGAATTAATTCTGCAGTTTATTGGCGAGTCTACCTTTATTTCTTTTCTCGCGTTTGCCTTTGCTATTCTGGCTGCCCAATTATTATTACCGTATTACAATAACCTGGTAGATAAAAAACTGGTAATTGATTATACGTCATCGCAGTTCTGGATTTTTACTCTCGGTATTATTTTGGTTACCGGAATAATCTCGGGTAGTTATCCTGCCTTTTATCTATCCTCGTTTCAACCGGTTAAGGTTTTAAAAGGTAAGCCAACTATTGGCAAGGGTGCCAGCACACCTCGCAAGATATTAGTAGTTCTGCAGTTTGGGTTTTCTATTCTGCTCATCATTGGCACAATTGTAATCTATCAACAGATACAATTGGTGAAGGGCCGCGAGTTGGGTTACCAACAGGAAAATCTGATGGCGGTAGACTATACCAATGAGGTAAGAGAAAACTACCGTGCTATTAAACTTGAATTGCTAAATACCGGTGTGGTTGAATCCGTAACAAGAGCCAATAGCGAGATTACAGATATTAACTCGAACAATTTTTTAGGATGGCCCGGAAAGCCAGAAGAACTGCGGGTAATTTTTACAACAGTTGTTACTGAATATGACTATACCAAAACGATGGGCATTAAACTGCTGGAGGGTCGCGATTTCTCAGAAGATTTCAAGAGCGATTCATCAGCCATACTCGTTAATAAAGCAGGGCTGGATGTAATGGGATTGAAGGGTGATTACATCGGCACAGAACTAGACCTTTGGGGCGAAAAACGTAAATTGATCGGGGTTGTAGATGATGTATTGATGGGCTCGCCTTTCCGACCTGTTAGTCCGATGTTTATGATCCTGGAGGATTGGGGTGGCTCCGTATCCATTCGCCTCAAAAAAACCGACAACCTGCAAGCCTCTCTTAATGCCGTGAAAGCCGTATTTGAAAAATATGCGCCAGCCTACCCATTTGAATATCGCTTTGCTGATCAGGAGTTTCAAAAAAAGTTTACCACCATTAACCTTACCAGCACACTGGCCAGTTTGTTTGCAACGCTTACTATTATCATTACCGGATTAGGCTTGTTTGGTTTGGCTTCTTTTACAGCTGAACAACGTACCAAAGAAATTGGAATCCGAAAAGTGATGGGGGCATCAGTACCCAGCCTGGTGGGTTTAATGTCGAAAGATTTTTCGGTGTTGGTAATTATTGCCTTTGTGGTGTCATCGCCATTAGCCTGGTGGGGCCTTACTGCTTATCTGGAACGCTATACCATCCGTACACCTTTGGCCTGGTGGATATTTCCGCTTACCGGAGTTATTGCGCTGTTGTTTGCGTTGCTAATTGTAAGCACACAAGCACTACGGGCTGCAAAGGCCAATCCGGCAAATTCGTTAAGGAGCGAGTAAGTCCTGCATCGTATAGCTGAATTTTCGTTGGAGAATACCGTGCCTTTCTGAAAAGGTTTTTGATCGATATTAAAATTTAAAGTCGCAATGCTTATGGATTTAGGTCTGGACGCGCATCCTGTTCAAAACCTTAACCATGAAAAAGCACTTTGCCCTTACCGTACCCACACCCTGCCACGAAAACTGGAACACCTTTACACCTACTCAAAAAGGAAAATTTTGCGGGGCCTGTCAAAAAGAGGTGATCGATTTTACCAACTGGACAGATGATGAAATCAAGCATTACTTTAAAAGCAGCACAACGTCTACTTGCGGTCGGTTCAAACAACCGCAACTCAAAATTTATCAAACTGAAACTCCGGCCAAAGTGCATTCGGCATGGGCAGCCTTTATCGCATTTTTGATGCTACTGGTTAACGAACCCGTTCAGGCGCAAACCGCTACCACCACGCCACAAGAACAAATAGATGAAGAAAAGAAGGTTGGCTTAAAACTAAAAGTACCAACAGTGCTTACCATTAAGGGTCTTGTAATCGATGAGGTTGATTCACTCGGCATACCCGGAGTAAACATTGTACGCAAAGGATTTGCTGCTGAAACTGTAACCGATGCAAACGGAAAATTTGAAATAACTATTCACAACCCACAAATAAACGAAGCGTTGGTGATTTCATTTATTGGATACAAAACTACTGAGATCGGGGTTTCGCCCTCAACAAAACCAAAACCTAAGAATTGTAATGAATCAAGATCTTCAGGTTTTAGGAGCGATTGTGGTAGGTGGTGCCGTTTCGGTCAGACGATACAGCCCGCGAGGTTTGTGGTGGAAGTTAAAAAATCTGTTTAACCGCTAATACTCAGCTTAACCTCTCAAGTTCTTCCTTCAAATTCACTCTTGCCGGTTGCTCATATCGTTCGTAAAACTCAGCTGTTTTATAAATCCGCTGCATGCTTAAAAAATGCTGCAACACTTTTTTCCGGCCGGGTTTATAGATCAAATCCGGATAGACGGAATATTCTTTTCTTATTTCCATGGTGTATTGCTGGTAGCGTTGGGGCGTTGCGCCAAGTATGGCCAGGTCGGCATCGGTAAACAAATCAATCTCACGATTTACCGGTTCATGCTTTTTTGTGGCAAGAATAAATTCCACACATCGCGTTGTTTCAGAAACCGAAAAATCAATTTCTTTTAATCGCTTACAGGCTACAGCGGCACTCTGTTCTTCATTGTCGCGAGCAGTGGCCTTGTAAATAAAATCGTGATAGGCAATTGCAAATACTACTGTATCCCAACACGTGAATTGATCCTGAAATGGTTTCAGTTCTGCAACCAATTGATCCAAATGGGCCAGCGTGTGGTAGTGCCGGGAGTGATGTGTGTATGCTAAGTTGATTTCGGCTAATAAACGCGAACCAACTTCGTGATTGGTTACTGTATTCTGAAACTCGTTTTTAAACATGCCCGAAGAAATTCAAAACCAAAAGACTTTACAAACAAAAAAAGGTCGCTGAGATCAGCGACCTTTTCTATAGACCATATCAGAATTATTTTTTCCCGATTCGGTTAACGCCTTTACTTACGGTCCACATGGGGTAAGTAGAAGTTACATTTCCGGCAGTCACCTCTTTTGAAGGGCTTTGCATTTTGCTGGTTACAAAAACTGGTGTGCCAACCAACTTAAGCTTAGTGGGCTTGTGTGCAACTAAGCTTTTGTTGCTGTAGCGGTTTACATCTTTAGAAACCGGCCAGACGTTTTCAGATGATTGTGCCATGGCACTTGAAACAATAAATACGAAAGCCACAACGGCTGAAATTTTAAGATAGTTTTTCATAGAAGGTAAATTTTTGAATTAAAAAAGGATGGTATAGAGGTAGATATTGGTAGAATCCACTCCTAAATCAAAAAAACCTGTTTTGCTATATGTATTGGAATATTTGTTTTTCTAGTTTGATTTTGATTGAACTTAAGTTGAGCCCGAAGTCCTTCAAATTGAACTGCTTGCAGGTTGCAAGCATAAATTAACCTGTCAACTTCTGGCACGGGGTTCTTACGAATCTTTGAGAAGTAAGTAGTAAATGAGGAAATCCCATTTTCTGCACGTTCTTCTGCGGACTCGATGCCTTCTTCTGCGCGCAATGTATCAGCGAAGGGCGAGGCCCAAACCATTACGCTGGAGATCAAAAACACCAGTGTAAGCACGCATGTAAAAAACCTTCTCATCAACTTATAAACGATTTTTGGCATCGTCTGGTTTCAAAATTACAAATAGAGATTTGTACTCATAAAATTGCATGAAAGATTTTCAGTTAACATCCTGCATTTCAGATGTGGCAGTTTTTCAACCACTATGGTGTTGCTAAAACTACCGTTAATATTTTTTTAAAGCATATCCCGAAATACCCTTCTTTTTACAACTTCCATTTGAACTAAAAAGCATCAAACAGAACAATGATGGGTTATAAATGAGCTTGCTCTTTCAGTCAAAATATTTTTTTTAAATGAACATAAAAACAAAAAACTCCCAACCCTGGGAGTTTTAAGAGGTAACTAAAACACTGCCATTTAAACTAACGGCAGGTTACGGTGTTAAAGTGATTTGGATTTGGCATAGGCCATTAATTCCTCCACCTGATGCGCTACTTCTTCTTTTTGCTTATGGGTTTTGTTGGTGATGTCTTCAACCAACTGCTCAAACGAAGTATCCACCCGGTTGATTTCTGCATCGGATAAATCCACATACTTTGATTTCAATTCTTGCTTCAACAAATCGTTGCGGCTAATGTCTATCACGTTGTTCATGGTAAATTCTGATTTATGTTTCTACCAATTTAACTTGAAAACCTATGGCAAAAGCATACACTGCATGGCATGTGGATTTGATGCCTCCGATAGTAATTTTCAAAAAACTAAGCGGGGGTGTTTTTAAAACCCTCCTTTGTGGGAACCCTATTGGTTGGTATTTAACACAGATCATAACACTGCCCGGTGCAGTTTAAAAACACGCTGATTTTTATTTCAAAAGCTCAAAAACCATATAAAGCGAAAAACTGTCAAAAAATCGATTTCTAATACTTTTCTAATAATTGATTTAGGTGCATTTGCGCAGAAATAAAAAAGGAGAAGCTTACGCTTCCCCTTTTCACTTCACACACGGAAAAGTCTACCTCCCTTTTCCGTTACCGTTCATGCTAACCAATACTGGTTCCAGTTTATCCGCAGTTTTCACCGTGGTGATGATGCGGGCTGCAACTTTGTAAGGGTCGGCTGCCGAGTTGGGTCTGCGATCTTCCAGCCATCCTTTCCATCCGTTTTCAACGGTGGCAATCGGAATGCGGATAGAGGCGCCCCTATCGGAAATACCATAAGAAAATTTATCGATGCTTTGGGTTTCGTGTTTGCCGGTTAAGCGCAGGTGGTTATCGGCACCGTACACAGCAATATGTTCTTTTACATACGGGGCAAATGCGTTGCACACCATATCGTAAGTATCTTTCGAACCGGCCTCGCGCAACAACGAGTTAGAGAAGTTGGCATGCATACCTGAGCCATTCCAATCGGTTGCTCCTAATGGTTTGCAATGCCAATTAATAGCTACACCATACTTTTCGGCCGTGCGCTCCAGCAGGTAACGCGCTACCCACACCTGATCGCCTGCCTCTTTTGCACCTTTTGCAAAAATCTGAAACTCCCATTGGCCTGGTGCTACTTCGGCATTGATGCCTTCTACGTTAATGCCCGCAGCCAAACAATAATCAAGATGCTCTTCTACAATAGAACGACCGAATGCATTCTTTGCACCCACAGAGCAATAGTACGGACCTTGTGGTGCAGGGTATCCATTCTCCGGAAACCCGAGGGGTTTATTAGTGCCCGGGTCCCACAGGAAGTACTCCTGTTCAAACCCAAACCAGAAGTCGCGGTCGTCATCTTCAATTGTAGCGCGGCCGTTTGTTGGATGTGGGGTGCCATCGGGACTTAATACTTCGCACATTACCAGGTATGCATCTTTCCTTGCGGGATCTGGAAATATGGCTACCGGTTCGAGCAAACAATCGCTTGAACCACCAGGTGCCTGTTCGGTAGAACTTCCATCGAACGACCACATGGGACAATCTTCTAATGTGCCATTAAAGTTTTTAACAATTTTGGTTTTACTGCGCAGGCTTTGGGTGGGTGCGTATCCATCCAGCCAGATGTACTCAAGTTTTGATTTTGACATAGGTAGTTTTGTTTGTTATGGATTGATTTAAAATTTATAGACAGCTGCCAGGTTAAGGGTTGGTAGCAATTTTTTATCTACAGCATCAAACTCTTTATTAAAAGAATTCTCTGAAGTCATATCCACACGCAATTCAGGAATGAACGTAAAGCCACCCACTTTATAATTTCCGGATAATGTAAACTCTATTACATTTCCGTTGCCTTCATCATCAAGGCCAAACAATGGCAGGTGGTAATTTTTGATTGCGAAATACTCAGCACGTAGCCCTAAGGCGAAAGTTTCGGAAACGGTAACTTTTGGATAGACTGCTACACCAAAGAAAGAAGAGGCATCAGCATCAATATCTACAATGTCTCCACCTGCATCAACTTCTTCACCAGCGGCCACGGTTTGGAAAGAAGTATTAAAACCTAAGTAGAACTTCTCACTTAAATTATAACCAAGCGTAATATCTCCCTGAAATAAACTTCCCAAAGAGCTATCGCCAGTACCTAAGCTACCATCATCCTCATTCAAAGTACCATCCTGATCGCCATACAAAAAGTTTAACCATACGCCACCGGCATCCGATGTTTTACCAATCTGAGCGCCCACTGTATAGGTATTTACCGGATTGAATTCAAGAAAATCTGTTGGGTTCATAACCGCCAATTTGGCAACCAATCCATTTTCACCAGCTATATCCAAACGCGCACCGGTGTGATTGAAAGGCCCCCAAGAAAAGAGATATGAGGTAGAGTAATGAAAGTTAACCGCAGGCGAGATTACTTCGTAACCTAGAAATGTATTGAACTGCCCGAGGTTAAGCGTAACCTTATCATTGAATTTATAATAACCATACAATTGATTAACGATCTGGCCACTGCTTCCACCAGCAAGGTTTGTATAAGATCCAATTCCTGAATTAAAAACCGCATCAGATCCCCGTGGCCCAAAAACCAAATCTGCTACAAAGCCTGATTTTTCTCCGTTATAAGAAGCAATCAAATTTGCCATTCCCAAAGAGAAGCCCTTTAAATTTGCAAATGATGTTGAGGGTGCAACAGTGCCACCATTACGGTAACCAAATGAAGAGTGAAAATAGGTATCAATTGATCCTGACAGTGTAAAGGTTGGTTCTTCTTCCTCTTCTTTTTGATCAGTTGTTTTCATCTCCTCGTTTTTCTGCTCTTCTTTTTTCTTCTTCTCTTTATCGTTTGTGTTGGCCGATGCATACACGGGTGTTTCCTGTGCAACTGCATTTACCGATAATGTAATAATTGCCAATAAGGACAATACGCTTATAGGGTTTTTCATAATTTTGAGGGTTGTAATTTTTTACAATGGCCAGGGAGATTCTCAGTGGATGACTGCAATTATCAGCTGAGACTTCCTGGTGTTTTTTTTGCCGCGCTAGCAAGTGGCCCGCCTGGCCAACTTGCATTGCATGGCAATTATTTTTATTTATTCTTCATAGGTAATAGTGTATCCACGCATACCATGCTCATGGCTATCCAAGCCTTCTTTCTCGTGCTGAGCCGATACCCGAATACCACCTTTCATTACCTTATTAAGAATAAAGAATACAAGCAGCGAACCCACAAAGGCTCCGCCACCATAGGCAGCAACGCCTACTAATTGTTTTACGAATTGTTCACCACCGGCTAGTTTTCCCAATGCACCAACAGCAAGTGTACCGATGATACCACACACCAGATGCACCGAGATGGCACCCACAGGATCATCGATTTTAGCTTTATCAAAAAAGATAACTGCAAACACTACTACCGTTCCGCAAAGCAGACCAATGAATATGGCTTCGTTGGGAGACATCTGATCGGCTCCGGCAGTAATACCTACCAGGCCGGCAAGAATACCGTTTAGTACCATACCCAGATCAAGGCGTTTAAAGGCAATCAATCCACCAATCATACCGCCAATGCCACCGGTACAAGCAGCGAGTGCAGTAGTTACGCACACCAATGAGATTAATTCAGGATCTGCCGATAGTACAGAACCACCATTAAATCCGAACCAACCCAGCCACAACAGGAACACACCAATTACAGCAAGTGGTACAGAAGAGTTAGCAAAAGTTTTAGGGGAACCATTATCGTATTTACCCAGACGAGGGCCTAATACTATTACTCCGGCCAATGCCGCCCAACCACCTACTGAGTGTACAATAGTTGAACCTGCAAAGTCATAAAAACCATATTCATTCAGCCAGCCGCCACCCCACTTCCAACTTCCTAAAATCGGATAGATTAATCCCGTAAGGAAAAGTGTGAAGATAAAGTATGCACTGATTTTAATACGTTCAGCTACAGCGCCCGATACAATTGTACCGGCAGTAGCACAAAACACAGCCTGAAAAAGAAAATCGGTCCAGTAGGTATACTTACCACCGGCATAAGCAATAGGTTCGTAACCTTCGGGGGTGCTTAATCCAAAACCGGCAAAGCCAAACCAGCCGTTAAATGTGCCGGGGTACATCAGGGCAAAACCAAACAAGGCAAACACCACAATACCAATGGCAGTATCTACTGTATTTTTGAACAGGATATTAACCGTGTTTTTTGCCTGGGTAAAACCCGACTCCACGCAGGCAAAACCAAGCGACATAATAAATACGAGTGCGGCTGAAAGAATCATCCACACATTGTTAGTAGTAAATGCCGCAGTGTTCTGTGCTGCGGTAATACGCGCAGAGAGAACCTGAAGAGAATCGGCCAGGGCTGCGGCCGTGCCCGGGTCGAGTACGGTAGAATCAGATAAAACTTCAATCATAAGTGAAATGGGTTAGGGTTATTTGAGGGTTGGGTTTAGGTTTCTTTTTAGGATTACAAGCACAAGAATCCAAACCTGATGGTAATTTTTAACCCAGTTTTAAATATTTTTTATAGAATCCGATTACGGAAGGGTTAAATACAAGCCTGTTTTAAAAAAATCATAATGATTTTTGAAAATCATGGCTAAATTTTAACGATACCTTAACAAAATGGAAAAATCAGAGGGTAATGACCCTGTTCAGAGGGGTAAAAATGCAATATCAACCGATTGCATAATTATTTTAATAAATTCTTAAGTATTGGAATTTGGCCAAATAAAATTCTGGGTTTGCTAAAACCACGATTCGAATTAACCGCGAACCTTATCTAAAAGTCTATTAAGTTCTGAGGCTTCTGTCCTTGTTAATCGGGTTTGCAAGTGTTGAAACGGATTCTGAGAAATAGCTGCATCTATCCTGGTTAAAACAGCAAGGCCTTTTGGGGTTATAATTATATCTACCTGCCTGCGATTGGTTGCACAGATTTCGCGTTTAACCCAACCTTTTTGCCGTAGTTTTTCAACCAACCGTGTGCAGTTGCTGCTTTTATCAATCATCCTTTCGGTAATGTCTAAAAGCATCATCGGTTTGGAATTGTTGCCGCGTAAAATCCGCAACACATTAAACTGCTCGGGTGTAAGTCCAAATGGTTTTAAAAAAAGTGCATTCTGATGGTACAACCAATTGCCGGTAAGCAACACATTGATGGCGGCCTTCTGATGTTCACTTTGAAACCGGGACTGCTTTATTTCAGATTCTAACGACATTATTTACAAACTCAATTATTGTTTATACAACATTACAAAGAATTAAGTTTCACACACTAAATCATTCTTTATGAATACCCTGTTTTTAACAAAGGCTTTTTAATTTGCACCATGCAATCTCACAAAACCGAGCGGTTTATTTTTCGTACCCTGAAGCAGTTGTTCTTTATTGCTCGCAACCGGTTATCACCCCGCCAGTTTTTTATGCTCTCGTGTGTTTTGGTGGGCATACTCTCAGCACTGGCAGCAATTGTACTTAAGTTTTTTGTGCATACCATTGGCGTTTGGGTTAATCATTATGCTACCACCTACGAGCAGTTTTACCTCTTCGCGCTTTTTCCGGTTGTTGGTATTACCCTAACCGTGATCTATATCAAATTTGGTTTGAAGGGTAACTTCAAAAAAGGCAGTGCTGAAATTGGTTATTCTATTGCCCGTAAATCGGCCAAACTTCCGGTAAGCCAAACCTACTCGCATATTATTACCAGTGCCTTAACGGTTGGCTTCGGTGGTTCTGTCGGACTGGAGTCGCCCATGGTCAGTACGGGTTCGGCTATCGGATCAAATTACAGCAGCTACTTCCATCTTCCTTATAAAGACCGCACCATTTTACTGGCTTGCGGAGCAGCAGCCGGTATTGCTGCGGCCTTTAATGCACCTGTTGCCGGAGTATTATTTGCCATTGAAGTATTATTAACCGATGTTACCGTTGGCGCCTTCATCCCTATTATCATTGCAGCTGCCACCGGGGCGTTGCTTTCTAAAATTATTTTAGCTGAAGGAATTATTCTTTCCTTCTCGCTGCAAGCACCTTTCAACTATCATAACATTCATTTCTACATTATACTTGGCTTGCTGGCCGGATTGGTGTCGCTGTTTTATGCGCGAACGTTAGAACGCACTGAGAAATTTTTTGCGGCCCGCAGTAATAATCGTACGAAAATAATTCTAGGAGGACTTGCATTGGCAGTGTTACTCCTGTTCTTCCCATCGCTGTTTGGCGAAGGATACCAGAGTATAAAAATGCTGGCCAACCTTAAACCGCTTGAAGTTGCAAACGGGAGCATCATTTACCAGTACCTGCAAAATGATTATACCATTTTAATGTTCATTGGTGCGCTTGTGCTCATTAAAGTATTGGCTGTTGGGTTAACGTTGGGTAGTGGTGGTAACGGGGGCAACTTCGGGCCTTCACTTTTTGTAGGAGCATACCTGGGGTTTGCGTTTGCACGGTTGATTAACCTGACGGGCATTGCACAAATACCTGAAACCAATTTTACATTGGTAGCCATGGCCGGTATTCTAAGTGGAATCTTCTATGCTCCGCTTTGCGCGATATTCCTGATTGCCGAAATAACCGGAGGCTATGATCTGATTATTCCGCTCATGATTGTTGCGGCATTAAGTCTGGCCATAGCCCGAAACTTCGAGCCGCTTTCTATGGAAGGAAAAAAACTTTCGCGGTTACTTAATATTACTGCCGATAACCGCGATCAGATTCTGTTAAGCAAACTCAATCTGCAGGATCTACTGGAACAAAATTTTTCGGCCATCCGCCCCAATGATAGTTTGCGTTTACTGGTTCGCGTTATTTCAATCTCCAAACGAAACACATTTCCGGTGGTAACACGCGAAGGTGAGTTGGTGGGTGTAGTGCATCTGGATCATGTGCGCGAAATCATCTTCAACAACAAACTTTACGATACCACTTTTGCAAAAGACCTGATGACGGAAGCCCACGCAGTAGATTTTAACGACAGTATTTCAGTTATTCTGAAAAAGTTTGATGAAACGCGACAATGGAATCTGCCTGTCGTAAAAGATAAACAGTACCTCGGCTTTCTTTCCAAAGCGCGCATCCTTACCGAATACCGTGCTGAATTAATGAAAACCATTTGATTTGTGATTCGGTTTACAGCCAAACTTCAGAAACAAAATAAACCGGGTGGGTGGACTTATGTGATCGTATCTTCAGCCCAGGCTAACAAATTGAAGCCGGGTAAGAAGGCCTTTCGGGTTAAGGGTCGGTTAGATGCTTTTACTTTTGAAAGAACTTCGCTTATGTCGATGGGTAATGGCAATTTCTTACTGCCTGTAAATGCCACCATGCGCAAAGGCACCGGCAAAAAAGCTGGTGATAAAATTACAATTGAGATGGAAGTGGATGAAAGCAAGCCAAAAATTTCGCGCTACCTGCTTCAATGCCTGAAGGAAGATCCGGCCGCTTCAGAATTTTTCAAAACATTAAGCCCTTACATGCAATATTTATACAGCGCGTGGATTGAAAACGCCAGGTCATCGCAAACCAAAACCAGGCGATTGGTGGCTGTGGTTAACGCTATGGCCAAAAAACAAAACTATAACGAGATGATGGAGGCCTATAAGAATACTATATTGTAATTGATGTTCCACAAAACATCAGGGTTGTCAGTTTGTCCAAATCCGACATGAAAATGGTGCCTTGCGTAACATCCACTTGTACGTTCACTCTAACCTGATAGCAAAATGCGATTCAAAAACCGTGTTGCGATTGTTACTGGTGCCGGGCAAGGCATTGGTTTGGAAATTTGCCGCAGGCTTGCGGCCGAAGGTGCACAGGTAGTGCTAAATGACATTGAAGTTGCGCTGGCAGAAGAGGCTGCACAAAAAATCCGACAGGAAAAAGGAAACTGCATTGCGCTGGGTGGCGATTGTAGCGATGTAAGCTTTATTAACCACCTGGTGAACGAAACCGTAACTACGTTTGGCAAGGTTGACGTGGTGATTGCCAATGCCGGCATTACCTTGTTTGGTGATTTCTTCGACTATGCACCCGATGATTTTTTTAAAGTAATGCGCCTTAACCTGGGCGGAAGTTTTTTCCTGGCACAACGTGCAGCAACACAAATGCGCGATCAGAAAAGTGGTGGCCGCATTTTATTTATGTCGTCTGTAACAGGACATCAGGCGCATAAAAATCTGGCCGCTTACGGTATGAGTAAAGCAGCACTGGAAATGCTCGCCAAAAATCTTGTGGTTGAATTATCGCCTTATAACATTACCGTAAATACTGTTGCCCCCGGAGCCACGGCTACGGAGCGAACAAAGAGCGATGCAGACTATGAAAGCACCTGGTCGCGGATAACACCCATCGGTAAACCAGCCTCTACAGCCGACATTGCAACAGCAGTTTTATTTTTGGTTTCACCTGAAGCCGGGCATATTACCGGGCAAACGTTAATTGTAGATGGCGGGTGGACAAGTGTAAGTCCATCGCCTTATTAGATTGTGATGAAAAACTATGCGTAGAATAAGTTAATGGAGGTGTGTTAAAAACTTCAACACCCGCTTATTAAATTCTTCGGGTGCTTCCAGATTAGTAAGGTGGCCCGCGTTTTCAATTACCTCCAACCGGGCCTCCGAAATAGCGGCTGCCATTTTTTGCGCTACTGCCGGTGGTGTAATCTTATCCTCACTTCCCACCACTACACAAACCGGAGCTTTAATCTTTGGCAAATAAGAACAGCTTTCGGTGCGATCGGCCAATGCCTGCAACGTTCTGCACACAACCTCTGGCGGGGTATTCAAAATAATTTGATGAATAAATTTTACTTCTTCCTTCCGCGATTGAAAGGAAGCTGGTGCAAGCAGGTTCTTCAACGATTCATCGGAATAAACTTCTAATCCATTTTTCTTTATAAAGGCAATGGTCTTCATGCGTTTTTCTTTGCCTTCGGGTGTATCCGCTCCGCACTGCGTATCGGTTAAGATAAGCCCCGCAAAACGATTGGGTTGTTTCTGTATCGCGTTAAGCGCAATGTAACCACCCATGGAAAGTCCGCATACAACGGCTTTCTCAATTTTCATTGTATCTAAAAATGCCAGCAGATCATCCGCAAAAAGATCCATACTGAAATCAGCTGAACCCGCTTCTGACTTTCCATGCCCACGAACATCAAATGCTATTGGCCGATAGTTCCCTTTAAATGCAGCTAACTGGCCAGCCCACATTGTTTTGTTAAATGGAAACCCATGAATAAAAACTATTGGCAATGCAGTAGCCGAACCCGCTTCCTGATAACTGATCTTAACTCCGTTTACTTCAATTTTCTTTTCAATACTCATGCTACAAAGTAAACATCATTTTGGTCGCTCCAGGCAGCCCTCATAAAAAACATTCAACTTCTCTACTTCTGCAACAAAAAGTTTATTCACCACAGCGGCATCAGCAAAAATAAGTTCTTTGGCTGAGGCCATTGTTTTAGCGGCTATCACAATAATTCCTTTGTCGGCATAGCGGGCACCGGCTTTAATTATGCCATCCTTTCGCAACTTCGATAAGTTGGCTGAGTGTTCTTTGAACCACGGTTGCTCCTGCGGTTGTTTGGCAACATCCCAGGCTGTACCTGTGGTATAGGGTACTATAAATAAACTATCGGTTTGTGCGTGTGCCAGCAAGCCGGTTAAAAACATCGTGAAGAGAAGCATTAGTCTTTTCATTGCTTTTGATTCTTTGATTCAACACAAGTTACTTGAATTTTAGTCTTATCTTAAATCCTCAATCCGCATGTTAACTTTGTTCTAACCGTCATCTAACTAAACTGGTTGTGAAGAAAATTGCTATTGTTTTGTTTGATGAGGTGGAGGTACTGGATTTTGCCGGACCTTTTGAAGTTTTTTCCGTTACCGGGAAAAGAAACACAGGCGAGCCTTATGAAGTATTTACCGTAGCCGAAAAAGAAACAATAACAGCCCGCAATAACCTGGTTGTTAAACCCACTTATTTGTTTGAGAATGCCCCTGCTGCCGACATTTTTCTGGTGCCCGGTGGCGGTGGGTATTACCCAGATGGTAAGCCGTTTGGTTCGCGAAGGGAAATGGACAACCCGGTTATGGTTAATTGGGTTAAACAGCAAAATGCTAAAGCTGAACTGGTGCTTTCGGTTTGTACGGGCGCACTAATTCTGGCCAAGGCCGGATTGTTGGAGGGCCTGCAAGCCACCACACATTTTATGGCTGTTGATGCTTTGAAGCAACTAGCACCCACCACCAAAGTGCTTGCCGATCAACGCTATGTGGACAATGGCAAAGTCATTCTTTCAGCCGGGGTGTCGGCCGGTATTGATATGGCTTTTTATGTGGTAGCCAGATTGCAAGGGCCGGAAGTAGCCCTTGAAACCGCGCGGTATATGCAGTATGATTATTGGAAATAAAAAAAGCCACTGAAACAGTGGCTTTAGTGGGAGCTGAGGGGTTCGAACCCCCGACCCTCTGCTTGTAAGGCAGATGCTCTGAACCAGCTGAGCTAAGCTCCCTTTTGTTTTGGGACTGCAAAGGTAAAAGAGAATTGGAATTGTGCAAAAAAATAAAATTTTGTCTTCAACACCTCGTTATTCCTACCCATATCCGTACGTCTTATCGGTATGGTTTAATTCTTGTGTCCTATTTTTGCCTAATCATTTTTTAAACTTTTTTGAAGCGGCTTAAGAAAATCCTGATTTACACCGCAGTAGTACTGGCCATACTTTTTGCCAGTGCAGTTACCTCCGTATTTCTGTTTAAGGACAAGATTATTCAGCGGTTCGTAACAGAAGCCAACAAACACCTGAACACCCCGGTAAAAATCGGCAAAATCGATGTGTCTATGTTTGATGATTTTCCCAACCTGGCCATTGTACTTACCGATGTTTACATCGAAGACAGCCACCCCGGCATTTACCCGCTATTAACAGCCCGGCATATGGCCTTTACGCTAAGTCCCGTTGAACTGTGGAAAGGCAACTATTCCATTCGTGGATTATCCATTACCGAAAGCGAAACCAATCTGCGTAGTAATGCAGCCGGTAAAGCCAATTATATTATTCTTAAAGAAGTTCAGGGCAGTGGAACGGGTATGGTTCAATTCGATCTGCGTAATGTGCGGTTGATTAATACCATTGTGAGTTACCTCGATCAACAAGCCGACCAACATCACGTTTTCAATAGCGAAAAACTTACTGCCTCTATTATTGTGACAAACGACTTGTATAACATAACCGCTAAAGGCGATGTAATTACCGAGCAGATTGGCGTGGGCAGAACGCTATTTCTAACCAACAAAACTTTTGAAGTAGATGCCCGGGTTGACTATGATGATGATAAAAAGATAGTTGACTTCAACTCATCCGTTTTAAAAATCGCCCGCTCCCAGTTTGAAATCGGTGGCCACTATACATTTAAAGACAAAAACCTGATAGACCTTACAGCGGCCGGAAAAGATACCGACATCCAAACGCTGCTTTCATTATTACCCGATGAAACCAGTAAAAAACTGAAACAATATCGCAGCGATGGCGATGTGTTTTTTAATCTCACATTAAAAGGCGAAATCAGCGACAAAAAGAGTCCGTTTATTTCAGCATCGTTTGGATGTAAGGATGCCACGCTATACCATCCCGATTATCAATCGCGTATTTCAAAAGCTAATCTCAATGGCTCGTTTGCTAGTCCATCACTAACTGATTTCAGTGATGCACGATTATTTCTGAAGGATATGGAAGGTGAGTTAAATGGCAAAACATTTACCGGAAACCTCGGCATCAGTCAATTTAACGATCCCTACATCACACTTGATTTTAAAGGCGAATTAGATGCAGCATCCATCAATAGTTTTTATCCGATACCGGAAGTTAAAGAGCTGATGGGCCTGATTGATGCCGACATTATGTTTGAGGGTAAAACTTCGTTGCTCAAGAAAAAAGCTACAGCTCAAAAAGTAAAAACCAACGGAGCCATAACCTTAAACAATGTAAACTTTGCATATGGCAAACAGGGCATTCGTTTTAAGGATATTAACGGAACCTTACAATTCAATAATAACGACCTTGCTCTGAGCAATGTGCGTGGACATTTTGAGAATAGCGATTTTCAACTCAACGGGTTCTTTAAAAACATCATTACCTTTCTATTGTTTGAAAACCAACCCATCGGCATAGAAACCGACCTTAAATCGGATTTCTTAGATCTCGATCAGCTTTTTTCTATAGGATTTGAGCAGGAAGAATCCAACGAGTACCAGTTTCACATTTCGCCTCTTGTACAACTCAATTTTAATTGTGATGTGAAGAAGATGAAATACAGGCGCTTCAAGCCGAGCAACATCAAAGGCGATCTGTTGGTTAAAAATCAAGTAGCGGTGTCGCGCAACATTACCATGAATGTGATGGGTGGCGCCCTTACCTTAAATGGAATAGTTGATGCAAAAAACCCAAAGGCAATTGATGTAATCTCAACCTTTAAGCTTGATGGGTTGCAGGTAGATAGCGTGTTCTACGTGTTTGAGAATTTCGATCAGACTTTTATTGAAGATAAACACCTGAAAGGCCGGGCTTACGCGAACGTAGATCTTGAAATGACCCTGAATGAAAAGCTTAACCTGATTGCACCCACATTAATTGCCGATATCAGCGCAACCATCAAAAATGGTGAGTTGAACAACTTTGAGCCTATGAAAAAGCTCAACAAATACCTGGACGATGAAGGGCTAAGCAAATTGCGTTTTGCCGATTTAAAAAATGAAATTCACATTGAAAACCAAACCATTTACTTACCGCAAATGGAAGTAAAGAGTAATGTTACCACCATTCAGTTAAGTGGCACTCATACCTTTGATCAGCGAATAGAATATCGGGTAGTAGCACCCCTTCGCAACAAAAAGAAGATTGACCCTGATGAAGCCTTTGGTGCTATTGAAGAAGATGGCAGCGGTAATGCAAAAATATTCTTAAAGATTACCGGCACTACCGATGTGTATGATGTAAGTCTGGATAAAGACGCGGTTAAGAAAAAAATTACCAGCGACTTAAAAAAAGAAGTGCAGGAATTGAAAGATGCCTTCAAGCTAAAAGGCCAGAAAAAGAAAAAAGAACTGGAGCTTACGGAAGAAGAGTTTGAGTGGGAGATTGATAATTAAATATTTTTAGCCCGGTTCCAGTATTCATCCATTTCGGCCAGTGTCATCTCGCCCATCTTCTTACCATCTTTAGCTGATTCCGTTTCGAGGTATTGAAATCGTTTAATAAATTTTTTGTTGGTGCGTTCCAAAGCCTCTTCGGGATCAAGGTTGATAAACCGCGCATAGTTCACTAACGAAAACAATAGATCGCCAAATTCGGCCATTGCCTTTTCTTTATTGATCGCATCATTTGACTCCACATTAAACTCGTTTTTAAATTCGCTCATCTCCTCCTCCACTTTTTCCCACACTTGTTCTTTTCTTTCCCAATCAAAACCCACACCCCGCGCTTTGTCTTGTATGCGAATGGCCTTTACCAAAGCTGGCAACGACTTGGGTACGCCTTCCAGAACAGATTTGTTTCCCGTCTTCAGTTTGATTTTCTCCCAGTTTTCTTTTACGGTTTTTTCATCCGTAGCAATTACATCGCCATAGATGTGCGGATGCCTTTCAATTAACTTATCGCAAATAGCATTCAACACATCGGCCACATTAAATACCCCTTGTTCAGAAGCAATGCGGGCATAAAACACATTGTGCAGCATTAAGTCGCCCAGTTCTTTCTTTACTTCGTTTAGGTTACCCTCCAGAATGGCATCCGATAATTCGTAGGTTTCCTCTATGGTTAAATGCCGCAACGATTCCAGCGTTTGCTTTTTATCCCACGGGCAGTTCTCGCGCAATTCGTCCATAACGGTAAGCAGCCGGTCGAATGCTTTTAATTTGGCCTCACGGTTTGGATCTGGCGCTGAAAGTGGGCTTTTTTTCATAGGTATGAAACTTATCTATGCAAATTAACTGTTGTATTTTTACCGCAACAAAAATCGGTATTCGTCAAATCAAAACCGCAGCAGTATGGCTATCTTTCTTGTAACACTCGGAATTTTTGCGCTCTTCTTCATTCTGATGTCTGTCCGGTTATTGTTCGTAAAGAATGGCGAATTCAGAGGGACCTGCGCTACACAAAGTCCGTTCCTGGCGAAAGAAGGAATTACCTGTGGCTATTGTGGTAAAGTAGTAGGTGCGGGTGATGCCTGTGGCGATCCGGAAAAAGAGAAAGCTCAAGCCATTGCAGAAATGCCAGAGATCAGAAAGAAAGGTTAGTCTTTCGTCTCCTCCTGATTTGATAGAAATCCCAACCATCTTTTCTGCCTGAGCGGTTCGGACTGACAATATTGTGGCCTCCATTCCAATTGGTTCTGCAGATTGCGTTAACTTCGCCCAAATTTTTTAATCGTGACCTTAATCAAATCCATTTCAGGCATACGCGGTACCATTGGCGGTAAACCGGGCGAAGCCTTAACACCTGTTGATGTTGTAAAATTTGCTGCCGCTTTTGGTACATGGGTGAAAGCCCGCGGTGGAAAAAAAATTATAATCGGGCGCGATGCCCGTCCTTCTGGCGAAATGGTTAGTCAACTGGTTTCCGCCACCCTGCAAGGTCTTGGCCTTAACGTGGTTGATCTTGGTTTATCCACCACCCCTACGGTTGAAATTGCCGTACCATTAGAAAAAGCCGGAGGTGGAATTATTCTTACAGCCAGCCACAACCCCGTGCAATGGAATGCACTGAAGCTGTTGAATGAGAAAGGCGAATTTATTTCGGCAGAAGATGGTGCGCATGTGTTACAAGTTGCCCAACAAGATAGTTTTGATTTTGCACCGGTTACCGAAATCGGTAGTTACACCCAAAACGACACGTACATTCAAAAACACATTAACCTGATTTTAAAGCATAAGCTGGTAGATAAACGTGCCATTCAAAACGCTAAATTCAAAATTGCAATAGATGCTGTGAACTCAACCGGTGGTATTGCTGTGCCGCTGTTGTTAAAGGCATTGGGTGTGAAGAAAATTGTACCGTTGTATTGCGAACCCAATGGTAAATTTGCTCACAATCCTGAGCCGCTTCCTGAACATCTTAAAAAGATTACGGCTGTAGTTAAGAAAGAAAAATGCGACCTGGGTATTGTGGTTGATCCGGATGTAGATCGTTTGGCACTGATTCAGGAAGATGGTAAACCTTTTGGTGAAGAATACACGCTGGTGGCGGTGGCCGAATACATCCTGAAAAAGAAAAAAGGAAATACCGTTTCCAACCTATCTTCTACCCGGGCACTGCGCGATATAACCGAGCTTGCCGGAGGTCAGTATGCTGCTGCAGCCGTTGGCGAAGTAAATGTGGTAAACAAAATGAAGGCCGTTAAAGCAGTTATTGGTGGCGAAGGTAATGGCGGTATCATCGTTCCCGATTTTCATTACGGCCGCGATGCGTTGATGGGCATTGCTTTGTTCTTGAGTCATCTCGCCAAGGCTAAGCTTACGGTTTCCGCATTACGCAAATCCTATCCGGCTTATTTCATTTCCAAAAACAAGATTGAACTTACGCCCCAGATTAATGTGGATCAGGTGTTGGAAAAGGTAAAGGCAAAATATATCCACGAAAACATTAATACCATCGATGGGGTGAAAATCGATTTCGAAAAAGAAAAGGAGTGGGTACACCTGCGCAAAAGCAATACGGAGCCCATTATCCGCATCTATGCCGAATCGCAGAATGAAAAGAAGGCCACGCAATTGGCCCAGCGTATAATCGCTGACATTCAGGAAATTATTCAATAATTTTGCGCTATGCGAGTTTACCTGGATAATGCTGCTACTACTCCGCTCGACCCGGAGGTATTTGAAGCCATGAAACCCTTCATGCTGGAAGATTTTGGAAATCCCTCTTCCACTCACGCCCATGGGCGTAAGGTTAGGGCTGCAATTGAATCATCCCGAAAAAAAATTGCCGAGTTGCTGAACTGCACTCCGGGCGAAATCATTTTTACTTCGGGGGGTACCGAAGCCGATAATGCGATTATCCGCTGTGCGGTTGAAACGTACGGAATTAAACATGCTATCTCCACCCCCATCGAACACCACGCGGTAACCCACACCCTTGAAACGTTAGAAAAACAAAAAGCCATTGAACTGCACTTTGTAAAACTGGATGCACAGGGCAATGTGGATTTACAGCATCTGGAGGAGTTATTAAAAACGCATCCCAATGCATTGGTATCGCTAATGCATGCCAATAATGAAATTGGGAATTTGTTAAGTCTGGAGGCGGTTGGCAATTTATGCGAACAGTACGGAGCCTATTTTCATTCTGATACGGTGCAAACCATGGGACACTACCGGCACGACATGAAGAAACTAAAAGTGCATGGTATGACAGCCGCAGCGCATAAGTTTCATGGACCGAAAGGAGTTGGCTTCATGTATATCAACAAAGACAAAAAGATAAAGCAGTTTGTGCATGGTGGTGCGCAAGAGCGCAACATGCGTGGGGGTACTGAAAATGTGTATGGTATTATCGGTCTCGCCAAAGCACTCGAAATCTGTTACCGCGAAATGGATGCACACGAAGCACACATCACAGCGTTGAAAAAACAGATGATCGCTAAACTTCAGGCCGCTGTTCCGGGAGTAAGTTTCCACGGAAGTTCTGCCGACCTGGATAAAAGCTTATATACCGTACTAAACGTTAGCCTTCCGGAAAACGAGGAGAACGACATGCTGCTGTTCAACTTAGATATGCAAGGAATTTCTGCATCGGGTGGCAGTGCGTGCTCCAGCGGAGCCAGTACAGGCTCGCATGTGCTGGGCGCTATTTACCCTAACTCCAAACGCGGTGCAGTGCGTTTTTCTTTCAGCAAATACAATACAAGCGATGAGATTGATTTTGTTATTGAAAAACTTGCATCAATCTATACTGTGAAAGTTGGTGTCTAACTCACCGCAAACTGCCTGCTTCCAAAACGTTTAACAATCTCCCGATCTAACATTTCGCGGTTGTTGGGGTGTGCAATGTTCATTAACGCCAATGCGCGTTGATGCAAATTTTTTCCATACAGATTCGCAATACCATACTCCGTAACCACATAATGTACGTGTGCCCGGGTAGAAACCACACCGGCTCCGGGTTTTAAGAACGGAACAATTTTCGATTCACCTTTTTTAGTAGCCGAAGCCAGCGTAATAATCGGTTTGCCACCTTCCGATAAAGAAGCTCCCCGAATAAAATCCATTTGCCCGCCTACGCCCGAGTATTGATACGTACCAATAGAATCGGCACACACCTGGCCAGTTAAATCAATTTCAATCGCGCTGTTTATTGCCACCACTTTGGGGTTCGCGCGAATCACACGCGTGTCATTCACGTAATCGGCTTCCAAAAATCCAAAGCCCGGGTTATCGTCAATAAAGTTGTAGAGTTTATCGGTACCAATTGCAAAAGCCGTAACCACTTTACCCCGATGTTTTTTCTTGTACGCATTGGTGACCACACCTTGTTTCACCAGATCAATCACACCATCCGAAAACATTTCGGTATGTACACCCAGGTCTTTACAATGACCCAGCGATTGCAATACCGCATCGGGAATCGCGCCAATACCCATCTGAAGGGTACTGCGATCTTCTACCAACTCGGCCACCTTCTGCCCGATAATACGATCGGATTCAGAAATGCGTGCTCCATAATTAACCTGAGGCAATGCATCCTGAACTTCTACCATCGCATTCAATTTGCTGATATGGATAAACCCATCGCCATGCGTGCGGGGCATGTTGGGATTAACCTGCGCAATAATTTTTTTGGCATGCTTCACAGCCGATTTGGCTACATCTACGGAAGTGCCCAATGAACAAAAGCCATGCTTATCGGGTGGTGAAATATGAATCAGGGCCACATCGATAGTTAAAATTCCTTTCTCGAAAAGGCGCGAAATCTCACTTAAAAAAATTGGAATGTATTCACCATTATCGCCATTTACGCAAGCCCGGATGTTTTCTGAAACAAATAAAGAGTTGAAGTAAAACCTGTCCTTAAATTCCGGCTTGGCAAGATCCAGTTGCCCAAGCGTACTAACAGCTGTTAACTCCACCTGCCGCAGGTGTTCGGAGTTTTCGGCAAGCGTCTTTAGTAATGCTTGCGGGGTCGCGGCACTTCCGTGGATAAATACGCGATCGCCTGACTGAATAAGTTTTACCGCTTCTGCTGCGGACATATAAGGAATGTTCATACCATGGTGACTTTTAATGGCCGAAAGATACCATGCGATTTTGCATTGCGAACTGATTAATATCATGTGTTACTAATTATTTTTAATAAGCACACAAGCCTTTAAGACCTTGCTGCATCAGGTCACCTTTGCAATCGTTAGCCTTTGCAATTGGAAATTTTTAGTAACAGTCTGTTGGCTGTCTTTTAGTTATGCACATTTCAGGGTTTTACCTAAATTTAATCGCATGGCAGCTCAGGTTTTTATATCGTTTATTGGCTCCGGTAACTTAGCTTGGCATTTGGCTCCGGCTTTGGATAATGCAGGTTTTGTAGTGAAAGAGGTTTACAGCCCCAACCCCCAACATGCCGAAGCACTTACCGAACGCTTGTACCAGGCCGAAGTAAAAGCAACGCTGGATTTTTCTACCTCCAATTCGTCCATTTTTATTATGGCGGTGCGCGATGACGCTATTGCCCAAATGGCGCGCGAAATTATTTTACCCGATGATGCCGTTTTAATTCATACTTCAGGAAGTATTCCCATCACTGAATTACAATATGCGGCCACTCCACATGTGGGTGTATTGTATCCACTGCAAACATTTAGTAAAGAACGCAAAGTTGATTTCTCAACCATTCCGCTTTTTGTAGAAACCTTAACCGATGAAGCCGCAGCTGTTGTTCTTGCGCTGGCAAAAGGTTTGAGTAAACAGGTTCACAAAATAACTTCAGAAGAGCGCAAGGCTTTGCATGTAGCGGCTGTGTTTGCCTCTAACTTTACCAATCACATGCTTACGCTCGCTCAGCAAATTATGCAGCAAAATTCGCTCGATTATAATTTACTCAAACCACTCATTACCGAAACCCTTCAAAAAGGATTAACGATAGGCCCCCGGTATTCGCAAACCGGCCCTGCCAAACGGGGCGATCTGGAAATTCTGGATAACCACATTCAATTTCTGAATGAAGATGAACGGGTAACTGAAATTTATCGTGTAATCAGTCAACACATCATTGATACGTATTATACCGATTAATTCTTTATCTTAGATCAAAATCTAATTCGCATGAAAGCTTTATTAGCACAAGTATTGGTATTTCTTAGTGTTTGTTGTTTCGCGCAAGAGCCAGCAGCGAAAGAGGAGAAAAAAGAAGATCCCATAATTGTAATAGATGGAATAAAATATTTGCGCTCAGACTCTGCCCATGCTTTGCAGAAGCTAAATCCCGAAAAGATTAAGGAGATAAAAGTTTTGAGAGGACAGGAAGCCATTGATCAGTATGGTGAAGCGGGTAAGCATGGTGTTGTTCTGGTAACTACTAAAGCCAGTACAGCTAACAAACCACTATATCTTTTGGATGGGAAACAAGTGGATGACATTTCCTCCATAGATCCAAACAGTATTCAATCGATAGAAGTAATTAAAGACCCTGTAAAGTTGCAACCTTTTGGTGAAGCGGGAGGTGCCGGTGTAATTAAGATTACTTCAAAACGAAAAAACCAACGATGATAAAAAGAAAAAGTCAGGCGATGGCCTGACTTTTTTGTTTCTCTTTCAACGAAGGAGATCACTTACCCACATCTGTAGGTTGTACTTCGCCTTTAATGGTAAGTTGAATAAATCCGGTTTCAATATTAGCGGTTACGGTAACTGTTTTATTAAAAGCACCAGCCGATGCTGCGTTGTATGTTGCTTTAATAAAACCCTGACCACCGGGCATTACCGGCTCTTTTGTCCAGGCTGGGGTGGTGCAACCGCACGAAGCCTGCACATTGGTAATTACCAGAGGTACCTTTCCGGTATTGGTAAATTTAAACTCGTGGGTAACCGGTGTGCCTTGCTTTACTTTTCCAAAATCGTGGGTGGTATTGTCCCAGCTAAATACAGCCACATCGGCCTTTACTTCATTCTTGTTAAGTGTGGTTGGCTGTGGAACCTGCTGCGCATATACTGCTGCCGCACAGAACACCAGAGCCGCTACAAACATCCAATTTTTCATATTCTCATCAATTTTAGGTTAAACTTACTGGGTTTCGATAAACGATACAAACTTCTAACACAAAAAGCAGGCCCGGTGTTAACGGGTACCTAAATAGTGTTAAGGACTTGTTAAAGCCTAACCGGCATTTAAATACTGCCTACCTTTGTAAGGTGAGCAGACTAACTCTACGGATTGTAATTATTTTAGCCGCTGTTAGCATAGTGGGTATCACCGCCACTCAAATCTATTGGGTACGCAAAGCCTTTGATCTGCGAAAAAATCAATTTAATCAGGATGTAACGGCCGCCTTAAGTAACGTGGCCAACAAAATTCTGGAGATAAATAAAACCCCATCGCCTGCTAACACGCTCGTAAACCAGATTTCTACCAACTATTTTACCGTGCTGGTAAATGGCCCAATCGATAACAACCTGCTGGAATTTCTATTGGTTACAGAATTTGAAAAACGTCATGTTACTGCCGATTTTGAGTACGGTGTTTATGATTGCGCCAGTAAGTGCATGGCCGGTGGCACTTACGTTTCGCCCAAAAAAGTTTTGCCGGCCAGCTTTTCAGAATTGCCTACCTGGCAAAACGATGGGTATTATTTTGGAGTACGCTTTCCCCTGGTGGAAGCGAACCTGATCAGCCAGATGGGAATCTGGGGATTCTCGTCCGCGGTTTTACTGGTGGTGATTTTCTTTTTTGTGTACACGTTGTTAGTAATTCTGAAGCAAAGACGCTTATCTGAAATTCAGAAAGATTTTATCAACAACATGACCCACGAGTTTAAAACTCCGCTATCCACAATTGCCATCTCAACTGCGGTACTAAAAGATCCCAATATTGTAAAAGCGCCAGAACGCCTGCTTAACTATGCCACAATAATTGAAAATGAAAATCAGCGCTTAAAGCAACAAGTAGAGCGGGTGCTACAAATGGCCCGTTTGGAAAAAGAAGATATTGGGTTGAAGAAAGAAACTGTTGATGTGCACGATTTGATTCAGGATGCTGTTAATACTAATGCTATCCACTCAAAGGCTACCATCTCGCTTGATTTACAGGCTACCCGGTCGCAACTCGCTGCTGATAAACTTCACCTTACCAATGTGTTTTTTAACCTGTTGGATAACGCCATAAAATACAATGCAAACGCTCCTGAAATTATCGTACGGAGTAAGAACGTAAACGGCAGTATTCAGATCGACATTCAGGATAATGGTATCGGTATTAAGCCCGAAGATCAACGTAAAATTTTCTTCCGGTTTTACCGGGTACCTACTGGCAACCTTCACGATGTAAAAGGTTTTGGCCTGGGGCTTAGTTATGTAAAGCTTATTGTAGAAGGGCACAAAGGAAAAATTGCGGTGAGTAGCGAACCAGGCAACGGAAGTTGCTTTTCTATCGTATTACCTCTTGTTTAGAAATACTATGCAGGCAAAAATCCTTTTAACGGAAGACGATCCTAACCTGGGTTTTGTAATTAAAGATAACCTGGAACAACGCGGCTATGCCGTTACGTGGTGTAATAATGGCGAAGACGGCTTCAACCAGTTTAATCAAGCATCTTACGATTTGTGTATTCTGGATGTAATGATGCCCAAAAAAGATGGCTTTACGCTAGCCAAACAAATCCGCAGCCAGAATCAGCAAGTGCCAATTCTTTTTGTAACGGCCAAATCCATGCAGGAAGACAAGATTGAGGGCTTTAAACAAGGTGGTGACGATTACATTGTGAAGCCTTTTAGCATGGAAGAATTATGCCTGCGTATTGAAGTCTTCCTGCGCAGAAGTACTCCCCAGCCACAAACCCAGAATTTTACCTTAGGCGATTTTCAGTTTGACTGTACCAATTTTACACTCCTTCATAACAGTGGCGAAAAGTCGCTCACACAAAAAGAAGCTGAAGTATTAAAACTGCTTTGCAAAAACAAAGATCGTGTGTTGAAACGGGAAGAAATTCTGAACGCGGTTTGGGGTAATGATGATTATTTTCTGGGTCGCTCTATGGACGTATTCATTTCCAAACTGCGCAAATATCTAAAAGAAGATCCGCGCGTTCAGATTGTGAATTATCATGGAGTTGGATTTCGGTTGGAGGTGGCTTCTTAAATCAGAGCAACTTCTCAATCAGATTATCAACGCTTACACCCTCAGCTTCCGCTTTGAAGTTGCGCACAATGCGGTGGCGCAACACCGGCCGGGCAACCGCTTGTACATCTTCAATATCGGGTGAGTATTTTCCGTTAATCAATGCATTACATTTTGCACCCAGTACCAGGTACTGCGAGGCACGGGGACCAGCACCCCACTCTAAATACTCGTTAGCCACCGTATTGCCTTGTGCGGGTCTTGTAGCTTGCGAAAGTTTAACAGCATACTCAACCACATTATCGGCAACCGGAACTCTGCGCACCAGATGTTGAAAGGTTACTATCTCATCAGCCGTTAGCACTTTTGTTACCTTTTTCACATCATCGGCAGTGGTGCTTTTTACAATGTCCACTTCCTGATGATAAGATGGGTAATCCAACCAGATGTTGAACATAAAACGATCGAGCTGAGCTTCTGGCAACGGGTACGTTCCTTCCTGTTCAATTGGATTTTGAGTTGCCAGAACAAAGAATGGTCGTGGTAATTCGTACTGCTTGCCGGCAATAGTAACCGCATATTCCTGCATCGACTCCAGTAAGGCGGCTTGTGTTTTAGGTGGCGTACGGTTTATCTCATCGGCCAGAATAATGTTGGCAAAAATGGGCCCTTTTACAAATTGAAAGTTGCGCTCTTTGTCCATGGTTTCAGCACCCACTATGTCCGATGGCATTAAGTCGGGCGTGAATTGAATTCGCTTAAAATTAAGATCGAGTGAGGTGGCAATAGTTTGCACCAACAATGTTTTGGCTAATCCGGGCACCCCCACCAGTAATGAATGACCCTGGCAAAAAATTCCGGTAAGCACTAATCGTACAACATCATCCTGGCCTACTACCACTTTCGCGATTTCCTTTTTCAGGTTAGCATAAGCTTGCTTCAGAGCATCGGCTGCTTCAACATCGTTAGAAAAAATCTGCGCCATACAATTTGTTTATAACGGAAAGATACGGGTTTTGCGGGGTCAGGTTGGCACAAGTACACCAGCGGTTGCTACTCCAGAATTTTACAATAGTTATAGGCCGGGTCGATGTTAATGAACACATCTTGCCGGGCTTTGGTAAACCATTTATCCAAGGTAAGGTCTTTCTTTTCAGCAAGTGCGGCCGATTGAATCCTGCTCCAATCGTCCTTCAGGTTTGCTACGTGCGGAGCCAGCTTGGTTTTAAAATACAGAATTCTCACCGCCTCTTTACCATCATCGGTGCGATACCGCAGGGGTTTGGAGATGTTCCCCACTTTCATGGTGTCAATGTTGAGATAAACAACGGGATCAATATCGCGCATGGAAATCCGGGTGGAGCCATCGGCATCGGTAAAAAATCCGCCCAGGCCTTTAGTGTTGGCATCGTCTGAAATCTCCTTTGCTATTTGTTCAAACTTGAGTTTATCCGTAGTTATTTTAGTGCGAATACTATCTAAAAATTTCTCAGCTTGCTTTATATCATCTTCAGAAGGCACCGCTGATATCAAAATGTGGCGCGAGTTGTATTCATTACCTCTACGATCAATCAATTGCATAATGTGAAACCCGAAAGGCGACTTAAAGGGTTGAGAAATCTCGCCCAACTTCAGCTTAAATGCCTGCGCTTCAAATTCAGGTACCATGGCTCCACGGCCCACGTATCCCAATTCGCCTCCGTTGTATTGTGCGCTTTGGTCTTCTGAGTTTTTCATGGCCAGCTCAGTAAAGTTTTCGCCCTTCAGCAAGCGCTCCCGAAGATCAATCAATTTTTTTCGGGCTTCTTCTTCCTGAGCTGCACTTACCTTAGCTGTGCGTACAATTTGTGCTACCTCCACATCCGATGAATAAAAAGGCAGACTATCGGCCGGAATCTTGTTAAAGAATTTTTTTATCTCTGCAGGTGTAACCGTTATGTCTTGTGTAATGCGGTTGGTCATTTCGCGTGCAATCAACTGCTCGCGAATCTGCTCCCGCAATTCCAATTTAATTTGCTCCAGGGTTTTACCGTAAGCACGTTCTAATTGTTCGGGTGAGTTTCCTGAATTTTGAAGAATCATGGCCATCCGTTGTTCGGTATTACCATCAACCTCAATATCGGTAACAATTACAGAGTCGATCTCGGCTTTGGCCACCATTAGCTTGTTAATGATTAGCCTGTTAAAAAGTTCGCAACGGGCTTCCTGCGATTGAGGATTTCCTTCGGCCAGATAAGCCTGGTAAGCAGTTTCCAGTTCGCTCTTCAGCACGATGTAATTATCTACTTTGGCGATTATCTTATCTACCACAAAGCCATTATCCTGCGCACGGGCCGTTGTCCAGGCAACAAGCACCAGCGCACTAGTGATTATATATTTCGAAATCGTTTTGTTTAGCGGCATTTTCATACACTTCGTCTTCCAATTTACGTGCAAGTTCAACTTTTCTTTTGTTTAAAATAATGTTTTTAATGTCCTGTTTCACAAATTCCAGTGGCGATACATTATCAGACATTTTGTAGGCATCAATCTTCAGGAAATACAAAAATTCGGCATCGGTAGTTTCGTAGTAGTTGTGGCTGCGTAAAAACTGAACCTTATTAGGTATTTCCGCCAGCGGTGAGTTCACCACCAGTTTATCAAACTCAATCCACGATGAATCAGCCAGGTGATACGCTGCCGAAAAACTCAGGCAATACGAACGCAGTTCGGCCACATCCTTTTCCTTACGGGAATACATCAGATCTTTAATGCGTTTGGTGCGGGGCGCTTCTTTGGGAACTTTGATGTACGTGCCCTGAACAATGTTTTGTTTCAGAATAAAATTATCCAGTCGCGAATTATAGTACTCCTGAATTTCCTTATCGCTCACGCTATCATTCAGGTTTTTCTGAATGTAATAGTTCTGATACTCATAGCCGATAAGGCTGTAGCGATAATCCAGCACCTTCCGTTCTACTTCGGCTTCATTAATGTCAATATTTTTAGTGGCCTCATGAATAACCAACTGCTTACGAATCCAACTGTTTACATAGGCTGTAACCCGTGCAATACTATCATCGGCTGTGGCTCCTGCCGGAATAATGCCCGCCAATTCATCCTGATAAAGTAAAGAGTTGTGCACCCGCGCCACCGTTTTGCGGGTATTCTCGGCCTCGCTCTTTTCTTTCTTCATTCGAATAAGGTCGCATCCGCCCATACCCAGCAATACGGAACAAATTACAACCGAAATAATATGTCGTACGGTAACGCTCATTTTTTGGTTAACTCTGCTATAACGGCTTTCTTACCTTTTTTATTGATTTTAACGGGATACTTTTGGCGTAAATCTGCTATCCACTGTTTTTCCAGTTCGTCCTGATAATCGGCTATTACCTGCGCGCGTGCTTCGTTATACTCTTTTATACCCGGAGGCACCAGTCGCTTAATCTCAACAAGGTAATGCAAGCCATCTACCTCGGCTTCGTGCAAACCATTAACCCACGTTACCTGATCAATTACTTTGCTGTCTTTCTTTTCGTAAGTTCTGAAATTCTGAACGGCTTTGAATTTACGCAGATCGGCTGCTGAAAGTGTATCGCCCTTATTGATTTTGGCCAACGTTTCGGTAATTATCTTTTTATCGTTGGTGGCAAAGTATCGTGCTTCTACCCGATCGCCAGCCTGGTACTTACTCTTATTGGCTTCGTAAAATTTCTTCTGCCCTACAGTATCTTCCGAGGCTTTATTCCACACCTCTTTTTCCATAATCTCAAACAGCAAAATTCCTTCATAGTATTCGGTAAGCAGATTTTTGAAATCCGGATTTTCCTGTTTTAATTTTTCTTCTTCCGCGGTTTGAATTTTTTCTTCCGCCCACTCGTCATACAACTGTTGGGCATAAGTCCGCGGGGCCAGTCGCGTTGCCTTTTGATTTTTTTGAACAAAGTTTACAAACTGATTCACCGTATAGGGAGTGTTGCCGACAGAAAAAAGTTGTTGCGAGCCCAGTGCCGCTTCGGGTTTGTAGGTCCAGTTAGCTTTTGTCAGGGAGCTATCAACTTTGGCTAAAATTTTTTCGAGCGTTTCGCGCTGCTCCACAAACTGGAATTTTTTTCTGCGGGCCATCTTTTGCAATTGTTGCGATTGTTGTACGCGTTCATCGCGACCCAGCCTGCGCCTTAGTGATGCATCCATTTCTTTCTGCGAAGGCAACGGAATTTTTCGCTCAAAGCGGATGATGTGCCATCCTAAAGCTGATTGAAAGGGATCTGAAATTTCGCCCGGCTGCTGCATGGAAAATGCCATCGTTTCAAACTCGGGTACCGATGCCAACGCTCCAACACCAAATGGCCGCAACCTACCTCCTTGTTCGCTGGTATTCTTGTCATCTGAAAACTCTTTGCACACTTCGTCCCAGCTGCGACCACCCCTTAACTGATCGTGCACTGAAAATGCTTTGCTGCGCAGCGCACTTTCATCGCCACCGGCACGTAACAAAATGTGCGATACCTCCACCTCGCCACGCGAGGGTTTACGATCTTTTACTTTTATAAGGTGATAGCCAAAACGCGTGCGCACAATTGGTGAGATACTCCCTACCGGTGTTGAAAAAGCCGCTTCTTCAAACGGACCCACCATTTGCAACGCTGTAAAATAACCCAGGTCGCCACCGTTCACTTTGGCAGATGGGTCTTGCGAAAATTCGCGGGCCAGTTTTTCAAAATCTTCACCGGCAGTAATTCGTTTTCTAATGTCTTCAGCTTTTTGGTAAGCCGTAAGTGTATCAGCAGGAGCCGCACCTTCTGCAACTGAAATAAGAATATGGGCCGCCCTTAGTTCTTCTGTTAATCGCTGGTAAGTCTGCTGCACCAATTTCTCCAGGGCATCTTCTTCGGCCCGGTAAGGTTTCTTTAGTTCTTCGCGATAGGTTTTGAATTCAGAATTAAACTTAGCCGTTGTATCTAACCCCCGGGTGCGGGCCTCGGCTACTTTCAATTTAAAGTTGATAAACAACTGCAGGTACTCGTTGATTTTTTCATCTGTAAAATCCTGCGGATTGTTCTGGTGGTTTTTGCGATAGGTGTAGGCAAACTCATCGGTGCTTACAACTGCACCACCCGCGGTAAACAACGGTTTAGTGGCAGCCTGCTTATTTTGCTGCGCTTGTGAAGCTACTGAAAAAAGGATGCCAACAATCAAGAACCAAAATACCCGCATACACTCGCTTTTGTAAAGTGAACAAGACCGTAAAAATAGGGTTTTTTTAGAAGGGAATAACAGGCTTTGCGAGGCCTATTTAATGATCTTGGTAAGGCGACAGACGTTCTTTTCGTCCCGTTTCAGATACTCCACGTTGTCCATTATGGCCTTTACCAGCCTTATGCCTAAACCGCCCTTGCGTTTTTGGTGAACCAGGTTGCCCAGATCGGGCTCATGAAACTCATTTATATTGAATAAAGAGCCATCGTCCACAATTTCGAAAATAAACTTTCCCCTTGCCGGAATATCGATATGCAACTCCAGCATGTGATCAGGATTACAATGATGCGCGTGGATCATCAGGTTAGAACACATTTCGTCTAACGCCAGCACAATTGCGCTCATTTCAATCTCAGGCACCTGCTGGTCCTTCAGCGAAGTTCTAACAAACTCGCGAATGCCCTTCAGGTTGCTGAGGCTACACCCTATGTTATACTGATAATTCATCGGCCAATTTCTTTGCTTCCGGCTTGGTTGGAGCGATATGCAACAATTCGGCCAGACCTAAAATGCTAAACGTATTCGCTACCTTCTCCTTCATACCAAACAACACCATTGGAATATTTTTGTCTCTCAACTCTTCTATGTACGACATAAAAACCCCTAACCCGGCAGAGGAAATATATTCCAGCGCACTGCAGTCCACCAGAATTTTTTTAAAGCCCTCGCCCACGCTTTTCGCAATGGCCAAATCTAACTCTATAGAAGAACTTGCGTCAATTTCTCCTATTACTGAGATAATATCTGCGCCATCTTCCTGTAATCGTTTAATGTGAACCATGGGTTACTCTTTTTAACGTTTTTATTTTTTTATTGTTTACCTGAACTTTATTGTCATAGACGTATAGTCGTCATTTATCAGTGTAGAGCCTGAAAACTCATACAACCGCGAGATAATATGTTTTTCAATTTGCTGGGAACTTTTTTCAGCTACTTCGCGTAACGCAGCCTCCAGCCGGTCATAATCAAACTCTTCACCTTTTGTGTTTTTTGCTTCGGTAATTCCATCGGTGTACAGAACCATTACATCGCCCGGAGCATACTGCACTTCGTTGTTTTCTACCAACCGGCTATAATCGCGGGTGCGCACCATTCCTAATGCAGTGCCTCTGTCTTTCAGGTATTGGGTTTTATTTTCGCTGGCTTTGTAATACAACACCGGGCAATGCCCTGCACGCGAGTAGCGAATGGTTTTTGTTTTGGTATCTACCACAAAATAAGTGGCCGAAATAAATGATCCTCGTTCCAGACAAAATGCCAACGCTTTGTTGGCGCGTTCCATAAATTCTTTTGGTTCCAGTTCCTGCTGTGCCAGACTATGAAAAATTCCTTTCATCTGCGACATGTGGAAGGCCGCACTTGTTCCCTTACCCGAAACATCGGCAATGATAAGCGCTACCTGATGGTCGTTTATGCGTAGTGTGTCATAATAATCACCACCCACCTCATCGGCTGATTGTGCGAAAGCAGAAATTTCGAAGTCCGGATCATTTTCCAGTTTTGTTGGCAGCAAACTCTTTTGTACTGTCTTCGCAATTTTTAGTTCCTCTTTGTAACGCTCTGTTTGAAAAGCCTGCTCCATCAGCCGGAAGTTCTCAATAGAAATACCGGCCTGGTTTGCAAATGCCGATACAATGCGCATCATTTCTTTGTTGAAACCTTCGGGCAATTCTTTTAATAACGCAAGGGTACCAATTGTTTCACCTTTCACTATTATAGGAAATGCAATGAGCGAACGGAAGCGCACACCTTTTAGCGATGCCAGGTATTTGGACAAATTCTTTGTTTTATCGCTACTCTGATCCAGTGCTCCCTTTACATTATTTTGTTTGAGGTGGTTGCGGATTTGTAGCGACTCCTGTTCGGTAATTTTATAGGTAAAAAATTTGTTGCCATTGCTTGCGCTTTCAATCTCTAGCCAGGCGGCATCGGCAAATACAGCACTAACCGAACTCTCCAATAAAATATTATAAACGCTTTCTTCATTCTGTTCGGTTTGAATTGACTGACTGATCCGTTGAAAGTTTATTACCTCTTCCAGTTTTTGTTCAAACACAGATGAAGTAGGCAGGTTGAACAAAATAACCAGAAAAGAAAAAATGCTATACACCATTACAAAGCACAGCAGGCACACATTAAAAATATGACTGCTGAAGTCCTGAAAGGAGGGATCGGCTGCGTTGATAAATGCCGAAAGGGAATTGACCGTAAACAGAAAGTAGCCCAGGTAAAAGAAGGAAAGCAACAAAAGTAAAAGGCTGGTCCATTTTTGCTTAAAGTTCAGATAAGCCACCCAACGCATATTGGCCGAAAGCACAATTACCAGCAAGGCAATTATTATAATGATGATGGTGTTGGCTGTAGGCGAAAATGAAAGTTGAAGACTATCGTAGAGCAGAGTAAGAAACAGGCACAACTCAAATACCATCCAGGTACGAATAAGCCACTTTGATTTTTGATAGAGAATAAGCCTTTTCCAGGAGGTATAGGCTGACAACAAAAAGCTTAAGAATAAGGCAAGGTTGATCTGATAGATAAAATCCTTGAATAAAGGATCGGATGCCAGCTTGGTTGTGCCTAATAAAAACTCACCTAACCGGAACACCAATGAAACAACTGTGGCAATTAACCCGGTGGCAAATACTTTCCACAGCAGATCGGTAAAACTCAGGCTCTCATCTTTCTCGATCCGGTAACGGTAATAATAGAACAGACAAACAATAAATAAATCCAGCATTAAGCTGGGCAGCCACTTAGGCACCCCCGGTGGCAACTGCCGGATTTCGCTATACAATACCGTGATGTCTGCAAACACCAATACCAGCCAGGCTATTATAGAGCCTAGAAAAAGTAATCTGATAATTGCTTTCGTTTTAAACACGCGTTTTAAATCTCAATACAGCCCGTGTACGCATACCGGGCTTGATGGTTTTACAATATTAATTAATAGGCGTTAAACCGAAACGAACGTGTTACTTGCGGCTATAATTAGGCGCCTCGCGGGTAATGGTTACATCGTGCGGATGGCTTTCGTGCACACCGGCCGATGTAATCTTTACAAACCTGGCCGATTTCAACTTCTCCAGATTTTTTGCTCCGCAATAACCCATACCAGCTTTAAGGCCACCCACCAATTGATACAACACTTCGGCAACTGAACCTTTGAATGGTACACGACCGGAAATTCCTTCGGGTACCAGTTTTTTAATATCATCTTCGGCATCCTGAAAATAGCGGTCTTTCGAGCCGTCATCCATTGCTTCGAGTGAACCCATACCCCGATAGGTTTTGAATTTGCGGCCTTCATAAATTATCATTTCGCCCGGTGCTTCTTCTGTGCCGGCCAGCAAAGAACCTATCATTACACTATCTGCACCGGCTGCCAAGGCTTTAACTACATCGCCCGAAAACCGAATTCCTCCATCGGCAATTACTTTCACCTCGCTTCCGCGTAACGCTTTTGCTGCTTCATATACTGCCGAAAGTTGTGGTAATCCGATACCGGCTACAATACGCGTGGTACAAATACTGCCCGGGCCAACCCCAACTTTCACCGCATCGGCTCCAGCTTTAGCCAATGCTTTAGCTGCTTCGCCAGTTGCAATGTTGCCAACAACCAGTTGAAGTTCAGGAAATTTTTTACGCACATTCTTTGCGGCTTCTATCACACCTTTGGAGTGGCCATGAGCTGTATCGATGCTGATTATATCAACACCGGAATTTTTTAATGCACTAATCCGTTCTGCTAAATCGGCTGTTACACCCACAGCGGCACCTACCCGCAGGCGCCCGTATTCATCATGGCAGGCATTGGGTTTATTTTTTTTCTTTAAGATGTCCTTATAGGTAACAAGGCCGGTAAGTTTGCCTTTCTTGTTTATAATAGGGAGTTTTTCAATTTTGTATTTCTGCAAAATAACTTCTGCTTTCTCCAACGTAATTCCTTCCGGTGCCGTAATCAGGTTTTCTTTCGTCATGATCTGCTCGATAGGCAACGACATATCTTTTTGAAAACGCAGGTCGCGGTTGGTGATAATACCTACCAGTTTGCCGTTGCCATCTACCACGGGAATTCCACCAATCTTAAACTCGCGCATAATTTTTTCAGCATCGCGAACGGTAGAGTTTATTTGCAGTGTTACCGGATCGAGGATCATTCCACTTTGCGAGCGTTTTACCTTACGTACCTGGGCGGCCTGCTCGGCAATGGTCATGTTTTTATGAATAAACCCAAGGCCACCTTCCAGCGCAATACCAATAGCGAGTTCGGCTTCGGTAACGGTATCCATCGCAGCCGAAATAATGGGGATGTTGAGCTTTATTTTTTTTGTAAGCGAGCCAACTGTTGAGGTTTCGCGCGGAAGCACTTCGCTGTAGGCCGGAACCAGCAGCACGTCATCGTATGTAAGGGCTTCAAAAAGGAATTTGGAAGAATCGAGAGCCATGGCAAATAAGATTAGGATTCGTTATTTGCCGGGCAAAGTTAACTTAAAAAGCCCGATTACCAATACCAGATTTAAAAGTTAACGGCTAAAGAGGCTGTCTAAAAAGTTAATTTCAAATGCCTGCCTGAGCTTTTATGTTAAGACAACCGCTTTTTTATTGCGCCATAAAAGACCTGAAAGGTTTCTTCAAACCTTAGTAACTTTGAATCATGAAAAAACTCGTCTTGCTATTTTTTGCCATTTGCGCAACCGGAGTTGTGCTGGCGCAGACCCAAACCGGAAAGGCTTCATTCTATGCCGACAAATTTGAAGGCAGCCCTACAGCCAGTGGAGAGAAGTATAAACACTCCAAACTTACAGCGGCCCATAAAACTCTTCCGTTCGGCACTAAAGTAAAAGTTACCAACCTGGCCAACAACGAAACCGTTGAAGTGGTAATTAACGACCGCGGCCCGTATGTGGAAGGCCGGATTATCGATCTTTCAAAATCGGCAGCGGAAAAGCTTGGTTTTATTAACCAAGGTATAGCCGAAGTAAAAATTGAAGTGATTGATGCCGGAGATGGCAAAAGCAGAGCCAATAAAGGCGAAGGCCCGGTAAGTATTGATCACGTTACCGTAGAAGAAAAAGAATTTTACGATTTTGGTATAACTCGATTACTGCCCAAAGGCTTTGGCGTGCAGATAGGAACCTATCAGGAGTTGGTTAACCTGATGCGCCTTTCCGACAACCTGAAGAACTCGTATAAGAAAAATGTAATGGTGCAGGTAAAGGTGATTAACGGAGTAAAGTATTATAGTTTAATACTTGGGCCTTTAAGCACGCGACCCAAAGCCGATGAATTACTAACTGAAGTAAAAAAGAAATTCCCCGATTCGTTTATTGTGGATTACAGTCGCCTTTAATTGCGATGCTGTTATAATGGAAATACTCGGATATTTTGCTGCCATTGCGGTGGGTATGGTTTTAGGTGCGTTAGGTGGCGGTGGTTCTATCCTTTCCATTCCTATATTAGTTTACCTGTTTGGTATCGAACCGGTAATGGCGTCAGCTTATTCGTTGTTCATTGTAGGCACAACCAGTTTGGTAGGCGCTATTCCCAAATACCGCGAGCACCTTGTTAATCTTCGAACCGGAATTCTGTTTGGCATTCCTTCCATTGTAGCCATATTCAGCACACGTAAATGGATTGTACCGGCTATACCTGAAATTGTTTTTCAAACCGAATCGTTTACCCTTACCAAACGGGCACTGCTGTTGGGGCTATTTGGTATTTTAATGGTTCTTGCTTCTTTCTCTATGATTAAAAACCGAAAGGAGCCCGAAGCGAAGCACACGCGCTTCCGCACATTTCTGGTAGTTGTGCAGGGAATCCTGATCGGCTTTTTAACCGGCCTGGTGGGTGCCGGTGGCGGGTTTCTGATTATACCCGCACTGATATTTCTAACCGGACTCAATTTTAAAATAGCGGTAGGTACTTCGCTATTTATAATAGCCATTAATTCCTTGCTCGGTTTTTTGGGCGATGTACTTACGCATGCCATCGATTGGTCTTTTTTACTTACCATAACCGCCCTGGCTGTGGGTGGAATTCTGGCTGGCCATGCCATAGCCCGCAAGCGACCTGCTGCTTATCTGCGCAAGGCTTTTGGCTGGCTTACCTTAGCTATGGGCCTCTTTATCCTGATTCGCGAAAGCGGGATTTAACCCTCCATTTTGATGAAAAATGGGGTTTTGAAAGAATTTTTCAAGCCTTTTGAAACATTTTACTAATACTATCAGTTAAGATAGTATTACTATCAATAAAGATAGTTTTGTTATCAAAATGGCAACTCTCTACTTTAGATTAAATCCTCATTTATACCTGCGCGACCCCCAGCAGACTGAACTTGGCCAGAAGATTATCAGCACCAGTGTAAGACTGATTGATACACTCGGCTTCGAGCAATTCACATTTAAAAAACTAGCCGAAGAAATCGACTCGACCGAAGCATCTGTCTACCGCTATTTCGAAAACAAACACCGGCTTTTGTTATACCTGACAGGCTGGTACTGGACCTGGTTAGAATACCGCATTGAAGTATTTACCAGCAATCTGGCCACACCACAAGAAAAGCTTAAGGCCTGCATTAAAGTGGTAGCCTCTGAAAAAAAGTTTGACGATACGTTCGATTTTATTGATGAGGTAGCGCTGCATAGAATTGTGGTGGCCGAACTTGATAAAACCTATTTAACCAAACAGGTTGACAGCGATAACCGAGAGGGTTTGTTTGGCGGCTTCAAGTTGTTATGTAAAAAAATTGGTGGCTGGGTGGCTGAAATTAATCCGGCCTATCCTTACCCGCACGCCTTAATCAGTACGCTTTTACTTACGGCCAAACAACAGGTATTTTTTGCAGAACATTTACCAGCCCTTACCAATCTGGGTAAGAGTGACGACCGTCAACATGAGTTAGAAAAATTTCTTGAGTCATTATTGTTTAAATCCATAAGCTGATACCCATGCTCAATAACGATCAGATTGTTAGGTGCCTGCGCGAAGTAGCGTTTAAGTTGAAGCATGATTATGCTTCGGAAGATTTGCATGCAGTAGAAGCTAATCAGCGCACCTATAGCGAAGAAGATTTAACTGAGTTTAAGCGCGATCTGGTTGAAGCCGGCAATGCCATGCGCATGTTATTTATGCCTTACCGGTTAGAGCGTACAGCCTTTGAAGAATTCTTTACCAACCAAACCGCACCTATTCTTACGTTTGTAAAAAGGCGAAATCATATTTATCCGGTTCTTCTTTCGCCTGAAAAGCGAAAAAAAATCTCAGCCATCTATATTGAGAGCGAAACAGACAGTACAGAAGAATTTCATTCCATAGAGAATCTGCCCTTACATACCACGGGCCTTGATGAAGTTGAATTCTTTGCCGTGTTCAATTATGAAAGCCCGGTTAGTATGGAACCTACGGATGGTAAGGCTCCAACACCCTTTAAGCGATTACTCCGGCTACTCGGCACCGAGAAAAAAGAAATTTTTTACATCCTGTTTTATGCCATTATCATCGGTTTAATAGGGTTGGTAATTCCATTGGGTATTCAAACCACCGTTGAACTTATTTCGGGTGGTGTATTTTTCAGTTCGGTTTACGTACTCATTACCCTTGTTATTCTGGGTGTATTGTTAAGTGGAGGATTGCAGGTTGTACAAATTAGTCTGGTGGAATTTCTGCAACGAAGAATTTTTACCAAAGCATCGCTGGAATTTGCCTTTCGCATTCCGCGTATTCGCATGGAAGCCCTGCAACGTAACTATGCCCCGGAATTAATCAATCGGTTTTTTGATGTAGTTAATATTCAAAAAGGATTACCCAAACTTTTAATTGACCTTTCATCAGCAGTCATTCAAATTTTATTCGGGTTGTTACTGATTTCATTGTACCACCCCTTCTTTGTTTTCTTTGGACTGGTGTTGTTACTCATGCTGGCGTTAATTTTCTCGCTCACCGGACCACGCGGTTTAAGTTCAAGCATTGAAGAATCTAAATACAAATACAAAGTTGCCCATTGGCTGGAAGAGTTGGGTCGCGCTTTGCATTCATTTAAGCTGGCCGGTAGTACGGATTTGCCCATTCGTAAAACTGACTATAACTTAAACAACTACCTTAAAAACCGAAAGGTCCATTTCCGGGTGCTGGTCACACAGTTTTCCTTCATTGTAATATTTAAAGCCTTAATTACCGGAGGACTGTTAATTATGGGTACACTGCTGGTGGTTGATCGCCAGATTACACTCGGGCAGTTTGTTGCTTCCGAAATCGTAATCATCTTAACTCTAAATGCAGTAGAAAAAATTATCATGTACATGGATGTGGTGTATGATTTATTAACGGCTGTAGATAAAGTAGCACAGGTTACCGATTTGCCTATTGAAAAAACAGGCGGTCTTGATTTTCCGGTTGCCCAAACCGGAGGCTTTCATGTACGCACCCGGGATTTGAAATACCGGTACAGTGCTTCCGGCTATTATGCATTAAAGGGAATTAACCTGGACATTAAACCGGGAGAAACAATTTGCATTACCGGGCAAGGAAACTCAGGCAAAACTACATTGATGAATCTGCTTACCGGCTTATACACCGATTATGAAGGCGTGGTTACCATCAACAATTATTCCTTGCGCGATATTGATCTTACACATTTACGTGATCAGGTTGCCAAAAACATTTCGCAGGAAGATCTGTTTGATGGTACCATACTTGAAAACATTACACTGGGCCGCATAACTACCTCGGTGCATGATGCCATTTATGCCCTGCAACAAGTAGGATTAAGCGACACCATCAATGCCCTGCCGAAAGGATTAGACACACCGATTATTAGCGGTGGTAAAGGATTAACCAAAACAGTTATTCAAAAACTTATTCTGGCCCGATGCCTGGCTAAAAAACCACAACTTTTAGTGCTGAACGACTTCTTTACACCGCTTGCCAAAACCGACAAGTTAGAGTTGCTCAAATGCATTACGCAGCCTAACCACCCGTGGACAGTAATTATTGTGTCGAAAGATCCTTTGATCATGAGTGCGTGCGATCGGGTACTTGTATTAGACGAAGGTATAGTACAACACGAGGGCACCATGGAGGAGTTAACTAAAAAAGAATTGTTGAAAGATTTAATCGCCTAACCGATGCTCAAGATATCCTCAAATTCAGTAGAGAAAATGATGCCGCAAGACCGGCTATATTCTTTGCGCTCGCTGAACACACCCATGGCGGGTAAGATACTGGCGCGCTGGCTCATGGGCATAGGGGTTGTTTTCTTTATTATCCTGTTTCTTCCCTGGCAACAAAACATTCGGGGTAATGGTAAAGTTACTGCGCTTAATCCGGCCAACCGCCCGCAAACCGTAGAAACAGTTATTGCCGGCCGAATTCAAACCTGGAATGTGAATGAGGGCCAACTGGTAAATAAAGGCGATACCATTGCCGTAGTTAGCGAAGTAAAAGAAAAATATTTTGACCCCCAGTTGCTCCTGCGCTTGCGCGAAGTAATTGCATCAAAAGAGAATAGTTTAAGATCAAAAGACGATAAAGCCAAAGCATTACAAAAGCAAATCAATGCCTTGCGTGATGGGATGCGCACTAAAATAGAACAATCCAAAGCCAAACTGGAAGCTGAGCAGGTAAAATTTGCCAACGCAAAAAATCAGTTTGAGCGAAACAAAAAATTGTTTGAGGCCGGAAACATTCCACTTACCAAGTATCAGGACATGGAGTATAAGTATCAGGGTGCTGAAGCTGATCTGACTAATGCCCGTATTGAAATAGAACGGGTAGAGGCTGAATACTTAGATAAAATTAATAAAGCCGATTCGGACCTGAGTAATACACTTGCCGAGCAATTTGACACTCAGGCAGAGTTGGCCAAACTGCGCAACGAGTTGGCTAACATGGAAATTCGCAGTCAGCAATATTTTATTCTTGCGCCCCAAAATGGTTTTGTGGTCAAGGCCGCGCGTGCAGGTATAGGCGAAACATTAAAAGAAGGAGAGCCGGTATGTACCATCATGCCACAATCCAATGATGTTGCCGTAGAGATGTATGTAAAGGCAATGGATGTTCCGCTGATCAGTAAGGGCCGGCATGTACGCATCGAGTTTGATGGTTTTCCAGCCCTGCAGTTTAGTGGTTGGCCCAGCGTGTCAGTGGGTTCGTTTGGTGGAACTGTAGAAGTGATTGACTATGTGAATTCAAAGCCTGGTGAGTTTCGCATTCTGGTTATACCCGATAAAAACGATGATCCTTGGCCGAAAAAAATCCGGAATGGTTCGGGCACCCAGGGTTGGGTAATGTTAGATGATGTACCGGTGTGGTACGAAATCTGGCGACAGCTTAACGGTTTCCCGCCAAGTTTATATGAAGAGCCATTAGATATGAATAATGCTACTCAGGAATACAAAACTACCGACAAAAAATGAAGCGTCTATTCTTCATAGGGTTGTTTATATGGAGTTCGGTTAGCTGCCTGGCACAAACTGCTTTAACGGATGCATTACAGGTACCCGATAGTGTAACAACCTTTACGCTTAATAATCTGTATGCATCCATGTGGCAGTATCATCCGCTTATTAAACAAGCTGAGTTACTGAGCGAGGTGGCCCGGCAGGATATCCGTTTTGCGCGTGGTGCCTTCGATCCGAAAATAGAAGTACAAGGCAACCTGAAAGAGTACGATCAAAAAGAATATTACAATAAATGGTATGGGTCGTTTACGGTACCTACCTGGTTTCCGGTTGATCCTAAAGTTGGAATTGAACGCAACACCGGTACCTACCTGAGCATTGAAAATCAATTACCCGATGAAGATTACAACCGGCAATTATTTGCAGGACTTTCTTTACCAATTGGTCGCGGGTTGTTTACAGACGAACGAAGAGCCACCCTTAAACAAGCACAACTGGGTATTACCCTTGCAGAAGCTGAACAAGTAAAACTGATTAACAAGATTTTATTGGAAGCAGCAAAGGATTACTGGCAATGGTATTATGCTTACTTCAATTATCAACTTAACACCCGCAACGCTCAAATTGCAGAAGAAATTTTCAGAAGAGTTAGGTTGAACGAGCAGTTGGGTGAAGCCAGCGGACTGGATACACTGCAGGCCGACATAACCCGCCAGCAACGGCAGGTAGAGCGACAAGAAGCTTACCTGGATCTGATCAATTCATCTGTTAAGCTTTCCAACCATTTGTGGGATTCTGTTGGTAATCCACTACAGATTTCAGCAAGACTTGCTCCACAACCCATTGGCGAGCCGGAAATACTATCAAATGCTGCATTGGAGCAATTATTAAAACTTGCTACCACAAACCATCCTGAACTGCAAAAACTTTCCGTTAAGCTTGATCAACTGGAGATCGATCGTAAACTCGCCACCGAATATTTAAAACCAAGACTGAACCTGAACTATAATTTTCTTAACCAGCCTTTACGTCCCACGGGTGAGTTTCAAACTTTTACTTTTCTGAATAATTATAAATTCGGGTTAGATTTTTATATGCCTATTCTTTTGCGGAAAGAGCGCGCCAAGGTTGCCCAAACGCGGTTAAAAATTCAAAACACAACTTACGAACGCACTCAAACTGAACGCGAAATCTTAAACCAGGTACAAGCCACGTTTAACCAGCTGGTAAATACCAATACGTTATTGCAACAGCAAAATTTAATGGCTGCTAATTACCAACGCCTGCTGCAGGGTGAACTACTGAATCTGGAAAATGGTGAAAGTGATTTATTCAAAATCAATGTGCAACAGGAAAAGCTCATTCAATCCCAATCCAAGTTACTGAAACTTCGGGCGGAGTTCGAAAAACAAAAAGCCAGCTTGTATTGGGCAGCCGGATTGAGAAACCTGAGTTTGGGCGAGGATTAAATTTGAGAATCTATTCCTTCTTGGCCCTGAAAAAACATCATTTCAGCTAAGATTTTAAATTTTTTGAAGAAAAACTCGTGATGTACAACTCAATATGTAAACTATATCGTAATATTGCAATATTAAAATAAATCAATGGGCGCCAGCAAAACATCCTCTTTTACCAGTAAGCAAAACGGAATTGCTACCCTAACCAAAGCATTGGGCCACCCTGCCCGCGTTGCCATTATTGAATACCTGATTAAAGTAGATACCTGCATTTGCGGAGATATTGTGAATGAACTACCGCTTGCGCAGCCCACCATTTCGCAACATTTGAAAGAGTTAAAAAATGCAGGCCTGATTAAAGGTAATGTAGAAGGTAACGCCATCTGCTATTGTATTGACGAAAAAGGCATCTCAAAACTTCAGGAATACTTTGCTGACATTTCAACTAAACTTCAAAAGAAAAATACATGTTGTTAAACTTAAATACATTGCTATGAAAACCGAGGATCAACTAAAAGAGATTGTAAAACAAAAGTACAGCACTATCGCTTTGCAGGATAAAGAAACCAATCAATCATCATGTTGCGGATCTGGCAGTTGTTCCACTGAAGTAACTACTATTATGAGTGATGATTATGGCCAATTAGATGGTTATAATCCCGATGCCGATCTGGGTTTAGGTTGCGGACTGCCTACACAATTTGCGAAAATAAAGAAAGGAAATACTGTAATTGATCTGGGAAGCGGAGCTGGCAATGATTGTTTCGTTGCCCGTGCGGAAGCCGGAGAAGATGGTCGGGTTATCGGCATAGATTTTACCCCAGCTATGATCGAAAAAGCAAAAGCCAATGCAGCTAAACTTGGTTTTCAAAATGTTGAATTCAGGCTAGGCGATATTGAGCAGATGCCCGTTTCAGCAAACATAGCCGATGTAGTGGTAAGCAATTGTGTGCTAAATCTTGTTCCCAACAAAGATGGCGTGTTCAAAGAAATCTTCCGCGTATTAAAAACGGGTGGTCACTTTAGCATTTCGGATATTGTGTTGGTTGGCGAACTTCCCGAGGCATTGCAAAAAGATGCTGAATTATATGCAGGCTGTGTTTCGGGTGCTATCCAAAAAGAAGAATACCTTAGCCTGATTAAAACGAATGGCTTTAGCAACATCACCATACAGAAAGAAAAGGCAATTACTTTACCCGATGATATTCTGAATCAATATTTAAATGAAGAACAACTTGCTGAATTCAGAGCCGGAGCTACTGGTATTTTCAGTATCACTGTTTATGCCGAAAAAATAAAATCCTGCTGTGGAACAGATTGCTGCAATTAAAACTTTCTTCAAAAAGTATCGAAAGCCAATTGTGATTACCACATCGGTAATTGTAGTACAAGTTGCTTTCGGATTCGATCCTAAATTTTGCATCATCAATATCGTTTGGTTAGTTGTTTAAACCTATGAATCAAAAAAACATCCTCGTATTATGCACAGGCAATAGTTGCCGTAGCCAGATTGCTGATGGTTACCTGAAATATTTTGCTGGTGATAAAGCCACTGTGTACAGTGCTGGTATTGAAACGCACGGTGTTAATCCTCGGGCCATTGCCACCATGAAAGAAGATGGTATAGATATTTCGCACCACACCTCCAATCACGTAAATGAATACCAACATCTCGATTTTGATTTTGTAATAACCGTGTGCGACAACGCAAAAGAACATTGCCCGATTTTCCCTTCAAAAGCAAAAAAGTTTCACCACAACTTTCGTGATCCTGCTAAATCAACCGGAACAGAATCAGAAATAATGGAACAATTTCGCGCAGTACGAGGGGAGATTAAAACCTATTGCCAACAATTTGTGAAGGAGAATTTGTAACCATCGTTTAAAGCGATTCAACAACCCACGCATTGAGATATTGCGTGGGCGATTTCACCAACACTTTATAAAAGGGAGATTCTACTTCTGGCTTGAATCTGAAATTCAATTCACCGGCCGCTACTGTTTTCACTTTTTTATACTCATCGGTTGAACCGGTTGAAAAATTATTGGTTGTTGCTATAAAAACATCCAGGCTGTCAAGCGTGGGGTTCATTAGTTTCCACTCAATCAAAATTTCTTCCGCTTCGCGTGAAGCCTTTAACGCTGAAATATCCACTGCACCAATAAAAGGAACTCCATCTGATTCTTTTTGTATCGCTTCAGGAATAGCCAGATTAAGATGGCTGGCCATGGATGGCATAATATCTACCATTGCCGGGGTTTCCTTAAAATGTTGATTCAGCTTTTTGCTGTTAGTGGTAATCCACGTTAACCGCTCACGATCAGATTGTCCACCATGATGCTTCCCCGTTTCCGTATCGCGACCATGATCGGTTGTAATCACAATCAACCAATCTTCTTTGTTGTTCTTTTCACGCGCTTTAATGGCTTGCCAGATTTTTCCGATTTGTACATCTGCTGCTCGGATGGCGTCATAATATTGCGGGCTATCGCCATACATGTGGCCCATGTCATCGGTAAACTCCAGATATACCCAGGTTAGATCGGGTGCATTTTCGGCCACAGCTTTTGCAGCAGCATCTGCCACAGCCTCATCAATTTGTTGAATGAATTTCCGGTCTGCATTATGCGGAAACCTCACCGTATCATACTCCAGGCTATCATACTTTAAATCAAGTTTAATTGATCCCGCTGCCTTTAATCCTTCGCCAATAAGTTTTGTCCGGTTATCTAACCAGGTTGAAAAAATTGCCGTGGTAAGATCTGGATCGCTTGCTTCGGCAATTCTGAAAATATTCCAGTAATTATAATTAGGATCAGCAATATCATTATCCCACACATTGTGCTTGTTGGCCCACGTACCCGTTAGTAAACTATTATAGCCTACTGCCGAAATGGTTGGGGTTTTACTATAACCCGCAGCCAGGCCACCGGTATAAGCACGCGTGTAACCGCCCGCCTGAGCAATTTCGCTCAATACCGGTAACTCCAATTTTTCAATTACATCGGCCGGAATGCCATCAACTATGATGAAGAGTGCTTTGGGTTTGGGCGCTGTATGCTGCTGATGGGATGGCTGACAAGCAAAACAAACAAGCACTATGAAAAGCAATTCCGAACTGCTTCGCCTGATTGAATCTTTAACTTTGATTGAAGCTATACAAAAACGCTTATGCATTGATAATCGACTGCACTACTTCTTCTGCCACCCGCGCGGCTGAATTTAATGCACCATTAACTGTACCGGCATCTCCTTTATCATCCGTGGCTTCGCCAGCAAAGAATACTTTGTTGTTGATGGGTGCTGAAAAGTCAATCCGATCCTGCAGGCTTGATCCTGGCGGTAAAAAAGACATTCCGCCTTTAAAGAGTTCATCTTTACCCCAATCGGCTTTAAACCAGATTGGATCGCCTTCACCTATCACATTTCCCAGATCATCCAGTATAAGTTCTCTACGAACATACAACGTAGCCTGATTATTATAAATAGAATCCAATTCAGCCAACACGGCATCAAGCATACCATCGCCAAGATCGGAAAGTTCTTTAGCCTTTGGTCCGTGCACGGTAACAGACAATGTTCTGTAAAATTCACTTCGTAATACTCCGGTATTGAAATACGCGGGGCCCTCGGTGCCGCCCCACAGGTATCCACTGTTATCGCCCCAGAAATTTCTTTTGAAGTCTATCACAATCCGCAAACTGTGATCAAAGCCAATTTTATTCATAGCGGTAACTTTTGCTGCGGGCAAACCCGGGCTAAAAGCAATGCCTCCGGTTTTTAAAACACCCAGCGGTGCTGTTACTATTACTTTATCAACTTCAATCTGATTGCTGTTTTGATCGGTGAGAATGATTTTTTCACCCGAATAATTAATGGTTTTGATTGCTGTATTCAATTGCACTTTACTCACTACTCCGCTAAAGCGCGAAGTAATAATATCCTGCAATGGATTGGTCTTGATCAGGTAAGCTACATTATCGTGTTCAATCAAACTTAACGCTTCGGCTACGCCTTTAGCGCCCACCCTATCGCTGTTGGAACCAAAACGATTACCCGCCATTGAATTCAGCAAGGCTTGTGCACGGGCACTTACACCCGCTGCCTGATTCATGGAAACATCGCCACCCGAATAGCCTGGCAATCCATCAATAAAATTTCTTACCGCTTGCAGATCAGCATCTGCGCCCCAGTCGGTGGCTGATTTTGCCTGGTTCTCCAGAATAAATTGTTCAACTGCCTGAGAATCTAATTCTATTCGTGTTAGTGTGTAGTTTTTTATGATGTTTCCCCACGCAGAATCGGTTCCGTAAACTACTTCCGCACCCAGTTCAACCGGAAAATCGGCTGTGGTTTGTACCAGAATTTCGTGCTGATTGCGAAGCGAACGTACCCGGCCACCCAATTGGTTGCTGGCTTCCAGAATAATTACATTGATTCCCTTCGAACTCAAAATATCGGCAGTGTATAAACCTGCTGCACCGCCACCAATTATGGCTACCGTTCCATCGAATGGAACTTCAGGACCCGGATCGTCTTTTTTGCAAGATGATAATGCCGAGGGTAACCACAACCCGGCTGTAAGACCCAAACCAATACTTTTAATTGCTTTTCTGCGCTTCACACACTTCAAAGTTTAGCGAAAGATAATTATACAAGCCCGATTAGCGAAACCCACGATGCAGTTTCGTCCACCGGATAGCAATTAAATGGTTATTTTGGCGAAAAAGTAAGCGCGTTATGTCTGCTGCTGCCCATGATTTACCCGTTATTAAAAAGGTTTGTGTAATCGGGCCGGAGTGTACCGGTAAATCAGAACTCTCAAAATTTCTGGCTACCCATTTTAATACCTGTTGGATACCCGAGTATGCCCGGGCATATCTCGACAAATTAGGGCGCCCCTACCAACAAGCCGACTTGCTAAAAATTGCACATGGCCAGTTGCGGTTGGAGGATGAGTGGCTGCGCGATTCCAATCGCGTAATGATTTGCGATACTAACCTGATCACGATTAAAATCTGGAGCGACTATAAATACGGTCGGTGCGATGAAGAGATCCTCCAAATGATTAAAAAGCGGCACTACGATTTATACTTGCTCTGCTACATTGATATACCCTGGGTGGACGATCCGCAACGCGAACACCCCGATAAGCGCGAACACTTCTGGCAGTTATTTAAACATGAAGTTGTAAATGCTGCTGTTCCCTTTGTTGAAATTGGAGGCACGTGGGCACAACGCCAGCAGAAAGCTGTTGCCGCTGTACAAAATCTTCTTTCTTAGAAATGAGTACTGATCCATACGCAGCCGTTCGCATTCGCGACTTCAGGTTGTTTGTTACTTCGCGGTTGTTTATTACACTGGCCATGCAAATGCAAGGTGTAATTGTAGGTTGGCAGATTTATGAACTCACGAAAGATCCATTAGCCCTCGGACTTATTGGCCTGGCAGAAGCCATTCCGGCTATCAGCGTTTCGCTTTATGCGGGCCACTTAGCCGATGTTGTAGAACGAAAAAAAATTATTGTCACCTGCGTAAGCGTGCTGGCCGGATGCTCCGCTATGCTCCTGTACTTTACCACAAACCTGGGAGCCTTTATTATTGATAACGGACCCTTCGCCATCTATGCTGTAATTTTTGTGAGTGGTATTGCCCGCGGTTTTTTATCGCCTGCAACTTTTTCATTTATGCCGCAACTGATCGACCGGTCGCTTTATCAAAATGCGATTACCTGGAATAGCACCATTTGGGAAGGTGGCGCTGTTTGCGGCCCCATGATTGGTGGTTTGATTTATGGTTTCTTTGGAATCACCGCGGCTTACTCTGCTGTAGCGCTCTCCATTGGAATTGCTTTCTTTAGCTACCTGTCGATACCCAACCGACCATTACCACCCGTAACTACCGAGCAAGGTACATGGACAAAAATCAAAGCCGGTTTAAAGTTTGTGTTCAGTCATCAGATCATTCTTAGTGCCATCTCACTTGATTTATTTGCTGTTTTGTTTGGTGGCGCAGTTGCCTTGTTACCCTTCTTTGCAGATGAGATTTTGCACATTGGCAAAACCGGCCTGGGATTTTTACGGTCTGCACCCGCCATTGGTGCGGTATTAATGGCCGTGTACATTACGCGTCATCCAATCAAAAAGAAAATCGGAAAAACGTTACTGTGGTGTGTGGCTGGCTTTGGTGTTTCCATGATTGCGTTTAGTCTCTCAAGCTGGTTTTGGGTTTCAATGGCATTATTAATTATTAGCGGAATGTTTGATTGTGTGAGTGTAGTTGTGCGCAGCACCTTAATCCATACACTTACCCCCGAAAACATGAAAGGGCGGGTTGCCGCAGTAAACAGTATGTTCATTGGTTCATCGAATGAAATCGGGATGCTGGAATCGGGTATTGCAGCCAGGTTACTCGGGTTGGTTCCATCTGTAATTTTTGGCGGATTAATGACGCTGGGCGTAGTAAGTATTACGGCCTGGAAAGCACCAGCGTTGAGAAGATTGGAACAGGTGAAGTGATTTTTTACACAAGGACAATCGAGCTTTAAGATCGTATCATCACGAAACGGAGGAGGATACCTGATGCCGTATTCGGCATCTACCGTTAAAATACAATTTAGTTAGTTGCACCCATTCACTTTGGCATCAAGATGAGAAACGGCTACATTGAATTTCAAACTACTCCTCATGTCTACCCGCAGATCATTCTTTCAAAAAGCCTTAGGCGCTACCGGTGCGCTTTCGCTAACCTCAATCGCCAGTCAGGCTTTGGCCGAAGATATCAGCGATGCATTGGTTTCACTCAACAAACTTTCGCCAACGCTGGCCGCTGCCGATGAAGAACTGTGGGCCCGCATGGCACAAGCGTACACGGTTAGTGCCAATATTATGAACCTGAATAATGGTGGTGTTAGTCCGCAACCTAAAGTAGTGCAGGATGCTGTTGATCGGTATTACCATTTAAGCAACGAAGCACCTACTTATTACATGTGGCGCATTCTTGATGCCGGGCGCGAACCCTTGCGCAGAAAACTGGCCGATCTTGCCGGAGTGGATGCCGATACATTGGCTATAAACCGAAACACCACCGAAGCATTGGGTACCGTAACCTGGGGCACTGACCTTAAACGAGGCGATGAAATTGTAATGACGCGTTATGATTATCCTAACATGATTCATGCCTGGAAACAACGCGAACTGCGCGAAGGCATCAAAATAAATTGGATCACCCCTGAACTACCAATCATCAACGATGAAGCCCTGATCAATCTTTTTATTGGAGCTACCACTTCCAAAACCAAAGTATGGCACCTGACACACATCATTAACTGGAGTGGCCAAATTTCACCTGTAACTAAACTTTGTGCCGAAGCCCGCAAGCGGGGTATTACCACCATTGTAGATGCGGCACATTCTTTTGCGCACCTCGATTATAAAATTTCTGATTTTGATTGCGACTACTTTGGCACCAGTTTACACAAATGGCTGTGCGCACCGTTTGGCACCGGTATGTTGCACATGCGCAAATCGTTAATTGAAAAAACGTGGCCCATGTTCTCAGTCGAAAAACCACAAAGCTCCGACATCAGAAAGTTTGAAGCGCTGGGCACGCGGTCGTTCGCACCCGAGCAAGCTATTGGGCAAGCCATAGATTTTCATAATGCCATTGGCGCCATGCGCAAGCAAGAGCGCTTGCATTACCTGAAATTATATTGGTGCGAGGCAGTTGCCAAACATCCTAAAATCAAATTGCACATTTCCTTAAAGCCAGAATATTCCTGTGCACTGGGCACGTTTAGTATAGAGGGCATGGAGGCTGCGGAAATCTCAGCTAAGCTTTTTAATCAATTTCAAATACACACCACCTCAGTAAAGTGGGAGAAACTGAACGCGGTTCGGATTACTCCACATGTGTACACCACTACCAAAGATCTGGATCGGTTTATTGATGCAGTACTGAAGATTGCAAACGGTTAAATCAAAATATGAATGAGCATACCCAAAACGGATGTAATAAATGTACTGTCCGAATGTAAAGTCTCAAAATGCGAATTCCATGTGACCATTAAGAAAATAAAAAATTAACGCATGAAATACCTGCCCTGTCTGCTTTTGCTTTTTGTTATCGGTTGTAAAAACTCCAAGAATACACTCAACGTTGCTGAGCTTCAGCAACCGGTAGAAATTCTGCGCGACTCAGCCGGGGTTAATCACATCTATGCGCAAAACGAACACGATCTATTTTTTGCACAAGGATATGCTGCCGCTAAAGATCGTCTCTTTCAATTTGAGATCTGGCACAGGCAAGCCACGGGTACTGTGGCCGAACTATTAGGCGAAGCTGAAGTGAAGCGCGATATCGGTGCCCGCTTATTTAAGTTTCGGGGCGATCTTAAAAAAGAATTTAATCATTATCATCCCCATGGCGAAGCCATCATTACTGCTTTTACAAAAGGTATTAACGCCTACATCCGTGAAACCGAAAAAAATCCAGACCTGTTGCCAATAGAATTTAAACTGCTCAACATCAAACCTAAGTTATGGACACCCGATGTGGTAATCTCCCGGCATCAGGGATTGTTGAGCAACCTGCCTGCTGAATTAGAAATAGCAAGACAAGTTGTTTTGCTGGGCGAAGAAAAAGTTAAGGACTTACGCTCGTTCGAACCCGGCACTCCGCGTTTAACGCTCGATAAAAAAATTGATGCCAACGGTTTGTTTGAAGATATCCTGGAGTTGTACAAAGCCTTTCGCGAACAGAAGATTGCCCTTAAGCCCGAACATCTGGCAAGCCACGCCAATCCCGATCAACTCCACTACCTGCAACTAGCACGCACCGACCAGGATGCGTATGACGAAATGATGGATACTGAACAGCGATCGATCGGTAGCAACAATTGGATTGTAAGTGGTGCAAAATCAGAAACCGGTTTTCCAATGTTGGCTAACGACCCGCATCGTGCCTTGTCGGCACCCTCGTTGCGATACATGGTTCATTTGAATGCGCCCGGTTGGAATGTAGTGGGTGGTGGCGAACCAACTATTCCGGGAGTTTCCATTGGACACAATGAATCTGGTGCATGGGGTCTTACCATTTTTAATATTGATAGCGAAGACATTTATGTGTATGATCTCAATCCCCAAAATCAGAATCAATATCTGTATAAAGGCGGCTGGGAAGACATGAATATAATTGCCGACACTATTCACATAAAAAATTCAGCCGATGTATATGTGCAACATAAGTTTACCCGGCATGGACCGGTAACATTTGTTGACACAAAACGAAACAAAGCGTATGCTGTACGCGCTGCCTGGATGGAGCCCGGTGGTGCACCCTATATGGCCAGCCTACGTATGGATGGCGCCACTACGTGGGAAGAATTTCGCGAAGCCTGTTCCTACAGTCATATTCCCGGTGAGAACATGATCTGGGCCGATTCGAAAGGAAATATCGGTTGGCAAACAGTGGGTATAGCACCTATTCGAAAAAACTGGGATGGACTTGTGCCCGTGCCCGGTGATGGCAGCTATGAGTGGGAAGGATACTTGCCCATTAAAGATTTACCGAATGTATTCAATCCGCAAAAAGGTTTTTGGGTTACTGCAAATGAAAACCTGGTGGCTAAAGATTACCCACATCGGCATGCAGTAGGTTGGGAATGGGCTGATAGCAGCCGGGCAAACCGGTTGAACGCAGCTTTAGATTCAAAGGCTAAAGTTAGTTTTGCTGATATGCAACAACTACAATTCGATTACTTCAGCAATCCTGCCAGGCAATTGGTTGTATACTTAAAAGATATTTCCATCAGCAATCCCGAAACAAAAAAGCTACAACAACTTTTGTTGGATTGGGATTTTGTGATGGATAAAAAATCAATCGCGGCCGGTGTGTATGCGGCCTGGGAAAAGCAGTTGCTCGCGCAGGCGCATGCACAATTTGTTCCCGAAAAGGCTAAAACTACTATCCGATCTGTCTCTGTTAAAAAAGTATTAGGCTGGCTGAAAGCCGATAGAAAAGAGTTAGGCGGCCGAAACTCATTTTTGGTAAGTGCGCTTGAAGCCGCTAATAAAACACTCCAGGAAAAATTAGGCACAGATATTACCAAATGGCAGTATGGGCAAACTTCCTATCATCATGTACTCATCAAACATCCGTTAAGTAATGTAGTGAATGATTCTGTACGTGAGCTGCTGGAATGTGGTCCGTTACCCCGCGGTGGTTCAGGCTCTACTCCGGGTGTAACCAGCAACAACGATAATCAAAGTCATGGTGCTACCTTTAGAATGGTGGCCGATGTTACCGATTGGGATAAAACCCTTTTTACAAATTCTCCCGGCCAAAGTGGCGATCCGGCTAGTCCGTTTTACCGGAATCTTTTTGAAAGATGGGCAACCGATAAACACTTTCCGGTTTATTTCAGTCGTAAGAAAGTTGAGGCAACCATTGTAACCAAAACCATGCTTCAACCATAATAAATTTAGTTCTGTAACATAGGTCACACAACTTGTAAGTTAGTTGGGCTATTTTCGGTAATCAAAAAAAAACAAAAATGTTATGAACAAGAACATGGGAAACGCGGACCGCATAATCCGCTTTGCGTTGGCATTAATTTTTGCCATGCTTTATTTTACTAAAACCGTTACTGGCACTGCCGGAATTATCTTATTACTAGTAGGTGTTGTTTTTGTTGTTACCAGCCTGATAAGCTTCTGTCCACTTTATGCGCCTTTTGGAATAAAAACTTGTAAGGTGAAAGAGACCGGTAAAGGCTGAGAACTATCCATTAAACCAATTGGGGAAACTCCATACCATCCAACCATAAGCAGCAAAGCGGATGATGCGGGTAATGCAAATCAACAAAAAGTATTTAATGTTCATATTTACTGAACCCGCCAACATGCAGGTGGCTGAAAATGGAACTGGTGTTATGGCACCTACTAGCACCAGATAGCCGCCAAATTTTTTTAAATTCTTCTCGTATTGCTTCAGGTACTTTTCGCGAATGCGTAGTTGATAAAATGGAGTCTTGGAAAAAGTTTTACCAATATAATACCCTAAAACCCCAGCACCATAGGAAATCACCGCCAGAATGGAAAGGTTAACGATAAACCCACTCACATCAATATCATCTAAAATCCAGATCATCATAAAGAGTTCTGGCGGCAGAATACCAAATACAATTTCCGATAGCGTATAAATTCCGTAAAGAATGCCCGGGTTAGCCCTGATCTCCCCGATATGGCTTTGGAAATTTTCCTGAATGTACCCTTCCAGTAAAATGAAAGCCGTAATAATGATGGCAAACCAGATTAAACCGCGCACGAGGTTTTTTACCAAAAAGCCGGATCGTGTTTCTTCTTCTTCGTTCTGTTGCATACTTATTTCACAATCGGCATCCGCTTAAACGGCTTAGTTTCATCAAACAATTTACGATAGGTGGCGTGCTTTTTTACTACGGCTGCATTTATTTGCTCTGCCACACGCACCATCTTCGGGTTAAAATCTCCAATCCAATTCATCTCGTATTCGGTGTAGGCAAATCCTCCTCCCTGCGCTAGTTTTCTAAACTCTTCAATAATAGCACCATCTACTCCTTTTCCCTGATGGTCCGGCACCAGACCAAACAAAATCCCGAAAGCTTTTTTATTCGTTTTCATAAATGTATGCCAAACAAACTTCAGTTTGCCAACCCAGTTCATTTTACCATTTACATATTTAAAAATTTGATTTACCTCGGGAAGTGATAGAAAAAAAGCTATCGGGTCATTTTTATAATATCCAAACCACAGCAACTTCTCATCCATAATGGGCTTCATCTGTTTTACCAAATGTTTTGCCTGCGATTCTGTTAACTCTGGTATTTCACCTCGCTTTGCCCATGCTTTGTTATACACTTCTCGAATCAACTCCGGTAATTTATTCCACTCAGATTTTCTAAGATATCTGAAACTATATTCTGGATTTTTTGCTACTAGTGCAGCCTTCTCATAGAGCCGATCATCCAACGGACCTTCTATCGGGCGGCCGAACGTAAGCTGATAGAAATAAACCTGAAATCCGTAGGCTTCAAAAAACTTCTGATAATATGGAAAATTGTAATTGCATTGGTAGTTGGGTTGCCGGTCGTAACCTTCCAGCAACAAACCCCACCACCGGTCGCGATTTCCAAAATTAATCGGTCCATCCATAGCTTCCATACCCCGCTGCTGCAACCAGGTTTTGCATTGATCAAATAACACAAAGGCAGCCTTCTCATCTTCAATACATTCAAAAAAACCCATTCCACCGGTAGGTTGTTCATTGCCCTTATTGGTAGTTTTTTGATTTATAAAAGCAGCAACACGACCAATTGTTTTACCGGCATCATTCAGCAACAACCACCGAATGCACTCGCCATGTTGATAGGTCTTGTTCTTTACATGATCGAATACCCCTTCTACGTCAGCATCCAATGGCCTTATCCAATTGGGTGTATTTTTATACAACCTTACCGGCAGTTCTAAAAATTCCTGTTTATCCAGAGGCGAAACAACTTCCTTTACTTGCATGGGGAAACTATATAATGGTTAGTTGGCTTTGTTGGGTAATGTGATTCGAAAAGTTGTGCCTACACCAGGCTTACTGTCTGCGGTAAGTTGACCTCCCAATTTTTCAACTGCGTTCTTCACGATGTACAACCCAAGACCCGAGCCTTCTGATTGCTCGCTGGCACGATAAAACATTTCGAAAATCCTGTTAAGGTTTTCCGGGCTAATACCAATGCCATTGTCTTTAAATTCAATTGAAGCCATATCGACCGTTACATCTACCCGGATGGACACACTGCAAACCTCATCTTTGATTTTACGATACTTAATTGCGTTTGATATCAGGTTGCGAAAAATTTCACCAATCCGCCACGGGTCGCTGTGAAACACGGGGCCGGTAATTTGTAAATTCAAATCCACATGATCAGCACCCCGCATGTAGCTGAGGTCTTGAAATGTTTTGCGAATGATCGAGTCAAAATCAATTGGCCCGGTCTTTACATCCATTTTTAGATTTTTGGAATGGCTCAACACATCACTGATAAAGTGATCCAGTTGCCCGACTTTACTTCCGATAATCTTTACATACTCGGCCAGGCTATCGTCATTACCCGGCATTTGCGCCAGATTAACAAGCCCTAAAACAGAAGACAACGGGGCGCGTAAATCGTGCGATACTTTATAAACAAAGTTGTCGAGTTCGGAATTTCTGATCTTCAACTCTTCTTCAATCTTTTTTTGATCGGTGATATCGACATAGACTCCAAAAATCCCAATGGTCTTATCTTCCAGGTGAATAGGCACTCCGTAAATGATTACAGATACGGGCGTATCGTCTCTGCGCAAGCGCGTAGTTTCAATCTTTACAACCTGTTCGGCCGATATGAGGGAGTTGAGATCGTTTCCCTCCGATTCTAATTCTTGTGGTACAATAAACTGATTAAGGCTATTACCGCGCAACTCGGTAATGGTATAGCCAAACAACAATTCGAAACCGCGGTTAACCTGCTTCACATTGCCTTCGCTATCCAACAACACGATAGCCATGGGCGAGTTATTGAACAGTTCCGAAAATAAAGTGGCCGCTTCGCGATACCGGATGTCGGCTTCTTGCTTCTTCTGTTCAAGTTCTTTGCGTTCGCCAATGTCACTAAGCACCCCACTCCAGGCAATGAGACCGTCCGGTAGTTTCATCGGGTCGCAGGAGACTTCAATCCAGATGGTTTGCGCGTTGGCATTAAAAATTCTTCCCTCCCATTTAAAGGGTGCTACTTCGGTAATGGCTTGTTTTACCTGTTGCTCAAAGTCAGGCCAATCATCACGATGAATAAATATTTTCATCGGATAAGAGCCACTCAGTAGTAGTTCGCGTTTTATACCCAGAATTTTTTCGCAAGAAGCACTCAGGTAAGTAAAGTCGCGCGTACCATCAGGCTTAACGGTATATTCAAAAACAACCACGGGCAGGTTGTCTATAATCTGTTGCATACTAAGTGTTTGCGAGCGCTTTTCCGTGTTCATTCTTTCACACCAAACCGACAATATAAAGCACTTTTTGATAATAACCTTACCTGAGGTAAGAGTAGCGTAAGATTCATTAAGTCTTCACCTGAAACAAAACCGAGCGAATAAATCGGCTCTGTACACTATAGTTTTTCAGCGCTATACAACCGGCTTGTACCATGGCATTATACCACCGCGGCAAGGTGGTGGTTTTAAGTCCGGTTGCCATTCTGAAAAACCAATACATCATACTAACCTTGGCACGCTGCAGCGAGGTGTGTGCTTCAAAATCCGTTACCAACCACAGGGCGTTGTTGCTCATACTCATTTTCAAACTGGTGATTACGGTCAGAAGCTGGGCATCCGAAAACAAATCCAAATAGAAATGAGTAAGTACGGCATCGTAATCCTTACCGGGTACGTCTGTTTCGGTACCCTTAATGAATTGAATTAATGAACCCCCGGCATTTTTCCGTGCTTTCGAAATCATTTTGGCAGAAGCATCCACGTAATGAATTACCAGGGTGGGGTTGATTTCAAAAATAAAAGGCAGAATCCATCCGGTGCCACCACCAAGTATTAACAGTTTCTTCCGGTCTTTTAAACAGGGTAGCCATTTTAATTGAGCTTGTTGAATTTGCTTGCCCACAAAAGTTACCGCAAGGCAATCATACACGGGTGCGAGCCTATCATAACCGTGGGTCATACCAAACCAATAAGGGGTAAGTAAAAAATAGCATCGCCCCAAAGGCGATACCGTTCGTGTTGTTGAAAGTATGCATGAAAAATATAAAGACTTATCAACACAAGCCACATCAACACGAAAATCCAGCTGATAGGATTGACTATCACATCCACAACACTTACACTAATGCCCACCATGAAAATAACAGCTACTAAAGTACTAACCGATTTTTTTCCCAAGCGGGTAGCCAGCGAAGCCTGACCCATCTTACTATCTGCATCCCATTCAAACCAGGCAAACAATAACAGATTTGCCAATGCAATTAAAAAAAGCTGACCAATTAATCCTGTAGCGGGGGCTATCAGGTGCCAGCTTTCCGGCCATGCCGGCAGTAACACACCAAGTGTATATAGCACCGCAACGGTTAGCTCTTTAATGGGCATTTTTTTTTGAAGTAGCAGGTAGATGGTAATAATTGGCGCAAGTATTAATCCGCCAATGAGCACGGAAGGGCGAACAAAGGTTAAGAGTACACCAACTATCAACATGGCCACTACAATGGCTATCCATAATAGTTTGCTGTATTTTTGATGAAACCGGTGTCGCTCGCTGAAGGCTGGTTCAGTTAAGTGCCGTACATCCATTAGCCGATCAGCCGTATAGATCACCCAAACCGTTAAGCCTAACGCAATAATTCCATACGCCCGCACCGGGGCCACCAATTGTCTGGAGAAAAATAGGGCTGTAATCATCGCGCCAAGGGCTACATCCAGGCTAAGCAGATTTACAATTCGATAGGCGCGGCTGAGCATGATTAAAAATAAAAAAGCTCTCAGGTATTCCCGAGAGCTTTATGTTTTGATTTCGTTTTGATTACGCTGACTTCAATGCCTCGGCACCAGCCACAATTTCCAAAATCTCTTTTGTAATAGCTGCCTGGCGTGTGCGGTTGTAGGTAAGTTTTAGATCTTTCAGCAACTCGCCTGCGTTTTCAGTAGCTTTATCCATGGCCGTCATCCGCGCACCGTTCTCAGCCGCATTAGAATCCAACACAGCCTTATACAACTGAATTTTTAAGGCTTTAGGAACCAGACCAGTAACAATCTCTTCCTGATTTGGCATGTAGATATAATCTACCTCCGCCTGTTTGGTGCTTTCTTTTGCAATTGGCAACACCGGCAAAAACTGTTCGGTGCGTAAAATCTGGGTGGCTACGTTTTTGAATTCGTTATAGACGATTTCAATTTTATCGTAGTTACCTGCTTTAAACTCATCCATTAGAAATTCACCCACCTGTGCTACACCATCATAAGATAAGCCCTGAAAAACATTCCAGAAGCTGCTGTCCATTTTATAGCCGCGCTTGCTGAAAAACTCAAATGCTTTCTTGCCTAATGGCAAAATGGTAATATTTCCCTTAGCCGCCTGCGTTTGATATTTCTCGGAAACCAGTTTGGTAGCTGCTTTTATTACGGTGCTGTTGAAAGAACCACAAAGACCACGATCCGAACTTATTACTACCAACAATACATTTTCAACCGGACGCTGTTTACTATACCAGGCCTGCTCATCTTGTCCGGCAGCCGAAAGGTTTTGAAATAACCCGGTAAGTTTTTGTGCATACGGACGCATCTGGGTAATGCGTTCCTGAGATTTTCTCAACTTGGCTGCCGCAACCATTTTCATGGCTTTGGTAATCTGCTGGGTTGAGATTACTGAGGTTATTCTGCTTTTAACTTCCTTTAAACTTGGCATAATTCAATTTTCAATATCTCAATTTTCAATTAGCCCTTTCATTGGCCTATTGGAAAATTGAAAATTGGCTAATTAATATTTCGATGCTAACTCTGTTGCAACTTTCTTAATCAAATCCACATCGGCATCTTCAAATTTGCCGGCACGGAAATTATCCAGTGTTTGTTTGTTCTGAGCGCGCAACAATTCAATAAATTCTTTCTCGAATTCTTTCACTTTGTTAACCGGCACCCGGTCGATATAACCACGTGTAGAGGCAAGGATCATAGCTACCTGCTCTTCAACTGGCACGGGTGCATATTGTGGTTGCTTCAATACTTCTGTATTTCTACGACCACGCTCAATAGTTAATTTAGTAGCGGCATCAAGATCTGAACCGAACTTGGCAAATGCTTCCAATTCACGGAACTGTGCCTGATCCAACTTTAATGTACCGGCAACTTTCTTCATCGATTTGATCTGAGCGTTACCACCCACACGCGATACCGAAATACCTACGTTAATAGCCGGACGGATACCCGAGTTGAATAAGTTCGTTTCAAGGAAGATCTGACCATCGGTAATCGAGATAACGTTTGTCGGGATATATGCAGAAACGTCATTCGCCTGGGTTTCAATAATTGGAAGTGCTGTTAATGAACCACCGCCCTTTACAACTCCTTTCAGTGAAGAAGGAAGATCGTTCATGTTGGCCGCGATACCATCGTTGTTGATAATCTTAGCCGCACGCTCTAACAGGCGTGAGTGCAAATAGAATACGTCACCTGGATAAGCTTCACGTCCCGGAGGTCTTCGCAACAACAAAGACACTTCGCGGTAAGCCACAGCCTGCTTTGAAAGGTCATCGTAAATTACCAATGCCGGACGGCCCGTATCGCGGAAGAATTCACCAATAGCGGCACCGGTAAACGGAGCAAAGAATTGCATCGGAGCCGGATCTGAAGCCGAAGCTGAAACAATTACAGTATATTTTAATGCACCTGCCTTTTCTAAAGTAGCCGCTACACTGGCCACGGTTGATGCCTTCTGGCCTACCGCAACATAGATACAATAAACAGGCTCGCCCTTTTCGTAAAATTCTTTTTGATTAATAATGGCATCAATCGCTACCGCTGTTTTACCAGTCTGACGATCGCCAATGATTAACTCGCGCTGACCACGACCAATCGGAATCATCGCATCAATCGCTTTAATACCGGTTTGCAACGGTTCATTTACCGGCTGACGGAAAATTACACCCGGAGCTTTGCGCTCTAGTGGCATTTCATAAAGCTGACCTTCAACCGGACCTTTACCATCGATAGGTTGAGCAAGTGTATTTACAACACGACCCAACAAGCCATCGCCAGCTTTGATAGAAGCAATCTGGCCAGTGCGCTTAACAGTAGCACCTTCTTTAATGCCTTTGCCATCGCCCAGCAATACAGCTCCTACATTATCTTCTTCCAGGTTAAGCACCAATGCTTTTAGTCCATTCTCAAATTCAACTAACTCACCAGCTTGTGCTTTGGTAAGTCCGTAAATACGAGCCACACCATCGCCAATGGTAAGTACGGTACCTACTTCCTGTAATTCGGTAGCCGTGCGCGACTGCGAAAGTTGTTCGCGAAGTATTGCTGAGATTTCTTCCGGTCTGATTTCTGCCATATACTGTTAATTCAAAATTTTCTAATTCAAAATTCCTTTACAAAGGGGTTTTCACTGAATTTCAGTTTCAGTGCTTTCAGTTTACTTTTTACAGACGCATCAATTTGACGGTCGCCCACATTCAATACAAACCCACCAATTAAATCTTTATCTACTTTTTCTTCCAACTCAACTTCTTTCTTATTGCTTAGTTGTTTCACCAGCAACTCAATCTCGCTGCGCAGTTTAGCATCTAATGGTTGAGTAGAAGTAATAGAAGCTTTTCCAATGCCTTTAAAATCGTTGTACGCTACGTGAAACTCACTCGCAATAGCCGGCAAAAGTGGTTCGCGGTTTTTCTTTGTCAGGATGTCGATTATCCCCATGGTAAGCGGATGTACTTTCCCTTTAAACAAAGTTTCCAGTACTACGCGCTTTTTTTCATGGCGAACAATCGGGCTTTTCAGCATCAAGACAAAATCGCGACTATTGCGGCACACCTGAGCAAACAATTGCATATCCTGATGCACAGGCTCCAATGCACCTTGTTGCACAGCCAGGCCAAGCAGTGATTTTACGTATCGGGAAGCAACGCGAGAATCGGCCATGGATTAGTTCAGCTTAAGTTCTTTGATATACGTTTCGGCCAGATCTTTCTGTGCCTTATCGTCTGCCAGATTTTTCTTGATCAGTTTTTCGGCCACTTCAAGCGAGAAGGAAGCTACCTGTGCTTTCACATCGCGTAAAGCAGCATTCTTTTCAGTTTGAATTATTGCTTTGGCATCTTCAATAATCTTATCGGCATTTTTCTTGGCATCAGTCTGGGCTTCATCGTGAATGCGGTTAGCTGCTTCACGAGCCGTTTTTAAAATCTTATCACGCTCTTCGCGGGCTTCGCGCAAAAGGCTTTCATTTTCAGCTTTCAGGTTAGCCATTTCCTTTTTGGCTTGCTCGGCAGCATCCAACGCTTGTTGAATAGATTGCTCACGCTCTTTAAGCGAACCCAGAATTGGCTTCCAGGCAAGCTTGCCAAGTAAGATAATCAGCAGCAAGAAGATAAATATTTGCCAGATGATAAGGCCGGAGCCGGGGGTTAGTAATTCCATAGTTGCTTTGTTTTCCTTAAAACTTTGTTGTCTGATTTGGAAACTTAAAAAGACCGCCCCGGTCCATTACCAGAGCTGGTCTTTAAAATTTTTTAGCTTTTGAATGAAATCAACAAGCAAATAACGAGTGCAAACAGCGCTGCAACCTCGATAAGAGCCGCGATTACAAGCATGGCATTCTGGATTTTGCCTGAAGCTTCTGGCTGACGAGCCATACCTTCCATAGCAGAACCACCGATTTTACCGATACCAATTCCAGCGCCAATTGCAGCCAGACCCGCACCGATACCTGCACCCATGATTGCGTAGCTAATGTCCAATAATAGAGCGAACAACATAGTTTTATTTATTTAAGTTAAACACACCCGCGATTACTAATCGAGGGATTTCTTTAAGTCCTTTTTAATGATCGTGTCCGTGGTCAGCCACTGCCATACCTATGTACATGGATGAGAACATCGTGAACACATAGGCTTGAATACCGGCAACCAACAACTCGATCAGGTTTATAAACAATACAATGAGTGATGAGCCAATGCCCACCGCATAACTTCCAAAAATAAATGCAAGGCAAATCAAACTCAGCAATACAATGTGGCCTGCTGTAATTGCTACGAACAAACGAATCATTAATGAGAATGGCTTGGTAAAGATTCCTATTATTTCAACCGGAAGAATTACAATGCGCAATGGCAGCGGTACACCGGGTGTCCAGAAGATGTGGCCCCAATAACCTTTGTTACCGTTTACATTGGTGATAATAAACGTGAACAGGGCGAGTGTCATTGTTACCGCAATATTCCCTGTAAGATTACCTGCGCCTGGCAACAAGCCCAACAGGTTTCCAAACAGGATAAAGAAGAACAGCGTAAGCATGTACGGCATAAAACGATCGTAGTGATGGCCGATGTTTGGCTTCACAATTTCATCGCGCACAAATAAGATAACGGGTTCAAAGAATGACTGCAGGCCGGTTGGTGCTTTGCCTTGATTTTTCTTAAAGCCTTTGGCTACTGATATAAACACAAACAGCAACAGCGCTGCATTAATAAACAGCATGGCCACGTTTTTCGTGATGGACAAATCCAACACGGCTTTACCCGAATCGGCCAACGTAATGTGGTTGTGATCTAATTTATAGCCGTTGTACTCAACTACATTGTGATGGTCGTCATAAAACCGGCTGGAAGAGAAAACATCCAGACCTTTTTCTGAAGAATACACAATCACCGGCAGTGGCATTACCAACCAATCGGCAAAGTGCCACTGGTGGTCGTCCATTACGTGGTGCAGAATTACTTCGCTTGCATTGAAGGGCTCAGCTTCGTGGCCGGGTTCTTCAGCTGCCAAAACCGGTGAAAAAATGCCTGAAAAAACAATCAGAATAAGGGCGAAAAACGTTGATTTTATGGCAAAAAACGGCTTTTTCATCGCAGTCGGAACAGAGGCTTTTATTTGGACTGCAAAAGTATCAATTAAACAATCTGAAAAAAATGTTTTGTCTGAATTTTGGATTCGGGCGTCAGTCTTGCTGCTCAGGATTTTTGGGTAACAGGAAAACCACCTCTGCGCTGGTGAATAAGATGTAGCCTGCCATAAATAAAGCCGCTACCGGGGCGGCCTCGGCAGGGTTATCCCAAATCAGAAAAAAGATAAAAGCCAGACCGGCAATCATTTTCACGGCAATTGAAAGCAGGTAGAATTGAACAAAAACCTGCGGCTGATTTTTCCTGATGCGCAACAGGTTAACACCAATAATAACCATGGCTATAAAGAGAAAAACCAATACCTGAATCCACATAACCGGCAAGGCCCACCAGGCTTGGGTACCCCCAAACCAAACTGCGCCCAGCAGGAAAGCCAAAACGGCCAGCATAAGTAAGAAGTAACGCACCATCACTCTTTATTTAAGGCCCGGTATAATTGGTACATCACTCCGCCAAAAAGCACAAATACAAACGTGAGCAAAAACACCGGAAACTGTAGTTCCAGATATTGATCGAGTTTATGCCCCAGCCACGCCCCCACTCCAATCGTAACCAGCATCTGTAAGCCCAGACCGCTGTATTTAAGAAAGGAATTTGCGGGCTTATCTTGTTTATTCATGTAGCCTTAAAACAAAAGCCACAAATCTGAGGTTCAGAAATGTGGCTGTAGAGATTAATTTATTTAGAAGCATCTCAAAAATACGCTGTGAATAGCCTTCGTCCCGATAACTATCAGAACAGCCTGACAGTTGAATTTGATTTTTGAGATGGCTTTTAGTTGGCTTGCGCTTCGGGGCGCAGGGCATGCATACCGTTTTCGCCAATCTTAATGTCTTTAATAATGGCTCCCATTTTACAGCTTCCGTTAAAAACTGCTCCGGGCTCAACTACCAGTTTACCGGTAATAATATCGCCATGAATTTTTGCAGTAGCCTTCAGTACCAGCAACTCAGAGATTTCCAATTTGCCTTTTACTTCGCCTTCAATATCTGCATTCTGTGCTATAATGTTGCCTTCCACATGGCTGGAATGACCCAACGCTATTTTGGATTTCGATTTAATGCTGCCCAGCACTTTTCCTTCAATGCGAATGTTGCCATACGTTTCAACATTGCCTTCCAACACGGTGCCTTTACCAATTACGTTGCTGGAATTACTGATTTCGTCTGCTGCGCGTTTTTGTTCTTTTGATGTTAACATGGCTGTGGTTTTAAAACGTTACAAAATCTTCCGGGTTAATCGAGTTGCCATTGTACCACATTTCAAAATGCAAATGCGGACCATCGGTCATCTCTCCACTGTTGCCAACTATAGAGATTATATCACCGGCATTTACAAAACTACCAACTTTTTTCAATAATCCGGCATTGTGCTTATAAACCGACACCAGATTGCCCCGGTGCTGCACCGCTATTACGTGCCCTGAGTCCTGCGTCCACGAGGCTAATACAACAACTCCATCGGCAACACATTTAACCGGCTCGTTGGTTTTGGCAACTATATCTACACCAAAGTGGCCTTTCTTAATATCGTAATGATCGGATACAAATCCGGTAATGGGCGTAAAGAAAAACATCTCTTGTAGTTCGCGATACTTACCACTGGCCAGCGTTACCAGCGAGAACTCACTCTTCTCAAACTCTTGCCGGAACAACGAATCGGAAGGTGCCAGTTTCATATTGCCAACCGCTGATACCGGTCTGTTTTCAGACGTAAAAGCTTCGGCCGGATCGGTAAAACCACTGGCTGTATCGCCACTTAAAACCCGTTGAAAGTTTTGAATAAACAGATCTTTCTGATGTACCTCTATGGCCAGCGAGTCTACTTTAAGTGCCAACTCATACAATTTCTTGTTCGCTTCCATTTGAGCATGCTTCGGATCGAACCATTTTGCCAGTAAGGTTTTGGATAAAAACAGGCTGAAGGCAAACAACAAAACAAAAAGCGACACTGAAATAACCAGCACCTTGGCATACGTAAACCCGATGTTGGATGTCTCCGCCAGGTTCTCTTCGTTGCGGATTACCATCAGGTATTTGTTGGTAAGGCGTTCTGATATGGTCTTTTTGGGTTTCAACTAGTAAATTTTGGGCAAAATTAGATATTCCTGCCGATTATAATATTGAATATCTGTTTTTTACGTTTGTAGTGGACAAAAAGTAATTCTGTTGCGTACATCTGTCTTTTGCCTTGTTTTCCTGTTCGTGCTGGTTTCCTGCTCGGTTGAACAAAATAGTTTTACCAGCAATGCATACCATAACTTAACTGCGCATTACAACGGTTATTATTATGCGCGCGAAAAAACACGCGAGGTTGAAAAGGTTATTGCCCGAAGTCTGGATGATGACCCCAATCAAATTCTGAGACTGTTTCCCAGGCTGGATTCTACACTGGCTAAATCGTATGTAAAGGATACAGAAGAAATTATCAAGATGGCTTCGCTATCCATTCAGCGCCACCCCAACAGCAAATGGGTAGATGATAATTATGTTTTGGTAGGTAAAGCCCGCCTTTACGGTTATGATTTTCAAAACGCCATTCAAACCTTTAAATATGTAAACACGAAAAGCAAAGATGCCGATACACGCCACCAGGCCCTGGTACAACTGCTGCATACGTTTACTGAACAACAGGATTACGACCGGGCCGAAGAAACATTTCGGTTTTTGGAAAAAGAAAAACTGAGCAAGCAAAACGCAAAAGATCTCTACTTAGAAAAAGCATACTTCTACCAGGAGCGAAACAATTACGATTACATGGTACGTAACCTGGCCAAGGCCGATTCGTTGTTAGAGCGCACCGATCGCAAAGGCAGAATTTATTTTTTGATCGGGCAAGTGTATCAGAAACTCGGATTCGATTCAGAAGCCTACAACTACTATCGCAAATGCATTGGCACCAATCCTGATTATGAAATTGATTTTTATGCCCGCCTGAATATGGCCCAGGTAGCGCGACTGGACGATAAGCGCGACATTAAACAACTGCGTGCGCAGTTCGAAAAAATGTTAACCGATACCAAGAATATAGAGTTCAAAGATAAAATCTATTATGAATTAGGAGAGTTCGATCGCAAGCAAGGTAATCTGAAAGAAGCCATTGAAAGTTATGCCCTGGCGGCACATGCCGGAACCAACAAACGCATACAAGGCAGTGCTTACCTGCGCATCGGACAATTGCAATTTGATTCGTTGAAAAAATATAGTCTGGCCAAGCTGTACTACGACAGTGCGATTGGTGCATTGCCCCAGGATTTTGAAAACTATGCCGCCATTAAAAAACGGCAGGAGGTGTTAGGCGAGTTTGCCAAATACACAGAAGCCATAACCTGGAACGATAGTTTGCTTTCGCTTGCCGCTCTGGACACAGCCTTGTTGCGCAAGCAGATTGATTCAGTACTTGCCGAGCGCGCAAAACCTATTGCCTCCACCAAGAAGAAAAAACGCAGAAGCTACACAAGCAGCACCGGTGCCTCGGCCAGTAACAGTTCCTTTTTTAACCAGGATAATAGCTCAGGTGTGGATTGGTACTTCGGCAATCCATCGGCCGTAGCATTGGGGCAATCCGAGTTTCAACGAATCTGGGGTGCTATTCCTTTAGAAGATAACTGGCGCAGATCAAATAAAAGTACGGTACTGCAGGAAACCAACACCACCATTGCCAATGTGCCTCAACCCGATAAACCAGTAACTGAAGCTGTAGCCCAAACTCAAAAAGTTGATGAAGCGGGGAAACTCATCAGTCAGATACCGCGCACAGATGAAGATAAAGCCAAAGCCCTTGCGCAGATTGAAGAAGGATATTTCAGACTGGGTGATTTATTTTATTTCCAGTTGAACGAAAAAAATAATGCCTCTGAATCGTATACCAAACTGCTTAATCGCTTTCCGCAATCTGAATATGTGCCCGAAGTACTTTACAAACTTTACCTGATTGCAAAGGAGACCGATCCGGCTAAAGCCGATGTATATGCAACTGACTTAAAGACCAATCATCCGCGGTCTACCTTTACCCGCATTCTTATTAACCCCGATTACATGCGCGAGACCAGCGTGGCGGCAGAAAAACAAAAGTTGATTTATAAAGAAGCGTACGAATTGTTTCAAGCTAATAATTTACGCCCTGCACAAGATAAAATTAAGCAAGCCTTACAGGAAGGCGAAACCACTTTTACTCCACAGCTTGAATTATTACAGGTTTTGATTGTTGGCAAAACCGAAGATGTAACGCGTTACCAGTTTGAATTAGGTGAGTTCATAAAAAAATATCCCGATGGCGAACTAAAACCTTATGCCGAACAACTGCTGGCTGCATCCAAAACCCTATTGGATAAATTAGAGCGCGCCAAAGGCATTCAGTTTATTAAGTCGATGGAGGGCCCCCACAATTTTGTAGTGGTTTACAACACATCCGATAAAATTACCAACCCGGTATCATCGGCTATTGAAAAGTTTAATGCGGCACAATTCAAAGACCTGAAGTTGAATACCACTAACATTATTCTTAACAATGAAAAGACAATTACCATTGTAAGTGAAATACCGAGCCAGGCTGCAGCCCTGAGTTATTTCGACAAATTCCTCGCCCAGATTGCGCCCGGTAAACCTTTTTCGAACTATAAATTCTATAGCTTTGTAATTACAAAAGATAATTTTCAGATTTTTTACCGAACCAAAGCGCTGGATGAGTACCTCGCCTTCTTTGATCGCAACTATCAAAAACAAAATCAGTAGCCTGCTACGCATTGAAAAACCGTGGATTGGCAAAACCATTAAGTATATCTGGATCGCCTTCCTGTGTTTTATCATTGGCTTTCCTCTCTATATCTATACCGTAAAAATAGATTTGTTCGGATTGTATGGCGCCATGCCCAGCACACTCGAGGTTGAGAACCCGGAGAACGATCTTTCATCGGAAGTAATTTCGGCTGATGGCGTTTCGTTAGGCCGTTATTACCGGGGCGCCAATCGTAGCCAGGTTCACTTTGAAGACCTATCCGAAGATTTGGTGAACACGTTGGTTTACTCGGAAGACCATCGATTCTATAATCACTCTGGGCTTGACTTCCCAGCCTACATGCGGGTGCTTTATGGAATCATTACACTTAATCCACAAGGGGGCGGTAGTACCATCACCCAACAGCTCGCCAAAAATCTGTATACCATGAATCCAGACAAAAGTCTGGATGGACATCTTGCAAAGCTTGGTAAGTACCCCAGGCGTATCATTCAAAAAACCAAGGAGTGGATTATCTCCATTCAACTGGAAGAGAATTTTACAAAAGAAGAGATTATTGCCATGTATCTGAACACGGCAACCTTCAGCAGTAATACTTTCGGAATTAAAGTAGCCGCAGAAACTTATTTCGATAAAGGTCCGGACAGTTTGAATATTCAGGAAGCGGCCGTATTGGTGGGCATGTTGCAGGCTGTAACACTGTTTGATCCGAATCGGAACCCTGAATCTTCGTTGAAAAAACGAAACGAGGTTTTAAATAAACTCTATCGGCATAAGTACAAAATCAAAACTCAGGAAGAGTATGATTCTGTTAAGGCATTACCCATTGAACTGAAATACAGTTTCCAAAATCAAAACGAAGGACTGGCCACTTACTTCCGCACCGTACTGGGTAATTACATGTTATCATATTGTAAAAACAGGGGCATAGACCTTTACAACTCCGGCTTAAAAATCTACACCACTATTGATACCCGCATGCAAAAGTATGCCGAAGAAGCTGTGGCTGAACACATGAAACCACTGCAAGAGCAATTTAATGAAGAATGGAAAAAACGCGGGCGTAACCCGTGGGTAGATGAAGACGGTAAAGAAATTAAAGACTTTTTACAAAGACGCATTCGCCAAACCGATGCTTACAAAATTTATGCTGAGAAGTACGGTGAAAAATCTGATTCACTTAAGATCATGCTCAACCTGAAAAAACCCATGACCATTTTTACCTGGGATGGAGAGCGAGACACTTTGTTCAGCAGTTACGATTCACTTCGTTATTATAAACAGTTTATTCAAACCGGGCTCATGGCTGTTGATCCTTATACAGGACACATTAAAGCATGGGTAGGCGGAATAAATCATAAATATTTCAAGTACGATCACGTGAAGCAAGGCACCCGTCAGCCGGGCTCAACGTTTAAAGCCTTTGTTTATGGACTGGCTATGGAAACCGGTTGGTCGCCTTGTGTTATTAAAAAAGATATTGCCCCTCAATTCAATCTTCCTAATCAACCGCCCTGGTATCCATTGAACGCAGATGGCTCACGCGGGCATGGAGAAAGCATGACCATTCGTAAAGCTATGGCCCAATCCGTTAACTCTATTACTGCGCAGGTGATGCAGGAATTAAAAGCCGAGAACGTAGTAGAGTTTGCCCATCGGGTGGGGATTCAAAGCAAGTTAGATGCTGTGCCCTCACTTTGCCTGGGTACCAGCGATGTATCTCTTTATGAAATGGTAGGAGCTTACGCCACATTTATTAACAGTGGCATTTACACTGAGCCCATATACATAACGCGCATTGAAGACAAGAACGGAAATGTAATTGAACTCTTCAACCCCAAGACACGCGAAGCCATTGGCGAGCAAACAGCTTACAAAATGGTTTACATGTTGCGCGGTGGCGCTGAAGAAGAGGGTGGATCTTCGTTAGGCTTGAGTCGCGAGTTGCGTATCGATAATGAAATTGGCGGCAAGACCGGAACTACCAACGATGCCTCAGATGGTTGGTACATGGGGGCCACACACGATCTGGTTACCGGTATCTGGACAGGTGGCGATGAACGCGCTATCCACTTTCCTTCCTGGGTATTTGGACAAGGCGGAAGAACAGCCCGGCCGATCTGGGATATTTTTATGCGTAAACTTTATGCCGATCCACAGTCTGGTATAGTAAAAGGACAATTCAAACGGCCTTCGTCCGGATTGGATATGACATTGGATTGCAGCCGACACAATGTTAATGACTCTACTAACGTAGATATTGAAGAGCCCTGGGACATCAAACATTGATTCTCTATGTGATTTGAGAACAAAGGCGCCTGATGGTTATTTACTAAAGGGCTTCTCTAAAAACCGGACCAGGAATGTCAGGCTTGAGCTTGTTGAAGCCTGTTTATGATTCAAAGAAATTCTAACTTCGCAACGTGTTTGACGAAGTAAAAGAAACTATTACATCGCTACCTGATTCTCCGGGCATCTATCGCTATTATAATAAAGAAGGCGAGTTAATTTATGTAGGCAAAGCCAAAAGCCTGAAGAAACGGGTATCCAGTTACTTCAACAAGCAATCGCAATACAATCGTAAAACTGAAAAGCTGGTTAGCGAAATCCGCAAGATTGAATTTACACTGGCCAATACCGAGTTCGATGCGCTGTTGCTCGAAAACAATTTCATTAAACAATACCAGCCCAAGTACAATATCTTACTGAAAGACGATAAGACCTTTCCTTATCTCTGCATTTTAAAAGAACGCTTTCCACGCATTATCTATACACGCAAATACATTCCTAAACAAGGCGAGTACTTCGGGCCGTACTCCAGTGTGGTGTCGATGAAAAGCGTGTTGGAATTAGTGCGTCAGATTTATTCCATCCGCACCTGCAACCTGCTGCTTTCTCAGGAAAATGTAGAACAGAAAAAATTTAAGGTGTGTCTGGAATTTCACATTGGCAACTGCAAAGGGCCATGCGAGGGTTTACAAAACGAAGCTGACTATTTGGAAGACATGGCGCAGGCCCGCAACATCCTGAAAGGCGATTTGAGTGTGGTGGAAGATGAACTTACACACAGAATGAAAACGGCTGCCGAAGCATTGGAGTTTGAAAAGGCCGGAATCTATAAACACAAACTTGATCTTCTCGAAAAGTTTCAGACAAAATCATTGGTAGTAAACCGTAAGCTTACCAATATAGATGTGATTACCATTACCAGCACCGAAACCGATGCTTACATTAACTACCTTCAGATTAAAGAGGGCTCCATAATATTTTCTAAAAACCTGGAGGTTAAAAAGAAACTGGAAGAAACCGATGAAGATATTTTAAGCATCGTAGTGCAGGAGTTGCGCTCCACCTATCGTAGCAATAACCCGGAAGTTTATACCAACATTCCGCTGGCCGTTAAGTCGGATGAGTTTGAAAATGTGCTGCCGCAGATTGGTGATAAAAAGAAACTGGTTGATCTTTCACTAAAGAATGCCCTGTATCAGAAACGCGAAAAAGAAATCAGCAAAGAAGAACAGAAAGACAAGAAGAATAAAGTGTTGCACATTATGCAGGAGAACCTGCGACTGCTGCAATACCCTAAAATTATTGAGTGTTTTGATAACTCCAACTTTCAGGGTACATCACCGGTAGCCTCGATGGTACGCTTTGTAGATGGTAAACCCGATAAAAAAGGCTACCGTCATTTTAATATTAAAACTGTTGTAGGGCCCAACGATTTTGCTTCTATGAAAGAGATTGTGGGCAGACGCTACAAACGCATAATGGAAGAGCAAGGCGAGTATCCGCAGTTAATTATTGTGGATGGTGGCAAGGGTCAGCTAAGCAGTGCGTGCGAAGCATTGCAGGAGCTTGGGCTTTACGGAAAAATTCCCATTATAGGTATCGCCAAAAGATTGGAAGAAATTTATTACCCGGAAGACAACCTGCCATTGTTGATCAGTAAAAAATCGCCAGCCTTGCTATTGATTCAACGAATCCGCGATGAAGCCCACCGCTTTGCTATTACTTTTCATCGGCAAAAACGAAGTCAGAATACATTCGTTACGGAAATTGAACAGATACCGGGCATTGGTAAAAAAACAGCCGACAAACTTCTGGCCCATTTTAAATCCGTAAAGAAAATTAAAGAAGCCAGTGTGGAAGAGTTGACGGAGTTGGTGGGAGAAAAAATTGCTATTAAGTTAAAAGCACAAAGCTAAAAGCTTAAAGCAAGAGTCTCTCAGGCTTTAAGCTTTTAGCTTACTGGCTTTCCGCTTCTATAAATCTTTCTTCGCAAATGGCGGCACTACACCCATGTTATACCAGGCAAATGCGTATTGATCGGCTGTGCTTTCAATGGCCTTGCTCAGGTTAGAAGATCCATGACCCGATTTTACATCAATCCGAATCAGAACTGGATTAGGGCCAGTATGGTTTTCCTGTAACGTTGCCGCAAACTTAAACGAGTGTGCAGGCACTACCCGATCATCGTGATCGGCTGTAGTAACCATAGTTGCCGGATAAGCCGTGTTGGGTTTGATGGCATGTACCGGAGAATAATTTCTCAAATACTCAAACATCTCTTTCGAATCATCGGCCGTACCATAATCGTAAGCCCAGCCGGCACCGGCCGTAAACTTATGGTAACGCAACATATCCATTACACCTACTGCAGGGAAAGCAACCTTAGCCAGATCGGGGCGCTGCGTCATGGTGGCGCCAACCAACAAGCCACCATTGGAACCCCCGGAGATGGCGAGATAATCGCTTGATGTGTATTTTTCTTTTATGAGGTATTCGCCTGCAGCAATAAAATCATCAAACACATTTTGTTTGTTCATTTTTGTTCCGGCTAAATGCCACTTCTCACCATACTCACCACCGCCTCGCAAATTGGGTTGCGCATAAATGCCACCATTTTCTAACCACATAATGCGCGAAGGACTAAAGCCAGGTGTAAGGCTGATACTGAACCCGCCATAGGCATACAACCACGTTGGATTTTTCCCATTCAACTCAATACCTTTTTTATGAACAATAAACATGGGCACCTTGGTACCATCTTTACTGGTATAAAAAACTTGTTTGGTTTCGTAATCTTCCGGATTGAAATCAACTTTGGGTTGATTGTACAAAGTTGATTTACCGGAGGCGATATCGTATTTAAAAATGGTGGTAGGGTACGTGAATGAGGTAAATGAGTAATAGAGTTCTTTGTCTTCCAGCTTAGCATTAAAGCCACCAGCCGAACCAATGCCCGGAAGTTCTACTTCCCGAATCAATTTGCCTTTCAGATCATACTGTTTTACCTGCGTTTTAACATCTACGGTATAATCTGCAAACAGATAACCGCCACCGGTGGATGAGCTCAACACATTTTCTGTTTCAGCTATTACGTCCTTCCAGTTTTCGATGCCGGGGTTCGCAAAATCAAATTCAACCACGCGGTTATTGGGCGCGTTCAGGTTTGTTTGCACCAGAAAGCGTGTGCCTTCATTGTCTATTACATTGTGGTCGTTATCAAAATTGTTCACAATGGTTTTTAGTTTTCCTTTCGGATCATTCAAATCCTGAATGTAAAGTTCGTTACCGGTAGTACTGGTTGAAGCACTTACAATCAAGAATCGTTCGTCTTCTGTCAGGCCCCCGCCAACATATCGTCTTGGGTTCTTATCATCACCAAACACCAATTGATCTTGCGAACGGGGTGTGCCAACTTTATGATAATAAAGTTTATGATTTTGGGTTTTGGCCGAAAGCTGACTGCCTTTTGGTTTTTCGTATGTACTGAAATAAAAGCCATCATTACCCCGCCACGAAATACCACTGAATTTTATATCGCGAATAGTGTCTTCCAGCGGTTGTTTCGTAATCGCATCGATGATAATGGCATCGGTCCAATCCTGACCACCCCGCGAAATCTGATACGCTACCCGCGAACCATCTTTTGAAAAAGAAACTCCGCCTAAGCGCGTGGTTCCATCGGCCGAAAATGTATTGGGGTCCAGAAAAACTTCTACTTCGCCTTGTTCGTCTTTCTTGCGATAGATTACATAGTGGTTCTGCAGGCCATCATTCTTATAAAAATAAATGTATTCGCCCCGCTTAAAGGGTGAACCTAATTTTTCATAATTGTTAAGGGCCTCCAGGCGAGCCTTAAGCGCTGCGCGGTATGGAATCTTATCCAGAAACCCAAACGTTACTTCGTTCTGGGCCGCAACCCAATCGGCTACTTGTTTGGTGGTGTCATTTTCCATCCACCGATACGAGTCGGGTACTTCTGTACCAAAGTAGGTATCTACGGTATCAACCTTTGCGGATGTCGGATATTGGGAGATTGTATCAGGTTTGGGTGTTTTTGAGCAAGCTACTGTCATAAGCAGTATAAATAACAGATATAGATTTTTCATAAAGTTTAGCTTTTTATGGTGAGTGGGATTGGCTTTGCCTAACTTGGGTTTTGTAGAACAATATTACTCCGGAGGTGTTGATAAATCAAGTTGGTAGTTATGAAAGTTAAACTCATCAGCCATGTTACGTACATTACAAATTATTAACGCTTTCGCATTAATTTTTACACTAACCATTAATGCCCTGGCCAATATTCTACCGATTAACGGTATGAATACCGGTGAACTTTCCGCACTCTACCCAAGTTTGTTTACACCAGCCGGTTTTACATTTTCAATCTGGTCGGTTATTTACCTGTTGCTGGTTGGCTTTTTGTTCGTACAAAAAACAATCTCAGAAAAACCTTACTTCAAAGAATTGTCTGTCTGGTTTTGGCTTTCGTGTGTGGCTAACAGCGCCTGGATTCTGGCCTGGCATTACCAATTCATTTTTGCTTCGGTATTTATCATGCTCACCCTGCTCTACTCCCTCATCAATTTGTTCCTGATTATTCAAAAGCCACAACAACTTAACTTACTTCAAAAGATTTTTATTCAGCTTCCGTTTGTCTTCTATTTCGCCTGGATTTGTGTAGCCACTATTGCCAACATTTCCGCTTTGCTGGTTTCCCTTAACTGGAACGGAGGTTTCTTTAGTCCAACCCTATGGACAATCATAATGACTGGTGTTGCCTCGTTGTTGGGAATACTAATTGTTACAAAATACAGAACACCGCTTTTCTTTCTTGTGTTGATCTGGGCTTTGTTTGGTATCTACAGCAAATGGACGGGCACAGAAAATAATGCCATTGCTATGGCAGCGTTGACAGAACTTATTATCCTATCAATCGCTTTTGTATTCTTTGTGGCAAGAAAAGCCCGCGCTTAATTAATCACATCAAACCCGGCATACGGCACCAGCACGTTCGGAATTTTAATTCCATCCGGGGTCTGGTTGTTTTCCAGAATGGCCGCAACAATCCGCGGAAGCGCTAAGGCACTACCATTGAGGGTATGCAGCAATTGCGTTTTACCCTCTTTGTTTTTGTAGCGAAGTTTTAACCGGTTAGCCTGAAATGTTTCGAAGTTGCTGACTGAGCTTACCTCGAGCCAGCGTTGCTGCGCGGCAGAGAATACTTCCATGTCGTAGGTGAATGCTGAGTTAAAACCCATATCACCTCCACACAATAAAAGTTTACGATATGGTAGTTCCAGTTTCTCCAACAATCCCTGCACGTGGGCACACATCACATCCAGGGTAGCGTATGAATCTTCGGGTTTAGTGATCTGAACAATTTCAACTTTATCAAATTGATGCAGGCGGTTTAACCCCCGCACATGCGCACCCCAGCTGCCGGCCTCTCTGCGGAAGCAGGGTGTATAACCCGCATTCTTTACCGGCAAATCTTCTTCCGTAAGAATTACATCGCGGTACAAGTTGGTAATAGGTACTTCGGCTGTTGGAATCAGGTATAATCCATCTTCATTCACAAAGTACATCTGCCCTTCCTTATCGGGAAGTTGGCCAGTGCCGTACCCGCTGGCTTCGTTTACTACAATAGGTGGTTGAATTTCTTTATAGCCTGCGGCCTCGGCTTCATTCAAAAAGAAGTTTATCAGGGCACGCTGCAAACGCGCACCTTTGCCTTTATACACCGGAAAACCTGCCCCCGAAATTTTTATACCCAGATCAAAGTCAATGATGTCGTACTTCTTAATCAACTCCCAATGAGGTAATGCATCGGCATGCAGGGTTGGAATTGTACCATGCTGATGTACCGTAAGGTTATCTTCGGCACTCTTACCGGCCGGAACTTTTGCTGCCGGTACGTTGGGAATTTTATACAGAATATCTTGTTGTTTCTTTTCAAAATCGGCCAGACTATCTTCAAGTGATTTCACGTTGTCCTTACTCGCAGCAACGGATGCACGCAGCACGGCCGCCTCATCGGCTTTGCCGGTCTTCATCAATTCGCCAATTTTTTTCGAATCGGCATTCAGGTTAGCCTTTAGGGTGTCTAACGAGTTCTGTGTTTCCCTGCGAAGTTTGTCTATTTCCAAAACCTGTGTTACCAGGTTTTCAGCATCTTTAAAATTTCGCTTGGCAAGCCCGAGTATGATGTCCTGAGTTTGATCGCGCAGTGTTTGAAGTGTAAGCATAATTCAATATTGAGGGGTCAAAATTAGCCAATAATTATGTGACGTAATTTGATAATATTCAATTTTGCCTTATACTTGCATCGTCATTCAGGCCTCATCGGCCATCCGAATATAGATAACCCTAAGTTTACTGTCTCTTTTCGATCGATTCCTAAATGCGTTATATCTATGGTCTGTTTTTGACCACACTGTATAAATTCTATCTATTACTTAATCCTTTTTTAAACTCACATGTATACAATTGATGACCTGAACGACAGGCTGCTTTCTGAATTGAAGGATATTGCTGAGGGCATGGGCGTGAAGAATGCCAAAAAACTGGCCAAGCAAGATCTGATCTACAAAATCCTCGATCAGCAAGCTGTAAGCGGAGAACCGAAACCTACCAAAACAAACGAACCGTCCGAACGCAAAATGCGGCCCCGCAGGCGCGAGAACGTGGCAACTGAAAATCAAAAATCGCAAGAGAAAGAACAGAGCAGCGATGAGCTGCTGCAAAGCATTGATCTGGATGTTGATCAAAGCATTACCCGCTTTGAAGACACCACCGAACAAGAACAACCCGTAACGGAGACTCCAAAAGAGCCACGCGAAGAAAAACCCTTCCAGCAAAATCAAAACCCCAACCCAAACCAAAATCCAAATCAGAACCAGCAACACCAGCGCAAGGAAAATCTGATTCGCGATTTTGATGGTGTGGTGAGCAATGAGGGTGTATTGGAAATTATGCAGGATGGTTACGGCTTTCTGCGCTCAAGCGATTACAACTACTTAGCCAGCCCCGATGATATTTATGTGTCGCCCTCACAAATCAAATTGTTTGGGTTAAAAACGGGCGATACTGTGAAAGGACAAATTCGTCCGCCAAAAGAAGGTGAAAAATACTTTGCCTTGATTAAAGTAGATAGCATTAACGGTAAGACTACCGAAGAAATCCGCGACCGCGTAGCCTTTGAATATCTTACTCCGCTATTCCCCGAACAAAAATTAAAACTCAGCACCACGCACGATAATCTTTCTACCCGCATTCTCGATTTGTTCTCGCCTATTGGTAAAGGACAGCGCGGTATGATTGTGGCCCAGCCCAAAACCGGTAAAACTGTATTGCTGAAAAACATTGCCAACGCTATTGCCGAAAACCATCCTGAAGTTTACCTGATTGTTTTACTAATAGATGAACGTCCGGAAGAAGTTACCGATATGGCGCGTAGTGTAAAGGCTGAGGTAATAGCTTCAACGTTCGATGAACAGGCTGAACGCCATGTAAAAGTTGCTTCCATCGTATTGGAAAAAGCCAAGCGCATGACGGAGTGTGGCCACGATGTGGTTATTCTGTTGGATTCGATTACGCGTCTTGCCCGTGCATACAATACGGTTGTGCCTTCATCCGGTAAAATACTTTCGGGTGGTGTGGATGCAAATGCATTACACAAACCAAAACGTTTCTTTGGAGCAGCCCGTAAAATTGAAAACGGAGGTTCGCTTACAATCATTGCCACAGCTCTTATCGATACCGGTTCAAAAATGGACGAAGTTATCTTTGAAGAATTTAAAGGTACCGGTAATATGGAATTGCAATTGGATCGCAAGCTTTCTAACCGCAGGGTTTACCCGGCTATTGATGTGCCTGCATCCGGAACCAGACGCGAAGATTTGTTGATGAAAGAAGAAGAGCTGCAACGCGTGTGGATCTTGCGCAAGTTTATGGCCGATATGAATTCGGTTGAAGCCATGGAATTCCTGCAAAGTAAAATGAAAGGTACCCGCAACAACGAAGAGTTTTTAACTTCGATGAATGGGTAATCTGATTTGAAGATTAGTCAATTTGAAAATGGCTCGGGCAACCGAGCCATTTTTGTTTTGGGTCTTGTAGTTGTGATGACTGGATTAGGCGTCTGTCTTAGCGTCTCAAATCCCGTTTCTTCACATGAAACGCGCCTTTAAACTCCGGATCTTCATACCGTTTCTGCCGGTCGATTTCGCGGGCCATCGCCTGGGCTTCCTCAATTGGTGTTGGCTCAACCACAATCTCTTTCGGTAATTTCCTCACCGGAATTTTCTCCTGGATAATCTTTTCTATTTTATCGATGTGATATTTCTCGGCATCGGTAACTAATGTAATGGCTTTGCCTTTTTGAAACGCTCTGCCCGTACGCCCGGTGCGATGTACATAATCTTCATACACAATGGGTACATCAAAATTAATAACATGCGATACGTTGGTTACATCAATACCCCGTGAAGCTACATCGGTAGCAACCAGAATGCGCAGTTTGCCTTCTTTAAATTCATTCACAGCATTAATGCGACTGTTCTGTCCCTTGTTAGAATGTATCACCCGAACCGGACCAAGTTTTTTGCGATCTAAAAATTTGCTCACATTATCAGCCACCTCTTTGGTGCGGGTAAAAATCATTACCCGATTCAGCTCATCATTTTTGGTAAGCAGGTGTTCCAGAAAATTAATTTTGGTAAGTGCATTCGGGATGTGATACAGCACCTGCTCTACCTCAACCGCTACGGTAGCTTGTGGGGTTACCTCCACGCGCACGGGAAAATCCAAAAATTCTTGTGCCAATCGTTCTACTTTTTGTGGAAAGGTGGCCGAGAACAAAAGATTTTGTCGCTTGGGCGGAATCACTTCAAAAATCTTTCGCAACTGCGGCATAAAACCCATGTCCATCATCTTATCGGCTTCATCCAGCACCAGGGTTTTAATTTGCTTTACCGGCAACTCATTGCGTAGATAAAGCTCCAGAAAACGACCCGGGGTGGCAATCAGTAAATCAAGACCGCTTTGTATTTTTTCAATTTGTGTTTTGGGGCCAACCCCACCATAAATTTCTACCACCCGTAAGTCGGTGTGCTTTGCGAATAAACGAGCCTGCCCGGCCACTTGTATTACCAATTCTTTTGTGGGCACCAGAATTAATGCGCGCACGTCTGTGCCTTGTGCGTACCGCAGTTTTAATAACACTGGCAGCATGTAGGCAGCCGTTTTCCCGGTTCCGGTTTGAGCAATGCCTATTACCTGCGCGCCCCCCGAAATTAACGGAATACACTTCTGCTGAATTTCGGTAGGCACACTATACCCGGCATCCGCAACTGCATCCAGCAATTGTTTGTTCAATTTAAACTCATTCCAATCGGCTATGCTGCTCATTAAACTTTATCTTTATGGCGTTTGGCTTACTAAAAAGAAGTGCTGAAGTCAGCCTGAGCTTTGTCGAAGGCGATTTGAAAAATAAATCGGTTTCGATTAACTCAACCTGACAACTAATAAACTCTTTAGTAAGCCTGTTATCTTACACAACTTTACAAGGTAATGAACTCTACGGTAATCACGAATGCGAAGATTGTAAACGAGGGCACAATTACAACGGGCGATGTGTGGATTAAAGATCAACGCATTGAAAAGATTGCAGGATCAATCGCAACCAATCATGCACAGGTAATTGATGCCAAAGGCAAATTATTGCTACCCGGAGCTATTGATGATCAGGTGCATTTTCGCGAACCCGGTCTTACGCATAAAGCCACCATTCAAACAGAAGCGCGGGCAGCCGTGGCCGGAGGAGTAACCAGCTTTATGGAGATGCCCAATACCGTGCCGCCCGTGTTTACACAGCAACTTCTGGAAGATAAGTATCAGATCGCTGCACGCACCTCGCTGGCCAACTATTCTTTCTTTATGGGTGCCGGTAATAATAACCTAAGCGAAATTTTAAAAACTGACATTACGAAAGTGTGTGGTTTAAAGATTTTTATGGGCTCTTCCACCGGCAATTTACTAGTCGATAATCCGGTTGTTTTAGAAAATCTTTTTTCAAGATTTCCGGCACTTATTGCCACACATTGCGAAGATGAAGCCACTATACTGAAAAATACGGCCGACTATAAAGCCAACTATGGCGAAGGGATGCCCGTAAACTATCATCCGCAGATTCGCAGTGAAGCGGCTTGTCTAAAGTCTTCTTCGTTTGCCATTGAGTTAGCGAAGAAACACGGCACCCGTTTGCACATCCTTCACATCTCTACCGCAAAAGAAACTCATCAGTTTGACAATAGTATTCCGTTAGAGAAAAAGAAGATTACTGCCGAAGCATGTGTACATCACCTTTGGTTTAACGATGCTGACTACGATAAGCTGGGCATGTTGATTAAATGGAATCCGGCCATTAAAACGAAAGCCGATCAAAACGAAATTTTTAATGCCGTGTTGGATGACCGGATTGATGTGATTGCTACCGACCATGCCCCACATACACTTGAAGAAAAAAGCAAGGGCTATTTTCAGGCGCCATCGGGCGGACCACTTATTCAGCACAGCCTGGTGGCGATGTTGGAATTTTATCACCGGAAAAAAATCAGCCTTGAAAAAATTGTTCAGAAGATGGCCCACAACCCAGCCATTCTTTTTCAGATTCAGGAGCGTGGCTTTATACGCGAAGGTTACTTTGCTGATCTGGTGCTGGTAAACCCCGATGCACCGTGGACAGTGACCAAATCAAATATTCTTGCCAAGTGCGGCTGGTCCCCGTTTGAGGGGAACACTTTTCAGTCATCGGTAACCCACACATGGGTTTCGGGCCATTTGGCTTATGCCGATGGGAAATTTATCGAAAAGGCGGGCGAGCGGTTGTTGTTCGATAGAAAATAAAAAAGCCACGCTAATCGCGTGGCTTTGGGTGAGTAATGGGGCTCGAACCCACGACCCCCAGAATCACAATCTGGTGCTCTAACCAACTGAGCTATACCCACCATTTTCCTACAAGGTCGTTTCCTTTAAGGGGTGGCAAAGTTAACGGACAGTGTTTAAAATTCAAAAAATGATTTTACACCTCTTTTTAGCCTGACCCATTTATGCATTGCGGCTTTTTGAATAAGTTTATTTCATGATTGGCTGGAGCAGTTTGAAAAATCTTCCGCTGGAAAAGAAAGTAACGTTGCTGTATGAGCACGCAGCATTTGTTATGGCAATACGGTATTACAAACACAAAATCAATCTCTACCTGCTAGGATCTGATTATATAGAAGTTTTCGTTAATCATAAGTTTTCCTCTATTGATAAGATCAGTTTGCTGGATCCAAACCACTCGCGCATGAAGTTTTACTCTGACCAGATCAAGTTGCCCTCGCTTAAATAAAAAAGCCCCGACAGAATCGGGGCTTTTCAGTTTATGCTTTGCAGTAAGTTTTAAGCGGATGCCGCTGAAGACTCTTCTAATTTCACCTGAACCTTAAGAGCAACCGTTTTGCGGGCTTTATAGCCGCAATAGCTGCACACATAATGTTTCATGATCTCACCTTCTTCGGTAGTGGTTGGCTGCCTGATTATTTCTTCGCGGTTAACTTTAAAGGTCTGGTAGTTACACTCCGGACACTGAATGGCATGCAGGTGACCCGCATATTTTTCAATTTGTTTGAAGCCGGTTTCCTCATCCAACCACACATCGTAGTCAACTGAGTAAACATTTTCTTCGGCAATCATACCCTCATCTAAGTGCACATCTTCTTCCTCTTCGCTCAGCAACTTCATAGGCTTGCCGGTTTTAGGGGAAATCCGTGGCTTATAGCGCAATACTTTCAGGCGTCTTTCTATAAAGAAGGGATAATAAAATTTAAGCAGGTTTTGAATAACCAATGCAACCAGAATACCTAATGAAACGGTGGTGAAGATGCGAACAAATATCAGTAGCGTTGTTAGTTCAGTGATGGCCGCATTTACAAAAAAGCAGCCGCCAATTACCAACACAATTGTGGCAATCCACAACGTTTTAATCTCATAGCGGTTAATGAAATCGTACTTGTCTTTGCTACCCCCGGTGGTACTGAGTTTAATGAAATAACCCAGTATAATGAGTATGCCGACTGCCCAAAAGCCCAACGCCAGGTTAAGCGCTAAGTTATTCCAAGCATCATACTGGTGAGGATTTACTGTCTCTTGCATTGTGGTAAGGATTTTATGGGTTTATGCTTTAGTTTATACTATTCCAAAGGTTCAAATATAAATGCATTAAGGCACAATTTAGATGGATTGGCTGAATTTTCAAAAGGGCAGGGTACGAAGTAACGACACAGATTGGCAAGTTTGCCACCAAAACCAACTACCCTTACTGGAATAAGTATCTAAAATCCTGAGATTCAGAGGCAAACTAAAGGCGCAATAGCGGTGTAGCCTAACGCTGATTAACCGGAACTTCTAATAAGTTAAGTACCGCCAAAACAATTCCATCCGGATCCATCCCACATTCTTTGTGCAGTTCAAACTGTTCGCCATGCTCCACAATACTGTCCGGTATACCTAACCGCTTAACCTGAGCGGTGTACTGATTGTCGGCCATAAATTCTAAAACGGCACTACCTACACCGCCCTGTACACAGCCATCCTCAAGGGTAACGACTTTCGAAAAACGGGTAAAGACATCGTGCAGCAGTTCTGCATCAAGGGGTTTGGCAAAGCGCAGGTCGAAATGGGCCGGACGAATTCCTCTCTTAGCCAGTATTTCGTTAGCCTCGGTTACATAATTGCCAATATGCCCGAAGGAAAGTATGGCCACATCCTCACCATCCTGTATCATACGGCCTTTGCCGATTTCAATTTCCTCAAAAGGAGTACGCCAGTTTGGCATTACACCCTGGCCGCGCGGGTAGCGAATGGAAAACGCCTGCTCTGTACGGGGTAATTGTGCCGTAAACATCAGGTTGCGCAGTTCCTGCTCATTCATGGGCGCAGCCACAATCATATTAGGGATGCAACGGAAATAGGCCACATCGTACGCACCATGATGGGTCGGGCCATCGGCACCGGCAAAACCTGCTCTATCCAAAAAGAAGTTTACCGGAAGGTTTTGAATGCATACATCGTGTATTACCTGATCGTAAGCCCGCTGCATAAACGAGCTGTAAATGTTACAGAAAGGTACCAGGCCCTGTGTGGCAAGACCGGCTGAGAATGTAACAGCGTGTTGCTCGGCAATGCCTACATCAAATGCCCGGTCTGGCATTTCCTTCATCATAATATTCATAGAAGAGCCCGAAGGCATGGCCGGAGTAATTCCTACTATCTTTTCATTCTGGCGTGCCAGTTCTACAAGCGTATGACCAAATACATCCTGGTATTTAGGAGCCTGAGGGGTGGCATAAACTTTCTTATGGATTTCGCCCGAGATTTTATCGAAGGTACCGGGTGCATGCCACGTGGTAGCATTGCCTTTTTCGGCCGGACCATAGCCCTTGCCTTTTACGGTTACACAATGAAGAATTTTAGGCCCCTTTATCTCCTTCAGATCATTCAGAATTGCAACCAGGTGGTCCACATCGTGGCCATCTACCGGACCGAAATACCGGAGGTTAAGTGCCTCAAAAAGATTGCTCTGGCTAAGCAGGGTACTTTTAATTCCATTCTCAACTTTCGATACAATTTCCTGCGCACTCTTTCCAAATGTGGAGAGTTTACCCAGCAATTTCCATACATCGTCCTTCAGGCGGTTATACGTGCGCGAGGTGGTAATATCAGTAAGGTAATCTTTAAGTGCCCCCACGTTTGGATCAATCGACATGCAATTGTCGTTGAGGATGATGAGCAAGTTAGTGTCTGAAACACCGGCATGGTTCAGGGCTTCAAAGGCCATACCCCCGGTAAGGGCGCCATCGCCAATTACGGCTATGTGTTGCTTCTCATTCAGGCCGTTGTATTTGGATGCCATTGCCATGCCCAACGCAGCCGACACGGAAGTAGATGAGTGCCCTACACCAAACGTATCGTACTCACTTTCTTTGCGTTTTGGAAACCCGGAAATGCCCTTATAGACCCGGTTGGTGTGAAATGAATCTCTGCGACCGGTTAAGATTTTATGACCGTAGGCCTGATGCCCCACATCCCAAACCAGTTGGTCGTGTGGGGTATTAAATACATAATGTAACGCTACGCTAAGCTCAACTACGCCCAGACTGGCGCCAAAATGCCCTCCATAAACCGAGACATTATCTACAATAAACTGGCGCAACTCTTCGCATACTTGCACCAACTGAACCTGATCGAGTTTTTTAAGGTCCTTAGGGCTATTAATCTGGGCCAGCAATTTTCCGGGGGTAATCAGCATCGGGTGTTGGATTTGGTACCGTTATTCTTAAACAACAGTACCCGGTAACTGTTCAAATCGTGTTAAATGTACTTATAAAATGCAAATGTAGCGAATTGCGGGCGGGTGGAGGTTTTGTGGTTAGTTTGCGGATAAATATTCCTATCAAGAGCCAAACCTGCTTATTTTTGCCCTCTTCTTTTTACAGATTATGGAGCAGGAACAATTTGAAATTCGGTTGCCGTTGTTTGAGGGGCCTTTCGACCTATTGCTGTTTTTTATTGAACGCGATGAACTGGACATTAATGATATTCCCATTTCTAAAATCACTAATGATTTTCTGGAGTACATCCGCAGGCTTGAAACCTTAAACGTAGAGGTGGCCAGTGAGTTTATTCTGGTGGCAGCTACGCTTATGCGCATAAAATCTAAAATGTTGTTGCCGCGGCCACAATTGGATGAGCAAGGCAATGAAATTGATCCGCGCGAAGAGTTGGTGAAACACCTGATGGAATACAAGAAGTACAAATCGGTGGTAGAACAATTCCATAAAATGGAAGAAACCGAGCTGATGAAAGAGAAGCGCGGTAACCTGATGAAAGAATTGCGTGCGCTTGCCGAAAGCACCAACGTGGAAGCCGAATTGCAGGATGTGGATTTATTTAAACTGCTAACGGTATTTGAAAAGGTATTGAAACGTGCAGAAGAAGAAAAGAACAGACCTGTTCATCAGGTTATTCAATACCCCTTCACCATGGAGGGACAGAAAGAGATGATTTTGAATGCGGTTACTGTAAAGGAGCGCGTGTCGTTTATAGAATTATTGGAAACAGCACCAACACGCATCGGGCTGATCTTTAATTTTCTTTCGGTGCTTGAGCTTTTGGCCAACGGTTATCTTTCCATACAGGTTGGCGAAGGATACAACAACTTCTGGGTTATGAAGCGGGAAGAACAAGAAGTGAAAGCCGAACCAACAGAATAGTTACTTCAGCAAATCGCCACTTAAACGCAACAACTCAGTTTCGGCTACTTTAGCCAGATAGCGAGCATTTATTAAACGGTTGTAAGCTTCCTCCAAACTTTGCTGGGCGGTGCGTTGTTCAATAAACGTGCTTACGCCACGCTTAAAGCTTTCCATCGCGATGTTGGCATTTTCTTTAGCCAGTAAAATGTTCTCTTCTTCTATCAACAAAACCTTGCGGGCATTATCGTAATTCACATAAGCATTTTGAACCGCGGTATTGATTACTGCGCGTTGTTGATCGTACAATAATTCCTGACGGTTAAAATTGATCTCGGCCTGCTGCACATTTCTACGGGTAATAAAATTATTGAGAATGGGCACCCCAAGTGTAAAGCCATAATTATAGCCGTTGGATCTGCTTGTAAGCGATTGGAAGGGGTTAATCAGTCTTTCATTATTGGTAAACGAGTAATTGTATGCAGCCCCGAATGAAAGCGTAGGGAAATATTCGCCAAAGCGCTCGCGATATTGTAAACGCGCCACTGACATATTCTGGCGGAAAGATTGCAACAGAAAATTTTTGCTGTCTATGTTTTCTGCTATTTCCTCTTTCGTGATGGCGAGATTTATCTCAATAGAATCAGAAACCTCAAACGCGCCCGGTAGTTTCATGCCTACCAAAACATTCAGTTGATTTTTTAATTGCTCGATTGCCGTTTGCTGATTAATAAATTGGGTTCGCTGTGCGTTCAAATCTAACTTAGCTTGCAACAACTCTTGTTTAATGCCCGCTCCTACGGAAAGTTTACGATCGGCTAATCGAACGCGCTCTTCGTTAAGCGACATCAGCTCTACCAACGCTTTTAGTTGTTGTTTTTGCTGAATGATGTTATAATAATTGGTAACAACCTGCGCAATGGTGTTAACCATCTGGTTTTTTACATTCACCATTCCCTGTTTCTCAAGTTCGGCCAGACGGGCACGGGTAGCAAACATTCTGGTACCATCAAACAACAACCAGTTTAGCTGAACACCGGCTGCCATGTTGTTCGACTCGGCCTTACCGCTGTTATTTCGTGAGGCATCCTGAAACTCCAGTTTTTGATTGTTGTTATTCCAGGTTGTAGAGGCCGTTCCGTTTAATTGTGGTAAATAACCCCCTACTGCCAAATTATTATCGGCAGTGGCGGCTTCCAGTGCGTTTTTGGAAAGCTTTACATCGTACCCGTTTTCCAATGCCAGAGCTATAACTTCATCCAATAAAACCTGCTTCTGAGAATAGGCTGAAAAAGTAACTGAACCCGCCACCAAGGCGATAATAATCCTAAGCTTCATACGCAAGTTCTGGTTTTTGCAATGGCACTGTTATCGCTTCGTCAAGTGGATTATGCTTGCGCTGACGCGACAGGTACGAGTACATAGCAGGTATAACAAACAAAGTCAACACGAGCGAGAAAATTACACCGCCCACAATTACAATACCCAATGGCCTTCGACTGGTAGAGGCTGCCCCTAACGATAAGGCAATTGGTAAACAACCCAATGCCATTGCCAGACTAGTCATTAGAATAGGGCGCAGGCGCTGCTTGGAAGCCTCCACTACGGCCTCCATTTTCGATAAGCCTTCTTCCCGCTTCTTGTTGGCAAATTCCACAATAAGAATTCCGTTTTTGGTTACCAGACCAATAAGCATAATCATACCTATCTGCGAAAAAATATTTAACGTTTGTCCGAAAATCCAAAGTGAAATCAATGCACCGCATATCGCCAGCGGTACTGTGAGCATAATGGTAAAGGGATCGATAAAGCTTTCGAACTGTGCTGCCAACACCAGGTAAATCAGAGCAAGCGCCAGTAAAAAGGCAAATGCTGTATTGCCCGAACTCTCTTTAAAATCGCGCGACACTCCGGAAAGGGAAGTAGTAAATGAATCATCTAACTGCTCGCTGGCAATTTGTTCCATAGCCTTAATACCATCGCCTACGGTTTTACCCGGAGCCAGACCCGCTGAAATAGTGGCAGACTTAAATCGGTTAAACCGATACAAAGTTGGTGGCGTAGTAGACTCTTCAATGGTTACCAGGTTATCAATTGAAACCAATTCTCCGGATCGTGCCCGCACATACAGGTTTTTTAAATCGGCTGGATCATCGCGGTTTGGTTTTGATACCTGACCCATTACCTGATATTGTTTTCCATCGCGGGTAAAATATCCAAAGCGAAGATTACTATATGCCAATTGCAGGGTTTGCGAAATGTCTTGCACACTTACACCCAATTGGGTTGCCTTCAGGCGATTGATCTGCACGCGCAATTCTGGCTTGTTAAATTTGAGATCAATATCTACTGTTTGCAAATCAGGATGTTGATTGGCTGCCAGCAACATTTTAGGAATAGCTTCTTTCAGTTTATCGAAGTTGTTATTTTGAATTACAAACTGCACGGGCAACCCGCCACGTCTGTCTACCGAAATAGTTTGTTCCTGAATTGCGAAAGCGCGGCCCTGGGGGAAATTTTTCAGGTTGCGACTAACAGCATCTACAATTTCCTGTTGTGAGCGTTCCCGTTGATCAGGATCAACCAGCGTAACGCGAACAAATCCGGTATTAACAGAACCGCTACCGGTAAACCCCGGGGCTGTTACAGAAAGCGCTGTCTTATGTTCCGGAACTGAGTCAATCACAAAATCTACCATCTCGCGCACATAGTTATCCATGTACTCGTAGGCGGTACCTTCCGGTGCCGTTAATTGTAAACGAAACTGGTTTCTGTCTTCAAGGGGTGCAAGTTCAGATTGAATGTTGCTTCCAATCAGGTAGGTAATTCCCAAACAAGCAACAATGATGGCAATGGCCATACCCCGCACATTCATAAACTTACCCAATAAGTTTGCATAGCCACTCTCCATCTTTTCAAAGAATGGTTCAGTAACATTATAAAACCAGGAGTGCTTGTGATGGCTGCGGGTAAGCTTTACACTCAATACCGGTGTAAGTGTTAGCGACACAAAGCAAGACACCAACACCGCACCAGCCACTACCACACCAAACTCAGTAAACAATCTTCCGGTAAAGCCTTGCAGGAAAAGAATGGGCAAGAACACAATAGCCAACGTAATAGAGGTAGAAATAACGGCAAAGAAAATTTCTTTCGAACCTTCCAGAGCTGCCTGGTATTTGTTCATACCACCTTCTAATTTTTTATAAATGTTTTCCGTTACCACAATACCATCATCCACCACCAACCCGGTAGCTAATACGATCCCCAGCATGGTAAGCACATTGATAGAGAACCCGCACAGGTACATAATGAAGAATGTGGCGAGCAAGGACACCGGAATATCAATAAGTGGCCGCAAGGCAATGAGCGCATCACGAAAGAACAAGTAAATGATCAACACCACCAGACTAAATGAAATCAAAAGAGTTTCTTCCACTTCAAGAATAGAGCGTTTGATGAACACCGTTTGATCCATGGCGATATCAAGCCGGATGTCGTCTGGAACTTCTTTCTTGATTTGTTCCATCCGCTTATAAAACTCATCGGAAATAGAAACGTAATTTGAGCCGGGCAGCGGTACAATAGCCATACCCACCATACCAATATTACTTTCGCGAAGAATGGATTCTTCGTTTTCAGGACCGAGCACCGCTTCGCCAATATCGCGCAAGCGGATGTCGCTATCAGGCGAAGACTTTATAATTACATTGTTAAATTCCTCCTCGGTGAATAAGCGACCAAAGGTGCGCACGGTAAGTTCGGTTGAGTTACCCGAAATTTTACCGGCTGGTAGTTCCACATTCTCCCGGTTTAAGGCTTGCTGAACATCTAATGCTGTTAAGTTATACGCACTTAGTCTTGCCGGGTCGATCCAGATGCGCATGGCAAAACGCTTCTCGCCCCAGATCTGAATACCGCTAACACCCGGAATGGTTTGTAACCGCTCTACCAATACGTTGTTGGCATACTCCGTAAGTTCAAGATGGTTGCGGGTATTACTCTGCACCGTCATACTAATAATCGGGCCTGAGTTGGCATCGGCTTTTGAAACGGTTGGTGGGCTGGGCAAATCATCGGGCAACTGGCGTGTTGCTTGCGAAACTTTATCGCGCACATCGTTAGCGGCTGCTTCCAGGTCAACCTCAAGGTTAAATTCAATGTTGATGTTACTTCTGCCTACGCTGGATGAAGAAGTGATGTTTTTGATACCGGCTATACCATTTACTGCTTTTTCTATTGGCTCAGTAATCTGCGATTCAATAATATCGGCATTGGCACCGGAATAAGAAGTGCTGACACTAATAACCGGTGGATCGATGGCCGGATAATCGCGCACACCTAATGACTGAAACCCGATTATACCGAATACCACCAGAATGATATTCATTACAAACGCCAACACGGGTCTTTTCAAACTTAACTCTGAAATATTCATAAGTCGGGTTATTTAGATTGGTAACGACTTAAACTTCCGATTTTGATTTTTGCGTTTGGACGAATGGCCATCAACCCTGTTGTTATCACAGTATCTCCCGGTTTTAAACCATTCAAAATCTGCACATATACCGAATCGCGGATACCGGTTTCAACCACCGAGAATAACGCACTGTCTTTTCTTAAAAGTATTACCTGCTTATTGCGGATTTGAGGCAGTACTGCCTGGGTTGGAATTAACAAGGCGTTAGCGCTGCTACCTAACTGCAAAAACACTTTGGCAAAAACTCCGGGCACCAACTCCGAATGATTGGATGTAACCAACGCGCGGATACGCAGGGTGCGAGTGGTTTGATCCACTCCGCTTTCGGTAGCAATTACGGAAGCAATATGATCGCGATTTCCGCCATCCACCCGAAAGGTAACTTTGCTTCCGGCCCGAACATCCTTTGCATATTTTTCGGGTACGGCAAATTCAAGTTTTAACTGATCTACCTGCCGGATAGTGGTAACGATATCGGTTGGTGATAAATATGAACCAAGACTTACATTTCGCAATCCGACCTTACCCCTATAGGGGGCACGAATCTCTGTTTTAGAAATTGAAATCTGAGTTGACTCAATATCTGCTTTCAGATTTTCTACATTGAGTTTACTTAAATCATAATCCTGTTGGCTAATACCGTTAATCGCCAGCAAATCACGCAACCGTTCTTCGTTTTTATTCGCAATCTCCAACTGTACCTGAAGTTTTTTCAGGTTAGCCTGTAAATCCTGATCGAATAGTTTCACCAGTAATTCGCCTTGCTTTACGGTTGTACCCTCCTGAATATTCAGTCGCACAACACGGCCGCTTACTTCAGTACGAATCTGGGTTTCTTCTGCCGGCATAAGGGAACCAGGCACTTCAATTTTATCGCTGATGGTTTGTGGGGTAACCAGAAAACCATCTACCACCATAGGGCCTACGTTACGGTTGTTTGCTTGCACCGGTGCTTTTTTGCTTTGGCAGGAAGCCAATACCAGCACCACCAGCAAGGCGGCAAAACGGTGGGGGTTCATTATCATAATCTGTCGAATCAAATTAAAACGGAATATTCTATGCGATAAATTGCAGATGCAGGTTAAGCACTTGCGGGATAAGTAATGTCGTTTCATCATTCACTATAACGTAATCTGCTCTTTTAATCTTTTCTTCTTCTTTCATCTGATTACGAATAATCTCTTTCGTTTGCTCAGCGCTGCGATGCGGATCACGTAATAACACACGTTGTATCCTAAGTGTTTCAGGTGCCGTTACCACAACTATTTTGTCCAGCGATTGGTAAGATCCTGATTCAAACAACAAGGCTGCTTCTTTTAACACATATTTAACACCTGCCTGGCTACCCACCCAATGTTTGTAATCTAACGCTACCCGCGGATGCACCAATTCATTCAGGCGCTTAAGTTTATCGGGTTTATTAAAAACACTATTTGCCAGATGCTGTCTGTTAAGGACACCCTTCGCATCGTACGACAATATTCCGAATTCTTTTTTGATTGCATCTACCAGTATTCCGTCAGTGGTCATTACCATTTTCGCTCGGCTATCGGCATCGTAAATGGGTATGCCCAGCGAATTAAAAATCTTACACACCAGACTTTTGCCTGAGCCAATGCCACCGGTAATTCCTATCTGTAATGGTTTGCCCATGTTACGTTATGTAATAACTCAAAACTGGTTAATACTTATTAGCGAATACAACTTCAGGAAGTTTTTAGTTTGAACCTTCTAAAAGCTTACTTTAAGCGAATCCATAGCCACCAACTCCACACCATCAGGTAACTGGCTAATGACTGGCATTATTCTGTGTGTACCCCGCGGTTTGTCTTTCAAATCAATCCGGACAACCAGTTGTTTAAGTTCTGCTTCCATGCGTGCGCGATTGGCACTCGCCACTCTGAAGGAAACCCGCGCACTATCAACCGAAAAATTTTTGACAGATTCCGGGCGATTTATGATTTCAATAGGCAATTGCAGTGATACTGTTTCTAGTTTCCCCACTTCAAACATCACGGTAACTACGGATGGATCTACAACTAACTTCAACGAATCCGGTAATACAATTTGAATTTCGCCTTTGTAGTTTTCGTCCAGAGTAAGCTTGGGCATTTTTACTTTCACCACATCGGTCATACGGTGAAGAACGGCACGCGGCCCCACTAACCGGGCTGAATCAGGCTGCACTGTAACCGGACCTATTCGGCCAAAGCCTTCGCGGAACCACACATCGGTAAGGTCGGGTTCTAATTTAAAAGCGTGTGTATCGCGTTCATCAAACTGCAGGTGCAATGTATCGTTAACTACATGATTAATTACCAATCCGCCAAGCTGGGAGGCAAGCAAGGGTGGCAATGCTGCACCCGGAATTTTTTTTAATTCGAGGGGTCGTTCAATGGTGAGTGTTAACTCCGGAAGGCTTACACCCAAACTCTTTCGAAATAAATCCCATCCGTTGCCGCTAACATTCAAGCGCAATTCGGTTGGCAGATTTTGAGTGGGGATGAAGCGACTTTCATTGTAAACCACTTGCAAAGGAAAGCGGACTTCGGTTGAGTAATTTTTGTTGAAAGCACTAAAAAGCCAGAAGACGGCCGCTGCAAGAAAACACAACGAAACCGCCTTCCAGTTTGTCCGGTTAAATTGAAAGAGATTGACCAATAGTTTTACCACGTTCATGCTCTTACCGGATTAGTAAATGGTGGTGCGCAACAGGTTGTCAGTTTGACATTCTGATTTACTATTTGTGCACCATTAGTTAAACCTTAATTACTTACGCTGCTGGCTTTTTGCCAGCCGCAGCTTTAGTAGATTCCATAGAAACTGCTGACTTAGAATACTTCAGTCTTCCGCCACGCTCTACTTCGATAATAAATGTATCGTCTTCTATTTCGGCTATTCTGCCATGAAGCCCGCCAATGGTTACTACGTAATCGCCTTTCTTAATTTCTTCGGTAAATTTCTTTTGGTCTTTTGCTTTTTTCTGCTGTGGCCGAATCATAAAGAAATAAAACACGGCAATCAGCGCGCCCATAAAAAGAAGTTGAGTGGTTAATCCGCTTCCTCCGGGTGATTGTGCTTGTACTAAAATCGAGTAAATCATAATATAAATTTTGGGCCGCTAAGTTACCCATTAAAAGAAACATCCCAAACCAAAGGCCTGGGATGCTTCGTGATGTTGTTATCGTTTAATTATTTCACCGGGCCGTTAGCACCATCTGGCTTGGGAGTTACCATCGCCTTGAAGCGAAGTGTTGTAACTTTTGGCCAGGTGTTAGCTGTAACGGTAATGGTTTTGTTGTTGATGCCAGGCTTACCACCGCTATCAAACTCTGCAGTAATTTGACCCGTTCCGCCAACCGGAATTGGCTCCTGCGACCAGGTAGGTACAGTACATCCGCAAGAAGGTTGTGCGCTTTGAATAATCAAAGGTGCCTCCCCGGTGTTTGTTACTTTATACACGTACTTAACTTTCTGACCTTCAGTAATGGTACCAAAGTCGTGTTCGATTTTTTCAAACTGGGCTACCGGTAGCGGGCCTTCTGGTTTTTCTTCGGGTGTAGTTGCGGTAGCATCGGGTGTAATAGCCGGAGTTGTTGCTCCCTTGTTACCTTCAATCTGGGCCAGGCGGCTTTCCAGTTCGGCAATTCTTTTCTCGGCAGCACGGTCGTTGCAACTCATCATCACAACCACCAGCGCCAACGCTGACAATACTCTGAATGTGATCATATTCTGTTTTATTTTAGTTTCAGTTAAGGTTTCAAAATTAGGTTGTTAAAGGCGGCAAAGATTGCCTTACGGACAGATTAACATATCATTAACTGTTCTTGTTCCCCCGAATTTGCTCCAGCAGTTCATCTACATCGTCCAGCAATCGCTGGGCCTTGTCTTTAGCTTCGGAAACCACCTTTTGGCCTTGCGATTTGGCTTCGGTGGTAAGGGGTGTTTCTTTGCCCGATACCAGATCGGCCAGCATTTCTTCCAGCAATTTTTTGTACTTATCCAACTGGAAAGAAAGCTTTTCGCGGGTATTAGACCCCTTATCGGGCGCATATAAAACGCCCAAAACTGCACCTACCGCAGCTCCTGCCAAAAAGGCCATTAATGCATTACTTCCTTTTTTACCCATAATTCAGATTTTAGGGATTGTAAAGATAAAACTTGAAAGCCGTTTTTCAACTCCTTATTTATTATCAATAAGGCCGCGGCCGCTCTTTTTAATTGCCCCGGAATCTTTCATGGTTTTAGACATTACATCCAGAATACCATTGATAAACTGGCGGCTTTTGGGGGTGCTGTATTCTTTGGTAAGTTCAATGTACTCGTTTATGGTAACCTTAATGGGAATGTTGGGAAAGGTTACCATTTCGGCCAACGCCATTTCCAGAATCACCCTGTCGGTTAGCGGCAACCGATCCACTTCCCAATTGCGGGTATTCTGGGCAATTAGTTGTTTATGTTTTTCATCCAACTCAATGGTATTGGTAAAGAGTTTATTCACAAACAGTTTGTCATCTTCCCAATCCAGCGAAAGCTTTTGCAATACAACCTGAGTTCCATCAAACGACTTAATGGTTTTATCAACCAGACTCTTGATTATATCGCGGTCTTCGGCCCACCGAATGTCTTCGGCTTCAAAAAAATCGTTAATGGGCCCGGCACCCAGAATCCGTTTACGAACCAGGTGCTTGATAATGGATTTCTGGTCTTCTTCCGATGGCTTTTTACTGGCAATAAACTCCTGGTAAGCATCGTCTTCCTTTACAACTTCTTTGAACCAACTCCGCACACTGTCTTTGTGCTTCAACCACATGCTTCCGGATTTTAGCAAACTGGCCTTCAATTCGGTATGGTTGGCCAGGGCCGTTACCAGCGGATGATTTGCGTAGTGTGAGTGATTTACTTTTTTTTCACTTGCCGCCAAACCTGCAAACTCAATCAGCAGGCTTAACACATCGTGGTACAACCCGGTTAGCTTTTCTATTTCGATCAGAATATTCTTTGAAAGAAAAGCCTGATCTTTTTTTACCTGTTTCGTAAACAACTCAAAGGCTTCATCAACCGCGCTGGTTACTTTCTGATCGGAAGTATCGTCCGTTTCCTTTCGTTTAAACCTGCGTTCAAAAAGCTGCATAGCTGCCTTTTTTTGCTTCCGCAGAAGTTCTTTGTCCTGCGGCTCCATAGAATTAAGGTCGGGCTGAAATCTTTCGTCTATTAAATCGTGGGCCAACAAGTGGTTAGCTTCCTTACATTGCTCGAAGGCAAAAAGGCTTTGCATAATTTTAATGCGGAGAGTGCGTCTGTTAAGCATGACGAAAGAACGTTTTGATGAGCGCAAAAGTACACAACCGCAACTAAACAGGGAAACCAAAGTTTATCTACTTTTGCCGTTTGAAAAAGTAAACCCAATAACTAGCGGAAACGTTGAAGCCCAACCGGCCCAATTCGGATGAAAGAACTTAAATACCTGAACAAATACCTGCTGAAGTACAAATGGCACATGCTGCTGGGGCTCGTGTTTGTTATCATCAGTAACGCGTTTCAGATTCTGCCCGCTGAATTAGTACGCTATTCCATCGACCTGGTGGTGGATAACATTCGGGTATATGGTTCGTTCGACCGCACGAGTCTGCAAAATGATTTCTTCAAGATTTTTTCGCGAGGCATTCTGCTTTATGCCGTATTGATTTTACTCATGGCTTTGCTGCGCGGAGTGTTTCTTTATTTTGTGCGGCAGACTTTAATTGTCATGAGTCGTCTGATAGAGTATGATTTAAAGAATGAAATCTTTGAGCACTACCAATCGTTGCCGTTAAGTTTCTATCGTAAAAACAGCACAGGCGATTTAATGAACCGCATTAGTGAAGACGTGGGCCGGGTGCGCATGTACCTGGGGCCATCAATCATGTATGGCATGCAACTCATTACGCTTTTTATGATGCTTATACCCTTCATGTTTAGCATTAGTCCTAAGCTTACCCTTTATGCACTCATTCCGCTTCCCTTGTTGTCGATCAGTATCTTTTATGTAAACAATATTATCGAGCATCGGTCAGAAGAAATTCAAAAAAGCCAATCGCGGTTAAGCACGTTTGTGCAAGAAGCTTTTTCAGGCATCCGCGTATTGAAATCCTTTACGCGCGAAAAAGAATCGGTTCAAAATTTTACGCGCGAAAGTGAAGAGTACAAACACCAGTCGCTAAAGCTAACACGCGTACAGGCTTTATTCTTTCCACTGATTATGGGACTTATTGGATTGAGTACTGTACTTACGGTATATGCCGGCAGCGTAGAAGTAATTAATGGAACACTTACGTTTGGCAATATTGCTGCGTTTATAATCTATGTTAACACCTTAACATGGCCGGTAACTTCGTTGGGGTGGACGAGCAGCCTGGTAAAAAGAGCAGAGGCTTCGCAAAAGCGAATTAATGAGTTTCTTAAAAACCGAACTGATATTGTTTCAGAAAAAAATGTAACACGCGAAATAGCCGGCAAGGTAGAGTTCGATCGGGTTTCGTTTGTGTATCCGGATACAGGCATTCAGGCTTTAAAAAATATTTCGTTCAGTATTAAGCCAGGCGAATCGCTTGCGGTAATCGGAACCACAGGATCGGGCAAAAGTACAATCGCCAATCTGATCAGCCGGTTATTTGATGTAACCGAGGGTGAGGTTCGGATTGATGATGTGCCTATAAAGGATTACAACCTGAACAGTCTGCGCAGCCAAACCGGTATTGTTCCGCAAGATGTTTTTCTGTTTAGCGACACCATATACAATAACATAGGGTTTGGGTTAACCGAACTGCAGGAAGAAAAAATTACACAAGCAGCAAAAGATGCCGATGTGTACACCAACATTGTGGCATTTCCGCAAGGATTTAATACTCGTGTAGGCGAACGCGGCATAACACTTTCGGGCGGACAGAAACAACGTGTTTCCATTGCGCGTGCCATTGTGCGCGAACCCAAAATTCTGATTTTGGATGATGCCCTTTCAGCGGTGGATACCAAAACCGAGAACACCATACTTAATAGCATGAAAAAGATAATGCAGGGCCGCACCAGCATTATTATTTCACATCGGGTTTCATCGGCCAAGCTGGCCAACAAAATAATAGTATTAGACGATGGCCGGATTATAGAAGCGGGCACCCATGATGAGCTGATTGCCGCATCAGGCGCTTATCGCGAGTTGTACGAAAAGCAAATGATGGTAGATGAAGTTGCTGATTAAATTCACCGCAACCTAAGAGGCTATCTCAAAAAGTGTAGCCTGTTGACAGCCTTCTGCACACTCAGGCTGAGCATTCTAAATTAACTTTTGAGACAGCCTCGATTCTGATCTTAAAAATCGCTTATCGCTTAAAAAAATTATACCGCACTCCTAATCCACCAAATCCACGAATAGTGGCTGGCCTGTCTGCGATCTCCATGAACAAACTGGTTTCTCCAAAAACTGTCATGGGTACATCCTGAAAAGTATATTCCAGACCAATAATTCCTTCAGGACCTAAATCAATGTCGTTGATAATATCTCTGGATGATGCAAATGGTGCTTCGCTATTTTGATACCGGTACTGAATTTTTGAAGTCTTGAGCATAGCGCCTCCACCCCAATACCACTCCAATTTTCCTTCCATGTTTTGCACCGGAATGTTGTAATGAAATAAATACCGGGCCTGCAGGTACAAGGTACTTTGCACGGTGTGATTCTGATACCGGTAGTTATCGTACCGCGGATATTCCTGAAATGAATTTATATAATACGAATTATGCCAGTTGGCCGGCACCGATCCAACACCAAACTCGATAGCGTGGGTGCGCCCAAAATATTTTTTATAACTCAACCCCATTGGGTCGCCCAGGCGCAAACCAATGCCTTGCTGTTGTGCTGCTGCAGCTGTGGAAATAATCAACAAAATGAGGAATCCTAATCGTTTCATAACGCTCTGATTTTAATTTTAAAGTCGTTTTTTAAAAGTTTACCGGGGTTTTGAAACCCAACGACTATGAAACAGCAAATGGTATACCTGCTGAAAAAGTGAGCGATGAAAATGCCGTTAGAATACGTAGCGTAAACCTACACCACCCTGAAAGCGCTGATAGCCAGGGTCGAGCAGAACATCAGTGAACCACTCTATTTCGATGAATGCCGAAACTGGCAACGAGAAGTAAGAATATTCAAAGCCCAGCACTCCTACCGGGCCGTACGTAAAGCGATTGCGCGAAAACTTACGCAGGTTACTTTCCTGAGCCGGGCCGGAATCTTCATACAAATAATCATAAGTAAGCTTTGTACTTCGCCATTGCCAGCCAAGCCCAGCGTATAATTGAAGTCCTTTCGAAATTTTCTCAGCATCCCATTGGTACAAAAATTTAGCTTCCAGAAACCAGTCGTTGTTGGGTTTGTGAGAGATGTAAGAAATGCTTTCACTTTCTATCAACGAATCGGGCAGATATGTCTGGAATGCATTACGATAATACCGGTTATAAAGTCCACTCGCGGCTTTGCCGCCATCAGCCGCAAAGGCCCATTTCTTGTTAGGGTAGAATTTGTAGGTAAGCGCGAACGGATCGCCCATTTTAAAACCAATGCCCTGATACGGATACTGGCTGGTTTCAAAAATAGGGCACATGACCTTTGCCTTGTTGCGACTAACCACTGGCTGCCTGAATGTGGCACTTCTAACACTTTTACGGACCTGCGCATGGCACAAAACTGCACTTGTGAGAAAGCCCAGAAACAAAAAGAAAGTCGCTTTTTTGAAACGCATCAAAGCAAATATAATGCTTTTGCGGACACTAAAGGGTAAGCGGTAGATTTCGGGGGTTGAACGCTAAACTACCTCTTTGTACTGCATTTTGTGCAGTTGGGCATATAGTCCATTGGTACTGAGTAAGTCTTCATGCCTACCCGTTTCTTTAATTTCCCCTTTCTCCAGCACCAGGATTTTATCGGCACTTTGAATGGTAGAAAGGCGGTGAGCTATAACAATTGAGGTGCGGCCGGTCATCATTTTTGAAATGGCATCCTGAATCATTTCTTCGGTTTCACTATCTACCGATGAGGTAGCCTCATCCAACACCAGAATTTTTGGATTGTATACCATAGCCCTGATAAACGAAAGCAACTGCCGCTGACCTACCGATAATGTTGAACCACGTTCCATTACATTATAATCCAATCCGCCCGGAAGGCGATCGATAAACTTACGGGCACCCACCTGGTCGGCCGCATGTAAAATCATATCGTCTGTAACATCGGGATTCCCCAGCGTTATGTTATTGCGAATAGTATCCGAAAACAGGAAGACATCCTGTAACACCACGCCAATGTTTTTGCGTAATGCCGCCAGTTCGTATTCTTTAATATCTACATCATCTACTTTTATTTCGCCCCGATTAATTTCGTAGAAGCGATTAAGCAAATTAATGATAGACGACTTACCCGCACCTGTAGCACCCACCAATGCAATTGTTTCGCCTGGTTTTATTTCGAGGCTAATATCCTTTAACACATAATCCTGATCATTATAGGCAAACCACACTTTGTTAAAACTAACCTTACCCATAACGCGTTCGGGCTTGTACGTACCGTTTTCCATCAAATCTGCTTTGTCATCCAGCAAACTGATAATGCGCGATGAACTTACCACTCCCATTTGCAGCGTATTATATCGATCGGCTATCATGCGAATGGGCCTGAAGAACATTTGAATGAACATGATAAACGCGGTGAGTTTACCGATAGTAATACCCGTTTGCTCAAAATTGATAACGGCCTTTGCACCATACCACACTAACAAACCAATTCCCATGGCGGCAATTACTTCGGCTACCGGAAAATAAACCGAATAGTAAAGCACCGAGCGCAGGTGTGCATCGCGGTGCTCTTTATTAATTTCTTTAAATTTTTCGAACTCCTTTTTTTCAGTGCCAAACATTTGCACAATGCCTATACCGGTAAGGTGTTCTTGCACAAATGAATTGAGATTGGATACCGCATTGCGCACATCGTTGAACGTTACTTTTATCTTTTCCTTGAATACATAGGTGGCCAGTAGCATGAGCGGAATGGTAGATAAACTTACCAACGCCATACGCCAGTCCATATAAAACATTACGCCCAGAATAAATATAATCTGTAGTAAGTCACCAGCCATGGCAGCAAGGCCTTCACTGAAAACATCGTTTAAAGTTTCTACATCTGAAATTGTTCGGGTTACCAATCGGCCAATTGGAGTTTTGTCAAAAAATTTAAGCCGAAGGTTTACAATGTGCTGATAGAGCTGCACGCGAAGGTCGCGGATAACATATTGCCCGATGCGCCCCGACAAATAGGTATGAACATATTGCACGCCTGATTGTAATAGCAGTAAGGCGAGAATAAAAACCATCACATACACCATGCTCCAGTACTCGCCCGCACTTACATGTTTGTCGAGCGTATATTGAATAAGCATGGGCCTGATTGGTGTTAGTACGCCCAGCAGAAAAGTTAATACAATCAGAAAATAAAAACGGCCGCGGTACGGACGAATAAATTCCAGAATGCGCTTTACAACTTTCCAGTCGATGATATTACCACTGCTTACTTTTTCTTTTTCCATGAACTCGCCCCAACCCACCTCCAAACGAGAGGGTTAAGAAATTTTATACAAAAATTGTTTTCGGATATTTCACATTAATTAAATACAGGGCATCGGCTGGCACATTCATGCCGGCCTGCTTTCGGTCTTTACTTTTCAAAATCTCCTGAAACTGTTTAAGGGTGATTTTTTTCGATCCCACATTTAATAATGTACCAACTACCGAGCGAACCATACCCCGTAAAAACCGGTTTGCTGTAATGGTAAAAACGAGCATATCGTCTTTTTGATTCCAGCGGGCCGATTTAATGGTGCAAATAAAATGATTTACATCGGTGTTTGTTTTACTAAAGCATTGAAAGTCATGTTCGCCCAACAACAGCCTGGTTGCCCGCTCCATGGCCTCCATATCCAGCGGCCTGAAAAAATAATAGGCCCTCCCGACCAGAATTGGATTTTTTACGCGAGTTATATGATACTCATACGTGCGCTCTTTTGCATCATACCGAGCGCTGGCATCTGCCTTTACCGCGCGGATTGACCTGATTGCAATGAATCGCGGCAGAATTGAATTGAGTTTCGGCAGCCACTCCTTTTCATTCAGCTTTGCATCAATATCGGCATGAAAGAATTGCCGCACGCAATGTACACCGGTATCGGTTCGGCCACTGCCAACTATGTCAATCTTCTTACGAAACACTTTTGTAAAACAATCCTCCACCACTTGTTGCACGCTAACTGCATTGGGTTGATTCTGCCAACCATGATAAGGAGTGCCGTTGTAGGATATTTCAAAGAAGTAACGCATGCGAATTTTCAATTGACAATTTTTTATTGACAATTTTCATAGATCACCGCGGCTCCTTGCCCAACCCCAATGCACATGGTGGCTACTCCATATTTTACATTTCGCTTTTGCATTTCGTGGATAAGCGTAGCACTGATGCGAACACCACTGCAACCCAACGGATGACCAAGTGCAATGGCGCCCCCATTTACATTTACCAACTGCGGATCAATTTCTAACTCATGCATGCAGGCCAGCGCTTGTGCTGCAAAGGCTTCGTTTAATTCGATCAAACCGAGATCAGAAATTTTTAAACCTGCACGCTGCAGTGCTTTTTTAACCGCGGGCACCGGCCCCACACCCATCAAAGCCGGGTCAACTCCTGCAACAGCCATAGCCACCACACGGGCTAATGGCTTTTGTATTAATGTTTTTGCGTACGCTTCATTTGCCAGTAACGCAACAGCTGCACCATCATTTATACCAGACGAATTTCCGGCTGTAACGGTACCGCCTTCGCGGAAAGCGGGTTTAAGTTGTGCTAGTTTTTCAAGCGAAGTCTCGCGTGGGTACTCGTCTTGCGAAAACTCAATTGTTTCTTTGCCTTTGGTAACTGCTACCGAAACCAGTTCTTCCTTAAACCGGTTGGCTTTATGGGCTGCAAAATAGTTGCGTTGTGATGCCAGCCCAAACTTGTCTTGCGCTTCGCGCGAGATTTTCCATTTGTCTGCTACGTTCTCGGCCGTTTCACCCATCGAATACGGGTGATACAACTTTGAAAGTTTTGAATTGATAAATCGCCAGCCAATGGTGGTGTCAAAAATTTCGGCTTTGCGCGAAAACGGTTCTTCGGCTTTAGCCATTACAAAGGGCGCGCGACTCATACTTTCTACCCCACCGGCCAGGTAACAATCGCCATCGCCATTGGCAAGTGCGCGTGCCGCATCCATAATAGCCTGCAACCCCGATGCACACAAGCGGTTTACAGTTACCCCACCAATCTCTTTCGGTAAACCCGCCAACAGCAAGGCCATGCGTGCCACATTCCGATTGTCTTCACCAGCCTGATTGGCTGCGCCAAATACCACATCTTCAATCCGCGTTACGTCCAGTTGCGGATTTCGTTCTACCAGTTTTTTTATTACCCCGGCAGCAAGGTCATCGGGGCGTACCTGCGCCAGCGCACCACCAAACTTTCCAATCGGGGTACGCAAAATATCCATCACATAAACTGATTTTGTCATAGAATTAAATTCGGTGGCAAGCGCGATTTAAGTAGTTTTGCAGCAAGTTAACGCAACCCTTTTATGTGGCAAAGAATACAAACAGTGTTTCTGGGATTAGTAGTGGTAAGTATGGTGGTAAGCCTTTTTTTACCCATCTGGAAAGTAACCGATGGCACTACCGAGCACCAATTATTTCCGCTTCACTTTTCAACCATTGAAAACGGGCAGCGCACAACCTTGTATTTTCCATATTCGCTTACAGCTATTTTGATGGTGGCTGCCGCTACCATTGCGGTAATGGAGATAAGACGGTTCGATAACCGGTTAACTCAAATTAAACTAGGCACACTCAATTCACTTATTCTGGCAGGAGCTCTGGGCTCGGCCGTTTATTTCTTCATACAGGTTTCAGAACAATACAAAGCCGGGCCGCCAAACTTGCCCCCTATGTTGTGGGTTATGTTTGTAGGTGTAGCCTGTAACTGGCTGGCGGTTCGTTTCATTCGCAGAGACGAAAAACTGGTGCGCGATTCCGACCGACTGCGCTAACCTTTTTGCCTGGTTTCTGTTTTACTGAATATCCATTTAATCAATTTATACTATGGCTTTAACCAAACTGGGTACTGCCGATGCAAACACTGTTGGCGATTTACCGGCTGTGGGTTCTGTCGCCCCCGATTTCATTTTTACATCGGCTGATATGAAGGATGTTAAGCTGGCCGACTACAAAGGCAAAAATATTGTACTGAATATTTTCCCCAGTGTAGATACCCGCGTGTGTGCTGCTTCTGTGCACGAGTTTAATAAGTTGGCTGCTTCGGTTGATAACACCGTAATCCTTTGTGTGTCGAAAGATTTACCTTTTGCACAAAAACGTTTTTGTGGTGCGGCCGGAGTTGATAGTGTGTATCTGGTTTCTGATTTCCGCGGGCGCGGCTTTGGCAAAGTTTACGGAGTTGAATTACAAGACAGCAGCTTTGCCGGTTTGTTTGCGCGGGCTGTTGTTGTAATTGACCGTAACGGAAAAGTGAAATACACAGAACTCGTTCCGAAAATTGATGAAGAACCAGATTATGATTCGGCCTTGAAGGCGATTTAAATCTTCATCAATCGTGTTATAGAGCTGTCTCAAAAGTGTAATACGTTGTCCCGATAGCTATCGGGGCGAAACTCATTCCGATTCGAAATCGCCTTCGACAGGCTCAGGCTGCCATTTGAAATTAACTTTTGAGACAGTCTCGTTTTATTCTGATGAACGTGGTACATTGTATGAAGATCCCTTCATCAAAACATGAAACATCTTATATTTTTTCTCGCGCTGGTTTGTTCTTCCATCTGCTATAGTCAACCCTACTACCTCACGGCCGATCGCGTTTTTGATGGCGAAGTGTTACACGAAGGTTGGGCCGTAGTAGTAGAAGGCGACAAGATTATCGCAGCGGGCCCAAAGAGTTCTGTTAAAGAACCAGCCAAAGCCATAAAAATAAATTTTCCGAACAGCACCCTTACACCGGGACTTATTGAGGGGCACTCGCACCTGTTGCTTTATCCATACAACATAACCGATTGGGACACCCAAGTGTTAAAAGAAACTGATGCCTATCGCACCGCCCGCGCTACTGTGCACGCAAAAAATACCTTGATGGCCGGCTTTACCACTGCGCGCGACCTGGGTACCGAAGGTGCGGGTTATTCTGATGTTGGACTAAAGCGTGCCATCAACGAAGGCGTTATTCCGGGACCACGTTTATTGGTGGCCGGCAGAGCCATTGTTTCAACCGGTTCGTATGGTCCTAAAAATTATGATCACGATCAACAGATAATGCTTGGCGCAGAAGCAGCCGATGGAAATGATTTGATTCGCGTAGTGCGCGACCAGATTGGCAAAGGGGCCGACTTTATTAAAGTGTATGCCGATTACCGTTGGGGATTGAATGGAGAAGATCAACCTGCGTTTACAGTAGATGAATTAAAACTGATAAACGAAGTTGCGCGTAGCAGTGGTCGGGTGTTGGTGTGTCATGCAAAATCGAAAGAAGCCATTAAGCGTGCAGTACTGGCCGGTGCCGAAACCATTGAACACGGAGATTTTATTGATGCCGAAATCGGTAAGCTGATGAAAGAGCACAATGTTACATTTATTCCAACGCTTGCTGCTGTAGATGTAATCTCGCAATACCGCGGTTGGAAAAAAGGTGTAACTCCCGAACCTGCCAATGTTACCAACAAGAAAAAAAGTTTTAAAGAGGCCTTAGCCAGTGGTGTAACCATTGGCATGGGTGGCGATGTAGGTGTGTTTCCGCATGGCGACAATGTGTTGGAGATGGAGTTGATGGTAGAGTATGGCATGCCTGTGTTGAGTGTATTGAAAGCCGCCACGAGCGTAAATGCCCGCACCTTTCATTTGGAAAATCAGGTGGGCTTTATCAAACCTGGCTTAAAAGCCGACTTATTAATTGTTACGGGCGACCCCTCCAAAAACATCTCCGATCTGCGCAATGTAAAATTTGTAATGAAAGATGGTGTGGTGTACCGAAGGGAGAAATAGCTTAAATCAGTTACCAGTTTCCGGTTCCGGTGGGATTGTTGCTGGCTACTTGGGAGTAACTTTTTACGTTAGGACTTTCAACCAGTAACGAGAGACCAGCAACCGGTAGCTGTTATAAATAATCTTCGTACTTTAGTCAACATATATTAGTGTCTCTGTGCCTTAGTGGCGAAAAAATTAAAATCTATGAATCGTAAACAAGCCCTTAAATCCATTGCCGCCACGGCTGTTGGTGTTGTGGCTTTACCCGAAATGGTAAAAGCCATGAGCAAACTTCCTGAAACCCTGAATAACAAAATCAATCACTCGGTGTGCCAATGGTGCTATAGTTCTATACCACTTGAAGACTTGGCAAAGGCAGCCAAAGAAATCGGACTAAAGTCGATTGAGTTATTGGGAGCCGATCAATGGGCGGTAGTACAAAAACATGGGCTAACCTGTGCCATGGCTTACGCTACAGATGTTTCGCTTAACCGTGGTTTTAACGACCCTGCCCTGCATGAAAAATTATTGAAAGATTATGCTGCTTCCATACCCAAAGCGGCTGCGGCCGGATTAAAAAGTGTAATCTGCTTTAGCGGTAATGCCAACGGGCTAAGTGCCGAACAGGGTATTGAAAACTGCGCGAAAGGTTTGGCTCCGGTTATGAAAATTGCCGAGCAACACAACATACTGGTACAAATGGAATTACTGAACAGCAAAGTAGATCATAAAGATTACCAGTGCGACCACACCGCATGGGGTGTAAAGCTGGCCGAAAAATTAGGTTCGCCCAACTTTAAATTGTTGTACGATATTTATCACATGCAGATTATGGAAGGCGATGTAATTGCAACCATCCGCAAGCACCATAAGTATATTGGCCACTACCACACCGGTGGCGTACCGGGCCGTAACGAAATTGATGAAACACAAGAGTTGTACTACCCTGCTATAATGCGTGCCATTGTTGAAACCGGCTACACAGGCTTTGTCGGGCAGGAGTTTATTCCCAAACGACCCGATAAGTTGGCTTCGTTGAAGCAAGGGGTTGGGATTTGTGATGTGTAAGCAAGAATTGCTAATGTCGGAATGCTAGCGGTATCTGTTTTATGAAAATCATTTTAGCAATAGTATTAATCATAAGTTCACTTTCTCATGTGTTTGGGAAAGAGGTAACAATGATTAACCCGAGAGACTCAACAGTGAAGGTGCTTGTGTTGCCACCATTCGATGAGATTGCAAACGCAGGTACCTCTCCGGACGTTAGAATAATTATTGAATCTTCACTTGCTAACCTGGGCCAACTATCAGTTATTTCATTTCCATTTAAAGAACTAATGGGAGTGCCTTATCAAATGGTCTTCGATAAAATGTATTGTCAACCAATTTTGGAAAAAGTGGATTGCGACATTATCATAATGTCACAAATAATTACCGACAATGAACGCAAGCCAGGTATCTGGCCATGGTCTTACAAAATTCGCGTGTTTAATGTGAAATCTGGTAAGCAAGTGAATTCAATTCAAGGCGACAATTTAGAAGCTAAGGATTTACAAAAAGACATTCTTGGCAAAGTTGACAAATTGGTCAATGACATTCAGTGGACTTTTAAGGCTAGATGAAAAGTTGCATTGAGTATAAGGATAGTTCTCTTTTAAAAGGTGCTTTACCCGTCTTTTCTACGCATGAGCAACCGCTAAAGCTTTTGGTCTTTATCTTAAAATAAAACTGCGCTTTATCCGTCTTTCTGTGCATGACCAACCTCAACGTAATAATTACCGGAGCAACCGGCATGGTGGGCGAAGGCGTGTTGCTGGAGTGCCTGCAAAACAAAAACGTTTCCAGCGTACTCATGCTCAACCGCAGAAGTTTTGACCTGAAACATCCGAAACTTAAAGAATTGCTGGTTCCCGACTTTCTGGAGATTGGGAAGTATAAAGATCAGTTAACCGGATACGATGCCTGCTTCTTTTGTGCCGGTGTAAGTTCGGTTGGAAAAAACGAAACTGACTACACACGCATTACCTACGATACTACTTTAGCCGTGGCTCACGTGCTGGCGCAAGCTAACCCTAACCTGGTGTTTAACTTTGTAAGCGGAGCGTTAACCAATAGCAATGGCAAGCAAATGTGGCAGCGCGTAAAAGGGCGCACCGAAGATGCATTAATGAAATTGCCATTTCGCGGGCAGTATAACTTCAGGCCGGGTATAATGAAGCCCGTTGCCGGGCAAAAAAATGTGCGTTGGTTTTTCAAACCCCTCATACCGGTATTTATGGCCTTGTCGCCATCGCGTTCGCTTACCTTGCATGAGGTTGGCCGGGCTATGATTCATGCTGTTACACGCGGCTATCAAAAGCAGGTGTTAGAGATTAGCGATATTAAAACGCTGGCCAAAGGTTGACAACATGTTAAAGGTTTACAACCTTTTAAAATAACCTTTGTGGAAACCGTAACCTAACCAGAACAAATTTGAAAAAGTTGTTTCTTAAAATTATCAAGCGAACTTTCATTACCCTGTTGGGGTTGATTGTTTTGCTAACCCTAACAACCCTTTTATATATGCGACTGAGTAAGTTTGGAAAAGCCCCCGAAGGCGCCAGGTTAGAACGCATCAAGCAATCGCCCAATTTTAAAGATGGCAAGTTTACAAATCTGAGCCATACACCCCAGCTAGCAGAAGGCTATACTTTACCCGGAATTATCTACAATAATTTTTTTAAGCAAAACCCCAATCGCCTTCCCGTTGATACCATCCCCTCGCGCAAAGCAGATTTACACAACTTACCGGCCGATCAGGATGTGCTGGTTTGGTTTGGGCACTCATCGTATTTCATACAATTAAGTGGCAAACGCTTTCTGGTCGATCCTGTTTTTAGTGGCAGTGCCTCACCTATACCGGGCACGATAAAAGCGTTTACCGGATCGGACATTTACACCGTAGATGATTTGCCTCAAATTGACTACCTGTTTATCTCGCACGATCATTACGATCACCTCGATCACGAAACCATTCTAAAACTTAAATCAAAAATTGGAAAAGTAATTTGTGGTCTGGGGGTAGGTTCACATTTCGAACACTGGGGTTACAACACCAATATGGTGCTTGAAAAAGACTGGTATGAAAGTGTGTTGCTGGATAGTGGTTTTACCGCACACGTAACACCGGCTCGTCATTTTAGCGGTCGCGGGTTTACACGTAATAACACGTTATGGTGTTCTTATGTACTGGAAACACCTTCGCAAAAAATTTACATTGGTGGTGATAGCGGCTACGATACACATTTTGCAGAGATTGGAAATAAATTTGGACCGATTGATCTCGCTATTATAGAAAACGGTCAATACAACGAGGCGTGGCGTTACATTCATACCTTACCACAAGAAACCGTTCAGGCTGCTATTGATGTAAAAGCCAGGCGCCTGTTTCCGGTTCACAATTCAAAATTTCCGTTAGCCAACCATGCGTGGGATGACCCGCTTTCGCGCGTAAGCGAATTAAACAAAAACACTGGCATACCCCTGGTAACTCCGGTTATTGGTGAAATTGTAGAGCTGAGCAATACCCAACAGCAATTTACACGCTGGTGGGTGGGATTGAAATAAATAGATTATTACCGCGACAGGCGCACCCGGGCATCATCGGCACGAATTTGTACGCGGGCATTTCCGCTGGCGGTAATTATGCGGGTACGATCGTCCTCACGCTCCACTATCTCAAATCCATCGCTGGTATTTATGCTGGCATCATCGTGGCGAATTTCAAATTTTCCACCACCTCCCAATACTTTCAGGGCTACTAAACCATCTTGTGCACTGATAAAATAATCTCCGTTTTCAGCCAGTGAGGTTTCAATCACAAAGTCACCATCATCTATTTGAGCTGAAATTTTTTCGAAGTTGGCATTCTTAATTTCGATGTCGGCATCATCGGCATCAACTTCCAGTTGGCCGCGACCTGTATCCATACGCAAATCACCATCATCCAATTTTATGGTAAAGCTATTTCCGTTGCACCCGGTTAGCTGCACATCGGCATCATCCGCATCCACTTTTATAGATCCGTGTAACGACTTAATAAAATAATCACCATCATCGCCATCTAAAAGCAAACTTAGTCCTTCCGGAACCTGCAGCGTAATGGTGTACTTTTCGCTATGATAGCCCACCATGCTTACCGATGTACTGTTTTTGTGCTCGCGTATAGATAGATTTCCACCCTCTTCATAAACATCAACTCTAAATTCCCGTTCGCCAAACACAATTCCTTTGGTGGTTACCACACGATCAATTTTAACATGTGCGGTATTTCGCGCGGTGCCCGTTATAAACACTTTCGCATCGGAAACATCTAATTTTAAAATGCCTTTGGGGTTTATCGCATATTCCTTATCCAGGTGAAATTCACCATCCTTGGTGGATTGGGCAGATACAGAAACGGCTGCCAGAATAACCGCTAAAACAAGTAATTGCTTCATAACGTGGGGATTTTCCAGAGTAAGACGCAACTAAAGCCCGGAAGGTTGCAGCGTTTTACAGTCTGCTTATCAACTGCACCTAAACTCAATAGAAATAGAAATTCTTTGGCTATCTTTGAAAATGGACTGGCGACTACATATTATTTCTGACAATGCCATTTTACTTGGAAAACCTACCATTAAGGGGACGAGGATTTCCGTGGAGTTAATTTTAGATCTGATGGCAAACGGTTGGACTGAAAAAATGATTTTCGAAAGCTATCCTCAACTTACACCTGAAGATCTTAGGGCGGTTTTTGCCTATCTGAAAGAGGGCATGGAAACTGAACTCTATTTTACAATTCCGAAATCTGCCTGATGCGCTTTCTGGCCAACGAAAATTTTCCATTTCCAAGCATCGAAATATTAAGAAACAAAGGTTTTGAGCTGTCAAGCATTTCGGAAAGCTATCCTGGGATTTCAGATGCCGAGGTAATTTCACTTGCAAAGAAAACAATCTCTATCATTTTGACATTCGATAAAGACTATGGTGAAATCATTTTCAAATCAGGAATAGATAATCCGCCTGCTGTGATCTTCTTCCGATTTAAAGGGAATTATCCCGAATCAGCCGCTGAAATATTAATCAGCTTATTCGATAATAAAACTCTTAGTTTCGAAAATACCTTTACCGTGATTGAGTTTGATGGCGTAAGGCAAAAAAAATACGAAGTCTGATTCTACAGTCTGCTTATCAGCTCCACATATAACTCAGTAAGCTTTGGTTCAGTTTTGTTAGCCACCGCTACTATTTCGCTGAGTTTTGCCGGCTGTAAATTTTCCGGGTCACAGTCATCCGTTAACACGGAAATAGCACAACACGGTAACCCCATGTGGTTAGCCACCAGCACTTCGGGCACCGTACTCATACCTACTGCATCGGCACCAATGCGATTTAAAAATCTATACTCCGCCCGCGTTTCCAGATTAGGACCCATCACGGCCACATAAACTCCTGTATTCAGTTTTATCTTTTTTTCCTTTGCAATTTTGATCAACGCTGCATTAAGTTTCTTTGAATAAGGCTGGCTCATATCCGGAAAACGTGGGCCAAACACTTCGAAGTTAGCACCACGCAAGGGGTTATCGGGCTGCAAGTTGATGTGATCGTCTATCAACATCATTTGGCCCTTCTTCCATTTCAGATTAAGATTACCTGCGGCATTGGAAATGAGCAGATGTTCTATACCCAACAATTTCATTACCCGAACGGGTAACGTAATCTGCTGCATGGTGTAGCCTTCATAATAGTGAAACCGCCCCTGCATGGCTAACACCTTTTTTCCTTTTACCTCTCCATAAATCAATTTGCCTTTGTGATATTCTACCGTAGAGATAGGGAAGTGTGGAATAGAATTATAATTAATTATCACCGGGTTTTTGATTTGTTCCACAAACTTGTTACCCAAGCCTGTGCCGAGTATTACCCCAATCCGCGGGGCCGTAATTCCATGATTTTTGAGGTAAGCGGTTGCTTCTTTAATTTGATTAATCATTATCAATAGATGGTTAGAAAATTTTTTACCGCATGGGCGCCAGGGCGCAATGTTACCTATCCATAGTAAACATCAAAGGCTTTGCGGCTCCGCGCCTCTGCGGTTTAAACTATACGACTAAACGTAAAAGTTGTCTTTTGGGGTTTTGGCAATCTCTACAAAAAATTGCGCCACCTTTTGAGTAACGGCTTTAAAATACTGTTCGCCTTTTTCGGCTGTTGCTTGTCGCGGATCACCTACACCGGTATCTGTTGTTACCTGCATCCACTTACGTTCGGCCCAGGCCCAGCCCTCCTGCATAGCCTTAAAGCGAAATTTTTTTGCTTTACCATCACCGGCTTCAGATAACGGCCTTACAAGATGTGGACGAAGGTACAGGATTAAACTGGTTTCCATTTCTCCCGCATGGTCATCTTTATTTACAAAAAATTCTTTCTGATCAATGCTCTTAAACCAATCGCACGAACACAAAAACATGTTGGGAAATTTTAATCCCAACTCGCGAATCATCGTTTTAAAATCATTACCACCATGGCTATTGAGAATAATCAATTTAGGTATGCCTTGACGGTTTAGCGTTTCTATCACATCGCGTAATACAGCAAATTGTGTTGTGGGATTCATGTTCATATCGAGCAACACATCGTGTTGACCGGTATTAACTCCGAAAGGAATAGCCGGCAATACAATCACTTTTGCATTTTGTTCCCACGCCAGCCGCGCACCTTCCGCAGCAATTTCGTCCGCCTCAATTATATCGGTGCCATAAGGCAAATGATAATTGTGTGCCTCACAGGCGCCCCACGGCAATACGGCAACCTCAAACGTTGCATCTTTGATTGTTTTCCAATTATTCTCGGCCAGAATATAAGGACGCATAATTTTTTAAACAGGTAATAGAATTTGATAAGTCTTGCCTTTTTTAACTGTGAGTTTAGGCTGGCGTAACCACGGGTTGTGACGCTTTAAAATTTTATAATTGCTGCCCTGGCTTTTGGCAAAGGCTACAAGGCTGGGGATTGTTTCCTTTACCTCAATGGTTTTCAACTCTTCCGGATGATAGAGATGTTCCGGGTTTAACTTGAACCCGTATTTTTCAGGATGTTCAAAAATTTCTTTGATGGCCAGAATGCGAAACACATATCGCGAAGTTTCATCATTCAAATGCGCATCATAGTAATTATCAACCTGGTTATCTTCCAGATCGCTTTTTACACCGGCCACACCACGGTTATACGAAGCCGCCACCAATGTCCAGTTTCCAAATTTTGAGTAAGCATTTTTTAAATACTTGCATGCTGCCACTGTAGATTTAATCGGGTCATATCGCTCGTCAACTTCTTTTGAAATTTCCAGACCCAACTCTTTGCCCGATGCTTCGCGGATTTGCCAATAGCCTACAGCCTCTTTTGGCGAAACTCCGTTTACTAATCCGCTTTCAATCAACGGCAAATATTTAAAATCTTCCGGTATGTTGTGTTCTTTTAGAATTTCTGTCATGCGTGGCAACCACCGGTTGGCCCGCTTCAATAAAAACAAAGTACTGCTTTGCAGGTAGATGTTAACTTGTAGTTCGCGATCTAACCGCTCGCGCACATCCGGATGTTGCAATGGCACTGCTTCTCCGGCAAATGAAATGTTTTCGGGCAGATCGTAGGATATCGCCACAAAAGGTTGAAAATTTTCAGATACCGGAATGGGTTCTAACTCGGGCGTGGTTTCTGTCTGGGATTTGCGAGCCGACTGATCGTACAGTACATACACCAGCAAAAGACCAATGGAGAGCGGAGCTAAGATGTTTACAATACGTTGCATGATTAAAAATTTGGCGAGAGCAAATAGCGCGCGTAAAATTCGTCAATCACTTTAACCGCTTCCTGCGGAGTATCGACCAGGTTGAATAAATCCAGATCTTCCGGGCTAATCATCTTCTCATCTACCAAAACGGTTTCAACCCATTTCATCCAACCGGCCCAGAATTTTTTTCCTACCAACACAATCGGGAACCGACCAATTTTTTTGGTTTGAATCAACGTAAGTGCTTCGGTTAATTCATCTAACGTACCAAAGCCACCCGGCATAATAATGAAGCCCTGCGAATATTTCACAAACATGAGTTTGCGCACGAAGAAGTAATCGAACGTAATCAGTTTATCTGCGTCAATGTAGGGATTACCTTTTTGCTCGAACGGAAGAAAAATATTTAAGCCTACCGATTTTCCACCGGCACGGTGTGCACCTTTATTACCGGCTTCCATAATACCCGGACCACCACCTGTTATTACACCATAACCATGAATCACCAATTCGGCCGCAATGTCTTCGGCAATTTTATAATATTTATGATCGGGCTTGGTGCGGGCCGATCCGAAAATGGTTACGCACGGGCCAATCTTGGCAAGCTTTTCAAAGCCCTCCACAAACTCACTCATCACTTTAAAGATCATCCAGGAATCGGAGCTCTTTATTTCAGCCCAGTCTTTATCTTTAAACGCCTTGCGAATGCGATGCTCGTCTTCCAATACCTGATCTATCTCGGCTGTTGTTTTTTTCTTTTTTGCTTTGGATGCCATACCTTTCTACTCTTAATTTTTTTCAAGTTAGCAAATGAATTGTAATTCTATGAAATGGGCTAAACAGGCCTCACTCTTTCTATTAGTTGTTGTGGTAACAGCCTGCAGCACGCCTGAGCATCGCAATGCATTCCAGAACGATAGCACCTGGGCTATGCTCCCGTTTCAAAAGGTAAATGATGCCAATCCTATTCTAAAAGCGGATACCGCAGTTTTCAGGTGCCCCATTCTGCAACAAGATGTTAGGTGGGAAGAGAAGGACGTATTTAATCCGGCAGCTGTGGTGCGCAACGGAGCAATCTACCTTTTTTATCGGGCCGAAGATACCATTGGCAAACACAACGGCACTTCGCGTATCGGCTTAGCCATCAGTACCGATGGCATTCACTTTAATCGGCTGCTTGCACCGGTATTATACCCGGCCGAAGATTTTATGAAAGTGTATGAATGGGAAGGTGGCATAGAAGACCCCCGCATTATAGAAAGTGAAATGGGTACTTACGTTATGACCTACACCGCTTACGATGGAAACATTGCGCGGTTGTGTGTGGCCTCCTCCACGGACTTATTAAACTGGACTAAACACGGTTTGGTTTTAAAAGGAAAATTTGTTGACGCGTGGGGAAAATCCGGTGCAATAGTTGGCCGGCAAAAAGGCAATCAGGTTATAGCTGAAAAAATTAATGGTAAGTACTGGATGTATTTTGGCGATACCGATTTGTTTATGGCCACTTCCGATGATCTGATTCAATGGGAACCTGTATTGGATGAACAAGGAAATTTTAAATCTGTGTTAAAACCCCGGCCCGGCATGTTTGACAGCAGGTTGGTTGAAAGTGGGCCCTACGCATTACTAACCGAACATGGCATTGTACTATTATATAATGGTATGAATCTGGATTCGGGTGGTGACCCGGAGCTGCCAAAAGGTGCCTATTGTTCCGGTCAGGCTTTGTTTGATTCTAATGATCCTACTCAATTGATAGATCGGTTGGATAATTTTTTCCTACGGCCCGATCAGCCTTACGAAATTGAAGGCCAGGTAAACCAGGTTTGTTTTATTGAAGGCATGGTACCGTTTAACGGTAAGTGGTTTTTGTATTACGGTACAGCCGACTCGAAGATTGGAGTAGCGGTCAAAGGACTAAAGTAAAATTGGCAACTCTGAATTAGTATTTACTTGAAGCTTCAATCATTTTATTTAACCTTGGTTGTAAGGTCCAAATCCCGATGAATGAAACTGCAATTTTTCCATACTCATCTTTAGCCTCAATGTCCGTAGCTATTCGTCCTAACTCAACTGACTTTATTGTTCTGGCAGCAAAGCGGAATCCATATAAGATAGCTAAGAAGCAAACTAAATGAATCGGGATTAAGATTACTGAAAATAAGGCCCCATTTGGAATATCTATCGAGGATGAAAGTAAAAGCAGCAGACAAATTACGAGTGCATACATTAACGGAATTGAGAACACGAATCTAAATCGACCTATCTTAAGTTTAGCTTGACTTTCCTTGTCCAAAAATTTATTGAGTTCAGTTGAGATTGCCCAAATCCATCCAAATAATGATATAACAAAAACTGTCAAGATTATGGGGCCTAGTTTAATCAAGAGTTCAGAATTTGAAAATGTAAAGACATTAAAGATTATCGGAATGCCCCAAATCAAAAAAAATAGTTGCCAATGTTTGAGTTTCAAAAATAGTCTCATGAATGCTGATTAAAAAAGCAATTATCTAACCTCTTTTCATTCACCTAACTAAAGTAGCGAAAATTGTTGATTTGAATTATAATTTCAAACCCTTTAACGCTGCTTCAAGAGTTGTGTACTTAAATTCGAATCCCGTTTGCTTTATCTTATCGGCACTTATCTTACTTCCCTGCAAAACAATATTGGCCATTTCACCCAATAGTAGTTTTAATGCAAATGCTGGCACATGCAGTGGCCAAACTGGTCGGTTTAAAACTTTACCAATGGCTTGTGTTATTTCTTTGTTAGAAACCCAATCGCCACTTACAGCATTATAAGCACCGCGCAGGTTTTCATCTGTTGCTGCCTTCAAAAACATCGCACACAAATCATCGATGTGAATCCACGAAAGATTTTGTTTGCCGCTTCCCAAGGGCGAACCCGCAAACATCCGCACCGGTTTTGCCATTTCAAGTAGCGCACCGCCCTTATCGCTGAGCACAATACCTATTCGCAGTTTTACAGTGCGAATGTTAAGCGTGTTTAATTTATCAACTTCCGCCTCCCATTGTTTGGTTAGGGTTGCCAGAAAGTCGGTACCCGCACTATGGTGTTCCGCAAAGATTTCATCACCTTCAAAACCATAATAGCCAATTGCCGAAGCAGAGATTACCGCAGTTACCTGATGGGCATTCGTGCTTAAGGTCTTGTAAAGCAACTGCAATGATTTTGTTCTGCTTTCCAGCAACTCGCGCTTACGCGAATCCGTCCACCGCTTGTCTGCTACACCGGCACCTGCCAGGTTAATAATGGTATCTACTCCCTTTAAGGCTTCGGCATCAAACTCCTGCTTGTTTACATCCCATACAAACGTGGGTGCCGCATTAGGCGAGATTCCGGCACGCTTTGTGCGACCGACATGTACAACCTGAAATCCTTTTTGCAAGAGCATTTCGGTTAGATGCGAACCCACTAAGCCGGAGGCGCCCGTAATTAAAATTTTTTTACTCATTATTAGTAGCTTTGAAACATTAACACAGCAGGTATGAATAAGTTCTGGGGAGCGATTGGATTAAGTTTAATGATAGGGCTTACGCAAGCCCAAACGGTAACCGTAAATAAACAAAACGAAAAGATAAAGAGCGAAACTATTGAAGTTTTTGCTACCACACTGGAGGGCCGCAAAGAAGAAATTCAGCAGTCGTTTAACCGGTTTTTGAAAGAAATGGGGAAAGTAAAACTATTCAGTTCACCCACCACCATAACCGAACCCATTATCAGCGGTACTCCGTTCAGCAAAGGAATTGTGTATGCTGGCATACAGGATGGCGACAAAAGCAGCACAGTTTGGATGGGCATTAACCCGGCCGAATGGGAAGCAAAGGATGTTACTTACGCTACCCGCGAGTTACAGAAGATGGTGTATCAGTTCGGTATAAAATTTTACCGCGATCAGGTGCAGAAGCAAATTGATGAAACCCAGCAAGCGTTGGATGCCGTAGAAAAACAACAGCAACGCACGCTTAATCAAAGCAAAGACCTGACCATTAGGTTAAGTAACAATGAGCAGGAAAAGATTCAGCTGGAGAAATCGTTGGAAAACAATAAACTTGAAAACGTTGCGCTTAAAATCAGGATAGAGAACAACAAAAAGACACAAGATTCTTTAGTGAATGTAAACACTCAGATAAAAAAAGTGCTGGAGACCCATAAAGAGAAGCAAAGGAAGATAAATTAACCTATCGGGTTTTCCATTGCTTACTGGCTTTGTCAAAATAGGTTCGTTCATCAGGAAACTCAATGTACTCAACACCCTTTGAATTGCGGGTTTCGTAAGGTGTAAGCGATTCGCCATTCACCAGTTTTTCAAACAAAAACATCTCACGTTTTGCCAAAGTATCCGGTACCATTTTCCAGGTACGAAATACCTCTTCGTAATCATATACTCTATCCGCTTCGAAAATAAACTTACCCCCTGTTGCTACCCGCTTGTCTACCAGGCTTGGGGCGCTACGGCTCACCAGAAAATAATGCGTATTTCCATCAACATAGTAGGCATCGAACTTATGCAGGCTTGCCTGTTCCATGTAAAATGAATCATAAGCCGGATAAAATCTCTCTTCAAACGTAAGACCTTCCGGTGCGCGGCCTACATAGCGGATTATATTATCCATCATTGCTACCTGTTGTGCCGCGGTAAGATGGCTGTCTACCTTAAACTCTTTCTTCGGACTACAGGCAGCCACTATTAGAATTACTATCCAGATTTTCTTCATAAGTACAAAATTAGGAAGACCTGTCTTTACAGACAGGTCTTCACTTTAAAAAATTAACCCTAACAAAATTCTTATTCTCTGTTAATAGGCTTTATTCAGGGGTTGGAATTCAGCCCAGCCATCGGTCCAATCCGTTGCGCCAAAGGCACCGCGGAAAGTTCCGGTTGTATTGAAGAATGTATTTCCGGTAAACTTTCCATCGGTAAAGTTGGCTCCGGTATTCAGGTTGTTGTTACCCGCTACACCAGCTACTAATGAAAAGTTCGGATTAGATGGATAATTAGATGCGGTTTGATTACTCCAGAATAATGAACCTGTTACTCCAAGGTCAGTAAATGTGCTGACATTGGTAATGTTATTAATTGCTGTGTTGTTGTTGCTTGTCCAATAGGTTGCAATAGCCGAAGCATCACCACCGTTCAAGCCTGTTACAAACTGACCATCTGCTGCGGTGCTGGAGGTTGCTGTACCCGCGGTTGACGGAATGCTCAACACGTTATACGCAAGCTTAGACGCTCCGCTGGTTAAATTGGTAAGTGTTCCGGCATCGTCCACACGAAGTCCGGTACGGTAACCTGCAAAGAATGAATTGAAAATAGAAATAGCAGATCTTCTTCTGATATGCATCGCATTCTGGTAGTTGGCTGAGATAGAACGATTCTGAACTTCACGAGGACCTAATACTGTGATGTTTGAGAAAACACCACGCGTACAACCTATTGTTGTTGCATCATCACAAATACCTGCTAATGCATTACCGTTACCCTGGTTATCACTTTCAAATGCGTTTGAACCTGACTGATCGGCAAAGAATGGGTTGCGCACCACTAAACCAAATTGCACATTACCACCCCAGCCAAAATCTGTATCAAAGTCATCATCCCAGGTAGAATGAGATACCAGATACTTTCCATTAACTGTTCCTCCAAACCACTCAAAACCATCATCACCACCAAATGAAACCTGAACATATTCAACGGTTGTACCATTACCAACACCGCCAAAAGTAATGCTGTTGGTTTCGTTATTAGGGGTTAACTCAATACCTGCGTATTCCACGCGTACATACTTTAATGAACCTGAATTCTCGGTTGCATTGGTAGTAGGTGTGGCCGATTCCGCTGCTGTGCTTCCATAGTTTTGAGTAGGAGAAATACCTTCAATAGCAGGCTTTGCCGTTTGATTAACATATGCATTTCCTAAAATTACAAGGCCACCCCAATCACCACGATCTCTCTCTCCGGCTGCCTGAGCTGAAGTAAATACTACCGGGTTAGCTGCAGTTCCTTCTGCAATTAACTTACCACCTGGCTGAACAATTAGAGTGGCTTTAGTTGCTTTATCGCCTTTAATAACTGTTCCGGCAGGAACAGTTAGTGTAACTCCATTTGGAATAAACACCTGCCCTTTTAACAAGTAGGGGTTTGCTGCGTCTAATGTTTGGGTTGTCAGGTTGCCTTGAAGGGTGATAACGGGATCACCCACAGTAATTATAAAGTTAGTGATGGGCGATGGGAAACCTTTTTTATCCACCACCTGGAATGCTACAATTATCTGTGAACCCACAACTGCATTTGCAGGAATAGTGTATTCAAATTCGATAGGGCTTGATAAATCGGTAGCAGAAATATCACGAGTTTCAGCTTCAACACCGCCCACATAGATAACCAACTCTTGTGCTCCGTTAGGCGCAACTATTGTAAGTTCTGCGGTTACATCTCCGCCCGGAATGTTCTGGGCTGATGTTGGATCTACATCAACTGTAGGAGCGGCTCCAATTTCTTCGTCTTCTTTACAGCTTTGAACCGTCATTACTGCGGCTACTGCCAGAAAAAACGCGAATAGTCTCATCATTTTTTTCATGCTTATAGATTTAATGTTTCGTGTGCAAAATTAGGCCAGCGATGCAGGGAGGTAATTAAAGGGTAGTTATCAATTTATTATGCCAGTGTTAACATCTTCACGATTTGTTAACCAAAGAAAAAGCCCTCCGAAAGAAGGGCTTTTAAACAATTGAAACACTCTGTGATTATTTGCTTAATCTCATGCTGAACGAAACCGCAAACTGAGCACCTACTTTATAGCCTCGCATGGTTGGTTCACCCTTCTGCACTTCGTTATCATTATTGCTATCCTGACGGAAAGCATAATTTGCATTTAGCAGGTTTTGCGCGTTGAACTTAACTTCATAACGTCCTCCAAATTCTTTGGCCACTTGTATATCCAACATGTTGCGCGGCATTTCAAACCAGGTTGGGTACAATACATCACCAACCACAAAAATTCGTTTTCCAAATACGTTGTACGCAATGTTAGCTGAGAACCCTGACTGATCATCTTTATAATATGCTCCCGCATTAATAATGTAAGGCGATTGTCCGGTAAGCGGCCTGTAACGAGCCTGATTGGTTGCTCCTGCGCCAACATCCACTTCACTTTTTATCAAGGCAGCGTTTACATTTAGCGAGGTGTTGCGCAAAAATTTAGAAACACCGAGGCTGGCCAATGATTTTCTTAGTTCTAACTCCACCCCGTAACTGGTAGCTTCAGGTGAATTACTGTAAAAGAACTGCGGGCTCTCCCCAACTATCTGGTTATATAATTCAATCGGATCTTTGAAAGACTTATAGAAGCCACCGATGCTGATTAATTCACCCGGGTTTGGATACATCTCCCAGCGTAAATCAATGTTGTTGATGTATGCTGTTTTCAGCTCTGGTGTACCGATGATGTTTGCGTCCAGTTCAAACTGATAGAAAAGGAATGGCGCCAACTCCCGAAACTCCGGCCGGTTAATCGATCTTGTATAGGCTAACCTTACCAGCGAACGGTCTGATAAATTATAGGCAACATTAAGCGATGGAAGCGGAGCAACCACTTCGTTCTCTACATTTACCGGACCCTGGTTAGAAACAGCCTTAAGCGTTTGTACGTTATATTCTACCCGTAAGCCAGCAGAAATATCAAATTGACCAAGCGGGAATGAACCGCCTGCATACCCGGCCATCAATTGGTTTGTACCGTTATAGGAATCTGAAGAATTTGTACCTTCTTCAATGGCCAGACCATCGTTGCGATCTATGTTAGCCGGAGCAAAAATCTCCGCCAGCGGTAATGTAATAATGTCTTGTACGGTTGATGGGTCAGGAGCCAGGTAACTCAGGTAGCGGGCATCAAACTCGCGGGTGCGATATTCCACCAATGTACCGGCCCGCAGCACGGGTGCGCGTTTATTATCGGTATCTCCAAATTTATGTTCAAAGTTTAATCCATTGCTGTAGCTCACATCCTTTAATGAAGACCAAAAACGACTGGCATCAAATAAATTGCTGTTGGGTGGCAGTTGCATGAAGTAAGGTTCTTCTGTTCCACTTAATGATTGATCGCGCAAGGTGCGGAACCTTCTGTAGTCAGGCTCTGATTTGCTGATGCGGTTTACACCACCCATCCAGGTGAATTTGCTGTTTCCCAGTTGATGTGTACCCTGTAACTGGCCAGAATAAATTCCACGACTCAAGTAATAGTACTCGTAGTTCTGGCGATCGAAGTTTGGCAATTGTACATAGTCAACCCCGGTTCGCACGGTTGTCCGATCTTCACCTAACTGCACAAAAAAGTTTTTGAACTCGATTCTGTGATTGTTGTTAAGCTTAAAATCCCAGTTATGTAGCGCGCTTACGCGAACCTCTTCGGTGCTGCTGTTATCTGTAAAATTAAAGCGAGGTGTAAGTGTGCCATTCAAAAATTCATTGTAGCGATTAAACTCTGCATTAAAGTTTTTAAACGATTTTGAATACGCCAGCGAAGTGTAGTTACCAACCTCTACCCGGCCGATGTTAAAAGTTTGTGAGGTGGTGAAATTTCCACCAAAATCAACCGGAGCATTGTTTTGCATTAAAGCAAAGTTATTGGTAAGCGATTTGCCGGCCCGTTCGCGTAAACTGGATTCACGACCCGATGCCTGCAATTGATTGGTGGCTGGAAAAGTTTCCGGCAAATTCCGAAAGCCATTATCAAAGCCAAGAAAATCTGTAGAGCTACCTTCCGTTGAATTGAAGCTTCTGAAAGTAGTGTTCTGTCTATAGCCTACACCAAAACCAATTTTGGTAAAATTTTCAGCGGAAACATTTTTAGTGATAACCTGAATTAATCCACCGGCAAAATCGCCCGGCTGTTCAGGTGTACCTGATTTATAAATCAACATCTGATCAATAAAACCAGCCGGAACAAGATCAAAGGAGAATGACCTTGAATCAGTTTCTGTACTTGGGCCAATGGCTCCGTTAATCATTACCTGATTGTAACGCTGCGGCACCCCACGCACTACGATAAACCGATTATCCGCAATAGTAATACCCGGTACGCGCTGGGCAATTTGTGCTGCATCACGATCCGGAAGTTTTGTTATTTGTTCTGATGAGATACCACTTACCACCAGTTTGCTATCGCGAATAGCGCTGATCAGGTTTACATCGGTAGCAATTTCTTTCTTAGCGGTAACTACAACTTCTTGAAGTTCTGCTACATCTTCTGCCAGGGTTATTTCCAGATTGGTTCTTTTGCCACTTTCAACAATAACATCGGCTATGGTTTGCGTTTTATAGGTTACCGATGATACCACCAGGGTGTAGGTACCGGGTTTAACATTGGCAATGACAAAATTTCCATCAAGATCAGTTGCTGCGCCTACGGTGGTGCCTTCAATAACTATGTTTGCACCAATAATGGTTTCTGCCTTGGCGTCAATTACTTTGCCGCTGATGCTTCCATTCTGCGCAAATGCGTAAAATGTATTGAGGCTTAAAACCAGCAATAGAAATATGTGCTTACTCATGAAGGTTAATTTTTGCTGCAAAGGTGCCGCAGCAATATTATCCGGCTAATGCGGCTATGTTACGTAATTGTTAAAGCGCAGGGTTTTTTACCCCTTTTTAGCGGGAGGATTTCCTTCGATATAATTGGCGGCAACAGGCTACTTCCAATGAAAATGAGCGGGTTAGCGCAGTTAACCAAATAACATTACGATAAACAAGTGTTAATGAAAGTAAGATTTGGTTAACATCCTGAAGGTGTGAAGTTGAGTGGTGGTGCCCGTTTAGGTAATCCACAAGCGGTGAGACGACTTGACGAAAAAAAAAGCGGCTGTATCAAAAGTGTACTACGTGTCAGGTCGGGCTTGTCGAAACCATTTGCGCTCCGAAATCGCCTTCTGACAAGCTCAGGCTGACATTTGAAATTAGCTTTTGATACAGCCTCTTAAAATTAAATCCGTTTCAGCGGCTACTTGGTAATGGGCACCTTGGTAAGCAATGCCTTAATAATGTCTTTGGTGCGCACGTTATCGGCTTCGGCTTCGTAGTTCAGAATAATGCGGTGGTTCATGACATCCAGCGCTACTTCTTTAATGTCTTCGGGTAATACATAATCCCGGCCATCCATAAAGGCTACCGCTTTTGCTGCCAGGTTCATATTAATGCTGGCGCGGGGCGAAGCACCAAACTGAATGTATTGTGCCTCGTTATCTAATTTATATTCTTTAGGCTTGCGGGTAGCAGTTACCAATTCAATAATATAACGCTCCAGCGATTCTGACATCTTCACTTTATTTACCGCTTCGCGAATAGCAAAAATGTCTTCTTTGGTAAGAATAGGATTTACCTCATAGCTAAACTGCATATTGGAGATCCTGCGCATAATTTCCAGCTCATGTTCTTTGGTAGGATAATCCACAAACACCTTCATCATAAAGCGATCGATCTGAGCTTCGGGTAGCGGATAGGTTCCTTCATTCTCTACCGGGTTTTGAGTTGCCATTACCAAAAAGGGCTTATCCAGTTTAAAGGTGGTTTCGCCAATGGTAACTTGTTTCTCCTGCATGGCTTCCAACAAAGCAGATTGTACTTTAGCTGGCGAGCGGTTAATCTCATCGGCCAATACGATGTTGGCAAAAATAGGCCCCTTCTTTACTTCAAACTTTCCTTCCTTCTGATTGTAAATCATGGTGCCCACCAAATCTGCGGGAAGCAGATCGGGTGTAAACTGAATGCGTGAAAAATCTAAATGCAGCACCCGGGCCACCGTACTAATGGTAAGCGTTTTGGCCAGACCGGGCACCCCCTCCAACAAAATGTGGCCATTGGTAAATAAGCCCACCAGCAGGCGGTTTACCATATACTCCTGCCCCACTACTACTTTGGCTACTTCTGAGTAAACCTGTTTTACCTTTTGGTGCTGCTCGCTCTGAATTTCGGTTGCTTCTGCAAATGCCATAATCTATCTACTTGCTTTTCGGATCAAAACGCAATATTAACCATTTGGGGTTAAAATTTTTGAGGAAAGTTGCCATCGGCTCAGCCAGCCGCCAACCGGTAAGATCGGTTGCCGGGTAGCCAGAAGCTAGTTCTTAAACGTAAGTTTAAAGTATACCAGCACCAGGCTTAGTACGAACACAATGCCATTGGCAACAATTACCGGCCACAGCATAAGCGAAAATCCATACACTAACCAAACAATAGTGCTGAGTACTACAATCAGCATCATGGTTAGACTTAGGTCGCCCGCTTTTTTGGTTTGCCAGGTTTTGTACACCTGTGGCATAAAGGTGATGCAGGTGAGAAAGCTACCGAAGTAGCCGAAGAGGTCGATGTAATTCATATTGTAAAATTATAAACTATGATTTCAATACCTCAAATAAAGAATATTTATAGCCACAGTTCACGGCTCACTGCATAGCGCAAACAAGGTTGCTACATCTTCCAATCTATCGAATCTCAGCCTGTTTCGTGCAGCATATCGTTGTCGGATAAGTTTATCTATAGCTTCCTTCTTTTCGGGAAAAAGTTTTTTGAAGCCAGAACCATTAGCTAAATAAACCTCATCGGTTTTACTAACTAGTAAAAATAGAGTCTTTCTTTTTAGCAGCACCTGTTCTCTTTTTAATAAATCACTTTTGGGATAATAGATAACTGAGAAGAATTCTCTCGAGTTCACAGCGGGTGGATTTTCATGAGGCTCCAGCTGAGTACGTCTCCTTATCTCAAGTTTTTTCTGAATTGCCAGGTAAACGGTTCCTTTGGCCTCTGCCATTAAAGACAGGTATCCCCACTTAGGATGAAAATAAAACCGATTTGTGCTGGTTGAAATGTACTTGATCAATTTATTGTTATTCAGATAAATTGTATCATTTCCACTTATATATACCATTCGGCTAAATAGCATATTATAATTAATGCTGATATTATCGGTTTGCTTTCCATTTTCAAACGTAATATAACCCGATTCAAAAGTTTTATTTATAAAAAGCTCATCGGTTGGCAAGAAAGAACAAAGTCGGTTGGCAAAAAAGGTTTCTTCAGCACGCCTATCTAATTCTACCTGCGTTTGTTGACCATTAACACTTGTTACAACAAGGCATAGAAGTAGTATTGACCCAGTGAATAATTTACGGCAATTCAGATTCATAAATTCTTCCAACTTTTGAACGTTGATAAGTATAAAAATGAAAAAACGTCCTTGATTATTTTAAGATTGGCATAATTACCAACCTCAATTAAACAACACCAACTCTACGCCTTTTGGATTAGTAAGGTAAGAGTTCACAATGTTTTGCACCACCCGGTTGTCTTTGGAGGGTTTGATAAACATGCGGGCCACATCCAGATTAGAGAGACTTTCGGAATCATCAAAAAAACCAAAGCCCTGGTAATTTCCATTCTCAACCAGCACTACTGATTTTTCATCGGGCCTGCGGCCTTTACCCACAAGCGCTACCGTTTGCCCACCTTCAAAAAATGACTCAATCGCTTTTTGTGCACGCTTATTATACTTCTTCGGTTTTTCTACTTCCTGGCAAGCTCCTTTGCATGTGCCCGATTGATGACTAAAACACAATCCTTTTGCAATCTGCAAGCCACTTAGTTTCGGACACAACTCAAACTCCTTCACTTTCTCCCACATAAAATTCCATGCATCACCTTTCGATGAAAAGGTAATAAGCGGTCGCGCACCTTTGGTTACAATGTTTATTCCAAAACGCAGATAGCCGTTTCGGTCTTCGTAATCGTACACCCCCCACTCTTCCACTTTATACTTCTGGGCCAGGTTATACTTTGGCCAGATTTTCCGAATCTCCTGCGATTCAAGAATCAATGCAATTAACTCGTTACCGGTTAACTCATAACTGATGTGATGAATTTCGTTACGGATGTTGGAGCGATTCCATTCCCGCGCTTCGCCTGTAAAATGGCCGGCAATTCTTTTTTTAATGTTGATGGCTTTGCCCACATAAATAACGTTGCCGCGTGCATCATGAAAATAATAGACACCGGCTTTGGCCGGAAGTTTGTCAAACTCTTCTTTCGGAAGATTAGGTGGCAAGATGGTTTCGCCCGAGTTGCGTTTGAGTGCTTTTACAATTACTCCGGCCTGATCGCGCTTCACCAGTAAATCAAAAATTTTTGTGGTCGCCAACGCATCACCTCCGGCCCGGTGGCGGTTCGGAATTTTTATACCGAGACTTTCGGCTAACCGACCCAGACTATACGAACTAAGCCCGGGAATAATCTTGCGGCTTAATCTTACCGTGCAAAGTTTCTTGGAGTTCCAGTTAATACCCACCTCTTCAAACTCTTTTTTGAGAAAGCTGTAATCGAAGTGGGCATTGTGCGCCACAAACACGCGATCTTTCAACCACTCAAAAATTTCTTCGGCTACATCTTCAAAAGCCGGAGCTTCTTCCACCATTTGCGAGGTAATTCCTGTAAGACCTGTAATAAAGTGCGGAATTTTACGCCCTGGGTTTATCAGCGTATGAAATTGATCCGTAACCTGTATGCCATCATAGTGATAAATCGCCACTTCGGTAATGCGGTGATTTTCTGCGTAGCCGCCCGTGGTTTCAATATCGACAATCGCATACATAAGAAACGAAGGTAGAAAGTTTCGGGATTTAGCAAACCAAAATTCTAAACTCAAAAAATAGTAGTGCAAAGCATCTTAAAAACCTATCTTTAGAATTCAAAAAAATACCATGAACGGACTCATTCGCTTTCTTTTAAACGGTATTGCCGTTTTACTTACCGGCTACCTGCTGCAGGGCGGTGTGCACGTTGAAAATTACGGCTACGCGTTATTGGTGGTGGTTGTGCTGGCCATTGCCAATGTACTGGTAAAGCCGATTTTAGTTTTGTTTACCATCCCCATTACAGTGGTTACACTGGGGCTTTTTCTTTTGGTGATTAACGCCCTCATCATTTTACTGGTAGACTACTTTGTGGCAGGCTTTACCGTAGATGGTTTCTGGTGGGCTCTCGGGTTCAGTTTAATCCTGTCTATCTTCAATAGTATTATTACCGATCTAACAAAAGATAAAAAGAAGTAATCTCTATTTACTTACCAACACCGTTTGCGTAGGGTACGCAAACCCGATTCTGGCATCTTCAAAAGCTTTGAAGATTTTCAAATTGATTTTCTCCTGCAGGTTCATATAAACAAGGTACTCAGCTGACTCTACAAAATACACCACTTCAAAATCAAGACTGTACGCTCCGAATTTTGCGAAATGGGCGCGGTCAAAAGTAACTCCAGCTTCCGTTTTTATTATTGTTTCTATAAGGGCCGGTATTTTCGCCAGTTGTTCGTGCGTGGTTTCATAAACAACACCTAGCGTTAATACCACGCGCCTGCGATCCATTCGTTTAAAGTTGTGAATGCGCGATTTGGTAAGGTCGCTGTTTGAAAATACCAGCTGCTCGCCTGTTAAACTTCTTACGCGGGTTGTTTTAATCCCAATGTACTCAACTGTGCCTGCTTTGCCGTCTACATTAATGGAGTCGCCAACTTCAAACGGGCGATCAAAAAAGATTACAAAGTAATTGAACAAATCTCCCAGTATATTCTGCGCGGCTAACGCAATGGCAATACCACCAATACCCAAACCTGCCACAATGGTGGTAACATTATAGCCCAGGTTATCGAACAAAAACAAAAGTCCCAGAATCCAGATAATGCCATTTACAATTAGCATTACACCATTAAGTTGCCTGAGTTTCTCCTGGCCACCTTCTTGCTGGCTAATGAATGATTCCAATAACAATCGCACAAAGGCTGAAATCATTCGAATGATGTAAAACGTAATAACTACGCCCAGTGTGTTATCAATAATTTTCGTGACTTTTTCTGAAAAGGTGAGGTAGTTAAGTGCCGAATACAGCACAACAATATTTAAAATGGGCAGCCCGAATTTTTCAATACCCTTAACAATGTAATCGTCAAACTTGGTTTCGGTTTTTTCGGTCCACTTCTTTACCTGTATTAAAATGCGTTTCTTCACAATTCGCACCACTACAATTCCGCCTGCAATTATGCCCAACGTAATCAGGTAATGCTGTACCGGATTACCGTAATATTCCTGTGCTAAAAATTCTTCCATGGCGGCAAAGGTAAAATGGAATCAGCAAAAACACAGCAACTGGCTATTCTTATCCTGTTTTTTACCATTGGTACAATTTTCATCGCTCAATGGTTGACTTTCCCTAATTTTCCTCTTCAATAATCTGCTTATGAAAAAAATACTTTTGCTCCTGTTGATTACTCAGGGGGCGTGGGCACAAACCCTTGCACCCCTTACAGTTGAAAAAATTATGCGTGATCCGAAGTGGATTGGCGTGGCCCCTTCTAACCTTAACTGGTCATACGACAGCAAACAACTATACTTTAACTGGAACCCCGAAAACAATCCGGGCGATTCGTTGTACAGCATTACACTAACCAACCGCACTCCGCAAAAAGTAGCCGCGGCAACCCGCAGAGCCCTGCCCTCATTCTCGGGCACCTTTAATAAAGCTTTCACAAAAAGAGTTTTTGAAAAAAATGGCGACTTGTTTCTGCTGGATGTGCCTACCGGAAAAATAAATCAGATTACCAATACCCTTGATCGCGAGTCTGGCGCAAATTTTTCGCTTGACGAACGTAAGATCATTTTCACAGCCAACAACAATTTGTTCAGCTGGGAAATTGCCACTGGCGCGTTTGCGCAGTTAACTGATTTCAAACGGGGCGCCAAACGCCCTGAAGCAAAAGTGAGCGAACAGGAAAAATGGCTGAAGGCCGATCAGCTTGCTTACTTTGATGTTTTGAAACAACGCAGCGATAAGCGCAAGGCATCTGAAAAGAATCGCAATGGCGACTCGCCTGCCCGGCCGAAAGAAATTTATTTTGGCGACAACAACATTACTGCGCTTCAGCTAAGCCCCGATGGAAACTTTGTTACTTACCAGGTTATTAAAAGCAGCAGCGCTAAAAATACCATCGTACCCAACTATGTAACCGAATCTGGTTTCACAGAAGACATTCCGGCCCGCTCAAAAGTTGGTGGTGTACAAAGCACCAGCGAATTGTTTGTGTATGACATCAAGCGCGACACTGTGTTACTTGTAAAAACGGATGATCTGCCCGGCATATTTGATAATCCTGAATTCAGGAAAGATTATCCCACCAGGGAAACCAAAGACGCAAAAGAAAAAAAACCAACACCTCGTGCAGTAAGTTACACCGGCCTGGTGTGGTCGGCCGATGGTAAGTATAATGCGTTATCGCTTCGGTCTCAAGACAATAAAGATCGCTGGATCGTGTCGTTGGATGTAGCCACGGCAAAGCTAAGAGTGATTGACCGCCAGCATGATGAAGCGTGGATCGGTGGCCCGGGTACGGGTGGTTTTTTTGGAGGCGCAAACATCGGTTGGCTGGCTGATAATAAATCCATCTGGTTTCAATCGGAAGAAAGTGGTTACTCACATTTATACCTTGCCGATGTGACAACCGGCAAAAAGCAAGCGCTTACATCCGGTAAGTATGAAGTACAATCTGTTTCGCTTTCGCGCGATAAAAAATTCTTCTACCTTATTACCAACGAAGTACATCCGGGTGAAAAACATTTTTACAAACTATCGGTTGCCGGTGGCAAAGCCGAGAAGCTAACCACTATGACCGGTGCCCATGAGGTGGAGATATCGCCCGATGAAAAGTGGATTGCATTCCGTTACTCGTACAGTAATAAACCGTGGGAACTTTACCTGCAGGAAAATAAAGCAGGTGCAAAGCCCACACAAATTACAAGTTCACTTTCTGCAGAGTTTAAATCATACAACTGGCGCGAACCCGAAGTAACTACTTTTAAAGCCCGCGATGGTGCCGATGTATACACGCGTTTATACAAGCCCGAAAAACCAAATGGCGCTGCGGTAATTTTTGTTCACGGTGCCGGCTATCTTCAAAATGCCCACAAGTGGTGGAGCAGTTACTTCCGCGAATACATGTTCCATAATTTGTTGGTGGATAAAGGTTACACCGTGCTTGATCTTGATTATCGTGCAAGCGCAGGTTATGGCCGCGATTGGCGCACGGGCATTTACCGGTTTATGGGTGGAAAAGATTTAACCGACAATGTGGATGGTGCCAAGTGGCTTACCGAAAAACATGGTGTGGATCCGAAGCGTATTGGTGTATATGGAGGTTCTTATGGAGGCTTTATTACATTAATGGGCATGTTTACTACGCCCGATGTGTTTGCGGCCGGTGCCGCGCTTCGTCCGGTTACCGATTGGGCCCAATACAATCACGGCTACACGGCTAACATATTAAACACACCGGTTGCTGATAGTATTGCTTACGCGAAGAGTTCGCCTTACTACCATGCTGAAGGATTAAAGGGACATTTATTAATCTGCCATGGCATGGTAGATGTAAATGTACATTTTCAGGATGCTGTGAAATTAACTCAACGGTTAATTGAACTGGGTAAAGATAATTGGGAACTGGCGGTTTACCCGATGGAAGATCATGGTTTTGTAGAACCCAGCAGTTGGACGGATGAGTATAAACGAATCTTAAAACTGTTTGATGAGAATCTGAAGTAAGCCTCAGTTCAAATTCATGAGGCTATCTCAAAAGTTAATTTCAAATGTCTATACACTTTTGAGATAGCCTCACTTAATTAGGCAGGCCTTAATTACTTCAAAAAATTCCAGCCGAGCGAGATCATAAACACGCGGCTCTTTGCGTCATCGCCATTGGCTGCATTGTTGATATCTTTCACACCAATGTTGTAGCGGGCATCCACACTCAATCCAAATTTAAAATCGTAACCAAAACCAGCTGATATAGCAACATCACTTTCTTTATAAGACTCAGTAATGTCTTCGCTACTGTCGCCAAAAACTGTTTCGTATTTACGCTCTCCATCAACCAGAAATCCAAACTGCGGACCTGCATGCAGGTTTAAACCGCCCACCGGATAGAATTTAAAAAGAACCGGAATGGTTACATACGTGAAACTCTCTTGCGCTGTGCCGATGGCTGAACTTTGCAAATCACCCTTTTGGGTATAGAGCAAAAGCTCGGGTTGAAATGCAATCTTCTCGTGACGGCTTCTCAGAAAAAATCCGGCATGGTAGCCTGTGCGCCCATCGTAGGTTGATTGCGGATCGCTTAAGTCAATGGTGCTCAGGTTTAATCCGCCTTTTAAACCGAAGGCTGTTTGGCTAAAAGCACCAATTGAAGTTGCCAACATAACAATAAGTACTGCTGCTTTTTTCATAAAACTAAATGGTTTGGTTTGTTTATCAGGTGACCTTGCAAAAACAAGGCACGTTTAGAAAAACCAAAATTCTGCGGATTTGTTCAATTCCTGGTCGAAAAAACTGTGGAAAATTTCAACATCTGTAGCATGACGACACAGTTCAGGATGTGGATAGTTTGCCGGTTGAAATTAACCCCGCTTTACTTTTCTGATTTTTCGCGGGCCATACCACAACCAAAAACCGGTGATGGAAAGAACCAATAAACCCAGGCCGATATAGTTGGTATAAACTAGTTTAAACCCATCGCTAATGATGGAGCCATCGTGCAGGTGTTCAATCCAATCGGCATGCCGTTGGGCTACCGACAAAATTTTTCCGGTAGCGCCATCAACCTGCACTTCCCAGTATCCTTCCCTAAACGTTACTTTAATTATTCCTTTATCCGGCCGTACATCCATCCGGTCAATTTCTATTGCACGCCCCACTACCGAATCAACTGCGCGCGCTGCCACGGTTCCTACTTTATCAAAACTCACCCACTCGTGCAGGTTTTTACTTTCGCCTTTCAGAGTAGCGGGCTGAAGTACTTCAACATTTTTTTTCCAACCTAACAACACACCGGTAGTGCTGGTGATCAGCATAAACAACGCCACGCTAATACCAACCCAATGATGCCAGGTTCTGAATTGCCGAAGCCGATTAACGAGATTCTGAAGTGCCATAGATTTTTTTAAAGACCGCCTCAAAAAGTAAATCTCTTTTCGAGGCAGTCTGTGTTTAGTTAAACTTTAACCCGTAAGGCAAATATGAAATTTCTTCCGGGAGCGGTAATGCCCGATGAGTATGGGCGGTAACGTTTATCCAGAATATTTTCAACACCTGCATCTACCGTAATAAATTTTGCCACTGCAAAAGATGATTTAAAATTGAATGTAGCCCAGGCTGGAGCATAGGGGTTGCCATTTGAATCTTTTGCATACAGATGTGAATCTGCCCGTTCGCTTAGCGCGAGATCGTTATATTCAATTTTACCATTGTAGTTAGCATAAGCCATTAACCGGATCTTTTTATTACTAAATGAAAAACGTGTTGAGCCAAATGCCGGTGCCACATGCGTAGGCGAAACATCATTACCCGTCTCTACATCTTTCTCTTTTCCTTTTTGCAGGTTTAGATTAGATGCCAACTGGAAGTTTTCAGAAAAGTCCCAACGCAAGCCTAGCTGCACGCCACGCACGGTTAATTCGCTAATGTTCTGTAATGCCAACACATCGCTTAACGTCTCATCGTAAGTAATCTGAGTTTGACCATTGAAGGTAAAGGGTCCGCGAACAATAGCATTATCAAGCAATGTATAAAATGCAGAGGCATCGAAATGCAGGCCAGCCGTAATCTTACCGGCAAAACCAATTTCTGCACTATAGGCCGTTTCCGGTTTTAGAGTTGGATTGGGCACTACAACCGTACCCGGTTGCGAATCGAATACCTTGCCGATATCATCTACATTGGGTGCCCTAAAACCAGTTGAAGCATTGGCATACAACTTCAGTGTTGATGTTGGATTATACGCTACACCAAAACTTCCGTTGACGGCACCATTCTTTAATGTGGCCTCGGTAAAATCAAAATCAAAGTACGTGGTATCGAATGGCGCATAGGTGTAGACATGCGTGTACCGGGCACTTCCGTTTACAATCCACTTTTTATTTACAGCATAGCGTAATCCGGCATACGCAGCCATCGAGCGCCAATCCGAACCATCCGGATAGCGGGTGGAAACGCCACTTACGGTTCCATCGGTAATAGTTACACGCTCGGCTGTAGAACCCACCGCATTGGTTACATACTCCAATCCGTAAAACAAGTTTGCCTTTTCATTCAGTTGCTTGTCAACATCTACGTTAATCGAAAAGGCTTTTATGCGCTCGTAGCGATCTGTTCTTCGGTTGCGATTGCCTCCGGTAAAATTCCGGTTATGACGGCTCTCTTCATAGTCCTGATAGCCAACTGTAAATTTTACCTGATCCGAAATTGCTGTTTGCTTGTTGAACTGTGCATTAAGTGCATGCATCATCCACTTCTGCGGACCGTAGTACCACTCGGCACTGGTAAATACATTCGAGGCATTTTTTAAAATCAACCTGTCGTACCGCGGCACATCTGATGTTTTTGAATAATTAAACCCATAGGTAAAATCCCAATTGGCATTAGGCTTATACCGGATTTTTTGCATCACGTTAAGTTGATTGTAGCCACTAAACAGTTGCACGTTCGGATCGGGGTTTGTAACGGCTAAATCATCTCCGTTTTCATCGCGCACCTGATACTCGGGGCGTGTATATTCCGTTGGCCCTTTCGATCCCATTTTCAAATCGCTAAAATCGCTTTTGGTTATGCTGGTAACAAAAGCCCATTTTTTTAAGCCAATTGAAAAATCAACATGACCGGTTTTTTCTTCATTCGCAGAAGCATAGCGCGCAAAGGCATTGGCCGAAAACGTAGTACCTTCTGTTGATGTTACCGGGGTAAGCGTGGTGAAGTTCATCACACCACCAATGGCATCGCTGCCATATACTACTGAGCCTGGACCAAAAACTACTTCGGTATTTTGTATAGAACTGGCATCTATTGAAATTACGTTTTGCAAATTGCCCGAACGAAAAATTGCATTGTTCATGCGCACGCCATCAACCACCAGCAAAATGCGGTTGGTTGCAAAGCCGCGAATCATCGGGCTGCCGCCACCCAGCTGACTTTTCTGAATGAATACCTGGTTAGACAGACCGAGCAGATCGGCACTGGTTTGTGGATTTTGGAGCTGGATTAACGAAGGTGTAATTTTTGCTACTCGTGTGGAAACTTCACGTTGGTTCTGTTCCCATCGGTTAACCGAAATCACCACTTCTTCCAGATAAGTTTTGGTTGTGTCTGTTTCGGTCTGTGCGAAAGCAGCAACAGACAACAAACACATTCCTACTATTTGAATGAGTTTCATTTTACTATAAATGTGAGATAAAAAATAATACGAGGTCTGTCAAAGTAAAATCGCTACCCGCTGGTTCCGATAGCTATCGGGGCAAACTGACAACTGATTACACGTTGAGATAACCTAAGAGAAAAAACTCAACTCCGGGGTGGTGGCAATTCCAGCGTGAAAAAAACTTCTGTACACACTTTATTATAAGGCGTTGTGTGGCTGATTTCGGAATAACTGTTGTGCAGGCGGATAGCCGCTACCGGCAAAAAACTCAGCGTAAGTAGTTGTTCGATTTGAATTGGTACCGGCTTTTTATCATTGGCCGAACGCGAAACCATCTCACTTAAAAAAGCAAGCAGGTTATCCTCGGCTTCATCATGCAAGGCCAGCACTACAATAAAATTATGCTGATGTGTAATGCGGGCGATGTCGTACATCTTGCCGGCCACTTTTATTTCATGGTCTTCTACCCGGGCCTTTTTTAACTCTGCTTCGGTAAACTGAAAACGGGTAAGTTGTTCTTCGGGAAGATATTTGAGTTGTTCCCGCATTTCGGTACGGATGGCCGCCAGCCGACCTACAAAATAAATGTAACAGCCCCCCACCTGAATGAGAAGCAACATGAGAAGGAATATAACGGCCGCGCGTTTCACCAACCCGAATGTAGAGATTTTTTTGGTTGCCCGTTACAGGTTTTGTACTGCTGGAAGATTTGTTGGATTCAGGCGTCTGACGGCTGTTTGCAGAAGCCTTCAAGCCGTCTGACGCCTCAGGATTTAGATAGGTCTTTTGTTAAGCATCCAGGTTTTCTAAAAAGTCCTTCGCCACTTTACGGTGCTGTTTCATTTTGGCAGCATCAATCTTCTTCACCAGGTTCACCATCATACTCATGCGTGGATTGCGGGCAAACAACGCACTGTGCTTTTCAATGTAGCACCAATACAACGCATCCCACACTTCGCACCACGGCCCCTTCTTGTAATCGCTCATTTTAACCACATAGTTACTACCCGAAATGTAAGGTTTGGTTGTGATCAGGCCGCCATCCGCATATTGGCTCATGGCATATACATTCGTTACCATCACCCAATCGTATGCATCAATGAACAGCTCCATAAACCACCGGTACACTTCATCCGGATCGAACCCGCACAACTGCATGAAGTTGCCCAAAATCATTAACCGCTCTATGTGGTGACAGTAACCTGTGCGCAAAATCTTTTTAATGGTTTGATCTACCGGCTCAATACCCGTTGTGCCCGAGTAAAACGAAGCCGGAATTTTTCGGGTGTAGTTCCAGAAGTTAGTGGTGCGTTGTTTTACCCCTTCCCGTAAATAAACCGCGCGTATAAATTCGCGCCAGCCAATAAGCTGCCGCACAAAGCCTTCCAGACTGTTTAATGGAAATTTTTTCTGGCGGTGTACTTCAAACGTTCTATCCAAAATCTGCTGGGGTGAAAGTAATCCGATATTCAGCGCAGGAGTAAGCACCGAATGAAATAAAACGGATTCCTCTTTTACAATGGCATCTTCATACACACCGAAATCGCGCATGCGGTTCGCCAAAAAATCGTCCAGCACTTTTTCAGCATCGGCAAAGGTTACCGGATATTGAAAGGAGTCAATAGCCCCTGGATTTTTGCTGAATTTTTCTTCAACATAGTGTAAGGCTTCTGTTACCCACGGGTTTGCCTGCGGTTGAAATACTTTGGGCAACGATAATCCTTTCGGGATGCGTTTGCGATTCTCTGCATCAAAACTCCATTGGCTGCCAACAGGTGCGTTGTCTTCAACCAATATATTTAAACGCTTTCGTTGACGAATGTAAAAATCAGCCATCAGGTATTTTTTTTCTTTCGGAAAAAGTTGATCGAACTCAGCTACAGCAGTAAGAAAACCCGGTGAAGGTGCGCGATGCAGTTCAATTCCTGATTGTTTTGCAAAACGATTCAACCTGCGTTCCAACAGGTAATCGTTGGTATCGGTGTAGTGAATTTCGGTAATGCCTTGTTTGCACCATGCCTGGAATAATGAACTCAACCCGGATTGCTTCGCCTCTATATATAGGGTTTTAAAGCCTTGGTTTTCCAAGTGCTGCTGATACATTTTCATCGAAGCCCGATGAAGCACTAACTTCTGTTTGTGAAAAGCATATTGCAAAAAGTATAATTCATCCTCTAACAACACCATGGTACGACCTGGCTTTGCAATTGCCGGTTGTGGATACAACTGATGCGGAAAGATGAGCGCAAGTTCCATGTTTGATTAAACAGGAAAGGCGGCAAAGTGTTTTAAACTTTACCTGAAGATGATGCCTGTATTACGAAGCACAAATAATTCCAACTTGTAACAACCTTTTTATTGCATGTCGTGTCAATAAAATAACTTCGGGGTTCCGGGGTAGCCCGTAAAACAAATCTTACTTTTAGAAAATGAAACACCTGCCTTACTTAATTCTTCTTTTAACAGGAGCCTGCACTTTTGTGGGCGAACCACCTGCAAGGCCCGAGCGCGTGGAAGGTTATGTTCCCATTTATGCTGAAGCCAGCGCGGGCGAAGTTAAGTTCACATCACCGCGCACGGTTAAAGCTCCAGGTAAAATTTATACGTATGGAACCTACCTGCTGATAAATGAAGTAAACCTAGGCATTCATGTGTATGAAAATTCCAATCCGGCTCAACCTGAGCCACTCGGCTTTCTGGAGATTGTAGGAAATACCGACATGGCTATTCGCGATAATATTCTTTATGCCAACCACCTGGGGCAATTACTGGCTATTGATGTAGCCAACCTTAGCGCGCCTCAAAAAGTAGGCGAAGTAACCATAACGCGTTGGTTGTTGGGTGTTCCTCCGCCTGCGCGTAGTTATTTTCAATGTGTAGAACCGGCCAATGGTATTGTAATCGCCTGGAAAAAAGAAACTCTAAGTAATCCGGAATGTTATGCGCATTAAAATCTTCGCTTTAGCACTTATTTTATTTTCGTGCAACGATGCAAACGTAAGCAGCGATTCTACTCAGGGTACTGGTGGTTCGTTAACCCGCTTTGCCATTAAAGACTCTTACCTGTATATCGTTACGGGCTTTACTATTAATGTGTATTCGCTTAACGCGGGGGCATTTAATGAAGTTAATTCTATTTCAATCGGGTTTGGGTTAGAAACCATACAGGCCAATGGAGAATTTCTTTACCTCGGTGCCAACGATGCCATGTACATCTATTCTATTGCTGACCGTACAAAACCAGAATTTGTTTTCCGGTATGCACACATTGTGTCGTGCGATCCGGTTGTGGTGCAAGGAAATCGCGCGTATGTAACCTTGCGAACCGGCAACGTGTGTAACCTGGGCGTTAACCTACTTGAGATAATTGACATCTCCGACCCTTATTCACCTGAGCTTATCGCACAACATCAAATGACTTCACCGGGTGGTTTGGGTATTTCAGGTACATGCCTTTTTGTGTGCGAAGGCGTTAACGGCTTAAAGATGTTGAATGTAGCTAACGATCAGGTAACCGAACTTTTGGAATTACCCGAAGTAAATGCCTACGATGTGATTGTAAAACCAAACTCTTTTATTCTTACTGGTGAGGATGGCATTTTTCAATATGACTACACGTGCGATCCACCTATGTTAACTCTTGTGAGTTCAATTCCTGTGCAGCGTGCGGATTTTTAGTTGTCTTATTTTTTTATTGATCGCAGCAGCTTCTTTGGCACAGCCGGTTGCGACCGATTCTGTTAAATTTTCCAAACGGTCTATTCTTAAATGGAGTCCGTTTCACCTGGCTGGGTTTTACCCCTCCATTCAACTTGCCTACGAATTTCAATTTCATAAAAATCATAGCATACAGTTGGATGCTGGTTACGTTATAGATATTGAGGGAAACAGCGACTTGTATAAAAACAAGCGCGGGGTAAAATTAAAAACAGAATGGCGGTATTATCTTGAAACGAACTCGCGAAGAAGAATTTTATACCTGGCGCTTGAACCTTATGCCAACATTATCAACTTCGATAGAAATGAATTTAATACCGAATGCTTTGATGTAGAGTGTACGGTATTGTATACACGCGAATACAACTACAAGGTGCGCTATCGCGAAACGGGTGTTTCTTTTAAATTAGGTACGCAGCTGCAAGCCAAAAGATTTACCTTCGACTTTAGCCACGGACTGATGCTGCGCAACATCAATTATAACAAACCTGTTATTCCAAGAGGTATTGATGATGTGGATCAATTCGGTTGGGTTTTTACTCCGAATGAGAAGAAACGCGTTGTATTCGGGCCAGTTGTCGGGATTAGAATTGGATACTTGCTGCGTAAGTGATTTGAAGAGTTGCGACTTAACTATGAATTGCTCGATGCTCTTCCAAAACTGATCTACTTCCGCTTTTTTTTAAAACTCTCATCTACCAACTCCGCCTCAAACAACAACGCGCGGATTTGCTGATCATCAATGTCGCTCAGATTCTTAAAGTACATGCAATACACTTGCTTGCGACCTTCCGCCAGCAACACGCCATCTTCATTGCTCATGCGATTGCCCTGGCTGAACCCCAGCGTAACACCTTTAGCAAGGTTGGCCTCCTTCTTTTTAAGTTGTTGCGGATCCCACGTAATGGTGGGTGGCCAGATAAAACAGATCATGCGGTGGTGCGAATAGAAAGGCACTCCGTAACTCAGCTTCTCTTTGGCTTTTGGTAAACACTGTACTATCAATGCACGCAAGCGCTCTACAATTTTGCGTTCGCCTGAAGGTAAACTCAGCAACATCTCCTCTACGGAATGAAAAGGATTGGCATTAGACATAGTACGAAGCTACAAGAAGGAAATGACAGGTTTATGTCAGGAGGAAAATTTATGCTGTTCGGATTGAAAACCCAAACGAAGATTAAAATCTTCAATATCTATAGGTCGGCATTACAAATACCGACCAGCTAAGGAAATTAAAGTTGAAAATCTTCTCAGCAGAAGAAAAGTCTTGAGTGTGAACCGAACTTGGACGGCTATGCATTTGCATTCACCAGCATAGCTGCAAATTCTGATGTTAGCCGAAGGGTCTGGCAATGTTACTTGCCTTTCCCCTGATCTTTTGGAATGACTATCAAATTACCCTTTTCAGCTCTGTCCATTTTAACCAATTCATGTTTTGTGTAAAATGATAATTTGAATTGATTGAGCAAGGAACTCCCAACGTACATGTCATCAATATCCGGGTCAAAAATTACATGTGGAGATTTTATAGTATAATTTCCAAATACTACATCTCCAGTTAATTTTCCTATGTAGGTCATAGTTGTGCCTGTCTGATTATTTGTCATTTCTCCGAATGTCTTTAGTGATGTGAGAAGTTGGACTGAATCTTTCATCCGTAAAGGAAAATACAACCAAAGTGTAGCGCCTGTATCAAAATTGATCAAGACTTTTTTGTTTTCGACCGTGGATCTGAGATAGGGCATTCGGCTAACAACTTCATATTTGATATAGGTGTCATCTTTTTGTTCGGGGTCCTCTTGAATGAATGCAAATTTCATATTAGGATAGTCCATGAAAAAATTCGCATTTCTTAGAAGGTTAAATCCAATAACACCATCTACGTCCAGGCTTTGGTAAGCTCCCCCATGAACATCATAAAAAACGCTGTTTCCGATTTCAAGCCTGCCAGCTTTTACAATATCAGTTGTCGAACGGTCCACCACGACTTCCATCCTTGTTTCGTCAACAACAGACTGTTTAAAGATCACAACGTTGGAACCAAGATCAATTAAGAACTTGTAGGGGCCTTTTCCATTAATCTTCACCGACAGGCAGGGCAGGGTACTAGAGCCGATTATTGGGACTGTATCGTATTGAATAGAATACTCGATGGTTGATTGCCTCACTTTATTCAGTGTAGAATCGGATAATTGACAATACACTATTGTTGGAATAAGGAAAAATATTGAGAGCCAGATTTTCATATTTCAAGATGAGCAATATTTCCTTTTTCAAATCTCAAATCGTCTGCGAATACTTCACTTGTCCTCAATGAAGCTTCCTTAGGTGGCGTCCGTTTAGTTAGTTGGGCCGGACTACAATTAGGACATATAAATATGTTGAGAATAACTTCTTTTGGAGTCAACTCGAATGCTGTTCCACAATGTCTGTACACAGTGGCCGCTTTAATAACTGTAGTTCCCGCAATCATCTGTTGAAGATCAGAAAAATTGTTTGAAAAATAATGAATGACAATAAACCAATAGCAATACTTTTTAGCCAATTGAGTTTGTGAACTACTTTCACGGCCAATGGAAAAAGAATAAGAAAGGCGATGAAATAGATGGAATAGGAAATCCAAAGTATGGTTCTGAAAAGGGTTGGTGTGTTCATCGCAATTTCATGTTGTCTTGCATCAATCACATCTATTGCACTCAGGAAACTCATGGGCAGGTCGTGTATAAGTGCTCCCCACATGGCAATACTAATGCTTAACGCGATGGTTGAAAGCGTTTGTTCAAAAGTTCCGGTACTCCCCATTAACCGACATACCACTTGAATAAAGGAGGTAGCTGTAAACCAGCAGATGAACATACTGGGCGCTAAGAGAAATCGGTTGATGGAATAATACTCATCTTTGGAAATGTTGAGCCACGGAGTTAATGTGGATGGCGCCCCATTTGCCATGGTTAGAAAAATATACAACAAGGTGTAACAAACAATCGGTATGGAGATGTAAACTAAACTTTGTTTGTATAAATTGTTTTGTGCGGTCAGTTCTTCAAAGGTCTTTCGTGGTTGGTAAACTGTTCGGAAATAGTTTGAAAGCTGAGTCTTCATATTTTGTTGGCTGCGCTACCTTCGCGACTATCATTGAACTTTTTTTCATTTTCGCTAACCTCATATTGAAGTTTGTGAGATGTCAGCAAGCTTAGTATTGCAAATGATGTGAAGGCGTAAAAGCCCGCCTGTAAACTTGATAGCATTGTGCCACAACACCTGGCCATACAAGTGAAGATATTTATTATCTATCATTTTTGAAAACCCGCCTCTAAATCTGTAAACCCCGGAGCTGGCCGCCATTTTTTTCACCACAAAAAAACCGCCTCGTTGCTGAGGCGGTCTTTCAAATTCAAAGAACCTAAAGTCTTATTTCAATCCCGGTAAGGTAGCCGTTGGTGCCTCCTGCTCGTTGCCGAATGATGGCGCTTTGCGCGGAGTAGGATAAACTTCATCTAACGTATTACCATCATACAACCGGCCGTTCTTCATCACCTTATTAATAGTGTTGGTATTGCGCAGGTTGGTTAACGGATTCTGATCGAGGATAACCAAATCGGCCAGCTTGCCCGCTTCAATACTTCCGAGATCGCCATCCAACCCTATGGCTTTCGCACCCTGAATGGTTGCTACTTTCAACGCGTTATGGTTGCTTAAACCACCGGAGCCTACGCTCCATAATTCCCAATGGTAACCCAGGCCCTGCAATTGTCCGTGCGAACCAATGCCTGCATTACCACCGGCTTTCACCAGATCATTTACAAAGCGGGCGTGATCATCAAACACGTGTTCTTCTTTCATAAACCAGCTACCACGTCTGCGTGATTTTGCATCGAGTTCGGATTTGGCGGTGAAGTGATTCAGCTTCGGATCGCCATTTACATCTTCAGTAGCATAATAAAAATTCTCGGCCCACGGCCCACCATACGATACCAGCAAGGTAGGCGTGTACGTCATACCCGATGCCGCCACGGCCGTTGTAAAATCTTTATACAGCGGATAAATGGGGAATGAATGTTCATGCCCGGGATAACCATCAATCAAGTTGGTGAGGTTGAGTTTAAAATCCAGACCGCCTTCGGTGGTAGGCATCAGGTTTTGTTCTTTCGCAGCCTGAATAATCCACTGCCTGTGCTGGCGGTTACCCGTTAAATACATTTTAATGGTTTTGGTGTTGTAGTATTCTGAATACTGTTTCAAAATGTCTTTGGCTTGTTCAGCATCTTTCAGGTTATACATCCAGTACCCTACACCCGGCCCGGTAGAATACACGCGTGGCCCGATGATATCTCCGGTCTCCACCATGTCGCTATAGGTTAACACATCGGTTGATGAGGTTTGCGGATCGCGTGTGGTGGTTACACCATAGGCAAGGTTAGCCGCATAAATCCACACCTGGTTTTTATGAATGTTCCAGGCTGGCCACATGTGTGCATGCGTATCTACAAAACCGGGCACAATGGTTTTGCCACTTAAATCCATTTTCTGCACGGAAGCATCTACCGAAATAGAACCGGCAGCACCAACTTGTTTGATGCGTGCATTTTCAATCAACACATCGCCCCGCTCAATAACTTCATCGCCTTTCATGGTAATTATCCGCGCATTCTGTAATAAGATTTTTCCAACAGGAATATCTTTTTGTACCGTTACTTTAATGCGAAGTTCGGCAGGCTTGTAGTTCTCATCTTTCTTTTCACCGTCTTTTTTATCCTCGGGTTTTGCTTCCTCTTTTTTGCCTTCTTCTTTGGCTTTTTCTTCAGCAGCCTTTTTCTTTTTCAGTTCTGCTTCTTTCAACTTAGCTTCTTCAATGTTGTACGTAAAGAATGCATTACCCAGCGTGAAGTAAACGGTTTTGCCATTGGCACTCCAGCTTGGAAACTCGCCACCCAATTTGGTAAGCTTGCGCGCAGGGAATTGAGCGTTGGCCGCATCGGCTACGGAAATGGTGGGCGCTTCGCTACCGGTTTTGGGAACGGTAACCACATACACATCATTGTTGATTTTAGCTAAGGCCTGATCTCCTTCGGGAGCCATTAATACAACTGATGCATTAGAGGGCTGGCGCTGTGGTTCAGCAGCTGTTTCCACCAACATGCAATGGTTTTCATCGGCCACTGAGCCATACACGGTTATACCCGTAACTTTTAAGTGCGTTTTTTCATCGGTACCATCCCAACGAATGGACACCAATCCTTTGCCGCCACTGTATAAATAAATACGATCTGAGCTTTTGGTAAAGTGTGGTGTACCGCGACCGCGCGATTTTGCAATAAAGTTAATGGCACCTCCATCGCCACTAATCCACATCAGATCTTCCTGGCTTGCAAAAGCAAACGGGCCATCGCTTTCGCGATAGTTGTGGGCCGCGCCTTTTAAGAACACAATCTTGTTACCATACCAGGCTGGCTCGCTATACAGTGCCGCAGCTTGTGTAAGTTTTACCGGCTTTGCACCCTTTGCCTTAAAATTGATTTTATAAATATTACCTCCGGTGCCTTCCCACGTTACCCACGCCAATTGTGCACCATCCTGACTCCAGGCCGGATAAGCTTCAGTAAAATTGTTGGTGGTAATCCGTTTGGGAGTTCCGTTTGGAAGATCCATGGTGTACAACCGGTTCAAAACGGTAAACGCAATTTGTTTACCATCGGGCGAAACCACGGCATCGCGGATTTGTGTAGCAATAAAATCTTTATCGTCTTTAATCGGATACTTAAAGTCAGCCAGCGTAGGGCCCATTAAAAATTCTGTCTCTACTTCAAACGGAATGTTTACGGCATTGCCACCCGTTACCGGGATGCTGTAAAACTTACCGCCATACGAAGCAATTACATTTTTGCTATCGGGCGTAAACGACATGGCCGGCAGTACTCCCATGGGCGCGATAGACTCTTGTTCATCGCGCTGAACGGGATAGGCCAACCATTTTTCATCACCGGTTTTTAAATCGCGAATCAGTAAACCGGTTTTATCGTTGTGGCGGCTACCAAACACTAACCACTTGCCATCGGGCGAAAGGGTTGGTGTAAATGCAGAACCATAGCGAGCTGTTTCATTTTGCGATTCGCCTGTTTCGCGATCGTAAATACCCAGTTGATACTGCGGCAATTGCGCATTGTAATTCCACGCATTGTTGCGTAACGAGAACCAGATATAACGACCATCAGGGCCGAAAGCCGGTTCGTGTACTTTCAGGTTATCGGGTTTGCTGATTAACTGTGCACCAGAGCCGCCATCTTTGTGAAACATCCACAGTTTAAGATTGCGCGTGCCGCGCGAACCGATAATATAAGTACCATCCGGTGTCCATTCAGCCGATTGATAATTTTCATTATTGCCTTTTGTTACCTGCAGCGAGTCTGACTTATCGAGTGCAAACCACCAGATGTTCTGGCCGCCACTGCGATCGCTGATAAACAATAACTTTTTTCCATCGGGACTAAACTTGGGATGCGAGTCGAACGCCATGCCGTTGGTAAACTGGGTAGCTTTGCCTCCGGTAATGGGCATTGTAAAGATGTCGCCCAGAAAATCGAAGGCAATGGTTTTGCCATCGGGGCTCACGTCCAGACTCATCCACGTGCCTTCGTTGGTTTTAATTGGCACACGTCTGCCAATTTCTAACGGCAGGTCTTTCTTTTTGGGTTTGGGTTTTTCTTTTTTGGTGGTGTCGGCCTTGTCGTCCTTCTTAGGTTCCTGGGCCAGGGTGGCCATGCTGATACAGAGCAATGCCAAAATTGGGGTAAAAAATTTAGTCATGTGTTTGGGATTAACAGAACAGATTTACCGGAGAAAGGTAAAAAAAGTTACAGGATTTTGATGGGAGGTGAAAAAGCGATTGTGGGCGAGTGATTGCAGCGATGTAGGATCAAGCCGTTCCGGAATGACTTTTCATAGAGAAGGGTTCACCTATAATCCCATATGCTTTCGCAAAACGCGTTTATCCACCCACTGCAACAAAATAATAAACACCACTCCAAAAATTACCAATCCGGGATAACCCGAGATAAATGCAAACACGCCAACCGTCCACGCTTTTGTTAAGGCCAATGTAACCACCAGCGCAATCACCGAAAGGAAAATACCCAATGCCAGCCACCGGAAATCCCGTTGTTCTTCTTGCTTTTCTATTTTAGCCAGTATACGATCGGCAAATGGCAACGACACATGAAACGAAGGTTCTTGTTTCAACGCTTTAAACACACGTTGATAAACCTCGCCATCGTGGTGGTTCACGGGCAGGCCATCTTCAATCTGCTGTTGTAATTCCTTGTCTGTCATAGCGTGGCTTCTTTGCCAAGATGGTGCTTTACTTTTTCTTTCAATAATTGCCTTGCCCGAAATAAATAATTCTTCACCGTGCCTTCGGGCAATCCGGTTATTTCCACAATCTCCGGGTAACTCATTTCCTGCACATGATACAGTGTAAGAATTGCCTTGTATTGTGGTGGTAGTTTTTCCACCAGCATTAATACAATTTCATCTAACTGAGCTTCTGCCAGATTTTCGCTGGCATCGTCTACTGCAATAAACCGTTCAATATGCGTTTCATCTTCCGGCAAATCGCTGATGTTGATTTTACGCTTCCGCAGATGGTTGATGCCATGCCGGTAGGCAATGGTAGCAATCCAGGTACTTAACTTAGATTGAAACGTAAACTCATTTAGCTTTTCATACACTTTTAAAAAAACATCCTGACAAAGTTCTTCGCGGTCTTCCGCTTTATCAATCAACCGGCCAATCATGTGGCTCACCAGTCTTTCGTGGTGTTTGATCAGCACGCGAAAAGCCTGCTGGTCGCCACTTAAAACCTGTGCCACCAGGGCCTTGTCATCAATCATTCTGGGGTTAGACACGCAGGTTAGTACGGATGTTGCAGGAATTTAGTTAAAAAAACAGGGTTGGTTATAGCTTCTGGTCGCTGGCTTGCTATTCGGGATTTGTAATCCCGAATTCAGATAAGCAGGATTTTAAAATCCTTACCTTCTGGCGTTCGCCATTACAAATGGCGAATGGCATCCGAAATTGCTCGGGCCGGATACCCTTATTCTGAGCGTGACCTTTTCAAAAGAGTTTCAAAATATTTTCAACCCCGCTGCAACATTACCCCGGGGGCCTGTGTCTTACGCCTCAAAACCAACTTGAAAAATTAAAAAGTAAAAAATATGAGTTACCTGAGAGACATTTTAATGCCGCTTACCATCATCGGGAGTTTTGGTACCGCCATTTACTTCTTTACCAAAGTAATGACCGATTATGTGTTGAAGAAACGTATGATCGAAAAGGGATTTGTTAATGATGAAACACAAGCCATCTTCAAAGAACATTCAGCCGACAACCGCTACAGTTCATTAAAGTGGGGTCTGATTATTTTCTTTGCCGGGTTTGCCCTGGTTATGATGGAGTTTATTCCAACCGGCCCGGATTCGCCACTGCCGTATGGTTTGTTTGCCCTTTCTGTATCGCTGGGCTTTTTGATCTATTACTTCATTGTGAAAAAAGAATTGCACAAATAGTGTTCGGTTTGCTTCGGTGCGTGTTCAGATTTCAACACACCTCTTTTTCCATTTCAGCATATTTTAATCAAAATCGAGCCTCGGCATAAGAGGTTCGGTTTTTGATTTGGCCTTCTTCCTCAAAAAAATAAAACCATGTTTCAAAATTATCTGAAGACAACCCTGCGCAGTTTATTCCGCCACAAGTTCTTTTCTGCCATTAACATTTTTGGATTGGCCATTGGCATGTCGGTTTGCATGGCCATTATTATGCTGGTGGCCGATCAGCTTAATTACGATCGGCACAATATAAATCGCGACCGGATCTACCGCGTGATTACGCATTACGTAGATCAGAATGGCGTGCTTGATCCGCAGCCCAATGCGGCTTCGCCCATGACGTTGCGCAGCGAACTGCTGGAGAATTATACAGGCGTGGAGCAGGTGGTAAGAATTATGCGCGGCTTCGGTAATGGTTGGTTAGAGTTTGAAAATCAAAATGTAAATATTCCGTTAGCTGGTTTTTTTGCGGATGAAGAAGCGCTAACCTTTTTTGGATACGAACTTCAGTATGGCGATGCCACTACCGCACTAAAAGAACCCTACTCGGTTGTGCTAACGCGCGCAGCGGCCAGCAAACTTTTTAAAGAAGAAAATCCGATTGGCCAAACCATTAAAGTGGGCGACCTCGGCACCTACACCATAACCGGTGTATTAAAACAAACCGAAAACAAATCGCACATTGTATTTGAGGCGCTTGCCAGTATTTCAACCGTAAATAATTTACCCAGCAAAGACATCCTTACCGATTGGACCAGTTATTGGAATGGCTGGACCTACATTCAGGTTGATCCGGCCCAATCGCACGAAAGCATACAAGCGAACTTAGATAAAATCTATACGCAACACATTGCCAGTATTACCGATCCAAACGTGACTAAAGTAAAGTTTAGTTTACAGGAATTGATGGGGATTACACCCGGCCCATTAACCAACAATCCGGTTGGGCCAAGCCTTCCCTGGTTCTTCATTTACTTTTTGGGTGGCCTCGGCCTTGTTATCCTGCTTACCTCTTGTTTCAACTTTACCAATCTTTCAATTGCCAGGTCGTTAACGCGTGCCCGCGAAATTGGAATTCGCAAAGTTACCGGTGCGGCCCGCTGGCAAGTGTTTACTCAGTTTTTAAGTGAATCTATCATTATTGCTTTTGTGGCATTGGTGCTGGGTTTTGCTTTTTTGATTTTACTGAAGCCAATCATTCTGCAACTCAACTTTGCCCGCATGTTTCATTGGGATCTGGAGTCGAACATGCTGGTGATGGCCGCCTTTGCCGTGTTTGCGTTAGTGGTAGGTATTCTGGCCGGCTTCTTTCCGGCTGTGGTGTTATCCGGATTTCAACCGGTAAAAGTGTTAAAGAACTTCGGCAACATGAAGTTGTTCTCGCGTATGGGCTTGCGCAAAAGTTTGCTGGTAGCACAGTTTACGCTTTCGCTTTTCTTTATTCTCTCGGCCATTGTGTTGTATAAACAATTCAACCTGTTTATGGGACAAAGCCATGGGTTTAATATGGCGGACAACATTGCCATCCGGTTAAATAATACTTCGGCTCAAAATCTGAAAAATGAATTGGCCCGTTACAATAACATTACGCATGTATCGGCCACCTCACACTTACCTTCGGCCGGAGTAAGTTATGGCACTACCTTAAAACGCAGCCTAAGCGATGCGGACGGTGTGCCGATGGATTACTTTTTGGTAGATGAAGATTATTTAAGCAACATGAATGTGAAGCTGCTGGCCGGTAGATTCTTTAAAGCCGGAGCGGATAGTCTTAATAAAGAATATATTGTGATCAACGAACAAGCCGTTACCAAATTCAATTTTGGTAGCGCACAGGAAGCGATTGGTCAGGAGTTGTTTCAGGATTCGGATTCAGTTAAGCGCAGCATCATCGGTGTGGTGTCGGGTTATAACCATCGCGATTTAACGCGGCAGATTGCGCCCATGGCTTTGTTGTATGATCCGGCTCGCTTTAATATACTACAGGTTTCCTATCTCGGCTCTTATGAACAAGCCGTAAACACAATTGAAAAGGCCTGGGCAACGGTTAATCCCGATCTTAAGGTTGACTACAAAACCGTTGATTCTGAAGTGAAGAAATTTTACGAAATTATTTTTGGCGACATTGTTTCCGTGCTTACGGTAATTGCTTCGTTAGCGGTTTTAATTTCCTGTCTCGGATTATTAGGCATGGCCACGTACACCATGGAAACCCGCATAAAAGAAATTTCTATTCGTAAAATCCTGGGTTCCGGCAATGGTTCTTTAATTGTGTTGTTATCGAAGGGATTTGTTTTCCTGTTGTTGATTTCGGTTTTAATTGCTGTGCCATTAGCTTATCTGGCCAACAACCTTTGGTTGCAATTAATTGCTTACCACACGTCTTTCGATGCGGGTGTAATTCTATTTGGAGTATTGATTCTGATTTTGTTTGCGATACTAACTATTGGTTCACAAACCATACGGGCTACGTTTGTAAACCCTGTTGAGAATTTGAAAGAATGAGTGATTAATTTCTTTGTGAAAGCGAGGTAATAGGATTTAAAAACCTATCTTCAACACTTACTTGTGTTGCCGCAACTTCCATGACTACCAAAACCCGAATCGAATCTATTGATTTATTGAAAGGGTTGGTAATGGTAATAATGGCATTAGACCATACCCGCGATTATTTCCATAATGCCGCTTTTATATTTGATCCAAGTGATCCGGAGTTTACCACTTTACCAATTTTTTTTACCCGTTGGGTAACAAACTTTTGTGCCCCCGCCTTTTGCTTTCTTGCCGGGCTATCTGCCTTTTTTGTGGCAAGAAGAAAAAGTACCAGAGATCTTTCGCTATTCCTATTAAAGCGTGGATTGTGGTTAGTCTTTATTGAATTTACAATCGTCAATTTAGCCTGGTATTTTGATATTTATTTCAGGACACCCGGCTTGTTAGTGATTTGGTCACTTGGTATTAGCATGATTACACTTTCCGTGTTAGTGCATTTTACGTATAAGGCGGTATTGGCCTTCAGTTTGATTATGATAGTTGGTCATAACCTACTTGATTCAATTCATTTCGAAGGAAATATTTTTTGGGCTGCCCTGCACGACATGCGCGCGTTTTCATTCGGTAACGGACAAGTTTTTTACATTGATTATCCCATTATCCCATGGATTGGCGTAATGTCCCTCGGCTATTGCTTTGGCCGGCTCTATGAACCCACCTTTCAAGAAGCAAAACGGAAGCACCTGTTAAATCTGTTGGGAATACTGGCCGTCTTTGCATTTGTGGTACTGCGTGGCTTTAACTTGTATGGCGATCCGGTTAACTGGAAACAACATGCCACAACTACTCAAAGCCTGATGTCGTTTTTGGCTGCTACAAAATATCCTCCTTCTTTAAATTATCTGTTAATGACACTTGGGCCTGCGTTATTATTTCTGGCTAACAGTGAAGGCCTGAAGGGTAGAATTGTCAACTTCTTTAGCGCATTCGGCCGGGTTCCCTTCTTTTATTACATCCTTCATTTGTACCTCATTCACCTACTCGCCCTGGTTACTGCAGAAGTAACAGGTTTTGGTTGGCAAAGCATGATTCTTACCGATTGGGTTGTAGTGGTGCCCGAATTAAAAGGATTTGGTTTTGATCTTTGGGTGGTTTACCTGGTATGGGTACTGGTAATAGGTTTGCTTTACCCATTATGCAAGCGATTTGACACCTATAAACTTAAGCACAAAGAAAAATGGTGGCTAAGCTACCTGTAACCCTTGCCATTATAACCATCGTTTTACAAACCATACGGGCTACGTTTGTAAACCCGGTAGAAAATCTGAAGGAGTAAAACTTTTTCAGATTTTTTACCTGATGTTAAGTAAAACACCCCATTGGCAGGTTGAGGTTGTAGTAAACTATTCCATTTATCACCAAAATCGACTTTGACCTGGCTCTGTCTGACATTCGTGAAAGTGTTTTGCGAAACTTCCGTTATTATCGCTTCAGTGAAATGAATCCGTTTATGGATTTACTGCCGGCAAAATCTATTTTGTAGAAGTAAGTTCCGGAAGGAAGTTCTTTACCGGAATCGGTAACTCCGGTAAATACCCGCGAAACGTTGTCGTAGTTTTCCAATTGAAAGACAATATCGCCCCACCGGTTCAGAATGGTTACTTTATTGTTGGCTGCTCCTTCCACTACATCCAAGTATTTTATAAAGAGGTAATCATTAATGCCATCACCGTCCGGGGTTACTCCATTAAATACTTGTACATCCCCTACCACATCAATGTTCAGCACCTGTTGGGCGCAGGCTCCGGCAAGGTCGCACACCTCAAGAGTAATCCGGTCTTCTCCTGTAAAGGGGCTGCCCGCGTAATCAATTACTAAGTTATACCCCGCATCAACTATTGCCGCCTGCCCACGTGACGTTTGATTGTTCACTACGCGAAGCGAATTGAAATCAATATTACCATCGGCATCCGAAACAATCGTGGTCAGATCAAATGTAAGCTGGCCTTCAATCTGCGCAGCTAACAGAACGTCATCAATTACCGGAGGCACGTTTGAACCTCCACTCACACACGGTTGACCCGTGGCTGTTACCGTTACTGCGTCTGACACAACCGAAAGACAATTGGCTGCATTACCTACCAGCAAGGTGTGTGTGCCGGCTGCCGATATGGTTATGCCTTGTGTGGTTTGCCCGCCCGACCATTGGTAAATCGCAAAGCCTGATGGACCAAGCAAGCCCACTGAATTGGTACCACACAACTGAAGATTACCAAAAACTTCAATCACCGGTTTTGCAGGCGTGGTAAACGTGCGAACGGTGATAACATTAGAAGATGTACTTATACAATTACTTGCATTCGCCACCACAACAGAATAATTGCCGGCTGCTGTTACCGAAATAGTTTGTGTGGTTGCTCCATTCGACCACTGATAGGTAAACCCTGCCGGAGCCGATAACATTACCGAAGTGCCATCGCATAAATCGGTCGTGCCGCCAGCGGTAATAACCGGAGGTGTTGGTCGGGCTGAAACTGTAATAGCAGCAGGAGCAGAAGGCTGGCTGGTACACGTGCCATTACCCACCACTACCGTATAATTACCGGAAGTTGTAACTACAATTTCGCGGGTTGCTTCGCCATTCGACCAGAGGTAAGATGAAAAACCTAATGGAGCACTTAACGTGATGGAATTGCCTTCGCAAATAGTGGCACTGGTAATATTTAAAACCGGTGGTGTGGTGCTGATTACCGTTGCTGGCACTGAGGTGCGATTGCTTTCGCAAAGAGTTGTGGGATCAAACACGCTAACGAAAAAATTTGTTGTGGTTGCGATGGATGGCGTGGTGAATGCTGCTCCGGTAAACAACACGGCAGTGGATGATTCATCAGCATACCAACGATACACCTGTGCACCCGTTGCACCTGATGTAGCCGTTAACACCAGTGTACCGGTATTGCATCGGCTTGCTCCCGTTGCAACAGGAGGTGTTGGAGGTGTGCAGGCTAATACAGTAAAGGGTTGCGTTTCAATTGGGCTCCAGATTCCATTTGCATCTTGTACGCGAATGCTAAGCTTACGCGCACCGGCCGGCACACCACTCAAAACAATCGTAAAATTTTCATTAATAGTGGGGCCAGTTGTAACGGTTAACGCTGTACCGTTGCCTTCACCCGGATCAACCCCATCATAAAAATATTCAGCCGCTACAATGTCGCCCATATTAGAGTTAACCGGAGAAATATAAAATCCTCTTGTTTCAAAAAGTCCCCACGTACCATCCGTTCCTTTTGCGCGAATGGCCACAAAATGAAAACCCGGGGTAAGACTTGTTGTAGGAAGATTAACCGTAAAATTTGAAACCGCTCCCGATGGAATAGAAAGTGCTGTAGCATTTCCCAATCCCGGATCGACATCAAAAAAATATTCGGCTGTAACAATGTTTGTTGCATCAGAAGTTGAGGCGGAAATATAAAATCCACGGGCTTCAAAAATTCCCCACTTGCCGTTTGCGCCTTTGGTGCGGATCCCCACAAAATGAAAACCCGGAGAAAGACTTGCTGTAGGAATACTGGCTGTAAAAGTAGTAGTACTTCCGGCAGTTACCGGCAGCGGTGTGCCATTGCCGTTACCGGGATCGGTATCAACAAAATATTCAGCACTGATTATGTCGGGTGAATTTGTTGTGGTTGAGGTAATATAAAAGCCACGCACTTCAAATAGTCCCCATCTGCCCGTTGTATCCTTGGCGCGCACAACCAGAAAGTGAAATCCCGCTCCAAGACTTGTGGTTGGAATGGCAATGGTGAAGGTAGCATTGGCACCGGGAGTAATGGCAATTGGGGTTGCATTTCCGGCACCGGGATCGGTATCAAAAAAATATTCGGCTGCCGCCAGGTTCGCAGAATTACTCGTAGAAGTAGTAATGTAAAATCCACGAGGCTCAAACTGGCTCCAACCCAGATTCGTTTCCTTTACCCGAATACCCACGAAATGAAATCCCTGAGGCAAAGCACCAGTTGGTATGGAGGCGGTGAATGTTACATCACCACCGGTTGGTGTAAAGGTTATTGGCGTACCATTACCGGGGCCAGGATCGGTGTTAAAAAAATATTCGGCTCGTGAAATAGATTGGCCAAAACCAGATATTGAGATGAGAAGCAAAATTAAAGATAGTATATAGCCTTTAGTCCTTAGTCGATAGACAGAATGACTATCGACTAAAGTCTTTGGACTATTAACTTTGAATTTACGCTTCATCAATTGTATCAATTGCTTTTGCGGGCATCCACTGTTACGCTCAGGTTGCCACCAGGTGTTACGGTAGGTGTGGTAATGTTCATGCTAAAGATGCGCGGCAATCGGCTATTGCGACTGTTGGTCCAGTTTAAGCTGCCGGTGGCATCAAACAACAAGCCCATGTCCTTACCATCGCTGCCTGTGTTATTAGCGGGGCCGCTGGCAATAGTAAAATTCAAAAGCCCACTTGAGTTACCTGCATTTACCTGCGTTTGATCGACCATACCTGGGCTTTGATTAGCCACATTGCCACCACCATCTACATTGCTGTTTACTGCCCACGGAGTTGCATTAGATGCTGCGTTGGCATTGTTAAGTGTAATGTTGTTGGTGATGTTATTGTTAAATGTACTGAAGCTAACATTAGTGCCTACGTTGGCCTGATTAAAAACATTATTGGTTAACGTTATGAAACGGGTATTTCCGCCAAACACAATAATATTACCGCCACCACCATTGTTCGTGCTGGAGAACAGGTTATGATCAAATCGCACATTAACACTATTTGATAATCCGTTTAGCTGAGAACTAACACAGCAAGTAAAGAAGAAGAATAAATTATTTTGAAATAATAAGTTCTGGTACGTTGCCGATCCAGTAAAACTCCAGGTGCCATAAATAATGCACCCCTCAACCAACAAACCCGATGCTCCCAGGTCCGCACTAAAATTGCTGTTAAAAAGGCACCTGATAAATCGCAGGTTATTTGTAGGTAAATCTCCACCTACCTGATTTCGTGAAATGGCTACGGGCTGAGTAAAAATCAAACCTTGCAATTCGCTACCATTTGGAGAGCCCCCGGCCGGAGAGTCGCGGATAGTTGCGCCCGCTACCTGCGCGGTGTGCGGTAGATTTTTATCGGGCGACCAACCGGGCCCAATTACGGTTATGCGTTTATCTAAAATGGTAAAGGCCGCATAAATATTCGGGCCACCGTATACATAAACGGTATCGCCATCTGCGCTGGCATCTATTGCCGTTTGAATAACACTGAATTGTGCCAGGTTATCGGGGTTATTACTTACCGTGCGCACCGTGGCACAGAGGGTTAAGCTAAACACCAAAAATGAAAACAAGATCAGAAGCTTTTTCATAGGAAGGTTGATTGATGATTTCTAAAAATTTCTAATGGTAGTTAAATCGTGAAAGTTGAGTAAGCCAAAGCGCACGCCCAGCGTTACTTCATGTGTGGTAAATTGTGTTCCGACTGATTTACCAGTAGGTAACTCAAATGCATAGGCAAACCGAATGTTATCGCCCAGATTAATTTGTGCAAATGTTCCAAAGGTGTTCAGGTTTCGGGTAAATAAACCAAGCGAATAACTGTCATCCACTTTAAGTGAAGCTGCATAGTCGAACGACACAGGTGCACCGCTTACCATGCGCGCCATTACCCAGGGTTTAACCTTAATCCGGTATGAAAGCTGAAACACATACGCTGCCAGCGCGTAAGCGTGCTGATTATATAAACTGGTGCTGTACTCTTCAATATTTGAAGTGGCTTTTAATAATTTAGGTACGGATAACCCTACCATAAATTTTTCACTTCTTAAGATTAAACCCGTGCCCAGGTTGGGTTTCCATTCACTTTGATTTACAAATTTACCATCTGCCGGGTTGAAGGTTACGTCCGAGTAATCCGTTTTGTAGTTGATCAGTCCGCCCTGCAATCCAAACGAAAGTTTCAAGTCGGGACTTACGGGTAAATGATAGCCATATGTAAATGTTACTTCCGTAGTCTTATCGGCACCCACCTGATCTTGTAACACAATTAAACCCACACCCATCCTGTTGTTGGAAAGCGCCATGTGCGCATTGGCATTCATGGTTACGGGGCTGCCTTCAAAACCCGCCCATTGTTTGCGATACATTATTGATGCGTTGAGATCTGTTGTGCTGCCGGAATATGCCGGGTTAATTAACAACAGATTATTAATGTATTGCGAGTACAGCGGATCCTGTTGTGCCATCGCGCCAAACGATGCAACCCCAATCAGTATAGTGAAGAGTTTTTTCATATTACACCCTTGCGATGGTGCGTTTTAAAATCTTATTCCTTTACCTCAAACTTCATGGTTGTAACAATCTCCGCTTCGCTGTTTTTATCGAACACGCGTACTTTGCACTGATACGTCTTTCCAATCTCCATGGGTTCGCCAACCGTTATCGTTCCGCGTAATACACTTGCTGTTTTGGGTTCAAACCCTTCAGTACTGTTGCTGAGCAGATCCGCTTCATCTAAGATAAAACCACCCACTTCATCTGTAACTTCCAGTGCAAGGCCAGGAAATGCTTTGCCTTCTTTCAGGGTATAGTTTTCAATACCCTCGAACACAATTGAAAATTTACTATTGATAGGAACTTTGTTATCGTTAAGTTGATTGTCTTCCGCATCTACCACATAAACATTCTCTACTGCAAATCCATTATACGTTGTCTTGGCTCCGGTACTCATATCGGCTTTTACACCTTTTGAGAAGCCGATACTAAATCCATCTTTACCAGAATTTGAACAGCCGCTGCCAAGCAACAGCATTAATGCGAATACATAAATCGTTTTCATGGGATTATACATCATTTCATGAAGGTAAGTCTTCGCGTTGAAATTCAGCATCCCCTAAAAAGGGGATTTTTGAAATTAACCGGGATAATACTATAGCGTTACATGGCAAACCTCATTATTTTGTAAAAAATGAGCATCCGACTGACTCCAAAAACCTATCTCGTTGTACTGGCCATATCTCTGGTTACATCTTTCATGGCCAAATCTCAGTCTCAGGCTGACAGTCTGCTTCAAATCATCAGGCAAACACCTGACGATACAACAAAAGTGATGTTGTATTATCAATATGGCGAATTGTTTGAAAACACCAATCCGGACTCGGCCTTGTGGTATTTTGATCTCGCCAGAAAAAAAGCGCAAGACCTGAACTATTTGAAAGGGCAAGCTGCGTATGCCAGTAATGCCATTGTTATTCTGAATAACCGCGGCAAATTCAAAGAAGCCCTTGAACTTGCCAAAGAAGCACTGGCACTTTACCAACAGGCAGGAACCAAAAAAGATCTGGCTGTAGCCCACATTAATGTGGGTAGCGAGTGGCAATATCTTTCTGATTTTGAAACAGCAACCAAAAGTTATTTTGAAGCGCTAGCCCTTGCCGAAGAAATAGGCGACAAAAGATTGCAGCGCATTTCAAATAATAACCTGGCTTCCATTTTTATTGAATTAGGTCAATATGAAAAAGGAAAAGGGTATGCCGAAAAATCGTTAGCGGTGGCTATAGAATTAAAAAACGATTATGCCATTGCATCCTCTACCTATAATATCGCAAATGCTGAAATCTACCTCAAGCAATACGACAAGGCCCTTACCCATTTTAAAGAAATTGAAGCCAATGGCACGCGCACCAATGACTATATAACTATTCTCGATGGGTGGTTGGGGCAGGCAGATGTGTATAAAATGATGCCTGAATACACTGAAGCCGAACGCTACTTTAAAAAAGTAATTTCCTTTTCCCTTGAAAAGGAAGCTCCCGAGTATGAGATGTATGCACAAATGGGATTGGCCGATGTTTATACCGCTACAAAGAAAAACTCTTTTGCAACACAGGCATTGACACGAGGCATAACCTTAGCCACAACATTAGGTTCGGTTAATGAGTTACGGGATTTGTATAATAAGGCTGCATTGTTTTATGAAAGCACCGGCAATTTTGGTGATGCGCTGGATTTTAGAAAAAAATTTGAAGTATTGAACGATTCCGTGCTGGGCGAAAAAAGCAGGATTAATATTAATATGCTGGAAGCCCGCTACGAATCGGAAAAGAAAGAACAACAGATAAAAGATCTGAAACAACAAGCAGAGATAAAAGACTTATCGCTTCAGCAAAACCGGTTGTTGATTATTATTCTGGTGGCTGTCCTGATTTCGGTTGTGGCCATTGCCTGGCTGGCCAGCAGAACGTATAACCAGAAAAAACTTCTGCTCGAAAAAGACAATGCCCTGAAGCAAAGTCGCATTGCCGAACTGGAAGCCGAAAAACAATTGCTGGCCAGCGAGGCTGTCATCAAAGGTCAGGAAGAAGAGCGGGGCCGGTTAGCCAAAGATCTGCACGATGGCCTGGGTGGTTTATTATCAGGTGTAAAATTTTCATTAACCAATATGAAATCGAACGTAGTATTAGATGCACAAAGTGCATTGGTGTTTGAGCGATCGCTTGACATGCTTGACAACTCCATCTCAGAGCTGAGGCGCGTAGCTCACAATATGATGCCCGAAGTGCTGGTGAAATTCGGGCTGCAGGAAGCGCTTAAAAGTTATTGCGATTCCATTGAGCAATCCGGCATTTTTAAAGTTGAGTTTCAATCGTTAGGGGCTGATGTAAGGCTGGCTTCCAACGTTGAAATTATTCTGTATCGCATTGTGCAGGAGTTGCTCAACAATGCTTCCAAGTATGCCAAGGCATCGATGGTACTGGTACAGTTGGCGTTTCACGAAAATGAAATCAGCATTACGGTTGAAGACAACGGAGTTGGTTTTGACATTGCCAAAACCCAACACTCAACGGGTGCGGGTTGGCACAACATTCGTTCGCGGGTTGACTATCTGAAAGGAAAAGTAGATGTAAGTTCAGGCACCGGAGGAACTTCTGTGCACCTTACTATCCCCGTGCAACTATGACCAAGCGCGTTTTTATAGTGGATGATCACCCCATGGTAGTGGAAGGCATGCGAAGCATGTTACAACAACTGGATGGAGTAGAAGTGTGTGGTCATGCCACCAATGCGCGTTCGTGCCTCGGCTATTTTGTAAAGAACACCGCTGATGTGGTTTTGCTCGACATCAACCTGCCCGACCAAAACGGTATTGAGGTATGCCAAACCCTGTTGCAGCAGAACCCCACGTTAAAAATAATTGCGCTTACCAACTTCGATCAGCTTACCTACATCCAACGGATGAAGGATGCCGGAGCAAAAGGGTATTTGCTAAAAAACGCTTCTCTGGATGAAATTGAACAGGCGCTACAAGCCGTAACATCAAATGAAGAATACTGGCTGGGCCGTAACAACCTGCGCGATACAATTAAAGATCATAACCAGCTTTTGCTAACGCGAAGAGAAATTGAAGTATTGAAGTTGATTGCCGAAGGGTTAACCAACCAGGAGATTGCGGACAAACTTTTTGTAAGTGCCAGCACCATTGACTCGCATCGCAAAAGTCTGATTTCAAAATTTCAGGTAAAGAATACAGCTGCGTTGATACGTACAGCACTTGAAAAAAAAATCATTTAATATGAAAAAGATAATTGTTCTGATCTTTTGTGCTCTGGCACTTACCGCCACCGCCCAAAAAACCACCTTCGATATTGCCACCTACACTGTTGCTGAAGGCTGGACGCCCGAACTAAAAGATTTTGCGGCTTCGTATGTAAAAACCAATAACCTTACCAGAAGCTGGTGCCGCGTTACTATTTACAAGAGCATTCAAAGCAGTGGTAATTCGCTTACTGATTTTAATAACGAATGGAATGCTTTGATTGTAAAAAGCAACTGGGGACCGCCTACTCCACCACAACCCGAAACCGAAACGGAAGATGGCTGGACCTCACATTCTGCGGCAAGTTCATTTACGTATGAGAATAAACCAGCCTACTCATTATTAAGTACCATTACCGGCTATGGAGTAGAGCTTAGTGTGGTCGTAATCATGAATAACACTGAATTCATGAAGGAGATTGAGCAATTACTGCTTTCGCTCGATTTGAAAAAACCAGACCAGCCCATAGTAAATACTCAGCAAAGCCAACCTTCAACACAACCCAATGTGCAAAATAGTTTCACCGTTACCGCTGCACCTGGCAACCACGGCATTTTTACCGCCACTACTAATTTTGACGATGGCTGGATTGCTCAGCCTTTTGCCGATTATGTGCGCGTACAAAAAAGTCAGTTCACCGTTTTACTTCATTACGGAATTGAAATCACAGACGAGATGCGGGCCACCAATCAACTGGAAGCTGTTATTTTCGATCGGTTTATTCTTCCGCGATATAACGTAAGTAACATTCGCAAGTTTGATAATGGCGGCCCCTGTTATCTCTGTGTTCACTTTTTTGAAGCCGATGCCGTAGAGAAAGCCACCGGTAAACGGTATCACTTAGGGTTTCGGATTATCACCAACAATGGTATTTCAAAATGCATTGAAATTCTGTCGCCTTCGCAGGCCGCTTTTCAACAAGAGTTTCCTAATCCTGAAAAGGTGGAAGCATTGCTGAACTACAACAAATTTGCAGTTACGGTAAACGATTTGGCGGGCGACTGGACAAGTTCTTCCGGTTCTTATGTAAATATGTACAGCACTGTTACCGGAAGTTATGCCGGAATGAATGCTTCATCATCGGCCGATGAATTTACTTTTAATACCAATGGTACCTACAAAAGCAACCATAAGGGAGCTTATGGTATGGTGGGCAGTATGAATTTTTACGATCAGAAATATAATGGTGAACTCACTGTTTCCCCTTGGGAGATTACCATGACCAAAAGGTTTGATGGAAAAACTTCTGTGTTCTGGGCGCAATACGAAGCCGTGCGGGGCGGACGCGTGTTGCACCTGACCGATAAACAATACACAGGTTCGCAGTTTCATTTAGGCAGGAAGAATTGATTTGCCTTATTTAATCAGTTAGCGGCAAGTAACACTTTACCCGTTGTAATTAAAACGATACATTGCATGTCGTTTTTTAACACGTTATCATGCCCGAATCTGCCAAAAAACTCTTCTTGCTTGATGCTTACGCGCTTATCTACCGTGCGCACTTTGCATTCACCAAAAATCCGCGCATTAATTCCAAGGGGCATAATACTTCGGTGCCGTTTGGGTTTACCAATACTCTGCTGGAAGTAATTCAAAAGCAAAAACCAACACACATTGCTGTAGCATTCGATACTTCAGCGCCAACCTTTCGCGATGAAATTTTTACCGAATATAAAGCTACCCGTCAGGAAACTCCGGAAGACATTCGCAGTGGCTTGCCTATTGTAAAAGAAATTCTGAAAGGATTTAACATTCCTATTCTGGCATTGGATGGTTACGAAGCTGATGATATTATCGGAACCTTAGCCAAACGTGCCGAGCGCGAAGGCTTTGAAGTTTTTATGATGACCCCGGATAAAGATTTCGGGCAGTTGGTTACAGATAAAATAAAACTTTACAAGCCTGCTTACATGGGCAATGCCGTAGATATACTCGGCCCCAAAGAAGTTTGCGAGAAATGGGATATTGAAGATGTAAGCCAGGTAATTGATATTCTGGGTTTACAAGGTGATGCTTCAGATAACATTCCCGGCATCCCGGGTGTAGGCCCCAAAACCGCAGCCGATCTTTTAAAAAAATATAAAACCGTTGAAGGTGTAGTAGCACATGCTGCTGAACTGAAAGGCAAACAAAAGGAACGTGTGGAACAGTTTGGCGATCAGGCCATACTTTCTAAAAAATTAGCCACAATTATTACCGATGTTCCGGTTGAATGGAATGAACAAGATCTCGCCTACTCCGGGCCCGATGCCGAAAAGCTAAAACCCATTCTGGAAGAGTTGGAATTTAAAACCATGATGCCCCGAATTTTCGGGTTACAATCCGCAGAAACGGCCGGCACCATTACTCCTTCGCCTAAAGTGGCACAACTTTCCATGTTTGGATTGGAGACAACCACCGATGAATCGGCAAGTGTTGAGAAGGCAGCCTTCAATCCGGAAAATGTTTCATACAAAACATTGGAAACGACAGAAGACCGCGCCAGCCTTGTTCAAAAATTAAAAGCACAACGCGAGTTCGCCTTAGAGATAATCACCGATGAAGCGGAACATTTTGAATTTGAAATTACACACCTGGTAATTGCTGCGCAGCCAGGCGAAGCCTACTTCATCCCGGTAACGGATGAAAATGTGATTGCCGATTTTAAACCGGTGCTGGAAGATGAGAACATCCGTAAAGTAGGCCATAATCTTAAAACCTCGGTGCTGGCATTTAAGAAACATCAGGTTGAAGTAAACGGGCCATTGTACGATACGCTGCTGGCGCATTACCTGATTGAACCTGAAGCTTCTCACGATTTGGGAATTTTGTGCAATCAATACCTGAACTATCAGTTTAGTGAAAACGCAACGCAAGCCGAACAACACTGCGAACGCATAGATCAGGTTTTGCAACTGAAAGAAAAACTGCAACTCGATTTAGAACAACGGGGCCAATGGCGCTTGCTGCACGATGTAGAAATGCCACTGGCCAGCGTACTGGCTACCATGGAATTTGAAGGTGTAACCATTGATGAAGAAACGTTGAAGTGGATGAGCGATGCGCTGAAGACTGACAGTCATAAAGTGCAGCGGGAAATTTTTCAGATTGCAGGCACCGAGTTTAACATTGCTTCACCCAAACAGCTGGGCGAAATTCTGTTCGATAAAATGAAGTTGTTAGACAAAGCTAAAAAAACCAAAACCGGTCAGTATGCCACAGGCGAAGAAGTGTTGGTGAAACTTGCTGATGAACATGAAATAGCACGTAAAATTCTCGACTTCCGTGAATATGAAAAACTTCGTTCTACTTACGTGGATGCTTTGCCTAAAATGGTGAGCAAGTTCGATCAGCGCATTCATACCGATTACCGGCAGGCGGTTGCGGCAACCGGGCGTTTAAGTTCCAATAACCCTAATCTTCAAAACATTCCCATCCGCACCGAGAAGGGAAGACAAATCCGCAGTGCTTTTGTGCCGCGCAGCGAAGAGTTTTTATTTATGTCGGCCGATTACTCGCAGATTGAATTGCGCATTGCAGCCTCGTTTGCCAAAGATGAAACCATGATTGAAGCCTTCCGTAACAAGCGCGACATTCACGCTACTACTGCGGCCAAAGTATTTAAAGTTGATCTGGCAAAAGTTACGCCCGATATGAGGCGCAAAGCCAAAGAAGTAAACTTTGGTATTTTGTACGGCAGCACGGCCTTCGGCCTCTCACAGAATCTTGGCATTTCTAAAACAGAAGCCACTGAAATTATTGATTCCTATTTCAAAGAATTCTCGGCCATAAAACGCTACATGGACGACTCCATCAACTTTGCGCGCGAGAAAGAATATGTAGAAACTATTTTGGGAAGAAGGCGCTACCTGCGCGACATCAACTCGCGCAACATTACCACACGCGGTTTTGCCGAACGCAACGCCATCAATGCTCCTATACAAGGTAGTGCGGCCGACATTATTAAGATTGCCATGATTTTAATTCACAAATGGCTGAAGCGTGAAAACCTGAAAACCAAAATGACCATGCAGGTGCATGACGAATTGGTTTTTGATCTGCATAAAGATGAACTGAACATTGTAAAGCCGCACGTAATCGAACTGATGAAGTCGGCTGTGATGCTGGAAGTACCGATGGAAGTTGAAGTGGGTATTGGCAAGAATTGGCTGGAAGCACACTAAGCCGTTTTTCAGGGAGCTGAAAATAGTGTAGGTTTAATAACTCAAAAAAATCTTATGTCAAAAATTACGCTTACGCTTTGTCTGCTTATGGTTAGCACCATTTCACTTTGTGCACAGGATTTTTACCAGCTAAAAAATCGCTGGAAGCCAGATGAGTTTATTCATGCAGAACAACCACAACCGGCATCCGGAAACATACAACCGGGCTGGCACAGCGCGCAATGGATTCTGGAACCTATTGATCAATCCTATTATAAAATCAAAAACCTTTGGCGCAGTGAATACCTGCACATCCAGAATGGTGCAATTCAATGCGGAGCTATTCAACCGGGCTGGTGGAGTGCACAATGGACTCTTGAGCCCGTAGAAGGAACTTTATTTTTCAGAATCAGAAACAGATGGAAGCCCGAAATTGCCATTCACAATCAAAACGGTGTGCTGGAGGCAAGTGCCATTCAATTGGGCTGGTGGAGTGCCCAATGGGATGTAGTTAAAACCGGAACCACCGTTGCCCCACTACAACCTTCTGCAACCCCAACTACAATAACCGTAACAAAACGGGGCGATGATCCATCAGCTTTTACACCGGAACATAACGGTCGGATTGAGAAAGCATTTGTCCGTTATACCGACCAGATTTCGATTTCGGGTTTATCAGTAGGCGATCAGATTTATTTCTTTCCTCAAGAAGCAGTTGGCGACACAAAAGGGATTTCTTTCGACTTAAAAAATCCAGCCATCTGCGGGCAAACCTTTAAAGTGATTGAGACAAGCCCAACCATAAAACTCGATCGGCCCATGCCCATGATGCGCAATACCGAGAACTATTACTTTGCTTTTATAGTGGAAGTATTCTGAGCTGTTGGCATCAAAAACATATTTTACCTGAATGTTAAGTCCTTAACATTCAGGTAACATTAAATTAATAATATTGCGCCAATCCTTCAAAATCATGAAATTTTCAGGTTTTCTGTTGGCCGCTTTACTTGTTTTAAGTGTTCAGCTGGCCCCCGCCCAAAACATTACCCCCTCGCCTTACTTCACTTTTGGAAAAGGATTGGGAATCATTTCACCTGATAGTTTATACCTCCTCAACATCCGGTTTCGCATGCAGAATCGCGCTGCCTTCCGTACAGAAAGCGGAGATGATCTTTCTATTGACCAGGTAGAGGCGCGTGTAAGAAGATTGCGTTTACGTTTTGATGGTTACATCTATAACCCAAAGTTTTATTACCTCATTCAATTATCATTCTCCCGCTCGGATATGGATTTTGATGATACCGGCTTTCCGAATGTAATTCGCGATGCGATGATCATCTATTCCGTAAACAAACATTTTTCCATCGGTCTCGGTCAAACCAAACTTCCGGGTAACCGCCAGCGGGTAAACTCTTCGGGCGATTTACAATTGGCCGATCGCTCCATTGTAAACTCAACTTTTAATGTTGATCGCGACTTTGGTATGCAACTCTACTACAACAATCATTTCGGTGGTTTGTATTATGTGCTTCGCGGAGCCATCTCTTCAGGTGAAGGGCGAAACATTACTGCTTCCGACAGAGGATTAAGTTATACCGGAAGACTGGAACTTCTTCCGTTAGGAACATTTACAAACGGAGGCGATTATTTTGAAGGCGATATTTTACGCGAAGTAAAACCCAAACTTTCCATTGGGCTTTCTGCTTCGAAAAACAACAACACTACCCGCACGGGTGGCCAACTTGGCAAGTTCTTATACGACTCGCGTGATATGACTACCCTGATGGCCGATCTTCTTTTCAAGTATAAAGGCTGGGCCCTGGCGGGCGAATGGTTAGAGCGCAATTCGTCTAACCCCATTACGGTAAATAGCGATGGCGATGTACGTTTTATCTATGCAGGCTTTGGGCAAAATTATCAGGGCAGTTATTACTTCGAAAACAAATATGAAATTGTGGGGCGGTACTCGCGCGTAACTCCGTTTAACTCCATTCAAACATTAGAAGATCAAACCGAACAATTTACCTTAGGACTTAACAAATACATACGCGGCCATCGGGTAAAACTACAGGGCGATATTACCTACGAACAAAACAAGTGGTTGCAACAAACCAATCCCAATACCAACAACTGGCAGGTGCGCTTTCAGATTGAAGCCGGGATTTGATTACGCTCAACTTTTGTTTTAACCTGTTTCTTTTTCAATTTAGAAAGTAGCCTACCGGGATTAATCGGCTTTAAACATTAAGCTTGTTTACGCAAGCGGTGTTAAGGAAACTCCTCCTTTCTCTTACCTTAGACTTTCAATCAATTAACCTACTTATGAAAGTCCTGCATTTGGTTTTTCTTCTTTTGCTGAGTGGTGCCAACGTCTTTTCACAAGGCACTATGTTGCTCCGTCAACCCACCATCAGCAATACCGATATTGTATTTGTTTATGCCAACGATTTGTGGATCGTGGGTAAAGAGGGCGGTGATGCCCGCAGGCTCACCAGTAACGAAGGCCTTGAAAGTTATCCGCATTTTTCACCCGATGGAAAATGGATTGCCTTTACAGGACAGTATGATGGAAACACGGATGTCTATCTGATTCCAACAGAAGGCGGACAACCACAGCGGCTTACCTGGCACCCCGGAGCCGATCAGGTTACGGGCTGGACACCGGATGGTGAGTCTATTCTCTTTGCAACCAGTCGCGAAGGGGTTTTACCCACGCGTGAATCAAAAATTTATAAGATTGGTAAAAACGGAGGCGTGGAAGAAGCGCTTCCCATTCCCCGTGCCGTAGCCGGTGAAATTTCTGAAGACGGAAAGTACATCGCCTATCAACAGATTGGGTTCTGGGATCCGGAATGGCGCAACTACCGGGGCGGACAAGCCAAACCTATCTGGATTGTAGACCTGAAAAATTTTTCATTGAAGATGACCCCTCAACCCGATAATGAACGCCATACTGATCCGGTTTGGTTAAACAATGTAGTATACTTTTTATCCGAGCGTGATTATGCCAATAATGTCTGGTCATTCAACCCGGCCAACAACGAATTGAAACAACTTACCTTCCACACGGATTTCGATGCAAAGAGTATTGATGCCGGTGGCGGACAATTGGTGTATGAGCAAGGCGGTTATTTACACACACTCAATCCTGCCAACGGGCAAACCAAAAAACTTGTGATCAATGTGCGGGGCGATTTTCATTGGGCGCGTGCGCGGTGGGAAGATGTTCGGACTACTGCCTTGCTGAATGCTTCGCTTTCACCAACAGGCCAGCGTGCTTTGTTTGAATACCGCGGTGAAATTTTTACGGTACCCAAAGAAAAGGGTAATTGGCGAAACATAACCAACACCTCCGGTGCAGCAGATCGTTCACCGGTTTGGTCGCCCGATGGAAAACGGATTGCTTACTTCAGCGATGCCAGTGGTGAATATCAATTAATGATTACCGATCAGGAAGGATTAGAAAAACCAAAAGTAATTACAATCCCCAACCCAACCTTCTTCTTCCGTCCGCAATGGTCGCCTGATGGTAAGTACATTGCTTTTACCGATACCGATTTTAATTTACTTTATACCGATGTTACTACCGGTGTAACAAAGAAAGCAGATGCAGAACGGTACGCCCATCCTAATCGCACACTCAATCCGATTTGGTCGCCAGACAGCAAGTGGATTGCTTATGCCCGATTAAATGACAGCCAGTATAAAGTAATTAAAGTACACAATGTTGAAACCAACCAGAACCTGCAGTTAACCGATGGTATGGCCGATGCCATTACTCCTGTATGGGATGCTTCGGGCAAGTATTTATACTTTCTTGCCAGTACCAACTATGCCTTAAACATTGGCTGGCTGGATATGACTTCTTACGACAGGCCCATTACCCGCGCATTGTACCTGATTGTGTTGAACAAAGATGATGTCTCGCCTTTACTTCCACGCAGCGATGACGAAAAAGAGAAACCCAAAGAAGAGGACAAGAAAGGAACCCCCGTTGTAAGGATTGATATGGATGGGATTTCCGATCGCATTCTTGCTGTTGATGTTCCGCTGCGGAATTATACTGAATTGCAACCCGGGCCGGATGGCTATGTATTCTATGCAGAAGCCATTCCCAATCAACAAGGTGCTACACTTCATCGTTACAATTTTAAAGAGAGAAAAAGCGAAGTCTACCTTACCGGCATAAATAGCGCTTCGGTTTCAACCGATCGCAAATCATTACTCTACCGCAGCACCGCTACGTGGGGCATTTTGGGTACTACCGATAACAACAAGAAAACGGGTGATGGCAGATTAGAAGCACTTGCTTCCTTAAAACTAAAAATTGAACCTCGCGAGGAGTGGAAACAAATCTTTAAAGAAGGCTGGCGTTACCAGCGCGATTTTCTGTACGTAAACAACACACACGGTGCCCCCTGGAATGATGTGTTGAAATGGTATAGCCCATGGATTGAACATGTGCAACATCGCAGCGATCTGCTTTATGTGGTAGATATTATGGGTGGCGAAGTTGCTGTTGGCCATAGCTACACACGTGGTGGCGACCTGCCCGATCTTCAGGAGGTTGCTATCGGACTATTAGGTGTTGATTATGAAATTGACAACAAACTCTATCGCATCAAAAAGATTTATACCGGTGAAAACTGGAATCCCGGTCTTAACGCACCGCTTCGTGGCCCCGGGCTGGGTGTAAAAGAAGGAGATTATATTCTGGAGGTAAATGGTGTAACGGTATCTGCAATGGAAAACATTTATAAATACTTTGAGGGCACTGCCAATCGACAGACTAAAATACGCGTCAATTCGAAACCATCTTTGGAAGGTTCGAAACTGGTTACCGTTGTTCCGGTTGAAAATGAAAACCAACTCCGCATGTCGCATTGGATTGAAAGCAATCGCAAAAAAGTAGATGAGCTTTCGAAAGGGCAACTTGCCTATGTATATGTACCCAACACCGCGCAACCCGGTTACACCAGCTTTAACCGGTATTACTTTGCCCAGCAAGATCGCAAAGGTGCAATCATAGATGAGCGCAACAATGGCGGGGGTTCAGCAGCCGACTATATGGTAGATGTGATGTCGCGGCAACTGCATGGTTACTTCAATAGTAAAGTAGGCGATCATAAACCATTCCTTACACCCAATGCCGGTATCTTCGGTCCCAAGGTGATGCTGATTAACGAGCGCGCAGGTTCCGGTGGCGATTTGCTTCCTTACATGTTTAGTAAGATGAAGATAGGACCTTTGGTAGGAACAAAAACCTGGGGTGGGTTAGTAGGCACGTGGGACACGCCACCGTTCGTAGATGGTGGTACCATGATTGCACCGCGTGGTGGTTTTTATGATGTAGATGGTAAATGGGCAGTAGAAGGCGTTGGTATTTCACCCGACATTGCTATTGAACAAACACCAGCCGATGTTATTAAAGGTCGCGATCCACAATTAGAACGCGCAGTTGAAGAAGCGTTGAAGCTGGTGAAGACACAAACCCTTGAAATTAAACCTGAGCCCGCACCACCGGTTATTTACAAACGCCCGGCTAAGAAAAATTAAATACATTAAACACATAGGCTCATAGTAAAACTTTACTATGTGCCTATGTGGTTTTTTAATTTCTTACAACGCTACGCCCAGCGTAATCCCGAATTTGGGCATAATGCCCTGGTAGCCCGGTGACGCTATTCCATTGTAGGATGAAAAATAATAATCGCTCGATGTAGTGGGATCGTATTTCCGATCGACCTCTGAGAATTGAGCACCACCACCCACATAAGCGTCAAAGAACAAAACTCTCCAGAAGGTTCTGTGATATCCGATCGTAAAACCGGTGCCCACAGTTAAGATCTTGTCATCCACATAATACATAGTGGTTGTAACCTGACCGGTGTCAAAATCGCGGTAATGCGTAGTGAATTCGCCTTTATTGGAAAAGGTACCGCCCGTTAAATATCCCGCTATGTAAACTCCTTGCAGAAACTCTCTGTCGCGTCTGGTTTTCCGACTTGAAAAACCACTCATATACTTACGATACTGAAACTCCCCTCCAACACCCCGATAAAAATCATCTTCATAAAAAAAAGCAGGTGCACCAGTATCACCATCTAACCGGCCACTTAAATACAGGCTATAACTTTTAGTATGTGATTTGTTAAAAACTTCAACACCCACCCTGAAGGTGTTAATTAAAAAATTTTGTGGAACAGTTTTAAAAAGCGCACGCGGAGGCGTTAATGCTGCATCATCCTGACTGAATGCAGGTACAGCCACGATGCAAAGCAAAATGAATAATGGGGGCTTCATAAGTTTGTGGTTACGTAGATGCACAACGAGGCCGGCCGGAACTTAGTATTATCAATTACCTTTTTTCTTAGTCGAACCTCACAACGGAGAGCCAACCGGAATCCGTTTTGAAATGCCCTGATTACCCGAATGCTTTAAAAAAGAATACCAAAGAATTAAATGCTGTTAACCACATAGGCACAGCGTATACATAGAAATAAAAAATATTGGCTCCTTTGTATCTATGTGGTTTTTAATTTCCGCCAATCGCCTGCAGGGCTGCTTCCGCTGCATAGCGTACTTCGCTGTTGCGCGTAATCGTTAAAATGCGTTGAATGGATTTTTCGGCTGTGGCCGCATCTTTACCCATCTTACCCAAAATAGTAATCAACTGGTGTTGCAGGCCACCGTCCTGATCGGTGGTTTTGTCTAACCGCATGGTAAGCGCTTTTACCGCGGGCTTGCCGATTTTTACCAAAGCCTCCTTCGCGGCTTCTGTATCGTTACCATAATGCGGCAACGCGGCAACCATATAATCAATTGCTTTGGCGTTAACCGTTTTTAAATTACCCAATACACTTATCGCTAAGGTCTGGATGTTGTTCATAGTGGTTTTATCTTCCAGACTCTTTTTATTGAGCAGATTCACCAATGTGTTTTCTAATTTAGCCGGTGGTGTATCCATTAACGCCAGCAACTTCATTACCCGCAGTTGTTCTGTAAGATTGCTGCCCTTCAAAATGGCATCGGCCTCTTCCAGCGTGGGAATTACTCCGGGAATCGCCACATTATACTTTACACAAAAATTTATGCGGTCATCTTTCTGGCTTGGGTAAGGAGTTAGTAATGCATAAGCGGCAAACTTATCACGGCACAGCTGTGTGAGCATCCGCAAATCACTCTCCGGAAATTCCCTGCGGGTTACGTCATTGGTTGCCTCGTTGTACGTCATTTTAAAATTCCAGGCAAAATCATAAAGCTGTTCATGCGCTTTCGGGTAGTCGTTGGCATTTACATACCTGGCCAGCCAGCCCATCAATTCTGTTTTGCGTTGCGGATGGGTTTCTTCTTTATACATAGAACTGAGTTCACTAAACAAAGTGGCTTTCAGTTTATCATCAGGTGTTAGCTGCGCGGCATACGTTTCATACACATATTGCCGCAACGGCTGATTTTTAGAAAGGCCCTCCATCATTTCCACATAAGCTAACTCGAATGATATGGCCCGGGGCAGCCCGAGCTTATTTTGGGCGGCCAGATCAAAGTATTGTTTAATTCTATCCTTTTGCTCTGCTTCGGAGGCATCGGTTTTGCCAATCAGCTGTGTGGTGTAATTCGATAAGTAATAATTCCCCACCTTGCTCATGGCTGCAAACCCTGATTTCCATTCGCGGGCATCAACATGATTATCGGTGGTAAGGTAGCGCACCATTTCATAGGCACGGTCATCGCCCGCAGGGTAAGCAATGGTATCGAGGGTGCTTAACAAAAAATTCTTGTAGGGCTCCGGGTCCAGTTTAAATCGCGTAAACGCATACATCACATCGTAATGCAGCTTGCCACACACATTATCAAAGGGGGTTTTAACCGCATCATTTACTACAGTGGAAATTTTTTCGGGTGTTGATAAATCATTCAGGTGCGGACGAAACGCTTCGGCTTTTTCCTTACAGATTTCGGCTTGTGTTTTTGCGGGCGCAGTAGTGTTACCCGTAAACGTAACATTAATGGTGTTGTTCTTACTTTTATCAACCGGCTCAACCACAGCATCAGGTTGTGTAAACAGCGTGGCCATGTTCTTGTTCATTTTTATGCGGCCCACATAACTCATGGTAATTTCGCCACTGGTTACATCAATTATGCGCGCACTCACTTCTATGTACGATTTCAGTTTGGTATAGGTGCCGGATAGTATCGCATCAATAGGCGCCAGTTGCCCGATCTTCAATGCTGCGGCCGGCTTCATTAAATCGGTCAGAATAAATTCATGTTCTTTCAAAATCGCATCCATGCGGGTGCGCTCAAATAATTTCAGTTTATCGGGGTGGCCGGAGATCGAACCAATAATCGTTTCAGTTAAGTACTCGCCAAAGGCTTTGCTTTGTTGCGAAGAGGGCGTAGCCGTAAACGGAACCACTGCCAAACTCTGAGGAGCTTTGGGTGCCGGGGCTGCAATAATTTTTGCCGCCAGTTCCTGCGTTACACCGGGGTAGCTCTTTGGTTTTTGCGCATGTGCCTGAAGGGCAAGGGTGATTATGGTGAGTAAGGCCAGTAAACTTCGAATCATAATTTAAAATTAGGAATAAATTTACTTTACTACCGGCTGCCCGGTTATAGAACCACATTGTTATCCCGGCACTGCATTTGCAACACCCGCAATAATTCCTAACTTAAACATTCACTACCAATCCCCCACACCATGAAACGTCTTTTCGTGCTCGCACTTACACTCTGCATAACCCTTGCCACGCACGCACAAAACTGGGCTTCGCTCGATGCCGTGGTGTATAACGAAAAAGCCGAACAATACTTTTTCTTCTTCGGCAAGTACTTTGTTATCAAAGAACGCGGCCAGTATATCGATGGCCTGCCGCTGCTGATTACCGAAGAGTGGGAGAACTTCCCCAAATCGTGGGGTGGTGGAAATCTGGATGCCGTGTGTTACAGTGCCGATAACGACAAATACTATTTCTTTAAAGGCGATGAAGTTGCCGAAACCACCGTAAGTAAAGTCAACACCATTGGCGTTTCCCTTAAGTTCACAACACAAAAACTTTCCAAACCCGTAAAGATCAGTTCCAAAGATGGCTTCCCCGGCATTCCGTGGCCTTCCATCGATGCGGCTACGTACAATAGCGAAACGCAAACCTATTACTTCTTTAAAGGCAATGAATACGTTTCTAAAAAACGAGGCGAACCCGTGGATGCTAAAATCCGCAAAAGCGGTGTAGATGGTTTTAAAAATCTTGCCCCCACCCGCCCCATCAAAGCGGTTGACTACAGTGCCAATAATAAAGATTATTACTTCTTCTGGGACGACTTCTACATGGTTAAACCCCAGGGCGAAGACATTAAACCCAACTCGCAACGCAAATACGAAGGCGATGGCCAGAAAGGTTTTGAGTGGGCCGCGCGCAGCAACAACAACTTTGTGGGCCTGGCCAACGAAGCCGGCTATGTTACCAACTTTCAAGTAAGCTGGAAGGCTGGCGGCAAAAGCGATAGCTGGACAAAAAAGGGAACTGCACTTACGTATGAAAAACGATTAGCTCTTCCTAAAGATGCAACCGACATTACCATTAGCGCCTGGGTGTACGATGCCCTGAAAGATGATAAAAACGGGCCACGCATTTTCAGCAACAACATGAACATACCGCCCAACAACTGGTATAAAGTATATGGCACCGTGTTCGAGCCGAAATATAAAGTCGAGAAAAAATCGACCAACCTGGTGGGCAGCGTGCAAACCTTCTTCACCAAAGACGTAGCCAATGCCGTAAGCACAGCCGGCCAGTTTTTTGAAGACAACTTTAACGAAGCCCAAAACGAAACAGTAAAACTGCTGGCCAAAGCCGAAGCCGACAAACGTAAAAAGTTTATTGAAGATTTTGGTAAAGCCGCAACCGAAGTAGTGAAAGACCAGGAGTTTATTAACGGATTGTTCCGCGTGGCCAAAGCCAAAGATCCAAAGCTGGCCGAAGATGTAATGAAGAAACTGGTAAACCATCCTGCATTTAACGAAGTAAAAAAAGCATTGGAGTTTAAATCCATGAGTGTAGGTTTTACCAGTGGCGCCAGCAGCGTAATTGGTATGGAAGGTTCATTCGGATATGGTGTTGCCCTGGCCCCGCCCAATAAAACAAAAGGCTATGCCGGGTTAGATGCCAGCCTGGGCGTGCAAAGCGGTACCGGCCTTGGCTGCCAGTTTGGTATCTGGAAAAACCCACCCGATCAGCTTTCGGGCAACTCCGTAGCTGTTAATGTAGAAGTAGGTGCCGGTGCGGGCGTATCGTTTAGTATTGTGTACGATGTTACACTTAGTGCCACCAATACACCCGTGTTTACCTTTGGTGGCATTGTAGTTACACCCGGCATTGGTGCCGGTGTGGGTGGCTCGGTGGGTACGGGCTACTCGTGGGTTTTTTAGAAAGCTGAAAGCGATAAAGTTTTTTAAAGCACAAAGCTTGGGCGTGCCCCTCGTACCTCGGGTCGGGCTTTTCACTTCAATCCACGCGAAGCGCGTGGGATTTCCGTTGCAATCCCTCACGCAGAGAGTTGTATCTTTATTAAGTGGATGTACACGAACCGGAAATAAGGAGTTACAACATGAGCCAGATTAAGGGCAAGAATACCAAGCCCGAAATGCTGGTACGTAAATTTCTTTTCTCAAAAGGATTCCGCTACAGACTGCATGTTAAAAACCTGCCCGGCAAACCTGATATAGTTTTACCTAAATACAAGACAGTAATTTTTGTGCATGGTTGTTTCTGGCATGGACACGAAGGCTGTAAATATTTTGTAGTTCCAAAAACCAGAACAGACTGGTGGCTAAATAAGATAAGTCGAAACAAAAAGGTAGACGAGAAAAATCTTTATGCATTACGCCAGGAATCCTGGAAGGTTTTAACGATATTTGAATGTGATCTAAAGAAAGATCAGATTAAGTTAAAACTCGGACAACTTCTTAACAACATAAAACACACCCACTATGATAGCCGCAATAGATAATGTTAAGGATGTTAAGAATTTTTTTAAAGACATCATTGACGAGGGAACCGATATTCATCCAGATGATGATTTTAGAAATATTATCAATCTAAAAAATGGTAAGCCAGCATATTCGCTGAAAGAAATAGAGCACAGAAATACTCTAATGAAACGTTCCTTTGAAGTTTGTCATAAGACTTCTATCGATATTTATAATTTAAGTATGACAATCTGTCTAAAGAAGACAGGGCTTGATAAGCACATTCCTTTACCTTAAAAAATAAGGAGCTAGTAGATGCCTATTCCAATTATTGATCTTTTTGCAGGTCCTGGAGGGCTTGGGGAAGGATTTACCTCTATTGTCGACAAGAAAAAAAATCGACTATTTAAGATAGTCCTTTCAATAGAAAGAGATGAGTATGCACACAAGACTTTAACTTTACGATCTTTCCTACGGCAGTTTCCTCATAAAGAATTTCCTGATGAATACTACCAATTCGTCCGCGGTGAGTTGAAAGATGTTGAAGATCTCTATGCCCTTTATCCTACTGAAGCCAAAGTAGCAAAGAACGAAGCATGGCAATTTTCACTCGGGAACCCAGATACTCACGATCAGATTGACACGAGGATTCGGGGGGCATTGAAAGGTGTGAAAGATTTTGTTCTGATCGGGGGGCCTCCTTGTCAGGCGTACTCTCTCGTTGGCAGAGCGAGGCGACAAGAAAAGGAAGGCCTGAATAAAGAAGATGAAAGAGTTTATCTGTACCGAGAGTATTACAGAATACTGGCGGTACACCAACCTGCTGTTTTCGTAATGGAAAATGTGAAGGGGTTATTATCTTCTAAAGTTGATAATCAATCTGTTTTCTCACAACTCTTAATCGATCTCACTAATCCTGTAGAGTCCTATCGCAAACTCCATGGCAAAAGAACATTGCCAAAAAGCAGATTTGGTTATAAAATCTATTCCTTGGTGAAGAAACCAAACGAGAAAAGCTTAGACGGTAAGGGCTTTAACCCCGCTGATTTTGTGATAAAGGCTGAAGAATTTGGAATACCTCAAACTCGTCATCGCGTTATACTTTTGGGTATTAGAGAAGATATTAACACGACTACCACTCTTTTGACGCCCTCGCAAGCTAAGGTAACAGTTCAGGAAGTGTTAAACGGCTTACCCCGATTGCGCAGTGGATTGTCGAAAGAAGAAGATGGCAAAGCAGAGTGGCGTCAGGCCATAGAAGCTGTTAAGTCTATTGGATTGGAGAAGCAAGTGGACAGTGATGTGTGGGATAGGATGATGAAGGAACTAAGTAAAATTTCATTGCCACAGAAGGATAGAGGAGGAAACTTTATTGAGTGGGATGAGATTATTTCTTTTAATAAAGCGTGGTATCATGATAAGAACCTAAAAGGTGTTCTGAATCATGAAACACGAAGTCATATTCGTAGTGATTTATGGCGTTATCTGTTTGTTGCTTGCTTTGGCAAGGTGAAGGGGCGTTCACCAAAACTGGAAGAATTTCCAGCACTGCTTTTACCCGCACATAGAAATGCCCACTCTGGTGATTTTGCAAATAGATTTAAGACCCAAATATTTACCGAACCTTCAAAAACAATTACCAGCCATATCTCAAAAGATGGTCACTACTTTATTCACCCAGACCCAAGCCAATGCAGAAGTATGACGGTACGCGAGGCTGCACGAATTCAAACTTTCCCTGATAACTATTTTTTCTGTGGGCCAAGAACAGAGCAATTTCACCAGGTTGGAAATGCAGTACCGCCTTTGCTTGCTCACAAGATAGCTCAACTAGTCTTTCCCCTCGTCAATAGGTAGATTTTTAAGAATAACGGAAAGCTCAGAGATTTCTAGAAATGGCAAATTCCGAACGCCCCCTACAAGATTCAGTGTTTTGTACACCTCTCTTGTTTTGTGTTCGCTAGATGAAATTGAAGGATTCTCTTTAAGAAATTCTAAGAGTGCCGTCCGTATATTCTTATTACTACCAAACGCTCTCTCTGTAATCCCCACACTAAGGTCAGCTCTTTTTAAAAGAACCTCAGTCAGTTCGTATGGGTTAGCCCTCCCTTCATCGTAAGTGAGATGAGCATACCACCACAATCTTGCAATTCCATTGCGGGTAAGAGTCTCAATATTTGCTGTTCGCAGAAAATATCTATCGCGTATTCTCCCCATTTCACTTCCTGATTGTGCCTTCTCTATTGGCCACCGTTCTCTCATATATTTCCAGAAAGTCACATGGGTAAGGTAAACCCAAAGCCGTTCATCTGATGCTTGAGTTTCATTTAGCATTTTAAATTCTCTGTAAAGCGCTTTACTATTCTCAAAATCACTTTTACTTGGATCAAGTGAAAAGCCTTGTTCTATAAAAATATCAGTCTCGCCCCGAGGAAACCTTTCTTCATATGGAAACTTATCGCTTTTATATAAGTCAAAGTTATTTGTGGAAGCAACATCCCTAAAAATCTTATCAACATAATTCTGTTGAAAGACTTTTAAAGCAATTTTATTCACCGATTTTGTGTTCATTAATCGATTAGTTTAATAACGGTTTCAAAAGATCTATCATTTGGTAATTGTAATACTCCTTGAGCCATTTCAAGTGATGTCGCATACTTTGATTTCTCCTTATGGCCACTTAGAAATTTATACCATCTTCTCTCAATAAATTCTTTTGAATCACTTGATGTAAGAAAATTAAAGGCTTCTACCAATGCTGGTAGTACAACGCAACTCATTAGGATATTAACGGAAATCTGATTCCCTTTTACGATTTGATAATTCTCGTATTCATTTTGACACAGGAGTATTGTAATTTTTTCACCAGAGTAGTCCAGTTTCATTGGATGATCTGGTCTTCCTGTAGTATCAATATTCATTAATGCAGAAATCGATTTTAATTCTTCGGGTGATTTATTTGCAAAGAATTTTCCTTTTCCCGCATATGCAAGGATATCTCCCTTGTCGATCGTGAAGGATTGCCCATTATAATCAGCATGAAATTCATTGCTACTATAATTGGTTATGGTATCATTTGCGCAAATGAGAAAATCCATTTCAACCTCACCATTTAGTTTATAAGAATTGATGCATATTTTTTCGCTTATGTTCTTATTGGACTTAAAAATATCCCTATACATCGTGCCTCTGCAATACAAATGAGAAACAAACAGTGCCTGCTTCTTTTCAACGAGATTTTGTAATGCTTCATTCTCCATCCTAAAAGCTGGGGCTATTTCAATTTGCTTTCCAGTTGATGAAACTCTCAATTCAATTTCAATTGATCCTTTGACATCGTTACCGATTCCAAGGACTGGGTGGGGATATAATCTGTTATTGTAAATCATAAATCTCTATTTTTAAAGAGTATTTAATTGACGACTCAATGGTGACTATCAGTTTTGTGTCTTTATTTTTTTCAAGGGGGATGCTATGAATGCTATTACCATTAAAGTGTGGAGTGTGCCCGCTTGAATCAATCACCTTGGTGATTTTAATTTTTTCGGAACCCTCTTCTCCAACTGCTGTTAGTTTTAAGTTGCACTTTGCCTTAATTTTGCTTTTTATCAGTACTGCGTATTCAAGTAAGTGGTCTTTTTTGTTTAACAAAAAGGACCGAGTTTCAACTTCCTCCCTTTTAAATGACCTTCTCTTTCCTCCTTGACCGCCTGAACCACTACTTCCTCCCTTTCCTCCACCACTTGAACCGCTTCCAGCTCCATCACCATTTCCTGTGTCTGGACTATTAATTACTGTGACTTTATAGGGTTGTATTACTGATGGTTCATTAAATACTTCTCTCTTCTGAATCATTTTTGAAGATTCTTCCTCTGATTCTTCACCCGTATATTTGGAGCCCCTGGCCCCATTTCCTGTTTCTTCGCCATCATCGTAAGGAAGGTATTTGTAGAGTTCCGGAATGTCAAGAATACCCGAAGTCTTTGTAATCTTCATTTGATCGAGACAATCGCGAATGAACGAAGTAATTTCATCCATTGTCTTTGCACCTCTTTCTTTATTGCGCTCAGGAATCCATTCATCATGTGCTGGAGGTTCCATTTTCCGAAGGATTCTACTTCCTTCCTCATCATCGCAAATAAAAACACCTGCATAGTTTCCCGGAAAGTTGAATCTTCTCGAGTAAATCACCATATGGGAATTTCGAAGCATAGCAACGTGATTAAGGTGCTCCTCCGTTTGATAAAAGTAGAACTTGACCTCTCCAACAGATTTCAGTTTACCAACAAACTCTTTCCCTTCTTTAAAGGCTTTATAATACTGAAGTGGGTTACCTTTAGGTTTTACTTCATCTTTGAACTTCTCATTCAAAAAGTTATCAACCAACAATTTTTCAAGTGTAATGCTACTAATTTCCTGATCCTCAATTTTCACAATAAGGTCCTTTTTACTAATTGCATACCAGAAATTTCTGAGCACCGATTGTACGAGATTTCTTTGCCAACCTTTTTCATTTTTGTAACCCGCTATGAAAATATCAGTTCCAGTCTTTTCTTTTCTTCTAAATTTTTCAGGAATATCTTTTGGATTAAATAATGAGTTCTGACTACGACCAAAGGAACCAACACCCCTTTTTATATCTTTATTAACTTCATGGCTGACAAGCTCAGCGATACCCTGAAACTTAGTAAAGCCATCTCCTTTGAGAGTGGAATAAAAGACTACTCTGAGGTTCGAAGCAGCAAATGGAGCACCTTTGCCAATTCCAAAAGAACCGCCTTGGCTTTCGCTTTTCGAGCTTGCGCCAGTTGATTTTACGAGATTATACCAACCACCTTTTTTATCATCATCTGCTCCAAGTAAACCTTTTGTATTAAAGTCAGAAATTTTTAAGAATGGAATTGTGTCTTCTCCAATACATTGTAAGGCCTTTTCGATAAACTCTTGTGTATCATTATCCGACTTGTAATATTCTTTGCATGCATTTAGTACTTCCAATAACTCTGAATAACCTGGAAATTGATTTTTTGTGAACTCTTCGAGTTTAAAAACAACCGTAACAGGGTCAGCACTTCCCTCCTGTTTAGCATCAAGGGAGTTTTGTATTATTTCTCTTGCTAAGGAATAATTATAATTTCCAGCAAAGTGTTCAATCATTGAATTGTGGATACCGTCTTCACGTCCTCCTCCTGTGGACGCAAATTCCCAAGTTGCTTCTTTACTCATTCGGTTAGAATTTGAACTTGTTTTTCTCTGTTTTATTTAACGCATTTCCAAAAGCACTTTCTGTTAATTTAAGCTTTTCTTTTAAAGCCGAGAACATCTTTCTAACATCTTCATCAGTGTATTCATAGTTTGTCCGGTTAGCACAGTTGGCCAGGCTATCCAAAAAATCCATAACCTTTTGAACTCTCCTTGATGCTACATTTTCAAATCTTTCTCTTCTTATTGATTTCTTGCTCATAATTTTCAAATACAATGCGAAGATATATAATATATTATATTTTAATATATATAATGTAAAATATTATTAATTTCTATTAAAAAGCAGATTTGGGGCTCGTTTTAAGGGGAAGGTCAGCGATCGTACTTAAACCATTTTTCTATCTTTGCCCCATGCTCGCCAAATCCTGGTTTATTATTAAAGACGAGAACACGCGCACGTTTGAAGTGGTAACGCAACCCCTTAGCGAAAATGCCTTTAGCAATAAAGTAGTGGCCATGCAGCGCGAGGGGCTTAATGTTACTCCGGTGTTGCTGCCGGTAAGCAACCGCCACGCCAGCAAAGAACACATTAGTTTTACCGGCTACACCCGCGAGGAGGGCCTCTACAACCGCCTGCTGCAACAACACGCTAAATTAATTCAGCAAAAGTTCGGGGAGTGGGAAGAGTGAAATCTCATGCTATCATGCTATTCGGGATTTTCATGCTATTCGGGATTTGCAATCCCGAAGTCAGATAGTTGGATTTTAAAAATCCATTTCATCTGGCGTTCGCCATTGCAAATGACGAACAGCAACCTGGTGGTGATTCATTCAATGCATTTAATCCCTCAACCCTTCCCCTCATGCCCGGGAGAGGGGTGCCGAGGAACGATGCGGGTGAGGGCTACTTCTTCCCGATTAAAAACTTTGTAAACTTTTCGCGGCTCGACATAAACTTAAACACATTTTCAAGTGTGTAATAGGTACTCTTTTCAAGAGCCAGCTCGTGTGCATATTGTACAAACTCCAGGGTTTGGTCTTCAAAACTAAAAAGCTGTGCTATGCCCCTGATCTGTTCGTTGGTCAGGCAGCGGTCTTTGGTTACCAGTTTTGCCATTTGCATTTTCTCGGCACTAAAGGCTTTGCCGCGTACCGCTTCCAATGCAGCAGCATATTCACTTTCGGGAAGTATGCAGGGTGGTGGTACAGGTTGTGTCGGTTGTTGAATGATCACCACTGTATCGCGGATTACTACAGGTGCGGGTGTTACCGGTTCGGGTGTTACCGGCAGCGGCACAGGTGTAACTTCTATGGGCCAGTTGGGTTTGCTTACAATTACAGATGAGTAAATGTTATTAAACATTTTCGACTTGCTGTAATCCGTATCGCGATCAACAATTGTTTTTAAACCTTTGAAATTGCCATGTTCAAACAACGTTACTTCAAAACCTTTGGGCACCCGTAACGAGGTAAGTTCGTTATCGCCAATGGTAAGCTGGCTTGCACCATATTCGCCCGGTTCCAGTTCCTGACTCTTACCCGAAAACTTTTCAGAGTAGATAGTCACCACTTGTTCTTCGTGTGGAATTTCTTCAACCACTACAGCCGAAGTAATATCACTGAACTGATGCTGATTGAGGAAGGCCTCATTTACTGATTGACCGCGGGCAAACAAGGTGCGACCGGTGAAATCTTCATGCTCGTACAACGTAACCCGATAGCCCGGTGCTACGCTTACCGATGAAAGTGTATTGTTGCGAATGCCCATTTGCGCAGCGGTGTAGCGACCCGGAGCCAGCTTTTGCGAACGCCCGCTGAAATCATTTTCGTGTAGCGTTACCACGGCTATTTCTTCACGGGGTGCTTCCGGAGTTTTTTCTACCACAAGCGATACCGCAGCATTATCGAAATTACGAAACGCCAGAAACGAAGGGGAAGCATCGGCCGTAAGGGTAAGTGTGCGGCCTTTAAAATTTTCATTATCGAATAATACGATCTGATAACCGGGTTTAAGCTGCACCGATGAAATTGTCTTTTCAGTCAGGTTAAGATCTTCCAGATTATAGCGGCCTGGTTTCAGTTGTTGATTTTTTCCTTTGAACTCGTCTTGATAAATGATAGCCACCGTTTCGGGTAAAATAACAGGCACAGCAGGTTCCGTTACAACCGTATCTTTAACCGGAACCGGTTTGGTTACAACTTCGGTTGACAATTCTTCTACGCGGAGTGAAGAGGTAGCATCGTTAAACTTTTTGGAGATCAGAAAATCAGCCGTGGCATCAGCGGTAAGCACCAGCGATTTTCCTTTGAAGCCTGCATGCTCATAGAGTGTAACCTGTAAGCCTTTTGGAATTTTAACAGATGAAATCTGATCGTTATCGATATGCCCAAAGTCGTATGCTTCATAATACCCTACCGCCAGATTTTTAGCCTGGCCTGAGAAGTTATGCTGGTAGATAGTTATAAAGGGTGATGCTACCGGGGGTGTACCCTCGGGCAAAGGTTTTACAATCATTGAAACCATCATACCGGTTTCGGCAAAACCTTTTGCTTTAAGATACCGCATGCGGGCATCTTCGGTAAGGGTAATGGATCGCCCCCTGAAATTATCTTCTGCATATAAAACTACCTGCACACCGGCCGGCACTTTAATTGAACCCAGAAAAGAAATTCCGGATTGCAACAGAAACACATGGTTATATTGTCCGTAGCCCAGTTCGTAATGTGCGCCCGAAAAATCATCGGTATAGACGGTAATCCAGTTTTGTTTTTGGGCTGAGGTGCTGAATGCAAGCACGAGGCATAACAGCAGGGGAAGTAAAGGTTTCATAGGTTTTATAAAGATATGAGTTTACCGGAATTGTAACAGCTATGCCAATGGCGTGCAGGAAATACCCTCACCCTTCCTCTTCCTGAGGGATAGGGTGCCGGGGAACAAGGCGGGGTGAGGGTATCAACACTCCAAAATCATTTACCCTCGCTATTCGGGATGCAATCCCGAATCCGGATAACTTGGATTTTAAAAATCCATTTCATCTATCGTTCGCCATTGCAAATGACGAACAGCTTTGAACTACAATGGCTAGTCTCATCCAACAATTCTCTCGCTCCTCCGGAATGACATTTCATAGATAGGTTGTGACATTTTTATAGAGAGTACCCCATCTCCAAAATCAAAATTCCTACCTTGTTGTTTCACTTTTCTGCCATGAAAAAAATCTTAGTTCTGCTCCTCTTGCTTCCGGCATTTGGCTTTGGCCAGCATCAATCCAAAATTACCCGCATCGATTCGGTGCTTACGTATTTGCACCAATACCATTTATTCAACGGCACGGTGTTGATTGGCGACAAAGGAAAAGTACTTTATAAAAAAGCATTTGGCATTGCCAATCCGCAAACCCGGCAGGCGCTTACCACCGCTTCGGCTTTTAACCTGGCTTCGGTAAGCAAACAGTTTTATACCATGATGGCGATGATGCTAAAAGAGCAGGGCAAACTGCACTACGATGATGCCGTGCAAAAATACCTGCCCACTTTTCCGTATCCGGCTGTCACCATCCGCCACCTCATGAACCAGACATCGGGACTACCGGAGTACTTCGACATCGCGCAAGGCGATATGAATCCGCTGGATACCCTCACCAACGCTTCCCTGCTGGAACTACTGGCCGTTAAAAAACCGCCACTCGTATTTGAACCGGGCATCCGATGGCAATATTGCAACACCAACTACACCACACTGGCTTCCATCATCGAAAAAGTTTCGGGTGTACCCTGCGAACAGTTTTTCGCCCAACGCATTGCCGCACCGCTTAAACTTAAAAACAGTTTTGTCTATCATCTTAAAATGAAATCGCATCCAGCTTCGCGCGTATTTGGGTTGGAGTACGATGGCGTAAACTACAAGCTTAATGACCTGTTGCGCTTTGATGGTATTGTTGGTGATGGTAATGTGTATTCATCCGTTGAAGATTTATACACGTGGGATCAGGCTTTATATACTGAGAAGCTGGTGAAGAAGGCTACGTTTGCCGAAGCGATTACACCGGGTAAACTCACTACTGGAGCTAATACAGGGTATGGTTTTGGTTGGTTTATCCGCGAGCCCGGAAAAATTGTTTCGCACACCGGAGGTTGGGTTGGCTTTGGAACGGAGATAACACGCTACCTCGATAAAAATCAAACTATCATTGTGCTGGATAACGGATCTGCCTTTCAGGCGCATGCGCTGGTAAAAAATATCTGGGAAGGCAAGCCGGTTACATTACCCAAAACTCATTTGATTAGTAATGTAAAAATTATAGATGGCACCGGCTTACCAGCCGTGGCTGGCAGCGTGCGTTTGTATAACAATCGCATTTGGCATATAGGCGCGCTTACTGCATTTCCGGGTGAACCCACTACCGATGGCAAAGGCTTTGTGCTGGCTCCGGGCTTTATCGATAATCATAGTCATCATGATGGCGGGCTGGAAAAAAATCCCTCGGCTGTTGCTGTTACCAGTCAGGGCATAACCACCATTGTGGTGGGGCAGGATGGCGGCTCGGACGCAATGGATTCGATTCAACAGGCATTAACTAAGAATCCGGTTAGTGTAAACGTAGCTTCTTTTACGGGGCAGGCATCCTTACGGGAAAAAGTGATGGGCAAAAATTTACTGCGCAAGGCAACACCCGTTGAGATTGATTCGATGAAAGCGATGCTGAAACGCGAACTGGAAAAAGGATCGCTGGGATTAAGTACGGGCCTTGAGTATGAAGAAGCATTTTACAGTACGCGCGATGAAGTGGTAGCCCTGGCCAAAGTAACCGCTGAACACAAAGGGCGGTACATCAGCCACATCCGCAGCGAAGATGTAAATCTTGAAGACGCATTGGAAGAAATTATAAACATTGGTCGCGAAGCAGAAATACCGGTACAGATAACGCACATCAAAATCGCCATGCGCAGCAAGTGGGGTAACTCAGAAAAAATTCTACGGCAATTAGAAATAGCGCGGCAACAAGGTGTAAACATTACAGCCGACATTTATCCATACACGATGTGGAACTCAACCCCCCGCGTACTGTTTCCTAAAAAAGACTTTGATAACCTGACCAGCGCTGAGTTTGCCACCCGCGAATTGTTCGATCCGGCAGCATCGGTAATGGTGCGGTACACGCCCAACACAGCCTGGCAGGGAAAAACCGTAGGTGAAATTGCCGAGCTCAATAAAGAAACATCCGCGCAGGCTCTTCTTCGCATCATCCGCGAAAGCGCAGCTCCGGAACATAGTGCAACTATTGTAGCCCGGAGTATGAGCGAAACAGACATTCATAATTTTATGAAGTGGCCTTACACCAGCATTTGTTCGGATGGAACCATGCGCGGGCATCCGCGTGGGCATGGATCATTTACGCGGGTGTTGGGCCGGTATGTACGCGAAGAAAAATTGATGCCCCTCGAAACAGCCATTCAGAAAATGACCAGCCTGGCGGCTGCGAATGTGGGAATTAAAAACCGCGGCCTGATTGCCCCGGGTTATTTTGCCGACCTCGTGTTGTTTAATCCGGACACGGTGATTGATAATGCCACCATTGAAAACCCTACGGCACTATCTACCGGCATTGAATCGGTTTGGGTAAATGGCAAGCTGGTGTATGCTGATCAGAAAGCAGTAACGAATTATCCGGGGGTGTTGATAAGACGTTAGTATTAGACCTAAATAACAAGACTTAGCTATCACTCATGCTATTCGGGATTTGCAATCCCGAATCCGGATAACTTGGATTTTAAAAATCCATTTCATCTATCGTTCGCCATTGCAAATGACGAACAACTTTAAATTTCTTTATGCTGACACACAACTCAGGACCAGGTACGCAAGCTTACTTCGCTGTAATCATGCTATTCGGGATTTGAAATCCCGAATCCGGATAACTTGGATTTTAAAATCCATTTCATCTATCGTTCGCCATTGCAAATGACGAACAGCTTTAAATCTAATCTTAAATTTACTATTTAGGTGAATTCTTTATGCTGGCACACAACTCAGGGCCAGGTACGCAAGCTATTCGGGATTTGCAATTCCGAATCCGGATAACTTGGATTTTAAAAATCCATTTCATCTGGCGTTCGCCATTGCAAATGACGAACCGCTTTAATCATACTTAAATCTAATCTTAAATTTACTATTTAAGTGAATTCTTTATGCTGACACACAACTCAGGGCCAGGTACGCAAGCTTACTTCGCTGTAACCTGAAAAGCGCGTTCGCCATTCTTCTCCACTTCGCGCAGGGCGCGCAGTTGTTTCATCTCCTCCAGCATGGGCAGCAGGGCGGTGTCGTCTGCTATTTTCAGATGTGCCTTTAATTCCGAAAGCGATTTGATTTCGTTGGGACTTTTGCGGAAGTCGGTAATGAAGTTAAGGATGTCGATCTTCTTAATAAACATGATGCAAACTGTTTTGGGGATTGTATACGAAATTGATCAAAGGTTGTTTGCGCTTATAACCTTGCGTTATTGCTTAGCCGGCCGGATTCCAAAAATCAATAGATAAGCAATCATCCAAAACTCGCCCACAGTTGCTGGTATAACCATCATGTCAACCCATGCACCCTTAATGCCCATGTAATTAATGAACGTACTGATCAGATAGCCGGCACCACCCAGAATTAAAACGCGGCCCAGCCATACAGGCATGCACTGCGAACGTATAACTATATAACCCATGGGAATTAGCCAAAGGCCAAAGAAAAGGCTGCCCACACCCCAGGCATTTTTAATGAACTGATCAAAGATCTGAATCATGATCAATTTATCATCCAACGATTGAGTTGAATTAATAATACCAAGTGCACCCCCCATGGCCATTGCACTGATCATAATAGCGGCAGAGTTCATCATGCCCCACACAGCCAACGCCCAGGCCCCTACGTTATTGACGTCTTTAAATAATTTATAAAACCAAACCGCAGCTAATGCCTGCGATACCACAATGGCAAACTCAAGGAGTAAGCGAATGCGGGCCAGCGTTTCTTGTTCTGTCAGGTTGGTGAGTGTTTGTGCCGGATCGCTGACGTAGAGCTTTGGATGCAGGGTAAGAAAGCCCAACATGCCGGAGATGGCCAATAGGAGATACCAGATGCCGGTCAGGCGAGCTGTTGTTATTTCTTCCTTCATTCGCCTTTCGGTTTAGGTTATTGTCTTTGATTTGATATACGAAAGCGATCGTGTTTAGGTTAGAGTTGCTTTATACTATTAACTAAATACTACGGACTTATTTATCTTGAAATAATATACGTTGGCGCATTACGATGTTTGGTTGCCTGTTCATATCCGTAAGCAATCTCAATCAAAACAGGTTCTTGCCAGGCAGTGCTGAAAAATGAAACCCCAACCGGCAATACATCAGTAAACCCCATTGGCACAGTAATAGAAGGATAGCCCGAAATCGCGGCAAGCGATGAACTGCCGCCCAGAAAATGATCGCCATCAATTAAATCTGTTTTCCAGGCTGGTGCACCGGTAGGTGCCATTAACGCATGCAGGTTGTTCTCCTTTAGAAGTTTGTCGATTCCATTCTCGCGGGTAGCTTTTTGCATGTTGGCCAATGCCTCTGAATAGGCTTTATCCTCCAATGTTCCTTTTTCATGTGCCAGTTTCAGCAACTGCTGATCGAAGTATTTCAACTCCACCGTATCTTTCTTATTGAACTCCATCAATTCAGTCAGATCGTGTACCCGGGCTTTATCGCCCAGGCTGGCAAAGTATTTCGTCAGGCCATCTTTAAACTCATACAACAATACCGTAAACGAAGACCCACCGGCACTACGATCCATATTAAAATCAAGTTCCACCACTTCTGCGCCTTGTGCCCGTAAATCGGCCACAGCTTTTTTCATTAATGTATCTACAGCGGCATGGTAGCCACTTATGTTTTTTAATAACCCAATGCGTTTGCCTTTTAAGCCATCTGCTTTCAGGTGTGGCGTGTAATCGGTTTTAAAATTTCCGGCTGCCGCCAAAGTTTTTGAATCTGTTGAATCCACCCCCACCAATGCGCCTAATGTGATGGCTACATCGGTAACGGTGCGCCCCATAGGGCCGGCCGTATCCTGCGTAAACGAAATGGGAATAATACCACTGCGACTCAACAACCCAACTGTTGGTTTTAATCCCACCAACCCATTGGCATTGGATGGACACACAATCGAACCATTGGTTTCAGTGCCGATAGCAATAGCACATAAGTTGGCCGAGGCCGCTACGCCCGAACCCGAGCTTGAACCACAGGGATTGCGATCTAATACATATGGGTTTTTGGTTTGACCCAACATGCCACTCCAGCCGCTGCTGCTCATATCGGCCCGGAAGTTGGCCCACTCGCTTAAGTTTGCTTTCGCGATGATGATGGCCCCGGCATCGCGCAATTTCTTTACCAAAAAGCTGTCGTCAGGCGGATAGGAATCGCGCAGCACCGTTGCTCCTGCTGTGGTGGGCATATCGGCTGTATTCATGTTGTCTTTTACAATTACCGGTATGCCATGCAATAACCCCCGGCTTTTACCGGCTTTCAGTTCGGCATCCATTGTTTTGGCAATCTCAACAGCATTGGGATTTACATAGATAATTGAGTTAAGCGCAGGCCCGTTCTTATCTAAATCCTCAATGCGCTGCAGATAGTCTTTTACAACCTGCTCGATGGTAAAGGTGCTTTTCTGATACCCCACCTGTAATTGGGGGATGGTCATCTCTTCAAGGTATTGGTAAGCTGGTTCGGATTTTTTTTCTGCAGCTGGTTCGCAGGCCAGCAGGACGATGCCGGCCAAAAACAAAATGTGTGTTGATTTCATAGGGATGTATTGATAATGAAAGTTACTACCCGGACCACATCCTACCTAACCGCTTAACAAATTGATGTCTGCGTGAACTGGAAGCACGAACCATTGATGTTCTGCGCCTGGGCGAAATGCAACCCGAGCGAGACCATAACCTGCAAAGTGAACGTAGCAGCATAGGCGAAGCCAATGACCGTACCTATCGGGAAGCGGACGAACATGGCTGGTTTTCATTCGAAATGAAAGTAAATCCTGCTGAAGAGAACGTCCTGATGTTTACCTATTGGGGTAGTGAACGGGGCCGTAAGATGTTCGATATATTGGTGGATGGCGAAAAGATTGGCACACAAGAGCTGAATAATAACGATGCGGGTAAATTCTTTGATGTTGCCTATACACTTGATACCGATAAGCTAAAGGATAAGCAATCGGTTACCATTAAACTTATAGCATTACCCGGTAAGCGTGTGGGTGCAGTTTATACTGTACGAACCGTAAAGAAGTAAGTAATAATACCTGCTTCGTATTAGCCCGGCCTTAGCTTTTAAGAATAAATATTGACAAGTACTTTACTTTAATAATAATATTTATTGAAATTGCATAAGCTATGGCAAATAGTACTTTACTGCACCCTTTGCGGTTGTTGGGTTTATGACATTACTCAACGATATAACCGCCTATAAAATCTGGATATTTGCTCCTTATCTGGAGACGGAAGACCCTACTCTAAAATTTTACTACGACTATACGCAAAGCATTGAAGAATACACGCGGGTATTCGCTGAGATCAATTGCGAATGGGAATGGGTGAACGTAACCATTAACAACATTGCCGAGTCGATAGAGCGGGTAAAGAAGTACTCCGGCAAGCAAAGCATAGTACTTAACCTGTGCGATGGCGATGAGATTAACAACGTGCCCGGTGTATCGGTTATCCACGCGTTGGACGAAAGTGGTATTATGTATACCGGTTCCGATTCTTACTTCTATAATGTAACTACTTCTAAAATCACCATGAAAGAAGCTTTTGATAAAGCCGGGGTATCCATGCCGGGCTGGCAAAAGCTAAACGGACACATCGATCCCGATCTGTTCAAGAAGGTAGGCAAACCCATTATTGTTAAACCAGCTGTATCGGCCGGTAGTATGGGTATCAGCGTTAAGAATGTAGTTAATGGCAAGCGTGAATTAAAAAGTGTACTTACCAACCTGCACAATGGTTTTAAAGGCTGGGATCTGAATACGGCCGGTCTGTTAGCCGAACAGTTTATCATCGGGCGCGAGTTTACCACGTTGCTGGTTGGATCGCACCATCAACCCGAACAGATTAAATTCTATCAGCCTATTGAGCGGGTATTTCATAAAGACTTACCCGAAAAAGAACAGTTTCTTTCGTTTGAGCGCCTGTGGGAAGCCTACGATGAAGAAGCGCCACCGCCCGACAATGGCTATCTGTATGAATACGCACCGGTAACCGACTTTTGCCTGGCGCAACAATTAAAAGACTTAAGTATTGATGCGTTTAAAGCCGTGAAAGGTGTGGGCTATGCCCGCCTCGACTTCCGGATGGATAAGAAAACCGGAAAACTATTTGTATTGGAGATTAATGCCCAATGTGGCTTAAGCGAAGACGAGAACTATACCTCTATTGGCGCTATTCTGCGCGTAAGTAATAAAACCTTCACTAACCTGATTGTAGAAGTATTGGAAGATGCCTTGCTTCGCAATACAGCCCACGGTTAACCACAAAAATCCCTGCACGTAAAAGAAAATCCGGATATGAAGGTTTGTGTGTTGCAGCCCGATTATAGTACAAGCGAAGTTGACTATAAAAACTACGACCCCCCTCGTAACCTGGCACCGCTGTTACCAAACGATCAGGTAGATCATGTATTCCTGAATAAACTCACCACCTACAAACAACTGAAAGAACTGCGCAAGCAGAAGTACGATATCTATGTAAACCTGTGCGAAGGTTATCTGGATTGGTCTATTCCTTCCATTGATGTGATCAATGCCATGGATGCGCTTAATCTTCCTTACACGGGTCCAAATTCCATTTTATACGATCCGGCCAAGCCATTAATGAAATATGTGGCCTATTGTGCCGGGGTTAAAACTCCGCTTTACGCAGAGGTTACCAATACCAAAGACCTTGAAGCGAAAGTAAGCAAGTTAACTTTTCCATTGTTTGTAAAGCCGGCCAAAGCGGGCGATAGCCTGGGTGTGGATGATGAATCGCTGGCCAAAGACTTTGCGCACCTCAAACAGAAAGTAGAGAGCCTGATAGAAGAAGGCTATGATGAAATCTTAATTGAAGAATACATAGCCGGACAGGAGTTTACCGTATTGGTTGCTGCCAATGTTCGCCCCACGCATGGTTCTAAAGCATTTAAACCGGTAGAATATAAATTCCCAAAAGGGTATGCTTTTAAAACCTATGCTTTAAAAACATCCGAGTTGCACACCGATGTAAACAAACCGTGCGAAGACGCTGCGCTGGAAGCCCGGTTAAAATCGGCTGCCGAAAAAATCTTTAACGGATTTTCGGGTGTGGGTTATGCGCGGCTGGATTTCCGGGTAAATAAAAATCAGGAAATCTATTTTCTGGAAATCAACTTTACCTGTTCCGTATTTTATCAGGATGGCTTTGAAGGTTCGGCCGATTACATTTTACAATTTGATCCAATCGGTAAAGCCGGATTTTTAAAACACATTATTGCCGAAGGTATTGCCCGCCATCAGGCCAAACAGAAAAAGTATCGCATTAAAGGCAATTCGATTAACGGATACGGTATCGTGGCCCAGAAAATCATTCAGAAAGGCGAAGTAATTTTTAAGATTGAAGAATCGGCCCAGCGTATTGTTACCAAACGGTATGTAGAACAAAACTGGACACCCGAACAACTGGAAGACTTCCGCCATTATGCCTACCCGGTTTCCGATGAGGTTTATATTTTGTGGGATCAGAAACCCGAAAACTGGGCCCCGCAAAATCATTGCTGCGTACCCAATACCATTTACGATGGGCTTAACCTGATTGCCATCCGGAACATTGCAGCCGAAGAAGAACTTACTCTGGATTATGCCGACTTGTTGGATGATAACATTCAATCATTCGTGTGTACGTGCGGTCATCCTAATTGCAGAAAAGTTGTTTCCGGCCGGGCCGATAATTCGGTAACACAACGCGAGAAGATTAATGTAAACCCACCGCAGAGATAACCTATCTCAAAAATCAATCACCTGTCAGCCTGAGCCTGTCGAAGGCTGAATCAAAAAACAAAAACATGAATTGACGCTGTTCGATATTAAATTCCCCGATCTCAAAATTCATATCAAAGGCGCCAGCGCTGGTCACTTTTCCACATTCGGTATCTTATTTTACTGCCAAATCCTGTAACTTTCCTTATCAGGGTTGTTTCGCACTGATTCAACGCTCACTTCACTTACTACCATGAGGAAAATACTTTACCTGATTGCAATAATCACCATTCCGTTGGTAGCCGCGTGGTATTTTCTCCCCGATTCAAAAATTGATTACAATACGCAGGTAAAACCCATTCTCAACAAAAAATGTATTTCGTGCCACGGTGGTGTAAAGCGCGAGGCGGAGTTCAGTTTGTTGTTCCGTCAGGAAGCGCTGGCCAAAGCTGAGTCGGGCAAGTATGCCATTATTCCCGGAGATGCCGCCCATAGCGAACTGGTGAAACGCATTACCGCAACTGATCCGGAAGAGCGAATGCCTTACAAAAAAGATCCGCTAACACAGGAAGAGATTAATATCCTTACGCAATGGATTGAAGAAGGTGCCGTATGGGGCGATCACTGGGCTTACGTAGCCGTGAAAGAACAATCGGTTCCCGAAAAAAATGTCTGGACAAAAAACGATGTTGATGCTTTTATTCTTGAAAAACTAACCGAACATAATTTAAAACCTTCCGCTGCTGCAGATAAAGCTACCCTGTTGCGCAGGGTAAGTCTTGATCTGATTGGCATACCCGCTCCCGAACCCATTGCTCAAAACTTTTTAACGAATGCTGATCCAAAAGCCTACGAACAATTAGTAGATGAGTTATTAGCCTCCCAACACTTTGGTGAACGATGGACCAGCATGTGGTTAGATCTGGCACGCTATGCCGATACGAAAGGGTATGAACGCGATGACAGCCGCACCATCTGGCGTTACCGCGATTGGGTGATCAATGCCTTTAATGCTGATATGCCCTATAACCAATTCATCACCGAACAACTTGCGGGCGATTTATTCGATAATCCTTCTGATGATCAATACATCGCCACGGCATTCCATCGCAACACAATGACCAATGATGAAGGCGGCACCGACAATGAAGAGTTTCGCACGGCTGCCGTTTTAGATCGGGTTAACACCACGTGGGAAGCCTTGATGGGAACCACCTTTGCCTGCGTGCAATGTCATAGTCATCCGTACGATCCGTTTACCCACGATGAGTATTATAAGTTTATGGCCTTCTTCAACAATACACGCGATGAAGATACCGAAGCCGAGTACCCCCTGCTGCGCCATTTCGAAAAAGAAGACTCCGAAAAGTTAAACACGCTTACCACCTGGATCACCCAAAACATCTCCGCAGAAAAAGCAAAAGAAGTGTATCGGTTTGCCAAAACATTACAGCCCAGCATCAACTCCATACAAGCCGATCAGTTTATCAACAGCGAACTAACCGATACCAAGTGGCTCATCTTCCGCAATCAGGCACAATGCCGGTTGCCTCATGTAACACTTACCGGTAGCAACCGATTAATCTACCGTTATTCCAGTTGGGTTAACGATGGCGTGTGGAAAATTCATTTGGATAAACCCGATGGACCCGTTCTTAAAACCATTGCCGTTAAGCCTACCAATAACCAATGGCAGATTGTGGATTTTACGTTTACCGCTGTTAACGGAACACACGATTTGTATTTTACCTATACCAGTCCCAATCTCAAAACTCCTGAAGAAAGCGGAATGATTTTCGATTGGTTTTACTTTACTGATGATTGGGATCGCAAACATCCGGACATCAGTAAAACATTTTGGGAGTTGGTGCGCAAAGAACCACCCACCACTCCGATTATGTTCGATAATCCCGAAAAGATGAAACGCCCCACACAAATTTTTGAACGGGGTAACTGGTTGGTGAAAGGCGATGTGGTAGAAGCTGCTGTTCCGCATACACTCAATTCATTTCCAACAGATGCGCCATCAAACCGGTTGGGGCTCGCACAGTGGATGACAGACCCGGCCAATCCCTTAACTGCCCGAACTATTGCAAACAGAATCTGGGAGCAGATTTTTGGAATAGGTCTTGCCGAAACAGTAGAAGACCTCGGCACACAAGGCATTCCTCCATCCCATCCGGAATTGCTCGATCACCTGGCATGGAAACTGGTGCATGAATACAACTGGAGTATAAAAAAACTCATGCGCGAAATCGTGTTGTCGGCTACGTATCAGCAAACTTCCGATGTGAATGAAGAACTTCTGGAAAAAGATCCGCTCAATAAGTTATATGCGCGTGCCCCTCGCGTTCGCTTGTCGGCAGAACAACTACGCGATCAGGCTTTGGCTGTAAGTGGTTTGCTGAGCACCAAAATGTATGGCCCGAGTGTGATGCCGTATCAACCTGCCGGCATTTGGAAATCGCCCTGGAACGGACAGGATTGGAAGATGAGTGCTGGTGAAGACCGGCATCGCAGATCACTGTATACTTATCTGAAACGAACAGCACCTTATCCATCCATGCTTACGTTCGATGGCGCTTCACGCGAAGTGTGTACCGCCAGGCGCATTCGCACCAACACGCCCTTGCAGGCGTTGGTAACTTTGAATGATTCGGTATATGTAGAAGCGGCCGCTCATCTTGCTTTACGGATGCAGACTCCGCAACAGGTACCCGATCAGATTTCTATTGGTTATGAAATAGTAACCGGACAAAAAATTACAAATCGAAAATTAGCCGCTCTTGAAAAACTGTATGCTGAAGGTATGAAAGAATATCAGGGTGGAACTATGGTGAAGGTTAGCAACAAAAAAGAAGAACAACCTCAACTAAAAGCATTGAGTTTAGTGGCCGCTGCTATTCTGAACCTGGATGAAGTAGTGACGAAAAATTGAATGATTGTAATATGAAAGTTGATTCTAACCCTTATGGATCCACTTAAAATTGACATAACAGAAATTAATAAAATCATGCAAACGCTGGAACTTTCGGCAAAGTATGATCTGGCTCTGTTATGTGTGGAATCAACAATACCCATTTGGGAAAACTACACGAAAGACCCCGACAGCCTTTCGTATTATGATGGCGTGGGCAATCAGTTTAAAATTGAATATCAGGACGAGGCGGGAAACCTTCATAATCTGGAGAGGGATATAATTTCTAAAACAATTCAGATCGTTAGAGAAGCAACACGCAACCCCACCTCACAAGAAAAAGAATTACAGCTTATTGGCGCAAAACTAAAAGCGCATAGTGAGGCTATCGATATCTGGGACTCCTGGCAGCCCTTTGAAGCAGAAACAACATTACTGGCAGCGCATAATCTGGTTCAGCTCTATCAAGGAAAATTTAATGGACTTGAGGAAGCTAAACTCGACCTGATTATTCAGCAGGCTGTTAAAGCAATTGTTGCTGCTGAACTCAAAACAATTTCCGAAATGGAAAATCTTCTTCGGTTACAAATCAGGCAAGAGGAGCCATCCCAACCCGACAAGGCTCCCACAATCCAATAATCAATGAATAAAAAATTACACGAACTCCATCTCAAACAACTCGAAGCCACCACAAGGCGGCACTTTCTGCGCGAGTGCATTGCCGGCATGGGCGGACTTGCGCTGGCATCGGTGTTTGGTAGTTGTAATCCGTTTGAGAAGCCTGACAAATACGCTGCGCTGTTTTCTTCTAACCCGTTAGCACCAAAAGCACCACAGTTTATTCCTAAAGCAAAATCGGTAATCTATCTGCACATGGCCGGTGCTCCTTCGCAATTAGAGTTGTTCGATTACAAACCTGCATTACACAAACTCGATGGTCAGGATTGTCCGCAGTCGTTGCTGGAAGGAAAGAAGTTTGCATTTATACGGGGTGTACCCAAAATGCTGGGCCCACAAGCCAGCTTCAAACAATACGGACAAAGCGGAGCATGGGTATCAGAAAATTTGCCGCACTTTTCATCCATTGTAGATGAAGTTACATTTCTCAAAGCCATGCAAACCGATCAGTTTAATCATGGCCCTGCGCAATTACTGATGCACACCGGCAGTGCGCGCCTTGGCCGGCCGAGTATGGGCTCGTGGGTAACGTACGGATTGGGAAGTGAGAATCAGAACTTACCGGGCTTTGTGGTACTCACATCGGGTGGAACCAATCCTGATGCAGGCAAGAGTGTTTGGGGCAGCGGATTTTTACCCTCTGTTTATCAGGGCGTGCAATGTCGCAGCGAAGGTGATCCTGTTTTGTTTATTAAAGATCCCGAACACATTACGCGCGATCTGCGCAAAGCTTCCATCGATGCCATTAATGAGGTGAATAAAATTCATTACGAAGAAAAAGGTGATCCGGAAATTCTCTCCCGCATCGCGCAATATGAAATGGCATATCGCATGCAGATTTCAGTACCGGAGGTGATGAACATTAATAACGAACCGCAATACATTCATGAGATGTATGGCACTAAACCGGGCGAAGTAAGTCTGGCCAACAACATTTTGCTTGCGCGAAAGCTGGTGGAAAAGGGAGTGCGCTTTGTTCAGATTTTTGATTGGGGTTGGGATAGTCATGGTACAGATTCCAACCTGGCGATAGATGTTGGCTTTGTAAATAAATGCCGCACGGTAGATAAAGCGATGACCGCTTTGGTGCTCGATTTAAAACAACGTGGCTTGCTGGATGAAACATTAGTGGTGTGGGGTGGTGAGTTTGGCCGGACACCCATGGCTGAAAATCGCGAAGGGAAAAAGAATCCGTTCAAAGGCCGCGATCATCATACTGAAGCATTCACCATGTGGATGGCCGGAGGTGGAGTTAAAAAAGGATTTACGTATGGCGAAACCGATGAGATCGGTTACTCTGCTATTAATGGCAAAACAACGCCATTCGATTTGCAGGCCACCATCTTGCATCAGTTAGGCTTCGATCATGAAAAATTAACCTATGAGTTTCAGGGGCGACCCTTCCGGTTGACGGATGTTCATGGAAAAGTAATTCACGATATACTCGCATGAAATAGCTACTAAGATGCCCTGCACTCAACAGCATGACTTCAGGCTATTCCATACCACTACTAAAAAGTATTTATTAAAACATGAAAATCAACAGAAGAGATTTTATAACTAAAACCGCCATGGTTGGCTCAGGAATTATGTTGAATACGTTAAACACCTTTGCCACTCCGCTGGCACAGCAATCGCAAGCCGGATACTCGCTATTGATCTTCGCTACCAATTGGGGGTTTACCGGCTCGTGGGATGAATTTTGTGCAAAGGCTAAAGCAGCCGGTTACGATGGTTGCGAAATCTGGTGGCCGGGCGATGCGGCTGAACGAAAAAAATTATTTGATGCCCTTGCCAAACACAATCTGAAAATCGGATTTCTGTATGGAAGCGGTGAAAAAGATTTCGCGAAGCATGAAGTTCAGTTCAATCAGTTTCTTGCGGAAGTAGCAGCAACAAAGCCGGTGTACATTAATTGCCATAGTGGTAAAGATTATTTTACAGCCGATCAGAAAGAAAAACTGATCAAACACTCGATAACGGTTTCTGCACAAAGTGGAATTCCGGTCTATCATGAAACGCATCGCGGCCGCGCTTTGTATTCGGCACCCGTTACTGAAGAATTGATCAAACGCGTTCCGGGTTTACGGTTAACGCTCGACATCTCGCATTGGTGTAACGTACACGAATCCTATCTTGACGATCAGACCGAAACCATTAACCTTGCTTTGAATCGCACCGATCATATTCATGCGCGTATTGGTCACCCCGAAGGGCCACAGGTAAATGATCCGCGCGCACCGGAATGGGATTATGCTGTTAAAGCTCATTTTGCCTGGTGGGATAAGATTGTAGAAACAAAAAAGCAATCCGGCAGGTTAATGACATTCTTAACTGAGTTTGGGCCTGTGGATTACATGCCGGCTTTGCCGTACACGCGTCAACCGCTGGCCGATCAATGGGCAATTAATGTATACATGATGGAAACTCTACGCAAGCGGTATTCATAATGGAGTTTATCGGTCGCTTACATCCGTTACTGGTTCATTTGCCTATTGGTACTTTGCTGTTGGTAGTATTATTTGAATGGTTGCCGTTTCGCAAACCGTACAAATCGCTCAGGCGATCCATACGAATTATTTTGTGGCTGGGATTTTTTGCCGCATTGTCTTCGGTGGTGAGTGGTTTGCTGTTGAAGGAAAGTGGCGACTATGAATCGCAGTCGGTAAAGCTGCATCAGTTTGCTGGTATTGCGCTTACGCTGATTACCGGAGTGTATGCATGGGTGCGTGGCCAAAAACAATTCAAGCGTATTTATAAATTTTTATCGCTGCTCATGCTGGCAATGATTGTTGCCACAGGGCATCTGGGCGGCACGCTTACCCATGGCGAAAATTTTTTGTTTGCGTCCGCGAATGCAAATTCTGATTTAAATCAGGTTGATTTACAGCAAGCACATTTTTATAACGATCTGGTAAAGCCAATCCTAAACACTAAATGTTATGCCTGCCATGGATCGGGTAAGCAAAAAGGTAAACTCAGATTAGATGCGCCCGAATATATTTTAAAGGGCGGCAAAAGCGGAGCAACCCTTGTGGCCGGCAAAACTGACGAAAGCGAACTGATTCACCGGATTGCATTACCGGTTGATGATGAGGATCACATGCCACCCAAAGAAAAAGATCAACTCACGCAAAGCGAAACAGAGATTTTAAAATTATGGATTGCTTCGGGGGCTGATTTTGAAAAATCAGTTGTGGAAAGCAATCAGCTTGTTGCGGTGCAAAGTATTCTGGCCGGCAAAAAATCAGAATCTGTTGCAGAAGTTCCGGAAGGAAATCCCGAAGCCGCTGATCCACTTGTTGTAAATGAATTAAAGCAACTGGGCGCAGTAGTGTTACCCGTGGCCAATGGCAGTCACTACCTTTCGGTGAATCTGGTGAATGTTGTTGCTCTTGATTCTGCTGTTGAAGCCTTGACTTCGTTGAAGGAACAATTGATCTGGTTAAAAGCCGGAGATTTAGACCTGACGGATTCACATCTGAGTCAACTCGCGCAACTCGATGAACTTATTAAACTTAATCTGGAACGTACCGCCATTACCGATACCGGCTTATCACAACTCAACTCGTTAACACAACTCCAATACCTCAACCTGAACGAAACCAGAATTTCAGTTACCGGCTTAAAACAACTTACTGGTTTAAAAAATCTTCGCTCGTTATTTGTTTTCGGCACCAACGTTACTGCCGATGACATGACTAGCATACAAAGTCTTTTTCCCAAAACAACAATTGAAATCGGAAATTATGTGGTGCCTGCCTTGCCATCCGATACAACTTTGCTGAAGTAACTGGAAAATAAAACTAACTTTATTGCCTATGGGCCTACTTCAAAACAAATCCATCGTAATCATTGGCGGCACCACCGGCCTCGGGCTTTCAGCTGCAAAAGCTTTTGTGCGCGAAGGTGCGCGCGTGGTAGTGGTGGGTCGCAATGATGACAGCGTACGCGAAGCTGCAAAAATCTTAGGTGCCTCAGCCGTTGCGCTGGCTGGCGATGCAACCGTGCGAGGCACAACACTACAAGCAATTGCAGCATGTCTCGAAAACTTCAAAAGCTTTGATGGCTTGTATCACGTGGCCGGTGGCAGCGGTCGCAAGTTTGGCGATGGCCCCCTGCACGAAATTTCATTAGAAGGCTGGAATAAAACATTAGAGCTTAATCTTACTTCGCTTATGCTTTCCAACCAGGCGGCTGTTCAAACTTTCTTAAAACAAAAAACAGGTGGCACCATTTTAAATGTTGGTTCGGTGTTGGGCCACTCGCCTTCGCCAAAACATTTTGTAACGCATGCCTATGCCGCAGCCAAAGCGGCCGTGATTGGTTTCAGTAAATCGACTGCGGCCTACTATGCAAATGATAATATTCGCATCAATGTGCTGGCCCCGGCATTAGTGGAAACTCCCATGGCGCAGCGCGCTGCCAATGACGAAACTATTCTATCATTCATCAAAACAAAACAGCCGCTTGATGGCGGGCGCATCGGCAAACCGGAAGACTTAGATGGGGCTGCTGTTTATTTTATGTCCGATCAATCAACGTTTACCACAGGGCAGGTGTTAACCGTTGATGGTGGTTGGGAGTTAAGCGAAGGTCAGTACTGATATGGAACACGCAATTGGAATCGATCTGGGTTGTACACACATCAAAGCCATTCTGGTAACAACTGATGGTACAATCCAAAAAGAAATCCGGCAGGATACAGAAGAACAAAACGATACGCACTGGAAACAATCCGTAAAGCAAATCATTGCGCAGTTAAAAAAAGAAACGCCAAACATTCAGGCTATCGGATTATCGGCACCGGGTCTTGCTAATGCTACCAACACCTGCATTGAATTTATGCCTGGTCGGTTGCCCGGATTGGAAAATTTTAACTGGAGTGATTTTACCGGTGAACGAATTTTCGTATTGAACGATGCACACGCAGCATTAATGGCCGAAGCACAATTTGGTGTTGCAAAAAATAAAAAGTATGCAGTTATGCTCACCCTGGGCACTGGTGTGGGCGGTGGAATTTTAATTGACGGAAAACTATATCAGGGCATTGGCCAGATGGCGGGGCACCTGGGCCACACTACGGTGGATGCGATGGATAACAACAAAGATGTAACCAACATGCCCGGCAGTCTGGAAGATGCCATCGGTAATCTTTCTATTGAAACCCGAACTAATGGCAAATTTAAAACCACGTGGGATCTGGTGCAGGCTTACCAAAAGGGAGATGCCTTTGCTACGGAAGTATGGCTTACTTCGGTGCGCAAACTTGCAGCCGCGGTGGCCTCGTTCATCAATATTCTTTCGCCAGAAGTGGTGATTATCGGGGGTGGCATTTCCAAAGCAGAAGAAACATTGATGGAGCCGCTGCGTCAGTTTGTAAATGAATTTGAATGGCAGCCCGGAGGTAAAAAAACAAATCTTCAACTGGCGCACTTTTCCGATCTTGCCGGAGCATTGGGTGCTGCCGGATTTGCACTTTCAAAAATTAAATAACCTATGAGTGTCATTCAGGAATATATTTCGCTTAGTAAAAAAATTGCCGACACGGTTGTTGCGCAGGAAGCTAACATCAAGCAAGCTGCCCACTGGTTTGCGCAAACTATTTTACAGCAACGCATGGTGCACGTGTTTGGCTCCGGCCACAGCCGCATAATGGTTGAAGAAATGTGGCCACGCTATGGTTCCTTTCCGGGATTTAATCCGATTGTAGAACTCTCGCTTACGTTTCATAACCTGGTGGTAGGGGCCAATGGTCAGCGGCAAGCCATGTTCCTGGAAAATGTTTCAGGCCTGGCCGATCGCATTTTGCGCAACTTCGATATTTCATCTATTGATTCGGCTCTCATTATTTCATCCAGCGGAACCAACATCGTTCCGATTGAAATGGCAGAATTGTTTCAACAGAAAAAAGTAAAAGTAGTTTCCATTATCACACAACAACATTCGGTTAAAAGCCAGAGCAAGCGCAGCGATGGAAAAAAACTCAGCGATTTTTCTGATCTGATTTTAGACACGGGTGCGCCTGTGGGCGATTCGATGATTTACATTAACGGACTTGAAACTCCGGTGGCACCAGGCTCCACGGTGGGTGGAGCTATGCTAATCAATTGTATTAAAGCAGAAGTGGCGCGCTTACTTACCGAGGCGGGTCAACCACCCCAGGTATTAACTGCAGCCAATGTAGTGAGCAGAGAACGCGCCACACAACTTTTTGAAAGTGCGTATGATGAGCACGCACATCGGTTAGCAAAATTGTATGAACACGTAGGCACTAAAAAATAAAACTATGCAACCTCTACCTATTCGCACCACGGTTGTGGGCAGTTACCCGTTTCCGGGATGGCTTGAGTTTTCAGTTAAACATCTGCATGAATTTGGCAATGCCGATAAAGAAGAACTGATTGAAGATGCCGTGATCGCTGCTATTCACGATCAGGTAGCGGCTGGATTAGATGTAATTACCGATGGCGAGCAAACCCGATTGGATTTTAATCTTTCGTTTTACGGATTTATTAAAGGCATAAAAGAAAATACCGATGAGTTGCGCAGGTTCGGTCCACCCGCACACGACCAGCGCGGAAAAAATTCTATTGTTGATACCTTAACCGCACCAAATGGTTTGGGTGCTGTAAAAGAGTTTAAGCGATTACAAAAACTTGCCCCCAAAGGCCCGGTATTAAAAACCAGTGTGCCCGGTCCTTACACTTTAAGTGGTCGATTGCTACCCAATGAAAAATACAAAGACCGCTTTGCCATTACCGAGGCGCTGCTGCCGTTCATTAAAAAAGAACTGGAAGATTTAGTAGCGGCAGGATGCACGGAGATAACGGTCGATGAACCATCCATGAGTTGTTATGCATACAAAGAAGACACGCAACGCTTTGTAGATATTTTTAATCGCACGGTTGCCGGGGTGGTGGGCAAATGCAGACTCTCTACACATTTATGCTTTGGAAATTTTAAAGGTCGCCCGGTTGGGTATAGAAGTCTAAAGCCCATGTTGCCCGACTTTTTAAACCTTACCGTGAATGAAGTACACATTGAAATGGCTAACCGCGAATTTGCCGAAATAGAATTGCTGGCCACGTTTGCCGAGAAAATGGATGTAGCGGTAGGCATTATTGATGTAAAGAACTATTACATCGAAACGGAAGACGATGTAGTACAACGCATTAAAAAATGTTTACAATATGTGCCTGCTGAAAAACTTGCCGTTGCTCCCGATTGCGGATTAAGTCAAACTGCACGTTGGGCATCACGACAGAAGTTGGTGAATATGGTGAAGGGAGCGAAGAAAGTAAGAGAAAACACAAAGTAGTTACCGGTTTCCTGTTCCTGGTAACTGGCAACATCAGCGTATGATAAAACCCCACAACCACGGCCCCGCGCTCGCTACCGAAATCCGCAATGCCAAACGTGCGGGCAGTATTGATTCATTCGACATCTGGTGGTTGGGACAAAGTGGTTTTTTGATTCAATGGAATAAGAAGTGTTTGTTGTTCGATCCGTACTTATCGGATTCACTCACCAAAAAATACGCAGGCACCGCCAAACCACACGAACGCATAAGCGAGTTGGTGATTGAACCACACCTGCTGGATTGTGTTGATGTAGTTACCTCCAGTCATAACCACACCGACCATCTGGATGCCGAAACATTAATGCCGTTGTTTCGGGTTAATCCCAACATTCAGTTTGTAATACCGGAAGCTAACCGAAGTTTTGTAGTTGATCGCGTAAAGTGTGCCCCTGATTTTCCGATTGGCCTGAATGCAGGCGAAATCAAAGTAGTGAATGATTTTACTTTTCATGGCGTGCCTGCTGCGCACAACGAAATAGAGCGCGATGAAAATGGCCGCTGCAAATTCATGGGCTTTGTAGTGAAGTTTGGAAAGTTTACGGTTTACCACAGTGGTGATACGTTGTGGTATGATGACATGGTAAAGATTCTGAAGCCCTTTCAGGTGGATGTAGCCTTTCTTCCCATTAATGGTAACGACCCAGCACGGGGCGTTGCCGGAAATTTAAATTGTAAAGAAGCTGCCTTGCTTGGTAAAGAAATCAACGCGCGTCTGGTGATTCCGCACCATTATGATTTGTTTAAATTTAATACAGCTGATGTGAGGGGATTTGAAAGAGAGGCAAACCAAATTAGCCAACCTCTAAAGATACTTGAATTGGGCGGCCGGTTGGAACTTGTTTTATGAAGTTGAGATCACTCCGCTTCCAACTCGATCACTAATTTGTGTTGGATTTCTTTTTCAATTTCATGAATTGCCTCAACAAATTTTCTTTTAAGCTTCTTAATTCCCCAACTTAAAAAGCCGAGGTTATCGTCTAAGTGAATAGCAACAAATAATTCGTTTGCTTCGCTGCCGGTAAATATGTTGTAAGAAATCTGCCAGCCTCCAGAGCGAAGGTAGAGTAACCCGGATTTATGCTTCCACTTTAGGCAATTCATTTTTTCAGCTATTTGGTCAATCAGTTCGGTGGTAGTTATCTGATTCTGATCAAATGTTATCACGAAAATATCTCTAAACTTTCGTTTAATCTTACGCAATCCCCACCACGCAAAGAGGCTGCACAATACCACTACAACCAATCCAAACCAAACTAAAAATGAAGTAACCGGATCTTTGAAATATTCTACCACGAAAAAGCCCAAAAACGGCAAGGCAATTGCAAGCGGAGAAAGGAAAAGGATGTAACCAAAAAATCTTTCGCCACGCTCAAACCGATGAACTAAGGTTTTAAATTCTTGCCGGGTCATTTTGTTGGGGATTAACTTGTGTCTCTTTAAAATTAAGCTTTTTGATATACTAACAAAAAAAGCCCCGGTAAATACCAGGGCCAAAATACTTGAGTACCAACTGCTATCAATTATTCAGCTCTGTATTTTTGGTATTGGTATTTACTGCTGGTAAATTTTTGTCTTTATATGCCTTATTAAAGTCCGAAACATCTTTTTGAATCAAATCATTCATCTGTTGTTTGTATTTGGCCCAATCAGCCTGCACATCGCGGGCACGATCTTGCGCACCTTTTGTCAGGCGCGGATCGTGTGTATCACTTACAGCACGTAATTGCAAAAACTCCGAGTTCAGTTTATTGGGGAAGTTAATCACATCCTGAAAATTTTTGGAGCGGGGTTCAACCAGGTTAGATTCCCAGGCATCAATTTTCTTAATTACTTCCCTTCCCATTTGCAGTACCTCTTTTGCATCAGGGTTGTTCTTAAGTGACTCGTTGATGGTCTCAATTTGTTTTTTTACCTGTCGCATGCTGTTAACGGATTGATGCACTTCTTCAAACTGTTCACCCGCTTGTTTCAAAAATTCCTGTTGTGTATTCCAATCAGCAGCGGTAGCCTTCACGCGAGGATCAGGAATGATTTCAAAATCAGTTTCAGAAGATTGGCCTTTATGTGTAATGCGGGCTTTGTATTTACCAGGCGCCACACGATGGCCGCTATGATCGCCATATACAAACACACCGGGTACTCCTGTTAAACCTTCAGTACGGAAATCCCACGCAAACCGATTTAATCCAGCTTCGGCAGGAATGGTTTCTTTAGGTGATGGCCCGCCTGCCCAGGGCTTAAAACTTTCATCACTTTTATTGGAATAGCTGCGGATTATTTTTCCAGACGCATCCAGAATTTCTAAACTTACTTTTACCGTATCCGCTTTTTCTTTCAGGTAATAATCCAGAATTACTCCTACCATTGGGTTTCTGCCCAGGCCGGGTATATCACCAAAGTATGAGGGGATTGAAACAGAAGATAACCGATAGGTGGGTTTAGGTGTAAAAATTTTTAAGGCAGCGTTAAACTGGGCTTTGGATTGTTGAATAGGTCCGAGATCATCTAAAATCCAGAACGAACGACCTGCTGTTGCGGCCACCAGATCATTATCGCGAATAATCAAATCCGTTACCGGAACGACCGGAAGATTCAATTGAAATCTGGTAAAGGAAGCTCCGCCATTAATTGATAAGTAAAAGCCTCGCTCCGAGCCTGCATACAATAAGTCTTTTACCTTCTTGTCTTCGCGAATCACTTTAATGAAGTCATCGGCATCAACGCCCACACCTATTTTTATCCAGGTTTTACCGTAATCGGTTGACTTATATGTATAGTTCGCATAATCGTTAAACTTATAACGCGACATAGAAATATACACCGTGCCCTTATCATGTGGCGAAACTTCAATAGAATGCACCATGCCTTCCGGCATTCCAGCCGGGGTAACATCGTTCCAGGTTTTGCCTCCATCGCGCGTTAGCTTTACAAGACCACAATCACTGCCTGTATAAATTGTACCTCGTTCGTGTGCTGATTCTACTACATAATAAATTGTGTTGTAGTTTTCACCGCCAGCTCCTTCGTTGGTTATCGGGCCACCGCTGGTGTTTTGTTTGGTGGTATCGTTGCGTGTTAAATCCGGACTAATTACTTCCCAATTCAACCCGCCATCGGTAGTTTTAAACAGCACATTTCCGGCATGGTAAATAACTTTCGGATCGTGTGGTGAGTTGATTAAAGGTGCGTTCCAGTTAAACCGGTATTTCATCTGGCGCGGTTTAAAGCCGAGGTTTGTGGCCGGGTATTCCTGAATATCTTTTACCTCGCCCGTGCGAATATCCTTTACATCAATTATTCCCTGATAACATCCGCCATAAAGTAATTCCGGATTGTTTGGATCGTTAAATGCCACCCAGGCGCTTTCGCAACCCGGGCCATCAAACCAATCTTTATCGGTAATACCGTAACTGCTATTACGACTGGGTATGGCGACTGACATGTTATCCTGCTGACCTCCATATACCCAATATGGAAAACGATTGTCAACATTAACCCGATAAAATTGTGCGGTTGCCTGGTTATTGAGTTGCGACCAAGAACGGCCGGTATTAAAACTTATTTCACCGCCACCATCATCGGCTAACGCCATGTTAGCTGGATTCTTTGGATTGATCCATAAATCATGTGTATCGCCATGGCCTACCCGAAGCGATGTAAATGTCTTGCCGCCATCAATCGACCGGGTCATAGGTGCATTCAAAACATACACTACATCTTCATTTATCGGATCGGCATAAACTTCCATATAATACCACGAGCGTGCAGTAATAGTGTGATCGTTCGTCATCTGATTCCACTTCTTACCACCATCATCCGATCGATACAATCCGGCTTTGGATTTTTCAGCTTCGACAATCGCATACACTCTATTCGGATTGGCGCGTGAAACACTTAACCCAATCTTGCCCATCTCTTTCGGAAGGCCCTCGATAATTTTATTCCATGTTTCACCACCATCAATTGATTTCCAAACGGCACAACCCACACCGCCACTTTCCACTTTCCAGGGATAACGTCTGTGCTGCCACGTTGCAGCATAAAGTATGCGCGGGTTTGTCAAATCCATGCTGAGTGATGACACCCCGGTATTTTCATCTATGTACAAAGTCTTTTTCCATGTAGCACCACCATCCACAGATTTAAATACACCACGATCGGTGTTGGGACCATGTACCGTACCTTGTGCTCCAACCAAAACTATATCGGGATTGGCAGGGTGCACTACCACATCGGCAATGTGCCGGGTTTTTTCAAGGCCAATATTTTTCCACGTCTTTCCTCCATCGGTTGATTTATATACGCCATCACCATAGGAAGTCATAACACCCCGCACAGCATGTTCGCCCGTACCTACGTAAATCACATTTGGGTCGCTTTCGCAGATGGCGATGTCGCCCACTGATCCTACTTTAAAAAATCCATCCGAAATATTTTTCCAGGTGATCCCGGCATCTTCAGTTTTGGCAACCCCACCACCCGTATAGCCTACATAATAAATGTTATCATTCTGCGGAATTCCTGATATCGCATTCGCGCGCCCACCCCGAAAAGGGCCAATGTTACGCCACTTAATGCCCTTAAAGGTTTCGGCATTGATGGCTGCAGGTTGCGAATCAGTTTTTGATTTTTGCTTTTGGGCAAAGACAGGTGTCAGGCAGAACAGGCCTGCCAGCAATAGGAATAAACGGATCATAGGAATTTGGTTATGTTATCTGGAAGCCATCTCAAAAATCAAATTCAAACTGTCAGCCTGAGCCTGCCTGCGCGTGGCCGCTTCGGCAAAGGCAGACCTGTCGAAGGCAATTCCTTTTCCGAAACAGGTTTCGACAAGCTCAACCTGACACGTAGCGTTTTTGAGATAGTTGGTAGTTAATCAAAACTTCATTAACAAACCACAAAAATTATTCTAAAGGCTACCTGTTTTTGATCGCCCGCATCGCTTTTGCGAAAGCAGGTTTGATAGCATGGCCATTTTGATGATGTTGATCCTTGACCACCCACTTACCGTTTACGAGTGTTCCGGCTATGCGACTGGTATCGGCTGTGTAGAGTAATGTAGCCAATCTGTTTTGAGGTGAAGTGTTTGCCAGCAAGTGCGAGCCCGATTGATACACCACTGCATCCAACGGTTTGCCTAGTTCAAAATGATTGTTGGAAACTACACCCATGGCGCTACGCCCACATTCAATTTCAGCATTTATCAGATATGCGGCCGCATCGCCTTCAAATGTGTTGCGATGGTTAGTAACTAATCGCTGGCGATAATCAATCATACGAAATTCTTCCAGTGGATTTAACCCAATGTGACTATCCGTACCCAGGCACCACCTGCCACCTAACTTAACATATTCTTTCATTCGAAAAATTCCATCGCCCAGGTTGCCTTCGGTAGAGGGACACAACACCACACCTGCACCTGACTTTGCCAATTGCACCAATTCATTGTCATCAAGATGCGTGGAGTGAACAAGGTTAAATCTTTCGTTTACATCCAGGTTATCCAACAACCATTGCATGGGGCGCTTATTACAATGCGCCAGGCAATCGGCCACTTCCTTTTTCTGTTCTGCCACATGAATGTGAAATGGTAAATTCCTGGGTCCTTGTTGAAAGGTTCTTTTAACATCGTTCAGATCAACAGCCCGTAATGAATGCACACTAAAACCAAGTTGTGCGTTTGCATAATCTTTAATTGCTTGCGCAGAGGAATCGAGCAAACTGAAATACTCATCAATCGTATTCGAAATAAATCTTCTTTGCCGTGGTTGTGGCATTAGCCCAAATCCTCCTTTTTGATAGAATACCGGAATCAAGGTGATTTTTATTCCGGCTTGCTTAGCCGCTTCGGTCATGCGTAAACCCATCTCGGCCAACTGGGCATAGGGTTTGCCCGCTTTATCGTGATGCAGGTAATGGAACTCGGCCACGTGTGTATATCCAACACGCACCATTTCGGCATACAACATGGCCGCAACGGCCTGCGCCTGATCTGGATCTAAAGACAAGGCACATTGATACATGGCTTCGCGCCAGGTCCAGAAATCATCATCCACACCAACCGGGTGATTTTCGGCAATACCGGCCATTGCATATTGAAACGCGTGTGAGTGCGCATTTTGAAATCCTGGCAAAGCCAAACCAGCCACAGATTCAATTGCAATACCTTGCTGCGGAGGTTCCACACTGAGGTATTGAATCAATCCGTTCGTATCAACACCAACAAATACCGATTCGAGCCAGCCCTCTTTTTGTAGTAGCGCAGTGAAGTGAAAGTATTTAAGTCTCTCACCAGAAGTTTTATTAATTACCGCTTCCATATTTGTAGTACTTTCTGCCTCACTGAATCAGGCAACCGAAGGTCGGGGTGAGGGCTACTTAACTGCTTCTATCAATTTTTCAAACACCTGTTTTAAAAGTGCTCTCATTTTTTCTGCACGAACTTTATCGTATTTCTTTTCGGCATCGTCCATGTAGTTGAGCTTTGTCATTTCCAATTGCAACGCATGGCGGTTTTTCAATGGCTTTCCGTAGTGCCGGGTAATGTAACCTCCTTTAAAAGGATGATTGTGTGCTACCGTATAGCCACTGGTTTTAAGTGCACTTAATGCGGCTTCTGTAAAAGCCGGAGCAGCTGATACGCCATCCGCATCGCCCAGAATCAAATCCGGAAATTTCTCTTTGTAAATGGTTGGCACCAGATGCCGGATAGAATGACAATCCCACAACAACACTTTACCAAACTTACGCCTGCGTTGCGACAACAATTCTTTTACTTTGGCATGATAGGGTTGATAGTACAACTCTTTTCTGCGTTTCATTTCAGGAAGTTCAACCTCCTGCCGTTCGTCTTTATAAATGTTCTCACCTAAAAAAGTTGTAGCCGGACAAAGCGGTGTGATCAACCGACCATCTTTGTAAAGTGGTTTGCTATACGGATCGCGGTTAAGATCAATTACCCACCGACTGTAGTGAGCGGTAATCATGGTAATGCCCATCGCAGGGGCAAAGTCGTAGAGAATCTGTACAAACCAATCCGTATCATCAGGTGCTTTGATCATGGCTGGTTTGTATTGGCTTTTCAATTCATCCGGAAAAGCGGTGCCACAGTGCGGAACACTGATAATAATTGGTACTTCCTGCGCGGTGGCCGGGTGAATTGTATAAACCATTACTTTTTATTTTTAGATTTTGTTGCCGCTTGCTCAGCCTGCTGTTGTGCCACCACTAATTTCTTCTCTGCTACCCTAATCTGGTCATTTGCCATTTCTGCAACCTTCTTTAACTGTTCATTCGCTCGAATCAATTGTTTTTCATTTTCCATTGAAATTCTCTCACATTCGAGGGCCAATTGCGCCATTCGTTTTGCTTCTGCGTTTTGAATAAATGCATATACGAACGCTATTAAAGCTAGCCCAAGTGAGGCTCCAATCACCAAAGCACGAATTCGATTATTTCTTAAATTATTAGTCATATTACTTCGATTTACAATCTTTCAATTGTTCTTCGCAAATGGTGCGTTGTATCAAGGCTTCTTCGCGGGCCAGCTCAGCCATCTTTTGAAACTCCTCGGCACGCATACGTTGTTCGGATGCTATTTTTTCTAACTCTAAGCTCTTTGCTGTAGCCACAGTTGCAATTTTGCGTTGTTGAAAACTATAGCCTAAACTGATCACAACCAATAGTGCCAATCCAATAACTAACACATTTTTGTTCATGATGTTTTGCGTTTAGATTTTTTCTTCGATTTCTTTTCGGGTTCTGGTTGGGCTTGTTCAACAGGAGTTTTCACTACTGCTTCGGCCTGAAGTTTGATTGCATTTTGTAGTTTGGCTATCTCGGCTTTATACGCAGCTACATCGCGGTTGCCCATGCGCGCCTTCAATTGCAAAATGCGCTGAAACGATTCATCAATCCGCGCAGGCGAAATCTGACCACTCTGAACTAACTTTTTAATAATCGCATGCACTTTATCTACTGTGCGCTCATCGCTGCCCGCAATGTTATTTGAGAAACACATCACATCCACACCGGCATTAATAGCTAACCGAATAGATTCTTCCAAACCAAAGTTTTTAGAGATGGCGTGCATCTGCATATCATCTGAAAATACCACGCCATTAAACCCTAAACGCTTGCGCAAAATACCATCCAGAATATCCTGCGAGAGCGTGCCCGGATAGCCTTTGGCATCCAGATTTTTATTTACGATATGCGAGGTCATAACCGCATCCACATAGCCAGAATCTAATAATATTTTGTAGGGCTTCAGTTCGCGTTCGCTCCAGGTAGAGGTAACATCGGCCACGCCAAAGTGCGTGTCTTCCTTAGAGCTACCATGGCCGGGAAAATGCTTAAGCGAAGTAAGCACACCATACTTGCGATGCATCTTTACAACTTCTTTGGCCATTAACGCTACCGTGTCTTCATTGGCTGAATAAGCACGCTCGGGCTTATAGATAACTGTGTTTTGAGTTATGGCCAGATCGACACAGGGGGCAAAGTTTACATTAAAACCAAGACCCGCTAATGTTGCCGCTGTTGCATCGGCATAAAATCGAACCGAGTCTGGCGATTTCGATTTACCTAATGCTGCGGCCGTAACTGACCTGGTGAATCCATACTTTTCTTTCAGACGGTTTACTTTTCCGCCTTCCTGATCAATACAAATAAACAAGGGTATTGAAGCCGCTTTCTGGTACGTCCACGTCATGCTCTTTACCGCAGCAAATGCATTGGGTTTGTTGGGAATATTCTTTTCAAAGAAAATCAGTGCCCCAACTTTTCCTTTTTTTACTTCATCCAAAACTAACGGATCAACTTCGGATTTTGGCATTCCAATCAAAATCATCTGACCGATTTTGATATCCAACAGATCGGGTGCCTGCGCCATACCCGATAAACATCCAAATGACAAAACCCAAAACAACACTCGTTTCATTCTCAAATCAGATTAATACTTATTGTAAATCGTAAACAAAATTTCTTCCATGCGCTTGCGCACATCATTTGTGGAGGCAAGGTAGTTATTATTCATTATGCTGAAGATTAGCACCCGGCCTTTGCGGGTAACCAGATAGCCGCTTAATGTGTGATTATTACTTAACGTGCCGGTTTTACCAAAAATGTATGGAGTTTCGTTTTTATAGAAGTTTTTTATCGTACCACTTTTTCCGCCTACTGCTAACAAACTAAATAGCCGTTGTTGCGGAACCTGCGTGTAGATTTTATCCCATAACACGGAAATGGAACGCGGTGTAAATAAGTTGAATCGGGATAAACCCGAGCCATCTACCCACCTGGGCTTATCGGGTAAATCGGCCAGATAGTTTTTCGTGATGTAGCGAATGGCAATTTCTGATTTCAGGGAATCACTCACTACTCCGGCACATTGCAGTAACAATTGTTCTGCAATGAAGTTATCGCTGTCTTGCATCATTACCCGCAGTAAACTATCAATTGGCACGCTCTTTAAGGAACGCGCTTCTGCTGAAAGTAGAATCGGAGCTTCGAGTACTTCGCGTTTCAACGTATCGCTTAATAAATCAACAACCACATCTGTTGCAGCTCGGTAAGGGATAGTCCAATTTGTTCTGGGTCTGCTTCCGGTAAAGTAGGTAAGTTGATTATCATCTAACCCGCGCGTTACGGTTTCGGTTTGGCGTTGCTGATTAGCTATGGTAAAGTGTTCCAGAAAGTAATTGGGTACAGTAGCAAACTGATCGCCAGTTTTCAACACCTCAACCAAGTTTCCATAAACCGGAAAGGCAGATCGTTCGGCCGAGTAATAGGAGTCGTAATCGCTCCAGGCCCAACCCGGGCCAAGGGCTTCGGTATAAAAGTTTGTGGGCGAGTAATAAAGCTTTCCCGTAAAGGACTGAAGAAAATCATAGGCTTTACCAGATTGGTAAACATTCTTGTACAGAAACGAAGGATCAGCCATGCCCCACACAATCAACGAATCGCCCAGGGGTAAATACCGAAACGCAATTGCGGAATCTCCCAAAATGTTTAATGCCGCATAAAGGGTAAAAATTTTTGTGTTGGATGCAGGTGTAAAGTATTTATCAGACTGATGTTCGATCAGAAATTTTTTGGCCTGCGGATCGTACAACGCAAAGCCAACGTGGTTTTGCAAATCTTTTTCTGACTGTGAAACCTGTTTTAGAATGGCACTGCGTGGTGAGCAAGCCCACGCTGAAGCAAGCAACAAAAAAATAAAAACTCTCATGACTTAATTCAGATACCGCTCTTTTAAAATATGACAATGATGTGTTTCATGGCCGGCAATAATAAATCCAAGGGCAACCACACTTAGCTCGTTATTGTTGGCAATGCCTTTACGAACTAACATCTCAGGTGTAAAACTTTCAAACATATCTATTGTAGAAGAGCGCAGGTGTGCCATTTCTGCTGCAATTTTCTGAAGTGTGCGGTGAGAGGCATTGGCCTGCGGGGCATATTCATTCTCTTCCCACCCAGCCAAAGCTGTTTTATCATTTCGTGCAAAGCGCAAAGCCCGGTAGGCAAAAATACGTTCAGCATCAATCATGTGGCACAATACCTCACGAATGGTCCACTTGCCTGCCGCATATTGGAAATCTTTTTTTTGATCTTCAATGGTGTGTACCAGTTCCAGCGCACGATGGCCCGAAATGCGCAGGGCCTGAAGCAGGTCTGATTCTTCAACCTGTTTTACATAGTTCTTATAAAAATGCGGAATGGTTTCTAAGTTCAGTAGCATACTTCAAAATTCGGTAAATAATTTTTCGTCCAATTCAGTTTCTACTTTTACATCTTTAGGCCCGCCTCCGCTGCTGCGATTGGTTGATAGCAAAACCTCGCTTTGCTTTTGGTAATTATCAAATGGAAAAACAAATGCTGCCGTGTTACTGGCAGCCGGATAAAACGACCAGTACCGAACAAGTTTTGCATTCTTATCCACAAACAATTTGTACCGGCCAGCAGTAGAATCTTTTGGAATTACCACAAGTGAATTATAGCGCTGCTTTGCCAAGGTGTCCTCGCCCATGTATTGCAGCGAAAAATCTTTGCTTTTGGTAAGAAAGGGTAACGCTAACTCATACAATGCTCTTGAAAAGGCTGCGTTTACAAGAGCTGCTTTGGCAGGATCATCCGTATTATTAACCTGGGCTTTAGCTTCGCCTGTGGCCAGATTAATGAGTGTAACTGAAGCATCGCTTTGATCTTCCACGCGTGCACGCTTTGCGTGTTTATCCCAATAATAGGTTATCAGGCCATCAGATGATTTCCAGGTAATGTAATGTACTTTATCCCAGTTGCTGCGACCTCCAAGTGCATGCATAACACTATCCGCAAGCTGAATGGCCGCAGGGTCTGATATGGCCTGATTAAACCCATCTTCGGCCGGGTTTAGGTTGGTTAATACCTCCTCCGTTGATTTCTCGGATGAACAGCTTAAGGCAACAATGGCCACAAACAAGAATAGCAACACTCTCATAGTTTTGTTGATTTTGATTGTGGGTGAAGGTAATGAAAATCCCCGAAAGGGACGGACTATTTATCCTTATCCCAGATTCTTCTGATGCGGTATTTACCCTCCACATATTTCATCATGGCATCACGGGCAAAAATTTCTACCGGAAAAATGGCCAGAGCCACGACTACTTGTATTATAAATTCTATAACGGGCGATGTTTTTATTCCGATCAACGCACTGATAGCTGTTTGCAGAAATTGCACCAGCATAACAATGGTAAGCAACGATAAAATCTGGCTCACAAACCGATAACGAGTGTTGGCTCTGCCAATGCGCACTGACAGGGCCACAAGCAAACTGAACACTGCAAATTCAAGTGCATAGAACCACCAGCGCTTCCAATACGGTGGCAAAACCTTAAAGGCTATTTGTTCAATTTTCGATTCGTTGCCTAACAAATCGCGCGATTGTACCTGCAACTGATATTTACCTGGTGGCAGATAAGAAAAAGCAATTTCATTGTTTGAGGACGACCACGGTGACCATTGAGTATTAAGCCCTTTTACCTGATACCGGTATTGGGTTGCGTTTAAACCCAGATAAGCCGGTTGAATGAACTCAAACGTAATGGCCCCTTCATGTTGCTCTACTTCAATCTGATCAGCAAGGCTTATTTCTTGTCCTCTTACTTCGCGCAGATACAGCGGATAAGATGTGGCTGTACCAACAGCTGTACCCGAAAACCGATACAGTTCATTCGCTGCCGTAATTACCCATAGGTTATTTCCACCCTGATCGGGGGCCAGATAACGCAGATTAGGAAACATACCCAACCACTCCAGCTTTAGCGATTGCACGCGACTATCAACTGTGCGCCAGCGGGTACCATCATTAAACCAGAAATAACCTCCCGAAGCAAAATATTTACGCGGCCCCGGAAGCGAATCGAATTTTATAAATGCCGATTTATGATCATAAATGCTAAACTGACCTGATGCTGCAACATAAACTTCGTTACCATAGGCAAGGCCTACCGTTTCATCGCGCGATGGGTTTTGGATTGCGATAGATTCTATTTCGGTTATTTCACCATCAACCGTCTCTACTTTATAAATATAGGATTTGCCACATAACCAAACATTCTCCAGCCTGTCTTCAAAAATATGGCTGATGGGTTCGCGAATAGAATCGAGTAACATCGTTTCCTGCCAGTTGGCATTAACCCATTGCAAAGTTTTAAGTTGCTGCGAAGTGCCTACCACTAATTGGTTTAACGATGGTGAAAAAAGAACCGTTCGCACCGCACCGGATAACATTGTTTTTGAAGTAAGTCCTTCAACTTCAAAAAGGCCGCTTGCACCTGCAGCAATCAGCTTATTATTTACTATTGTAAGCTGCGTTACTTTGCCTTCAATACCCGCAATGCGCTTGTACTCATATCGCGGTTGCGTAGGCGCCTTAACCTCTATAATTGGCTGAGCGGCCGCTCTACGCCCGCGGCCAGTTGCAACCAGAGTGGTTACCGGTTGTACCGATTGAGTAGCTTCTACCAGTTCGAATAAACCCAGGGTGGTGCCTACAAATACATTTCCGTTATAGGTCTGAGCACACAATAAATTACCTGTCAGGCCAGGAAAATGATCGAACGATCGAAACGGAACCTGAGGTGCAATACGGGTAAAACCATACTCGTGCGATACCCATACACCGTCATTACCATCATCTAATAGTGTGTACACTTCATTATCGGGTAACCCGTTGATATAATCAACCACTTGTTCGGTTTCACCGGTTAAGGCATTAATAAATATTACCCCGCCTCGTAAAGTTCCAAGTGCAATCAGGTTATCATTAACCCAGGCTCCGGCCACCAGTATGTTTTTGGATAAGTAAGTACTGTCTTTTAGAACAAGTTCCTGCATCTGGTTTTTATTCCATGTAAAAACCCGATTGTCGTCCATACCTAACAAAGCAGTTTTTCCAGATCTGGCAAAAATCAAATTAGCAGGCGAAAACTCTGCTGCACTAAGCTTTTGATCCTGCACTTTCTGTAGCCCTCGGTTTGATGTGCGCAGATAGATAGCATCATGAATGGTGAACATTTCAAGAAAGAGTCCGTAGGAGTTATCGGCCTTTAATGTCCAGCTTATCTGATTGGTTTGTGGCGAAAATGCCACCAACTGATTGGGGGCCAGAAAAAGAACATGCTCACCTTGTATCGCAACACCAATAAAGTTTCCTTCTACTAGTGGGATATACGTGCGTTGTGCTTCAAATTTTTTATTGAGTTTTCCACCACCGGCTACTCCGGCCACATAAACCTCGGTGCCTTTGGCCGCTACGGCATGTACGGCACCCGGCACAAATGCTTCATTCCAGTTTTTTCCATCAAACTCCAGAATACCCTGACGATTGGTGAAATACAATTCACCTTGATCATCTTGCATGATAAACCGGCTGCGAAAATCTATGCGATCATCAGGTGGAGTAAAATGCGAGAGGTAATACGTGCCGGATTGGCCATACAAAACATGTGAAGCCAACAGCAGTACAAATAAGTATAAGTTAAGGCGCATGGGAATCAGGGCCTTTAAAATTAGAAGTATTAACTGTTAAACAAAAAGTTTTTTAGCTTATACGGCTCCAGTTAACCACCGTGCGTTTTAAAGAATCTACTTGTTGGCGCACCACGTGGTTTTCTGGTTTATCTAAGTTTGCATCAGTTTGTAATAGTTCAGTTACCGCTTCACGGGCTACCTTCAGAATCTCACCATCTTTACCTAAATCAGCTATCAGTAAGTCAAGTGCCCCGCTTTGTTGTGTGCCCATTAAATCGCCTGGCCCGCGTAGTTTCAAATCGGTTTCCGAAATTTCAAAACCATTATTTGTTTTAACCATTGTCTCAATGCGCACGCGCGAGTCGGCACTAAGTTTATTGCCCGTCATTAAAATACAATACGATTGCTCGGCCCCCCGGCCTACTCTACCGCGCAATTGATGTAATTGCGATAATCCAAATCGTTCTGCACTTTCAATCACCATAACCGATGCATTGGGTACATCTACACCTACTTCTATTACCGTTGTGGCCACCATTATTTTTGTTTCGCCTTTCACAAAGCGAGCCATCTCATAATCTTTTGCTTCGGCTTTCATCTGGCCATGCACAATGCTAATGGGTACATCCGGAAATGCACGACTGAAACTTTCGTAGCCATCCATTAAATGTTTCAGGTCGAGTTTTTCCGATTCGTCAATAAGCGGATACACAATATAAATCTGGCGGCCTTCGTCTAATTGTGTTCTGATAAACCCATTAACCTGCAGGCGATGTGAATCAAACCGATGTGTGGTTTTAATCGGCTTGCGTCCTTTCGGTAACTCATCAATTACCGAAATCTCCAGATCGCCATATAATGTCATCGCCAGTGTGCGCGGGATGGGTGTGGCCGTCATCACCAACACATGCGGAAAAACAGTGGTGTTTTTTTGCCAGAGTTTAGAACGTTGCGCCACCCCAAACCGATGCTGCTCATCAATAATAGCAAGACCCAGTTTGTTAAACTTCACACCTTCTTCCAATAAAGCATGTGTACCTACCAATATCTTAAGGGTGCCATCTTCCAACGCCTGATGTATTGGTTTGCGCTTACTTTTCTTAACCGATCCGGTAAGCAGTGCAATTGGAATCCCCATCTTATCGGCATACTTTTTCAAGTTGGTATAATGTTGCTGTGCCAGAATTTCGGTGGGGGCCATTAATGTGGCCTGTGCACCACTGCCAACCACCAACAGTGTACAGATAAAGGCTACTATCGTTTTACCGCTACCCACATCGCCCTGCAACAACCGGTTCATCTGCTTTCCGCTTTTCATGTCGGTATAGATTTCGCGAATAACACGCTTCTGGGCCTCAGTCAAATCAAAGGGTAAATGTTCTTTATAGAATTGCGTAAGTAGTGATGTGTCGGTAAACACCATTCCTTTAAACTTATCCTGCCGCACCAACTTCATTTTGATCAGGCGCAGTTGGATATAGAATAGCTCTTCAAACTTTAACCGGTGCCGCGCTTGTGTAAGCAAGGCTTCACTTTGCGGAAGATGAATGTTTTGTAATGCCGTGCGCTTATCCGAAAGATTATGCTGCTGGAGTAAAGTAACCGGCAAGGTTTCGCGAATGTGATTTTGTGCCAGGGGTAAAAGCACAGTCATCAGTTTAGAGATAAACTTACTATCTACATGTCGTGCTTTAAGCTTTTCGGTAACCGCATAAACCGGATGTAAATAGCCGCGGTTTTCATTTAATGTTGTGATGGGCTCAATCTCAGGATGTGCAACCGAAATTTTGTTTCCAAACAAATTGGGTTTGCCAAAAACAATGTAGGGCGTATTCAATTTTATTTTATCCAGCACCCAGTTGATGCGCTGAAACCAAACCAATTCGATACTTCCGGTTTCGTCTTTAAATGTACCCACCAACCGTTTTTTAAAACCAGTGCCAATAGTTTGAAAGCCGGTAATGGTTCCCTTCAGTTGTATGCCGGTGGCGATTTCGTTAATAGCTTCGGCAGCTTCTTTTACTTTGTAAAACCGGGTGCGGTCTTCATGGCGAAAGGGATAATACTGAATGAGGTCTCCAAAAGTGTGCAGTCCAAGTTCCTTTTGCAGCAACGCGGCCCGCTGCGGACCTACGCCTTTCAGAAATTCGATTGATGTTTGGAAAAAGGTTGACACTGATTAAAAGACTAATCAATGCAAATTAGGATTTAACTGTTTAGCGACAATACACCAACACTATTGATTTGAAGCCATCTCAAAAATCAAATTCAAACTGTTAGCGTATTTTTGAGATGCTGCTGGTGAGTTCTAAAGTAAAAAGCAATTCAGAATCTGTAACTACCATTAATTCGAGTGCCTCCACTCCATTGTGTTAATCAAGTGCAGCGTTTCTTTTTTCATAAACTCAATGGCCGGAGACAAAGAATCGTTTTGAACTTGCGTGTTGAAATATAACGCTCCGCGCAAAAAGTTTTTTGATGAATCTGTCATCGTAAATTGAAACTGACTTGGCACATCGCCTGCTATCTCAGCAATAATTGCCGTTTTTCCAGATGGAGTTACCACGGTTATTTCATCAATGGCATAGGCTTTAATCTGCTGCTTGGAGGTAAGGCGGTAGGCATCGTTCAGCAGGGTTTTCAGAAATTCATCTTTGTTGTTTAGTTTTTTGTAGGTGAGGTGAATGTTAGCCTTTAGTTCGGGATAATAGATTTCAATCCAATGTCGTTCGCTTATCCACGAAGTGTCATCCAACAATCGGGCATGTTTGGAATATTCAAACTTATAGGGTAATGAATCGGGCGAGGATTGATATTCTGCAGCCGGCAAAGCCAAACGATTATACCCTTTGGGTTTTGGTTTGTAATCGCTCTTACAGCTTATTAATGTAAGGGTGAGAAAAAATATGCCCCACGATAAAATGCTCATGGGGCTTTTGTTAAAATTCTTCATTTAAAATGGAAGATCGTCTGTTGCGTTATCATTCGATTTAAAATCATCGCCTCCGGCTGTTTGATTATACGCGGGTGTTGATCCACCAGCAGTTCCACCACCCTGCCGCGAACCGAGTAGCGTCATATTATCACCCACAATTTCGGTTGTGTATCGGGTTACTCCTTCCTTCTCCCAACTACGGGTACGCAACTTCCCTTCAATATAAACCTGGTCGCCTTTGTGCAGATACTTAGCAGCAATATCGGCCAACCCACGCCACAACACTACATTGTGCCACTCTGTTATTTCTTTGCGCTCGCCAGTGGTTTTGTCTCTATACGTTTCGCTGGTAGCCATGGTAAAGTTGGCTACCGTAGCTCCGTTTTCAAGGTTTCTTACTTCCGGGTCTTTGCCCAGTCTTCCTACTAAAATTACTTTGTTTACACCTGACATATATTTATTGTTTTGTTTTCGTACTGAATTACCCTCAACATTTTTTGCCGTTAAGGCCTGAGTGCATGGGTGGAGCAAAAAATAGCTGTATTGCTACACTTACAATTTTCAAAAGTAACCATTTATCGGCTACTGTAAATAAGCTAAATCCTGCAGATACCGCGAAATTAAAACCGGTTTAGGCAATTGTTCAATCTGTTTTTTAGAATATATTTTTAAACGTTTTGCTTTAAGTTGTTTTTGCAGCGCTGCCGGCAGTGTTGTTACTTCAATAAACCGAACTATTAATTTTTGGTGCGACAAAATATGTTTGTACGGTTTGCTTACGCGATCAGCACGCACATTAATATTATGTTGTTTAAAGAGTTTTGGTGTGGGTATGTTTTTGGTTTCTTCCAGCAATAAAAAATCATACAAGCCATTCCAGATGTCGCCAGCGGGGCGCTTGCGTAAATAGAGTTGTGTTCCCTTTCGGATTACGATATAATATAAATGTCGCGTTTTTACCTTGGTGCGCGTTAGCTTAACCGGTAACTGCGTTTGTAGGTTTTGATTGTTTGCCACACACATTCGCGCAAGCGGGCAACTTGTGCAGGCCGGATTTTTAGGTGTGCATTGCAAGGCGCCAAATTCCATTACGGCCTGGTTAAAGGCCCCGGGGTTATCCTTTCTGATTAGCTCATTCGCTTTTTCAAAAAAATATTTTTTGCCTGCGGGCGATGCAATGTCAAGCTCTATTCCAAACACCCGCGCCAAAACCCGAAACACATTTCCATCTACTACGGCTACAGGTTCATTAAAGGCAAATGAAGCGATTGCGGCAGCTGTGTAACTACCCACACCCGGAAGGTTTACCAGTTCCTTGTAGGAGTCCGGAAATTTTTCTCCGAATTCGTAGGCTACTTTTTTGGCACAGGCATGCAGGTTGCGCGCACGGGAGTAATAACCCAAACCCTGCCAGAGTCGCAACACCTCGTCCTGGGTGGCATCGGCCAGTTTTTTTACTGTGGGGTAACGCTTGGCAAAAGCCAGGTAGTAAGGTAGCCCCTGCGCTACGCGGGTTTGCTGCAAAATAATTTCAGAAAGCCAGATTTTGTAGGGGTCGCGGGTATGGCGCCAGGGCAGATCGCGCTTGTGCCTGTCGTACCAATCCATCACCAGCCGGGCAAACGCAGACTTAGCCTTACTCATTAAAAAAAATATTTTTACTTCGCGAAAGTGTGAAAAACAATCGTTCTGTGGCGAATGTTTCGACTACTAGTCGCAATTATTCATGCCATGTGGGTGATTATCAATAAATTCATTTTGCGATTGACCAAACTCGGTTAAATTTGCAACCCTGATTTTTAAAAGAACACCTAATTACTTTTCTAAATAATATTATACCGTGACTAAAGCTGACGTAATCAATCAAATCGCTGAAAAAACCGGAATCGACAAAGCTGATGTATCTGCATCGGTAGAAGCGTTCTTCAACATCATTAAAAGTAACATGGCTGCCGGCCATAATATCTATGTGCGCGGCTTTGGCAGCTTTATTAATAAAAAACGAAAGAAGAAGATTGCGCGCAACATCTCCCGCAACACGGCCATCGTAATTGATGAGCATTACATTCCCAGCTTTAAGCCGGCCAAGATTTTTATAAACAAAATCAAGAACAGCGATAAAGTAAAATCGCTTGCTGAAACTAAATAGTTTGCATTACCGCTAAGGTGGTGCTGGCTAAAGGCAAGATTGCATGTTAAGGACCCGGATTATTCTGATTGTTGTAGCCGCCTTATTGGTATGGCTGATCTTTCTATTGCCTAAAGCGGTAGTAGAAAATGAGAGCCAGCTAAAAGAGGCCGCTCCGGAAGAAGCTGCCCCGGCCGCAGGTCATGCGGCAGTTCCGGCTACGCTTTCGGCAACCATTAAACAGGTGCGGGCGCAGTTTCAATCGAATTCGTCAAATCAAAAAAATGCTATCTTTGCCGACTCTCTGAGAACCCTCTATACGCAAGCTGGTCAGTTTGATAGCGCGGCATGGTTCGCAGGGCAGGCAGCAACGTTCTTTAACACAACCGAAAGTTTTTTGAATGCCGGCAACAGCTATTACGAGGCCTACTCCTTCGCAATGGAACCGGCTAAACAGGAACAACTGGCAGAGAAAACCCGCGAGTGGTTAGGCAAAACCATTGAGGCTGACCCGAAAAATCTGGAAGCCAAAACCAAAGTTGCCATGACTTATTTTACCTCAAACCCACCTAAAGGTGTGGGCTTGCTCCGCGATGTGCTGACAGAAGATCCAAAAAACGAATTCGCACTTTATAATATGGGTATGCTGGGTATTCAATCCCGCCAGTACGATCGGGCAATTGAACGGCTGGAAGAATTAAAAGCGGTTAACCCAAACCATATTCAAGGTGCGCTTATGCTGGGCATTGCTTATCAAAACAAGGGTCTGAAAGACAAAGCACGCCAGCAGTTTGAACTTGTAAAGAAGTTAGATAAGGACCCGGCCGTACAAGCTACTGCAGATTCTTATTTGAAAGATTTAGATAAATAATTGTTTAACCCGCTCGCGTAAAGCGAGACAAAAACCAAAAGCATTATGCCAAGTGGTAAGAAAAGAAAGAAACACAAAATGGCTACTCACAAACGCAAGAAGCGTTTGAGAAAGAACAGACATAAGAAGAAATAATTAACCGCCCACTTTTCCCTCTCCGCTGGAGAGGGCTGGTGAGGCAAAATTTTTAAAGTTTTGAGTAACGAACTTATTATCAGTGCTACTCAGAACGGATGTCGCATAGCTCTTCTTAAAGACAAACAGCTTGTAGAGTTTCATGAAGATGAAGGCGGAAGCAAGTTTGTGGTTGGTGATATTTACCTGGGCACAGTTAAAAAAGTAGTTCAGGGGCTTAACGCAGCGTTTATTGATATTGGGTACGAAAAAGATGCATTTTTGCATTACCTCGATCTTGGCCCGCAATTCAGTTCGCTTCAGAAATACACCAAACTGGTAAAGTCTAAAAAGATTACCGGAGGGCGGCTGGATAAATTTCACTTAGAGAAAGAAATTGACAAGCATGGCAAAATAGGCCAGCAGCTTTCCAAGAACCAGCTTATTCCGGTACAGGTAGTTAAAGAACCCATTTCTACCAAAGGCCCGCGACTTTCGTGTGAGTTATCAATTGCCGGACGCTACCTTGTATTGGTACCCTTCGGCAACGGTGTAAATGTATCCAAACGCATCTCCAGCAGCGAAGAGCGTAAGCGGCTGCAGCGCCTTATCCAATCCATTAAGCCCGAAAACTTTGGTGTAATTATCCGCACGGTGGCCGAAGGCAAAGAAGTGGCCGAGCTGGATAAAGACCTGCGCAGCCTTGTGAAAACCTGGGAAGATGGTGTAGCCCGCCTGGTGGATGGCAATCCTCGCGATAAAATGATTGGCGAGTTAAGTAAAACCTCATCGGTATTGCGCGATGTTCTCAACGAGTCGTTCGACAATGTGCATGTTGATGACAAAAAGATTTTTGATGAAGTAAGGAGCTACATCCGCAACATTGCTCCCGACAAAGAGAAGATTGTAAAGCTCTATTCCGGCAAAGCCAAGATTTTTGAACACTACGGAATTGAAAAGCAAATCAAGTCTGCCTTTGGCCAAACTGTGAGCTTGCGGGGTGGTGGCTATCTGATTATAGAACACACCGAAGCGCTGCACGTTATTGATGTTAACAGCGGTAACAAATCCAACCGCGAAGAGAATCAGGAAACCACAGCCATGTCGGTAAACATTGAAGCTGCCAAAGAAGTGGCGCGTCAATTACGCTTACGCGATATGGGCGGTATTATTGTGGTTGACTTTATAGATATGCGCAATGCCGAAAACAAACGCGTAATCTATAATGCCATGAAAGAGGCCATGGAACTGGATCGCGCCAAGCACACGGTATTACCACTTTCAAAGTTTGGGTTAATGCAGATTACCCGCGAGCGTGTGCGCCCGCAAATGAATATTGTTACCAAAGAAGTTTGCCCTACCTGCAACGGCACCGGCAGTATTGTGGCCAGTATCTTAATTACCGACCAGATAGAACAGCATTTAGACCATCTGCTGATTAAACAAAACGAAAGCAATCTGGTGTTGGCGCTACATCCTTTCTTGTATGCGTACTACACCAAAGGAATAATTTCCAAGCGGGTGAAATTTTTCTTTAAATACAAAAAGTGGTTAACGCTGGTAAAAGACAGTTCGCTGGGCATTACCGAGTTTCACTTTCTGAATAAAGATGGTGAGGAAATTGAAGTGGGGACTAAAGCAGCCGTTGCTGAAGTAGAAGATTAACTGGTAAAACTGCCGGTAATTTTTGATCTTGTGCAATGCTCCGTGCGCTACAGATTATTAGTGTTTGTCTCCTGAGCGGGAATCTTTTCAGTCAGGCTCCGGCCTGCGAAAAGGTTCCCGTTTTAATTCAAGCCTTAAAACAACAACACCTGCAACCACCTGCGCTTGATGATACCTGGGCCATGCGGGTTTATGAAGAAATGTTCTTCCTGCTCGACCCCGCTCAAAACACCTTTACCCAAACCGACCTCACGGAACTGGCCAAATCTAAACTGGCCAGCGATCCGGTAAACAGCAGTTGCATTTTACTGCCAGAAATCAGTA
>JBPXJU010000022.1:0-51287 GCA_051715445.1 Bacteroidota bacterium | reverse complement strand
CGCGTCTCCATGCGACTGATTGCCCGCGCCAATCGCTCTTTTATTTCTTCCAGATAATGCCGTTCGTCTTGTTCTGTCGGGTTTAGCATGCTGCTTGCCTCAAAAGTAAACCGCAAAGGTAAAGGAAAGAATCTGAATGACTGGCGACAACGATTGATTTCAGTATCTTTGTGTACAATCAACACAAATGCAAAACATTAAAGTTTCTGTCGATGCCGTAGTATTTGGGTATGATCCGGACGAAGGCATATCCGTATTACTTATAACCCGCAAGTACGAACCCTTTAAAGGTGTTTGGGCTTTACCGGGTGGGCTGGTGCTAAACGATGAATCGTTGGAAACAGCGGTGAAACGTGAACTAAAGGAAGAAGCTGGTATTGATGTTAACTACCTGGAGCAACTTTATTCCTTTGGCAAACCCGAACGCGATCCCCGTAACCGGGTTATCAGCATTGCTTATTACGGATTGGTTCGGCCCAGGGATTTTCAGATTTCGGCCCAGACCGATGCTGAACATGTGGCCTGGTTTAATATGTTGAAATTACCGCGCCTGGCATTTGATCATAAGCAAATTGTTGAGCATGCCATTAAACGGTTGCGTGGAAAAATTGCTTACGAACCGGTAGGCTTTGAATTACTCGATAAAAAGTTTCCGTTCTCCGATCTGGAAAAACTTTACCAGGCTTTGCTGAATCATGAATTAGATCGCAGAAACTTTAAGAAGAAAATTATGGCTTACGGCTTTATTGAGGAGTTAGACGAAAACATTCAACGTGGAGCGGGCCGGCCAGCCCGATTGTACCAATTCAATAAAAAGAAGTATTTCGAATTGAAAGAGAATGGGTACAACTTCGATCTTTTTATTTGATATTCAAGGTTTTAACTAATTAGTGTAATTTTTACACAAAAAGATTGTGAACGTTGAATCTTTGTTTCTACATTTGCGTATATAATACACAAATAAACAGTTGTTATGAAGCTCATCGGTGTTATTATTGCCCGCTTTCAATCGCCCTACCTGCACGAAGGGCATCGTATTTTAATCGATTCGGTTACCCGGCATCACAATAAAACCGTCATTGTGCTGGGTGTATCACCTGTATTGGGCAGTCGAAAAAACCCATTGGATTTTCACACGCGCGAAAAAATGATTAAGCAATATTATCCGGATGTGGTGGTATTGCCACTCCCCGATCATCCGCTGGACAACAAGTGGTCGCAAAACCTTGATAACTTATTAAGTAATGCTTTTCCGGGTGCCGGTTTTAAACTCTATGGAAGCCGCAACAGTTTTATTCCTTTCTACTCAGGTAAACTGGAAACCGTAGAATTACCCGAAAGCGGTACACACAGTGCAACCCTTATCCGCGAACAAATTAGCGATCGTGTGTTGAACTCCGAAGAATTTCGAACCGGTATTATCTATGCCTATTCCAACACCTATCTGAAAGTTTATCCCACTGTTGACATTGCCGTGTTTCGAAACAACAAATCAGAATTGCTGTTAGGACGGAAAGACATTGACAATAAGTGGCGTTTGCTGGGTGGATTTTCTGACCCTACCGACCATAGCTTTGAAGAGGCTGCTGCCCGCGAACTGAAAGAAGAGTGTGGCCCGATTGTAACCACGGAAATGGTATATGAAAAATCGCTTCGGGTAAACGATTGGCGCTATCAGCACGAAGCCGACAAAATTATTACCACCTTGTTTTCGACTGACTACCTGGCTGGCGAAGTGCAGGGCAGCGATGACATTGCCGAAGTAAGATGGTTTTCGCTTTCCGCTATTGCTTCGCTTATGCAACAAGAACAAACAGCCAGCGAACACACTCCACAACTTCAATGGCTGCTTACAAAGTACTTAAGGGAATAAGGCCAAAATCTCAGATCCCCGTTTTACTAAATCCAAAATTTGAAATCTGAAATTCTTATGAAACCCAATCTTCTTCTTCTGGCCGATGCCTATAAATATTCACACTACAAACTCTATGTTCCCGGAACCACTAAAATCTATTCGTATTTAGAAAGTCGGGGTGGTATGTTTAACGAAACCGTTTTTTATGGACTGCAGTATTTTCTGAAAGAATATCTGCAGGGAGCAGCATTTACTAAAACAGATGTGGATGAAGCTGAACAAGTATTGAATGAAGTTTTCGGACGTGCAGGAGTTTTTAAACGCGAAAATTTCGATTACATCCTGCAACAGTATGGCGGCAAACTGCCGGTGAGGATAAAAGCTGTACCCGAAGGAACGGTTGTGCCCGTTAAAAACATTTTGTTAAGTATTGAAAACACTGATCCAAAATGTTTCTGGCTCACAAATTTTTTAGAAACACTGTTAATGCAGGTTTGGTATCCGGCAACTGTTGCCACGCTTTCGCGCGAGGTGAAAAAAATAGTGCAGCACTACTATGAACTAACATCCGATGAAAAATCTTTTGGTGGCATTGATTTCGCGCTGAATGATTTCGGATTCAGGGGCGTAAGTTCGGTGGAGAGTGCAGGCCTGGGTGGTTCGGCACATTTGCTAAACTTTATGGGAAGCGATACAGTGTACGCCTCCAAGTTTGCACGTTACTATTATAACGCACAAAAAACATATGGCATGTCAGTACCGGCTACTGAACATTCCATTATGACTTTACTGGGTGCCGAGGGTGAACGCAAAGTATTTGAACATGTATTGGATGCTTATCCACAAGGGCTACTTTCGTGCGTAAGCGATTCGTACAATATTTTTAATGCCGTTGAAAACCTTTGGGGAAGTGAATTAAAAGAGAAGGTGATGCAACGCAAGGGCACGTTGGTAATCAGACCCGATTCTGGCGATCCGGTTAAAACCCTGTTAAAAGTATTTGATCTCTTGTTCGATAAGTTTGGTTGTACGGTCAATCAAAAAGGGTACAAAGTATTGCCCGACCAGGTTAGGGTTATTCAAGGCGATGGAGTTGATTACCACACAATAGGCACCATTTACCAGCAACTTGCCTTGCACGGCATAGCTGCACAAAACTTAGTATTGGGTATGGGTGGTGCGTTGCTGCAAAAAGTAAATCGCGACACGCAAAAGTTTGCGCTTAAATGCGCTTACGCGGAAGTAAACGGTGTGGGGGTTAATGTGATGAAATCGCCTGTAGAGATGAATGAAAAAGAAGAAATTGTCTCCTCATTTAAAACTTCAAAGTCCGGAAAACTTAAACTTATAGAAACCGCAGTGGGATTAAGAACAGTTTCGGAAGCAGAAACTGGTATCGATCTGCTGGAAACTGTTTTTGAAAATGGTAACATTACATGCCAACACACTTTTGAAGAAATTCGGGAGCGTGCCAGTATCTCAACTTTTACTCATGCCTGATGAAAAATGTCAAATTATATGCCACCCGCTCGGCTCAAAACCTGGGCGAAGCAATTGCCAAAAATCTTCAGCTTCCATTGAATCTGACACAAGCCGAAAAATTTTCGGATGGCGAGTTGTTTGTAAAATTTAACGAAAGTGTACGTGGCCAAATCCTGCTGCTGATTGGTAAGATTCATACGCCTTATGAAAACTTCTTTGAACTACTCATGACAATCGATGCCGCACGCAGGTCATCGGCCAAAGAAGTAATTCTCGTTATCCCCTATTTACCACACAGTCGCCAGGAAAGAAGAGACGGACAACGCACATCCATTTCTTCGCGGATGGTGGCCGACATGATTCAACTGATGGGTGCCGATCGGCTTATTACCCTCGACCTGCACACCAATGCCATTGAGGGATTCTATAAAATCCCGGTTGATCCATTGTCTTCGCTTAAACTTTTTATAAATCATATTCAACAATCCAATATTGATCACTTGTGTTTGTGTAGTCCCGATTTTGGCGGCATCAAACGCATTAAGCAGTACAAAAAGAATCTGAGTGCTGATATGGTGGTGATCAATAAAGAACGGTTGAAACCCAATGCCGTGGCCGCAATGGAAATTATTGGTGATGTAACCGGCAAGAATGTAATTATTGTAGACGATCTGGTGGATACTGCCGGAACACTTTGCACAGCAGCTGATCTGCTGATCAGTCATGGCGCAAAATCTGTTCGGGCGTATTGTACACACGGGGTGTTAAGCGGAGGAGCACTCGAAAATCTAGCCCACAGCAAAATTGAAAAATTACTGATTGCCGATACTGTTCAGGAAATTGTACTGCATCCTAAAATTGAAGTGGTGAGTTGTGCCGGGGTTTTGGCCACTGCCATTGAGAATATTGTTACCAACAAAAGCCTGAGCAATTTATGATCAGGACCGATATACCAGGGCCACAAAGACCCAAAGACACTAAGACTAATCGTTTGACTTGCTCAAACATACTTTTATTGTGTTCTGGTGACATCGTGACAAAACCTTACTAACATTTTATGATTACCCGTGCTATTCAAAATTGCTTCCGGCTGGCTAAAGCAAAAGGTTGGGGTAAAACCTATTGGGCTATCGACATACATGGCACCATCCTGAAACCGACTTACGCTAACAAAATCAGTACTGAATTCTATCCGTATGCTAAAGAAACACTACAGTTATTAAGCAAGCGTACCGATATTTATAAGATTCTATACACCTGCTCCTATCCGCACGAGATTGAACAATACCTTGAATACTTCCGACTGCATGACATTCATTTTGATAATGTTAACAAAAATCCGGAAGTAGCAGACGGTGCTTATGGTTATTACCATGAGAAAATTTACTTTAACGTGTTGATGGATGATAAGGCCGGGTTTGATGGGGAAACGGATTGGGAAGGAGTTTATGCGTTGTTGAAGCCGGATTAACGTCTTCATTTCTCTTTGTATAAAAGAAACCCGAACTTGTCAGTAAAAAAAATATGTTCCTGCTCATTCCTGGTCGGCACCATTTACTTACGCAATTTCAGTATAACTATCTCGCAGGCATTTTAGCCAGCCCGCTGCAGAATGTTCTGGATATAAATGGCCATCCTATTCAGAAGTATGGAAAAATTGAAGCCATCATTTTTGCGGTAACCTCGGCCAACCACAGCAATACACGCAGAAACCCGTTGCCCTTTTACATGCGGGCTTTGGCCATTGATGAGTTTGGCGAAAACCTGCCAGTGCCGGTTTATATTTATGGGATAGATGATGTAGGCCATGTGAAAAATTTTTCCGACTACACCCTTAAACGCATTCGCCATGAAAGCGAAGGTTTGTTTCAGCTTACACCAGAAAATACGCTGGTGCTTTGCTCCACACCGGTTTTGGAAATGTACGAACGAAATGGCTTTACCATTTTACCGGCTGAATTGAAAGACCGGAAAAACTGGCATTATCAAGAAGTGCTGCCATGGACCGTAGTTGAAAAAATTTCTGAAAGTACAGCTTGGGAGCAGGAAGAATTTATCAAAACAAACATGCATCCTGCTTCTGCCTACATCTGGAAGAAATATAATCTCGCCACAAAAGTGCAAATGCTTTTCAAAGATCACATGATAAGTGATGATGGTGACATTACCACCACCCGCGATTACAATACGTACGTACGCCAGATGGATGAAATTGCGGCTCTGAAATTTCAGGAAACCGCTCCGTATATAAAAGCCGGCCGGGTGGGTGATATCGGGTGTGCAGTAGGCTCATGGATAAAGTTAGCGTGTACGGATGAGCGTTTACGCGAGTCCGATTTTTATGGAATTGAGGTTGCGCGTGCGCTGTTTGATATTTGCCAGCAACGCAAACACAATGGCGAGTTTAAAAATCCATTTGTATTCTTCTCGCAACGCAATGCCGTTACCGGATTGGTATTTGATCGAAGCTCTATGAATACCATTCATACCTCCTCCTTAACGCACGAGATTGAATCGTATGGCAGCCGGGCAGATTTGTTGTCGTTTATCCGGAACCGCTATGATGAATTGGCCCCCGGTGGTGTGTGGATTAACCGCGATGTGGTTGGCCCGGAAAATAAAGACCGGATGGTACTGATGAAACTAAATGAAACCGATGGCCGTAATACCGACTTCGCTAAAACATTTACCAAACGCGAGGAGCTCGCTCACTACCTGCAAGGTTTATCTACAGCCGCCCGTTTTCTCAGGTTTGTGCAAGACTTCCGTAAAAAAGAAAAATACACCCTTAGATACGAGCCGGTTACCCTTCACAACGAAAACTATATTCGCCTGAGCTTGCGCGATGCGTGTGAGTTTATGAGTCGCAAAGACTACCTTGATAATTGGGAAAGCGAAATGCACGAAACCTTCTGTTTCTGGGATTTTACCGATTGGAAAGAACAACTCACCCGTGTGGGCTTTCGGATTGCCGAACCTTCACAGGCTTACACCAACGATTGGATTGTAAAGAACCGATTTTTAAATAAAGTAAGTTTGTTTAGTGATGATGCGGCCCACAAGCCCATGGATTACCCGGTAACCAACATGCTGATGTTGGCTGTGAAAGAGTGAGTAGGTTAAGGTTGATTTTGAATAATAAATCAGAAACTAATATAGATTATAAATTAAGATCATCATCAGGTTGCCCATCGCAGCTCCAACCTAACCACTAAAACTTTCCGCAAACGTTAGAGTTTAGTTTCTATCCGGTATGAATGTAAAGGATTTGTTAAGTTCGTAACTTTTCGTTAGGTCGTTCGTTGTGCTGTAGTATGAAGATGGATAAATCGTTGATGAGAAGGGCTGGAAGCCGGATAGCCGGTAAGATGCGTGAAGAAGACTATGAGAAACTTTCTGTCTTTATAGTGAGTACCCTGGAAAAAGCCGGGCAACAAGGAGTAACCCTGCATGATCTGGTGCAGGAAGCACAGCAAAAATTCAATGCCGACTTTCGGGGTAATGTGTCGTGGTATTTACTTGAGGTTAAACACGACCTTGAACTTCGCAAAGTGATTTGTAAAACTATTTCGGCTAACCGGGAACAAACCATTCGGTTAAATACTGACCCGGAAAAGAAGTGGTGGTTTATTTAATAATTGGATCGGGCCGACTTCCCCGCAGAGTTTCTCAAAAGTACAAAGCCTTAGTCCACCCAAGCCATAATTCTTTGTGGTTGTATTGGGCATCTGCACACCGTTATAAACTGAGTGTAGCATTTTTATTTCTGCGGACTTGGCATATTTTTAAAATCCTTATCTTACTTACTCAATTACTGGTTTCAATAGAAAACTTTTATACAATAACTACTGCACCGTTTGTTGCCAAACAATAAGTAACAGAATCTATTTCAGAAATCTGTAATGATCATAAAGAGTAAAGCAAAAACTTAGAGACACCAGGTGAAAAGGTACTATATATTTGAGATTCTCTTCATCCTACTCGGTCTGGCTTTACTTGCTACTGTGATAAAATACCCAAAGGAGATTATTCTAAAATTACCCTGGGAAATACTTAAACTTTTACTCCGGCCAATCCTGAGACCGTTTGGAATTTTGCTTCTAATAATTGTCACTCCACTCCTATTCCTGGCAAAAAGAAACAAGTGGGCTATAGCCGGTCCATTGGAAAAATTATCGGATAGAATTTATTGGGATAGCGGCTCCAGTAATGACGATGAGCCATACCATTCATCCAAAAACCTTAAAGTAAATTTCATTGAGGGCGAAAAGTACATTCAGATTATTCAGTCAAACCAAGTTATTGAAAAGTTGATTGAGGAATCGCTCGAACTGCTACAAGGGCAACATTCCAAAAACGAATTCTCCCTTTCCGGTAAAGGAACCAGCTCATTGATTACTATGCCCCATACCATCAGCTTCTTCGATTTTCATTTATTAGTTCAACATTTCCACAGCGAGTTAGGCTCCCGAAACAGTTTCGGTATTTACAGGTCAGAAAAAATTACCTACTACGTATTTCAGGATTTGGAAACAACCAATAATCTGATTGGTATTACCAGTACCAAAAAGCTATTCTCCATCTATATGCTTGACGATCTGGAAGAGAACCAATACCTGAAGCTAAATCAGAAACTTAAGGTAGATACAGCTTGGTTAGGAATCACGGATCTTAGCCCGGGATAGCTAATGGCAACTCATGATTTTGATCTAACAAAAAAAGGATGGCTTTCACCATCCTCTTTTAACTAAGTCCTCCCGATAACTATCGGAACGAACCCAAATGCCCGAAGGCATTATGTATGTACCTAAGGCCGGAATCGAACCGGCACGCCCGAAGGCACACGATTTTGAGTCGTGCGCGTCTACCAGTTCCGCCACTCAGGCTTCTTTATCTGTTTAGTACTGGTAAAACTTCTAAACAGGGCTGCAAAGATGTGCAAATCTTGGTTTTTGCCAAAATCACAACTCAATAAATTTCTCTAACGAAAAGGCCTGTGTCCGTTCCGAAAAAAGTGTCTTCACCCGGCCCCAAACCTTACCAAACAACTCCGATTTACGGTAGTTTTCAAGACTTTGCGCATCCGTCCAATGACTTAACGTGGCATAACAGTTTACATCGTTGGCATCTTTTAACAACTGCAGGTGCGTGCACCCCGGAAAGTTGCGGATTGCCACTTTGTTGGCTTCAAAAATTTCCAGAAACTCATCTACCCCAGCCTCGGTAAAGTGCATGCGTACTATTCGGATAATCATAGTCTTTGTCATTAGTTATAAGCCATTAGTTCTGAGTGAATAATGATTAGTACTGGTCTCCTAAACTAAAATACTGAGGATTTAATACTAAGACTAACAACTAAGTACTAATGACTATGATTCGTCAAAAGTAATATTTACCGGACTATCATATTGCAAGCCCAGTAGCTCGCTGGCGTTGCCTTTGTAGATACCAATCTCTAAAAGCCCAAGACTATTGAAAATCAAAAAACAATCGCCTTGCTCGGTTTGAAAATAGTTGGTGTGCACCCGCCTGAATTTCTCACCCCCAAATTGCACGGTATAATTCCGGCCTTTGGTCAGAATATCGAAATCCACTTTATTAATATTGGTGATCAGATTTCCGTAATTATCTACGCGCATCACGTGGCCGGCTATAATCTTGCGGGTGGCCTTTACCTGTCGATTCAACATTTTACGAAATGTTTCCAGCGGAGTACCAATTTTATTCAGTGCCTCACCGGCAGCCAACCGGGCGGCAGCGGGTGCCAGTACATCTTTTTCCGGAAAAGTTGTTTCGCCTGTTTTGGGCAATTGTACTACTTGCTGATGCGGCCGATCGCTGATTAGTCCTAACAACCCGTTATCCACACCTAAAAAAAAATGATCTTCCAGTTGTAGCGCCAGAAATTGGTCATCTCGGTTACCGGTAGAATCAACACCTACTACGTGAATGGTGCCTTTAGGAAAATCGCGAAAAACCGACTTTAATACGTACGCACCATGCGCAATATCGCACGGCATTATGCGGTGGCTGATGTCGATAATGGTAACATTTGGGTTAATACCAATAATCCGGGCCTTGATTGCGCCTGCATAATGATCGCTATCCCCACTATCGGTAAGAAGAGTTATAATCGCCATTGCAGGTAGTTAGCGTTTTGGCTTGGACTGGATTTTTTTACTTTTACGCAAGTCTTAAAACCAACCTCATGGTCAGGTTGTGCTTGTCGAAACCTGAATTTTGATTCAAATTGCCTTCGACAAGCTCAGTCTGACGGAGTTGTAAGTTTTGAGACTTAAAACACAGATCAAAATTAATTGATTTCAACCACTTTACTTCATTGATAGAAAAAACCATTACACTGGAAGATGTTTCGCTCACCGATTTTCTGGGAGTTGAGAACAAGAACATGAGCGAACTGGCCTCGGCTTTTCCTAAAACAAAAATTATTTCGCGCGGAAACGAGATTCTGATTCGCGGTGAGGCCCCCGACCTGATTCAGGTTACGGATATTCTTCATTCCCTTATCGATCACTTTCATCAGTTTGGTCGCATAACCGAAGAGAACGTACGTGGCTATATCGCTCAAGAGCGGCAGGAGTTTGTAGCTGAAGATTCGCCCGATGGCATTATTTTATATGGCACCAAAGGTTCGCCCATTAAAGCCAAAACGGTAAACCAGCAAAAGTTGGTTAAGGCCGTAAGGGATCATGACCTGGTTTTTGCGCTTGGTCCGGCCGGAACCGGCAAAACTTTTGTTTCCGTTGCAATGGCTGTAAAGGCATTAAAAAATAAACAGGTAAAAAAAATAATCATTACCCGGCCGGCTGTGGAAGCGGGTGAAAACCTCGGCTTCCTTCCCGGAGATCTGAAAGAAAAAATTGATCCTTACCTGCGCCCGATCTACGATGCGCTTAACGATATGGTACCGTTCGAAAAGCTGAAGTACTATATGGAGCGCGAGATAATTGAAATTGCACCCCTCGCCTACATGCGTGGCCGCACACTCAACAATGCGTTTATCCTGCTGGATGAAGCACAGAACACCACACCCATGCAAATGAAAATGTTTCTTACCCGCATGGGGCCCGAGTCTAAAATGATTGTAACAGGCGATACTTCGCAGATCGATTTACCACCTAACCAGCGCTCGGGCTTAAAAGAAGCAGTGCGCATCTTAAACCAGGTAAAAGGTATTGGTATGGTTGAGCTGAACGAGCGTGACGTGGTGCGACATAAATTGGTGCGTGATATTATTGCCGCCTATGGACAAAATTCCATTACTTCGAAAACAACGGAAAACTCTTAACCCGTGATTTAATATTCCTGATCGTTTAGATTCAAACGCAGTTTTTCAGATATTCAGCGCATGAACTGGTATCGAAAAACGGTTGTAGAAACACTTGCCGACCTTAACTCTTCGGCTACCGGCATTTCTACTGGCGAAGCCAAACACCGGATTGCTCAGTACGGCCTGAATGAAATTCAGACCAAGGGCAAAAAATCGATGATCAGTATCCTGCTCTCACAATTCAAAGAGTTGATGATTCTGATCTTACTGGCTGCCGCAACCCTTTCTTATTTTATTGGCGATAGCAAAGATGCCATCATTATTCTGGTGATTGTGATGCTGAACGCGTTGGTGGGATTCTTTCAGGAGTACAAGGCCGAACAAGCCATGGATGAATTAAAGAAACTGGCAGCCACACAAGCCCGTGTTATCCGCGAAGGCGAAATAAAAATTATTCCTGCACAGGATTTGGTGCCGGGCGATGTGGTAAGGCTTGAAGCCGGAGATAGTGTGCCGGCCGATCTTCGCCTGATTGAAGTTCATTCATTAAAAATTGAAGAAGCCTCTCTTACCGGAGAATCCTATGCGGTTCTAAAAGAAACAGAAAATATTAATCAGGAAATTGTTCCTGTTGGCGACCAGGTAAACATGGCTTTTAAATCTACTCTTGTAAGCTATGGCCGGGCTACTGGTGTTGTGGTAGCAACCGGAATGAAAACCGAAATAGGAAAAATTGCTACCCTGTTGGAAGTGGCCGAGGTTGAAACTCCGCTACAAAAAAGAATGACAAGCTTCAGTAAAAGATTGTCGCTGGTAATTCTGTTTATCTGTGCCACTATTTATGGTGCCGGGTTGCTACGCGGTGAAGACCAGATGCAGATGTTAATGACCGCCATTTCGGTAGCCGTTGCAGCCATACCCGAAGCACTACCTGCTGTAATAACTGTGGCTCTTGCTTTAGGTGCACGAAGAATGGTACGCAAGCAGGCCCTTATCCGCAAGCTTCCCGCTGTGGAAACATTAGGTTCCGTTAACTACATCTGCACCGATAAAACCGGAACATTAACCGAGAACCGGATGACTGTGCGCAAAACCTGGGTTGCCGATACTTCAATTACTTTAGAGAAACGTTCAGCCGAAGAAACATTGTGGTTGGCTATGAGCCTGAATCATGACACCACTCAAAATGAAAACGGTATTTCTGGCGATCCTACGGAAATAGCAGCGGTACAATATTCGTATTCTCAAAACCATGATTTACAAAATCTGGTTAAACACTACCCGCGCGTAGAAGAAGTTCCATTTGACAGTGATCGTAAAATGATGACTACGGTTCACGCCTATGGCACACAGCAGTTGGTTATTACCAAAGGCGCAGTTGAATCGATTCTTCGCTGTTGTGATGCGGTTGATTCTAAAACCATATTGAATGAAGCCGACACCATTGCTGCCAGCGGAATGCGAACACTTGCCTATGCTTTTAAAGTTATAGATCGCAACCATCCTGAAACTCAGGTTACGCTGGAACAAAACCTCAACTTCATTGGGTTAATCGGCATGATCGATCCTCCCAGAAAAGAAGTCTATCAGGCTGTTAAAGATTGTGAATCAGCAGGTATTACACCGATTATGATTACGGGCGATCATCCTCAAACCGCACTTGCCATTGCCCGCGAGCTGGGTATTGCTTCAGAAAATGATGAAGTAATTACCGGTGCAATGCTGAGCAGGATGAGTACCAAAGAACTTGCCGGAAAAGTTAACCGCATAAGAGTATATGCCCGGGTAAGTGCCGAACAAAAACAGATGATCATTAAAGCACTGCAAGGTGCAGGCAACTTTGTTGCGATGACTGGCGATGGCGTTAACGATGCCCCTTCGTTAAAAATGGCAAACATTGGGGTTGCTATGGGCATTACGGGTACAGATGTTTCGAAGCAGGCATCAGATATGATTTTGCTGGACGATAACTTTACCACTATTGTAAAAGCAGTGCGCGAAGGGCGCAGAATTTTTGATAACATCCGCAAGTTCATCAAATACATTTTAACAGGAAACGCAGGCGAAATCTGGACAATATTTCTTGCGCCTTTAATTGGCCTGCCCATGCCTTTGCTTCCAATTCAAATTTTGTGGATCAACCTGATCTCAGATGGTCTGCCCAGTATTGCGTTGGCCTATGAGCCTGCCGAAGCCGATATTATGAAACGACCGCCTCAAAAACCAAATCTTAATATTTTTTCTGATGGTGTGGGTATCCACATTCTATGGGTAGGATTTACCATTGGTATTATTTGTATTATCATTCAATTTCTATCCATTCAATTTGATATTAAACATTGGCAAACATTGGTTTTCACTACCTTATCGCTATCGCAGTTGGCACATGTTCTGGCTATCCGAAGTTCAACAAATACAATTTTGAAACACGGTTTGTTTCGTAACCCTGTTTTAATGGTTACCATTTTGGCAACGGCAGGTTTGCAACTTGCGCTTATTTATGTACCCTGGTTGCAAACCATCTTTAATACAGCACCATTAACCGCAATTGAGTTATTTATTTGCGTAGGTGCTGCAGCGTTGGTCTTTCACCTGGTAGAATTTGAAAAATGGATTCGGGCCCGGTTAAATCGTTCATAATAAAGTAATCATCAAACATAATACCCTTATGGCTGCCTATCTGATTGTAGAAGTTACCATTCATAATCCTGCCGAGTATGAAGAGTATAAAAAACTTACACCCGGTTCTTTAAAAAACTATCAGGGTAAGTTTATTGTTCGGGGCGCAAAAACCGAATGCCTGGAGGGCGAATGGAAACCAGAGCGGATTGTAGTGCTGGAGTTTCCCTCTGTTGAATTGGCAAAAGCCTGGTGGGCATCAGAAGAATATGCCCCTGCAAAAGCCTTGCGTCAGCGCACGGCCCACACCAAAATGCTATTGGTGGACGGCTACCAACCCTGATTTTGACTTTCGGCACAACCTGCATTTTGTTACCTTCACTTTATGCAAAAGTGGGTTCCGTATGCAATGGTGCGTATTACCATGTGCCTGGTTGCTGGCATTCTACTCGCTATTTATCAACCCGCACTGTTGAGTACAAAGGCAGCTTCCGTTCTGTTGCTAAGTTTAGCTGGTTTGGCCTTTATCTTCTGGTTGGCGAGGCGAAGGAATAAAAAATTCAATACGCTATTCGGGTTTATTTCCTTTAGTGCACTTATTGTTTTTGGATTTGTTCATCTGCAACAAAATACCCATAGTAATCAACCCCATAACCTGATTCATGTTGATGGCGTAACGGCTTACGAGTGCGTGGTGCGCAGCGCTACGGAATCAAAAAGCAATTCCTGGAAATTTTATGTGGAACTGGTACAGGTAAAAACAGACGCCTGGCAACCCGCTACCGGCAAAGTGGTTGTGTATGTTTCAAAAAAAACAATCGACAGAATTCCGTGGTTGTATGGCGATCACTTAATCATTCAGGGTTCTCCACAAAAACTAAAACCTCCGGCTAACCCCAACGAGTTTGATTATAAACGCTTCCTCAGTTTTAAGAACGTTTATCATCAGCAATTTGTAAAAGCTAATCAGGTGCAATTTATTGCGTCACCAGCCCGAAGAGGATTTATTTATTACTCGCACCGTGTGCGCGATTGGGCCAGCACCGTGATCGAATCCACCCTTAAAGGTGAGCAGAATCAGGCCGTGGCTATGGCCTTAATACTGGGCGTTACAGAAGGTATTGATAACGAATTATTAAGTGCCTATGCAGCCAGTGGAGCCATGCACGTGCTGGCAGTTTCCGGAATGCATGTGGGTATTATTTATGTGATAATCTTATTTCTGTTTAAGCCACTCAAAAAATACCGCTGGAGTCCGTGGCTGGTAGCGGGCTTAAGTATCTTTTTACTGTGGGCATTTGCATTTGTTACCGGCTTATCACCATCCGTTCTTCGGGCAGTAACCATGTTCTCGTTTGTAGCACTGGCGAAACCCTTAGGCTGGCGCACTAATATTTATAACACATTAGCTACATCGGCTTTTATTCTATTACTGTACGATCCATACCTGATTATGTCGGTTGGGTTTCAGCTTTCTTACCTTGCCGTGCTCGGCATTGTCTATCTACAGAAACCGCTTTACAACCTTTGGGTGATTGATAGTGCGGTGGGCAATTGGGTTTGGGAAATAACCTGCATTTCCATTGCCGCACAAATTGCCACCTTCGCCTTAGGCATGTTGTACTTCCATCAGTTTCCGGTTTACTTTCTTGTTTCTAACCTATTCGTCATCCCACTCTCCACTGCTGTTTTGGTAGGTGGAATTTTATTATTAGCCGTAAGCTGGATTTCGCCTATTGCCGATTTACTTGGCTGGCTGTTGCAATTGTTGATTGAGCTCTTAAACTGGACTGTTATTACAACCGAAAAATTACCTTTTAGCATTATCAGCGGTATTCATCTCACCACATCTCAATGCTGGCTGATTATGGCCACACTGCTTTCGCTGATTTTTATGTTGGAATATCGCTATAAAAATATAGTGTGGCTAACTACCATTTTATGTATTGCCCTTATAGTTACACAAGTACAACACTTTCATCGCAAACTTAACGTACAACAATTTGTGGTTTACAGCATTTCCAACCATACTGCTATGGAGTGGATTATGAATGGCAAAAGTTATTATTATGCCGATACCGCCTTGCTGAATGATTATGAGCGAACCCGTTTCCATATATTGCCCAACCGGTTGCAACATGGTGTAAAGGAAACACACTCTAAAATTCCATTTTATCAAAATGCTAAAGGTATCCCGCTTTATTTATGGAATAACACCTGCATCGCGGTTTTGAATAAACGCGCACAACCTTTGCCTCCGCTGCCAATCGACTACCTGGTGGTCAGTAATCAATCGCTTTCATTAAAAGATACGACATTCCTGAAGCCTCAAACTAAAATAATATTAGACGGTACCAATGGCAGCCATTATATTGCCCGTTGGAAATCAGCACAACAAAATAAAGCGTGGCAGGTTCATGCTGTGGCTGATGACGGAGCATTTGTAGTCAGGTATTAATGGTTATAACTCAAACAAAATCCCGAATGTCAGACAAGAGCCAGTCGAAGTCGATTTTTAGTAGTAAATTAAAATCGATTTAGACAAGTTCAAACCCACTTGCGCTTGAGTTATCGCACTAATAAAAAAACACCATGAGTTTAGTACTCTATTCAGTAGCCGAACAAATAGCTTATATCACACTCAACCGGCCCGAGAAAAGAAATGCACTTAGTCCCGAGTTGGTTACTGAATTGAAAGTTGCATTCAACAAGGCCGAACAGGATACTGCTGTAAAAATTGTTGTGCTAAAGGCTAATGGCGAATCGTTTTGTGCCGGTGCCGATCTGGGATATTTACAACAACTTCAAAATTTTTCATTTGAAGAAAATCTGGCCGACTCCCGGCACCTAAAAGAATTGTTTCTAAAAATTTACACGTTAAATAAAGTTGTACTTGCACAAGTACAAGGCCACGCGCTAGCGGGCGGCTGTGGATTAGCGGCTGTGTGCGACTTTACGTTTTCTGCTCCGGAAGCGCGGTTTGGGTATACCGAAGTACGCATCGGGTTTATTCCGGCATTAGTATCGGTATTCTTAATTCGCAAGATCGGTGAACAAAAAGCCCGGCACCTGCTTCTTACAGGAGAAATAATAAAAGCAGAAGCTGCGCTTGCCTATGGGTTACTTACCGAAGTTGTACCTGCTGGCGACCTTGATACCCGGGTAAAGCAGTTTGCTCAAAATCTGATAAAGCAAAATTCTGCACAAAGCATGCAGTTGACTAAACAGCTGATAAACGAAGTACAGAATCGTACGCTTGAAGATGCACTAAACTTTGCTGCCGATCAAAACGCCAAAGCCCGTGCAACAGATGATTGTAAAAAGGGGATTGCAGCTTTCCTGAACAAGCAGGATATTAAGTGGTGACTTAAACTTGCATGCCTACCGCTACCGACATATTAAAGCAGTATTGGGGTTACACCCATTTTCGTTCACCACAGGATAAAATCATTGAGTCTGTTTTGAGTAAGCAGGATACGGTGGCGATACTTCCAACCGGAGGTGGAAAGTCAATTTGCTTTCAGGTACCAGCCATGATGCAAGACGGCATTTGCCTGGTAATCACTCCCCTCATTGCGTTGATGCAGGACCAGGTAAAACAATTGAAGCAACGTGGAATACCGGCAGTAGCCGTTCATGCAGGCATGCATCATCGTGAAATTGATATTACGCTAGACAACTGTGTCTATGGTCAGTTAAAATTTTTGTACCTCTCGCCCGAACGATTGCAAACAGACTTATTCAAAGAGCGGGTAAAAAAAATGAAAGTTAACCTGGTGGCGATTGACGAAGCTCATTGTATCTCGCAATGGGGTTATGATTTTCGTCCGCCTTATTTAAAGATTGCTGAGTTGCGCGACATTCACCCACAGGTTCCGTTTATCGCACTTACGGCCTCAGCCACAGAACAAGTAAAAGCAGATATTATTGATAAGTTGCGCCTGCAACAACCCGCTTTGTTTCAAAAAAGTTTTGCACGCGAAAATCTTTCGCTTGTAATCCGCAAGTCGGAATTGAAGGAAAAAAAATTACTGGAGGTTTTACGCAAAGTACCCGGACCCGCCATTGTGTATGTGCGTTCGCGCAAAGCAACAGTAGTGCTGGCTACTTTTCTCAAAAAGAATTCCATCAGTGCTACATTTTATCATGCTGGTTTAACACATGATGAACGTACTGCACGCCAAGAAGAGTGGATTACCAACCGCTGCCGCGTGATGGTAGCCACCAATGCCTTTGGTATGGGCATCGACAAAGCTGATGTGCGGGTGGTGGTACATATGGATTTACCCGAAAATCTGGAGGCCTATTACCAGGAGGCCGGGCGCGCAGGACGCGATGGCAAAAGGAGTTATGCAGCCATTCTGTATCACGATTCTGATATCGACTCTTTAAAATTAAAAGTAGAACAAGGTCAACCGGCATTAGAGGTTCTGAAAAATACATATCAGGCATTGGCTAATTTTTTTCACGTGGCTCTGGGCAGCAGTCAGGGCGAGAGTTTTGATTTTGACCTTGAACAATTCTGTAAAAAATTAAATCTTAAATCCACGGAAGTATATCCGGCTTTAAAAAAATTAGAAGAGTTTGGTTTGATTGAATTCAACGAAAGTTTTTACCGCCCTTCGGTTTTACATTTTTCATTCAACAACAAAAAACTCTACGAATTTCAGGTAGCACATGCGCGATTCGATCCCATTATAAAAGCACTGCTTCGGCTGTACGGGGGCGAGTTGTATACCGATTTTACTACAATCTCTGAAACCCAGATTGCACAAATGTTGCGCTCAACCGTGGGCACCATAAAACTTGAATTAGATCAACTACACAATCTTCAGGTGTTGGTTTACGAACCGGTAAACGACAGCCCAAAGATAACTTTTGTTACAGCCAGACAAGACGCAACCAAACTACCCATTGATATCAGAGAGTTTGAACGCAGGCGTAATTTGCATTTGGAAAAGATGCAAGCCATGATCCACTACACTTCACAAAGTCACCGGTGCCGCATGCAGTTGATTCAGGAGTACTTCAATGAAATTACCGAAGTAACGTGCGGGCGTTGCGATGTGTGTATCGACAAACATAAAAAAGAGAACAGTGCGCTGATTAAAGATTACGAACAACAAATCAACTACCTGCTTACCCAGAAACCCATGACAGTGGATGAACTAGAACTTGCTGTCGATCCGGCCGAGAAAGAAGTATTTATTGAAGTGGTTCGCGAAATGGTAGATTCGGAAGACCTGTTTTATGATGAAGTATGGGTGCTCCATAAGAAGTCCCAATTCAAGTAGTAAACTCAGATCAAGCCCTGCTGCGCCTTCTCCGCACCCACCAGATTGCCACTGCAGTAATCCCCAACACAAAAGGCCACAACCGTAGCAACCAAAACAGAAAATCAACTAAGTTAAACCAACCCGATTTCAAAGAGTTCAGCAACTTGGATCCAAAACCATAACCCGCTGCCGACTCCTGATAATAGGAAACACTCAGCGTGCTAAACGAAACCTGATTGTTCAGATATTTTAATCTGCCTTCCATCGATTCAATTTCGGCCCTTACGTTTGCAATCTGACCCTCGATAGAAACGATATCCGCTACGGTTTTGGCCTGCTTTAATAATTCGAGGTAGCGGGCCTCCAGTTCTTTCTTGGTTTTAAGGCGGGCTTCTACATCAATAAACTCTTCGGTTACGTCTTGCGTATTGATGTTTTTGGCATCCACTTTTTCGGCCAAGCCTTCCAGTTGCTTCATCACTTCATCAAATTTACTGGCTGGTATGCGAAGTGTTTGATTAACCTGAAGCCGGTTATTGTAGTTAGATTCGTTTTCATCAGAAATATAACCTTCCTGTTCTTTGGCAATGCGTTCAATCTCGACTTTGGTTTTCCGGACATCAGCAGTCAGGAACTCAATGTTACCATTCCGTATGAGCTTACGATCAACAAAAGATGTTTCGGGTTGCTCGGATGGGGGCGCTTCCTTCAGTGCAGAAAAACCGCTTAAATTTTGATCCCCCAAATCATTCGCATAATAAAATTTGTCAGACTCCTTATTGTTACAGGCAGCCAGAATAAATACGATAACTACCAGAAAATTCATTTTCATAAAATCCATTTTAATAACCCGACATTTCTATTATACCATCAAAGGTAACGGTAAAAAGGTTTTCTTATTTTTACTTGCCTTAAATTCTTTAACCTACCGCCATGCGACTACTTATTTTTTTGCTCCTCGTTTTAATGGGTTGCACCACACCTCCTAAAGAATACAAAACCTGGAGTGCCTACAACGGTTCGGCTGAAGCTATTAAATATTCTACGCTAACGCAGATCGATACCACAAACGTATCGCAACTGCAAGTGGCCTGGACTTACCGGACGGGCGATGCCGATACCTTGAACGGTTCGCAAATTCAATGCAACCCGATTGTAGTGGATGGAATTTTATATGGCGTGGGGCCACAAATGAAACTGTTTGCTATTGATGCGGCAACGGGAAAAGAGAAATGGGTATTCGATGCCAACGCCCAAACCGATTTCGATACAAATCGCAGAGCTTTTCACAATATGATTAACAGTCGTGGGGTGGCCTACTGGACCGATGGCCAGCAAAAGCGCATTTTCTTTACAGCCGGTTCGCTTACATATGCTATTGATGCCAATACCGGTAAGGCAATTCCAACATTTGGCGATAACGGAGCTATTAATTTGCATAATGATCTGGGACGGGACGCGAAAGATTTATTTGTGGTGAATACATCGCCAGGCCTGGTCTATAAAAACTTATTAATCATGGGTTCGCGTGTAAACGAAGCTCCACCCAGTGCACCGGGCCACATTCGGGCGTATGATGTACTTACCGGAAAACTAAACTGGATTTTTCATACCATCCCACAACCGGGGGAATTCGGGTATGACACCTGGGAAGATCAGGATGCGTGGCAACATATTGGTGGTGCCAATGTATGGAGTGGTTTTTCATTAGATGAAGAACGGGGAATTCTGTTCGCTCCCACCGGATCGGCCGCGTACGATTTTTACGGAGGCAAACGCAAAGGTTCAAACCTGTTTGCAAATTGTTTGCTGGCCCTGGATGCTAACACGGGCAAACGCATCTGGCATTTTCAATTTATGCATCACGATTTATGGGATAAGGATTTACCGGCACCACCCGTGCTGGTTACACTGAATCATAATGGAAAAAAGATTGATGCGGTTGCGCAGACAACTAAAAACGGAATGGTGTATGTGTTTGAGCGCGAAACCGGCAAACCTGTTTTTGACATTGAAGAAATTCCGGTGGATACGGTGAGTGAACTGGAAGGTGAAAAAGTATGGCCCACACAACCGGTGCCGGTAAAGCCTGCTCCTTTTTCGCGTCAAACTTTAACACTGGATGACATTAATCCTTATGTGCATGATAGTACACGTTCAAGGTTGTATCGAAATATGTTGGGCTACCGGTTTGGCAACATGTTTATTCCGCCCGGTAATACACCATCGCTAATCTTTCCGGGGTACGATGGTGGTGGCGAATGGGGCGGCCCGGCATTCGATCCGGCCACGGGAATCTTATATGTAAATGCCAATGAAATGGCCTGGATCATGAAGATGATAGATAACAAACCCCTTGAAGCAAAGTCAGAAACATGGTTATCAGCCGGGCAACGTTTATACACCCAGCATTGCACCTCGTGCCACGGGGCCGATCGCAAGGGTACCGGCAATAATCCAACACTTATTTCTATCAATTCAAAATATAACACAACCGCTTTGGCGGAATTGTTAACTACCGGCCGCAGAATGATGCCTGCTTTTCAACAATTAAAATCTGAAGAAGTACAGGCACTGGCTTCCTTTATTTTAGAACAGAAGCAGGAGCAAACAAATGCGTTTAAAAATGAAACCGCACCATTGGATAGTGTAAACTTTGTTCCGTATCGCTTAAGTGGTTATAATAAATTTATTACACCCGAAGGATATCCGGCTATTAAACCACCATGGGGAACATTGAATGCCATTAACCTGAACACAGGCGAGTTTGAATGGAAAATTCCATTGGGTGAATATGCCGAATTAAAAGCGCGTGGCATTCCCCAAACCGGAACCGAAAACTACGGTGGCCCGGTGGTAACAGCCGGTGGCCTTCTATTTATTGCTGCTACTCGCGACAATAAGTTTCGTGCATTTCATAAAGCAACCGGCAAACTTTTGTGGGAATACACCTTACCCGCCTCGGGCTTTGCTACACCTGCCGTTTATGAATTAAATGGAAAACAATATGTGGTAATTGCCTGTGGTGGTGGAAAATTAGGTACCAAACCGGGCGATGCATATGTGGCCTTTGCACTTCCTTAACTAGTAAAAAAAGCCCATCTTTGCGCCTCATTAATTAGTTAACCATGCAAATTACGAAACACAAAGTAGCCGCTATTCATTATACGTTAACCGACAATGCCGGAACTATTCTGGATACAAGTTCGGGCCGCGAGCCCTTGTACTACATCCACGGTATTGGAAACCTGATTCCCGGAATGGAGGAAGGATTGGAAGGAAAAGTGAAAGGCGATAAATTCAATATTAAAGTTGCGCCCGAAAAAGGATATGGTGTAAAAGATGATAAGCTAACTCAAAAAGTACCCCGCACCGCATTTGGTACGCAAGAAGTAAAAGTAGGGATGCAATTTCAAACCAATCAGGGCCAGGTAGTAACTGTAACCCATGTTGGCCTGGAAGCCATAACTGTGGATGCCAACCATCCATTGGCAGGAGTTGAGTTAAACTTTGCCGTAGAAGTAATGGAAATCCGCGAAGCGAGTGCCGAAGAACTTTCGCACGGCCATGTGCATGGGCCGGGCGGGCATCATCATTAAGATTTTTTCTTTACACAAAGAGGCTTTCTCAAAAATTAAATTTCAAATGTCAGCCTGAGCTTGAAGGCGATTTAGAAATTGAACGGTTTTGTCTGGCTCGGCCTGACCAACTAACAACACTTTTTGAGACAGCCTCTTTTGTTTTTGCTACTTCGGAATTGCAAGCGATTCAAAGATCACTTCTGCTGCACGCTTGCTTCCGGCTACTGAAGGATGAAATCCATCCGGGCCATAGTAAGAGAAATCGTGTGTTGTATCGAAATAATTTTTCCACACCTTACCTACCGGACAAAGTATTGAGTTAGTTTCAGTCGCAGCAAGCGTGTAGTTAGCGATTACTCCATCAAACATGCTATAATTGACACGTGCAGGCCAAACCATGTAAAAGGCTAGTTGCGATTTGTGTTTATCGCAAAGAGATTTAATGCGGGCTCCATAGTCTAACAACATTGCCTTTCCATCTGCTTGTGAAGAGGGTCCTTGCTGCACTATTACATAATCAAACCGGTTACTGGCAATCAGCTTTTGCAATTCACCATCGTTCCAATGATCTTCAAGGGCATAGTTTGCATAGGCAAGCATTTCAGTCTGCACTGTAAAACCATTTTGAGCTGCTACTTGCTTAACCAGTTGTGGAAGGTTGTTCGTATAAGTAAGGCTGTTGCCAACAAAAAGAATGTGTACCTGGGGCTTTTCGGGTTGGTGTACACGTAACCCACCACATATTACCAAACAAGACCAAACAAGATACTTTATCACTTGAGCGATTTCAGTAGTGTCTGAAAATTAATCCAGTAAATATTACCGGCTCCGTTTTGCACCTTGTCTTTTGATTCAAATATGGTTTGGTAGTTGGTGCGGATTGGGAATGAACTTTGTAGTTGATGCTTTTCGCTCGTAAAAAATAAACCCGATCCATCAGGCGAAACGAATGGACAATAATCCAGTTGTGGAGAGTTCAGCTGCGTAAGATGTTTGGCTGCTGTCCAGTTCCCCTGCGCATTTTTTAAACTGATATACAGATCACCACCGCCCAAATCATCTTTGCGACCATAGGATGTAAAAATTATATAGTCCTCCTCGGGCGATACAAATGCATTAAACTCGTAAAACTTTGTATTTACACCTGAATCCAATGCAACGGGTTTTTGATAGTGATTCTGATGGAAGCTGGCCATATAAATATCTTCTCTTCCGGGGCCACCGGCATAAGCAGCGGTAAAATATAAGTTTCCATTCTTTGCAACGGATGGATAAAATTCATCCGATGTTGTATTTATTGTGGTGCCCAAATTTTCCGGTTCGCCCCACTTGTTATTGGTTCGCGTTACTTTCCAGATATCGAAATCTTTTAGTGTTGTTCCGGTTATTGGGCGATTGGATGCAAAGTATAATGTATTTCCATCAGCACTGAAAGCAGGTTCCAGATCGCTATACTGGCCGGCAAACGAGGCTACCGCTGGCTTGGACCAACCCGATTTTGTTTTCGTGCAAAACACAATTGTTTGAAAAGTTGATCTGGGTGTTGAGATCGTAAAGTAAATTTCATTCCCATCGGGTGACAGGGCGAAGTCGCGTTCGTTCATGGCAGTGGAAATAAATCCAGGACCAAACACGGTAGCAATTTCAGGAGGTGAAGTTAACCGCAGCTGATCCTGACTTGTACAGGTTAGTGCAACTAGCAGATAGCCCAGCGTAAACAAGAGTCTCATAGTTTCAAAATTTAAAAATTCAACAATTGATTAGCGGATCAACACGATTTTGCCCCGCTCACGTATTTCGTTAAACGGAGCACTGAGTTGTAAGTTGTAGTAATAAATACCGGGCGCCAGCAAACCACCACTTGTATCGGTCCCATTCCAAACCAATTCGTTGGTTCCTACATGAAATTGCAATAAATCAGAAAATCCAAACTGTTGCAAACGCGTTCCCTGAGAAGAAAATATTTCCAGTTGAAATTCTGTTGGCAGCTCGCCTGTTAACACAAACTGAAATGCAAACCGGCCTTGCGAAGGATTAGGATAAACACCCTTCCATTGCAAAGATGGCGCACTATCTACCTGAAATGATACTGTATAAGGCGTACTTCCGGCCAAATTACCTTTTGCATCAGCACCCTGAACAGAAAGTTCATAGCGTCCGTTTTCCAATGTGGGTCGGTATTCAATCCGGAAAGGACTAGTAGCCGTTGCCGGATGCCACACTATTTCAGAACTGCTGAAAGCTATCCGCTTAAAAGTACAGGCAGCTCCATCACAATTGTTGCCGAGCAACAAGGTAAACCCAAGCGTATCGGTTTTGTATAAAAAAGTATTTTCATCAACCAATTCAATTACAATCAGAGGAGTCGGTGAAACAAAATCATTGTTGCGCAGTTGTCTGCCATCTACCGTTACGTGTAATACGGGTGGAATTTGATCGGCCTCCACAAGCAAATAATCGGGCAATGATAAAATGTTGTTTTCATAATACATTTCAGGAAGTGCATCAGGATTGACTGCCACATTGATTGTATTACTTCCTGCTTTACCCGTTGTGGGCGAGGTGATGGTAAACGAAGTAGTGGCTCCGGGTATGGGTGGTTCTATTTCAAAAGTTTGGGTTTCACGAGCTTGCGTTTGCATATTCACCACTTCAACCGTTACCGGCAACAAACCGGTAAATGCTTTGTCTGAAATATTTTTGAAACCAAATGTGGTGCTCCACTCCTCGCCTTCCTGAACCTGCTGCAAGTCATCGGCACCGGTGTACATCAACAATCCTTCTGCGGGCGATTCGTACAGCACCAACCAATGTTTCCATAAAGCGGGCGTAAGATTGGTTTCATCCTGGGTATGGAAGACCACACGCAGATAAGGAAATTCACTCGCAGAAATATCCGAAAGATCATATTCAGCAGGTACTGCATCAGCAATTGGAATTTCTGTGCCTGTTGCATTTATCCCATAAATAGAAAACGAAAAGTTATCACCGGCATCCACGGGCATAGCTAAGCGTTTAAATTTTTTCCAACTTAATGCCGGGCCAATACGGGTTGATTTCATGATGCCGGTTGAATTACGACCGGTAATTGAACCCGAAACACTCAACACCTGTTCATTGGCTGGAGCAATAGATGAACGAACAATACGGGCACTTCCGGGAGGCGCACCTTTCTTTCCAAAAATTATTATTGGTTCGCCTGATTGAAGCAAACCAATATCATCAGGATTAACACCTAACTGAGCTAACGCATTTTTGGCAGCAACAGGCCATGCTACGTACGATGCGTTGTGAATAGTAAACATGATTACCGAATCGCTGGGTGACACTGCATCAACAAATGCTATTAAGTCATCGCCCAAACCAGTCTCCATTTCTGAATAGATAAAGCTGTTGATTACCTGAGGCTCGCGGCCACACGTGCGCGGATCCTGAAAATTAAATGGTAAAGCCGGATAGGGGATTGCCGTATGCTTATTGAAGGCTACTAAATTAAAGGAATGATTTCTGCACGGTTGCCCCTGCGTAGCCAGATTAAATTCTGAACCGTTAATTTTTATCGAAGCCTCTGTATACGGTAGCGGGTTCTCACTACCAAAAGTAGTTACTGAAACCTGGGTTTGTGTTTCTTCAAACGAAAACGGAACGCTTCCCGAAGGTGCTATTAAATTCAGATAGGAATTATCCTGAACTTGTTGTGGCCGGAGTTGCGCCCACCCGGTTTCACTATTTTCGATATAAGAAAAACTACTGGTAACCCATTCGTTACTTTCACCGGGCTGTGGTGTTTTGAAACGGGTACGCCAATAATAAACAGTTGAGTCGTTGGCTGCTAACGAAAGTTCTGTTTCTGCTAAAACGGCAGCCGTTACGGTACGGCTAATTTTAAACTGACTGGTAAACGTATTTACGGTATCTACTTCCACCTCGTAGTCACGACTTTGAGAGCGAAGGTTAGTAGATTGCCAAAGTAGTTTTACTTGTTGCTGACCTACCAACGCAAAATCTTTGGGAAATAAGTTAAGTGTGGTACTGGTTGCAATGAAACTTTCCAACACGGCCACATTGTTCGCTTCATTTAATTCGTCTATTGTCTCATCGGCATCCAGCGTAACTGTAAACTGATTCAAGCCTCCACCTTGTGGCAATCCTTTTATGTGAAAAAAAACTGTGTCGGTATTGAATACCGGAGTAAACAAAGAATCATAGTGCACTTGCGAGCCATCATTCAGCGCACGGGTAACAGAAATTTTCAATGGCGAATCCTTCGCCAGCCCCAGGTTATGGCGTACCACGCGAATAGCAAACGAATCGCTGGCTACCGTTACCGGTTTTCCATCAAACGAAACGAGCGATAGATCAGCAGGCTTGATTTCATAATCAGGTTTTGAAAAATAAAACAGTTTAACAGCCGGATCGCCCAGCAAAACCATTTGCTGCACTTGTGTGATGTTAGCCATAATAGCCGCGGCCGATTGCATGTATTGCCGCGCTACTTCTTTTTGAACATCACCAATACCTTTACCCACATAATTGCTATCGGTAAAACCAATCTGATAAAATAAACTGGAATAATATTGCAGCGAATAAGTGAACCCAAACGAACTGTGGGCAATAAAGGCCCGTGCGCCTTTGTTTTGTGCATTCATCCAGTCTTCACCAAATGCCTGCGCATTAGAAAAAAAATTTCCGGCATTGCAACCGTTAATTAAAAATACCGGATACTTACCCGAATTTGCATAACCCATGGTTGGATCGGTTGCAAATCCAATATCAAAATCAATAGTGCTGGATGAAGAATGTCCAAAAAACGTTACCAGATTTACGCCTGCATTTACCTGATCTGAAATGTTAATCAACTCAACAGCGCTTGGATCGCGCTTGCCAATGGTGGCAATAGAACCACCCCATTGTGGTAGTTCAGCGATTGATTTAAATCCATCCAGGTATTCGCGAAAAATGATTAACTCTGTTGGTAAAATGCCACCACTTAAATGCAACCCATTCTTTTGCCAGGGTTGTAAGGGTGCCGTTTCTGTTTCAATAATTTTGTTCAGATAGGCTGCTACTTGTAAGGATGTAGTTGCTGATAATCTTCCCGTGGGCACTGCAGGTTCATAGGTTGTACCATCCAGGCCGGCTGTGTAGGTTATATCGGCTCCGGGCGAACCCGCAGGCGGAACAAAATCTTTTGCAACAGAAGCGGAAGGATTAACCAGACGATGATACCCCGAACTTACATCTCTACCCTTGCCTATCAGAAACAAATAGCTGGGTGAACCTTCGCCCACCATGTAGCGCATAAATTCATAAATAGCCCGTGGTGAAGTTTCGCCATAGTTAAACTGATTATAAAGTTGATCAACTGTTACCACCAGCGTATCATACTGGCCGCCTGCTTCACTGGCACGATAACCCCCATAGGCTTTTACCGGGTTTGAATAGCCACCGGCCGCCTGCATTAAATCTTTATGCGAGATAATAATATAATTATGCTGCGATGGAGTAATCAACCTAAAAGAAACTCGCTTCAAGGTTGCCGGGCGTACCTGGTCAAATACAAACAGCTCGCGCGAACTTTGGGTTTGATCAACTATGGCGCTTAAGGTTGAACCCGTTAATTGGGTACCAATCGTTACCGGATTTTCAGGTTGGGTAACATCCCATACCCGCGTAGCTGCATTTGCACCACTCCATTCTACATACGATTTACCACCTGCATTTTCAGCTAACCGAAACGTACGTGCAATTGGTGTTGTAATTTGAAAATTCCGGGGAAATGTAATGCGCACATAGGAGGCACTGAATTGAAGTCGGTTATTGGCCTCAGCCGGAGCTGCCAGTCGCACCGTTACCTTACCTGCTGCATCTACATCGCTCCACAAAAGCGGATAGGTAAGTTTAGCAGCCGCAAAACCATTAAAACTATAGGTATCCAATAATCGTAAAGAGCCAACCGTCTGGCCAACATAAATCTGTGCAGTATGTGCAATCTGATCGCGACCTACCACTAAAATTTCCAGCTGCGGATTACCAGCAGCCGGAACAGGCTGCGTGAGCTGATCAATCACATAATCAATATTTTGATTTTGCCGGATGGCCACACCGGTCCAGCCTTCGCCTTCATCGAAGTGCGTAAAGCGCAATACATCGCTAAGCAAATTGCCGCCTGCGTATTGCTCTTTAATAATAAGCAATTGTTCAGAAGTATGAAATGTTTGTGCGGGAAGTGCACTTACATTCACTTCCGAGAAAGATTCCACTCGCTTACCCGGAATAGCAGCCAATGGCCAGGTAAGAAAGTAAGCGGTGGTATCGCTGTAAAGATTATAGTAATTGTGTGGTTGTAGCGATGACGGCTTGTACAAATCCTTATCCAGTGTACCATCATTGGCGCGTCCAAAAAACTCGATGTAGTCAGTTGCATTAAAAACCGCATCGTCTTGGCCGGCTACCAGAATGGCTTGCTCAACACCGCGATGAAAAATCTGAAGCTGGCGCGGGTCAATAGCATTTACCGGCACACCGGCATTTTGCAAATCGGTGTGGGTAAGTCGGTAAACACCTTTCTGCGCTACCGCAATCCGGTAATAACTTTGGCCCGGGGTAACCCAGGCGTTGGAATACTGGCCAACTGCTGAATAGGAGGCCAAAAACACGAATGAAAACCAAAATCCAAACCGCACAGTATTCCTTAAAGTTATGAGCTTAAATACGCTGGTAAAAATACGGGTAACTGATGCATAGACCTTAAAATCGGGGGCAAAATAGCGGGGCAGATTGTACGCTTTTATTTTTTCAACTGTTCACAAATGACCAGAACCTACAACCCCGAAAATAAAAAATTGCGTTTTTAATTCATTTTAGGCCATTTTTGTCGGCTATCTACTTTGGCTTAGTACTTGGTGATGCCAAGTACCGGCCGGTAAAAGTCGGTAACTATGAACATGGAGAATACACAAGTGCAGATGAGAAAAGGCATACTCGAATACTGCATCCTGCACATTATTTCGCGGGGTGAAGTTTATGCCACCGATATGATAGACGAACTAACAGCCGCCCGAATGATTGTGGTGGAGGGTACACTTTACCCACTGCTTACGCGATTAAAGAACGCGGGGTTGCTGGAATACAAATGGGTGGAGTCCAAATCGGGCCCACCACGCAAGTATTACAAACTTACTGCCGATGGCGAAAAGTTTTTGCAAGGACTTTCCGAAACATGGGATGACCTGGTGCAGTCAACTAATCTTATTAAATCCAAATCGATCAGCTAACTTCATAACGGGCATATTAATTATGAAAAAGAATATCAGTATCAACATCAGTGGCATCATTTTTCACATCGAAGAAGATGGCTATGAAACCCTGCGCAAATATTTAGACTCTATTAAGCGCTATTTTGCCACGTTTGAAGACAGCAGCGAAATCCTTTCCGATATCGAAAGCCGGATTGCCGAAATTTTTCTGGCCAAACTAAATGAAGGCAAACAGATAATTACATCCGAAGATGTAAACAGCCTGATGGCCACCATGGGTAGCGTAAACGATTTTAAAGCTGCCGAAGAACAAGAGTTTGCCGGAGATTATACCGCATCTTCAAAAGAAAGCTCGGGCAAATCCGAAAGCACCCACACTGCTTCGCGCAAATTATTACGCGATCAAAAACGCAAAATCCTGGGTGGTGTATGTTCCGGCTTTGCACATTACTTTAATATCGACCCGGTATGGCCCCGGTTATTATTTGCACTATTGGTGTTGGGTAGCTACGGTGGTTTACTGTTGATCTATATCTTACTGTGGATCATCTTACCCGGCTCAACCGAACTGGAAGATGAACCCAGCGTAAAGAAAATGTACCGCGATAGTGAGCGCAGGGTAATTGGTGGTGTGGCCGGTGGTGTGGCAGCCTTCTTTGGTGCCGACCTTGCTGTGATCCGGTTGTTGTTCGTGATCTTCGCCATCTTTGGTGTGGGCTTCCTGGCCTACATCATTCTCTGGATCGTACTGCCCGAAGCAAAAACCATTACTGAAAAAATGCAGATGCAGGGCGAGCCGGTTACGCTCTCTAATATAGAATCAACCGTAAAAAAAAGTCTGAACGAGAAAGAACAAGGCGAAGAGAGTACACTGGCCAAGATAGTATTATTCCCCTTCCGGTTAATCGCTATGATTATTGAAGGTCTCAGCAAAGTGTTGGGTCCGTTGTTTAAAGTAATTGTAGATGTATTCCGCGTTGCCATTGGCCTAGTCTTTAGCCTTACCGGATTAGCCATAATGCTTTCGCTGTTGTTTACACTCGGTATAATCTTCGGAGTGTTTCATTTAAGCGATTGGAATTGGTGGACTGCCAATGTGGGCGAAATTGGTTTGCCGCTGGAAGCATTCCGCAATACATTCCCCACCTGGACCGTGATCTTTGCTTTTCTGGTTGCGTTTATCCCCGCTTTATTTATTAACCTGATCGGCAATTCCATTATTGCCAAGCGCATTACATTCAATCCGCTGGTGGGCTGGTCGTTGTTTGTGTTGTTCTTTATCAGTGTGGCTGCAGTTGGTATAAGTGTACCCCAAATGGTTTATGCATTTAAAGAAGAAGGTGAATTTAAAACCGAAAAAACATTTGCCACAAATGGGAAAATAGCCGTACTGCGGATAAACGAAATAGGATTAGACGATTACGACATGACATCGCTGATCATTAAAGGGCATGAAGGTACCGATATAAAACTGATTCAACGTTTTGAAGCACAAGGCAACACCCGCAAAACAGCAGTTGAGAATGCACAAACCGTAGATTACAAAGTTGAACAACAAGACAGCGTTCTGCTGTTCGACTCGAACATGACCTTTAAACCCGAAGCAAAATTCAGAGCGCAACGATTGGAAATGGAATTATACATTCCTTACAATACCTTGTTTGTAATTGAAGAGCCCATGTGGCGCATCATCGATAACTGGTACCGCGATTACGATGGCTACACGGATTCTAACTTTGATAAAACCTGGCGCATGACAACCAATGGGTTTGAGTGTACCAATTGCGAATTCCCATCGGAAACACAAAAAGTCAGGATGAGTGATCAATTTGGTCTGAACGAATTTGCACGGGTTGATTTAACGGGAATTTTTGATGTGGAAATTCAACAAGGCGAAACATATGCCATTGAGTTAGAGGGCCCTGAAGATGAAAAATCACGATACTCTGTATCCCGTACCGGTGAAACATTAACTATCGATTACAGAACCAATCGTAAAATGTTTTGGGATCGGAACATTCTGGAAGAAGACAAGGTGAAAATTAAAATCACTATGCCCGTTTTAAAAGAACTGAAAGCAAAAGGTGCGGGTAAAATTAATTTTAGTGGCTTCAACGAAGAAGATACCGAAATAGAATTAACCGGAGCCATGGTAGCCGATGGCGATCTGGACGCGCGCAACCTTACTATTGAACTTACCGGGGCAACCGTTCTGGAATTGCGTGGTCGCGGAATTTTTATGGAAGCCAACGCAACCGGTGCTTCCTCCCTACGCGCATTTAACTATGAAGTGCATGAAGCCATCATTGCCGCGCGCGGGGTTTCTTCATCCAAAGTAAACGTATCGCGTAAGTTGACCATTACAAAAGACATAACCAGCTCGGTAACGCATAGAGGCGAAGCTGAAGTAATTGAAAAATAAGCGCTAACAGCCACAGGTACACCCACTTGACAGTTGACAGATGAGCAATTGACAACCAATCATTTTTTGTCACTTGCATTTTGTCAACTGTCAATCTCGTGGCAACCTATTTTTCCCTACATTTCGGTATTACTCTATCGATATGAATGTGCGATTAAAGTTTTTAGGCGCTGCACAAAGCGTTACAGGATCCAAGTACCTGCTTGAAATTGACAAGCAGAAAATACTAATCGATTGTGGTCTCTTTCAGGGGCAGAAAGAATTACGCCTGCGTAACTGGCAGCCTTTAACTATTGATCCGGCATCCATTCATACTGTTATCATAACACATGCCCACATTGACCACATCGGGTATTTACCCCGATTGGTAAAAGATGGTTTTCGTGGAAAAATAATTTGTACGCATGCCAGCGAAGACCTGATGAAAATAATGCTGCGCGATGCCGCCAAACTACAGGAAGAAGAAGCGGCATTTGCTTTTAAGCGCGGCTACTCCAAACACAGCAAACCCGAACCTTTATTTACCGAGAAAGATGCGGAGCAGGTTTTCCCATTGGTAGAAAGTGTACGGTTTGATAAAGAAGTTAAAGTATTAAAAAACTTTACGGCAAAATTTTTCAATGCCGGTCATATACTCGGATCGGCCATTGTAGAATGTACACTCAAAACAGATTCAACAGAAAAGAAAATTGTTTTCTCCGGAGATCTGGGCCGCTACCAGGACGAATTGATGTACCCACCGGAAGCCATTTCAAAAGCAGATGTATTGCTGATTGAGTCCACTTATGGCAACCGGTTAAACCCAATCGATCAAGTAATTACCGACCTGCAACAAATTATTAACGAAGTTGTAGAGCACAGAAGTGTAATGGTGGTACCGGCCTTTGCTGTAGGGCGCACACAATTGCTGATTTTTTATTTCTATAAACTGATGGAACAAAAATTAATTCCATCGATACCGGTTTTTGTGGATAGCCCGATGGCCATAGATGTTACAGAGCTATACGAGCGCCACAGTTATAATCATAAAATAAACGTTGAGCACCGCAACGGCCAACTTATCAGCATCTTTGACTCTTCGCACATTCACTTCTGCGATACCCGCGAAAAATCAAAGGCCCTTAATGATTTGAAAGGTCCGGCCATTATCATCTCGGCCAGTGGCATGGCTACCGGTGGGCGGGTGCTGCACCATTTGTTTCACAGGCTCAGAAACGAAAACGACACCGTACTGTTTGCCGGCTACCAGGCCGAAGGTTCACGCGGAAGAAGAATTCAGGAAGGCGAACCAATGGTGAAAATTTTTGGTGAAGAAGTTCCGGTTAAATGTCGGGTTAAAACGATCAACGGATTATCGGCTCATGCCGATCAGAGCGAACTGTTGCACTGGCTCGATAACTTTACAGATAGCCCCAAGTTTACATTCATCACGCATGGTGAAAAAGAAAGTGCTACTACCTTAGCTGAAAAAATAAAAGCCAGGGGCTGGAATGTAGTTGTGCCGGAATATTTGGAAAACTTTGAGCTTTTTAGCGGGATATGAAAAACCTAAATGTCTTATTACTACTTGTGTTTGCCACGCAATGCAGCACGGTGAAACAAGGCATTGAAGGAAACCTGATTTGGGTAGAAGGTAACCAGATGCCCGGGCCCGATCGAAAACCAACCACTCCACAGGGAGTAGCCCGAGAAGTGCATATCTATCCTTTGCTTTCGATGAATGACGTTACCCTGGAAGGCGTTTTTGTTTCGGAAGTTAATAAACCACTCTTCAAAAAAATTCAGTCCAATCAAAAAGGTAAATTCATGGTAAATTTGCCTCCGGGCGACTATTCGATTCTGATAAAAGAAGATGATGGACTTTTTGTTAACACATTCGATGGCCAGAATCACCTTAACCCCATTACGGTTACTACCAATCAGGTTACCCGGGTGGACATCAGGATTAATTACAAAGCCGCCTATTAGCAGGATTTCATTTCAGAATACCCTCAACACCATTCAACCTAACCTTACCAAACCGGCTCCCGTTTCTTGCGGAGAGGGTTTGGGGGCCAGACCTAAAAAATCTTACCCCCCATGCAACCCCACCCACACAACCCGCATCTTGGTATTGAATAGCTGCTTTACATGGAATTTGAGGTTTACCGGGCCAAGGACATGGAATTGATTGAAGGTTGCAGACGCAACGACCGCCAGGCGCAAAAACGTTTGTACGATCGCTATGCCTCAAAACTGTATGCGCTCTGTTGCCGGTATATCAAGGACAAAATGGAAGCCGAAGATGTATGGATTACCGCCTTCACTAAAATCCTGAACAAGATTGATCAATATACAGGCGAAGGAAACTTTGAAGGCTGGATGCGCAAGATTGTAGTGAACGAATCGCTAACCTATCTGCGCAAGCATAAAAACATGTACCTGGAAACCGACATTGAAGCTGCTGATTACGAACCTGACTACCAAAACCTGGATGCGCACCTGGAAGCAGAAGACCTGATGAAACTGATTGAAGCTTTACCAGCCGGGTATAGAATTGTGTTTAACCTGTACGCCATTGATGGCTACTCGCACAAGGAAATAGCCGAGCAGTTGAACATCAGCGAAAACACTTCAAAGTCGCAATTGAGCCGGGCCCGCGTGGCATTACAAAAGAGTTTACAAGAAGCAGAGCAAGACTTGCTCTACAAACAAAAAGGCTATGAACCGAATAGATGAACTTTTTAAAAACAAACTGGCTAACCACCAGGTTGCACCATCGGCCGATGCGTGGCAAAAAGTAGAAGCCGGTTTAACAAAAAAAAATAGCGCGTGGGTGTGGCGGCTGGCTGCTGCATTTGTGCTGTTCGGATTACTGAGTGGTGTGTGGTACTGGTGGAATATAAACACCGAAACCCAACCTGAATTGGTGCAACAACCCACCGTTCCGCAAAAAGAAAATACTGAACCTGTGCAACCGGAAGAACAAAAACAGAATCTGGTAGCTGAAACAGAAACAAAACCTAAATCCAAAACACAACCCAATAGAAAAGTAAACCAGATCAAAACTTCAGAAAGTAAAAAAGAAACACAACACCTGGCAGTAAACCCTGTTGAAGAACCTCAACCTGAACTTTCACAAACCGAAGTTTTGATTGCTGATGCTAAAACGGAAACCGCCCCTGCACGCAAACCAATGGTAATTGAATTTACATTAGAACCGATTCCGGTTACCGTAACGGAACCGGAAGTTGCCCTGGCTAGTGCAGACGATAAGAGCGGCTTGCAAAAGATTCTCGAGAAAGCGCGTGATATTAAAAACGGAGATAGCGAACTGGGTAGCTTACGCGATGCCAAGAACGAATTGTTCGCACTCGATTTTAGAAAAGACAAAACAAAAAGAAATTGATTATGAAGCGAAATGTGTTAATAGCCAGTTTGGTTATGTGCAGTGTGGTAGGATTTAGTCAAACCAAACCAGCCGATACCGTAGTAATTAAAGTGGGTGCGGGCAGCAAACTGATTCTGGCCGTGCAAGACAAAAAAGATCTGGAAACGATGAAGCAATATGATTTTCAGAAACTGATTTCTGATTTGATTGCTAAACTGGAAAAAGAAGATACTTCAAAAATAGAAAAGGCATCGATAGAATATCTGAAAGCCGACACTGCGAAAATTGCCGAAGCAAAAGAAGAAGTAGAAGCCAACTCAAACGAAGACTGGGGTGTGGATTGGAGCAGCAATGATAAAGAGAGTAAAAAATTTCGCAAGCGCACCTATCACTCCATGAACTTCGATCTGGGAACAAACAATTACATTTCGCAAAATGGTTTTCCCGATCAAGACAATAGCTTATATACCGTTAAGCCGTGGGGCTCGTGGTATGTGGGCATCAACTCGGTGCAACGTACCCGGCTGGCAAATAAGTTTTATGTAGAATGGGCACTGGGTGCAAGCTGGTACAACTTCAAATTTGAAAATGAACAAACTCAAATCGGCAAAGACGATAACGGAGTAATTTTTCAACCCGATACCCGCGATGCGGATTTTCAAAAAAGCAAACTAACCGCTGCCTATGTGAATGCATCGTTAGTACCCATGCTGGATTTTGGTGGCAACAGACGCAAGCCCAGTTTCTTTGATGGTTACAATGCCGATTCGTTTCGCATAGGCGTTGGCCCGTATGTGGGCTACCGGATTGCCAGCTACAGCAAGCAGGTGTTTAAAGAAAATGATGCCGAACGCAAACCGCGCAACCACGATAACTTTTACCTGAACAACCTGCGTTATGGCTTACGCGCGCAAATCGGGTTTAATGATCTTGATTTGTTCTTTAACTATGATTTGAACGAGCTTTTTGTAGAAAACAAAGGCCCGCAACTGAATGCGTTTAGTTTTGGAATAACGTTTTGATCTCAGATCAGGATTTAGAATTTTCAAAGACTGTAACACAGTTTGAAAATTCTAAATCCTGAGTTGTTTTAATTCAGAGTTCTCATGAGTGCGAAACACAGGTTATCCGTTATACCATCCGGCACGTGGTAGGCCGAAATATTAGAAAGGATAATCACACCATTCTTCTTAACCGGATCAATAACCATACACGATGTATAGCCACCCGTTGCTCCATTGTGCCAATACCACACATCACCATTCTTTCTTTTAACAATAAACCAGCCCAGGCCAATTCCGGTGTTTTCCGTTTCCTTAAAGGTTTGCGTTCGGGTAATCTGAAGCGCTTTGTCCGTGCTGTCGAAATGGGCCATAGCAAATTTTGAAAGTTCTTCAACGGAAGAATAAATTCCTCCGGCACCTATAAGCGCATTCATTTCCCAGTTAGGGGTAACTTCCCCCGCACGATCACGGCCTTCAACAAGTTTATCGGCAATGTTGGTTTTCAAGGTAGTGGATTGCGCCAGTCCATATTTTTTAAAAACATTTTTAGCCAATACTTCATACTCAAGTCCAGTATACTGTTGAAGGGTATGCGCCAACAGCCCTACGCCAAGATTAGAGTAACTCAACTTTGTTCCGGGTTTTGATTCCAGACTTAAGTCCTTTGTTAAATAGTCATTCAGCATTTCAACATCATAATTTTTGTACGGATTTGAAGGATTCAGGAAAGCCTTCATGCGCATGTTAGAGGGTAATCGGGGTAAACCCGAAGTGTGGTTCGCCAATTCTTCGAATGAAAAGTCAAGATTGTTTCGAAATGATATTTTCAAATGCTGGCGGACCATGTCCTGTTGATTCAATTTTCCATCAGCCAAATAGCCAGCCAGGATAGTGCTCGTTATTACTTTAGAGATAGAACCAATCTCAAAAAAATTACTCTTGTTTTCAAGACTCCTCAAAGTATCACGTTCCTTTTTTACTCCGTAAAACATAACCTGCCCACTATCCATTACAGCTATTGCCGCCTGGGTGCCGTTATGCACAAACTTTAACTTTGTGTAAATGGAATCGATCTGATTCGGTAAAATACCGGCTTCCGGTTGTGTGAGTTTGTTTATGGCTTCGGTTCTTAATTGCTGGCCCCCGCAAGAAAAGCAAGTGATTGAAATCAATACCAGTACGATACCTTTTTGCATACGCGATTCTTAAAAGTTAACAAATTATAACATTGCTTATGTAAAGCATCCAAAAGATTGAGGTTATTCAAACTTCTGAATCTTAGGATTCTCTTACTTAAATGCTTCGCCTTTACTCAACACCATTTCTTTTTCATCGCCTTTCAGGTGCAGCAGGTTACTAACCTGCCCGGGTGTAGGCCAGTTTACAAAGTACCACAGTAGTATTAGTACAAAGCCAATGGCAAACCCGTTATAATGAGTAAGTACAAGTCCTGTTACCATGCACAACGTTACCATTGCCAATACCAGTAAGCGTTTTATCAATACACTACCTAACTTTTCCAACTTTAACCCGAGGCTGGTAAGTTTAACAAGTTGTCGCGAAGCCGATCGTACATAAAAATGAACGACCGTTAGGGCTACCAGTGCAAGTACACTTGTACCCAGTAAACCATAGTAAACCATGACTTCGGTTAGGTTAAGCCTAAAAGAGGTGGTGTAGACACTCGCATAATGATAAATGAATATGATTAACGGTATCATCATCAGCTGGTAACCCGTATTGTTAAGCCGATAAAAATATTCTTTAACCGAGTTGAATTTCATTTTTTAGGACTTCTGAATTTTAATCAAATTTAATTATTTACTTTAGCAAGTGATTTTTACACACCCATGGAAGTAGCAGGAAATTTATCCCGTAAAGAACAAGTAATCCGCAGTGCAGCCGAATTGTTTCGCGAAAAGGGCTATGCGGCATCGTCCATGCGCGACCTGGCCCAGAAGCTGGGCATTGAAGCGGCAAGTTTATATTCGCACATCAAATCGAAAGAAGAAATTCTGCAGCACCTGTGTTTCGATATGGCCGCTGAATTCAGAAAATCTTTGACCGAAGTTGAAAAGCAAAATGTATCGGCATCGGAAAAATTACGCCTTGGCATTATTGGCCACATCCAGGTTATGGCCAAAGATCTTACCGCCTCGGCTGTGTTTATGAATGAGCATCGCCATTTGAGCCAACCTTACCTGCGCGATTTTCTTTTGCTGCGCATCAACTACATTAACCGCTTTAAAAGCATTATTGAAGAAGGTGCCCGCAAAGGTGAGTTTAAAGACTCTATCGATAAGAAACTCGCGGTAATGACGCTGTTCTCGTCCCTTAACTGGATGCCGATGTGGTACGATCCGTCAAGCAAAATTGTGCCTACCGACCTGGGCCAGCAACTGGCTGATATGCTGGTGAATGGCTTGAAAAAATAGAACCCGCACTCCATTTTTTATTGCCCGCCAGCCTAACCTTCTTAGGTTAGTAACTGTTATATTTGCAAACGATTGTTAGGCAATAACACACTATTTATTATGTACGGAGGCGGAAACACATTTGAGGGCATTAAGACCGATAGCCTGGCGCAGGAAGATCCCATACTGCTGGCTGCTTTTGAAGCCCGCATTGCGCGGGGCGAAAAAATTGAACCTACCGACTGGATGCCGCAGCTTTATCGCAAGCAACTCATTCGCATGATTGAGCAACATGCGCATAGTGAAATTATCGGTGCGCTTCCGGAAGGCACCTGGATTACACGGGCTCCGGGCTTTAAACGCAAGATGTCGTTAATGGCTAAAGTGCAGGACGAAGTGGGCCATGCCCAATTGTTATACAGTGCTGCCGAAACCCTGGGCAAATCGCGCGAGCAAATGATTGATGACCTGATCAATGGCAAATCGAAATACTCCAACATTTTTAACTACCCCACCTTTACCTGGGCCGATTGCTGCTTTATCTCGTGGCTGGTAGATGCCGGTGCCATTGTAAACCAGTTGGCGAATGCGAAAGGAAGTTACGGGCCCTATTGCCGGGCGTTAGAAAGAATCTGTGCCGAAGAATCGTTTCACCTGAAGTACGGCCATCATTGTGTAATTTATCTGGCGAGTGGTACAGCCAAACAGCGGCAAATGTTTCAGGAAGCCCTGAACCGTTGGTGGCCACCCATGATGCACTTCTTTGGTCCGTCTGATAAAATTTCGGCACACACCGAAGTGCTGATGCGTTGGAAAGTGAAGATGGGCACCAACGATGAAATGCGGAATCAGTTTTTGGATATGTATGTACCGAAAATCCGGGAACTTGGCTTTACCATTCCCGATCCAAACCTGAAAAAGAATGAAACCGGTAAATGGGAATACACCGAGCCCGACTGGGAAGAATTTAAGCGCGTAATTAATGGCGGTGGCCCCTGCAACAAAGAACGCCTTGAAGTACGCAGAATAGCCGAAGCGAGAGGCAAGTGGGTACGCGAGGCGTTGAAAACTTTTAAAACAAGTTACGTTACGCCTTTAGCTTAAATCTATTTCGAATTGAAAATTTAAAATTTCGGATTAGTCTAAAGCAATCAAATCCGAAATCTTAAATCCAAAATTCTAAATCTTAAATCCGAAATAATAAATCTTTGAATTCACTCGATCCACGCGTAGCCCGATTACCAAAAATCAACGAGCCTATTTTACCTAAAGCTCCGTTAGATCAGTTTGGTACGTTCGAAGTATTTGTACAACCAAAAGAAAGCAAACCATTTCAACACGAAGGCATTGTACATGCACCTAATATTGAACTGGCTTATGTACTGGCCAAGGAAACATTCACCCGCAGGTTTACCTGCACTTCACTGTATGTGGTAGATACACGCGAAGTTTTTGTTTCGCCCCTAACGGAAGGCGATCAGAATGCCTATGATCTGATTCCACAAGCAGATACAACTGGCGCTACAAAATCATTTGAAGTTTACCATTTGGTGAAGCGTGGCAAACAACATATACATGCGGGTAGTGTAATGGCGGCCACCCCACAGCAGGCGATGAGCGAAGCGAAACAAAAATTGAATGCCGGAAAACAGATTTATAATATCTGGGTTATTGCCACTGATGCCATCCGGTTTACTACTGCCGAAGAAAAAGAATTATGGATTACGTTGCCGGAGAAAAAATTCCGCGATGCTTCGGATTATAAAGGTGGTGATAAGTTGAAAGCGTTTTTAGAGAAAAAAATAGCATGACAATGAGCAATCTGGCTTTAAAAGAACTCCTCTACAAAATGGCCGATGACCAGTTAATTCTGGGACATCGTAATTCTGAATGGACAGGCTTTGGGCCATTGCTGGAAGAAGACATTGCGTTTTCGTCTATGGCGCAGGATAAAGTAGGGCAAAGCCTGGCGTTATACACCTTACTTCAAAATCTGGGCGAAAGCGATCCGGATACCATTGCCTTTACCCGAAATGCCAATCAGTTTCATAATTGTATTTTGGTGGAGTTACCCAATCAGGAATACGATTTTAGTTTAATCCGGCATTTTTTATTTGATACAGCCGAAGCTTTGCGCTTTGAAGCGTTGAGTAATTCTTCTTATGAACCGTTGGCACAATTAGCCCGTAAAATCAGGGGCGAGTTGCGTTACCACACCATGCACGCCAATACGTGGATCAAACAATTAGGTTCAGCAACACCGGAAAGTATTACGCGACTCCAAAAATCGTTGGAGGTTGCCTTGCCTTATGCGTTGGGCATTTTTGAACCCTCACCTTACGAAGCTGAACTGATTGCCGAAAAAATTTTTACAGGTGAAGCTGACTTACAGAAAAAATGGTTGGAGAAAATTGAAACCACATTGAACCAAACACACCTGCACTTGCCCGATTGGAAAACCATTACTCCTGTTTTCGGAGGCCGTACCGGCAAACACAGCGAGCACCTGCAGCCGTTGCTGGACGAAATGAGCGAAGTATTTCGGATTGACCCTACTGCTGAATGGTAAATCAGTTACCGGTAATTATTCAGTAAACAAATTGAACTGTACCAACTGGGAACAGGAAACCGGTTAGAAAAAATGAACGATCACATACTCAACATTCTTGAAACGGTGAAAGACCCCGAAATCCCGGTGCTCTCGCTGGTTGACCTTGGGGTGATTACAAGTGTTGTGGTTGAGGGTGATACGGTGCTCGTAAAAATGACCCCAACGTTTGTGGGCTGCCCGGCTATGGATTATATGAAAGCCGAAGTAGAAACGGCATTAAAACAACAAGGGTATAAACCACAAGTCATTATTACCTTTGAAAAACCGTGGAGTTCGGATTTGATTTCGGAGAAGGGAAAGGCTGCTTTAAAAAAATACGGCTTTGCGCCCCCACCCGACAACAAGTTATTTACCGACCTTGAAATTTTAGAAACTGCTATTTGCCCCCGTTGCAACGGCACCCATACCGAATTAAAAAGTCCTTTTGGCCCTACCCTATGCCGGGCGCTTTACTATTGCCACAGTTGCCAGGAAGCGTTTGAGCAGTTTAAGCCCGTGTGAGTTAAGCATGTGCACAAAAAAAATATCCTTTAATTCATGGCGTTTTGAAGGTTTTTGGTGGAGTTTTTCCAAAAATGACATATTAGAAATATATTCACATATGCACATAGCCGGACGTTGGGCACAATGCCACCCGACAGCTTAGACTTCAAATAAATGGACGACAAATTAAAACACTTATGAGACATCTTGATGATATAATTAAGATTCGTAAAGAACTTGTGACGCTAAAGGACAACGTTCAAAACTGCTACGTTGACTCAAAAGACCCGGACATAGAAACACTGACTGAAAGAGCAATATCGACTTTTGAGAATACACTAAATGCAGTCAATGGTGTTGGAAAAGAAACGTTTCTCTACAAGAAAGGCATTAAGATAATTAAGCAAATTCAACATGAATACGTTAGACATTTAAGAGACTATAAAACCAAAATGGACACAAACTCATCATTTTCGACAATCAAAAAAGAACTACTGGACTATCTTGGCTTTTTTATTATTGACATTGATACAATTATCAATGAAAATGATTCTTAATATAACATCTTTAACTTGCTCAAAAGAATCGACCAGGTACGGACTTAATAATGTTTCTCTATAGTCATCACTATAACGAATCAATCTAATTACGCCTTGACCATTTTCAAGTGGACTAAAGAGTAGTTTAACGTAACCATCATGGATATTTAGTACACCCTCATTCAAGTCCGAATTGACTTTACTAATTCTAAAACCAAATGATTCTAACGCAGATAAGTCCAAAGTTTCAAATTAAAGTTCAGAGCAATGGCGGCACAGTGCCCAACAAAAGGTTTAAACAATTTGCTGGTTCGGTGTGGCTTTTACTTTTGTTTTTCAAATTCATATTTTCACGGGCGACAGTTTACAACTTGGTCGCCATTGTCGGCTATCGCCTTAACAATGGCTCATATACCGCAAACTGTTTAAACCCCAACGTTGGCAGCAAGGCCTTTTAAAAAGAGTTAGCTTTACCGACAAGGACTCGTTGGACAAATAAACGACAACATAACGGTTGACAGAAAAGTGAATATTACGGGACTTCAAACAGAGAGCAGGATAACAACAATAAAAGTTTTTTCCCACCGCACACCACGCGCCAAGCAAGAGTGTGGCAGTAGCTTCCATTGCTGATGCCAACGCGCGCGCTACTCCCACACACTTGCTTTCCCAACCCGCTAACGGCTACGAAACAAAATTCTCCAAGCTGATAAGGTAGACTTTGATTAAAACCCGGTTCAAAATCGATAAAGTACTGATGTAATATTTTCTTAAATTATGGTAGATTTTTATAAATAAATCACAAGCCGACAGTTGCTTTACTACAGCCGAATGGGTAGTTTTAATCATCATTTCAAACATAAATTTAAAACGTATGAAAAAATTAAAAAGCAACGATCTGAAAAATGTGAAGGGTGGTTCTCGCTGTAGCCGCCTTTTCGGAAAAATGGCAACAGCATATTACGACTACGATATGGATCGCTTCGTAAGGCTACGCGACCGATTTGATAGTATAGGTTGCGAATACCCAGCTCAATAAATAGTTATTATTTAAACCCAAAAATTGCTTACTATGAAAAAGTTGAAACCTCAGACATTAAAATCAATCAAAGCCGGTTCTCGCTGTGGAAGAATACTTGGAAGAGCTTCAAAAGCATATTATGAAGGGAACTACGACAGAATGACCCGTCTTTTGGATAAGTTTGAAGACCTTGGTTGCTCCTACGAAATGGAGTAAGATAAGGACAAGTTTAAGTTATGTAAGAAAATAGCGCACGATTGCGCTATTTTCATTTATCCTTCTTTTATGAAACTATATAGTATTTTTCTTTTTGTAATTCTTGCAATCCCTAGTTTTTCACAGACTCAGATTGAAGGGATCTTGTTAGAAAAGGGTAACGGAGCACCAATATCATTTGCTAATATTTTTATAAAAGGAACTAGCCTTGGAACGACATCGAACGATGAGGGTAAGTTTACATTATACTTTCAATCATCTGACAGCAACAATGAAGTTGTTTTCTCCTGTATAGGTTATGCGTCTAAGTCCATAAACATTAAGGACTTTACGTTAGGTCAGATTGTGACTATTTATCTTGATCCGGTGGTCTATTCATTACAAGAAATAACGATTCACGCATCTGAGAACAAATCATTGAGTGCAGAGCAAATTGTTGCAAATGCCATTCAAAATATTAAAAATAACTATACCTCGGCTCCAATATTCTTACACGGCTTTTACCGACAGACACACCTGGAAGACAAGACTTATACTAAATTGGTTGAAGCAGCTGTAACAGTTTACGATCCAGGCTATCAAACCGAATTGTCGAAAATTAAGGTAGATATTGATGGTTTACGGAGAAGTTATGATGCCCGAATTCTTGATAAAAAGACGTTGTTGGCAATTACTGGTATTCAGGACACTAAATCGGCTATCCAACATTTGGATAGAAAGTATCATTCTTTAGGAAACTTTGTTCGAGCCAATCCTATACGGAAAAGTATGCTAGATGAATCGAATCAAGTCCTAGGTGCGGTTGGTCCAGATTTTTTAAAAAAACATAAATTCAAATTAGATTCTACACTTCTTCTAGATGAAGATCTAATTTATAAAATAAAAATACTTCCTAATCGAAGAAGTGAAAAAATAGGAAAGTGGGGACATGATTTTGTCCCTATTGGCTGGCTGTATATTCGTGAGTCAGATTTTGCTATAGTTGAAATGGAATATAGCTATGTTGCAAACCCAAAGAAAGAAGCAGCCAAACTTTATACAGGGACTGGGATTTTTTTTCGAAACATAATCAAGTTCAAAGACTACAATGGGAAACTTTGTCTGAATTACTTTTCAAGTTTTTCGATGGATCAAGTTGGGACATTTTCACAAATGAATAAAAAGATGGAGACGGGATTTTCAAAAGGCTTTTTCTACGTGAATAAGCAGTTCCTTGTAACATCAATTCAAACAAACGACTCCAGAGATAGAGAATGGAATGAGGACTTGTATGGAGAAAGAATTAGCTACAGTAAGAATTTTTGGGATACATATAATATCCTTCTTGAGACTTCTGAGGAAACTCAACTAAGAACCGACCTCGAGAAAAAAGTTACATTGGATGAACAGTTTAAAAAGAATTAAAGTATGAATAGGTTTTTTTTAAACGTGCTTCAAGGAAATCTATGGTTACTAGTCATACTTTATTTCTTATTGTCTTTTCTAATACGCTATACAGATTTGGAATTCGTTAAAACAGATGAACTCTATTATGAATTCCTAGCTGATAAAGCCGAAAATAAGTATGATGATTACAATGAATACATCGAAGATTTTGAGGAGGAATTAAACGATTTAGAAGATGATAGTGAAGATTCATATTTAGTCGAGGATCTGCTTGCTGATGTTGGTATAACGGCCTATGACTTCATTTCTTCCATAGTCGTTACGGCTCTCCTCTTAATGGCTGGATTTCAGCTAAATTCTCAAATGGAGGCTCTCAATTATGCGATAATATTCAAAGCAGTTTTGTTAGGTAAGTTTGCATTCTTTGTAAAATCGGCTCTTTCAATTTTTTGGTTCTTGTTTATGAAGCAAGAATATACTTTTGCAGAAGTAGTTGAATTTCACCCCCTTTCATTGTATAGCCTTTTTGATGCAAATGCAGCCCCAACCTGGTTGCACGCATTGCTCCGAGTAGTGAATGTTTTTCAGGTATTATTTTGCATTATAACTTCTTACTGCCTGTATTTATTATATAGAGTTCCCTTTTCAATAATTATAAAATGGGTCATGGTAATTTACTTTTCAATAGTTTTTATTCGAGAAGCAATATGGATATATATCGACTTATCACTTTTATAAAAAATAAGTACGCACTATTAACTATTATCGCTAGTATCAGCATCATAATTTGTGCTCTTGTTATTCGTGAAGCTAAACGAGCGTCTATTTCGGTAAGTAAATCAGAATTGAAAGTAGAAAATATATTTCCTTCTTTTATTTTCAAAGAATTAGACGGAGGAATTTTAAACTCTTTAGATATTGATAATCAGAAAAGCATCATGATTGTTTTGTTTAACACAACATGCGACTACTGTCATGATAAAATGGCTAAGTTAATTGAGTATAGCTCAGAGTTTGATCACTCTCTGATACTTTTCATTAGCTCTGAAAGAATAGAAGAAATTTCGAAGTTCAGGGATCAATATAAACCGGAAGAGAACCTGAATATTAAGTTTCTTCACGCTTCATTTGAGCAAATTCAAGTTTCCTTCCCCGCCAAAACCATTCCAGCAATTTGGATTTATAATCGGAAAAAGATGCTTGTAAAAAAAATTGACGATGTTGTTCCTATGAAAATTATTGTCAAATACATACGCGCGGCTAATGATCAATAAGCGTATCAGAGCCTCGTTTGTTTATCAGCGAGATGAGAAAGATTGCGGTGCGGCCTGCTTACTTTCAATACTTAAATACCACGGGGCAGATTCAGGGATTGATCATCTAAATTATTTAAGTGGAGCATCCTCGACCGGGGTTAGTTTGCATGGGTTAGCAAGTGCTGCTTCTACCTATGGGTTACTTGGAGAAGGTTATGAAGCTACCTTGAATGATTTAAAATTACTTTCTGACCCTTGCATTTTGCATATTACTATTCAAGGTATCCATGAACACTTTGTGGTCTTTTATACAGCTAAAGAGGCAAATTACTTGATTGGAGACCCTGAACTTGGGATAGCGTGGGTAAAAGAAAAAGAGTTGTTATCAATGTGGAGAACTGGTATTCTTATGACTTTTTCCAAAACGAGCGAGTTTAAATCCACAAAGTCCACAGGAAAGAATAATAACACATGGCTCTTTAATCTCATTACTTCCGATAAGAACAAGTTAATTTCTACCCTGTTTCTTGGCATTCTAATTTCTTCTCTAAGCCTATCTACTTCAATTTATACCCAAACATTAATTGATATTATTATTCCAAGTGGCAATTTGAACCTGTTAGTTCTAAGTGTCATTGGCTGGGCTATACTTTTATTTATCAATATCTTTATTCTCTACTTCAGGGGTATCATAATTGCCCGTTGGGAATTTAACTTTAGCACTTCAGTACTTGGAAGTTTTTTCTCTACACTACTGACTTTACCTAAAAGTTTTTTCGACAGTAAAAAGAAGGGTGATTTAATTGCCCGTATGAATGATGTTCAACGAATACAGTCGATTCTTAACCAAATTGTAAACGAATCTATTATTCACGTGCTAATAATAATCTGCTCAATTGCAGTATTGTATTACTATAGTCCAGTAGCGTCAGTTATTGCATTGTTAAATTTGCCCCTTCAGTTTTGTGTAGTCTATTTATTTAATCATGACTTACATGCGATGCAAAAAAATACTATTCGCAAATACGGAATTAATGAAGCTAACTATGTTGACATTTTGGATGGAATTGAGGTCATAAAATCAACTAACAAGCAGTCTTACTTTCATAAGTCTGTAGTAACGAAATACAATGAATTTAAAAGCTCAGAGTATAACTTAAACAAGTCAGCCATTTTATACCGAATTGTATCATCTGGGCTAGGTGTTTTTATTTCGATTTCAACAGTATTACACTCGGTATTGCTATACTATCAAGGGAATCTTATACTAGGTCAATTGTTAGCTATCCTATCAATTGTATTTCTAGTGATATCATCAACCAGCAATCTTGTATTACTAAATGTATCTCTACAGAGTGGTTGGGTAGCCTTGCAAAGGCTTTATGAATGCTTAGAACAAACGTCAGAAGAGAATACATTATCCACACACAGTAAACCATCTCTATACGGTATTGATAAGATTTCCGTGGAAAATTTATCATTTGGTTTCCCGTCCTGCGATCTTCTTTTTGAAAATGCTTCACTACAGGTAAAAAGGGGTGAAAGTATTGCAGTCATTGGGGAAAATGGTTGTGGAAAAAGTACGCTTTTTAATATCCTGCAAAAATTTTTTCAATATGATGCTGGCAGAATTATAGTGAACGAAGAAATTGATTTCAAAGAAATTTCAACCGATAGCTGGCGTAAGTTTGTTAGTATTGTTCCCCAAAAGATCAAGATTTTCAACAGCACATTGTGGGAGAATATAGCCTTAAGCACAGACTCATTGGAAGAAGTAAAGTCGTTTTGTGATGAAATAGGATTTTCTGATATTTTCGAAGCTCTCCCATTAAAATACGAAACATTGCTCGGAGAAGGCGGAATTAATATCTCTGGTGGACAACAGCAGTTAGTTGCATTGGCAAGAGCTCTGTATCGGAAACCAAATTTGTTACTTCTTGATGAAGCTACTTCGTCACTTGACTCACATACTCAGAGCATTGTCCAAAATGTTATTGATAGAATACAAAGCCAACTTGCTATAATTATGATAACTCACAAAATGGAATCAACAAGCTCATGTACAAGGGTATATCAAATCAAAAATGGTTCGTTCTCAATATTTAAAATACGTTAAGACTGTGAGAAACACTAAACGCTAAATGGACTAAAAAAGTATGAGTGAAATCTTTTCATAATACCGCCACACACATTAAGCAAGCCACACATGCGACACTCAATCCAAAGCTTTCTTAATAAGTGTGGCTGGTTATCCCAAACGGACAGATTTGTGAACCCCACGCTTCAAAAAACTTTATTGTTGTTTGTGAGTTTCAAAAATAAATAGGTACAGGAAATTAGGGTTTCAAAAAAAGAGTCGGGACAAAAGGCCCAGCTGCCAACAAAAGCTATGCGTCATTGGCGGGTGACGTGTAAATTTGTAAATTGGTTTCTTAATAAATTTTTATCACGGTGGACAGATACGTGTAGGTCGGGCTTGACATTTCGCTGCGCTCCATTTTCAAGCCCTCCTATTCCGCCAACGAACGCATAGCCAGACGTTGCCGGCAAGCCTTTTTGGACAGATTTCCCAACTAAAAACGTAGGACAAAATGAGCGTTGACGACTTAACTATTAATCTTAACCAAAATCTTTGGGGACTCTTGATTTCAATCGTGACTCTTGGAACAGGTGAGTACTTTTGTTTGCAGACTCTTTACTGGGTGGGCGTTACATTTACAAGTTTGACGGGACTTTCATACATTATTACACTAATTTCATATACAAGGAATTACTTAAGGAATAAAAACAAAAAATGATTTGCTTTTTGCCCAATAAATCATTTTAATACCAGAAACGACAGTGAACTATGGGGCGTAAACAATCTTTAATTTGTCCAATATGCAATTATAAGACCTTTACTTCCGGTGGACCTGACCGAGGTTTTATGGTAGGTACGAATACTTTCGTATGCTTAGATTGCAAAGCATTAAACGACTTGGTAGTACATGATAATAGAATGATAGAGGGTGAGCTAAGTATTGATGTCTATGAAAAATGGAAACAGCAATCTGAACAAAGAAGAAGCTTATCTATGATTCTTGATTATGACGACAACAACGAATCAGCAAAACCTATTTATCCGAGTTTTGAGGAATGGAAGGAACAGCAGTACGCTTATAGAACCTCTTTGACTTCGAAGAAATGTAACAAGTGTGGAAGTCATAATTTAGAACTTTGGGACAATAAAAAAAGACCTTGCCCGAATTGTGAAACTAAACTTCAAGCAGACCCTGAGGGGTGGACAATGAATTGGGACTAAATAATTTCAAATATGAAAAAATTTCTATTAACTCTTGTTTATGGAACTCTAATTTATGTTCCGTTACTTTTTTTAAAAGAGAAATTAGATATAGAAGATAATTGGTGGATTAACCTAGCACTTATAGTATTCTGCTACTTTAATGGCTCTTTTATTTATAACTATTTTCATGGCATTCAAGTAATGGAATTGAAACATCTCGGTTCAAATCATGGAACGCATAGGTTTCAAGTACTTATTAAAATAAGTGCACTAAATTTTTTAAAAATTGTTGGTGAGTATGTAAGAGTTGAGCCATACTCTAATCTTGTTCTTCAGCATAAGATAAACAAAACACTTAATGGATTTCCAGGCTACAATTGGATTAAAGATTTTGCTAGTGACAGGAATGAGAAAGTATTAAATATTAGTGTCACAGACAACGACTTGCCACATCCATTAAATTTCACTCAAATAACCTTAGAAAAATTTGAAGAAAGTCAAATTCAACCCAAACAAAGCGGACTAAAAACTAGAGCTGAGTTAGAAAAAGAATTTGACGGACTAAGCAGATATGAAGTTGCGATAAAAACATGGAACCAAGAGCAAGAGCTTTTAAGAAAGGCAAGGGAAGAAGGAGTTGAAGACCAGCTAATAGCATATTGGGAAGCTCAAGGTCGACCAAAAATGAAGAAAAAGCCGACTAAAGAAGATTTCAGTTAAAAGGCCAGCCGGCAACAAAATGTATGTGCCATTGCGGGGTTTTAGCGTAAAGTTGTAGTTTGGTTTTCAAACAATGTTCGGTCTCGTGGGACTGTTTCGGAGTAGTCGGGCAAATCAGTCGTACCTCCTTCATTTGCCCTCCTATGCCCGCAACGTCACATACACAAACGTTAGCAGCAAGCGCAACAAAGATGAGACATCTATTTAAACTCGGACTGATACTTATTATGAGTTGCTCGACAAAGGACAACGACTTTGAAGTCTACGTTGGACAACTTGAAGCCTTACCGACTCCTATTTCACTTCAGACCATGAGATTCCCGGACAGACACGTGAACGATAACTATGACCAGAGACTATTTCAAAAATATAAATCTTCGACTTCTTACATGGTTTACGGTAAATTATTTGAAGACAGTAAAACAGTAAGTATTATTTACTCAGTTATTGGGGACTACAATGTTCCAATACTAATGACCTATGACAAGACTGGGAATAAAATTGACTCCTTAAATCTATTTGAGAACAATTCAGGATTTGATTTTGCCAAGGAGACTTATGAGTATGTGACTATATTTCCAAATAAAAGAATTCAAGTAATTGACAGCACAAAAACCTGGACAATGGACGACACTGGAGAAGATAGAATTTTGGGGACTGAGAAATTAACTACCGTGGACACCTTTACATATTTTATAAACGAAGACGGAAGAATAGTTAAGGATTAAAAATTGGACTAAGCGCCAGCTGCTAACAGTATGTTTCTGCAATGGTGCCGTGAGGAGTTGGTATAAAGTTTTATCTTCGTTCAACGCTATCGTTTCGTGGGACGGGACGCGGCTTCGATAAGGCACCACTGCAGAAACACAAACGTTAGGGGCAATGCCGTGTGACGACCAAATATGATAAAGACTGACCAAATAAAACTGACAGAGGAGATAGTTGAGACAGCTTATCGACTATTGATTAATAAACTTGCTAACGGTGGAATCCAAGCAAAAAACGAGAGTTCATTTCAGTTGGAGTTAGGTTATATCCTAAAGACGCTTGGACAACTTTACGAGTTTAGAGTAGTTGACAAATTTCATCTTGAATTCGAGACTTACATTCAATTAAATGAACTGAGTATAAAAAGTAAAACCGAACGAGCGAGAATTGATTTGTTAATTCACTACAAGGACGACAAAACAACGACAAAA
>JBPXJU010000021.1:0-108654 GCA_051715445.1 Bacteroidota bacterium | reverse complement strand
ACTGTATAACGTTAGCCGAAGACATTATTTCAAATGATTCTTTTCTGGAGGATTATATCAATGCAAAACGTGTAGAGCTCGAAGGCATAAATAATGACTACAATCTCTTAATAGCTCTAATTGAGAAAAGAAAATGGGATATTAATAAGCCGCTAGAGTTAAAGATGCTAAGAGAATTGGCCACTATTTCTGGCTTGTCTGACACTGCTAGTAAGGCAATATCAAAAGATGCTTTTATTCGAATCCTTGAATCAAGAATCAAGAATAAAAAGCCCTTTAGTCTTAAATATGTAATTAACAGAGTTACTTCAGTTGACTGGTCGGTCCTAGATTTGTTCTATCAGCTCAATGCCTTTAAGCATTTTCGAGCCATGTATGAATTGGCAGAAAATGGATCGGATGAAGGACCTGTATGCAATCTTGGACTTGTAACACAATACTTGTCCAGATTTATGGATGAATACACTCCGATTATAACAGCTTCATTTTTAAATGAAAATAAATTCGTTAACACATTCTTTTCGGGTTATACCTATGCTCTTTTCCGCTTGGGTGAATCAGAACATGAAGATGCAGAAGCAATTTTTCCGAAAGGACGAATATCATTCCTTACAATTCATCAATCTAAAGGGTTGGAGTTTCCAGTGGTTGTGCTTGGCAGTCTTTTCCGGCAAGAGCATGGTTCAGATAGAAATGAAGAGATCATTCGCAGATTATTAAGTAAAGAAGGAGAGCCACTGGATAGAATGAAACGTTTTGATAATATGAGAATGTTTTACGTTGCCTTGTCAAGGGCAAAAAATCTCGTGGTGCTACCGCATTACTCAGGACAAGGTCAACGAACCTTAGAGCCCTTCTCAAATCTTTTCACAAAAGGAAATATTCCTTTACTTGAAAACTTAGACATCACAAAAGTAACTGAATCAAAAGTGGAAGAAGATGATCTTGGTAAATCATATTCATATACTTCTGACTTCCTTAACTACCAACAATGTCCAAGGAAATACATGATCTTTAAAAAGTATGGGTTCGTTCCATCACGTTCACAAACAATGTTCTTTGGTAGTTTGGTGCATCAAACCATTGAGGACCTTCATCATTTGCTTATTCAAAATCGAAACAGAGAAAGAAAGGAGGTATCCAAATCATGATGCAGGACCACGAAATAATTGAGAAAATCAAAGAATACTTTGAAGATAATTATGAGCGGATGCGCCTCGAGGGAGGTCACGCCATAACAGAAGATATAAAAACGCTGGCTCTTAATCAGGTTCTTTTCTACTTTCAGAAGATGCGCGATGTTGCAACCCGTGTAACGGAAACCGAAGTGAAACTAACCTTGCCGGACCAAAGGACACCGAAAGGAAGAAACTTTACCATTGAAGGTATTGTGGATATTGTAAGAGAGGACGATGAGACTTGGATGTATGATATAAAAACTCACGATCCGGATTATGTTGAATCAAACAAAGAGTTTTATCAGGATCAGCTAAATGTGTATGCGTTTATTTGGCAGCAGTTGCGAGGTGAGCCATTGGATCACACCGCTATTATCTCAACTGCTTACCCCACGGGGCTTCGCAGAGCATTACAGGCAAGTGATGCTTTTGCCATACAATACGAACTTGCAAAGTGGAAGCCGTTGATTGAAATCCCATTTGCACAAGAAGATGTAAAAGGAACTGTTACTGAGTTCGGTGAAACCGTTGATAAGATTGAGGACAAAGAATTCAAACCAGCCCCATTAGGAAAACTCAAGAGTACTTTGGAAGGCACTAAGGCTCTTTTTGCTACTCGCGTTTGCCGAAATTGTGATGCCCGTTTTTCTTGTAGTTCTTACCGTGCGTATGCACAAGAAGCTCCCGGAAAGACCAGAACAATAATGAAACAGTTCTTTGACGATTATGGAAGCGATGTGGACCAAGAAGACTGGATCAATGCAAATCTTCAGGCCACAAATGACAATTTGATCAATGGAGCGAGAGCAGATAATTGAAATAATAATTAGTTGTCTGAAAGAAGTGCATGAAAGGGATGCATTGCTTTTTACGCTGGGTGTTGATGAGAGGGCAATAAACCATAGGTTAGCACTATATCTGAGTCCTTACTTTGAGAATGAAAGTATTAATGTTGATGTAGAATATAATCGGCATTTAACAAAACTGAAATACTATGAGGAGAATAAGTATGGTTCCATTGACATTGTCATCCACGAAAGAGGCTTTGATAGAAATAATATCTGTGCTATTGAATGCAAGAAAGAAACACTGAACGAAATAGATTTAAGAAAACTAAGAGCACTGGTATCTGATGAATTCATTTATAGTTGCAGTATTGGTATAGAGTACAACACGCGAACGCTTACCATTTTTGAATTGAATAATGATAATATAGAATTTAAAAGGCAAAAATATTAAGATGGCACACGAAAGATTAAGACCTGCATTTTCGCTAGCAGATGAAAAGATCGCTGAGTTGAATAAAATTCTACCAGAAGCTTTTGCCGATGGAAAGATAAACTTTGATTCGCTTAAAGAAGCATTAGGAGATTTTACTGAGGATGAAGATGCAGAACATTTTGGACTTTTTTGGCCTGGGAAAAAAGAAGCTAAGAAGTCCGCATTTACCCCAGTTCGAAAAACTCTTTTCCCCGAAAGTGGAAAAGGCATTAATGAAGCTCAAACTCCAAACATTTTTATCAGCGGAGAAAATTTAGACTGTTTAAAGAATCTACATAAAACATATGCTGGCAAAATTAATATCATCTACATTGATCCTCCATATAATACTGGAAGTGATTTTGTATATAAAGATGATTTTACTGAGTCAGTGGACTCCTTTTTAGTCAAGTCAAATCAAGTGGATAGTGAAGGTAACGCACTAACTACAAATAAGAAGTCTGATGGAAGATATCATAGCAATTGGTTATCAATGATGTACCCACGCTTAAAAATAGCAAACCTTCTTTTAAGCGGTGAAGGTGTAATATTTATGAGTATTGATGATAACGAGGTGCAGAACTTAAAACTTTTATGTAATGAAATTTTTGGAGAGGAGAATTTTATTAGTCAGCTAGTTTGGGAGAAAAAGAAGAAGGGAACATTCCTATCAGATAGTATTACAAGCGTTAAGGAATATGTATTATGTTTTTGTAAAGACCGAAGTCTATTTAATGGGCTAATTGGAGAAATAAAAACGGAAACGGAAACTTACCCATGCATAAATGCCTCGAACAAAAGGCAAAAGGTAACTATTCCAAAAGGCATTAATTCGAAATACAAAGAGAAGAATTTTGTTCTGGAAAAAGGATCGACAATTTCAGTTACTACAATGGATATGATACTTCACTCTGATTTAGTAATCAAAGATGGGGTATTAGCAGAGGACTTAATAATTGAAGGTAACTGGAGGTATAAGCCAGATCAAATGGTTGAGTACGGAAACAAGAAGGAAATTTATATAACTCAAGAGCTTTACCTAAGAAGAATAGTAAATGAGCCTAGATATAAAACTTTAAAGGATCTATTAACAAGAACTGGTGATGACGAGGAAGCAGATTTCAGGGATTTTGATCCTGACAATCTTTTTCTGGACGGGTGGGGATCGAATGAAGATGGAGTTGAAGAATTGAGAGTACTTTTTGGAATAGACCGCCTAATGGATTATCCAAAGCCCGTGAAACTAATTAGCAAGCTACTGGCATCAACGCGAATGAAAAATGCAATTGTGCTAGATTTTTTTGCTGGATCAGGGACAACCGCGCAAGCCGTCTTTCATCTAAATGCTAAAGATGGAGGTACTAGAAAATTTATATTAATACAGCTGGACGAAAAGTTTAGTGATGACTCCAATGCTGCAAAAAATGGTATCGATTCTATATCAGAATTATGTAGACAACGAATCTTAAAAGTGATCGACAAGTACCATAAGGGGAGTAATTCTGGCTTTAAAGTATTTTCATCTAATGATACAAATTTTAAGTATTGGCAAAATTTTGAGGGAACTGATCAAAAAGGTATGGAGAATCTGTTCGACCAATTTTCGGAGCCTTTGAGTGAAAATTGGAAAGAGGAGAATCTACTTTACGAAATTCTTCTTATCGAGGGATTTCCACTTGATAGTAATGTTTCTCCTCTAGTTGACTTTAAGAAAAATTCGGTTAAGCGTGTGGCATCCGAATTTTGTGAGCATAGACTAGTTGTATGCCTAGATAAAAAAATCGATGCAGATACTATTAAGGCTTTGGATTTAAAGGAGGATGAGATTTTTGTTTGTCTTGATAGTGCTATCACTGATCAGGAAAAACTTCGTCTTTCTGATAAGGGGCTAATTAAAACAATTTGAGAATGAAAAAGCTCAAATTCAAATTCGACCCCAATCAGGAATACCAGCTTGAAGCCATTGAAAACGTTGTTAGTATCTTTGAAGGGTTTCCTAAAACCGAAACAGGTTTTGGTATTTCAGATGATATAAAGCCCAATCTTCCAATGTATGATGGCCTAGAAGATTCCTGGCTGCTTGACAATCTCATTCAAGTTCAGCAAACTTTCAACGAAAAGGCGAAGGCGAGGGGATCAAACCTTATCCCACAATCATTCATCTTGGAGAAGGATCAAGGTTTTATGATTGAAGAAGTGGGGTTTGGTTCTTACAGCTACCCGGCCTTCACAGTGGAGATGGAAACAGGAACGGGCAAAACCTATGTGTACCTCAGAACGATTTACGAATTGCGAAAGAGATATGGATTTAGAAAGTTCATCATTATCGTTCCAAGTGTAGCAATTTATGAGGGAGTACTTAAGACCTTTGAAATCACAAAGGAACATTTCAAATCTCTCTATGAAAATGAGAATGTTCACTTAACGGCTTACTCAAGTGATCGGATAAGTAATTTGCGAAACTATGCAACTTCTTCGTTTACCGAAATTTTGCTGATGACGATTGATTCGTTTAATAAGTCATCAAACAATATCTATAAATCTACTGAGAAGCTTCCGGGTGAACTTTTGCCTTATCAATACATTCAGTCTACACGCCCAATTTTGATTTTGGATGAGTCACAAAACTATGTAAGTGATAAGTCACGCGAAGCCCTGCGAACTCTCAAGCCTCTATTTGCACTTAACTATAGTGCCACACCTGAAGAGCGCCCAAATCCGGTTTATCGTCTTAGCCCTGTAGATGCATTTAGAATGAATCTTGTAAAAAGAATTGAAGTTGAGGGTGTTACTGAGCGATACAACTACAACAATACCCAACTTTCACTTCAATTGGCTGATCAGAAAACCGGCTATGGTTTAGCAGTTCATGCAAGACTTTTTGTGATGGCTGGTAAAGAAGCAAAAGAGGAGAAGCTATTGTTGAAAAAGAATGATGATCTCTATCAGCGAACAAAAAATGAAGCGTACAAAGGTTTGGTGATTGATGAGATAAATGCCGGTGAAGGAATCGTTGTAATTAGTGGGGAAGAATATTCACTTAATGAAGGTAATGATCTTTCTCTTTCTCAGGAGGAAATTTTTCGCGTACAGATTGAGGAAACGATCAAATTTCATTTTAGAAAACAAAAAGATCTGCTAGAGAAGGGCATTAAAGTTCTTTCACTTTTCTTCATTGACAAGGTAGATAATTATACTAAGGATGATGGAATCATCAAGAAACTTTTCGATGAGTCCTTCAATAAGTTAAAGCAGGAGTATCCATATTGGCGAGGATGGGATGCCGATCAAGTACGAGAAGGTTACTTTGCGAAAAAGAAAGAGAAGAATAAAGAATCCTATGTAGATACAGGCATTGAAAAGAAAAGCGCAGAGGATAGGAAGGCAGAAGCAGCAGCATATGAACTTATTATGCGCAACAAGGAGAAACTCCTTGGGTTTGAAGAGAAGATCTCGTTCATATTTGCACACTCCGCATTGAAAGAAGGCTGGGACAATCCAAATGTTTTTCAGATATGTACACTTAATACTACATACTCTGAAAGGCGAAAGCGGCAGGAAATTGGTCGTGGGTTACGTTTAGCAGTTAATCAAAATGGAGAAAGGACTTTCGATGAACAGATAAATATCCTTACCGTAATTGCGAATGAGAGTTATGAATCATATGTAGCAAGTCTTCAGGCTGGATATATTGAATCTGGCGATGCTGCACCACCCGCACCAACCCGCGCCCAAAAATCATTTGCAAAGCGGAATGATAAAATTTACAATGGTGAGGAGTTTAAAAAATTCTGGGATAAGCTTCTTCATCAAACTACTTATCAAATTCATCTTGAGCCAGATCAACTTATCAAGGATTGCATTAATAAACTCAATTCAGCTAAGTATCCTGAACCGCACATCGTTATTACCAAAGGTAGATTTGTTACCACAGAGTTTAGCATTTCATTGCGAGAAGTAAAAGGCGGAATGGCTGGCCTTGATATTAAAATAACCGATAACACTGGCCTGAATGAAGTAAAGAGTAGTTGGGCAGCAAAAGGAGATGATCTATATAAAAAATCAAAGGATCCAAGGTTAAAGGGATTCAAAATAGTTGAGATACTCTCAAGAGGAGAGTCTTCAGAAGTAATTTTTGGCGATAGAGGAAGACTCAGAATAGGGGAGCCCCTTGTATTTTCTACTGAAAAGGGAGTCGAGGCTGATCCTCGCGCAACGAGAGAAGCACAAACAACTTACCCTGTATTTAACTTGATTGAACGAACAACGAAAGAAACCAATCTTACACGAAAATCTGTTCTATCCATTTTTAAAGCGATCAATTCCGAGTTAAAGAATAAGATCTTCAGAAATCCAGAAGGCTTTGCTTCAGTATTTATTCAAAACATTAAAGATGTCCTTGCTACACATGTAGCAACTAATATTAAGTATACTTTGTCCGGCAATAAATTGGATTTTTCACTTGATGAGGCTTTTCCGAAGGAAAAACTGTTTCCTCAAAAGGAATTGATTGATGGCTCTAAATATTCTGTTTATGACAAAATTCAATATGATTCTGATATTGAAAAGAACTTTGTGGAGTATCGTTTAAACACAGATGACAAGGTCTTATGCTATTTTAAATTTCCATCTACATTCAAAATCAATATTCCCAAAATAATAGGTAATTATAATCCAGACTGGGGAATCATTCGTTGGGATGAAGATGGAAAGTTGAAGCTTGAACTTGTGCGTGAGACAAAAGGAAACATCGATCCCAACCTATTGCAATACCCAAATGAAAAGCGGAAGATAGATTGTGCCGCTAAGCATTTTAACTTAATAGGAATTAATTACAAGCAGATAAAAGGAGACGAGTTGAATTGGTGGAAATAAATTTAAGCGATTCGCTATGCCTGAACTTCATCCATGTTTTGAGGGCTTGCCACATAATGCCCTGGCAAATGGCCAACCACTGCAAGGCGGTCTAATTCCACCAACTGCCACTAAAATTATAATGGGGACCTTTCCACCTCCATCTGTTATGGAAAGATTCTGGGATGGCAATACATTTTTCTACTACAATAGTTCAAGAAGCCACTTTTGGAATAGGATAGAAAGTTTTGTTCCCAATCAAAATGAAATGCGCTGGAAATGGTTAGAGGGAGCTCTAGAAACAGAAGATGAAAACGTTACCAGAAAGATTGAATTAGCACAGGATAGAGGATGGTCCTTTATGGATTTCTTCGCAGAGATTGACCGACTTGAGAACAATGCAAATGACGAAAACTTAGTAAATATTGATGATGTGGTTGTCAATGGCCAACTATACGCTGCCCTTGAGGTGGTTCCAACTATTTCAACTATTTATTGCACTTACACGACTGCATTGAATGGAATTATCCAGGCATTAAACAATGCAGGTTATATTATTAATGAAGTACCAGAAGCAATGTCAGCCAATGGATTAAGATATACGTGGAATTTTCAAGGAAGATTAGTTTCGATTATTCTCTTGTATCCCGCATCGCGAAGTGGGCATCCAGCGGAATTGAAGGATCAGCAATACTCACATTACTTATAGTATAGTCATGAATGAGGATACTCAGACGGAATATGATAAGCTAATAACAGAGATTGTGCAGGGTAGTATTCTTGATGAAAAGGATCGATTGCTCTTCTATAAATTGCACATTAAGGTTGATAAGCCAAATGATGAGGCGCTATGCTTTTTGTTATCCCTGATGCGTGAACAAAAAAAGTACAACGAGCACTTTATCTTGAGTGAGAGTGAACGGAGAGAAATATTTGTTGTCCTTGAAAATCTACGGGAGGCCAAAGGATTAGATCGATATGAGTATCGCTATTTGACCTTCTTGATTTCGAGGTACGGCTTGAAATCCACAGCCTCCTTACCTTGTCTTCCTAAAATTATCGATGTTACACTAAAAGAGTTTGAGCAACGCTTTTCATCAAACCCTGACAGGAAAATTATTTTTGAGGTTTTTAAGAAAGGCATAAAAAGATGTCTTGAACTGTACAAGTTAGATGTAGTTGAGATATTGGTTGGTGGTAGCTATACCAATGAAGAAAATCAATCGCCTAATGATATTGACCCATTAATTGTATTACCTAAGCAACAATGGAATAATGATCGAAAGCATCCGATACTAAATGAAATTATAATAGAATTCAGGAGATCAGATAAAAAGAACATTTTTGATCTGCACAAAATATTAGCAGGTGTTTCGGATGAACACTACATGCTTTACGAGCTAATGACTTTAATGGGCAATACACCAGAATCAAAGATGGAGACTGGGATTAAGGACATGAAGTTTAGATGCAAGGATTTATTTAGCCTTAAGTTAAAACTTCTCGATGTTGCGTAGTTCAAATATTCGATGCGATTTCATCTCTCTCCTTAAAAAAAAAAGAGCCCCCTAAAAAGGGAGCTCTGAAACTGCAACCTCAAGCCACAAGAACCTGAGGAAAACCTCTTTGATGCCAGAGGGACAGAAAGCAAACAGGAATGGCCGAACGCCAAACCGAAAACCGAACGACAGCCACCAGCCACCGATGCGGACACGAATGATATATTTAAACATAGCGCGATCACACGGGACCGGATAGAAAGATGCAAGGGCTGCCATAAAAAAATACTACCCGGTGGATGTGCGGCTGGAAGTGGGAGGGTGGAGATTTTTTTATGAGCAGGCGTAGCGAACCCTTGCGGCTTTCTATTCCGCATGCCCGTAACTTTGTGCTTTGTTTAAGTATTATCAACACTCAACCATACGGTCTTTAATCATTGGTCTGTATTATGTTAAGTAACTATGCGCGGTGGCCTGAGCCAAATGCGGGGTGGCGCGATGGCATGTGCGTGGAAGCATATTTGGCTCTTGATTTTTTTCGTTCTTTTTGCATCAAGGCAAAAAGGACAAAAGAAAAATAAGGTGCGAACACCTTTGAAGTTCTGGTGAGCTTTGGCGAACCTAATGAACTAATCCAGTGCGCTTTATAAGAACTCAATTGAATTGATCTTAGAGCGTTGATCAAGCATGTGTGATGCTGGCTTTGGCTGGCGCCAGGAATGTGCGGCCTGCATTACTTATGCTTGGCGCGGTTGGTTGCATTCATGCGCGTGGGCAAAAAACTTTCTTGCTCAATCTTTATCGTTTAAATAGACACTCAAGGACGAGGTGTGCACGGCCCGGATGAGCGCGGCCTTGAGCGGCTATTTACACATAACGTCAAATTATATAACTGTGCGGCTGGCTTGTGCGGAACAATTCCCGAACTTCAATACGAAGCCTAAAACCCCCAGACCAGCGTAGCCAAGGCACTGTGCTGATGGCACGCTGGGATGGTTAACATAATATAATTATAGAACTGTGCGTCAGGAACTTAGCAAGGCAAGAGTTATATAATTTATATTATGTTAAATAGTGCTGGGAAGGACTTGTTACTGTATTACAATCCTTTGAACTTCAACACCCCCTGTTTGCGTAACAACCTTAGCCAAATATATACCCTTCGGTAACCGGGTGCCACTTTGATTAACACCACCCCACTCATACCGCTGGCCAAAGGTTTCCTTAAAAACTATTCTACCGGTTAAATCAGTTATCGTAATCTCGTTTACTGTCAGGTGGTTATCGACCTCAATATGAAGTGATTTTGTAACCGGATTGGGAAACATGCTTACCCCGGTGTCGGGCGTTATGGCCGTTATCAGGTTGCAATTGCCGGGCATGTTTTCATCCATCCAGTTCAGGCGCTGTAGTATCCAGGTCTTTAGGAAATTGAGTTCATCGGCATAGGTGGCGCCCACATATTGATTAGGCCATACATACGTGCCTAAGATTGGCCAGCGCGTGTAGTTGCGTTGCTGGGCAGCATCCAGCACGCCAGCAATCGAATCAATTTTATGGGTAAAGTATTCATTGGTTAAAAAGCTGTTGCGCAGTTCGGTCCAGCGGCATTTCAGTTGTGCGGCAAATGCAGGGTCCTGCACCATGCGCCTGAACCAGAACATGCGGTACTGATCGTTCCACATCCAGCCGGGTGCAAACTGAGCGTTGGCTAAGTAATCTACATTGCCAAACGCCAGGTTAAAATCCCACAGCGGGCCCATGTGCAGTTTACCCCCATCGCTGTCTTTTTCTTTATACAGGTATGTGCTAAACACAAAGCCATCTATGTTCTTCCCGATTTCATTCACCAGCATAAAATCAATAGTCGAGGGTAGATCCAGATAAGGTTTAAACCCGATAATGCTATGAGTAAAAGTTGCAGCCGTTAATGCACTTTGAAATGTGCGGATATGATTGCGGATGTAGTTACGCTGAGCATCGGCAAGCTCCTCTCCGGCCGGATCGAAGTATTGAAATGTTATATCATTTTCTCCGCCCAGCATAGGTGTTGGTGTGGCTGTCCAACCGGGGTAATCGTTGCCATCCAGTTTATCAACGCGCAGAATATAACCACCGGTAACTTCATCGCCACTTAAATCATCGGGTTGTAACGTGGCAATGTTCACCCGATTGTTGTCGCGTTTGATACGCTCAATCAACACATACACACCTTTGTAATCATCGTTAATCACTACTTCGGCAAAACGGGTGCGCGGTGCGTAGTTACCAAAATCTTTACCCAATTGATATGCCAGTACATTGCGCATCATAGTTTTATCGGAATAGGGTGCATACAACACCCAATCGTTTTCGGCCGGCATGCCCAGCAAGGCCGCATTAAAGTTTGCACCCGTGCTGGTTTGTGTTTCAATACTGTATGATTTTTTGGGAAAGGATTGCGAGGACTCACCTCTTAGTTCAATGGCAATGCGGCCATCGTAATTTGTAAACGGATCGGTGAGTGCATTCAGCTGCCCTGCCCCATTGTCGATAATACCCATATGAGCCACAATCTTCGGGTCGTCTGGAATAAGCTGGCCATTGGTGTTGATTACAATTATCGGCAGGTTAGATGTAAATGTAAACGGCCCGGTAAACCAGGTTGGTGTGGGCAGATACGTAAGCGGGGCATCTTCAGTTATTCCCACCGAAAAAAACACGCGTGCGGAAAGATCGGAAGAGCCAATGTTATCATTATGTACTTGTACGGCTAAGGTATTTTCACCGGGTACCAGTAAACCTGCTAACCGATCGGCACGAATCAAAAAACCTTCCGGTGCCTGCCCTTGAAACAACAATGCTTCATGCAAGCCATTACTACCCTGGTTAAAGGCAACGTTTCCGGCAGGCATGGTTGATCGTGCTATTTCTTCACCATTCAGGTAAGCAATAAAACCATCATCATAATCTACATGCAGTAAGGCATCTTGTATTTTATCGCGATTGGTGATGTTGAACTTTTTACGAATGAAAACAGAAAGTGCGGGCTGAATAACCGTACGGTCATCATCATCGCCATAGCCAAAGCCCCCCTGCCCTTGCGGCCATGCGCTGTCGTTAAAGGCAACCGAGTTCCAGCTTGCTCCGGGATCGGAAGTGCCTACCCAATAGCGCCACTTCATGCTGTCGTAAACGGCAGTTTCCCAATGATGGATCTGCGCAGAAAGGGTGAGAGAAATCAGAGAAATCAGAAAAGTAAGTATGAAATTCCTATTGCCCATTAGTTGAAACTTGTAACGTCTTTCTTTTGTAAACATATTCTCCAGTGCTTGTATAGCCTTCTATATAAAGCATCATTAAACCTACATCATCGGTAAGATTAAATGTTACACTGGCCTTTCCATCTTGTATTTTAATGTCAGGATTCCAATAGATGGTAGATCGAAATACCGGTTTTGTCTTTAAGGTGTTTACTGGCAGATTTGTAATGGTGTGGCCTGAAGCGAGTCCGTAAATCAGGGTATCCGGATTAGTCATTGATTCCCGCATGTTGCCGGATTTGCTATTGATGATAATTATTCCATTTCTACCCAATAAGCCGAGAGGAATCAATTTCCTGGGATTACTTATCACCTTTATTTCTTCCAGATCGTTTGGATTAAGATTCAAAATGAATGAAGAGTTTAAGGTTGCTATTCCATCCACAATATAAACTGGCGAATGTTGAGCATTGAGAGGTGCTGGAAGAGCAACCCGCACCAATTCTCTTCCTGAAATTTTTCTATACCATACGGATGGCAGAATTTCTTTTATCAACTCGGCCATTGTTGAGAATGGTTTATAATCCTTAAGTTCTATTGTAACATCTGCGCTGGCAATCATTTTTTCAAAATCCTTTTTAGTGGAATGTTGAACTTGTGGTGGATCGGGCTGAAATGCTTCAAAAGACTGATCTATCAATTTTACTTTACGTGAAAACTCTGCGTACAAATCGGTTTGATCTTCAATTACAAACGGGTCTGCAGCTGTAAATGATAGTTTATCTTTGGCCCATTCTATCGTAACCGGAACAATTCCTTTTGTTGGTACATGTGCCATATAAAATAATTCATCACGACCCGTAAAATCCGGGATTGTAAAATTCACTCGTCCTTTTTGATAGGTTGTTGTTTGAAAACTGAATTTTTCTTTTTGCAAAAGAAAAAAAACTTGGGTATTGTCGGGCACAGGTTTACCATCGGCATCCAAAACAATTCCCTTTTTTTCAAGAACATTTGATGGTTTGAAGTATGGCCTTCTAGTGTGTCCTTGATAAATCGAGTCCCAGGGTAAAGAGCTAAGTTCAATTAAATTCTGGTAATCATTTGCTGGCTTATGAAGAGTTGAATCAATAGCAAGAGGGTTAATAACCTTTAGCACAAAGGTACCTGCTGTCAGATGGCCCACGTTATCCGTAAGCGTCAGGTCAACTTGCACCCTTTCGCGGGGCTTGTAAACATCTTTATCAAAAAGTAAACCCATATTGATATTAACAGGCTGGTGCAGAAAAGAATTGCTGGCAAGTACATTACCTTGTGGATCAACTACAAAAATTTGATTTAAACCCTGCGCAAGCTCTTTTAACGCCAAACTGTAGGTATACCTGGCTGATGGTGTCCGATCCAGAAGAACGGTTGTTCTTTCATCAGACAAAAGAATGACAAAAAGTTTCCTGTAAGCATCAGAGCCGGCATGAGGAACCCTCAGCAAAACGTGTAAGGAATCAGACTGTTCAGAAATACGGATTGAGACATCCGATTTATCAGTCTCAATCAGGTCAGGGTTGCTTAACCTGATTGCACTATTAGTTGTTACTATTAGCGGTTCACTCCCAAATGAAGTAGTTGGGAAATTCCGCATGTAGTTTGAGTAGCCAACAACTTTATAAATGCCCTCTGGAACAGCGGGAATTACAAAATAGGTACTCGCCTCCCCATGATTGGCTTTTAGTAGAATTTTTTCCCAGGACTTACCACTACCGTCCACAAGTTCAAGATGTATTAATTCTGAACCGGGGATAAGCGCGTTCCGACTATCGGTATAAAAAATTCTAACCCGTACTGTATCACCGGGTACAAATTTATTCTGATTCAGAATAATATGAGTTCTTTTAAAAGGATAGCTATTGCTGTAAGATTGTACAATGTTACTGAAATCACGTATCGAAAATTGTCCATATCCGGCTCCGGTTATGAAGGTCACCATCAGGCCGATAAGAAAATATCTTAATCCCATTGAATAGGCTTTTGAGTGGAAGCATTTTCATAAACATCATAGCATGGGTAAGTGGAACTGTAAATTGAAATTACCGTATATGGGACTGCTTCAGGATAGATAAAGATTACCTTTTTTGTAATAGCGGCAGCCCAGAAAAAACCCGCAACCCGTTCATCTGAGTTATCAGAACTGAAATTACTCCGTATTTCGCTCGATGGAGGTTGGAATATACTGGAAGCATTTTCTTTCTGATCCCGGATTAGTTTGAAAAAGTTAAACGCATTTTCAGATAAACTCATTTGCTCCACCTCTACCATGTATTTTTCGTGGAACGTAGCATTAGTAATGGGCACCTCTCCTACTTTGATGTTTTTAAATTGATTTCCCTGAATCAACTGTGTGTCTGAAAGTTGTGGTTTGGTTTCAAAATGTTTAGCGTAGCAGGTGCAACAGGTGCAATCATCCACCTGTACTAAAAGACCACCACTTCCTTCCGGGCCAGGCGCTAATATGTAGCCACTACATGGAAACGGATTTCGATAGGGTGTGTAGGGAGGGTTCCATGTAGAATGCAATGCCGGATAGGTAACTACTTTGTAAGTTCCGGTAAACCTCCAGCGCACATACGCTTCGGGGTTAGGTCCGCTATTGGCATCTACAAAAATGTTAAAGACATTGGCTTCTACTTCTCCAAATGATTTCATTATTGTTCGCGCTTCATATTCGTACCGTATATTTTCAATTTCTCCCACTGGTTGAATGCGTTCAGCCTCAGACTGGAATGTTGTTCCGGAAGGTGTGGTTACCCGTATTGAGTAGCTACGGCCAATGGCACCTTGTATTGCGCCTCCAGTCAAGTAGTTGCCAGGGCTAGTTTCTAAAAATGGTTCGCTGTTTCCAAGATCATCATATAGGGTTATGGTAGCGCCTTCAATCGGGCTACTTACTATTGAGTCAACCCCAAGTGGTACACCCCTTGATAGTCTGACTGAATACGGTGGGGCTGAATCAGATATACTACCATCAATAACAATTAATTGTTGTGGGGCCCGGGCATCAAACTCTATTCGCTCCACACAAGCACAGGTTACAAATGCAATCAATATGAATTTGCTCAACAACTTCATAATTTAATATTGTAACTTATGGATGGTAAAATGGTTCCAATGATGGCAAGTTGATAAGGTTCAGGAATTCCATTAGCAGTGCCTTTGAAGAATACTGTATATGGATTTTTACGACTATAAACATTATAGGCTGAAAATACCCACGTCCCTTTCCAGGATTGTCTTCGCTTATGGTTGCCCTCTATTACAAATGCCAGGTCAAGCCGATGATAAGCAGGAATTCTATATTGATTTCTTGATGAGAAGTAGGCTACCGTTGTATTTTCATATTCGAATGCCGCAACGGGTACGGTTACTGGTCTACCGGTATGAAAGGTAAAGGTACCCGTAAAGAAATGCCTGGTGGAAAGACTATACTTCCAGGAATAGTTTAGAATATGCGGCTGATCAAAACTGGATGGATATTTTTCGCCATGGTTAATTGATTCGGATTTAGTTGGCCCGGTAATTAATCGAAAACTTCGTGAAAAGGTATAATTGAGTGAATAGGTTAACCTTCCCGTATTCTTAGAAACAAAAGTTTCAATACCATAGCTGTAACCACGGCCCTGAAGCAGATCTTTTTCCAGGGTGGGATTGAGAATTAATTTGGCACCATCTTTAAAATCAACGATGTTGGTAATATTCTTATAAAAAACTTCCGCAAAAGCCGAGTACTTCTTATTTCCTGTATCCTTAAACCAACCGGCTGAAATCTGATCGGCCCTCTGGGGTTTGAGATGATACCCACTGGGTTGCCAGATGTCGATTGGTGTGATTGCCGCTGTATTCGATATTAAATGAAGAAACTGGCTGATTCTGTTATAACCAATTTTGATCGAACTTGTCTCAGAAATCGAATATCTCGCTGACAGCCGGGGCTCAATACCCGCATAGGCCTTGATGGGTTGCCAGCCTTTATAATCCAAAGTATCCGACAAATCATTTTCAGAATTGTAGGTATATATTTCTGCCGGGCCAAACGAAACAAATACCGGAATCCTGACACCTGCTTCCAATGAAATTTTCGGATTCAGTTTGAAATCTTCCGATAGATAAAAAGCGTTTTCAATGGCGTGTTGATCCGTTAACGAGAATTTTTTTGCATTGGATTGCGAGCTTTCGGGTTTAAGATACCCAGGTTTAAGATGATAGTAATTAAGATGCCAACCTGTTTGTAAATTGTGACCTCTATATTTAACATTGAAATTTGCTTTAAAAACAAAGGTGTTGATACGATAGCCAAGTTCTGAAGCGGTTAGCGTATGACTATCCTCAACCTGATAACTATAGGAACTTGCTCCTAGTACAAGCTCAGCTGTTACCGCGGAAGAAATTTGGTGATTAAGTTTGGCTGAACCTTGAAGGTTGTTCCATCGGTAAGTAGTATCACCTGTTAAGCGAAAGGAGTCATCACTGGAGTATGCTGAAATTACCAGTTTTGTGTTTGAACTAAATTTATGACTTATCTTAAAGTTGCCATCATAAAATTTAACATTGCTTTGCCGAAGGTCCGCATATTCTGTCCGGATTGAATTGATTAACCAGTTAGAATAGGTTGAACGAAATGACAATGCAACAGATGTTTTATCATCCTTTACTGGGCCGTTTAGAGCAAGGTTAGCAGCCAGTAATCCAATGCCTGCATTTCCATTCCATCTGTCAAAGCTTCCCTCTTTTGATTTAATATCCAACACTGACGACACCCTTCCACCATATTCAGACGGAATACCACCTCTGTGAAAGGTGAGCTCGCGAATAGACTCAGAGTTGAAGGCAGAAAGAAAACCCAAGGCATGGGCACTATTAAAAATCGGAAGATCATCAAACAAAACAAGGTTTTGATCCGCACTACCCCCTCTTACATTAAAACCAGAAGCGGCTTCGCTAACGGTAGTTACACCGGGCAAAGTTTGAATCTGCTTTATTGGATCAGCCTCACCCATAAATGCTGGAGATCTCTTAATCTCCCTTACATCCAATTGAATCTGGCCAATTCTTCCCATAGCCACCTCTCCAATTGTTCCCCCTCTAACCACAACTTCATCAAGTAAAGTAGGGCTTTTATTCATGTCAAGGTTAATTACTCCGGATGCATATGCCGCTAAGTCAATTACTGAACTTTCAAAATCAAGATAACTGAACGTTAGTGTAACAAGTCCTGCGGGTACGCTTATTTCGTAACTTCCATCTGTCTGGGTTGTGGTACCTGCAGAGGTTTGATTAACTAAGATATTTACACCACTTAGGGGTTCAGAATTTTTTAAATCCCGAACTACCCCTGTTATAACTACTTTGCTCTTGGGTATTGCTGTAGGATCACCAAAGCTATATTTGGTTATTGTGGACTTGGTCTGCCGGGCGTTTTCGATCGATCGTTTATAATTAAGTCGGTTTGCGGGATTGTTGACAATTACAATAACGTTTGGATACATCTCGAAGTAACTTAATTCCGTGCTCTCAAAGAATGTATCTAAGACCTCAGAAAGTGTTAATCCGGTATGAGACTGATTAATGTGAAACGGGATTAGCCATTCAGGTAGAAAAAAAAATTTTGCTTTGCTTTCTTTTTCGAGCGAAAACAAAATATCGGTAAGGGCCTTGTCTTTATTGATTTCTTCAATCTTATGCTCCAAAACCTGGGCATAATCTAAAGACGGAAGCAGAATTAAAACAACAAAAGCTAATAACTTGTTCACTTATAAAAATAGCATAGTGCAGTGTTCATTCAAAATTTAGTCTTAATGAGAAATCGGGGCAAGATCTGCCGATAAAAAATTACGCACAGGTTGTTGCTGCAGCAGTTCGGCATAACTCAGAAACTCGAGATAACTCAAATAAATTTCTTGCCGTAATCGCGCTGTCATGGTTTTAAGTTTGATCAGATTATTTTGCATCCGCACCACAGCCACCGGGTTGCTGTCTTTAATTTGTTGCAACGTATTGGCAACTGCACCAACATTAAGGTTTTCGGTCATCGTCTGTATTTCACGGTAACGCTTTAGTAAACTTTTTATTTTCTCACGACTAATTTCAAGACCTGCCTGCTGGTCGTTTTTAGCCGTGTTATACTCACCTTCGGCTTCCAGCATTTCGAGTTTCCGTTTGGTCATGTCGCCTTTATTGGGGTTGAAGATTGGAAGTGTGATGCCCAGGCTTATGCTCCAGGGTCTTCGGTTTTGTTCAATTCGCCATTGCTGGTATTGCGTTTGGATAAAACCCATATTAATATTTGCTTTTTCTAATTGCCATTCGCGGTTAGCCAGGTCTATCTGCTTTTGGCGATACGCAACTTCACCGGCACGGAGTTCACCATTATAAATACTGTCAACAACCTGCTCAAGCCTTTCCCATGAAATCATTTCGGTTACCGGCCAATTAATTTGCTTTAACCGGGCTTCGGTATAAAGTGCATCTACCCTACGCTTCTGATTATCGATTTCAAAAAACGTTTCCTCCAGTTCAATCACTTTATCCACTTGCTCCATTTTTAATTCCATGTAATCCTCGGCATCGAAAAAACCTGAGTAGCGTTGGCCTTCTAAAATGGAGAGCAACTTTTCTGTATTTTTCTTATCCTCTTCTTTCAGGTCGCGAATTTCCTGATAATAGACCCAACCAATTACTACTTCGTAACGGGTAAACAGCAACTCTTTCAACGTCCGTTCCCGATCTAACTTCAACAATTCCTGATAGCCTCTGAAATATTGATTGGTGCGCTTGATCTCAAATGGATTAGCCGGGTTGATCCGTAATCCATAGTCCTGGCGGGTACGATCAAGCTGGTTGCTCTCTGTTCTGAGTTCCAGTTTTTGAATGGGTGCAAGCCGGTAGGTTTTCCGGTCATTCAGAAATTCATATTGGGCATCAAACGACTTTAGCATTGGTTCCTGGTAGGCTGAATACAGAAACTCTTCTATCGTAACCTGCGCCTGTATCGCAATGGAACACACATAAAGTAAGAGTGTGAATACAAACCTCATCGCACCAGTACTTTTTCTCCGTTGGCCAGATTATTCTCAGCCGGGATCTCGATAAACACTTCTTGCCCAAATGCTTTTACTGCTGTTGACTTCTGGAGAATTTCAGGAAGCTCAATAACAGATCCGTATCCAATCACTTTACCGGCCACTGAATTTCTTCGTTGGTCATAGGATGAAACCGTAACCGTGGCGCCCACCGAAAAACGGTCTGCTTTTTTTCCAATCAGATAAACCACTACTGTAGTGGGGCGTAAAGGATTCACCTCCAGCAGCTGCGTATAGGCACTCACCTGTTCGCCAACTTTTACATATACATTTTTAATTACGCCCGGTGCCGTAGCCTTCTTCAACAAATTGTTGCGTTCGTTTTTCAGCAACTCCAGTTCACTCTCCTGCAACGCAATCTGGTTTTTCAGCAATTGTTGTTCGGTAGCACGCTCTTGCCGGATGTCCTGAATTTTTATTTCCTGCGCCAGCAAGTGTTTTGCTTTTTGTTGCTTTAGCGAATTGATTTTAATTTCAAGAGGCGATTCGGCTGTCTTTTTTTCAGGTGAAACAAATTCGCGCGTAAGCGATTCATTCAGTTTTACTTCGCTGGTGGTTTGTAAAATTTCAGCATCCAGTTCTTCCAGAATAATGCTGTTTTCAGCTTTGATGTAAGCAATTTCGGCTTCGGTTAATTTTGCCTTTTCTGTTTGCTCTGATTTTAAGATGGCAATCCGGTTAGTCAATTTTGCAATTTCAATCTCCAATTCCTGGCTGGTTAGCTCAACCAGTACATCGCCTTCTTTTACCTGCATGCCTGGCACTACGGGTAGTGTCTTGACCAAAGCCGATTTCTCCGAATTGATTTTATATTCTTTGGTTTGAGCCAGGCCGATCGCTGCATCTCCGCTTCCGCGGAAGTAGCGCGAACTGATAAACAGCATCGTGAAGAATAAGATGCCAATTAATAAATAGAACCAGTTAAAACGCATAATTACGATTGTTCTATTTCGTTAGACGATATTTTAGGTTGCTTAATACCTTCAACTTTCTTCAACGCATTCATTAGATCGGGTTTACTGACCCCGGATTTTAGTGAGATTGCATAGTGATAGCGCATGGCATTTTCTTTATTCACCAACATAGTAATTACACGGTGCTCTTTACAAAATGCTTTCACAACTTCCAGCACAGCCTCCAGCCTGTCGGTATGCTCCAGCGTAAAAAATAGATGGCTGTGGTGTGCATAACTTCGAAATGGTGAGATATGAAGCAACACTGCCACCAGACAAAATAAGATTGAACCTACAAACGAAATGGTAAATCCATAAACACCAATGGCTAAGCCAGTACTTAAGGCTGCGAAGAGAAACAATACATCACGTGGATCATCAATGCGGGTTCTGAACCGGATAATAGCCATAGCACCAAAAACACCTAAGCCACGGGCAAGACTATCACCAATGGCCATCATTACCAGGGTAGTTACTACCGAACCTAATATCAGTGACTGAAAGAAGTTTTTAGGGTAATAATCACCGGTAAAGGTAAGTTTATGCGTTATCGCAATAATAGAAGCTAATAAGAAAGCCCATAGAAACGAGTACGTTATATTGATCAGTTGCGGGTACTCATAAACGGGCTGATCGGGAAATAACTCAAGCATAGAACGGTTTTGATTTATTGATTGGATTGACCCGGGGTTGGTGAATTAAACGACTTCCAGGTTGCACCACCATTAGTAATGCGACCCCACGATACATTTTCACTTTGGGCGCTAAATGTATAGTCATCAATCTTACGGCCATCGATATAATAAATACCAACATCTTCTCCGGCATTAGCTAACCCAAAATCGGCATGCAGGGCACCTTGTTCCGATTGGTCATCGGCCCAGATTAGTAAGTAACCACCTGCCGGAATGGTTGTAACCCCTGGCTCATCATCCGGAATTTTGTATTTGAATGGATTGGCTTTGTTATCGGAAACGTACATCCCACCAATATCAACCGAAGAACTTCCGGCATTGTAGATTTCAATCCAATCGTCAAACTCATTTGTACCCGAACTGTTATCGGCACAACAAGAACTGTTAAAAGCCATAAACTCATTGATAACCAATTGGGGTAAAGCATCGGTGTTTAATAAATAACTTAATACTTTATTGGGCGCGGTGGCCGGCTCGTACGACTTTAACCCATTGGTTCCCTCCGCTTCCAGATAATATTCTACTTTACCGGTTGAAGCTTGTGCCGGTAGTGTAGCTGTATAGAATCCGCTTTGCAAGGTCATTCCCACCGAAGTAAAAACACCGGTATTAAACCGATAGAATAATTTTACTGCTGCTACGCCTTGTGTGCTTACCAATGTGCTTTTAATGGTCACGGTTTGATTCAATCCGGGCACAATGGGTTCGCGCGTGGTGGCCACAATGGCTGGAGTTTGATTACCTCCGTTTGTTACTCCTTGCGTGGGTGTTCCTGAGATGGCCAGAGTTGCAGAACCATCGGGGTAACGGCCATAGGTTTGGCCTGCACTGATTGACGGAAACTCAATCCGATCGATAAGGGTTCCATCAGTATTTTCGAGAAAAACTGTTTCGCCATCCGAAGTCAGTTTGAAGTTTGTATTTAGCCCGGTACCCAAATCGTTACACAATAAAACCACAAAACCTTTGGCGGGAATAGTGGTACCAGCCGGAATTTTGTATTTGGCAGTCTCGTTATCGTAAATGAAGTAACCTCCGATATTTACACTGGATTCCAGCGTATTATGGAGTTCTATCCAATCTTCACCTGAAGCATAAATTTCATTAATAACAATTCCCTCATCAGTTACCGGGCGGGTATCATCCAGCGGATCGCAGGAACTGAAAAACAGAAAACCAAAAGCAACAACCAGAACCGGAACAAACTTCAATCCCTTCATCATCAGGCTATAAATTTTTAAGTCAACAATTCCTTAAAGATAATTTAATAAACCTAATTCATGATAAAGTATTGTAGGGAACGGAACAGATTAAGGGTTTTCGGATTGATTTGCCGATGAAACGGAAGCTATTTGCCGGGAGGCATGCTTGGTCTTACCTCAATTTTGCTGGGCAATGTTCTGGGATTCATTTCCAGCAAGTCCACTACCAGTTTGCCAATATCCTCTGGTTGAATTTTCCACGCATCTTTTTCTGAAGGTGAATGATTATTAAATTCGGTTGCTACCGAACCCGGCATTATGGTTGAAGCCTTGATGCCATGCTTTCGCAAATCGAGCATTGCAGCCTGAGTAAAACCAACCAGACCAAACTTGCTGGCATTGTATGCCGCTCCCCCTTCAAAGAAATTAGTGCCCGCTAAACTTGCAATGGTAATGAAATACCCTTGTGTTGATTTTAGTTCTTGCCAGCTTGCTTTAAGACTATAAAAAACTCCGGTTAAGTTAGTGTCAATCGTTTCATTCCATTGCTCGGGTGTAACTGTTTCTACCGGGCCAAAATAACCGAGTCCGGCATTCGCTACCACAACATCCAGTCGTTGCCATTTGGTTTTAATCCTGGTTACTGCTTCAGTTTGTGAAGCGAGATCACGCACATCGGCCACAAGTCCTAAAATGTGGTGTGCATATTTTTTAGTAAGTCTGCCCAGTGCTTCATCAACGGTTGCCTGGCTGCGACCAGTTATTGCCACACGACAGCCTTTTTCAAGCAGGGCTTCGGCAATTCCAAAACCAATTCCTTTTGTTCCGCCTGTTATTAAGATTACTTTCTCAGAGATTTTCATACTTTTTTGCGGAAAGATAGAAACGGAGATTTGTTTCTTCAACCCTACTTTCGCGAGGTTTATGTACTTTTGCGGTCTTATTTTTAAAATCAATGATTTCGGTAAATAATCTGTCGCTTCAGTTTGGAAAGCGGGTGTTGTTTGATGAGGTAAATCTGAAATTTACCGGAGGCAACTGTTATGGTGTAATTGGGGCAAACGGTGCCGGTAAATCTACCTTCTTAAAAATTCTATCGGGTGAGATTGACCCAACCCGCGGGCAGGTTTCACTGGACCCGGGAAAGCGAATGGCTGTGCTGAAACAAAACCACTTCGAGTTTGATGAAATACCTGTGCTTGATACTGTAATGATGGGCTATACCCGCCTGTGGAACCTGATGCAGGAAAAAGATGCCATCTATGCCAAACCCGATTTTTCTGAGGCTGATGGTATTCGTGCTTCTGAATTGGAGGCGGAATTTGCAGAACTGAATGGTTGGAATGCACAGTCCGATGCAGCAGCATTACTAAGTGGATTAGGAATCTCAGAAGAAGATCATTACAAACTGGTAAAAGAACTTAGTGGTGCATTAAAAGTCAGGGTATTGCTGGCTCAGGCTATTTACGGTAATCCGGATGTGTTGATTCTGGATGAACCAACAAACGATCTTGACCTGCAAACCATTAGTTGGTTAGAAGATTTTCTGTTGGAGTTTAAGAATACGGTTATTGTGGTATCGCACGACAGGCATTTTCTCGATACGGTTTGTACGCATATTGTTGATATTGATTTTAAAGTAATTCGATTATATACCGGAAATTATACCTTCTGGTATCAATCCAGTCAATTGGCACTTTCGCAACGCTCGGCAGCCAACAAAAAAGCAGAAGAGAAACGAAAAGAGTTACAGGAATTTATTGCCCGCTTTAGCGCAAATGCATCAAAGTCGAAGCAAGCTACCAGCAGGCGTAAACTATTGGAGAAAATAAACGTGGATGATATTCAACCTTCCACACGCAGGTATCCGGCTATTATCTTTCAGCAGAAACGTACAGCCGGAGATCAGATTTTGCAGGTGGAGCGATTGACACATTCACTTAATGGCACTACCCTATTCAAAAACCTCGACTTCTTTGTAAACAAAGGTGATAAGATTGCTTTTTTAAGTAAGGATAGCATTGCCGTAACTACATTATTTCAAATTCTGGCCGGAGAAGTTAAGGCTGATTCTGGGGAGTTTAAGTTTGGCCAAACCATTACCCCAGCCTATTTACCTGTAAACAATGAGGAATACTTTAAATCGGATGATAATCTGGTAGACTGGCTTCGTCAGTTTGCTGCCGATGAAAACAAAGATGAGGTTTACATCCGTGGTTTTTTAGGCAAGATGCTTTTCTCAGGTGAGGAAGTATTTAAAAAGTGTAATGTGTTATCTGGAGGAGAGAAAGTGCGGTGCATGATCTCACGCATGATGTTGGCTGGCGCTAACCTTTTGATTTTAGATGAGCCTACTAACCACCTGGATCTGGAATCAATTACCGCATTTAACAATGCCTTGAAAGATTTTCCAGGTGCGGTACTGTTCACCTCACACGATCATGAGTTTACCCAAACAGTTGCTAATCGTATTATTGAAATTACCCCTAAAGGTCATATCGATAGATTGATTACTTATGATGAGTACATTGAAAGTGAAGCCATAAGTGCACAGAGGGCAACCCTGTTAGCATAAAAAAAAGTCCCGTTTTTCAACGGGACTTTTTTATGACCTGGCATGATGGAATTAATCTACTTCCTCACCCAAAGTTTTTAATCTTTTCTTTACGCGGGCAACGTTCGGCTGCATATCAAGGTCACCATAGATGGTTAACAAACTGTAAAGTACATTCGCATCGTCAGGTGAAATTTTCTCGCAAGCTTCCACATATGGAAGTGCGATCTTCAATTTCTCAACATAAACTTTATCAATTTCCATGGCCTTGGCAAGGTCAGCTTTTGAATTACCCAAAGCACTCATCTTATCCTTTTCCACTTTAGCATCTTTCCAATAAAGATCAGCTAGCATGGCAGCGGCATCGAAGTTTTTAGGATCTGAAGCCAAAACTTTCGTGTAGGTAGCTTTAGCTTTCTCACCTTCACCAGTTTCCTGCTGCAGCCGACCGAGCAGATATAACTGCTGGGTGTCATTTGGATTTTCTTTGAGAGAAGCTTCTACCATTTGTTTTGCTACATCAAACTTTTTATCGTTAAGATAAATGGTAAGCTCTGTTTGAGGAAAGTCTGTGTTTTTTGGGAAATCCTTCTTGGCTTGTTGCAAGACTTTCAAAGCCTCTTCATTATTTTTCTTTTTGTTATAATAGATATCTACCAACACGATATATGCATCAGCAGATTTTCCACCTTTAGCCTGATATTTCTTAATCAAGTCAATGGCTTTGTCATACTCTTCAGCTGCGGGTGCAAAGAATACACCGGCATTCATCATAATGGCTGTGTCTTCTGGTATAAAGAATAAAGTTTTCTCAGTAAAGGCAAAAGCAGTCTTATAATCTTTATCGTCCTGGTAGGCTTTCAGTGCTTTATCAAAATAGCTTTGAGCCATTGCACCGGTCACCTGATTGTTCATCAACGGGAAACCCATAGCGTCAGACACAAACGAAGCTGTTTTATCCTGATCAATAGCTTTAGATTTTTCAAATGCTTCTTTTGCAACGGAAAATCCTTCAGGCACCAGCGATTTAAATTTTTCTTCTTTGGTAGTATCAATAGCCGCATAGATTATACCTTTCAAGAACCATGCTTTTGCAGCATTTTTTGAGGGTCCGCCTTTTTTATCTACCATAAACTCCTGGCTGGCAGTAGTTACATCGATGATTGCCTTTGCTTCATCCAGCTTGCCTGCCTTCAACGCTTTCTCAGCGTTACCAACATTGGGTTTTATTTCTTTCTGACCGAAGGCCACAAAGGGTAAAACCCCAAACAATAACACTACTATCTTTTTCATTTTCAAATTAAGGTTTAGTTCTAATTAATTTTGTTCAGGTTCTGTTTCAGTTTTAGTATCGGTTGTCTCTCCTTCTATTTTTTGAATTTTCTCAACCGATGAAATGGCATCCTCTTCGTTTAGTTTAATCAGGCGTACTCCTTGAGTAGCGCGCCCCATCACCCGCAATTCATTCACACTAATCCGGATACTAATGCCCGATTTATTAATAATCATCAGGTCGTCATTGTCCACAACTTCCTTGATTGCAACAAGCTTGCCAGTTTTTTCGGTGATGTTGATCGTCTTAACACCTTTTCCGCCCCTGCGGGTAATTCTGTAGTCGTCAATAGACGATCGCTTGCCATAGCCTTTCTCTGAAACTACCAATAAATTGGCATCTGCACGGCTCATGCAGACCATTCCAATCACTTTATCTTCTGCAGACTCAAGGGTTACGGCTCTTACCCCGGAGGCAGTGCGCCCCATTGGCCGAACGTCTGCTTCGTTAAAGCGAACGGCTTTACCTTCACTTTTTGCAATGATAATGTCGTTACTTCCATTTGTCAACGCGGCATTCAACAAGCGGTCGCCATCGTTGATGGTGATGGCTGCAATACCATTGGCGCGGGGCCGCGAATATGCTTCCAGCGATGTCTTCTTGATTGTACCCCTTTCTGTACACAGAATTACAAATGTGTTATTGATGTAGCTTTCATCCACCAGGTCTTTCACGTTAAGAATTGCCTTTACCCGGTCCCCAGGTTGGATGGTTAATAAATTCTGAATAGCTCTTCCTTTGGAGGTTTTTGTGCCTTCTGGTATTTCGTAGGCTTTTTTCCAATACACCTGCCCCTGTTCTGTAAAGATGAGCAGGTAATTATGTGCCTGCGCAATAAAAAGATGTTCGGTAAAATCATCTTCCTTGGTGCCTGCAGCTTTTGAACCAATTCCGCCCCGCCCCTGCGTTCTGTATTCGGAAAGTGAGGTGCGCTTTACATAACCCTGATTCGAGACAGTAATCACCATCTCTTCATTCGGGATCATATCTTCCAGAGTAATGTCATCATCACTATGAATTACTTCCGTTCTGCGTTTATCGCCATAGCGTTCTTTAATTTCATTAAGTTCATCCTTAATGATTCCCATCCGAACGCTTTCATTATCCAATATCTCGTTAAGTCTGGCGATTAACGCCTTTACTTCATTGTATTCGTTTTGAATTTTTTCGCGCTCCAAGCCAGTCAGGCGCTGTAACCGCATTTCCAGAATTGCTTTAGCCTGAATTTCAGAAAGGCTAAACTGTTCAATCAAACCTGTCTTGGCAATTTCCGGGTCGCGTGAGCTGCGGATCAGCGCAATTACTTCATCCAGATGATCCAGCGCAATCAGATACCCTTCCAGAATATGAGCCCGCTTTTCGGCTTCAGCAAGTTCAAACCTGGTTCTGCGCACCACCACTTCGTGGCGATGTTCTACAAAGTGAACAATTAAATCCTTCAGGTTTAATGTTTGGGGCCGGCCTTTTACCAACGCCACATTATTTACTCCAAATGATGATTGAAGCTGGGTGTACTTGTAAAGATTGTTGAGTACAATATTCGGAATGGCATCTTTCTTAAGGTCATATACTACCCGGTAACCTTCCCGATCCGACTCATCGCGGATGTCGCTAATGCCTTCTAATTTTTTCTCATTAACCAAGGCCGCAGTTTTTTCGATCATCTGCGCCTTGTTCACCATGTATGGAACTTCGGTTACTACAATCTGATCTCGACCGTTACTGGTGGTCACAATTTCTGCTTTTGCCCGAACTACAATCCGGCCTCTTCCCGTAAGGAAAGCTTCTTGTACCCCCTGGTATCCATAAATCAAACCACCGGTTGGAAAATCCGGAGCGGTGATAAATTTCATCAACTCGGGAATGGTAATTTCCCGATTGTCGATATAGGCACAAATACCTTCTATTACTTCGGTAAGGTTGTGCGGAGCCATATTGGTGGCCATGCCCACGGCTATACCACTTGAGCCATTGATTAGCAGGTTTGGTACTTTTCCGGGTAACACCGTTGGCTCCGAAAGCGAGTCATCAAAGTTTGGCTGGAAGTCAACGGTTTCTTTGTTGATGTCCGCCAGAATCTCTTCGGCCAAACGCTTCAGGCGGGCTTCAGTGTAACGCATCGCAGCGGGCGAATCGCCATCTATCGATCCGAAATTACCTTGCCCATCAACCAGCGGGTACCGTAACGACCAATCCTGGGCCATCCTAACCATGGTATCATAAACTGAAGCATCGCCATGTGGGTGATATTTACCCAGTACCTCCCCCACAATACGGGCCGACTTTTTGTAAGGCTTATTGTAGTTTACTCCTAATTCGAGCATTCCGTAAAGTACTCTACGGTGCACGGGCTTGAGGCCATCGCGTACATCAGGAAGGGCGCGTGATACAATAACCGACATCGAATAATCGATATAGGCGCCACGCATTTCATCTTCAATGTTTATCGGAATGATGTTTTGCCGCTCGGGCAAATTTGTGCTTTCGTCAGCCACAGATTTCTTGTTTTAAGTCTATGATTCTGACCTCTGTTGCAGAGGTAAAAATCAAGCCCGCAAGGTATAGAATTTTGATTAATAAGATGCTTTTTCGGATGCTCAAAAACCGGTTTTTTTAAGCATTTTAACCCGATTTTTTACCACCTAATACGGGTTGAGCTTTCGCTTGTTACGGCCCTTGTATTTGATAAGCGTTGGGTGGTTTTCGCCATACCCGGGATTCTGTTTTTTATAGATTGGGTGCCGCCTGCTGCGGTACTCTTTGTTGCCATGTGCATGGTTGATCTGAATCTTACAATCTTTAAGATAACAGCGTGGAAGTTCGGGAATGGAGTAGGTTAAACCCACCTGTAAATAGCCGGCATTCATTCTATGTTTGATGGTGTTGCCATTGCTTCCTTCAACGTTCAGCTTATAATTTTTAAAATCGAATGAAGGCCGGATGTAAAGCCTTAGATATTCTGAAAGTTCATATTCTGTGGTAACCCCCAAATTGAAATAGATACTTCGTTTCATCAAAGCATTGTCAAAGTTTCGCTTAGGCTTATAACTTCCAACTTCCAGATCGCCCGTAAATAGAAATTTGTCTATCCTGTAAAATGATCCGCCTGCGTAACCGTAAAACTTACGCATCCAGCCCCGGTATTGCCCCGGTCGGAACGTACTAATACTATCGCCAAATGAAATTGGGCTGAATTCGCCAAGCGTTAAATGCTCATAGCTATAGCCCACCCCGATACGAAAGCGTTTCAAAAATTCATAATGCATGCGCACGTTAAACGGAATATTCTTTCCGCGACCCTTAAAACCAATTTTAGCAGTATCTCCGGCTACCAAAAAACTTGCTGGTGTTACAGCCAGGGTATCTGAAGTTACCTGATTAATCCAGTTGGTATACGTTGAATCTAACGGGGTATTAATTTGAAAAACTCTTGGGGCAAAACCTGGCCGCTGAAAAATTCCAAAACTATCTAATTGGTGTTTCATATAGGTATTTCCATAGCCGGTACTGAAACTGAAATGCAGGCGGGTAAGGAACTTGCGAAATGTATTGGGTTTACGCTCGGCATAAATCGTTTCGAGTGGAAAAGTTGGCTTTTCATCGTCCTGAGAAAATGCAAAATCCGGTAGAACGAGTAACAGGATCAGGGCCAGAGATATGCGGAAAATTCTTTTCAGAATGTTGAGTTTAACCTTAAAGATAACAGGCTTACGCAGATGGTAAAAATCAATATCCGAATGCTCCATAGTTGGGGTAACGGCTCTCTAACGATGTGAAGGTATGAAACAGTATCTGGCCTTTAGTTAGGTTATAGGTAAAGTCGTGTGTGGTTTCGCGCCCTCCCTCCCTGAGTTTAAGCGTTATATTGCTCTGGCCTGGTGGTAAGGCTATACGGGTGTAATAAATACTGTGGGGCAAAGTTTGCCAGTTTCGCGTATCGGCCCTTTCGGTAATGGCATTTATAACGCCTAATACAGAGCCTAACGTTTTATCCTCTTTCTTGACCTGGTGTTCAGTAACTTTTTTTAAGGCCACCCGAATCAGAGCCTTACTTAATTCCAGATGCATACGTTGCTGCAAACTTTTAAAAGCAATTTTGTTTACATCTTCCAGTAACATCAAGGGTTGCTCGGTTCCGTTTGCTGAAATAGAAGCACTTTGAAAATATTGAGGTCGCTCCAGGTAACGTGGAAACGCCACTCGGAAAACTTCCAGACTGGCCAGTCCGTCTTTCTCATTTTTGTCATAGCCTTCCAATGAAAACGGGAAACTGATGCCCAACTCCTGATTATGGAAATAAACCCAGTTCTCGCGCCTGTCAATAACAAAATTTATTCCCCACTCGGCTTTAACCGGTGCCAAACCGTTATGCCAGAAAAAGATCACTTCACCTCCTGTTGCCTGGGGTACTTGAAAATCAGTGAGGCCCCACTTTTCTTTATAAAACTCAAATTCGTTTGTAAGACCGCTGAGCCAGGCGGTACGCAATAAATCTGTCTTGATTTGTTCGGGAATGGCAATGCTAAACATACGCTCGTAGTCTTCTTCATAAATCGTAACGGCATTGCGATAGGCAATGAAAGCATTATTATAATCTTTATCGGCTTCGTAAATCAGGCCCATCAGGGTGTTGATGAATGCATCGCGTTGGAATTTATTTTCATTCGGATACCGATCGCTCAATTGTTGCAGCCTTATGTTTACCCTTCTGCATTCCACTAATGCAGCTTCGGTATTACCGAGCTTCAGGTAGTTAATGGCTTTGTAATATAACAACATTAAATGTTCATGATCTTCGCCCCGGTAAGTTGTTACATTGGGGTTGGTGAGGTAAGAGGCAGCTTCGTAGAGATAGTTTTTCCGGTAATCTTCACCAAATAAAAATGCTTTTTCAAAGTAGGAATTACTCTCTTCATAGCGGCTCATCATCGACAGTACCAGGCCGTTGTTTACGTAGTATAAAAACTCGCGCTTACTGTTTGCCTCTTTGGTATTGGCTTGCAGGGTGGCTAAAGCCGATTGTAAATTGCCCCGCTCAAAATCCTGATTAAAAGATTGGTTGGTTTGATAATAGGTAGCGCACGATGTTGTTAAGCTGATTACCAACAGCACTACAACCTTTGCTATTTTACTTCTGCGAAAGCGCATAGCAGGTTGAGGGTTTATTTACGGATGTATTTTTTGATTTCGTGCTGCCCGTACCAAACGCGCTTGTTCGTTTCCATATCCGTTAGAAACAAGGTGGTGATGTAATTTACCACGCGTTGTTTGTTCAGCACATCGGTTTCGGAGGTCATTTCACCAAACAGCATCAGGTTAGCACCAATTTCTTTTCCCCATTGGGCCATGGTGGCCGGGTCTGCAAAGTCTTGTTGTTGGGCCCGCTCTTCACGCAGTTTATCCCGAAAAGTTTCGGACTCCACAAGATCGGCAACATTCGAATTGAAAATAGCCACTTCAAATTTTTTGATGTAGTTGTTGGCATCAATGTGTTCGCTGGTGCGGTTCCGGATGAGGCCTACTATTATGGTGGGCCGCTTGCCTAATTGTTTTGCATACTCCTGATAACGCGGGCTGCTTAGCAACTCGGCAGTCATCTTTTCGGCTACCTGCCGGGAGTCAGTATCATTCCAGCGGCCACTTAAATCTATCTGTTGGCCCGGATCAATTCTCGAAACCTTTTGCGTACAAGATGAAATCAAGAGTGCGGCTAATAAAAAGTAAACTGTTCGCATAGCTAAGTGGACTTCAATGATCAAGCCAAAACTTTCAATTGCTGTATAATTTCTTTGGGTTTAGCTGCTGTAAACACAAAATTTCCGGCCACCAGCACATCGGCACCAGCCGCAATAAGTTTAGCTGCGTTGTCCAGATTAACCCCACCATCTATTTCAATTTTAGCGGTTGACTTTGTTGCTTTTAATAAAGCTGCGAGTTCGGAAGTCTTGGCATAGGTATTCTCAATAAACTTCTGCCCACCGAAACCGGGATTAACCGACATGAGGCAAACCAGATCAAGATCGGCTGCAACATCTTTCAGCAATGAAACGGAAGTATGCGGATTAATGGCAACACCGGCCTTCATGCCCAAAGCTTTTATCTGTTGAATAGTACGATGCAGATGTGTGCTTGCTTCCAGATGAACGGTTAGAATATCTGCCCCCACTTCTTTAAAAGCCTCCAGGTAGCGCTCGGGTTGTATTATCATCAGGTGCACATCTAAAGGTTTCTTCGCGTGTTTCTTTATGGCTTTAATCACGGGCATACCAAATGAAATATTCGGTACGAAAACACCATCCATTACATCTACATGAATCCAGTCGGCTGTGCTATCATTAATCAGGGTAACATCGGCCTGGAGATTTGCAAAGTCGGCTGCCAGAATAGAGGGCGCAATAATAGGCATCAATAGAAAGTTTAATTACCGGCAAAGATACACAGTTGTGGCTTTACCACCTCACTGTTTCATTACGCGAAATGTGGACTGTCGGTTTCCCGATTGAATCCGAACGTAATACAATCCGGCTTGCAAATCAGAAATGTCATACCTGAACGGGTTGTTTTGCCAGTTGATCTGGAGGATTGATTCAGCCACCCGGGCGCCTTTACTATCGAACACGGTAACCTGAATTGGGTTGGAGATTTCATCTAACTGAATGTTGAACTGGTTGCCTACCACCGGATTTGGAAATACCAACCAGGTGTTCAGGGGTTCTGGTTCTTTCAGGTAATTCAGAACTGCTTCAAAATTTGGAATGCCATACCCTAAAAAGTTATCGGGGGTTGTGGATTGACTTGCAGATTGTGTAAGCACTTCATAGATCTCGAGTGCCGTTAATTCAGGGTAAGCCTGCCACACTCCGGCTGCCAGGCTTGCTACCAATGGGCTAGCCAAGGAAGTTCCGGAAGTAGTGCCGGTATTTCCGCTTGCGCGAATTACAGCCGTACCTGAACCGAGTGCAACCACATCAGGTTTAATCCGGTCATCTGCGGTTGGCCCAACCGAACTGAAACTACTTCGAGTGGCAGTCGCAGTTACGGAACCAACTGCCAAAATCCCATCGGCATCGGCTGGAGGTGTTACCAGTTGCCATGACTTGTTGCCCTCATTACCAGCACTACAAACTACAATAATTCCCCTTTCGATTGCCAGACGGGCAGCTCGCGTAACATAGGCCGTTTGCCCGTCCAATTGTGCCTTGGTATAATCCATTGATGAATCGTCAAACTCATTATACCCCAGGCTTGAGTTAATGATTTGAACTCCGGCACTATCGGCTTTCTCGGCTGCAAATGTCCAGTTAAATTCTTCTATCCGATATTCCGATGAAACATCTTCAGTCAGGTACAGGTAATAATCTGCTTTGTATGCGCCACCTACATAGGTATCTTCCACATAGGCTGCCATTACCGAAAGCACTTCCGTACCATGGTCATCGGCCACAAATACGTTTGAAATGTTGCTGACAAAGTTGAAAGCCTGTTTAATACGGTTATCCGTATTCAGTAATGAAAACGGTGCGGTTACATCTACACCCTGAAAGCCACTGTCAAAAACTGCAATCGCAATTCCTTCTCCCTTGTAGCCATCGGCATGCATGGTGGGGATGCCTAACTGAATGAGCTGTGTTGCATTGACGAGGGGCTGATCGGTTGTATCCTGCCTGCGCTTAATCCGTTTTGTACGACCGTTGGAAAACTTCTGACCTGGAGCAACCATCAGTACCTGATCGACAAACGGCAATGCTTCTATGGATGCCACTTCGGATGACAGGGCCTCAACCAATACACCATTCATCCACCGGGACGTGAAGTAGGTAGCAATACCATTATCCTTTAATTGCTGAACGTAAGCCGGATTAACCGGAAGATCAGTTTCAGTAATGCTTATCTGTTGTTGCTGCCTGCGGGTTATACTTTTAGCACTTAGAAATGCCTCTGGTTGTGTTATCGAAAAAGGTGTTCCGGTTTTGTCTTTAAAAAAAACAAAGTACCGGTTGGTTTGTGCGGTTGCACCAATCGCAATAAAACAAAAAACAGCCAGCAGATTACGGAACATAGCTGGTTATCGTTTGTGTGTAACTAACACCTTGTTGCTTTCCGGTGCAACTTCCCTGATTGCAAAATACCAGTTGTGTAACTTCCTTATAAACAAGTCCGACACCGCGTGCATAAGTTTCTTTCTGTAAATCCTGTCCGATAATCGGATCGAACAAGTTACGGATTACAACGGTAAGGGTGCTTTCAAAATTGAGTCCACCCGATAATTCTTTTTGCTGATTAAAGTTTTCAATCCTAAACAATAACTGGTCGGCTGTTGCACCATAATCTTTTAAAAAAGGCGGTTCGTTATTATAGGCATCACCATCCCAAACAGTAGCCGGGCCAACAGGAAAGGCAAGTTTTATACGGGTAATGTTGCTCTCATTCAGGATTGCCTGATTACCCATAATACGAGCCGACCACGAAGCATTAACCTGCCAATTTTCAGTGGCACTGTTTCTGGAACTAACTAGTATGGTATAGGTTGTAACCCCATTCGATATAGCCGAGTCTGTAACAGCCAGATGTAATTGATAGGATTCTTCAACAGGATTGGTCACGTAGCTGAAAGTGGTTTTATTAATCGCATAGGTCCACTCCTGCCCGGTTCGTAATGGAAAAAAATCAGTACCGAGATCAACCTTAACGGGTTTGTCTTCGCAGGCCAACAACACCACAAAAAATATCCAACCGTACCTCATTTCATTCCAAAGTTATTTTTTCTTTTTGATATTTGGGCCATGTCATTAGTAACCAAAGTAAAAGCGGCCAACATTACCAACCTGAGCGATGCGCGGTATTGTGCGGGTATGGGTGTGGACTGGATCGGATTTCCGGTGGAACAGGTAACACCTACTGTATTTTCAGAAATAACCGGCTGGCTTTCCGGGCCAAAATGGGTACTTGAACTGGGCGCTCAACCATGGGCCGATTTAAGTAGCTACTCAACACAAGTGTGGCAATGCCTTTTGGCTGATTTTGAAAAAGCACTTGAGCTGGAAGGAAAAATCATGGTGCAATTGGCTTTGCAGGATTGGCCGGAGGCAAAAGAGATTTTGCTGGCGAATACGAATAGAATCGAAGCGATCATTATCAACAAGTTTTCAGGTGCAGGTGACACCGATAAGAAATCTGTCGCAGCCATCAGTCAACATTTTCTGGTACTGATTGACAGGAGTACAGTTGAACAGTCGTTAACAGAAATCCTTTCGTGGAATGTGGCTGGTATTCAGCTTCACGGAAGTTCAGAAGAAAGACCCGGGCTTAAAGACTACTCGCAACTGTCCGATGTTCTGGAGCAATTGGAGGCGGATTAGTCTTTAAATTTGTCAATTGCTTTTTCCACAGCCTTGCCCGCTACATCCGGAAATGAAATGTTGAGTGGTTTGCCTTCTTCCAGCCAGCGTTCAATTTTAGGGATTGACTTTTTCTTGATTTTTTTAAGAACGGGAACTCCAAGTTTTTTCAGTGCTGCCGCATTGCAGTGTTGTTCATACTGACTTTTCATGGGTACCACCAATAATTTTTTATTCAGATGCAGTACTTCTGCAGGAGTTTCAAAACCCGCACCGCACAAAACACCGGCAGCTGTTACAACACTTTCTATAAAATCGTGACCGCTAACCGGGTAAACAGAGATGCGGCCTACGTGGTACGGCTTTTTAGTGTGTTTGGAAAAAATGTGCCAGCGAACTTTAGAAATCTTGAGCAGCAACTGCACTAATTTTTTGTCATCGTAAGCGGGCAGGTAAATGGTGTAATGTCCAAGGTCTTTTGCAGCGGCTTCGCGAATAGCGGTTCGTACCACCGGTGTGAAAATATTTTTGTCGTACTCATCGAAATGAAAGCCTACATATTTTTTTACCGGTGCATAGTTCTTCAGCATCCATTCGCCAAACGGATCAACAAACTTAGGGCGAGGTGATTTTTTGGAAAGCAATGCTGCCTGATGGCCTAACCCAATAATCGGAACCTCCTTCTTGCGGCAAGCCCAGGCCGTAATAGGTTCAAAGTCGTTTATCACCAAATCGTACTTCTCAACCGGAAAACTTTTGATTTCCTTTATTACATCTTTAGAACTATTGTTCTGAAAAGTCTTTAGAAAATTAATTCCGCCTTGTTTTCCAAAATAAAAACTTAAGCCTTTTGATTTGTACTTAACCGGATAAGGCAAAACCACTTCAGCCTGCGCACCGCTTACAAACAAATCAAGCTTACCATATTTTTGAAGTTCAGGAATTATATCTACAGCCCGGCTAAGGTGCCCGTTGCCGGTGCCTTGAATGGCGTAAAGAATATTCATTTTTTAACTGTGAGAAATTCGTTTACAAGGTCTTTAAATATCTCGTTATTATCCAGTTTATTTTTTACGCCTTTGGGGATTTTAATTGACTTGGCTATGGAGTCCTCATGGTATTTATAGATTCGCCATTCACCTTCATTATATTCCAGTGCGGTGAGGTTTTCGATCCAATCGCCAGAATTGAGATAAATCACTTCTCCTTTTTCAGTACTTATTTTTCTGATCTCAGGTTGATGGATATGACCACAAACTACGTAATCGTAACCATTACTGATGGCAATATCTGCTGCAGTCTGTTCAAAATTGTTTATAAATTTTACAGCTTGCTTTACACTGTCTTTTACTTTTTTGGAAAGTGAAATTTTTTCGCGACCAAAAAATTTCAGGATAAAATTGACAAACGAATTGATCAGGATTAGTGTATCGTAACCCACGGCTCCCAACTTGGCCAACCACTTTGAATGCTGCATGGTTACGTCAAACACATCGCCATGAAAAATCCAGGCCGACTTGCCATTTAATGTAAGTACCTTCTTATTGGCAATGTGAAACGAACTTAACCGAAAGCCGGCAAACTTGCGCAGCATCTCATCATGGTTTCCTGTAAGATAAGTTATTCGGGTGCCCTTGGCTATAAGCCCGGTAATGTGTTTTACTACCTGCATGTGGCTTTTAGGCCAATAACTTTTGCTGAATTGCCAGATATCAATGATATCGCCATTCAAAATCAATCGCTTAGGTTTAATTGATTTAAGGTAACGGAGAAGCTCTTCAGCGTGGCAGCCATAGGTGCCCAGGTGTGTGTCTGAGATGATTACCAGTTCTATCTGGCGTTTTCGTTTGCCCATCTTTATTGCTGCAAATTTCTGATCAGGCTATTACCATACTATCATGCACATGTTACCAAAATGTTACTGTACAAATCTAAACCTAAGGTATTTGATCTTTTCACCTTTAGCGGCAAACATTTCCTCGTAACGGGTTTTGATATCGTAGCATTCAGCTCTTAAATCTGAATTATAAAGATCATGTGTAAATTTGAAATCTTCCATATCATTACGGGCCGCCAACTCCTCTAAAGTAAAATTAAACAGATCGGTATTATCTGTTTTAAACCGGAAGTAACCACCCGGACGCAACAGCTTTTTGTACATATCAATGTACCGGCTACTCGATAATCTTCTTTTTGCATCGCGAATACGTGGCCTGGGATCCGGAAAGGTGAGCCAGATTTCATCCACTTCGCCATCGGCAATGAAGCTTTCAATAAATAATATTTCTGTTCGCAGAAACGCTACGTTGCTGAGTTGATCTTCCACCGCCCATGTGCTTCCTTTCCACAGCCGGTCGCCTTTTTTGTCAACACCAATAAAATTCCGGTCGGGAAAAAGTTTGGCCATCCCTACAGAATATTCACCCCGTCCGCAGGCAAGTTCAAGCGTAATGGGTTTATCTCTTTTAAAGTATTCCTGATTCCACTTACCTTTTATCTTAAGAAAGATTTCCTTGCCCGGTTCCACCACGTTTTCACGCTGCGAAATAATTTCAAAACGTTTTAGTTTACTTTTCACAAATTTTCAATTTCAGCAACCACAAAGGTACTTCCTCCAATTAATATCAGATCTTTGGATTTTGCGTTTCGGGTTGCGGTATGGATGGCTTCATTTACATCGGGTACTATAGTTCCTCCATTCAGTCCTGCGGCTTTGGCGTGTTGCGATAAGGTAACTGCATCCATTGCCCGCGGTATACTTGCCTGACAAAAGTAATAGTGTGCCGTAACTGGAAGTAGCTTCAGTATTTTAGAAACATCTTTGTCCTTCACCATACCCAGCACCCAGTGCAGTTTGTCATAATTCACTTCTTTGATCTGGTTAAGAATTTCTCTTATACCAGCTTCATTATGTCCTGTATCGCAAATGGTTAATGGGTTATCGCTAAGCTTTTGCCAACGACCTTTAAGGCCGGTTAACTTCGTAACGTTATTTAATCCGTCAATCAGGGCCTGAGGTGTAATTTTAAATCCTATGTTATTTAATTCATCAACTCCAACTAAAACACCAGCCATGTTTTTTGTTTGATATGAACCTTTCAGATCACATTGAATGGTGATTGTATGATCAACATGTTTTGCTACAAACCCTTCCGGGCGCTTACTAACCTGATATTCGTTATCGGCAAAAACAATTTTGCTTTTATGTAGAGCAGCTTTTGTTGTAAAGACCTCCTGAACATCGGATTGTGTTTCACTAATGATAACCGGAACACCTTGTTTAATAATTCCAGCCTTCTCTGTTGCAATTTTAGGTAAGGTATCACCAAGCATATCGGTATGATCCCAGCTGATGTTGGTAATCATGGATAACAAAGGTGTAATTACATTGGTGGAATCTAACCGCCCCCCCAACCCGGTTTCGATAACCGCAATATCTATTTTTTCTGAGGAAAAATAGTCGAATGCCATGGCAACCGTAATCTCAAAAAAAGAAGGCTGGATTCGTTCGAGGTGTGGTTTTATGCGGGCTACAAAATCAACTACAAATTGCTGGCAAACCTCCTGCCCGTTAATACGAATACGTTCAGTAAATGATTTTAAGTGTGGAGAGGTATAAAGGCCGGTTTTATAACCAGCACTTTGAAGAATGGCAGCCAGCATGTGTGAGGTGCTTCCTTTACCATTTGTACCCGCAATGTGAATACTTTTAAACTTGAGGTGAGGATTATCCAGCACCTCACATAAAGCAAGTGTGTTGGTTAAGTCCTTTTTATAGGCACTTGCGCCCACCCGCTGAAACATGGGAAGACTCTGATAAAGATACTCGACAGTTTCTGCGTAGTTCATTTGCCGCGAAATTATTGGCTTTGTGGAAAATAAAAAAGGTCGCCTCAAGCGACCTTTTTTATTTAAGGATAGTCAGGACTACTTACCTATCTTAATTAACTTATAACCTACTGAAATCTGGAATACCTGATTTTTTGTGGCTTCTATTGAAGGATCGTCTTCTATTTTAGAAAGCCCCAGATTATAGCGGGCATCAATTGTAATACCGAACGGCAAATCCCAACCTGCACCAAGTGCCAGACTCAGGTCCGATTTTTTATAGGCTCCTTTAAGGTCAGCACCGTTTTGAGGTTGATTGGTTAATGGATTATAGTCTGATTCGGCAGTAGTCAGAAAACCAAATTGAGGGCCAGCCTGCAAGTTTATTCCTGCTACTGTGTAAAGTTTCAAGATCACCGGAATGTTTACATAGCTAAAGTTAGCATCATAATCCTGCGAATTGAACTTTACCTTCGAACCTTGCTGGGAAAATAATAACTCTGGCTGGATACCAATCTTGGTTAACTTGATAAGTGCAAAGGCACCACCATGAAAACCGGTTCTACCTTTCCAGGTGGCATCCGGATCATTTACATCAACTTTTGCAAAGTTAGGACCTGCTTTTATTCCTAACGCGAATTGAGCCTGAGCGTTAGCCTGATTAGCGAAAGCAATGATGCCTACAAACACTAGAAACAATGCGATTTTTTTCATAAATTTTTGAAGTTTGAAATCAGTTTTAACAAATAGCAGGCCAAGCTTATAAAGTTATTTTGATAGGTATACGAATAAACTAAGATTAATAAACAGTCCGGAATTCTTTGATGTTATGTCAGTTTCCTTGTTTTTGCCAGATGCCGATGCATAGCCTATTCTTGGTTCCAGGGCTACAGCATCATTCAGTAATAAAGCGTAGCCAGCACCAATGCTCCAGGCTGAAAGAGAACTTTTGTTTTCGCCACTGCCAAAATCAGTTTTAGCGCTCCCCACTCCTATGCTACCTTCCGCATATAGTTTATCAAAATAATATCTTACAAAAGGACCAACCAGCACATTTGACGAAGTGTATTTAAGATCGTCAAATGTTTCCTTTTCAGATGAAAAATCTAAAGTGCCTCCAATGGCAAGGTTATCAATTATAAAATAACCAACCTGAGGTGAAATATTAAAACTGGTAGTTTTAGATCCATCCTGAAAATCACCATCGCCCAGTTTTGATTTGCTGGATAGAAAATTTAACCCCAGATTACTTGACCCACCTAAAAGGAAGGTTCCCTGACTTGTAAACTGCGCAAAAGCGGATAGCGTAAACAATAAAATTGTGATTGTTAGAAAACTCTTTTTCATAATTGTAAAGTTTAGTTTAAAGACAAATAACGATTATAATACCTACTGTAATTGATTTATTCCTAATGCCGGGTTCTTACCTTTTATTCCGCTATAAAATTCGATAAGATGCTGGATTTCAGTGTCAATATTACCCGTTGGTTGCATCGGTTTACCGATTACAACCCGCTTCTTTTCAAAATCAAAGCCACAGGGTATTATCGGAACTTTAGATCCTAACGCAATATAATAAAACCCAGTGCGTAATTTACTCACTTTTTTGCGCGTACCTTCTGGTGCAAGCGCTAGAATAAATTCTTCATGTTTATCGAAAATGGCAACCACCTGTTGTACCATGTCATGCTTTCCCGATCGGTCAACCGGATAACCACCCAGCCATCGGAAGAACCAACCAAACGGAGGCTTAAATAGAGAGTCTTTACCTAGAAATCGGGCGCGTTGCAAGCGCAGAATACTGCGGGCTATAACGCCTATTACAAAATCCCAGTTACTGGTATGAGGCGCCACGGCAATGATATATTTTTTTAAATCGGCAGGAAACGAACCTTCAATCTTCCAACCAATTAATTTAAAAATCAGGATGTAAAGCGGGCGCAACATTACAATAAGCTATCAATTAAATAATCGTCTGCCTGATGTGGTATTGTTACGATAAATTGTTCCGATTGTTCCTTTTGGATCGCAGAAAGTGCGCCAGTATTTCGGGCCCAGGCTCTGCGTGCAATGCCATTGTTTACATCAAAGTAAAGCATGTTTTTTAATTTCCGGGCTGCGTCATCAGAGCCATCCAATACCAAACCAAAGCCACCGTTAATCACTTCGCCCCATCCTACGCCACCACCATTGTGAATGGAAACCCAGGTAGCACCTCTGAAGGAATCACCAATCACATTGTGTATGGCCATATCGGCAGTAAAGCGCGAGCCATCATATATGTTTGAGGTTTCGCGGTACGGACTGTCGGTTCCGGATACATCATGATGATCGCGACCCAAAACCACCGGCCCGATTTTTCCTTGCCGGATAGCTTGATTAAATGCTTCTGCAATTTTTATCCGACCTTCGGCATTTGCATAGAGGATGCGAGCTTGCGAACCCACCACCAGTTTGTTTGCTTTTGCCGATCTGATCCAGTTGATGTTATCCGCTAATTGCGATTTTATTTCGGCATCCGCAGTTTGACTTATCTTTTCCAAAACTTCCTGCGCCAGTTTATCGGTATAATCCAGATCACTTTCCTTTCCGCTGGTACATACCCACCTGAAGGGTCCAAAGCCGTAATCGAAACACATGGGGCCCATAATATCCTGAACGTACGATGGGTACCGGAAGGAGACTCCGTCTGGTGCCATTACATCGGCACCAGCGCGCGAAGCCTCCAATAAAAATGCATTGCCGTAATCGAAAAAGTAGGTTCCTTTTGCGGCATGCTTGTTAATAGCTGCTGCATGCCTGCGCAATGTATGCTGAACCTTCTTTTTGAATTCATCAGGATTGCCAACCATCAGGTTGTTGGACTCTTCATAACTTAATCCAGCAGGATAATACCCACCGGCCCATGGATTATGTAATGAAGTTTGATCGGAACCGATCTCAACAAAAATATTTTCAGTGTCAAACTTTTCCCACACATCCACTACGTTACCCTGATAGGCAATGGAAACAACCTCTTTATTTTCTTTTGCTTTGCGAACGCGTACTACAAGTTTATTCAGATCGTCCACTACTTCATCTACCCAACCCTGTTCATGTCTTTTGGCTGTTGCTTTTGCATTTACTTCGGCAACTACGGTTATGCAACCAGCAATGTTACCGGCTTTCGGTTGAGCACCACTCATACCACCTAAACCCGATGTTACAAACAGTTTACCGGCAAGGCTTTCACCATGCTTTGCAATTTTTCTGCCGGCATTCAGAATAGTAATGTTGGTACCATGAACAATTCCTTGAGGGCCAATGTACATATAACTGCCGGCTGTCATCTGGCCATATTGGGTTACGCCCAACGCATTATACTTTTCCCAATCATCTGGTTTCGAATAATTCGGAATCATCATGCCGTTGGTAACTACCACGCGTGGTGCTTCTTTTGATGATGGAAACAAACCCATGGGATGACCGGAATAGAGATGCAACGTTTGTTCATCCGTCATGGTTGCAAGGTATTTCATGGTAAGCAGGTACTGCGCCCAATTTTGAAACACGGCTCCATTGCCTCCATAGGTAATTAACTCATGCGGATGTTGGGCAACAGCATTATCCAGATTATTCTGAATCATAAGCATAATGGCTGCAGCTTGCTTAGTGCGATGCGGATATTCATCAATTGCCCGGGCATACATTTTATACTCCGGCCGAAAGCGGTACATGTAAATGCGACCGTAGGTTTCAAGTTCTTCCAGAAACTCTGAGGCCAACACCGCATGATGGTTGGGGTGAAAATACCGAAGTGCATTGCGCACAGCCAGTTTCTTCTCATCTTTGGAAAGTATCTCTTTTCGCCTAGGGGCATGACTTACAGTTTTATCGAATACTTTTTTTTCAGGAAGGCTATCTGGAATTCCCTGCAGAATCTGCTTCTTAAAGTCTGAGGCTGTCATGCTACTGCTTGCTTTTCAAAACTCGCGGGCGAAAAATTCTCTTTTGTAAACCGATACCCATAATCGAAAATTTCCTGCACCTTACTGAGATCCAGACTGCTGAAACGATCCATGCCGGGTGGCTCTATAAACACATCGCATAAGCTGCGGCTTGTTTCTGTATTGGCTTTAATCGCAATAAGCAAACTTCGTTCTACCACAAGCTTTATGTTAGTTACATCAAAATCAGGACTGATGTGATTGCAATGACTTCCCACGATAATGTCGCATTGGCTCCGGATGGCTTTCACCGGCAGGTTATCGAGTATTCCACCATCAACATAGAGTTGGCCATTAAGTTGTACAGGGTTGAAGATTGCCGGTATACTGCTGGATGCAACTATTGCCGGAATTAACTCTCCTGAATTAAAATAGTGTATTCGACCATTTTTAATATCGGTGGCTGCAACTGTGAGTGGTATTTTAAGATTGTTGAAATTATTACCCGGAATATTTTTTAGTAACACATCTTTAAGTCCATCTAATGTCAGCAGGCCTGTCCATGCAAAGGCTGGCCGTACGGTTTTAAATATGCTGAGATTCTTTACCAGTTCAAAAATGCGATCAGGTTTATGACCACCGGCATACAGTGCCCCGACTATGGAGCCCGCACTTGTTCCTGCCATGCAATCAATTTGAATACGCATTTCATCCAGCGCTTTCAGAACGCCAATATGCGCTATTCCTCTTGCGCCACCTCCGGATAATACAAGTCCAAGCTTCATAAAATATCTTTCAGTGCGAAAGTCTTATCTACCCGGATTCCTTTTTCAGTGCGTTGCACCGTGCAGCATTCGTTTACCGGATCGTGTTCTAAAAATAAAATGTACTGATTGTCGGCAGCTTCGTTTAGGAATACGGCTTTCTCTTCTAAGGTTATCAGCGGCCGGGTGTCATAACCCATCACGTAGGGTAAAGGAATGTGTCCAACCGATGGTAACAGATCAGCCATAAAACAAATAGTATGATTCTTATAGCTGATTTTGGGGATCATCATTTTATCGGTGTGGCCTGATGCATAAAAAATATCCATAAAATCAAATGGACTTGATCTGCCCTCTTTTTCTTTGATAAAGTGAAGCTGGCCACTCTCCTGCATGGGTAAAATGTTCTCTTTAAGAAAGCTTGCTTTCTCGCGGGCATTCGGTTGAGTTGCCCATTGCCAGTGATCTTCGTTCGACCAATACCTGGCGTTAGAAAAAGTTGGAACCAACCGATCGCCAACTCTTTTTATTCCACCACCACAATGATCGAAATGCAAATGCGAGAGAAACATATCGGTCACGTCATCGGTAGAAAATCCGGCTTGCTTAAGCGAACCATCCAGCGAATCTGTTCCATTGAGGTAGTAATGGCTAAAAAACTTTTCGTCTTGCTTATTCCCCAGGCCGTTGTCGATCAACATCAGGGTATCACCTTCTTCAATCAACAAACAACGCATAGCCCAGTTGCACAGGTTTCTTTCATCGGCAGGATTGGTTTTTTGCCAGATAGACTTGGGTACAACGCCAAACATGGCGCCACCATCCAACTTAAAAAATCCGGTATTAATTACGTGCAGATTCAAACTTCAAAACTTTAAAAATTTCGAATGTTAAATTACAACTTCGAATCTTAAATTCTGAATTTTAAATTTTGAATGTGGCATTATTCTTTTACCACACCCATCGATGTAAACTTGTCAATCCGTTGGTTGATTCGTTCTTCTGGTGAAAGTTTATTCAAATCGGAAGTAAGCTGCAGGATTGCCTTCTTTACTTCGGCCGCCATGGCTTTTACATCAGTATGAGCACCACCCAGTGGTTCTTTGATTACACCATCAATCAATTTCAGTGCATGCATGTCCTTAGACGATAGTTTCAACAACTGTGCAGCCTGTTCTTTGAAATCCCAACTACGCCATAAAATAGCCGAGCAGTTTTCGGGCGATATTACCGAGTACCAGGAGTTCTCCAGCATTAACACCCTATCGCCAATGGCAATACCAAGTGCTCCACCCGATGCTCCTTCACCAATGATGATACAAATTACCGGAACCTTTAGCATGAACATTTCCTTCAGGTTGCGGGCAATGGCTTCGCCCTGGCCACGCTCTTCAGCTTCCAATCCCGGAAAGGCCCCCGGTGTATCAATGAACGTAACAATTGGTTTGTTGAATTTCTCAGCCAGCTTCATTAAGCGCAGCGCCTTTCGATAGCCCTCCGGGTTGGCCATACCAAAATTGCGGAGTTGTCTTTGTTTGGTGTTTCTACCTTTTTGCTGGCCTATGAGCATGTAGGTTTGGCCATCAATAGTTCCAAACCCTCCTATCATAGCTTTATCATCACTTACCGTGCGGTCGCCATGCAGTTCAATAAACTCCGTAGTGATTTCGTAGATATAGTCTAAGGTATAGGGTCTGTCGGGGTGGCGCGATAGCTGCACCCGTTGCCAGCCAGTAAGATTGTCGAAAGTTTCTTTCTTTAAATCGGTGATCTTTTTCTCCAACGCCTGAATAGCACTCTTAACCGAATCATCGCTGTCATTAGCCAGATGTTTCATGTCAGAAAGTTTTGCCTCCAGTTCTGCGATGGGCTTTTCAAAATCCAAAAGATTCATTGCCCTGGGTTAGTTAAACACGGGTACAAAATTAGAAGATTTTTGAAATTGGAATTTTTGATGTTGGGATAAGCGGTTTTTGAACTCTGTTTTAAAACAAAAAGTCCTGATGGAGCTTACCAACAGGACTTTTCATATTACTGAAATCTAAATACTATAGAATAATGAGCGCCAGAATGATAGCCTCAATAAGCAGTGCATTCAGCAATCCTTTAAGAAAAAGTGGTTTCTTGTCCATAGTCTAAAAAATTATGAATCAAAAGTAATGTTGCCCGCAAAGACAGGAAACCCGAACCCGTTGAACGGCCTTTTTTCAGGTTGAAAGCCTTTATTTGCCTTTTGGCAGCAATCGATTTCGCTGATTTTAACAGATTCAGCGACTTTATTGTTTTAAATCGCTTATTGTTGGAAGGGTATCAAATGAAAAATGCTCATCAGTTGACGAGCATTTTGCGGTCCGGACGGGACTCGAACCCGCGACCTCCTGCGTGACAGGCAGGCATTCTAACCAGCTGAACTACCGGACCTAATAAGTAAATGTTCATTTCTTAGAATCTTATTCGGGGTCTCCGCAACCTTCCCGCTTTGGCGGAACAGGCATTCTAACCAGTTGAACTACCGGACTATTCCCTCATTTATCGGCAAATGCTTAAAATGAGGCTGCAAATATAGTGTTACCGGTTACGAAAGCAAAAAACAATAAATATTTCTTGCTAACCCTTTCTACGAAACCTGCCTTGTCTTGAAAATGTAAATCCCGATTACTGAAACTATGGATAAGAATAATGCCGGCAGAAACCAATACCCCAAATATCCTCCGGAAAGGCTGTGAAGCAGAATGTAGGCGAAGATCATCATCAGTACAATCTTCAGTACGCGCATCATTCTAACGGCAAGCGTGTATTGACGTGCTGCATTTTCTTCGGTTATCTCTACCGTGTAATTATACCAATGGGGGAAGTTCGAAATCCAGGAAAGTAAGGCAAAGAGTAACACGTTAATTGTTACCAGAATACAAATGGAATTCTTGCTACCAAATGCATCGGGTGTACCGGATAAATTGTAATGGGTAGGAATTTGCTCGGGCGCACTTCCAAAATTTAGTATCAGCGAGAGTAATGTTCCCAATAAAATCATTAAAGCAATTGCTTCCAATGCCCAATCAAATCGGTTCATTTCAATTTTTAATCTTGGCCTGCCCATAACTAGTAAAAGTTGATACCTACTTGAAATAATACGATCGGACTTTGGGTAAGGTTACGGATTCACGGATTTAGATTAGCTTCACCACAACACAAAGGTCCACACAAGTACTTTAAACCATTTGCCTGAAGGTAAATTCCACCACACGAATTAAAATAAAAAGCTAATTTTAGAGTTCGGTTATTACTAAATGAAGCGCGGATTCCTTATTCTGCTTATTACTATCTCGGCCTCGTCATGCAGTTTGTTTGACAAAGGTCAGGCGTCACAAAAAGTGGTTAAACCCCGCACGCATAAAGTCTGGGCCAAAGGCAATCGTTATCGCATTGATATTCCAATTGGCAACAGGCACATCCGGATGTTTGAACGCAAGCGCACCAGAATGGTGAGGATGAAATAAAATTAGTAGACAGTTACAGGTGGCAGGAGGCAGTTCCTGGTGTTACTGCAACATGCGTACTTACGACTAAGCAAGTCCCTTCAAAATCATTTCCAGGTTTCTTCTGAAAAAGAACTTAACCGGATTTAGTTGCTGCATATGGGCTGTAACTACCGATCCATAAAAGATGGTATTTAATAAATTGGTAAGGTCGCGCGTTGATGCTGTTTTGGTAACTTCTTTTTTAAAGATGGCTTCCAGCGTAAACTTCTCAAACATCTGGTCAAGCGATTGGATCTCAACCAGGTGAATATCTTTAATTTCAGGAAAAATCAGTTTCTTCTCTTCTGCCTTTACGGGGAATGGTTTTGGCGGTCGTTTTAGATCGGCCAGGTAAGCAAACAAGCTCAGAATTATACCCGGGTGAGTTTCGCATTCTTCTGCGAGTTTATCAAACAGATACGTTATACCCGCTACACCTTCTTTTGGTTTCTCCCGAAATTCTACTGCCCGTTTTAAACACCAGATACGGAAATAGTACAGCAGTATATCTTCCTTCTGCGGAAAGTACTTAAACAAGGTTACTTTCGAGATTTTTACTTTGGCACAAATCTCTTCTACATACAAATCATCGAATGATTTTTTGCCGATTAGTTTTATGGTGTGATCTAACACACTAAGTTTTAATCGGGCGGCTTTTTCTTTTCGCAGGCTCATGGTAAACTTCGCTTGGAAGTAATACATTTAACCCCATAAAACCAACCTTCTACTCCATGAAGCGCTTCATTGTTCTACCATTGGCCATTATAGTCCTTGCATGTAACACCTCCCGGAAGGAAAAAGTAATTGGTCTTGTAACCGATTCGGCCATGGTGGTGTCGGCCCACGCATTGGCTTCGCAGGTTGGCACTGATGTAATGAAGAAAGGTGGTAATGCGATTGATGCAGCAATTGCTACGCACTTTGCGCTGGCTGTTGTGTTTCCGGCTGCCGGTAATATTGGCGGGGGCGGATTTATGGTGGTTCGGTTAAAAGATGGAACCACAGCCACCCTGGACTTCAGAGAGAAAGCCCCGGCTGCAGCTACCACCAATATGTATCTCGATGACGAGGGCAATGTAATTCCTGATTTAAGTACGCAGGGTCATTTGGCCTCCGGAGTGCCCGGTTCGGTAGAGGGTATGGTTGAAGCTCATAAAAAATTTGGCACCCTTCCGTGGAAAGATTTGGTACAACCCGCAATTGATCTGGCATTGAATGGATTTGTACTTACTGAACGCGAAGCCAACTGGTTTAACGAAATGCAGGAAGACCTGAAGAAGTATAACACGGTTACGCCCGAATTTCTGTTGCGCGACTCATGGAAAGCCGGAGACTCTATAAAGTGGTTGGAGTTAGGCCACACGTTAGAATTGATTCGCGATAATGGCCGGGCTGGATTTTATGAAGGCATTACTGCCGAAAACATAGCAGCCGAAATGAAGCGCGGTAATGGGTTAATTACATTAGAAGATCTTAAAAATTACAATGCGGTTTGGCGCGATCCTATTGTAGCCAGTTACAAGGATTATAAAATCATCTCTATGCCACCTTCATCCAGTGGTGGTGTTTGTCTGGTGCAATTACTAAAATCGGTTGAGCCGTACCCGATTAAACAATGGGGTCATAATTCAGTTGCTACCGTGCATTTAATGACAGAGGCTGAGCGCAGAGTATATGCCGATCGTGCTATTTATCTCGGTGATCCGGATTTTTACAAAGTGCCCCTGAAACAAATGATCGATGATCAGTACAACGATGAACGCATGAGCACTTACGATCCCAGCAAAGCCACACCCAGCAGCGAGGTTAAAGAAGGCGTAATAGCAGGTTATGAATCGGAAGAAACAACCCACTACTCTATTGTTGATCCGCAAGGAAATGCAGTAGCCGTAACGACAACTATCAACGGTTGGTTTGGTTCGCATGTGGTGGTAGGCGGTTCAGGTTTCTTTTTAAATAATGAGATGGATGATTTCAGTTCCAAGCCCGGAGTGCCCAACATGTTTGGCGTACTGGGTGCCGAAGCCAACAAGATTGAACCAAATAAGCGCATGCTTAGCGCGATGACTCCTACCATTGTAGAGAAAGACGGTAAACTGTTTATGGTTGTAGGCACGCCTGGAGGTTCAACAATTATTACGTCAGTATTTCAGGTAATTCTGAATGTAGTGGAGCATGACATGCGCATGCAGGAAGCTGTGAATGCCAAACGGATTCACGCACAATGGTTGCCCGATGTTATTATTCCCGAAACCGGAACGTTTTCAACAGAAGACAGTCTAAAGCTGGTAAACATGGGGCATAAGATTACACCACGCAGGGCAATTGGTCGTGTAGATGCTATTCTTGTTTTGCCTGATGGTAAGCTGGAAGCAGGTGCCGATTATACAAGAGGCGATGATACTGCCGTTGGCTTTTAAACCTTAGGCTCCCCATACAAATACGAAACTTTCATAGGGCCGGAGCCTTTTTCGCCCATTTCCCAAAAAAAATTTTCAGAATTTTTTAGGCCCCTGATCAGGGCTTCCAGTTCAGGTTTTGAGTACATCCGCAGGATAGAAATAACCCCATCCCAAAGAATGTAAAGTGGCACGATGGGAATCAAATAAATGAATGGTAACACCAGCCAACGCAACGGCCTGATGAAGGGTGTAAACAACCAGATGTTAAGCGGAACAAAGAGCATGGAAATAAATGCAGGCAAATTTCTGGAGAGTGGTTCGAAGATGGCGATCGGAGTATTATCGTCTACAGCCTGTTGAAGAATTTTTCGTGCGCTTGCTTCATCCATATGATGAAATGCACCAAACAAAGTGCGAAATTTCCGTTTCAAGTGTTGAGGTAATTGAGTAGCGTCAACTGATTGAGATTCAAAACTTATTCGTTTTAAATCTGCTGCCTGAGTTAACTCAAATGCTTTGGTGTTTGGATAGAGATCGGTAAGTGTTAGTGTAACATCGGGTTGATTAGTAACTATAGTTTTAAACAAGTTAATTAAGCCGCCACCCCCACCCGATGCACAGTCCAACCATTCATGTTTTCCATTGGCTGCCAGTCCTTTTTCTATAATAGGAACAATAGGTTTATAGATGTTGAAGCGGGTTGCCAGGAACTGTAAATAGCTGGTTCCATAGTCGCGCCAAGCGGCCGGAAACCATCTGAAATCTTCCCACTCAAAGGCATGAATTCGTTTCATTATTTACTGATGAGTTGAAGGTAATGGAATTGTTGCTTACTCCGTTTTCCCTATGGGAATTTCTTAACAGTTGCATAATAATTCAGATAACTTATTACATTTGAACCCAATTCCGGACATCTATAAAAAACATTCCGGAAGAAACCACTAAACACTATTTATTGCTATGGCAAAAAAAGCAAAGAAGGCAGCTAAAAAAGCTGCCAAGAAACCTGCTAAGAAGGCAGCGAAAAAGGTTGTGAAGAAAGCCGCAAAGAAGAAGTCGGCTCGCAAGCCTAATGCTGCCTTTATGGTTGCACTAACTCCTAACGCGGCATTAGGTGCCGTTATCGGAAGCAAACCAGTTCCCCGCACTGAGATCATTAAGAAGTTGTGGGCTTACATCAAGAAGAACGGCTTGCAGGATTCAAAGAACAGACGCATGATCAATGCCGATGAAAAACTTAAAGTAGTTTTCGGAGGCAAAAATCAGGTATCTATGTTCGACTTGGCAAAGTTGATTGGAAAGAACGCCAAGTAATTCAAAAATTACTGATGCGAAAAGCCACGCGAACCGCGTGGCTTTTTTGTTGCTTACCACTTTTTGAATTTCTCATCCCATTCCGCAGCAGCTTTTAGTTTTTTAATCGTTCCGTTGGCAAGTGCTTCGGCAAGCTGTGCATTCATTGTTCCTTTGGAAGTAAGATGATATTGGCCGCAATCTTCGCATTTATAAAATGCTACCGGGCCAGTTCCTGCCCTATAGTTAAACTGAATATGTGCTTCAAATAATGCATCGGTAGCCAAAGGCTCACTTAGAAAAGCGCGTTTGCCGGAAATGCACTTCATAACGAAATTAATTCTTCAGAATCCTGAATTCCACTCTACGATTCAATTTGCGGGCTTCTTCCGAATCGTTGGTGGCCACTGGTCGCGATCCGCCAAATCCCTTACCGCGAATACGCTTGCCACTAATGCCCTTGCTTACCAGATACGATTTTATTTTATCTACACGTTGTTGCGAGAGTAGGAGATTTTTCACGCGGTCACCCCGGTTATCGGTGTGGCCCTGCAATTCAATTTCTACTTTGGGATTGTTATTCAGAAAGTCAACTACCACATTCAATTCGGGATATGATTCTTCCAGTAATTCCGTAGTACCTAATTCAAAGAGCACACTTTTCAGATTAACGCTTGCTCCTACTTCAATGGGTTGTAGTTTGAAATTCATTTCCAGAGTGGCCATCTCGAACGTATGAATATCCAGACGCTCGGCCAGGTTTATATACCCTTTGTGCTCCACTTCAATGGTATAAATGCGGGTGGATGGGATGTTGATGGAATATTCTCCACTTGCAGAAGCATTGGCTATGTACATTGAATCGGCTCTGAAAATAAGGCGTGCTCCTATGCCAACTCCATTTTTAGAGTTTGTTACCCGCCCCGAAAGGTTAACGCGCTTTATCGTGTCTTTATACTCGCGTTTTGTTTCTACGATCTTTAGTAAGGTATCTACTTTTTGAACTTCCGGTAATTTTTCCTGGTATTGGCGGATATCGCCATAGCCATCGCTGTTGTTGGTAGAAGTAAACAATGCCAGATCTTTAAACTTGCGAAAGTAAAGTTCTCGTCCATCTGTATTTACATCGGTGCCCAGGTTAACGGGTATCGACCAGTTTTTCCAGGTTTCATCTAACCGTTCGCTCATGTAAATATCAAAACTGCCGGTAGTACCTCGTCTTCCGTTCGAAGCAAAAAATAAAAACTTGCCGTCTGCGCTAAGCGAAGGACTCATTTCCTGCAAGGGTGTATTTACCAGATTGCCCAGATGAGTAGGTTCTGACCAGCGGCCTTCCAGATAAAAGGAAACATACAAGTCTTCTGCGCCAAGCGTATTGTACGATTCTGCCGCGAACACAAACACCTGCATATCTTCATGCCATTGTCCGCTGATGTGCTCAGACCGATTTCGGAAATAGGGAATAGTAATATTTTTAGGAGCCGACCAACCTGCATTATTTTTTATCGAAACAGAAATGCCTTGAGTTGTGGGTGGATCGCCTGTCTTTGTGTAATGATTGAACAGAAAAAGTTCGTTACCACTTCTGCTTAACCCGGCCACTCCGTTATAACCACGAGTATTTAAAACAGTACCTCCGTGTACCGGAGCCGACCATGCATTGTCCACCCACACGGACATCCAGATATCGCCCGGGTCTTTTACGCCCCCAACATTTTGCGGGTGATTGCCAATAGTAACATACAGTGTTTTTCCATCCGGACTAATCACAGGATTCTGTTCATCATAGCCGGAGTTAACCAGGTTGAACTGGGCATTGGTACTACTCGCCACACAAAACAGCACTAAAAAGTTTACGAATGTCTTCATCTGCACAAATAGAAATGTTAAAAATACGAACGGATTACTTACCATTTGCTTACCCATTCGTTGTCTTTCACATAAAATCGCCAGGGCAACAAAGCATCTGTGCCTGCATAATCAATGCCAATGCGGGTGGCCGCAACAATTTTTTTTCTGTTGATGGGTGCAGCATCCTCAATTGTAATTTCTGAGTTGATGAGAGAAGTGCCATTTAACGATCGGTCTATTCCGAATGCACGTGTAAGTTTGCCTGGGCCCGATGTAATTCGTTTGGAATTCTTTGCTTTCATCCGCCTGAGCATAATTTCATTCCCGGCAATAGGTTCAAGTGCCCGAATTAAAACAGCTTCTGCTTTACCTGCCTTATTAGTAACAATATTAAACAGGTTGTGTATTCCATAGCAAAGGTAAATATAAGCCACACCCCCATCGGCAAACATTACTTCATTACGAAGGGTTTGTTTGTTGTTGTAAGCATGGCAACCCCGTTCCTTGTATGAATAGGCCTCCGTTTCGATAATCCGGCCCGCGGTTATTTCCCCGTTTATTCGGGTGATCAGCACTTTACCCAGCAAATTGCGGGCAAGTGCTACTACATCAGGTTTTTGATAAAAGTCCGGAGCGAGAACCAAAATTGTTAAATGATTTTAATGAAGGTTTTTAAAAGCTATAAATGCTTCTATTTTTACAGCCTCAAAATTAACTACTACCATGAAAAATGCCTTGTTATTATTGCTATTCGTTACGGGTTTAGCCACTGCCCAGGTGCAGACTCCGCAACCCAGTCCTGCCGCTTCGGTTACCACCGTGGTGGGATTAACCGATGTGAGAATTGATTATTCGCGCCCAAGCCTTAAGGGCAGAAAAATTTTTGGTGAAAAGGATGTGATGTATCCGCACGGAACCATCTGGCGTACAGGGGCAAATGCAGGTACTAAAATTTCGTTCAGCGATGATGTAAAAGTAGAAGGTATTGTTGTGCCTAAAGGCGAATACCTGATCTTTACCTGGCCAGGTGCTACTGAATGGACTGTGTCTCTTTATAAGGACTTATCGATTGGTGGTAACACCAATGCGTACGATAAATCGAAGGAAGCTGCCAACTTTAAAGTTAAGTCTGAAAAGTTAACTGCCCCTGTCGAAACTTTTACAATTAACATAGGCGACATAGCAGCTGACAGCAAGAGTGCAAAAGTTCAGTTAGCCTGGGAAAACACTTCGGTGAAGTTTACTATTACTGTAGACTACGATGCCAAAGTGATGAAGTCGATTGAGGCTAACACGAAAGTAAACCCTAATAACTATTTCAGTGCTGCCGTGTACTATTTGGAGAATGGAAAAGACATTAAGCAAGCTTTAGAGTGGGTAAACAAAGCTGCAGAAGCTAATCCAACTGCATTCTGGATTTTATATCAGAAGGCACGCATTCAAAAAGCTGCTGGCGATAAAGCTGGTGCGCTGGCAACGTCAAAGGCAAGCTGGGAAATTGCGCAAAAAGCTGGTAATCGTGATTATCAGGCTATGAACGAAGAACTTCAGAAGACTTTGAAGTAAATCGCAGATAAGGTTGACAACCTTTGATGACGCGAAGAAAAGGTTGTCAACCTTCTTTACCTGCATGGTCTAACGGCTTCAACAGCCAGGCCAGCACCACTACTACCACACACCCGATAATATTGTAGTATAAAAACGCAATTTCTTCGTAAAAGAAAAAGTAGCAGGCCAGTACAGTTGCCTCACCTATAATTGCGGCTATAAATACAGCATTGCTTTTCACGGATTTCAGGTAGAACGCAACCAGGAAAATCCCGAGTATCGTTCCATAAAACAAACTACCAACAATGTTTACAAACTGAATCAGGTTTTCGGCCTGGTTGGCTAACATGGCAAATACCATGGCCAGCATGGCCCACATAATGGTAAACAACCGCGAAGCTTTGAGATAGTATTGTTCGCTACCCTCGGGCTTTATGGAGCGCTTAAAAATATCAACGGTAGTAGTAGATGAAAGTGCGTTCAACTCACCAGCCATAGAGCCCATGGCCGCGGAAAACATCACGGCCAGAATCAACCCGATAACGCCATGGGGCAGATAACTCAACACAAAATTTAAGAACATATAATCGCGGTCTTGTGTTTTGGCACCCGGCACTGCAGCCGAAATTGTTTTCTTAACTGTGGTGCGAATGCTGTCTTCTTGCTTTTTTGCAATGTGGTAGTTAACCTTTGCAGATTGGATTAAGTTCTCATTGTCTGTTTGAATTCCTGATACTAAGTCTTGAATAGCCACCTGTTTATCAGCAAATACTTTATCGTACCCATTTTGTAATCGGGCAAGTGAATCGGCATAGCTGGTTTGTGCTGCCTGCGTTTTTAAAGTCTGATTGTGAAATATCGGAGGCTGGTTAAACAAATAAAACACAAACACCAGCACACCAATAAACAGGATTACAAACTGCATGGGAATTTTAAGCAGCCCGTTAAAGATTAATCCCATCCGGCTTTCGGTTAACGATTTACCCCCGAGGTAGCGCGCCACTTGCGATTGATCGGTTCCGAAATATGAAAGAAATAAGAAGGTAGATGCCAGTAACCCAGACCAGATGTTGAAGCGATCGCTCAAACTGAAATTGGTGGTCACAATATTAAGTTTACCTAACTCACCGGCAATCTGAATAGTGTCGGTAAATGAAATAGAATCTGGTAATTTGTTGTAGGCCATAATGCCCGCCAGTATCATTCCCCCCATTATTATCGTCATCTGTTGCCGTTGTGTAAGACTCACGGCCTTTGTTCCACCCGATACGGAATAGATGATTACCAGCAAACCGATTAAGATAGTAGTGAAAGCAATGTTCCATCCAAGTATGGTAGACAATACAATTGACGGTGCATATAATGTAATTCCTGCTGAGAGTCCCCGTAAAATCAGGAACAGGATTGCGGCAAGCGTACGGGTTTTTAGATCGAAGCGTGTTTCCAGATATTCGTAGGCGGTGTACACTTTTAGCCGGTAATAAATCGGCACCATGGTTACGGCAATTATTACCATTGCCAACGGTAACCCGAAGTAAAATTGCAGAAAGCGCATGCCATCATCCATGGCCTGCCCCGGTGTAGAAAGAAAAGTTACAGCACTGGCCTGGGTGGCCATAATGGAAACGCCAATCATCCACCACTTCAGGTTGTTATCGCCTTTTAAATACCCATCTATGTTTTTGGTTTCGCGGGTTCTCCACGCTCCGTAAAGTACAATGAATAAGAGTGTACCAAAGAGAATTATCCAATCTATCAGGTTCATGCAAAAGATTGGGTTAACCAATAAAACAAGATTACTTGAAAAGCCATTACCCCAAGTATTAACCAATACCAGGAGCTCCAGTTTTTAAACACGGGTGGTTGCTCATCTGCCATGCAGGCAAAGTAATTAAAATAATATTGATCTCATTCCTGAAATGGTAGATCGCACCGGCTAAGGTTATAAGCGGAAATTAAAGGCGACCTTTTTTCTGGCCATTTACGAAGAAGGTGCCATCCGCATCTGCACTCAGGGTAATGCGCGAAAGGACCTCTTTGTTGTCATTCATTAACAATACCGTATAGCTATTGGAAACAATCTGATCTTTTACATCATCGCTAAAGCCCCAATCAATTTTTATTACAGAGTCGGTACTTGCTTTACGATTTATTACCGTAGTACCTTTCTGATTAATAACTCTCACACGCACTTCACCGGTATTCAACTTCAACAATCTTAATTCTGTTTTAAGATAAGGCAAGGGGCCACTACTGGTTGGCTTCTTGTCCGGATCTTGTGCCTGATAATCCGGCTTGTCATTGATAATTCTTTCTTTGAAGGAATAATCGAATTTAAATTCAAACTCTGCATCAGGTTTAAGTGGTTCGGTTTGCTGAGCATTACCGAAACTGACTACTAACAGCATTAGCCCGGTAAAAGTGAGTATCTTCCACATATACACAAGGTATTTTAGCCGTGCCTGCAAAGCAAATACAATCGTTCTTTTTTTAAATGCAAAGGGTTAAATTTGCGGCTTATTTAAAACTCATTTTAAAGATGAAAACAGCCGAAATACAAACCGTGCACGGTAACATGAAAGTGGAATTTTTTGAAGCAGATGCCCCCAACACGGTAAAGAACTTTACTGACTTAGCAAAGAAGGGATTTTATGATGGCCTTAACTTCCATCGGGTGCTTCCTAATTTTGTGGTACAGGGTGGTTGCCCCAATAAAATTGGAAATGGTGGCCCCGGGTATACGATTAAATGTGAATTAACTGGCGAGAATCAATACCATGATCGCGGAGTGTTATCGATGGCTCATGCGGGCCGCGATACAGGAGGTTCACAGTTTTTTATTTGTCATAATCGCGAGCGCACCAAACATTTAGATCGTAACCATACAGTGTTTGGAAAAGTGGTTGAAGGATTGGACGTTATTGATAAGATTCGCCAGGGCGATGAGATTATCAAAATAGTGGTGAACGAAGCCTAACAAGTAACTTCTGGCTTTATAAGTTAAAGGCGCCATCAAGGCGCCTTTTCTTTTACGTCTGTCGGTTAAAATTAATATCTTTGGATACTTATGAAACGCCAATCACTTCTTCAGCCACTTTTATGGATTACGTTGGTGATATGCGTTGTTGCCTGTAAGCAAAATTCGGGCGACAGGTTTGTAGAAATCGATGGCCACAAACAACATATTCTGGATGTGGGAACCGGAAGTCCGGTAGTAATTTTTATTACGGGTGCCGGTGCCGATCTGCAAAACTTCAGCACCGTTCAAACTGAAATTGCCAAGTTAACCCGTACCCTATCATATGACCGGGCTGGTATTGGCTTATCGGAAGAATTGAATACTGAACGCACAGTAGATCATTTTGCAATTGAACTGAATGAAATTTTGGAGAAAGAGAATATCGAACCGCCTTATCTGGTGGTCAGTCATTCGCTTGGCGGATTCATAGCACGGTGGTATGTGCACACTTATCCTGAGAAAGTTGCAGGCATGGTTTTAATTGATCCGGCTTATGAAGGATTTTTAGATACCATCCGTAACACGCGTAGTGCTGATCAGCGCAGAAGAATGAAAGACATGGTAGATTTAGGAATTGTTAATAAGCCTAAGGCATCGCGCAAAGAATTAGAGATGCTGCAAAAGGATGAAGATATGATGCGGAGCACCCGCCTGCCCCTTCAAATACCAATTACCATGCTTACATCAGGGCGATTTTCGGATGAAGAGCGTAAATCCGGAGCTACTGCCGAAGACATAGAAAAGTGGGTACGCTTTCATGAACGCCTAAAACTTCAGGCTCCGCAATTAAAACACATTGTTACGGAAAATAGCGGTACGTTTATTCATCAGGAAGAGCCCGAACTGGTTATAGCCGAAATCAAAAGCATGCTGGAGGTATTAAAGCCTAAACCGGAGGTAGAGCCCGTATCAGACTCAGTGACTGATACCGTTAGCGTACAGGAGTAACAAGTACCTTAAAGCCTCCGGATTGTATTTCAGTTTTACCAGGAAAGATATTCCCAATTTCTACCTAAAAAAGTGCTATCTTTAGCCAAAATCAATTTCTCAAATCCTGCCTGAAGGTAATCCAACGATCCCTCCAACACGATTTTTTCAATTGAATCCGCCTCAGCGCGGTTGTATTACTATTAAATAACGTACATGGCACGAAAGCAAAGCTTAACATTTTCAACACTTAACCGTGAGTTTACCCAAACATTAAACAAACGGGTTAATGAGTATTTTAAAACCAACAACATCTCGCGCGTAGGTAACACCGAAATGGTTGTTAAAACGGTGGTGATGTTTGGACTTTACTTTATACCCTATGGATTGATAATCGGTGGGGTAGTAACTGGTTTGGGTTGGATGTTTGCTCTGGTGCTGGTGATGAGCCTGGGGCTTGCCGGTATTGGCCTATCGGTTATGCACGATGCAAACCACGGTGCATACTCCAATAAGAAATGGTTGAATACCCTGATGGGTTATTCGCTCAATTTAGTTGGTGCCAATGCATTTAACTGGAAGATTCAACACAATGTGTTGCATCACACTTATACAAATGTTCATGAAGAAGACGAAGATATTAGTCCACGCGGTGTGTTGCGGCTTTCCCCGCATTCAAACTGGAAGTGGTTCCATAAGTATCAGTTTATCTACGCCTGGTTTCTGTATGGACTAATGACTATTGTATGGATGGTTTTCAAAGACTTTGTGCGCATAATCCGGTATCAGCAAAATGGACTTGCCCGTAGCAACAATGCCAATATTGTAAGAGAATGGATCATTTTAATTGCTACCAAACTGGTTTATGTAACTTACATTTTTGTGATTCCGTTCCTGGTAACACCACTTTCGGGCTGGCAGATTTTGTTTGGTATTTTAACCATGCACTACATAGCAGGATTTATTCTGGCTATTATCTTTCAACCGGCCCACGTTATTGAAGGCACCGAATTTCCCCTACCCGATGACCATCAAAAACTTGAAAATACCTGGGCAGTACACCAGCTTCACACTACAACCAACTTTGGCAACAGAAGCCGCTGGTTTTCGTGGTATGTGGGGGGATTGAATTTTCAGATTGAACATCACTTGTTCCCCAACATTTGCCACGTACACTATCGCAAAATTTCGGCTATTGTAGAAAAAACGGCCCATGAGTTTAATCTGCCCTACAAAAGCTCAACCACGTTTGTCGATGCCTTGCTTGGTCATGCCCGTTTATTGAAACAATTGGGAACTAGTCCGGCCAGAATTTAGTTAAGACCTTATAAGAACACATTATAGATGAGACAGTTAAAGATAAGTAAGCAGATCACGAATCGGGAAAGCCAGTCGCTGGATAAATACCTGGTTGAAATTGGAAAAGTTGATTTGATTTCGGCAGAAGTAGAAGTTGAGTTGGCAAAACGCATCCGCGAAGGCGATCAACAAGCATTGGAGAAATTAACCAAAGCCAATCTGCGCTTTGTCGTTTCGGTAGCCAAACAATATCAAAACAATGGCCTTACACTTGGTGATTTAATTAACGAGGGAAATGTAGGTTTAATTAAAGCCGCCATGCGTTTTGATGAAACCCGTGGCTTTAAGTTTATTTCGTATGCCGTATGGTGGATTCGTCAATCCATTTTGCAAGCTATTGCTGAGCAATCCCGTGTAGTACGGCTTCCATTAAATCGTGTAGGTTCACTGAATAAAATTTCGCGTGCATTTTCTTCCTTGGAACAAGAATATCAACGCGAACCATCGCCTGCAGAAGTAGCAGAGTTGATGAATATAACCGTTGAAGAAGTAGAAATTAACATGCGTGCGGGCGGCCGGCAAATTTCGGTTGATGCACCTTTTGTACAAGGTGAGGAAGGACGTTTGTTAGATGTATTGGAAGATACAATGGAAGCAATGCCTGACACCGTGTTGATGCAGGATTCGCTTAAACAGGAAGTAGCTCAGGCGTTGAAATCGTTAACCTTGCGGGAAGCGGAAGTGATTGTAGACTATTATGGTCTTAATGGATCACACCCACTAACGCTGGAAGAGATTGGCGATAAATTTGAATTGACACGCGAACGCGTAAGGCAAATAAAAGAGAAAGCCACGCGCAGGCTAAGAAGCACCAGTCGCAGCAAAAATCTTAAAGCTTATTTGGGATAACCCCAAACTAGATCCTGAGTTTCTATAACTTCCCTTATGAATGAACCGCATTCAGAAACGGGTGAGTTATAGAAACCGGATTACTATGTTTACGAAGATCTTTATACCTGATATTTAATTTCGTTAGCAGCCCGGTTCGCTTTTGCTCTGGCCGCGTCTATATTTTCTGCTTTTGCCAGGCAAACCCCCATTCTTCGTTCACCATTAACCTCGGGTTTTCCAAAAATCCTGATCTGTGTATCGGGCTCTCTTAATGCAGCTTCAATACCGGTATAGGTAATGTTGGTTGATTGACCTTTCACCAAAATAACAGACGAGGCTGATGGCCCCAATTGCCGGATTACCGGAATAGGCAAGCCTAGAATAGCCCGAACGTGCAACGCAAACTCCGATAAGTCTTGCGAGATCATGGTAACCATGCCAGTGTCGTGCGGACGCGGTGAAAGTTCGCTGAAGTATACTTCATCACCTTTTACAAAAAACTCTACTCCAAAAATACCATAACCACCCAGCGCGTTTACTACTTTCTCAGAAATGCTTTGTGCTTCTTGCAACGCAACTTTGTTCATGGGGTGTGGTTGCCATGATTCGTGGTAATCGCCATGTTCTTGTCGGTGCCCAATGGGTTCGCAAAACGAAACACCTTCTTTGTGCCGGATGGTTAACAACGTAATCTCAAAATCAAAATCAATAAAACCTTCAACAATTACTTTACCACCACCGCTGCGACCACCCTCCTGCGCATATTGCCAGGCCGATGGAATGTCAGCTTCTTTTTTAATCACACTTTGCCCTTTGCCCGATGAACTCATAATCGGTTTTACCACACACGGTATTCCAATCTTCTTTACGCTTTGAGCGAAGGATTCATAATCGCCCGCAAATAAGTAGGGTGAGGTTTTTACTTTTAACTTTTCATGTGCCAGTACCCGAATGCCTTCCCGGTTCATGGTTAAGCGGGCTGCGGTGGCCGTTGGTACAACGCGAAAACCTTCTTGTTCTAACTGCACCAATATATCGGTAGCGATAGCTTCCACTTCGGGTACAATAATGTTTGGTTTTTCTTTTTCAATCAATACCCGGAGCGCATTACCATCCAGCATATTAAGTACATAAGAACGATGTGCCACTTGCATGGCTGGTGCATTCGCGTACCGATCTACCGCAATAACTTCTACACCATAACGCTGAAACTCAATTACAACTTCTTTGCCCAATTCACCAGAGCCTAACATCATTACCTTAATAGCCGATGGTGTAAGCGGTGTTCCTAATTGTAAAACTGCTTCCATTTATTCAGGATTTAAAGTCTCGGTTATGAATCCGAGATTAGAAATTTAATTATTACTTACCCGGCTGGTACTTCCGCACGGCATTGGCTTCAACATCTTTCTTATAAAACCAAACATCTTTGAACTGTCCATTGCTATAGAGTTCGGCTTGATTGGTAAAATAGGAAGACTTTGGATTACTGCTGTTGCCACCGGCCAGCACCGATTTAGCTTTAATGGTTTTACCAAACTCCACCACGGCTACAAAACTATTGCCTACATAACCATACATTTTGTTTGTGCCCGGATATTTGCGACTACCAAATGCAGCCAACGATCCCCAGAAAGATGAGGCTGAAGCTACTGGTAAACTTGGCTTTGTATCATCATACGTTTCATTGATTTGTCCGGTAAGGCGTTGAAAGCGATTTACCTCACCCCAGGCTACATTCCATTTTCCAAAGTCGCGCTTAAATTCTGTCACAACAACGGACAGAGCCTTCAACTTTTCATCGGGCGTAGTTTGTTCTGTCAGGTAATTAATAATATCCAGTTGACTGCTGCCTGCCGGCACTCTTGAAAACACATTTTGCCTGAGTTCAACGCCCCAGTACATGGCCAACGCTGCACCAACCGATTCTTTGCCATAGTTCAAATCCCAGTTTCTTAACGTTTCGATAGCTTCTTTTAAATCAGCATTTTTAGTTTTGTCAGAAGCATCATAGGCATTCAGTAAAGCGGGTAATAATTCTTCAAATCCGGCCAGATAAGGATCATTGGCTGCGGCAATCAGTTTATCCAGTGTGTACTTGCTTTCCCGGTTTAGTACCCGTTCGGCATTAATACCGCGCGCGTTCTGCGCATCGGGTGCCATATACATTGGGTACCGGCTTTTATCTGGACTAAATTTTCCCGCCAGTGTAAATGGTGTGGAATTGCAATTCTGTATCCAGCCATTAGCCGGATTCAGTGATTGAACAATTTCAGAAACATCATGCAGTCCTTTCCAATCTGTTTCAGGGTTGCCGCCATCAACTGGTTTACTCCAATCAAAAGCCCGATTGCGTTTAGGAATAAAGTTGCCATGCCAGTAGGCAATGTTTCCTTCCCTATCGGCAAACACGGTATTGTTGGATGAGTTTGCTTTTAGCTCCATTACCTTTTGGTAATCGGCATAGCCTCTGGCTTTTGTGCGTTGATACGATTGTGTGAGGGCTTTCAGGGGTTCAACCATCAGTGAAATACTGACCCACTTATCGCCTTGGCGGGCAATAACCGGCCCGTGGTGGGTAAACCTGCCGGTAAATTCTCTATAACTTTTTGTAGTTCCGTTTTTGTAAGCCAATAAAATTTTTTTGCTCACAACAGGTTTTGGTTTTCCATGTTGGTAAAAGACTGAATCACCTTTTGTTACAATTGTTTCCAGATACTCATCAATTACGTCAGCCTGACTGCTGGTGTGCATCCAACCGCAGTATTCATTAAAACCCTGATAGATAAAAAACTGACCCCACGTAACGGCACCGTAGGCATTTAACCCCTCGTTGCTGTTTACATGTACTTCAGGCCTGAAATAAAAAGAAGTGTGAGGGTTGATGAGCAACAACGCATTACCACTTGTGCTTAACGCTGGCCCAATGGCAAAGCCATTGGAACCTCGTGGTTCCGGCTCAGGTTCATTATGATCAACTTCTTCGGTTGATACATGCCCACCCGTTCCGTAAAATGCTTTTAACCGATTTACCGAAATGGATTCGATATCGCCACCAATACTTCCTTCACTAAACAGAAAGGGCATCCACGGTTTAAACCGTTTAATCAATTTTGGCTTTACTTCCGGATGTGTATACAGATAATAGTTGGCGCCATCCGCAAAAGCATTGCACAAGCGTTTAAGCCATGCAGGACTTTGCCGATAAATGTTGTCGGCCATGAGCGTATCGTAAAACAGTCGCTGGCGCAGATCGTGGTAAAGCTTTTCCTCGCCTTCTACTTCTGCCAGCCGGCCCATGGAGGTAATGTAATTGAGTTCAACCCGGGGAAAATCATCTTCGCATTGAGCGTATAGAAATCCAAACACAGCATCGGCATCGGTTTTTCCATAAATGTGGGGTATGCCCCAGGTATCGCGAATGATGGTAACCTGTTTCGCCTGGGCTTTCCAGGTGCTTATTTCTTTTGCTGAAAACGGTTGGGCGTTGGCCACAACCACAACTACAAATAGGAATGGAATGATAAGTTTCATCTCTGAAATTAAAACCAAAAGGTATTGAAATACTCGTTAAGATGATTGCATTAACTATTTGAGCGGATGATTAACTAAACCGACCAGACAACCCGCTTCACAAGCTTGTTGAGTCCCCAAAAAGCCTATTTTTAGCGTTTTACGATAATCGATTGCATTTAAAATGGGTCTAAAAACGACATAATCGCACGATTGCAAGAAATTTAGTTGTGCAATCGGTTGCAAATCTGAATTCATTCTTTCACTTTTATCTGACCGAAGCCAGATTAGGTTTTTCGGGAACGGACTTTTAAGGAACTGGAAACCATTAACCCATTAAAATCAAACCAGTATGATGAAAACAATTTTACAACCACTTTGCAAAGAAAGTTGGCGCAGGTCGCTCCTGGTCCGGGCCATAATGCTTGCCTGCTTTGCGCTTTGCATTAATCTGAATGTGTTTGCCCAATCTACTATCCGGGGCAAAGTAACCGATGAGACTGGCGTTGGGCTGCCAGGCGTTAATATCCTGATAAAGGGCACTGGCTCGGGAACAACTTCTGATGCTAGTGGAAACTACACAATCCAATTGCCTGCTGATGAAAGTGCCAAAACTCTCGTCTTCTCGTTTATCGGTTACCAAACTGTTGAGCAATCTGTTGATGGACGAACAACCATTAATGTTTCGCTGGTAACGGATGTTACCTCACTAAGTGAAATTGTTGTTATCGGTTATGGTGAGGTTAGCAGAGAAGCTGTTACAGGCTCTGTAGTTTCTCTCAGTGGATCAGGTTTACGTGAAATACCTTCACCAAATATTACGCAAGCCCTGCAGGGCAGATTAGCGGGCGTAGACCTTGCCCAAAATTCTACAAAGCCAGGGGCAACAATGCAAATCCGTATTCGGGGTACCCGATCACTAACTGCCAGTAACGACCCATTGGTAGTTCTTGACGGTATTCCTTTTGCTGGATCACTCAGCGACATTAATCCCAATGACATTAAGAGTATTGATATTCTAAAAGATGCTTCTTCAACGGCCATTTACGGTTCGCGTGGTGCCAATGGTGTAATTCTGGTAACAACCAATAAAGGACAAAGGGGGCAAAAAGCACAAATAAATTATGATGGTTATTTCGGTGTTAAAAGTGTCTTTGCCAAATATCCCATGATGAATGGAGAAAAATTTGAAGCGCTTCGACAAGAGGCTGGTATCTATACAAATGGTCAGGATGAATTCAGTGGTACCAACACAGATTGGCAAGATAAGTTCTATGCACCGGCAGCTGTATCGAGTCATGATATTGGGATTTTAGGTGGAACCGATGCAGGTAGCTATAACGTAGGCTTAGGTTATTATAAAGATGTGGCTGTAATTCCGGGTCAGGATTATAGTAGGATTGCCTTGCGGGCCTCTTTAGACCAGAAGGTTGGGGAATATTTTCGATTCGGACTTACTACCAATAACAATTATTCAATATCGAATGGTAATAACCTATCCATGTATGATGTTCTCAGTTTATCACCTATAGCAGATCCTTTTAATCCAGATGGTTCGCTTAAAAGAACTATACGGATGCCATTGGATGAGACCTGGACTCGTACGCGGTCTTCTATTGAGGATCTTGGTGAAACCTGGGTGGACCTTACAAAAAATTTGAGTACGTACAACTCCCTCTATGGTGAAGTTCAGGTTCCGTGGGTTAAGGGATTAAGTTATCGTATTAACCTCGGATTAAATTATCGCCAATCAAATAGTGGACAATATACCGGTGAAGGGGTCTTTGCTGTTAATCCCTCTACACAATCTTCAGCAACCGTTAACACTACCACTACTTCCAGTTGGACAATCGAAAATCTGGTAAACTATGAGCGTTCTTTTGGTAAACATAATTTGAATTTAGTTGGCTTGTATTCTGCACAGCAAGACGAATTTGTAAGATTTAATGCTACGGCCAGGGATATTCCTAATGATGACTTCCAGTTTTATAATCTAGGTAGGGCAAACATTGCACCGGTTATTAATCCTGATCTTCAGAATTATTCGTTAACTGGCCTTGTATCAACAATGGGTCGCGTTATGTACTCCTATGACGACCGATATATGCTGACGGCCAGCTACCGATTTGATGGCTCGTCAAGATTAGCTCCTGGAAACAAATGGTTCAATTATCCGGCCATATCTGCTGGCTGGAATATCCATAAAGAAGGTTTCATGGCTAATGTAAGCCCAATTAATCAACTTAAACTCCGTATAGGTTATGGATTAACTTCCAATCAGGCGGTTGACCCTTACAAGACACTAGGCTCTCTTGGTTCACAACCTTATAATTTCGGAGCATCTAATGTTTTTGGTTTTAATGTTTTTGAATCACCTAATCCAAATTTAGGTTGGGAGTTTTCAGCCACTACAAACTATGCGTTAGAGTTTGGATTATTTAATGATCGGATAACCGGTACTATTGAATATTACCATACCAAAACTGATGACTTGTTGCTCTACTTGAATCTGCCACAAACATCAGGTGTATCCAGAATATTGGCCAATATTGGTAGTTCGGAAAATAAGGGTGTTGAGTTTACACTTAACGGGGTGATATTAGATAAGCCGGAAGGTTTAAGACTTGAAGCGGGGCTGAACCTTTATGCTAATAGGAATGAGCTAACAAAACTGGCTTCAGGTCAATTAAGAGATGAGTCTAACTGGTGGTTTGTAGGCCATCCAATTGATGTGATTTTTGATTATAAGGCTGTTGGTATCTGGCAGGAAGAAGATGCTAACAGAGCATTATTTGAACCGGGTCCGTTAACTGGTGTGGGTGGAACGCTGGGTATGATCAGGGTAAAATATACAGGCGATTTTAATCCAGATGGTACGCCTGTTAGACCAATAGGACCTGCCGACAGACAAATTATGAGTATGCAACCCAAATTTCAGGGTGGCTTCAACACTCGCCTGGCGTACAAAGGGTTTGACCTGAGTATGGTAGGGTTCTTTAAAAGCGGAGGCTTGCTTATTGCTACACCTTATGGTGCTAATGGATACTTAAATATTTTAAGTGGCCGCAGAGGCAATATCGATGTTGACTATTGGACTCCTACAAATACAGATGCGAAATTTCCAAGGCCAGGAGCCATAGGCGGGGATCAACCGAAGTATCTTAATTCTCTCTCCTATTTTGATGCTTCATTTCTAAAGATCAGGACAATTACTGTTGGGTACAACTTTGATCAAAGCAAATGGTTTAAGGTTAACGGTATTTCCAGACTCCGAGCATATGCTACAGTACAAAACCCTTTTGTGATGTTCTCGCCATACCACAAGGAATCTGGAATGGATCCAGAAACTAACTCTTATGCCAACGATGGACAGAATTCGGCTGTTGCTTATAGCAACAATGTTGGGCGTTTACTTTCTACAGGTACAAACACTCCTTCTACACGCAACTTTATTATTGGTCTTAACCTGACTTTTTAAAACAGATTACCATGAAACGATATAATATTAAAACAGCGGCAACAATAGTATTGACCGTGTTATTTATAAGTTGTTCCGATATCCTGGAGGAAACCCCACGCACTACTTATACTTCTGTGTATTTTAAGTCAGAAAAAGGGTTAATCGGTGGAGTCAATTCATTATATGCGCACCTCCGTAACATCTATGGCAATGGGTTTTATTATTCCGGAATGCAAGGTGGTACTGACGAAAGTACATGGGGTGCCGTTAATGGAAATGATAGCAGAAATGCTGATTTTTCAGGAGCTGGAACATTGACATCACAGAATAATCCATTTGCAGCAATTTGGGGTGTATTCCCCAATATCAATACCGCTAATGGTATTATTGAATCTGGTGAAGAAGTTGGAATAGCACCTTCTATTGTTGCGGAAGCGCGCTTTATGCGAGCTTTTGATTATTTCTTATTAGTTCAAACTTTTGGGGGCGTACCGTTAGATTTAGGGTCAGGAGAACTGAAACAAAACATCTCTCCAATCCGCTTCTCTGTTCGTAATACCGTTCCAGAAGTTTACACACGGGTTATTTTTCCGGATCTTATAAGGGCCATTGCAGATTTGCCGGCCAAATCGCGTGTAACAGGCTCAGCCAACAAAACGTTGGCACAGCTTTATCTTGCCAAAGCTTATCTCACGTATGGATGGTGGCTGGAGAATCCAAACAATATTCCAACTTACCCTACCGCTGATCGTATTGATCCAGATGGTAATAACCCCGCCTTTTATTTTCAACAAGCCTACAATGTTGCCACCGATGCAATAAATACACACGATAGCTCGATCGGACTGGAGAATTACTTTTATGATGTGCACCTGGGGTCAAATGATCGAAACAAAGAAATGCTATTGTATGCCGATCATACACAGTCAAGCGATCTTTTTAATGGGTCTCCCGTAAATGAATTCGGACCCGCTGCCTCACCAGGAAGTTTTGCACATTGGTATGCTAATTGGAATTATACAAATATCAGGAGTTTGAATGCCGCAAATCAATCCGTTTCAAGTGTTCAGCGTGAAGCCGTTCAGGCTCATGGCCGTCCATTCACCGGTGTAGCTCCAACTCGCGAAGCCATTATGAATATTTTTTCTGATAAAACAAATGATTCCCGCTACGATGGAACCTTTGTCACCGTATACAGAGGCAATTGGAAGCGTGGTACTGTTTCAGATAATACTTTATTCAATGCTAACGGCTTACCAGTTGTAATGGAAGATCCCATATTAACTATTCTCGATACCGATCCGGGGACAATTGTTTATCCTTCCGGTGCAGGACCCAGCAATGTGGGAGCCGGTTCAATACCAGGAAGGCCAGACTGGGTATTATTTGCAGGCAATACAAGTAGGGTTTGGTACCCTGGGCCTTGGAAACTTGGACCTTATCGTACTGACAATGGTACCTCATTAGGCCAGGCAAGTGCCAGACTAACACGTCCTTTTCCTGTAGCGAAATTTTCAGAACTATACTTCGTAGCAGCAGAGGCCGCTGTAAAAGGTGCCACCCCTTTAGCAGGCCAAAATGCTCGCGATTTGATTAATGTGATTCGTGCGCGGGCCGGTAAATGGCGTTTTAAGAACAACGACAGGGTTGCATTTGCCGCTGACAATAGTGCAGCCATGATTGCAGCAACTCCTGCTGTTATAGATATCAACTATATTCTTGATGAACTTTCCCGAGAGTATTATGGTGAAGGAGTAAGATGGTTTGACCTGGTTAGAACACAAACCTGGAGTACACGCGCAGCCTCATTCACTATCTGCGGTTCGGCCTTTGGTGACCGGACTCCGGTTGTATATAATCGCAATATTCCATTAACAGCCTATCTTCGTCCTATTCCACAAGGCCAGATTGATGGTATGGAAATGACTGCTGAAGAAAAAGCTGCTTATCAGAATCCTGGTTATTAAGCAGTTCTTTGTTGTTTTAGGGTTTGAAAGAATGAGGGGGAAACCCCTCACTCTTTCTATTTAATTTCGTGTTCTACCGATAAGGAAGTTAGATGAAGTTTGGGGGTTGTGCCAAGTATGATGATAAAGAAGTAATGGTAAAAAGCTTGCCCTTTAGCATGCTGCTTTTGATGCTAGTGTTCGGACCGCAGGTTTACAGTCAAACCAAAACACAGGTTCGGGAACGAACCCTTCTTAATTCAGATTGGTTTTTTTTTAAATATGAATCTGCAGACAAAGCCGATCCACTGCAATATGACATTCGCCCGCCACTCACAACCAATACCGAAAATCGTGTAGCCGATGCGCAGCCTACAGCGGCCATTAAGTTTGAATCCCACCAGGAGGTGCTAAAGCAATGGATTCTACCTACAGCAAATTCATTTATAAAAAACAAACAACATCACTATCATAAACCTGATGGCAATCCCGGAAAGGATTTTCCTTTTGTACAAAATACCTTTAACGATGCTGCCTGGCAAAAGATAAACTTACCACACGATTGGGCTATTCAAAGTTCTTTTATGGTTGGCCCAAAACCAGAAGTGGGTGGTGGTATGGGGCGGCTTCCTACTCCGGGCGTAGCCTGGTATCGAAAGAAGATAAGCATTAATGAAACTGATCTTACTAAAAAAATTTACCTCGAAATAGACGGAGCCATGTCTTATGCCATGGTTTGGGTAAACGGGCATTTAGCCGGTGGCTGGCCATATGGCTACAATTCTTTTCGCATTGATCTGACGCCCTATTTAACGAAGGGGAATGATAATCAGATTGCTATTCGTTTGGATAACCCCAATCATTCATCGCGCTGGTATTCTGGCGGAGGACTTTACAGAAATGTTTGGCTGGTTAAAACCAATCAGGTTCACGTTGGGTATAACGGTACATTTTTAACTACTGATCAGGTGACCCAAGCCTCTGCTAATGTCACTATTCAGGTTAACCTTGATAATTCCTCAAACAAGAATGTACAGGTTGAGGTAACAACAGCATTGTTTACATTAAATGACAAGGGTGACAGGTCTGAAAAGCCCGTTGGTATCTTTCCTGCTTTTAAAACAACCATAAAAGCCCATGAAAGCAGTAATGTAAGTGGAACGATTACCCTCAAAAATCCACGGTTGTGGGGTCCCCCACCTACTCAAAAGCCAAATCTATATTTAGCGGTAACAACTTTATATGTTAAGAACAAACCAGTAGACATTTATGAAACCCGATTTGGTATCCGGGCAATAGAGTTTAATGCCGACAAGGGCTTAATCGTTAATGGCGAACGTATTCAGATTAAAGGCGTAAACCAACATCATGATTTAGGTGCGCTTGGCGCTGCCTTCAATCTGCGGGCAGCAGAACGACAACTGGAAATTCTACGCGAGATGGGTTGCAACTCCATTCGCATGGCACACAACCCACCCGCACCTGAGTTACTCGAACTAACCGATCGAATGGGCTTTCTGGTTTTCAATGAGATCTTTGACTCGTGGGAATTGAGAAAGACACCGCATGATTTCCACCTGATATTTCCGGAATGGCTGGAACCCGATACCCGTAACTTTATTCGAAGAGATCGGAATCACCCTTCAATCGTAATCTGGGGAATGGGCAATGAGGTAGGTGAACAATATACAACCGAAGCAGGTGCAGCCGTTGCCCGTAAAATTTATTCCATCATTAAAGAAGAAGATGCTACCCGACCGGTTACAGCTGCTATGAATTTTGCCAAACCCGATATGGCTTTACCGAAGGAGCTGGACATCATAAGTCTTAACTATCAGGGCGAAGGCATCCGGCAGGCACCAGAGTTTGAGGGCACTGAACGAATTCGTACCGTGCCGCAATACGAAGCCTACCACAGGCAATTTCCCGATAAACTAATTCTAAGCAGCGAAACAGCTTCTGCATTTAGCAGCCGGGGGGTTTACTTATTTCCAGTGTCAAGCGAAATCAGTGCACCTGTTCGGGATGGTCGTGGCGGAGATTCTAAAACACGTCATGTATCATCTTATGAACTTCATGCAGTTGACTTTGGCTCTTCAGCCGAAAAGGTTTTTAGTTCGATTGAGCGCCACCCGTTTGTGGCGGGAGAATTTGTCTGGACCGGTTGGGATCATCTAGGAGAACCTACACCCTACTATGATTCGCGTAGTTCCTATTGCGGAATAATTGATCTGGCTGGTTTTAAAAAAGATCGCTACTTCCTTTATCAATCTCATTGGCGGCCAGAGTTACCCATGGTACACATCTTGCCACATTGGAACTGGCCTGAAAGAATAGGACTTGTCACTCCGGTGCACGTGTTTACTTCAGGTGATGAAGCCGAGCTATTTATCAACGGAAAATCACAAGGCAGGAAAAAGAAAAATAAATACGAATACCGGCTGCGTTGGGATAGTGTTCGGTATGAGCCTGGTAAACTGGAGGTGATTGCGTATAAGAATGGTACTAAGTGGGCAGAATCAAAAGTTGAAACTTCAACCAAGCCATCAAAACTGATTGCCACTGCTGATCGAAGCATCATTAAACCAGATCGGAATGAATTGGTATTTGTTACCGTTCAAATCGTTGATAGTGATGGAAGGCCGGTGCCCGATTCAGGTAATAAGATTGAATTTAGTATTGAAGGCCCCGGTGAAATTGTAGCCACAGATAATGGCGATCCAACAAACATGGAATCATTTGCATCTGCAAACCGAAATGCTTTTAACGGGCTTTGTCTGGTGATCATTCGGGCTGTTGATGGTAAACCCGGAAATATTACAGTGACTGCAAAGTCTACAAGCTTAACAGAAACAAAAATCACCATAGTAAGTCAGGCAAATTGAAAGTCACTTATATGAGAATCCTGTTTTTTCTATGCATTTTCAATTCATGTGTTCTTGCACAAGTGTCACAAACAGTACGCGACTCTATTAATAAGGTAACACAGGTTGACTACGAACAGATGCTGCAACAATTGAATCTCAAAAGAAATCAGTTGCGCCCAGGTCCTTCCGGAAATCCAAATGATGCTAATGCCGCTAATCGCTTCGAAGAAAAAGTTAATAAATATGTATTGCCCGATGCGCTTATCTTAAAGAACGGAAAGTCAGTTAATGATGAAAAGACCTGGTTTAGTTTACGCAGACCAGAAATTGTCAATGATTTTGAAAATGAAATTTATGGTCGTTTACCAGCTCTGATTCCGAAAGTAAGTTGGAAAGCAATCTCTGTAAAAGACACCACTATCGGTAATCAGGCAATAATACAAAAAGTATTAAGGGGTATAGTCGATAATTCAACCTATCCTTCAATTAGTGTAGAAATAGAATTATTGGTGGCAACGCCAGCACAATCTACTCGGGCCGTACCGCTCGTGATAGAATTTGGCTGGATTAAATCTCCATGGGATAATTCACCTGTTAAACCAATTGGCTTAGGTGCTGCTGGTGAGCCAACCTGGAAAGAGCAATTAATTGCGAAAGGTTGGGGTTATGCTATTCTGGTTCCATCCAGTATTCAGGCCGATAATGGAGCGGGGCTAACACGCGGAATTATTGGACTCGTTAATAAAGGCAATCATCGCAAGCCGGATGATTGGGGAGCTTTGCGAGCATGGGCCTGGGGTGCAAGCCGCGCCATCGACTATCTTGAAACTGACAAAGATGTAGACGCAACGCGTTTAGCCATTGAAGGGTTATCGCGATATGGAAAGGCGGCTTTGGTTGCAATGGCTTTTGATTCACGCTTTTCATTAGGGTTTATTGGTTCGTCTGGAGCGGGAGGTGCAAAAATTCTTAGGCGTGTTTTTGGAGAACAGGTAGAAAATTTGTGCTCATCGGGTGGTTATCATTGGTTTGCCGGAAATTTTATAAAGTATGCTAGTATTCGAACAGCCGATGACTTACCGGTAGATGCGCATGAATTGATAGCGCTATGCGCACCGCGCCCAGTGTTTATCAGTGCAGGATCGCCACAAGTAGAGGGGCAATGGATTGATGCCCGAGGAATGTTTCTGGCTGCTGTTCATGCCGGCCCTGTCTATCGCTTATTAGGTAAAAAAGATTTGAATACAAAAGAGTTTCCAGCAATGGGCACAGCGCTGACCACAGGTGAAATTGCATTCCGCCAACATGCAGGTGGACATAGCACCGGACCAAACTGGAGTACATGGATTGCGTGGGCTTCTAACTATTGGAAAAATTAATAGTATGAAAGCATCATTACTCCTTATACTTTCCTCGTTTTTATTTACTGGCGTGCAGGCACAGAAGTTTGTGTTGTCATCTCAAGGTAGGTCCGTACCCTTGTATGTAAGCCAGGCCGATTTTGCTGGTGTTATGCGTGCAGCCGAAGACTTGAAGAAAGATATTGGCCGGGTAACCCAAGCAGAACCAAAACTGATCACAACAAATGATTTTAAGGAGGTGAAGACGATTGTACTGATTGGTACAATTGGAAAAAATCAATTGATTGATGAATTGATTAAGTCAAAAAAGCTAAGCGTCAGTGAAATAAATGGTAAATGGGAAGCCTATCTTATTCAAACTATTGCAAACCCATTTCCAAATGTAGAGCGGGCGTTGGTAATTGCAGGAAGCGATAAACGCGGCACCATTTTCGGCACCTACGAAATCTCTAAACAAATTGGTGTTTCACCTTGGTATTGGTGGGCCGATGTGCCCGTAAAAATACAAACAGAACTTTCAGTATCGGATAAGCGGCAACTTGATTTACCCGAAGTAAAATACAGAGGCATCTTTTTGAATGATGAACAACCCGCTCTGGGTGGCTGGGTTCGAGATAACTATGGTGGCTTTAATAGCAAGTTCTACACAAAAGTGTTTGAGTTAATTCTTCGGTTGAAAGGAAACTTTTTATGGCCAGCCATGTGGGGACAAAGTTTTTATACCGAAGATCCATTAAACCCGAAGCTTGCCGATGAATATGGAATTGTAATCAGTACTTCGCACCACGAACCCATGATGCGCGCGCATGTAGAATGGCAGCGAGCTAATAAAGGTGTCTGGAATTATTCCTTGAATGAAAAAGCATTACAGGAATTCTGGCGCGATGGAATTACCCGTATGGGAAATTATGAGAGTGTGGTTACGCTTGCGATGCGCGGTGATGGCGATGAACCGATGACAGAAGAAAGTAACATAGCCCTGTTGCAAAGAATTGTAAATGATCAACGGGCTATCCTTGAACAAGTAACGGGTAAGTCACCAACAGCCATACCTCAGGTATGGGCGCTTTATAAAGAAGTGCAGGATTATTATGACAAAGGAATGCGCGTTCCGGATGACGTAACCCTGTTGTTGTGCGATGATAACTGGGGCAATATTCGTAAACTACCTCAGCTGAGTGAACTGAATCGTAAAGGTGGCTACGGTATCTATTATCATTTTGATTATGTGGGTGGCCCCCGTAATTACAAATGGATTAATACAAACCCGATTCCCCGGGTGTGGGAGCAAATGAACCTTGCCCATCAATATGGCGCCAATCAGCTTTGGGTAGTAAATGTGGGCGACCTTAAGCCGATGGAGTTTCCCATCTCCTTCTTTCTGGATTATGCCTGGAATCCCAATGCAATTAAAGCTGAAGATTTAAAAGATTATACCGAGCAATGGTGTGCCCAACAGTTTGGAGAAACCCATAAACAGGAACTTGCGTCACTCCTGTCTGCCTATTTGAAATATAATGGTCGTGTAAAGCCCGAATTGCTGAATGAAAAAACCTACAGTCTTGAAAATTACAATGAGTTTGAGCGTGTGGTTGGAGAGTATCGCGATTTAGTAACGCGCGCAAATGCATTGGCAGCTAAACTTGAACCCCGGCAACAAGAAGCCTATTACCAGTTAATTCAACACCCCATTCAGGCAAGTGCCAATCTTCATGAACTTTATTATTATGTCGCCTTAAATCATCAGGCTGCAGCCAACAACAGTTCTGAAGCAAACGTGTATGCTGATAAGGCCAAAGAACATTATCGCCAAGATTCACTTATTACCGTAGAGTATCACCAACGTAACAATGGCAAATGGAATCACATGATGAGCCAGACTCACATCGGGTATACGTATTGGCAACAACCCCCGGTAAACAAGATGCCCATAGTTAAATACATAACCCCAGGCACAACGTCTGTAATTCCTAAAACAGGTACTTTAAAAGATGCTCGTTCGTTGGTGCCTCGTGCTACAAGTGGAAATGTCTTTTACGAACGCGATCAATATGTCTCCATTGAAGCAGACCATACTACCCGGGTTCAGAACACAGCAGCCATAAACTGGAAAGTAATTCCTGATCTGGGTAAAACCGGATCGGCTATTACCACTTTTCCGGTAACAGAAAAGGCTGCGCTTTCGTCATCTTCACCTTATCTTGAATACGAGTTCTATTCATACAGTTCTGGTGCAGCCAGCGTAAACCTCTACTTTTCCCCCACTCTAAATTTTCATGCCACACTCAAAGGCTTACAATACGCAGTTTCTATCGATGATGAAGCTCCGCAGATTTTTAGTCTCAATGCAGACGACAAAGATTTGAAGACCTGGGAAAAATGGGTGGCCAACAACATCAATATAAAAACGAGCCTACACCAGTTAGCCAAACCGGGTAAACATGTTATCCGATATTGGATGATTGATCCAGGAATTGTGTTACAAAAAATAGTAGTAGATTTTGGAGGAGTAAAGCATAGCTATTTAGGCCCTCCTGAAACCAGGTATTAAATAAACAACAAGTATATGAAACCGAAATTTTTAATCAGTTCTTTAAGTACACTCATTCTTGCCTTTTCTCTCTGGAATTGTGGCCCTAAAACAACCAACGATAAAGCTGTAGTTGATTCCGTAGCATCACCACAGTCAATATCACAGCCTTTGGTAAGCCATATCTTCACAGCCGATCCTTCTGCGCATGTTTTTAACAATCGAATTTACATTTATCCATCGCATGATATTGATGCCGGAACTCCGGAAGATGATGAAGGTGGCCATTTTGCTATGCAGGATTACCACGTGTTTTCAATGGATGCCATTGGTGGTGAAGTAACTGACCATGGTGTTGCTTTGGATATTAAAGATGTACCCTGGGCTGGCAGGCAGATGTGGGCACCCGATGCCGCTTTTGCAAATGGTACTTACTACTTGTATTTCCCGGCTAAAGATAAGACCGATGTTTTTAGAATTGGAGTGGCGACAAGCCAGAATCCGGAAGGCCCCTTTAAAGCGGAAGCTCAGCCAATTGAAGGTAGCTACAGCATGGACCCAACAGTATTTAAAGATGATGATGGAGCCTTCTACCTGTACTTTGGTGGTATTTGGGGTGGCCAGTTGCAACGCTGGGATAACAACCAATACAAAGCCGATGGACAGACACGCAAGCCCGAAGAGCAAGCCGTACTTGCCCGTATTGCGAAACTCAACCCGGATATGAAAAGTTTTGCTGAACCGGTTAAAGAAATTCAACTGGTTGATGAGAATGGAAACCTGTTTACCGAAAGCCAGAACGACAAACGCTTCTTTGAAGCCGCATGGGTACATAAGTATAATGGCAAATACTATTTTACATACTCCACTGGCGACACTCATTTTATAAACTATGCCATTGGCGATTCGCCCTACGGGCCATTCACCTATAAAGGTATAGTGTTACATCCTGTGCAGGGCTGGACGAGTCATCATTCCATTGTAGAAATTAACGGCCAGTGGTATCTGTTTTATCATGATACGCAATTATCAGGTAAAACTCATTTACGAAACATAAAAGTTACCGAACTGCAACACAATGCTGATGGCACTATTGAAGCTATTTATCCCTACAAATAATGAAGTTACTATCATACGCTAAGGTTTCGCTGCTAGTTGTAGTTCTGATCTCCTGCAGTGCAAAAAAAGATCAGGTAACAGAAAAGAAAGGCCTTAAAGATTATTATCATGATTACTTCCCCATGGGTGTGGCCATTTCCGCACGCGCATTGGGTACCGAAGAGGCCGTTTTGATTACGGATCAGTTCAATAGCGTTACGGCTGAAAACGCTATGAAGATGGGACCTATTCATCCTAAAGAGGAAGAATACTTTTGGGAGCATGCCGACTCGATTGTTGCTTTTGCAGAACGCAATAAATTAAAAATTCGTGGTCATACTTTATGCTGGCATAATCAAACACCCGGTTGGATGTTTATTGATGCCGACAGCAATCTGGTAAGCAAGGAAGTTCTGCTGGCCCGCTTGCAGGCTCACATCAATGCGGTTGCAGGTCGCTATAAAGGAAAGATTTACGCCTGGGATGTAGTGAATGAAGTTATCTCGGATAAGAAGGATGAATTCTATCGCGATAGTCCGTGGTACAAAATCTGTGGGCCAGAGTTTATTACAAAAGCTTTTGAATTTGCCCACGCGGCTGATCCGGAAGCATTGCTCTTCTATAATGATTACAATGAGATTAACGCGGTAAAGCGCAAGAAGATCATTCAGCTGGTAACTGAATTACGTGCTGCGGGTGTACCCATTCACGGTATCGGGTTGCAAGGTCATTGGTCTATTTACGAACCCACACGCGAGCAACTGGATAGTACACTTACCGAATTTTCTGCTTTGGGCCTTCCTCTTCAGATAACCGAACTTGATGTTTCGGTTTACCCTAAAGAACATGGCCGCAGAGAGCGTAAACCAGAGGACGATCAAACTGAATTTACAGCGGAGAAAGATCAACTTCAGGTTGCGGCCTATAAAACCTACTTTGAAATGTTTCGAAAGCATAAAGCAGCTATTACAAGTGTTACGTTTTGGAATATTAGCGATCGTCATAGCTGGCTTGATAATTTTCCGGTTCGTGATCGAAAAGACTATCCATTACTTTTTGATAAGGATCTGAATCCGAAAACTTCGTTTACAAGTGTTGTTAACTTTTAGAGCATGATCCGATACGCAGTTTGTTTTTTGCTTGTTCTTAAAACCAGTCTATTGATTGGTGAAATAAAACTACCCCGGTTAATCAGCGATGGGGCTATATTGCAACGGAACATTGAACTAAACTTGTGGGGTTGGGCTGCACCGAACGAGAAAATTGAATTAAGTTTTGGTCAAAAGAAATTCAAAATTCAGGCAGATGCATCGGGCAAATGGTTGCTCAAGCTTCCACCCCAGCCTGCCGGTGGCCCACACACATTGATTTTCTCAGGGACAAATCAGGTAACAGTAAACAATGTACTTTTTGGCGATGTCTGGCTTTGCTCAGGACAATCGAACATGGAACTATCGATGGAGCGGGTAAAAGAAAAGTATCACAGCGAGATAGCCAATGCTTCAAACGATCACATCCGTCAGTTTCTGGTTGCTGATAAATTCGATTTCAAGAACGAGCACACCGATCTGGATGCCGGTAATTGGATTGCCGCTACTCCGGTTACAGTTTTGGATTTTTCGGCAGTGGCCTACTTTTTTGCCGTTGATCTCTACAAGAAGTATAAAGTGCCTGTGGGATTAATCAATGCGGCATTGGGGGGCTCGCCTGTTGAAGCCTGGCTGAGCGAAGACGCACTGCTCCCCTTTCCTGCTGCGTATAACGAGTTGCAAAAATTTAAAGACGATTCCTTAATAAAAGAAATCGAAACTTCGGATAGAAATCGCGCTGCGAAATGGTATGCCGAACTGAACAGTAAAGATGTTGGTCTAAGAAAATGGAATCAGGTAACCTGGAACGATGCAGATTGGAGTACTATGACGATACCCGGCTATTGGGCCGATGGAACTCTGAGCCATGTAAATGGTGTGGTTTGGTTCAGAAAGAAAATCACAGTTCCACCTAATATGATTGGTAAAGCAGGCAAACTTTGGATGGGCCGCATTGTTGATGCCGACTCGGTTTTTGTAAATGGAAAGTTTGTGGGCACTACCAGCTATCAATATCCCCCGCGCAGGTATTCGTTTGGACGTGATGTTTTGCAGGCAGGCGAAAATGTAATTGCGGTGCGCGTAATCAATAACGGAGGCCGCGGTGGTTTCGTTTTGGATAAACCTTATTACCTGGCTGTTGACACCGATACCCTTGATCTGAAAGGTGAATGGAAGTATAAGCTGGGCACTGCTATGCCACCGCTGCAAGGCGAACCGCCTGTGCGTTGGAAGCCTGCAGGCTTATATAACCGGATGATTGCCCCGCTACATAATTATAAAATTAAAGGCGTGATCTGGTATCAGGGCGAATCGAACACACGCGATCCAAAAATGTATGAAAAATTATTTCCCACATTAATCAACAGCTGGCGCTCCAAATGGAAGCAAGGTGAGTTTCCATTTTTATTTGTTCAACTCACCAACTTCATGGAAACTAAAGCACAACCAGCCGAGAGCGATTGGGCTGCATTGCGGCAAGCGCAACTCAAAACCCTTTCAGTCGCCAACACCGCTATGGCTGTAACCATCGACATCGGTGAATGGAATGATATCCATCCGCTAAACAAAGCCGATGTAGGAAAACGCCTTGCACTGGCGGCCCGGAAACTAGATGGCGAACCCAGTGTGGTGGGTAGCGGACCCCTGTTTGCAGCCTATCAGGTTATGGGAAATAAAGTAGTGATACAATTTAAGGAAACCGGCAGTGGCTTAATGGCAAAAGGTGGCGACCTGAAGTACTTCGCCATTGCAGGAGCCGATAAAAAATTTGTTTGGGCACAAGCCCGCATAGAAAATAATGCAGTAGTGGTTTGGAGCGATTCGGTTTCGAAACCGATTGCTGTTCGCTACGCGTGGGCCGATAATCCCGAAGGTGCAAACCTATATAATAAGGAAGGATTGCCGGCTTCACCATTTAGTACGGAGTAACCACAGCCTGAGTAAAGAGAGTATGATAATTTGTGAAACCGATTACAATCCAAACCAGATTAAGGCCGGTTATTTGTTTATTTTTGTTGGAATAGCTTGACGCAAACGATTAACAATGAATCCCCCGAAAGAGATCACTATTTACGATATCGCCAAATTTCTGAATGTATCACCGGCCACCGTTAGTCGTGGGTTAAAAGACCATCCAGCTATTCGAAAAGATACCAAGAAGCGTATTCTCGATGCTGCCCGAAAAATGGGATATCAGCAGAACACATTTGCCAGTAACCTCAGGCGCAGGCGTTCCAATACCATTGGGGTTATTATCCCGCGACTCAACAGTTACTTTATGTCAACTGTAATTGCCGGTATGGAGAAAGTTGCAAATCAAGGTGGATACAATTTGATTATCAGTCAATCGCAGGAATCGTTCAAGAAAGAAATTGTGAGTGTAAACACCATGTACGATAGTCGCGTTGATGGCTTGATGGTTTCGCTTGCTTATGATACGGCCGATACCGATCACTTTGAAGTTTTACTGAAAAAGAAAATTCCCATTATCTTTTTCGATCGTGTTATTGACCATCCGAATTGCACCAGCATTGTAATTGATAATCGGCAGGCAGGCTTTGATGCAACGCATCACCTGTTAAATCAAGGGTGCCAACGAATTGTACACATCGCGGGTAATCTAAGCCGGAATGTTTATGCCGATCGTTTGGAAGGATATAAACTTGCGCTTGCCAAACATCAGATACCATTCCGCCCCGAGTTGGTAATCAGTAATTCATTGTTAAGTGAACAAAGTGGCGTTGATGCAGCACTGCAAATTATGAGTATGGAGCAACGCCCCGATGGCATTTTCGTCAGTAACGATACGGCTGCCGTGGCGTGCATGCGGCAATTAAAATCAGCAGGAATAAAAGTTCCGCAGGATATTGCCGTGGTGGGTTTCAATAACGATCCGATCTCTAAAGTTATTGATCCTAACCTGACCACTATTAATTATCCGGGCCATGAAATGGGCGAAGTGGCCGCAGCTACTCTTGTTAATAAATTAGATCAGCCTGGTTCGCCCAGTGTAAATACAATTGTATTGCGGCATGAATTAATTATTCGGGAATCCTCTACCAGAAAATAACTATGCGTGCAGTTCTGCTTTGTATTCTGTTTGCCAATGCTCTTTTTGTTTATGCAGAAGATGGTTATCGGTTGTGGTTACGCTATGACAAAGTAGCTGATGCCCGCTTGTTACTTCAATACAAAAAGGACTTAGCCAATGTTTATATACCGGGTGAATCGCCTACCCTTACAGTAATCCGAAAGGAATTAGATCAGGGTTTAACCGGCTTACTGGGGTCTAAACCTAAAACTTCGGCATCCATTCAACAAGGCACACTTTTAGTTGCAACCCATAGCTCGGAAGTTATCAAGAGCTTAAACCTTAAGCTCAACCCAGAAACAGGAAAGGAAGGTTACCTTATTAAAAGCATAACCCATTCCGGCAAACGCATAACAATAGTAACGGCACAATCCGAAGCAGGTTTGCTTTACGGAACCTTTCACCTTTTAAAACTTATTCAGTCGCAGCAATCCACACAGGCACTCAATATCGAGAGTAAGCCAAGAATTAATCTTCGCATCCTTAACCATTGGGACAATCTGGATGGAACCGTTGAGCGTGGTTATGCTGGCTTCTCGCTTTGGAACTGGCACAAACTTCCGGGGTATATTGATGATCGTTATGTTGACTATGCGCGCGCCAATGCTTCGCTTGGAATTAACGGCACTGTTCTTACTAATGTAAATGCCAATGCATTAGTCCTTACTCCGGCTTATCTCAAAAAGGTAGCTGCATTGGCCGATGTGTTCCGACCTTACGGGATTAAAGTTTACCTCACTGCACGCTTCAGCGCGCCAATTGAAATTGGAAAGCTACCCACAGCCGATCCCCTGAATGAAGAAGTGAAGCATTGGTGGAAAAATAAGGTTACCGAAATTTATAAGTACGTACCCGACTTTGGTGGCTTTGTGGTAAAAGCAAACTCAGAAGGACAACCCGGACCACAAAACTATAATCGTTCCCATGCCGATGGTGCCAATGTTTTAGCCGATGCACTTGAACCTCATGGTGGCATTGTTATGTGGCGTGCATTTGTTTATGATGATAAAGTTCCTGACGATCGCGCCAAGCAAGCCTACAATGAGTTTAAGTCTCTCGATGGTAAGTTTCGTGACAATGTAATTATTCAGGTAAAGAATGGGCCCATTGATTTTCAACCGCGTGAACCTTTTCATCCTTTGTTCGGTGCCCTGAAAAAAACTCCTTTAATGATGGAGTTCCAGATTACTCAAGAATACCTTGGCCAAAGCACTAACTTAGTTTACCTGGCCAATATGTATAAAGAGTGCCTCGACTCTGACACCTATCAGTATGGTAAAGGAAGTACAGTTGCTACGATTATTGACGGCACTTCCACAAAACAAAAGTTAACAGCTATTGCCGGTGTTACTAACATTGGTACAGATCGAAACTGGTGTGGGCATCCTTTTGCGCAAGCCAATTGGTATGCGTTTGGCCGATTGGCCTGGGATCATCAACTATCTGCTCAACAAATTGCTGAAGAGTGGACACGGCTGACCTTCTCGAATGAAAAAACTACGGTAGCCCAGATTACAGCAATGCTCGATCAATCGTGGGAGACCTGTGTAAATTATATGACGCCACTCGGCCTGCATCACATAATGGGCTGGAGCCATCATTATGGGCCTGCTCCGTGGATAAAAGATAAACATCGTGCCGATTGGACTTCAGTTTATTATCACAAAGCAGACTCATCAGGAATTGGATTTGATCGCACCCAAAGCGGAAGTAATGCGCTTGCTCAATACGCACCTGAAGTACGAAACCTGTTTTCCAATAAGGAGACTTGTCCTGAGAAATTTCTGTTGTGGTTTCATCATGTAAACTGGAATTCAAAAGTAAAGTCGGGCAATACCCTGTGGGATGAAATCTGTTATCGCTATTATCAGGGGGCCGATGCTGTTAAGAAAATGCAACAGGATTGGGAGGCGCAAAAAGGAAAAGTGGATAATGAACGATATGAACAAGTGCAGCAGTTATTAGCCATTCAATATGAAGAGGCAGTTTGGTGGCGCAACTCTTGTGTACTTTATTTTCAAACCTTCTCGAAACAACCCATTCCTAAAACATTACCGGTGCCGGATAAGCCCTTATCATATTACATGAGCCTGGAGTTTCCGTATGCGCCCGGCATTAAACCTCAATGGTAATTTTTTTATAATGACGAAACAAAAGATAGCAATAGTAACAGGTGGCGGTTCCGGACTGGGCTTAGCAATAGCCCGAAAGTTGACGGAAAATAATATCCATACCATTCTGGTTGGTCGAGATAAGGCCAGGCTTGAGGCTGCTGTGGCTTCTTTAGGAACGAATGCTGAAGCAATTCCTTTTGATCTCACCAATCTGTCAAGAATTCCAGAGCTTGTTCAACAAATCGTGCATCAGCACGGAACGATTGATATTCTGGTAAACAATGCCGGAATCAATCAGAAGAAAAGCGCATTAGAGGTTTCGGATGCTGAGTTTCAAAACATCTTGCAAACAAATCTTAACAGCGTGTTTGCGCTTACGCGTGAAGTTGCCAAGGGCATGACCAGTAATGGAAGTGGAAGTATTATTAACATCAGTTCGATGGCTTCACAGTATGGAATACCCGCAGTGGTTTCGTATACGGCTTCTAAATCGGCTATTGAAGGAATTACCAAATCGCTTGCTGTTGAGTTTTCTCCATTTGGAGTACGTGTAAATTGCGTGGCTCCGGGTTTCATTGAAACTGAAATGTCGGCCAGGGCATTAAATGGTGATCCGGAACGAAAGCGCAAAGTTTTATCGCGCACCCCTATGGGCAAATTGGGTCAGCCCGAAGATGTGGCAAAAGCTGTTTATTTTTTAGCCAGCGATGAAGCTAATTTCATAACAGGTAGTATTTTACGGGTTGATGGCGGTAATGCCATTGGCTTTTAACGGTGCTTATGATAACAATGGAACAAACCATGCGGTGGTACGGCCCGCATGATGCAGTAAGTTTAAGTGATATTCGACAGGCGGGGTGTACCGGAGTGGTGTCCTCGTTGCATCATATTCCGGTTGGTGAAGTCTGGACGATTGATGAAATCAATAAACGAAAACAACTGATTGCCAATGCCGGGATGACGTGGACGGTGATTGAAAGCCTGCCGGTGCATGAGGATATCAAAAAACAAAAGGGTGACTACAAAAAATGGATTGAGAACTACAAAGTAAGCATTAAGAATGTTGCCGCCTGCGGACTAAAAGTAATTACTTACAACTTTATGCCCGTGTTGGATTGGTTGCGAACTGATGTAGCCTACACCCTACCCACCGGCAGCAAAGCTTTGTACTTTAATCGGGCGGCCTTTATTGCATTTGATCTGTTTCTGCTCAAGCGCCCCGAAGCACACAAAGATTATTCGCAACCGGAAATTGAAAAAGCAAAGCAATTCTTTGAAACTGCTACTGAAGAAGAAAAGAAATACCTGTTTGCTAATTGCTTACTAGGGTTGCCCGGAAGCGATGATAGTTTTACACCCCAACAGGTATTAACAGCCTTAAAAGAATATGCCGACATTGATGCTGCTAAGCTGAAGCAACACCTGTATTTCTTTTTGCAGGAAATTGTTCCGGTTGCTGAAGCTGCCGGTGTGAAGCTGGCGATACACCCAGACGATCCGCCCTACCCTATGTTGGGGTTACCGCGTGTAGTAAGTACTGAAGCTGATGCTCAACAATTACTGAATGCGGCACCTTCAGTAGCAAACGGGTTATGTTTTTGTACCGGTTCGTATGGAGCCCGGGCAGATAATGATCTGGTGGGGATGATTAAACGGCTAGGCGATCGCATCAACTTTTTGCACTTACGCAATACTAAGCGCGATGCTGAAGGCAATTTCTATGAAGCCGATCATTTGGGCGGTGATGCGGATATGCCCGCTGTGGTAAAAGAAATTTTGTTGGTGATGCAACGTAGACAGGTTTCTATTCCCATGCGGCCGGATCATGGCCACCAGATGCTCGATGATCTGAAAAAGAAAACATATCCCGGCTACTCGGCTATAGGTAGGTTGAAAGGATTGGCCGAGCTGCGCGGACTTGAACTGGGCATCGGACGAATGCTTGATTTATAATTTGCAATGATGAAAAGTTTTATAACTGATAGTTTTTTACTGAAGAGCTCTTTCGCACAGAAACTGTATCATGACTATGTAAAAGATTTGCCCATTATCGATTATCATAATCACTTACCGCCCCATGAGATTGCAGAAGATCGGCAGTTTGAAAATCTGACCCAGGTCTGGTTGAATGGCGATCACTACAAGTGGCGGGCCATGCGAACCCTTGGTATAAGTGAAGAATTTATTACCGGAACCAAATCCGATCAATTTAAATTCCTGAAGTGGGCCGATACTGTTCCTTACACCGTTCGTAACCCGCTTTATCATTGGACACATCTGGAATTGCAACGCTACTTTAGCATTAATGATCTGTTGCAACCCGAAACAGCCACAGCAATTTATAAAGATGCGAATGCCCTGTTGAGCACCCCTGCTTTCACCACGCGGGGTTTACTTGCAAAAATGAAAGTAGAAGTGGTCTGCACAACCGATGACCCAACCGATAATCTGAAATCGCACCAGCAACTTGCCGGTGCGGCTTTAAAAGTATTGCCCACCTTCAGGCCCGACAAGGTTTACAACTTTACATCTACCGAGGCTTACATGAAATACCAGCAGGTTTTGGCACAAACCAGCGGTGTTGAGATTACCGATTTCGACTCGTTGCTTGCTGCATTACAAAACCGCGTTCACTATTTTCATGAAACCGGTTGTCGGTTGGCCGATCATGGTTTGGCGCAGATTAGTGTACCGGATTCCGGTGCTATTAACGCTCAGAAAATATTTGAGAAACTTAACAAGTTTGAAAGTTTATCTGAAGCAGAAGCAAATGCCTTCCGGTATAAAGTTTTGTCAGCACTGTGCCGCATGTATCATCAACTTGGCTGGACACAACAATTCCACCTGGGAGCATTACGCAATACCAACACACGCATGTTGCAACAACTGGGACCCGATACCGGATTTGATTCCATAGGTGATTTTTCACAGGCTTCTAGTCTTGCGGCATTTCTAAACGATCTGGACAGCACTAATCAATTATGTAAAACCGTTATCTACAACCTTAATCCGGCCGATAACGAAGTGTTCGCAGCCATGATTGGTAACTTTAATGATGGCTCCGTAAAAGGAAAAGTGCAATATGGTTCGGCCTGGTGGTTTCTCGATCAGAAAGATGGTATGGAAAAACAACTCAATGCACTTTCAAACATGAGCCTGTTAAGTTGTTTTATTGGAATGCTTACCGACTCGCGCAGTTTTCTGTCCTTTCCCCGCCACGAATACTTTCGCAGGATCTTATGCAATCTGGTGGGCGAAGATGTAGAGAACGGTGAGCTACCAACCGATGAAAAGTGGTTAGGCAAGATTGTAGCCGATGTGTGTTATTATAATGCGAAAGAGTATTTTGGGTTTTGATCTCAACTTTCAAACTGCCAATTTTAGGGGAAGCTTACACTTGAATTGGAAAGTAAAATATCAGCTCGTTGACGAAGTTATGTACAAATGAGATTGTTAAAGATTAAAATCTAAAATCATTGAACAGAAGGTAGTCGTGCAACAGCTACTTTTGTTGGTGGCCGTTGCCTTCACGACTCTATATTTCTTAACTTTTGCTTCACCTTTGTCAACGGTTCTTTAAATGCTTTCTCCATTCTCTCAACTCCGTCTGCGATGAAGGCAATCATTTTTGGCCAATCTTCCTTGTCGAAATAGTCCACGTTGTCAAGTTCGTGTTTTATTCGACTCGCTTTCTTGCTGTCCAGTCTCTCCCAAGTCAATTCACCTCCAAACGTATTTTCAATTTCTTGTTTGCGCTTGTATAGCTCATCGAAAACAAGTTTGTTCTCTTCCGTGCTATCCCTTGAAATATAAATTTCTGCTCGTCCGTAATAATTTGAAATAACGGAATTTAGATGAACGCCCGAAACGCCAGTTGAGCCTGTAATCCAATTTGCTTTTGATGGACTAACATTGGAATAAAGGTTCGTTTTATTGTTGATGACTTTCAAATAACCTTTCCAGAAATCCATTCGCAGATAATGTCGGGATTTTAATTCTTCCTGCGTGTTAATGTCGTCTTGCGTTTTGTCGGCCATACTTATTATGAATTCTTCCGACTCGCGCATTGGTATTATTTGCTCGACATTCAATAATAGATTTCCATTGTTTTCAAATGGAGTTACTTTAAAGCATTGGACTCTAAGTTTGTAGTTCAATAACCATAAAACCGTTGAAGTAACTTCTTTCCTAAAATTGGCTGCAATCAAAATTATTCTTTGAGTCAGTCCGTTATTAATTTGAATTTCAGCGAAGTCATTTGCTTCAAAAAAGTCAATCAGATTTTCTTCAGCATTTTCCCCGTTCGCTTCTTTGTCAAGATAGTCCTGATAGATTTTTTTGATTTGTTCTTTCTTAAAAGTCGAGCAGTATGATGCGTACTTTAGTGCTTGCCACGTTACGTCTCGTCCAGAGTCGTCTAACTTATTTTCAATTATGACAAGGTTACCCTGCTTGTCCAACGCCAATAAGTCGAGTCTTTCGTTTGTGTCGTTGAAACCATTGAACTCTTTTTGAATTATAAGCAGGTCTTCTCCCAAGCTGTCGGGCTTTTTTGAAATCCATTCTTGTAAATGGTCCCGCTCTTTGAAACCTAATTCAGAAAATGATTTCTGCTCAATTTTTTGAATCGTGTTTGTCTTTTTGTCTATTAGATACATGTCTCTGCTTTTTGTCGGGCAATGGCCACCAACTATTGTGTTTGCGATGTGGCCGGCTTCCGAAGCCGCGTGTTGTCCCACGAAACCAAACGTTGTTGGTTTAAAAATACTAAAATTTAACCGGTCGCCCGGCCATAGCGCAAACATGCTGTTGGTGGCAGTGCGCGTCCACCGCTAATGTCAATCGTCACTTGGTTTTGTGTGAATCGAGCTTGTTATTTTAATGTCCTCGTATGGTCCCACGGCCAATATTAATTTTTCTGTAAAGTCCTCAAAGGTGTCGTCTGTCTTAAATTTTAGTTTGAATACTCCGTCCGCTGTTATTATTTGAATTAGTCTTTTGTTGCCGATAAAGAACTCCGAGTCAATGAAATTAATCTCTTTGATTTTCTCCATCATAAAACCAACTGCTACTTGTCCATCAATGATGATTTGTTTGTCAACGAGCTTGACAGTCCCGCTCCTCCACCTGAAAACATTAAGCATCATGCTTCCAAAAAACAATACGATGGCTGTGAAATTTAAATCAAAAAATAATCTTGGTATAAGTTCGCCAATTGCAAACACTTGTAATTCGAGTGGTAAAGATTTGAGTGGTGTGTACAAGAAGTCAACGATAATGATAATTACAACAGCAATCATACCTATCCCAGTCGCGACTTTCTTAATTGTAGTCGGTTGTCCTTTAATTGTGTACTTGATTGTCTCTGTCATAGCGTATTGCCGCCAACTATTGTATATTGGAAACTAGTTTCCTGGATACCCTTATTAGAAACGAAAGTTAACGAATATAAAGTTAAAATCAGGCCGATTTCTCGTTCCTATATTTTCTAGCTCACTTCACCTGCAACACCACCCGCACATATCTTGTAAGCGCTGGTGTACCCGTATCGGTAGCGGAGAGCACAATGTGAATATCATCTCCAGGTTTGGCATTGGCTGGTACTGTTACATTTAATGTAGACGAAGTGTTGTTATTCAAAACAATTTTTCCGCTATAGGTATCCACCTCATGGTATTGCCACCATTTATATGTCACTTTTTGCCCCTGGTCGGGATCAGATGACTTTACAGCTAGTTTTATTCTTTCGCCAGATTTAACTTCCATCACCTTTGGAACCTGAAGACTTACCTTCGGTGGATGATTGGCATTTTTATACGGCACTACACACCAGGCAGCACGTGCAGCAAATTCATTTTGTAATACATCTACCCATCGTGTTTGCGGATAGGCTTTATCCATTTGTTGTGTAAAGGGGTTAAAGTCGCTGGCGTGGTCGCCATCTTCCCAACGCGAAGGTACTGTAGTTGATTGCACCAACCTGCCACCCCATCCGCCAAAGTGTGGATTGCTGAGATTATCCAGCCCTACATCCATCAAATGAAAAAATGCTGGCGAGTCACCCTCAGAAATAAAATCATATTGTGTAAAGCTGCCCCATTGATTGTTTTTGATCTTCTCCGGATCACTATAGATATCTTCCAACTCGCCTGCAGGCGGATTGCCATCACCATAGCTATAATACAGTTTTAGTAACGGGCCATTGTTGTTGATGATAGGCCCCATAAATTTTCCTTCCATGTAGTGATGCAACGGCTCGGGTACAGCTCGCTTCCAGAAGTAAGCAAAGCACCAGAACTGACTGGCATTGTAATAGATTTTTACATCGGGCCAGGCAACAGCAATGTACTTGCGATAGGTGGCATCCTGATCGAGAATAGCATAAATGATAGCTTTGGCACAAACCTTTTTATAAATAGCCGACCACTGGGGAGTGCCTTTGTATTGATCTTCAATAGATTTAAGCGCACGCGCAATGGTGTTGGTGCCGCCCCATACCTGCAAATATAACGGCTCTTGATTATCGTCTAACAATTTGGCTTTTATAAAATCAGAGCCCTCGGTGTCCTTTTCCATCTCGCCTTCAAAATCAATATTACCGATGCGTGTAACAGAGCGCAGGTATTCTTCCGTTGGAAAATCAGGCGCATGTAATTTCAGGTTGGGATATACTTCTCCATACGCATTCAGCAGATTATAAATCCAGTCGGTACCTGGCCACCGGAGTTCGGTACGTTCGCCATACAATCGTTTCGTCATCTCCATTTCAGAAACGAATTTCGTTCCTTTGCCATCGCCTTTATAATGCCACATCGAGCTGCTGATGATCAGGCCTTCTATCTTAAATTCGTTTGCATGAAGCAACATTCGGATGAAGGAATCAACATCATCCAGTTCGCCATCGGTCGTTACAATGGTGCGCGATTTTGAGGACTGAGCAAATGCTGATAATCCAAACAGACACAACAGCATCAGGTAGCCGAATCTTTTCATTTTCAAGTTGGTTTAAATCTCCATTTCCAAAAGTGCGTAGCTCAATGTTTTTCCATGTGCATCTATATTCCACGAGGTTGTAACGCCTGTACTCAAGGCTTCTTCGCACACAAACAGTAAGGACGAGATGTTGGGAAGTTCATAACGTGTTACTTTACCCTTTACAACCTCGCTTAAATGTTGCTTCACCCTTTCTTCCGTTAACTTTTCACACAACAGGGTGTAGTCTTCCTCCCGGTAAGGAATCAGCGAAAGCGTAAGTGTATTTCCCTTATCGCCTGCGCGGCTATGAGCGATGTTATAAAGCTTCATATCGATTTTACAATTACTTCGGGTTTCACCCAACTTCTATCCATTAAGCATGAAACGATGCCAATCAACTCGTGCACATACTTGCGCACACCACCACCACCACCAGGCCCATTGGTATAAAGGGCTTCCACTTCTTCGCCCACGCGCGCTGCCAAGGTAGCATCCGGTGTTTTAGCCGCTACGCGCAATCGTACCTCATACGGTTCGCTGTTATGGAAAGCACTACCATGCACCGAGTTCAATCCCATCAGGTCAACTTTGATTTCCTTAAACGAATCGCGAAGTCTTTCCCTGACAATTTCACCGGCCAGCTGAGCCCGGCCCACTGCGTTACTCCCGGCATAGGAAATTTCACCTTCGCCTAAAAACCCGGCTTGATAGCCTACGCTTACTTTCAACGTGTTGGGTTTTGCAACCCCACTTCCGCCCATTACACGAACCCGGTTTTTTGCTTCCTGACTAAATTTCACGGAAGTGAAGTCGGCAATTACATCGGGTGTATAATAGGCATGTGGATTAACCACCTCATAGAGCAACTGTTCCTTAGCGGTGTCGAGATTGATGATACCGCCTGTATTTTCTACTTTACCAAGCAGGCCGCTGCCATCGGCCGATACATCTACAAACGGATGACCCAAATGTGCCATATCGGGTACATCTTTTTTTCCCGGATCAGCAAAATAACCACCGGTAACCTGTCCGGCACATTCCAACAAATGTCCCAACACAGTTCCTTTTCCAATCAGATCGAAATTGTTTTCATGCCAACCTAATTCATGCATCATTGGTGCTACAAAAAGCGAAGGATCGGCCACCCGACCAGTAATGATAATATCGGCCTTTGTTTTCAATGCATCTAAAATACCATCGGCACCCAGGTAGGCATTGGCCGAAACAATCTTGCCATGTGTTGAAAGGGGCTGCTTCGTTTCGAGCGAAAGTGCTTCCGTATTGAGTTGTGACAAAACATCATCACCTACCAATGCCGAAACCTTTACAGAAAGATTTTTCCGTTTGGCGATTTCAAGAATTTTATCGGCTGCAGCCAATGGGTTTGCCGCACCCATATTAGTAATGAGTTTCACCTTGTGCTTAAGCAGCAACCCGAGCAACGATTCTATTCTTCGTTCTAACAGCGGGTCGTATCCTAATGCCGGATTCTGCAGTTTTCTTTTCTGAGCCAGTGCGATAGTGCGTTCGGCCAGACATTCCAGCACAAGGTAATCCAGGTTTCCATGCTCTACCAACACCACAGCCGGGTCTAACCGATCGCCCGAAAAACCTGCTCCACAACCGATTCTTATTTTGTCTCTCATAAGTGAATGGATCCGGTGAGCAAAGCCACGAGCGTCATTACAAGGGTAGTGCCCATGGCCCACTTAAAGATAAACTTTTGATGATCGCCCAGATCAACTTCGCATAAGCCAATCAATAAAAAAGTTGAGGCTGTAAGCGGACTTAATGGAAAGCCCACCGTCATTTGACCTAATAATGCAGCCCGACCAATTTCCAGGTGATTGATACCAAAGTGCTGTGCCGTTTCGCTCAGCACGGGTACCACACCAAAATAATAAGCATCGGGTGTAAAGAGTAAACTGGCCGGCATGCTGGTAACGGCTGTAAGTACAGGTAATAAGTTGGCCTGACCTTGTGGTATTAAGTTTACCAACGTGGTTGCCATCGCATCAATCATTTTGGAACCGGTTAAGATTCCGGAAAAAATGCCGGCCGCGAAAATCATGCTTGAAACCAGAAAGATATTGGCACCATGGCTTCGGATAATTTTCTGTTGGTCTTTCAGGTTTGGATAATTTATCAGCAAGGCCACGGCTGATGCCACCAGAAATAAAACCGGTGCAGGTACCCAACCTTTCATTAAAACAACAATTAGTGAAATAGTAAGAACAGCGTTGAGCAAAATGAGTTTGGGTCTGCGCAGTGCCTTTTGTTCATCCGTTAATGAGTCGTGATGACTATAGTTTAACTGAACAATACCCAGCCGCTTCCGTTCGCGCACACCTAATACATATGCAACAATCAATACCCAAATAATACCTCCCAAAATAGCGGGTATGTTCGGGTTGAAAATTTCCGGAGCGGTACTGTTCATGGTTGCAATAGCTCGTGCCGATGTACCCGACCAGGGTACCAGATGTAATGGACCAACGCTTAAAGCTACGATACCAGCTAATACCAGCCGGTTCATTCTGAGTTGTTTATAGATCGGCAGAAAAGCAGAGATTACAATCATAAAGGTGGCTGTGCCATCGCCATCTAAATGCACAATCATGGTGAGAATTGCTGTACCCAGCACTACTTTCAATGGATCGCCTTTTACTTGTTTGATGATGAAGACAATAACCGGATCAAACAAGCCTACATCCAGCATCACGGCAAAGTACAGAACGGCAAACACCAACAAGATTCCGGTAGGTGCTACCTGCTTCACTCCTGCCAACATCATATCGGCTAATTCTTTTCCGGAAACCCCTGCCAGCAATCCAGATACAATTGGCACCAGTACGAGAGCTGTAATAACAGATAACCGCTTCGAGATAATGAGTATCAGGAAGACGGCTATAGTTCCAAATCCGAGTAGTGCCAGCAACGTGAAGAATTAGTTGGAGTCGAACTTCAGGTATTCGTTAAAGAAAGGTAACAAATCGTTAAGAACACGACCATCGGGAGTCCAGATTTTATTACCATGATTGCCAATGTATTCTTCGGCATAGTGTTCAATGCCCAGATTTTCCAATCGTTGGCTGAACATGCTGCATTGTACCGGAAAACGTTGTGCATCGTTGCGGCCCCAATCCAGTTTAATAGCTGTAAGCTTTCGCAGATTGTCAGCATACTTATCCACCATATAAACGGGCATGTTATCGTTCCACTTCTGAAGTACTGCGTGGTTCACCATTAAACTATCGCCTTTATAAGTAAAAGGCAGGTCGCAATAAAAAGGAGGCTTGTTAGGATTGGGCGACCACGCCCGCGCTACGGCTACCAACACTTTGGGGTAATAGGTACGCTTTAACTCATCAACAGTTTTTACTCTGCCCAGTTCTTTAAACGATTCACTGTTGGGACCAAACTCTTTTACAAAAGCAAGCAACCCCGGACTTAAGGCATACACACTACTGAATACTTCCGGATGTAACATACCTATTTTAATGGCGCCATAGCCACCCATACTATGTCCGCCAATGCCCCGGCTTGCGCGATTGGGAATAGTCTTGAAATTTTTATCCACATACGCTACCAATTCTTTTGCTGTGAAATCAGACCAATTGCCGGTAAGTGATGAATTACTGTAAAAGCTTCCTTCAAAAAGTGTGTATTGGTTGGCTTGCACCAGAATGAACGAGCGGATTTTCTTTTGCATTATTCCCCGGTCTAAAATCATTTTCATGGGCGAATAAATACTATCCGTACCCATAAACCCATGCAGGTAATAGATTACCGGAAACCGTTTGCCGGGCTGATCATAATCAGGTGGCAGATAGACCGATACTTTCCGGTTAGGATTTTCTCCACCTGTATTTTGCAGCGACTTTGACTGGAGTATGAAGCTAACCACCTTACCGGTTTGCTGTGCATAGGTTTGTAGCGTTAACAGAACAAGTAATGCAACGAAGAGTTTTTTCATATCAATCAGTTATGCAATGAATTCAAAACTTCAAACTCTGCTTTATAAAGTCCCGGTTTCAATACCGGATTTGTATTCAACTCCAGTATGCCTTGTGTAGCGGCATCATATTTTTTCCATTCCGGTAAACCTTTTCCATTCGGATTACCCGTCTTAACAAAATTTACCCAGTAAGCCGACATGGCCTTCTCCACGGCATAGTCAGTTTCTTTCCACGGACGATTCCATTTGGCTAAGGTGTGCAGCGCAAAGGGAACATCAGCCGTGTGGAAGGCACCATAATTTGGAAAACCCGGTTTATCGGTAGGCACGTAACTGAAGTAATACAAGTAACTGCTGGAAGCATTGCTGAGCGCCCAGCCATGATTTCCTAAACCTGCAAAGTTGAGATTGCCCAACACCACCTGCGATTGACGCGCCTCTTCATCGGTAGTTGCCGGAAAGGCCTTCAAAAAATCGTTTGCCCGTTCACCATAGGTTTCCCCGACCCATTGCCGAAACTGTTGCGCAGACTTTGGCTGACCTGTTAAGCCGGCATCGCCCGTAACCCAACCTGCAATAAGGTTTACATCGTTGTGTTTCTTTGTTGTGAATAATGTGGCCATGTCATTAGGCAACACATAACCATCCACAACCGGAGCAAACGAGCCATAAGGCAAAGTTCCGGCAAGCTTAAGTAAACTATCGGCTGAAAGTTTTCGCAAGGCAGCAATACTTGTAGCATTTACTTTCTTTGAAAGTTCCAGTCCTGTTTTTTCCGCATCGGGTAATTTTTTTGAGAACCTGCCCATAGATGCTCCGCTGTGTGCAATGGCTCCCCGAAATAATCCTTTCGATAAAGGCGAAGCTACCAATGCCTGCACACTGAACGATCCTGCGGATTGTCCGGCAATCGTTACTTTATCCGGATCACCACCAAACGCACCAATGTTGGCTTTTATCCATTTCAAGGCAGCAAGTTGATCAAGTAACGCATAATTACCCGAGGCATTCCTGCCCGATTCGTTGGTGAGATCGGGGTGTGATAAAAATCCGAACACACCTACCCGGTAGTTGATGCTCACAAAAATGATTCCTTCTTTGGCTAATGCTTCACCATCGTAGACTGCACAGGCTGCTGAGCCAGAAACAAATCCACCACCGTAAATCCACATCAGCACCGGAAGTTTTTCGTTGGCTGATTTAGCTGGAGTCCAGACGTTGAGATACAAGCAATCTTCACTGAGTGGTTCGGGTGGCGCAATGAACTCTTCCATCCACATGGCAAAGGGTGCTGGTTTATTTTGCATCGGGCTTGCCGAAAATTGATTGCAAGTCAATACACCTGGCCATGGTTTAGCGGGCTGCGGTTCCTTCCAGCGCAATTCACCTATGGGTGGAGCGGCAAAGGGGATTCCTTTAAAAGAAGTTACCGAGCGATCAGAATTCCACTCGCCCTTTACTTTGCCGTGGCTTGTGCTTGTTTCCAGTAATGTTTGGGCGTGCGTACACACCCAAGCACAGACCAAAAGCAAACTTGTTAAGATTCTGGTTCTCATGCGTTAGGAATTAGATAGCAGGATCCGGAACAATTTCCAGATACTCCTTATCGTGATGTTGCTTTACTTCGCAGGTGTTATCGAAGATCATGGTAATTCCGTTATCGGGTTTGTACGCACCCCATTCCGGTAACCCCTTATGGTTTGGATTGCCGGTGTATGCAAAGCTGATCCATGCCTGACTTACTTTATCCGCCAATGCATAGGCTTCCGGTGTTCCACCCGTCATTTCTTCGCAGCGGGCAATGTTATCAAACACAAACGGAATCTCCATGCAATGCAACGATTTGTAAGTACCATCCAACACAGGCGATTGCCATGTAAACAGGTACATATAAACCGGTGCAGGCGATGCTGATTTTAGTTCGGCCATCTTCAAGGCACCTTTGCGGAACATGACATCCACATCAATCAGATCAGTTGGTTTGGTATCGTTGGGATAGGCCTTCTTCACGGCAGTAATAAAATCTTCGGCCTTGTCGCCATACTGTCGTTTAATGTGTGCCTTCACAGAATCCAGCGGTGCATTGCGCAATTGCGGCATAAACAACGAAGTCATGAATTCATTTTTCGTAGAGCCAATCATAACCGGAATATCTGCAGAGATAGCTTGCGCTTCGGGTTGTGTAGGTTGATACGGAAGGAAGTTGCCATCCAATACGGGGCCCCAGCTTAATCCAAATCTACCAAACTGCTGGCCTTCGGCCCGCATTTGCTCCATCACTTTTGCCACCGCTTTTTTGCCGGCAGCTGCTAACACCGGGAATGGAACTTTTTGCAGGGAATCAACCTGCGTGGGTTTCAGTTTTAATTCTTCCAATACAGCCGCACCAATGCGTTGGGTATTTTCATTGCTATGAAAACTTAAGCCCAACCCACCACTCTGAATAACGGCTTTGTGAAACAATCCTTTTGCGGAAGGTGCATTTAGAAGTGTATTCACTTTTCCGCCCCCACCCGATTGACCAAAGATCAACACGTTATCCGGATCGCCACCAAAGTTGGCAATGTTGGCTTTCACCCATTGCAACGCTGCTACAATATCAAGTACACTGTTGTTGGCTGAAGATTTATACTTGTCGCCATATGCGGAAAGATTCAGAAAGCCCAGAATGTTTAAGCGATGATTGATACTCACCACCACTACATCGCCTTTGCGCGAGAGATTTTCACCTTCGTACGAAGGTAACTCTTGCGATGATCCGGCAGTATGTCCGCCTCCATGCAACCAAACCAAAACCGGTCTTTTCTTATCGCCATTGGGTTCGCCTTTAATGGCCGGAGTCCAGATGTTAATGCGCTGGCAATCTTCATTGGCATAACCCCAATCGTGGTGAAACACAAACTCAGATTCATCATTCACAGCCGTAGTTGGATCAACCAAAGGCGCAACCGGGCCGTACGTCATAGAGCTGCGTACACCTTGCCACGGTTTTACTTTTTGTGGCGGCATAAAGCGTTCGGCCTGTGCGTATGGAATTCCTTTGTAAATAAAAATCCCATTGTGGATATAACCCCGCACCTTACCTGATTCTGTATCTGCAATGGCAATGTTTTCGCCTGCCAGCAGCGGTGTAGGGTTGGTTTTTGTCTTTTGCTCGCAAGATGTAAATAACGCTACACTGGCGAATGTCAGGAATAGCAATCTCAGGATTCTCATACGATGCGGGTTTAGAATTTTGAAGTTGTTATGCTTTGATTATTTGGGTTTGTTCATTTTATCCAAAAACAGATATCGGGCATCGTCATACTTCACTGCTTTTGATTCCGTATCCAGAATCATTACCGAAGGTGAATGATCATTAGCTTGTGCTGCCGGCCATTCCGGAAGTTTTTCACCATTAGGGTTTCCGGTTTTGATGAAGTTGGCAAAATAGTTCAGCATGGTTTCCGACACTTTATAATCATCGGCTGTCCAGGCATAATCTTTTACCAGGTGCAGATTACCCATGCAGTATTCAATTTCGCAGGCATGAGGCGCGCCAATAGGTTCTGGCATACGCATGCCACCTTGTTGTGTGCCACCTGCAAAACCAGAAGTTAAACTTTTATCAATCAGGGGCGGACGGAGTTTGCTATAGAGATAGCGATACACAGGCTGTGTACTGTTTTTACGATGTGCATCAAACCATTTCCAGGTGCTGTAGGATATAAACCGATCGGATGCTAAGTTAGTAGCTGCCCACTCTACTTCTTTAGGAGTACCGTGCGGATATACTTTCAATGCTTCTTCCCAATCGTTAGGGTATGCTTCTTTCACTTTCTTAATCAGGTTCTCTTCGGTAATAGGACCTTGTGTAAAGGCCATGCCGGGAATCTCGGCCGAGTTCCAACCTAACAATAACGGAACCTGAGCTTGCTCCTTTGCATTAAAAGTTTCGAGCATACCTTTTGTAAAGAAATAGCCATCAATAACGGGTGGAAAACCAAATCGTTTTGAATCCACATAGGCTTCATACAAATCGCGGGTGGATGCTGCCCGCATTTGCGAAATGGAAGTGTAGCCTGCATTTTTAGCAAACTCAGCACCTATCTTTTCAGCTTCAGCCAATGGCACCGCAGACAATGCACCAATGCCCGAACCGCTTTCACCAATGGCACCGGCAATCAACTTCCGCGAAAGCGGAGAAACCATTTGCGCGCTTACTGAAATAGAGCCGGCTGATTCACCCGCAATGGTTACTTTCTTTGGATCGCCACCAAATGCGGCAATGTTTTTTTGTACCCATTGCAAGGCCATTGCCTGATCAAGGTAGCCGTAATTACCCGAAGCTTTATACGTTGCTTCCTTACTCAATTCAGCGTGCGAAAAGAAACCGAACAAGCCTAACCGGTAATTCACCGTAACCACTACAATTCCTTTCTTCGCCATGCTGGCACCATCATAACGTGGTTCCGATCCATCGCCCGCTACAAAACCACCACCGTAGAAATAAACCAACACCGGTAGCCCGGTTGTATTTTTTTTGGCCGGAGTCCAGACATTCAGGTACAAACAATCTTCACTGATTCCATCAGATCGCGAGTTCATATCGCCAAACACAATGGCTTGCACCGGCCGTGGCCCAAACTTTTTGGTTTGCTTCACACCTGTCCAGTTGTCTGGTGGTTGTGGTGCTTTCCAGCGAAGGTTTCCCACAGGAGGTTTTGCGAAGGGTACCCCGAGGTACAACTGTAAACCAGATCGGGTATCGTACAAACCTTCAATGGTTCCATTTTCAATTTTTGTCTGAACGGGAAAACCATCGTTTCCCTGCGACCATGCTACATCCATTATCAGGATCAGAATAAAGAGGTTGAAGTATTTCATTATTGTCTCAATTTGTAACAATAATAATTAGCGTTTTGGACAAATCACAGTTATTTTTGACGAAACTGAATGCCAATGGCTAAAAAAGCCTATTTACCACATCTGGCTTACGATTCGGTAATCTTTGGATTTTCGGATGGCGAATTGAAAATCCTCATCATGGAATACCACAATACCGGCTTGTTTGCCTTGCCCGGTGGATTTGTTCGCACAGACGAAAATCTGAACGATGCGGTGTTGCGCGGGCTGCACGAACGCACAGGGCTTACCAATATCTACTTAGAGCAGTTCTACACCTTTGGCGATCTGCGCAGATTTAAGCCTGAAGTAATGCGCACCTTATTAGAGGCGAACGGCATTGATACCAATGGTGAATACAAATGGATGCTGGATCGGTTTATTACCGTAGCATATTATGCGTTGATCAATTTTAAAGATGTTACACCACGACCAGATGCACTTTCCGATTCATGTGAATGGTATTCACTAAAGAAATTACCCAAGTTGATTCTTGATCATAAGCTGATTGTAGAAACGGCAATACGGACCTTGCGCGATAACTTAGACCATAAGTTGGTAGGTGGAAACCTGCTACCCAAAAAATTTACCATGAATGAATTGCAAAAAGTCTATGAAGCCATTCTGGGTACTAAACTGCGCAGAACAACATTTCAACGGAAGATGTTGGCTGCCGATGTATTAAAGCGGCACGAGAAACAATTTTCAGGTAAGGCCCACAAAGCACCGTATTTATATAGTTTTAAGAAGTAAACCTCTCGCTTCACTATTCAAAACATCATACCGATTCACCAAAAGTAAGTAAGTTATTATCCGGATCCAGAACAGAAAACTCTTTCTGACCCCAGGGTTTTGATTCTAACGATTGGTAAGTGATTCCCCTGGCATTTACCCATTCAAACTCTTTTTCAATGTCGCTTACGCGGATATAAACCTGACCATAATTCTCTTTTGGATTTAGGTCGCTAAATAAAAAGAAGTGAATCTCAATCGCATCTTTTATGAGCATGAGATAATCCGGATAATCCGCATTACCGGCCACTTTAAATCCCAATTGATTTAGGTAAAAATCTTTTGTTACAGATTTGTTACGCATTGGCAATTTGGGACACACTTTGTTCAGCATAGCATCATTTTATTTAAATCGCTTCGCACTTAAAAACCCAATCGGCAGTTTTGTTTCGCCCTGCAGCGCAAGCTCACTCAACACCTCGCCCACTACCGCGGCAAACTTAAAACCATGTCCGCTGAAACCACCGGCAACCAGTACATTCTGTTGGTTTGGCAGCGAGTCAATAATAAAATTTTCATCGGGTGTGTTGGTATATAAACACGTTTTTGAAACATGAACTTCCGTAAAGCCTTCAGGTATATACTGCCGGATAGACTCCATCAATTCTGTTTCTTCAGTTTTAGTGATCGTTCGGTTAACCTGATTAACATCTGCCGGTTGGCCCGGATAATGATAGGCTGCTTTTAATCCAACCGGACCATCAAATTGTTTGGCTGGTAAAATCGGGAACCCATAATACATGCCGGGCTGTTGGGCATCATCAATCAACCAACAGGGAAAATTTCCCAGCGCAAAATTTTCTCCTTGCTGCGGATTGGCCCACGCAACTACTTGTCGTGTAACGGTTAACTGTTTGTGAAGCATGGTGGCCATATTAGCTGTCCATGCGCCTGTGGTGAGAATCAGTTTAGCGCATGTGTACGTGTTTTTGTTGGTGGTAACGGTGACATTACCCGGCTCCTCTTTCCAGCCGATTAATTGTTCTTGCGTGTGAATGGTTGCTCCGGCTTTGATGGCTTGATCTTTAAAAGAAAGAATACAGCGCTCCGGTGTAAGTAGTCCGGCATCAGGTTCAAACAAAATTTCAAAGTCAGCAGGAATTTGAAACTGTGGAAACTTATTTCTGCCTTCTTGCGGACTTAACGCATCAACCTGAATGTTGTATTGCTTTGCTGATTCTTTTACTCCCCGAATTAAAACCCCATCCGGCTTACCGGCATACAGCAACCCGGTAGGAAAATAAAGTTGCGTACCCGTTTCGCTCTCCAGTTGTTTCCAGTTATTATAGGCTCTTTCTAATAAGGGCACGTAATCAGGATGTTCGAAATAGGCTTTACGGATTATTCTGCTTTGCCCGGCATGCGAACCCTGTTCATGGGGAATACTGAATTGTTCTATTCCCAAAACGTTAACACCACTTTTAGCAAGGTAATAGCAAGTGGCAGACCCCATAGAGCCAACGCCAACTACAATTACATCAAACGAAGTGGTCATTACTCTTCTTTCAATGTGGCCAGAAAGCTAACCACATCGCGCAGTTCACGTTTGGTTAGCAGGTATTGCATGGGGGGCATACTGCTGGGTGAATCGATGCGTTTGGCTACATCTGTTTTAGCAATCAGCGTATCGGCTTTATCGCCCGGTTTAAGTATAAAGCCAGTCGCAGTTTCTTCCTGAAGTATTCCAATCACTTTTTTTCCGGAGTTTAATTCCAACGTAACGATACCATAACCTGGAGCAATTCGGGCACTGGGTTTAATCAGTGATTCCAATAGTTGCTTGCGCGTTAATCTTCCGGCCACACCATTGATGCGAGGCCCGGCACTGCCACCATAATCATCATACGAATGGCACCGGATACATTGTGCCGTTGGATGACTCCAGAACAACCGCCCGCCTTTGGCCGGATCGCCACCTAACATGGCACCCGCATATAGCGCATCCAACGAATCTGCCGATTGTGCTTTTACAGCTGCATAAAATTGTTTCTTCAATACCTCCGACTTTGTACTGTCAATAGCTTCCGATAATTCAAGTTGTAATTCGGGTTGCAGTTTTTTGTTTTCCAATTGCTGCACCAGTTTTTTAAAAACTGGTTCTGTAAAAGAAAGCGGCAAAGTGCCCAAGGTGGTAATGGCTGCCTGTCGCTCTTCAACCGTGCGGGTATTAATTACTTCCGTAAGTAGTTTCACCATTACCGTTTTATCTAAATCAAGTTTGCCAACCAGATCCAATCCCACTACGCGCACGCTTTTCTCTTTATCGGCCAATGCAGTGGTAATGGCATCTTTCATTACATCATGCTTAAGAATTGCCAAAGCACGTAAAGTTTCTATACGCACAAGGGCATCCGCATCGCGTTTCAACACATTTAGTAGGTTTGTGGCTACGCCATCTAACTTAAGTTTGCCGGCTGCTTTTACGGCTTGTTTTCTGACTTCAGGTTCGCGATTAGTGAAGAGTTTGGTTAACACCTGAGTTGAAACATTTTGTACCGGTTCCAATGCCCGGGTTACTTCACCGCGATAACGCCCGTCCACCCGATCCAGCACCGAAGGTTTAGCCCAGGTACTTAAGGCTGCTATGGTTTCGGCCCGCAGTGCAGTTGGAACATTATCGCGTTGCGAATAATTTAATAAGTTTTGCAGCGTAGCATCTGTACCCACCCGCAGGTTGGCGTTAATACTTCTGCGAATTAAAGGTTCGTTAATGAATGCGGTTGTTGTTAGTACCGAAGCCAACGCAGGTAAGGCGTCTGGTATCGATAAATCATCGTTAATGGCGCGCGCGGTTTCGGTCACAATAAATTCATCTACATCATTCAGGTAAATAGCAATGCCGGGATGTTTAATTCTTCGTAATGCCAGCACCGCACCTAAGCGCACCGCTTTAGATGGATGACTACTCAATGCCATCAGTTTATCAGCTTTGCCAATCCGCGCCAGCGCCAGAGCCGCGGCATGGCGTATGTACTCATCGGAATCGTTATCGGTTTGCAATACTTCCACCAACGCATCAAAGGCTGGTTCGTGTGCCATGCGACCCAGAGCTTCGGCAGCAAAAAATTTTGCACGAGGGTTTTCATCCTTTAATAAGGAAATAACTTCTGTTGCTGCGTTAGTGTAACGCACATCGCCTAACCACCGCGCAGCCTGCGCCCGGATTTCGGCATCTTCATCAGTCAGATAAGGAATCAAATTTTCAGCAACCGATAAATCTTTGCGTGCAATCTGACTGATTCCCCAAACCGCATGTACCCGGGCTAATTGGTTTTCTTTCTGGGCAAGGTAATTTTTGAACACATCTACCTGCTTGCGCGAAGCCAACTCAAATTGGGCTTTCTGCCGCACACGCATATCGGCATGTTTTAATAATTCACCCAGGGTTTCTGTTTTGTAATCTGAAAAATCTGCCCGGATATGCTTTTCGGTTTCGGCTCGTACAACCTTATCAGGATTACTTACATCTAATTTCCAGATGCGGCCATAATCTTTTGTGCCCCATCCTTCAATCCAGTCGCCCATGTACAAAGCTCCGTCCGGTCCGAAATCAATACCGGTGGCCAGCAAGCCACTTAAAATCATTTTAGATTCTACAAACTCGAATGAGGCACCTTTCGGTTTTAGTTTAAAAGCATGAACGCCCGATTTGGTTGGGTTGCCTACAAACTCTACAATAAAAAAGTTATTCTTAAAACGCTCGCCCAATGCTGTGCCCGGGTTATACAACATACCGGTTGGACCATTCACAAAATTTTTGATTGTGGGCAAAATGTAAGCAGGCTGGCCTTCGTGCCTTGGAATATACATCTTCTCGTCCATCCACACTTTATAAGTATTGTTGTCCGGGTCGCGGTATTTTCCAAACTGCCAATTGGTACGCCAGCCAATGTCGGCACCATCTACCACATAGACCAAACGCTCACTTTCACCGGGGTGATCGCCATCGTTATCTTCGCTGATCAGGTTTCCGTACTCATCAAAAACAAACTCGTGAGTGTTACGATTGCCGTAGGCGAATACTTCAAAGTTACTGCCATCCGGTTCGGAACGAACAATTACACCGCTGTTGGGATGTTCATACTTTTTGCCATCAGCATCCACACCATTAAAACCGATATCACCAATCTGCCAATAGATGCGACCATCCGGCCCAACTTCAATACCCGACATACCATGGCCACCAAAGCCGATGTGAATACCATAACCGTGCGAGAGTGATGTTTTCATTTCCGCAAGGCCCCATTTGTTTTCCTGTATGCGCCACAGGTCTGGCCCGATGGCCACAAACAAATCATCGCCATGCTTTAGCACGCCACCGGCCGCATCGGTAGTTTCATCATTAAAATCTTCTACCACCAATTGCGATTTATCGGCAAAGCCATCGCCATCGGTATCTTCAATGCGGTAGATGTGCTCTTTTTGTACAGTAAGGTCGCGCCAGTCGTGCGAACCATCGCCATTTAAGTCGGCAAGCCATTCATTTTTAGCACTGAGCTCAGGTGCGAGCACTTTCTTTAAGAATGCCCGTTTGTCTTCTATGGTTTGTAATTGGATTGAACTAATCTCCCAGTCCTGATGTCCGCGGATGTCAAACTCAGAATCTTTCTGGCGATTAGTGCGGGTGTAATAAATTCTTCCCTGATCATCAATATCGATAGACACCGGATCGGCCACCAGCGAGTCGTTACCCCACAAGGTGAGCACCAGACCCGAATCAAGTTGTGGAGCAATAGTTTTCTGAATGTTTTGAGAAAGCGTTGCGGCTTCAGATGGTGTTAACTGTTTTGTTCTTAAATCTGGCGGTGGTTGCTGGCAACCCAACACAATCAGTGTAATGAGGATGAGCAAACCTGAAACTTTAGTACGCATTGATTTGGGGTTAGATGCGAAAGATAATAAGATTACCAGAAGCCATCTCATAAATTAATTCAACCGTAAGCCTGAGGCTGTCGAAGGCGATTTCTTTTCCCAAAAACTGTTTTGCCAAGAACAACCTTACACAGATTTTTTTGAGCTATTCTGCTTAAATTTGAACCTTAAAATTTTTAGTCATGAAAAATATCATCAGATTCTGCCTTCTGGCATTTCTTCCCCTTGCGGCTTTCGCCCAGGATAAACTCAAAACCATGCCCGGTTATGAGCGCTATCAGAAAATGGCGCCTCAGATTCGTACCTCTGTTAAACCCGGCAACCTTTCCGTAACCTGGAGTGATGATGGTAGTACGTTTGACTATGTGCAGGATAAAAAATTATATCGTTATACCGTTAAAACCAAAACGGTAAAGGAAATCGGGGATGCTCCGGCTGCGGAAAGACGAATGCCACCCCGCCCGGTGCGAGGCCGCCAGTATGACTTTGCCAACTCGCCCGATGGGAAATGGAAAGCTTATACGAAAGATCGCAACATGTACCTGAGCGAAGTCAATGGTGCTAATGCAATTTCCATTACAACGGATGGTAATGATCAGAATCAGATTAAATATGGAATTGCAACGTGGGTTTATGGTGAGGAGTTAGGACAAAACACGGCCATGTGGTGGTCGCCCGATAGCAAGAAGGTAGCCTTCTATAAGTTTGATGAAAAGAATGCAAAGAAGTTTTATGTGTTGTTGAACCAACTCCAGTTGCAAGACTCGTTAGAGATTGAAGCCTATCCTAAAGTAGGTGCCCGTAACCTGCCGGTAGATTTGATGGTGTACGATTTGGAAACCAAAAAAACTACGCTGTTGGATCTCCGCGATGGAAAACCCTTCCACGATGGCGATCTGGGTACCTATATCTATGGCATGAACTGGACACCCGATGGAAAAGAATTACTGTACCACAGCACCAATCGCAAGCAGGACATTATGGAATATCGGGCTGCCGATCCGGTAACGGGTAAAAGTCGTACGGTGGTGCGCGAAGAATGGTTAGCCAGCTTTACCAAAAACACGCCTGAAATTTATGTGCTTAAAGATGGCAAACGGTTTATCTGGGCTTCCGAGCGTAGCGGCTTTAACAATTATTATCTGTACGATTTCAGCGGTAAGCTGATCAGCACCATCACCAAGCATCCGTTTGAAGTTTCGCGCATTGTAAAGGTGGATGAAAAAGCAGGTGAATTATATTATATGGCCCGCAGTGGCGACAACCACATGAAAATGCAATTGCATCGCGTAAAGCTGGATGGAACCAAAGACGTGCGCTTAACCAATCCGGCTTTCAATCATGCGGTTACGCTTTCGCCTGATAATAAATTTTTTGTGGATGTAGCCGAGACTTACAACACCGCGCCTTTTACTTCTTTGGTTGATGCCAAAGGAAAAGTGGTTGCTGAATTAGCTAAGAGCGACATGAGCAAGTTTGTAGAACTGGGTTTGAAGAAAGTCGAAGTGTATACGTTCACTTCCGCAGATGGCGTTACCCCCTTGCATGGTGTAATTCATTTTCCTTCCAACTTCGATCCGGCCAAAAAATATCCGGTAATCCTGAGTAACTATGGCGGCCCGGCAACCAATGCTTTCCGGGAGAATTTCACTTATCCGGATGCCTTGACGGAGTATGGGTTTCTGGTATTGAATATTGACGGTCGCAATGCAGCGGGTAAAGGCAAAAAATTACTGGATCAGCTTTATGGCAATCTTGGCTTTGTAGAAATGGATGATTTTGCTGCGGGTGTGAAGGCATTGTACAATCGCCCGTACGTAGATAAAAATAAGGTAGGCGTTTATGGAACCTCGTATGGAGGCACTACTGCCGCAACGTTGTTACTCCGCTACCCGGATGTTTTTCATGCAGCGGTAGCCAACTCGGCTGTTACCGACTGGCGCAATTACGATAATATTTATACCGAGCGGTTTATGAATACCTTAGAAAATAATAAGAAAGGGTACGATGCTTCCAGCTTAATGCCTATGGCGAAGAATCTGAAAGGTGAGCTGATGATTTTCTTTGGAACAGCCGATAACAATGTCCACCCTTCCAACTCGCTACAATTGATCGATGCCTTACAAAAAGCCGGTAAAAGCTTTGAAGTACAACTCGCACCCGATGCTGGCCATGTGGCGATGAACCGAGATCGGATGATGGAATTTTTTATTCAGCATCTGGTGTTGACGAAGTAGGACCTATCTAACCCAAGGAGCATGAAGTCAGATTCTTTTCAAAAAAAAGCAAATCGCGCTGCTGATCGGATTTTTTCTAAAATCTTCGGAATTATTTTTTTGTTAGGAGGAATTTTTTTGTTTGCCGGATTACTTTATACTGGAGTTGATGAAGTATACTTACAAATGACCTGGCCCTCTGCCACTGCTACTATTGATAGTATCCAGAGCACTACTACAGAAAGTGAGAAGATTTTATTTCTATCCCTCATGGAAAAAAATGGAAATCTAAAGTCGACTCGTTTGAACTACTCCGTTGAGCAATCTATAGAATCTGATGAGTATATTCTTCCTTATTATATTTACGAAGGGGCTACCATTAAGGTGTTATATCAGGAAGGCAATCCCCCGCAAGTGGTAATTGCTCAACCCGTGTGGGGATTTTTCGTGGTTCTGATTCTGCCAGTTATCTTCATGTTTGTCGGGTACCTTCAATTGAGTACCCAGGCAAGCACGCGGTTTAATCGTTGGAACAGTGATTGGCGACTATGGTGGGCAATTTTTGTTTTAGGTGGCCTGATCTGTTTTGTCATGGCTTATTTTGTTGATGAACCCTCTCCAGAGAATATGATTCAATCAACTTGGTTAGTGCGGATAATATTAATTGGTATGGGTCTTCCTTTATTTTTTATTGGCAGCTATAAAATAATAGGTATCATCAAACAAAAGAGGGTAATAAACAAGACTTAGAACGAGCCGTTATTTTGAAAGGAAGTAAGAAAGGCGAAGCCCGAATCTTTATTTTTCTTGTATCCACTTTTCTCAGCCGGGTCTGTGCTGCGACCCTGCACCTTCTTATCTATTAAAACTGATCAATCAATTCTGTATTTCTGATAAACGACTCCCCTGCTTCGCAGAGTCCCCAAGGCGGGAGACGTTGCGGAGAAATAGCTCGTTGGTGAAGAACACCAACGAGGCGAAGGGACCTTAAAATTATACGCATACTCCTCTCCGGGTACGCCATATTACTTTCTTATTCGTGAGTAAACTGTCGTCAATATCAACTCCTAAAAAACCTAGTGATTCTCCGTTACAGCTTCTTATCTCGGGTGGCAGGGTAAGACAATCCGGGCAACAGATACTGATATAGATAACCTCATTACTTTGATAATATGCATGATATATCAAAACATCCCCGTCTGACTTTCCTTCGTAATAGTTATTAGAGACCATCTCCGCCTTTAACCATTCGACATCATCTATCGAAGTAACCTGGCAGAATTGAGGTTTATCGTTTTCGGCACAACGCGAAAAACAAAGTAGTAATAATGCAGATAAGAAATAGTTAATGATTTTCATATAAGGATTTTCTACGTATGAAG